>NZ_JAGKQQ010000001.1:0-1385582 GCF_017939745.1 Gemmata palustris | reverse complement strand
CCGCCGAAGGCGAGGACATTTATCAGAACTTCGTCATTCCACTGCACCTGCTCGAAGACAAGTGGGTCACCCGCATACGGGAAGCGGCAGTTGTGCTCCCCGATGGGACGGCCGCATATTGCGGGCGGGTCAACGATTTGTACGCGGGCCTGGGCAAGAAGCGTCCAGCGCCGCAGACCCAGGACCTCCGCGATGCACTGACCGCGATCCTAGACGGCAAACCGGTCGCTACCCCGCGAACCGATGCCGTCGGGTGCGTGATCCCGGATCTGCCGAAGTGACCGCCGGAGCGCGAACGGCGAACGACATTCTGTCGTTCGCCGTTCGCGATTCGTGTGAGCTTGAAGCCGGCGGATGGCGAGGTGCCAGCACTGGGCTTCGGCCTTCCTGTGCAAAAACTATGTCCGCGGCCAACTGGCTGTCACGGAAGGAGGACGTGGTCGGGGCTCGGAACCCGCGGGGGGCGAAATCGGGTGGTACGAGTCCAGAACTGTGGTCCGACGCACAGAAGCGGCCCGCGGCGCGTGCGGGCACAGTTCACCGAAGGCAGTGATCGTGCGGAATCGCGGTTTTTTGTAGTGGCGGGAACTTGCGTCAGGCCGCGGCGCGGTGGTAGTGTTTGAGGAGCCCGCCGAGGCGCTCTTTACACTTCACCGTACCGGTCGGGAACGTGAGGATCCGCGGCTCGTCGGCGGCGGCTTCGGGGAGCAGCACGTTGCCTTTCGCTTGATGCGGGCGCTCCTCGTTGAAATGCGTCACGAACTCGCGCAACCGGTGCCCCAAGTGGCCCTCGCCGAAGATCGGGGAGTGATCGAAACGTCTCCACCTCAGCGCCTCCGCTTTGCTTGGGAGTCACAAATGCTCTGTTGTACGCGCGTATCCATTTGAGGATCATGAACCGATCTGGCCGTAACCGCGAGCATGCCATCCTCTATTGTTGAGGCATGCCCGAGAACCCCACACCCAGGAGCCGCCCGTGGTCCGACTCTTACCCCTGGTCATCGCGTGGGCGGTGGCCACCCCCGCCCCGGGCGCCGAAGCACCCCCGCCGGCCGAGAAGTACCTGCACGAAGGCCGGCTCGCTGACGGCGAATCCGCGTCTCTGCGTGCCTTGGACGCTGCACCGGCCGACGACTCGGCCCGGTTCGGGCTCGGGGTCATCCAGTTCGCCCGAGCGGTCGAGAACTTGGGCCGGGCCCTATACGAGTACGGGGCCGAGGCGAAGAACACGAACGTGCCCTTCCTGCGCCTCCCGGTGCCCAAGAACGACAAGCCGTCGGCAATCAGTTACCGGTCTCTCGGGCGCGTGCTGGACACGTTCGCCACGGACCTCGGGCGCGCCGAGGCCACACTCGCGGCGATCCGGGATGACAAGGTGGGGCTGCGGTTGCGATTGGCCAAAGTGTCGTTCGACTTCACCGGAACCGGGGCCGACCGAACCACACTGGTGCAGGTTTTGGAGCGGCTCAACGGCGGCCGGTTCGAATTCTTGAAAAAGAACCCGGAGTTCGAGGTGCGGTTCGATCGCGGGGACGTGGCCTGGCTGCGCGGGTACTGCCACCTCCTGTCGGCAATGGTGAATGGGTACCGGGCGGTGGACGAGGAGATCGGGTTCGAGGACCGGGTCCGGGGCATCTTCCCGAAGGTGGAACCGGGAGCGAAGAAGTTCGACGAGCAGGACCCGGTGGGCGGGCTCAAGGTGGTGGACGCTCCGCGCCTGCGCCGGGCCCGGTTGCACCTGGTGGCGGTGTGCGAACTGAACCGGGAGACGTGGAAACACGTCCTGGCCGAAACGGACGACGACCACGAGTGGCTGCCCAACCCGAAACAGACGGATCAGCTGGGACTGCCGATCACCAAGGCGCAGATCGACGGCTGGCTCGCGATGATGGAGCAGTTGGAGGGCCTGCTCAAGGGAGAACGTCTGGTACCCAGTTTCTTGCTCGCGTTCGTCTCCAACAACCACGGCGCGGGGATGGGACTGAACCTGAAGACACTACTGGACGATCCGCCGCCCGATCTCCTGAACGAAAAACGGATCCGAGAAAAGGGGCTTGAAGCCAAGTACCTGGAACCGGAGAAGGACAAGAAGGCACTCGACCTCAACGCGATTCTGAACGCGGCCCGGCTGTTCGACGGGCCGTTCGGGTTCGCCTACGCCGCCCGGTTCAACTGACCCCGGTCGCGGGCCAGACGCTCTCACGCGGTTAACCGATCCAGTGACAGTTTTTCTGACATTACAACCGAACCTGCCGGTTAACCGCGGTGAGAGTGAGAGAGGTTCGAGGAGTGTCCATCTTGGTCATTGAACGAGATCCGGATTCGCGATCACACAATAGCACACGTCCGTACCCGCTTCGCACGAAACACTACGATTTCTAGTGCTTCGACGAGGTGTGTCACCGAAAATTCTCTCGCGTGCAGAGGTGTGCGAGTTCGAGGAGTGTTGTGCTCGGGGAGCTGAGTCCGCAGGTGCGGAATAAGCGCACACAGAGGTTAACTCACGCGGCAGGAAGTGAGTGATCCCGGCTGCCGTCGTTTTCTCCACGTTTTCAAGCACTTTGGTCTACATTCCAATCACGGCAAAAGTCTCGGGTTCGAGCGAGACATCTCGGGGTGCGAGCCGAACCCAGGGGGTTAAGCTCGGACCCCGAATTTCTCTTCGGAAAAGTCTCGGAGTCTCGCCGAGAGAGCAACACACGGGTTAACACTGGGTTCGTCTCGCACCCCGAACCACATACTCCAAATTCGCCGGCTTTCGTGCCTGTAACACGGCGCACAACCGAAAAGATCCACGTCAAAGACCGGCCCCACATGCTCCCACGAAACGTGCGGACCCGGCGATGGATGCCGAAGGTTGGGCGGCTGGTGAGCGTGACCAGACGCGACCTTGTCCTCGCGCCAATGCGGGGCTCGTGCCCCACAACCTTGCCCCTCGGCGCGGCGCTGGTAACAACCGCCATCGACCTCGACGGCCACCACACCCGGTACGTTCGGAACCTGGGGCTCGAGTTTACGGAGCCGATGAGCTTCGGTACGTGCGTCGCGTGCGGCAACCAATTCGGCACCGATGGCCTCCGTCAGTCGCCCGACGTGGCGCCCGCTGATCGAGATGTCGGCCAGAAGTCCGAGCGTCTTGGAAGCCAGCTCGAACGATGGGAGCACGGCCCCGGCGTGGACGATCTTGGCGAGCACCGAGGGGCTGTACCCGTGGGCCTCAAGTTTGAGGTTGGTCCGTTGGGGGGAAAAAGTCCCGGCGACACACGGGGCAGTGGGCCACTGGTTCTTGGAGCGTGACCGTGGCTCCGCGTGCGACGACTTGGCGTGACCGGATTTGGGCCGGACAGAGGTTCTGACAGGTGGGACGAGGTAACTCGGCGGGGAGTTGTTGGGCTTGTTGCCGCGCGAGGTGTTCGAGGGTTCCTCGTGTCAGCCCCCGTGTGGCGGCGGCCGCGATCTGCTCCATCTCGTCGAAGTCCACGTCGAGCCCCGGGCCGCCCGGTCCGTAGGCGTTCTTGGCGACGATTTTGCCCCACTGCTGGGCGAACTCTTCCACCGCTGCCAGTTGCTCGGGTGTCAGTTTGCGTTTCACCATCGGCCGTCCCGCCTTGCACCTGGGGCGAACATCCGGAGTGATTTGCTATCCGGCAAGATGTTCCAACACCGACCAGACGCAAACCCAGTCCTACACCCCCCGAAATCTGCAATCGGCCGGTCCGATTGGAGTCGGGGGCCGTCGGCGGTATCATGAAACTCGATACAGCAACAACCACCGCGTCGAGGGGCCGATGGAGAAGGTCAGCGCCGGACGTCGGGCCAAGTCGGCAACCTCGTGGGCCCATCGGGTGTCACGGTCCGGGCCGTCCTCCACCACTGGAATGAACACGGACCCGATGGGCTGGTGGATCGGCGTCGGGGCAACGGAGCCGAGCCGAAGTTGACCACCCGGCGGCGAGGCGCGCTGTACGCGGCGCTCCAGAAAAGGCCCCGGGCGGCGGGCTCTGGACCGGTCCCAATGTCGCTCTCTACGTCCGAACGCGGTGGCAGGTGACCGTCCGTTCCGAGACCGGGTGGCGGTGGCTGGTGGAGTTGGGGTTCTCTCCTCAGGTGCCACGACCGAGCCATCCGAGCGCGGCCGATCCCCGACGCGCCGAGCCTGGAAAAAAGCTATGCCGGCAAGCCTGACTGGCGGGCCAGGTTTTCCAGGCTTTTGAGGTAGCTGGCGGGATCGCGTCGGAACTGCCGCTGTTGGGTCCGGGCCGCTTCACGAAACCCGAGCTCCTCTCGCAACTCGCGCCAGGCGAGCACCGACGTCGGTGCCAACTCCTCGGCCGTCGCCTCGCCCAGCCGCGTCATCAGCCCGGCCACCAGCCGCACGCTCCCGCGCACGACCAGCCCCGGCGACGCCACTTTCCGACCGCTGCACCGCCGCTCGTGGTGCCGGTGGCTCCCGAACAGTTGCTCCAGGTCGTTGTTGGTCCGCGGCAGGTCCCCCACGTCGTAGGTGTGGAACAAGCCCGGCTCGTAACTGCGGCTCACCTTCACGAAGTGATCCAGCGGCTCGGACAGGTCGGGGCGCTGTCGGCTCATCGCGTCCATCTCCCGGACCCGTTCGTCCCACCGGGCGCGGACCCCGGCCCCGGTCCGGCCGTCGTAGTTCGAGAGCTCGTGGGCGACCCGGTACACCCGATCGAACAGCTCCTTCACCGGCGCGAACAGTGCCGCCGTCCCTTCGAGCCCGCGTGTGATCATTCCGTGCAACCGGGTCAGCTCCCGGCCCGCCCCTTTTTCCCCGCGCCCAGCTTCTTCAGGCTCCCCGCCACCGCGTCGAGCCGCCCGCGCAGCCGCAGCCCGGCCGAGTCCAGCGGCGGACGCCCGTCGTCGGTCAGCGCGCTGCGGACCGCGGAACAGTACCCGCGCACGACCTCCGCCTCCGCATCGCTCCGGTCCTCGACTCGACGCTCGACCTCGCGCACCCCGCGGACGCGCTTCTTGAGCTCCTTCTTGGCGTGCCGGTCGGCCTCGTAAACCGGCCCGGCCGCCTCCCGCAGGTAGTGGAACTGGCACAACTGGTGCGGCACTCCGGGCAGCGCTTGGGCCACCGCGTTGCGGATCGAGTGCTGCCCGTCGGACACGACCCCGGCGATCGGCACCCCGACGGCTTCGGCGGCCTGGGCCAGCAAGGCGGCCAGATCCGCCCGGCACGCCGACAGCAGCGACTTGGCCAGGACCACACGCCCGCTGAGCACGTCGCGGATCACCCACAGCACCTCGTGCCCGACGTCCGGCTGGAGCCCGTCGAGCGCGAGTAATACCCGCCCCTGCTTCTCGAACGCCGGGCGCATCCGGTCCGGGTTGGTGGCACCCAAGGTGCGCAGCTCGTCGAACCGGTGGAGCAGGTTGGTGACCGTGCGAACTGACAGGGCCACACCGCGGGCAACGAGTTCGGCGTGGATCTCGGGCGCGGTCCGGTGCGCGGTGTACCGGCGGTTGCCGGCGTACGCGACGACGTCGAGCCCGAACTCGTGGTGCGGGAGGGCGATTCGGCCTTCGGCCTCGGGTCGGAACGGGACCGAATACAGGTCACACGGGCGGTGACGGCAGCGGCCGATGCGCAGTGTGTACCGGGCGACGCCGGCCAGCGTGGTGACGGTGCGGAAGTTGGAGTAGTCGAGGTACAGGTGATGCCCGCACGCCACACACGCGGTGGCGACCGGGGTCAGCGTTTGCTCGGCGGTTGGCGCGGGACGACAGGTGCGACGGGCCATACGAACACTCCGTGGAGGCGCAACCCATCATCACTCAACGCCTTCTGCACCACCAGTCAGGCTTGCCGGCATAGAAAAAAACTTACGACGACCGGTAAGGCGCGTGCGGGCGGCGAACCCCGGGAAGGCCGTCGAGGTGTGGGCCGAAGACGAGGCGCGGCTCGGATTGAAGCCCATCACGCGCCGGGTGTGGTGGCGCAAGGGATGCCGACCGGGGTCGTGCGGCCGGACCAAGCGCTAGTGCCTTTGTGTATATTATCGCCCGCCCGGCCACCGGGGGGACGTTCACGGTGATCCTCCCCCGCGTGAAGACCGAGCACATGGCCGAGGCGCGGGAGGCGTTCGCCACCCGCGCCGACCCGGGCCGGACCAAGATCGTGGTCCGGGTGGTGGACAACGCCGGGTGGCATCGGGCCAAGCGCCTGGCGGTCCCCGGCGACGTGCGGCTGCATGTCCTCCCCCCTGCACGCCGGAACTGCAACCGGTCGAGCCGTTCTGGGTGCGGGTTCGGTAGGCGCTGGCCAACGACACGTTCGCTCACCTCGCCGACCTGCGACGGCGCGTCGTCCGCCGATGCCAGCGACGGGCGGCCGACCCAGCGACCGTGAAAGGGGCCATCGGGTTCCACTGGGCCGTCAACCTTGAAAAGTAATGACTCAATGCAAAGTGGTCTCATGGCCGAATTGCGCCGAGGCCACCCCGACAAGGAGGTCGAACGGTGGTGCGAGGACGAGGCCCGGCTCGGGCTCAAGCCCGTGGCCCGGCGCGTGTGGGCGCTCGCGGGGAGGCGCCCGGCGAGCAACGGGCGGCACAAGTTCGAGTCCCTGTTCGTGTACGGGTTCGCGCACCCCAGAGCGGGCGCAGCCGGTTCCTGATCCTCCCCAAGGCGAACGCGGAACTCGTGGGCCAAGCGCGGAATGACTTCGCCAGGCGGGAGGTCGGCAATGGTGATCGTGAGGGTGGTGGGACGGGGCATCGGAGAATCCTCAGAGGCCCGCTCATTCCACCACATCGACTCACCCAGAGATAGACCTCATTCCTGACCGCGAAGAGTATAACCCACCGATCGCACTCATCCCTTACCGAACGGGGGCCACTTCCGATTGAGGCCCTCGTTCTCGACCGCGCGCACCACCTCGACATCGACCCCGAACCGGCGGGCGATCAGTTCCCGCGAGTCCCAGACGCTCAGTCCCTCGTCCTGCGCCGCGACCACGGCCACGAACAGTTCCCGCCGCCGCTCGAGTGTCAGCACCTCGGCTTCGTCGCTCATCGTTTGCTCCTTGCGTTACTATGCCCAGGCCCAGCGGCTCCGCGGGACCAATACGAACCCGTCCCGGTCCGGCGTCATGAACTTGTCGTACTTGCCACAGCGCTCCGGCGGCCCCGCGACCGCGAACTCGTCGCCCCGCCGCATCACGATCGCGGCCGGCGGTTCCGTGGTCCCCGTGCGATACGCGCGCCAAGCGAACGTGGTCGTCACCCGAATCCGCGTGCGGGACGTGACCCGCACGTGCTCGCCGCAAACGCTCTCCTGCCCCCACCGGAACACGGTCTGTGCCCACTGCCCGCACCGAGAACACCGGACCTCGGTTCCAACCTGCAACTCGTACACCCGGCTATCGTCACCCCAGAACACCCCGGGGACTTGTGTCATCTTCAGCCGAACGGATCGCATCCGCGTGCCTCACAGGTACCCAGCGGTCCGCGGTTCCACCCACGGGACCGATCGGGCGGGTCGGAGGTGAGAAGATTACAAACCAGAATTCGCACGGACAGGACTTGACCGCACAACCGGATTAACCGTGTGTAACACAACTCCCCAAGTCCCGGTCAGCTATCATGTTGTTTCCACTCCTTTCGCTGAAGAAAGACGGTGAGCGGCCCTCGTGCCCGGCGCGCGATTTGTTTTTGCCGGTGCGTTCAACGGGAGCTGTTTCTCACCACCAAAAGTCTGGCGAGACGAGTTCGGCCACTCAATGATATTCGGAAGAGCGCGGATCGAAAAAACTCCTCGCGCGCTGCGCCGGCGCCGGTGCCGCATCTAGTCAAGGAGAGGAGGGCGCGCACTACTGTGGAGAACCCACCAACGACCAACGATCGCACGCTGGGACGGTACCGCGACTACCTCCTGGTGCTCGCCCGTCTCCACCTGGGCGCGCGCCTGCGGGCCAAACTCGACGCCTCGGACATCGTGCAGCAAACGATCCTCCAGGCCCACACGCACAAAACGCAGTTCCGCGGGTCGAGCGAGGCCGAGTGGCTCGGTTGGCTCCGCGTCATCCTGGCGAACACGCTCGCGGGCGTTGTGAGGGAGTTCGAGACCGCGGCGCGCGATCTGAGTCGCGAGCGCTCGCTCGAAACCGAACTGGAACAGTCTTCGGCCCGGCTGGAATGCTTGCTCGCGGCCGATCAGTCGTCCCCGAGCGCGGGGGCCACCCGCAGAGAAGACCTGCTCCACCTGGCCCGGGCGCTGGGGCGCCTCCCGGACGACCAACGGATCGTGGTGGAACTGCATTATTTAAAAGGACTTCCGGTCGCCGATGTCGCAGCGCACGTCGGCCGCACGCGACCGGCCGTTGTCGGGCTTCTCTTCCGCGGGCTGAAGAAACTCCGTGAGTTGCTCCGCGAACCGGAGGAGGGTGCTGCGTGACTCGAAACCCGGCCGATGCCGGCCACGAGGACCGGTTGAACGAAGTTCTGCTCGCGTACCTGGAGGCGCGCCAAACGGGTGCGGAACCGGACCGGGCCGCGCTCCTGACCGCGCACCCCGAACTCCGAGACGACCTCGGCGCCTTTTTCGCAAGCCACGACGAAGTCGAGCGCCTGACCGCTCCCGCACGCGAGTTCGGAGCGGGTGCGGAAAGTCCGAAACCGGCGCCCGGATCTTCGCGCGCCGTTCCGCGCTCCGCACTCGGGTGTTTGGGCGACTT
Organism: Gemmata palustris; assembly: GCF_017939745.1. NCBI lineage: Bacteria > Pseudomonadati > Planctomycetota > Planctomycetia > Gemmatales > Gemmataceae > Gemmata > Gemmata palustris. Next base: position 1,376,881 of record NZ_JAGKQQ010000001.1, on the reverse strand, counting down.
CCACCTCATTCGCGAGGTGGGTCGCGGGGGAATGGGGGTGGTCTACGAGGCCGAGCAGATTTCTCTGAACCGCCGGGTGGCCCTGAAGGTACTTCCCTTCGCGGCAGCCGTTGACCCCAGGCAGCTCCAGCGGTTCAAGAACGAGGCCACGGCCGCCGCCCACTTGCGCCACGAAAACATCGTTCCGGTGTTCGCGGTCGGTTCCGAGCGCGGCGTTCACTACTACGCGATGCAGTTCGTGGAAGGACAAAGCCTCGCAGCGCTAATCGCGGAACTACGGCGGCCCAAAACAGACGCTCCCGGCGCGCCCCCGACCGGAAGTACCGCCCCGATTGCTCAATTCGCGACCGAGCGCGAGTCCGGTGGACCCGCGTACTGGGACCGCGTCGCCGGACTCGGGAGGCAATCGGCGCTGGCCCTCGAACACGCGCACCAAATGGGCATCGTTCACCGCGACGTGAAGCCCGGGAACTTGCTCCTCGACCCACGCGGGCAACTCTGGGTCGCCGATTTCGGACTCGCTCAAGTCGTCGGCGACAGTGGGCTCACGGCAACGGGCGAACTCCTGGGCACGCTGCGTTACGCCAGCCCGGAACAGGCGCTCGGCCGGCGCGGGGTCGTCGACCACCGCAGCGACGTGTACTCTCTCGGCGCGACGCTTTACGAACTGCTGACGCTCCGCCCGCCGTTCGAGGGCCGTGACCGGCACGAACTCCTTCGACAAATCGCCGACGAAGCCCCGGCGCCGCTCCGGTCGATCAACTCCGCGGTACCAACGGGCCTGGAGACGATCGTCCTCAAAGCACTGCGGAAGGAACCCGCCGACCGCTACGCGACCGCTCAAGAACTGGCCGACGACCTTCAACGGTTCATCGAGCGCCGGCCGATTCTGGCCCGCCCGCCGAGTTCCGCCGAGCGGTTCCGCATGTGGGCGCGCCGGCACCCGTCCACGTTTTTCGTCTGCGCGGCCGTTCTGCTCCTCGTGACCGCCGGTTCGCTCGTGAGTGCTGCGCTCGTGAGCGCGGAGCGGGATCGGACGCGCGCGGAACACCACCGGGCCGAGGAGTCGTACCAGCGCGAGCGCCAGCGCGCGGAAGAGGCCGAAGCGCGGCTCGTGCTCGCGCGCCGGGCCGTCGACGAACTGTTCCGGGCGAGCGAGGAAGAACTCGCCGACCGCCCCGGAACCGAACACCTCCGCAAGCGCCTCCTACGGTCCGCCCTCGCGTACTATCAGGAACTTCTCGTCGAACTGCGGGACAACTCCCGGGCACAGGCCGAGCTTCTGGAAGCTACCCGGCGCGTGGAAACGATTCTGGCCGATCTCGCGGTCCTGCGCGCCGCGACGCACTTCTATCTGCTCTGTCAGCCGGCCGTTCTCGACGAACTCCGACTCGATTCCGACCAGCGAACTGCGATGAAGGAACTCACCGCGCGCGTGGGTAAGCAGTGGGGGGAGTGGTTCCGCGACGTCGGCCGTATGCCACCCACGGAGCGGGGCCGACGCGCGATCTCCCAGGCGCGGGGCAACGAAACGGGCCTCAACGCGATCCTCGACCACGCCCAACAAGTTCGGCTCCGCCAGATCGGGTTGCAGTCGGAAGGCCCGAGCGCGTTTCGTGACCCCGAAGTGGCCGCGGTTCTGGGTCTCACGTTGGACCAGCGCGAGCGCATCCGGGTGATCGAGGACGCGGCCACCTTCGCCTGGGCGCGGGGCATGAACCGCAACAATTTCGAGTCGCCGCCAGAAGTCCAGGAACCATCGCCCAACGAGCGCATCCTCGCGGTGCTAACGGGGGCGCAAGCCCAGAAGTGGCGCGAGATGACCGGCTCCCCTCTCAAGGAACCGCTCCTTCCGTTCGGCGCGCCCGTTCCCGCCGCTCCGAAGAAAGGCCCGAAAGGGCACTCCAAGAACGCGCAGTAACCTCGTTTCCCTCGTTCCCGTCGCGATCCCACGAGACGAACTCCGGGAGTAAATGACAATGATTAGACGATTTATGGCACGAGTTCCCGTGCCAATTTGCGGCTTCTTGCTCGCCGCGCTGCTCGGCGGCGCGCAACCCGTGCGACCCGCGGCGGCGGAAGACCCGAAGGCGGAGGTCACGAACGCCTTCGGGCTAACCAAGGTGTGGACCGTTCATCTCGATTTATCCGCGAAGGAATTTGATGCGCTGGCGCCCGCACTCGGCGGGTTCGGGTTCCCCGGTGGCCCGCCACCCAAGAAGGAAGAAAAGAAAGACGACAAAAAGCGCGACACCGAGAAGAACCTGTTCGGGACCGATTTCCCGTGGGTGGAAAGCGACGTCACGATCGAAGGCAAGACGCTGAAAAAGGTCGGGGTGCGCTACTCCGGCGACATGAGCTACTTCGTCTCCGCGCGCGGGCTCAAACGGCCACTCAAGATCGCGTTCGACAAGTTCGGCTCGCAGCAGTTCGGTGGGCTCTCCGCCGTTCAGCTCAACGCGATGCCGCTCGACGCCACGAAAGCGCGCGCGGCGCTCGCGAACGCGGTCTTCCGCGCGATGGGCGTACCGGCCCCGCAAACCGCGTTCGCGGAAGTCACCCTCACCGTCCCCGGCAAGTACGACAAGGAGTTCGTGGGGCTCTACACGGTAGTCGAGAACGTGGACGCGCAATTCCTTAATGACCACTTCGCGAGCGATAAGGGCCTGTTGATGAAGCCGTTCCGCGTGCGCGGAATTGATGCCCTCGGCGACGACTGGGAGCAGTACAAGGGGCAGTATCAGCCGCACCGCGCCGCGACGAAGGACGAATCGCAGCGCGTCATCGGCTTCGCGAAACTCGTCAACCAGTCCACGGACGAAGAGTTCAAAAAGCAAATCGACTCGTACCTCGACGTCGATACGTTCCTGCGCTTTTTAGCCGCGAACGCATTCATCTCGAACCTGGACAGTTTCTTCGCGGTGGGGTGGAACTACACGCTCTACCTCGACCCGAAAACTAACAAGTTCGCGTTCATTCCGGGCGATCTGGAAAGCACCTTCGCGAGTGTCTCGTTCCTGGGCACGCCCGAGCAGCTCATGGACTTGAGCCTCGCGAAGCCGTACCCGGGGGAGAACAAACTGCCCGACCGGTTGCTCGCGATCAAAGAGGTCAACGAGAAGTATCAGAAGCTGGTTAAGGAGCTTTCCACGACCGTCTTCACGAAGGAACGGCTCCTGAAGGACATGGAAGCCATCGACAAAGCGACGAAATCCGCGCGAGAGAAGGAAACAAAGGCGGTCGCGGCCCGCAAGGAGCCCGCGCCCGCCTTCGGACCGCCCGGGGCAATGGGACCGCAGGCGCCCGACATCAAGACGTTCGCCGAGAAGCGAACCGCGTCCATCGCCGCACAAGTTGCGGGGAAGAGCAAGGGCTACGTGCCGCAATTCAACTTCGGCCCCCCGCCCGGCGGGGGTGGCGGACCGGGGGGCGGGAACGCCCAGCCGATCGACGAGAAATCGTTCCGCGACACTGTGCAAGTCGCGCCCGAGTTCGAGGCCACGCTGTTCGCGATCCCGCCGAAGGTGAACTACCCCGTTGCGATCGCGGCCGAGCCGACGGGAGCGATCTACGTCGCGGTGGACGAACAGGGGTCGCTCGGCCGCACGCCCGGCGGCGGGAAGATCCTGCGCTGCGTCGATAAGGACGGCGACGGCAAGGTGGATGACGTGACCGTGTTCGCGAAGGTCGAGCACCCGCGCGGGGTGTGTTACCGGAACGGCTCGGTCTGGGTGATGCACCCACCCACGCTCTCCGTCTTCCACGACGACAACGGCGACGGCGTATCCGACCGACAGGAAGTGCTCGTCACCGGGCTCACGACCGACCAGGTCACCACCCGCGGCGGCGACCACACGACCAACTGTGTCCGCATGGGCATTGACGGCTGGCTCTACATCGGCGTCGGCGACTACGGCATCAAGGAGGCCAAAGGAAAAGACGGCAAAACGATTGTGCAGCGCGGCGGGGGCATCGTCCGCGTGCGGCCCGACGGCACGGACCTGGAAGTCTACTGCACCGGGTTGCGGAACCCGTTCGATATCGCGATCGACCCGTTCATGAACGTGTTCGCACGCGACAACACGAACGACGGCGCCGGGTGGGATACCCGCGTCAGCCTGCTCCGGCAATCCGCGCTCTACGGCTACACGCAATTGTTCGCCAACTTCACCGACGAAATCATGCCCGCGCTCGGCACCTTCGGCGGGGGCGGGGCTACGGGCGGGTTGTTCGTGCAGGACGCGCGCTGGCCGTCCCAGTACCGTAACGCGCTGTTTACCGGGGATTGGGGCCGGAGCGAGGTCTACTTCCACGACTTGAAGCCGAACGGCCCGACGTTCGATCTGAAGCAGGACGTGTTCATGAAGATGCCGCGTGCCACCGGCATGGACATTGATGGCAGCGGTCGGTTGTTCGTGGCGAGCTGGCGCAACGGCTCGGCGGTGGGGTTCGAGGGACCGAACATCGGGTTCGTGGCCCGCGTCACTCCCAAAGGGTTCAAAGCGGAACCGTTCCCCGATCTCAAGAGCGCCGGCCCCGCGCAACTCATCGAACTCCTGGGGTCGCCGAACTCCGTGACGCGCTTCCACACACAGGGCGAAGTGCTGCGCCGCGGAAAGAGCGCCGACACCTCGAAGGCACTGGTGGCCTTGGCCTCAGATGCGACCGCAGCCCCCGAGGGCCGCGTTGCAGCGATCTACACTCTGAAGCAACTCGACGGTAAGGATTCGCACGCCGCGCTTCTGAAGCTCAGCGAAGACACGGTCGTCCGCGAATCCGCGTTGCGAGCACTCACGGATCGAAAGGGAGAATTCGCGGAGCTCGAGACAAAAGCGTTCGTAACCGCCCTGACCGATGAATCGCCCCGCGTGCGGGCACAGGCGCTCATCAGTTTGGGCAGGCTGAATGACGCGGGAGCGATCAAGAGCATCATTCCGCTGACGGCGCGGCCAAAGGGGTCGGCGATACCGACCGCGAAGCCGCTCCAGAATCAGCCGGACCCGGATCGCGTCGTCCCGCACCTGGCCGTTCGCGCGCTCGTTGCACTCAACGCAACCGATGCGTGCCTCGAAGCGCTCGACGGCCCGCACTCGGAGGGCGCGCTATGGGCACTGCGGTACATGCACGATCCGAAGGCGGTCGAGGGGCTCATCAAGAAACTCGCTACAGCACGCACACCCGAACTGCGCCGCGGAATCCTGGTCACTCTGATTCGACTGTACCACCGCGAGGCCGATTACAAGGGAACGTGGTGGGGCATCCGGCCCGATAACACGGGGCCGTACTACGACCGCGTCGAGTGGGAGATGAGCAGGCGGATCGGCAGCGTTATTACCGCAGCAGTTCTCGACGGCGATAAGGAGACGGTCGCGTTCCTCAAGAGCGAACTCGCGCGGCACAAAGTCGCGCTCGCGGGCGTGCCGAGTGGGTCCGAAATCGCGAAAGTCGAGAAGGAGAACCCGATCGTACTGCCGAAGGCCGACCCGAAGAACCCGGACCAGATCGGTAACGCGACCTATGAGGCAGCGGCAAAGCTGACCCTTACGGCAAAAGGCGACGGCAAGAAGGGTGAGGCACTGTTCAAGACGCAGTCGTGTATCGCGTGCCACACGACCGCCGACGGCCAAACCCCGAAAGGTCCGCACCTGGCGGACATCGGCAAGCGGTACAAGGCGGACGAACTGGTGGAATCGATCCTGAAACCGAGTGCGAAACTCGCCCAGGGGTACGAGACGTACCGGTTCGTGACCACCGACGACCGGGTGTTCCAGGGTTTCGTCGTCAGCGAACGGGCCGACGCCACAATCATCCGCGAATCGACCGGGGTGCAGCGCGAACTCAAGCGCAGCGAAATTGCGACGCGCCAGCAACAGAAACAATCGGCGATGCCGGAGGGCCTTGCTGCGAACCTGACGCCGGCCGATCTCGCGGACCTCATTGCCTACTTGCAATCGTTGAAATAATTCCGCGCTCGTTCGCACCGCATTTTGCTTGGTGAGACCGGTTCTCACCAAGCAAAATGCGGTACACTTCCCTCAGATTCAGCCCGTCGCACTCCCCCGCGAGCACTCCGCCGTGCCGTGCCGTTCGCTTCGCACGGCCATTGTGAGAAAAGAATTACACTTCCCCTGGCAGTCACCTCTTGCTCTCCGCGGTTCGTGAGGTTAAATTCCACCTCAACTCGCAATATTCGCCCAACGTCGAACTCGCGTTCATGCAAACCTTCTTTTTCCACATCGCATGGAGATGCCCGTGCCCGTACGCCCCACATCCCATTTCACCTGGCAAGTGCTCCGAACCGCCAAGCGCAGCAAGAAGGCCCTGAACGGGCGCGCCCTGCGATTGGTCCCCACGCGCAACACGAAGGACGGCACGTTCCTGACGGCCCTGGTCGCGGACGGGCTCCTCGAGCGCGCGACCGGCTCCGAGGCCGATCCCTTCGAGGCGACCTACACGCTCACCGAAAAGGGAAAGTTCGCCGCCGAGTACGGCGAATACGAGTTCGATCTCAAGCGCCCCGAACCGGGCGCGGCCCAAAGCACCCCGACGCGCGGGCGGACGCGATAACCGCCGCGAACACACAAAGACAATTTTGAGCGGGGGTGCCCGGACAGTATTGATCGCCGGGCACACAAGCCGTGCCTCAACGACGCGCTCACTTGAGTGAGCGCGTCGTTTCGTTCTAAATAACGGCAGAAATACGAACACGGATTTATTCCGACTCGTCTTCGCGCTGGAAGCGAGCGAGGATGCTTCGGATCGGCCCGTCCTTCGAGTCCATGTCGCCGCAGAACCGGCGCAAGTGCTCGGGCACGGCCGCGTAAGCCGCGCGCAGGGTCTTGCGCCGGTCCCGGCTCGGGTCCGACCGGTAGGCTTGGTGGGCTTCGATGCAGCGCTGAATCGCACCCGGGCGGCCGTTCAACTGATCGAGGATGTCAGCGGCTTCACGCAGGCGCTCGGCGGGTTTAGTGGACCAGTACCCTTCCCCGGCCTGGAAGCGCCCGAGCCCGTCCAGAGTGACCCACGCCCCCGCCGGCACCGACAGCGTCAGCCGGCCCTCCTCGAACATCCGCGCGACCGCTCCCAGCGGGAACAGTTCGTTGGCGTAACCGAGTTGCGAGAGGCCGTCGGCGTAGATGAGCCAGCGGCGCAGTCGATAACCGTCTGCGACGACTTCGAGCACGGGGAGTTCCGCGCCCGCGATCTCATCGCCCTCCGGGGAGATGCGATACGGCTTCGCTTGGCCCAGACCGAGTTTGGCGTAGCGCACGCCGTTGCGTACCTCAATGTCCGTCCCCTGCATATCGAGTAACCCTTCCAACGACGGGTTCAACTCACTCAGAGTTTCCATCACTTCGCGTTGGATGTCCCGGCGAGTACGTCCCCAGTTCGCGGCGACCACACGGGCTTGGCCCAGATTGTGGATACTGACGGTTCCCCCAACTCGCGCCCGCGGCACCACCCAACCCTGAGCGAGTTTGTCCCGAAAAAGCGCTAAATCGACGAAGCCCCAGCAGTTGATCGCGCCGTCGGCGAACACGTCAACCGTCGAGAGGAAATAGCTGCCGTTGTGGATGAACGCCGAGATCGCCTTACCGTAGGTCTTCGGTGCCGGCTTCGTTCGGACGATCCGCCAACCGGCCTGCGGGCGGTCGACCTGCGCTAACCAGCGGGCGTCGAGTGCGCTCCGGGCCTGGTGGAGCCGCTCGCGCTGTTTGCGGGTTCGGGCGTCGGTTTCGGTTCGGTGCAACGCGACCTCGAGCCGCAGGAACGCGGCGCGCGGATCACCGCATTCTTCCAGCCAGTCGGCGTAGACCAACCGTAAGGTGTCTTCTTCCGGGCTCGCGAGCAGCCCGCGGAGAAAAGCCAGTTCGTCGGACATGGTTCGCTCCCAAATTTTACCGCAAGCCTCACGCCGACCCCGACAAGGTCAAATTCTTGATCGTTCAGACATCTTACAGCACCAGCCACACCGAAGCGGGATGTGCCCATCCAATCCATATTCTCCCGGTAGCCGCGCCACAAACCCATTTCGTCACAACTGAACTTGCGTATATTTTTAGCTCTGGTAACATCGCTTGAATAGGGAGAATCTCTTCTCAAAACGGTCGAGAGATTTACACACGAACAACACTTGAGATGGCCGGCGGAACACGGGATTTCAGGTTAACATCCCGTGTTCCAGCGACTGATCCGTAATCGCTTTTCGGGTAAGCGATTACGCCAATTCGCTAACGTGGCTTGGGGTCCGAAAATGTTAGCGAATGTTAGCCGCCCGAAGCTCTACCCAACGATAGATTATCGCGTGCGGCGCTGTCGATTTAGCTGGTCGCGTGCGAAACGCGCGACGCGCCGGCGATCAGCCACACACTATTGGGGCGAACCGTAATTCGGAGGGTCGATCATGCCCCGCTCCGCCGTCGCGCTCGTGCGCTTTGCCGCACCGCCCGCGTCCAGAACCACGGACACTCAACTCCTCCGCACGTTCATCAGCGCGCGCACCGACGATGCGTTCGCCGAACTGGTCCGGCGGCACGGGCCGATGGTGCTCGCGGTGTGTCGCCGCATTCTGTCCGACGCGCACGACGCGGAAGACGCCTTCCAAGCCGTGTTCCTGGTACTCGCGCGCAAAGCGGGCGCGGTTCGTGGGTCGAACGTGGCGGGGTGGCTCTACAGCGTGGCCGTGCGAACCGCCCGGGGAGTACGCATCATGCGCGATCGGCGGAAACACCTACTCACGGCTCCGGGAACCAGAGCCAGCGCCCCCACAACCCCGGACGCACTCGTCGTCACGGAGCAAGCCGCCATCATTGACGAGGAACTGGCGAAACTCCCCGATTTCCTGCGTGAAGCCGTTGTGATGTGTGAACTGCGTGGGCTGTCCCGCAAGCAGGCCGCGCTCGAGCTGGGCATCGCCGAAGGTACCCTCTCCAGTCGGCTCGCCGCCGCGAAACGGAAACTCGCGGAGCGTCTATCGGCGCGGGGTGTAACGTCCGCCGTCGCGCTGAGCGCACTGCTCCCGTCCGTCGCGGTGTCCGCCGGGTTGCTCCGAACGACGACGGCCGCCGTGCGCGGGGCCGCGGGGGGCGTGGCGAACGCGGCCGCGTCCACGGTGCTCAAGGGAATGCTATTCGACCAACTGAGGGCCGTTGCGCTCACCGCCGCACTGGTCGCTACTGTCGTGTGTGGCGGATACGCGATGACGACTTCGCCCGGCTCCCCTTCGGACGCGAAGCCCCTCGCACCCGCTCCGCGTCTCGCCGAAGACCCGGCCGCCCCGCTGGTAAAACAACTCGGCAGCGAAGACTTCAACGAGCGCGAGACCGCGGACAAAGAACTGCGCAAACTCGGCTCGAGAGCCGAACCCGCGCTGAAAGCCGGTCTGAAGTCCGAAAACCCCGAAGTGCGCACACGCGCCGCAGCGATCCTGACTGTGGCCCGGAAGACCGCGCTCGATGATCTGGTAAAAACCTTTGACCCTACTAAAGCCGACGACGAACCGAGCCACCCCATCTGGAAGCGCTACCGGGCCATCACCGGGAACACCCGTGCGAGCCGCGATTTGTTCGCACTGATCGTTAAGCACGCGGACTGGCTGCACCGGCTCGACACCGCGGAAGCCGGTCCCGAATCAGCGGAGCAACAATACCGTGAGGCAATGGTTCACGTTGGCCGGCATTTCCTGGGCAACCTGCGCGTGTTCTTCGAGATCTCGGTGTGGCCGTGCGACCGTGGCGAAGAGACCGCGTACCTGATGCTCCTCGGCAGTTACCCCGGCACCGAAAAGGCGCGGTCCAAATGTGCCGGTGAAGAGGCTGAACTGCTCTTGCACGGCGAGGGGCGCGTCCACTTCGCACGCGGATTGGAACTCGGGCTCCAGGGTAAGATACTCGAACAGAGCCCCAAGTTTCGCCCCGATGCGGTTGATGCAGCGCCGGGAATGAATCGCGTTTTTGGAAAATTGCTCGCATCGTGGCTCACCCACCGGACCGAACCGGCCGTCATCTACTGTGCGTTCGAGCTGGCCGTGAAGTGGCGCATAGCAGACGTGTTATCCGCGGCTCGAACCATCGCGGCCGACAAGGGCCGCGGACCGGATTCCCGGTGCGCCGCCCTGCACGCCGTCGCCCAGTTCGGCAATATCGCGGACCTACCGCTATTCACCCCGCTCTACGACGACCCAACGGCTCTCGTCGTTCCCCCTTCGCCGTCGGTCGGACTCGGCCCGCGCTCGCGCCGCATGCAGGTCAGCGACCACGCCATCGGTCTCGCGCTCTTACTGTGCGATCAAGACCCGTTCGAGTTCGGGTTCCCCTACGCACAGAACCGTTTCGCGCGCGAGAACGGCCGCCCGGTCGTCGCGGTCTACTTCGGGGAGCCGTTCGGCTTTTCCAACGAAGAAGCTCGCACCGCGGCCCACACGAAGGCGCGAGCGTTCCTCGATAAGCAGAAGGACGTAGTGAAACCGGACCCGGCGCACATGAAGTTCGTCGAGCAACTCGGCAGCGAGGATTTCGCCGAGCGGGAGGCGGCGCAGAAACAGCTGAAGGAACTCGGATCGAAAGCCCGTGCCGCTCTCGAAATTGGGCTGAAGTCCGGGAACGCGGAGATCACAAAGCGGTGCCGCGAGTTGCTCGACCAACTGTTCCGCGCCGAGTTCGACGCGACACACTGGAAGCGGTTCGCAAAGGTGATCGGCGACGACAAGCCGAGTCGTGCCCTCTTCGAGCGCATTCGGAGCCTACCCCACAACGTCGCGTTGCTCGACGCCGTTGCCGCGGACCCGAGCACGGCCGGCAAACTCTACCACGACCGCTGGGCCGAACTGAACAAGGCCGCGCGCATCCCGATCGGGGTCGGATCGTTCCAGCTCGTTGCCGCGCCGCTCGCGGACGTGGTGGGATGGATGTATTTGGGTACCTTCCCCGGCACGGAAGGGGCGTTCCACACGTCCCACAGCCTCGACTTCCTGCCCGGTGGGAAGCACTCAAATGATGCGATTGCGGCCGCACTCAAGGACAAAACTGTTGCGCCCGCGATTCGTCAACTCGTCGGTAAATGGACTGCGGCGCGGGTCGATTACACCGGCCGCGCGCATGGCCTCCAACTCGCGCTCGATTTTGGTATCGAAGAGGTGCTCCCCGCCGCGCGCGAGACCGTTCGAGCGAAAGTCAAGGACGACCCGTACCCGGGAAACACGGCGCGGAATGTCGGGCTTGCAATTCTCGCTGTTGGCAAACTCGGCACGAAGGACGATCTCCCGTTGCTGGAGGCACACGCGGCAAACGGTGCCCAGTCCGGTGTCTTCCTCCACGATCCGCCGACGAAACCGGGCGAACCGGTCTTCCGCATCTACCGGACACCAGTCGAGGGGCAGGACACCACGACCCAGTTGCGCGACGTGGCCACCGCGATGCGGCTGCACCTACTCGGCCAAGACCCGGACGACTTCGGCTTCTACTGGCGCTGGCCCCACGGCCCGGACGCCGGGAAGCGCATGAATCCCGAAGATCGATTCGGCCCGTACTCGGTTGGGTTCCTGCGCGACGCCGATCGCGTTGCGGCACACAAGAAAGCAAAGGAGTGGTTCGACAAGCAGAAGAAGTGATTCGCGACGTGATCGGTCAGCGCGCCCACTGGTCGCGAATCCGATCGAATTCGCCGTCGTCTTTCATGGCCCGGAGCGCGTCCTCGATCGCTTTTCGGAGCGCGCGAGCCTCCGTTCGGAGCGCGATCCCGAGCGGTTCGGAGTCGAGGGCACACCCGACCTCGCCCTGGATCACCAGTTTGCGCTCCCGGCTCGCGTACCGGGCGATCAACTGGTGATCCAGGGCGAGGTCGGCAGTCCCGGACTGAACGGCGGCGAACGGTTCGGGTGAACTACGATAGCGCACGATCTCCTTGCTCCCCAAACCCTCGCGCTGCAAGCGCTCGACGGTGTCCTGCGCGGTGGTACCCTCCTGCACCGCGATGATCTTACCAACCAAGTCGCGCGGACTTGCGAAGAGCGCTCCGGGGCGCGCGGTGAACACGAGCGGGTCGCGCGCGTACTCAATGAACGCGACCTGCTGTTTCCGCTCCTCGGTGATGGTCGTGGCCGAAAGGAGAACATCAAGGCGCCGGGTCTTAAGTTCGCGGTTCATCCCGGCCCAATCCCAATACAACTCGTGGTGCTCCGCCTCCACCCCTAATCGGGCGGCGATCGCGCGCGCCAGTTCCACGTCGAACCCCGTGAGCTGGCCGTCTTTCTTGAAGGCGTAAGGCGGACAATTCGGATCGATGCCGACGGTCAGCTTGTGGGAGCGCTGGACGCGCCAGAGGGAATCATCGCGGGGCGGTAGAGTGACTCCGAGTGCGACCAGCGCGACGAGGCTGAAGAAGCCGGTAAAACTCACTATTTTCGTGAGCACCGGCTTGCGCCGACACCGCCGGCGGAACCGTGCCCAAGCACCGGGTACTTTGACGTGAGCCATAGGCTTCCCGGCGAGGAAGTTGGCGACGTCTTCTGCGAGCGCGAGCGCGGTTGGGTACCGGTGACTCGGCTCCTTTTCCAGACACTTCAGACAGACCGCCTCCAGCTCTTTTGGCACCGCGGGGGAAAACGACCTCGGCGCGGGAGCCTCTTCGCTCTCGACCATGCGCAAGAGCGCGGCCGTGGTCTCGGCAACAAAGGGAACGCGCCCGGTGAGTAACTCGAACAGGATCACCCCGAGCGCGTACACGTCCGCGGCCGCGTCGACGCTCTTGCCGTCCCCGCGCGCCTGTTCGGGCGCCATGTAACTGGGGCTACCCATCACCGCGCCGGTCACGGTCAGGCTCGCCCCGACGTCAGCCACTTTCGCCAGCCCGAAATCGGCGATCTTCGGCTCACCGGCTTCGGTCAAAAGCACGTTCCCCGGTTTCAGGTCGCGGTGTACGACCCCGCGCTCGTGAGCGTAGGAAACGGCCCGCGCGAGTAGTTCGACCAACCGGGCGGCAGCGCGAAACGGTTGCGGGGACCCATCGAGTTTCTGCGCCAGGTTCCCGCCCTCGACGAACTCCAGAACGAAGTAGGGCAGGTGATCGGCCTCGCCGATTTCGTGGATCTGCACGATATGGGGGTGGCGCAGCCGGGCGATCGCGTGCGCTTCCGCCAAGAACCGGGCCTGCTGCCCCGTGTCCGCGTGTGCCCCGGCCAGGATCATTTTGAGCGCCACCGGGCGGTTCAATTTGATTTGCCGCGCCTCGTACACGACGCCCATCCCGCCGCGCCCCAACTCGCCGAGCAATTCGTAGCCGGGTACCTCAACCCGGGGACGTTCGGGCACCGTATTGGTGCTCGAACTCTCAACCAACGTCGGCGGTTCTGTGGGTACCCCGGTGAAGGCGCGTGCGACCAACTCGGGGTACTCCGGGAAACGCCGGTGGTACTCGTCGGGGTTCGGCGCATCACCCGTCCGGCCGCGGTAGTGCAACTCCAGTAGCAGCAGCTCGCGAAGGAGCGTCGGCCGGTCGAGTTCCGCGGCGCGGCCCAATAAATCTTCGATCAAAGGACGAAGGCCCGCGCGCAAGGCGTCCTCGAACTCGTCGCACGCCCGCTCTACCCGGAGCAGCCGCGCACGCGCGTCATCGTCCCATGATAAAGTGGCACTCACGGCGGCAGCTCCTGCCCCCAGAGGGTTCGGATCACGCGCAACTTCCGCTCCACACTACCCAGCGATCGACCCAGTTTGGCGGCGATTTCCTCGTTCGTGTGGCCCTCCATCTTCCAGACCGCCACCGCGCGCAGTTCGGGATCGCTCAACTTTTCCAAGAGCCGCCGACACTCCTCTGCCACTTCGACCGCGACCCCCGGATCCGGTTCCCGGTCGATCAGTTGAGCCAGCGCGGCCTCGTCGCCGCTCGTATCACCGAGGTTGGCAGAGGCACGCGGCGCCCGACCACCACGTTTCAGGGCGTTCTCGTGCTTCAACAGGTTGACGGTTTTGCGGACGGTGAGGACCAACAAGATTTGCCACAAATCGTCCCGATCGAGCAGTCGCGGGAACCGCCCCTCGACCGCGCCGCGACAGAAGTTGTCGAACGCACTGAGGGCGGCGTCTTCTTCGTCCGCGGCCCGGCGCGGGGCGGAACCGAGTTTCTTCCGGGCGAGGCTCACAAGGCGCTCGTAGTAGGTCTCCCAGATCTTCTGAACGGCCCGTTCGTCGCCGGCTCGGAGCGGGCCGAGGAAGCGAGTGATGGAACCCTCAGCGGACATGTGCGGTCGCCTTTGGCAGCCCCGTAATCGGGTCGAAGTGAGAATGAGTCTAGAGGCGGACCAGACAGTTGACAAGCACGAGTACGGCCGGGCCGATTCTGAAAAAGAACACGGGCGCGCAGGGTTCGGGAACCGGTTGTTGAGGAACGGGTAGCGGGCCATTCCCGTACACCGGAGCCGACCCCATGTTAACCGTGACCACGATCCTGATTGCGTTCGCATTAGCGTTTCCCGTTGGAACACTCGTCGAGTACGTCCTCCACCGGTGGCTCCTCCACGCCCGGAGCCGCACGTTCGTGTCACACCGGCACCGGATGCACCACAAATCGAACGAAGCCGACACGCTGTGGGGCGACTTCCGCGACTTCTCCCTCGGGGCGGTTCCGTTCTGCTGGTTGGGGTTCCTGCACTCGCCGGTCGCGGGCACCGGGTTCCTTCTGGGCGGTGCGGCCTACGTGTTCGTGCTCGCGCTGGTCCACAAACTGTCCCACGAGCGCCCGCGGCTCGTGTTCTGGATGCGCCCGACCTCACACGAACTGCACCACGGCGAAACCCCGCGCTACAACTTCGGCATCGTCACCCGGTTATGGGACCGCGTGTTCGGCACCTTCGCCGACCACGGAATCACGTCACGTCACCCGCGCCACGGGGGCACGCGATGAATACCCCGGCGCGACCAAGCACTCAGGGTGAGCCCGAATTCCCGCTCCAGCCGATCGAAGTGGTCTCGGTCCTCGGAGCGATCGGGCTGGTACTGACACACGTGGCCCTGTTCGCCCGCATGCCCGAGTTCTGGCACTGGACAACACCGGTCGTCATCGTGCTCGGGCTGCTCGGCGCGGACTTCTTCGCCGCGGTACTTCATTGGGCCGGGGACACATGGGGAACAGAACACACGCCGTGGGTCGGCAGGCGCTTCTTGCACCCGTTCCGGTACCACCACGCCCGCCCACTCGAGATGCTGAAGAGTAACTTCTTCACCACCAACGGCGACACGGCTCTCTCCGCCCTTCCCTTTCTCCTGGTGCCGTTCTTGATCCCGCTCGGTACCGCGGGCGGGCGCATCACCGCCTTGTTCTTCGCCGCAGTTGGCGGCTGGGGAATGTGGACGAGCCAGTTTCACCAGTGGGCGCACATGAAATCGCCGCCGCGCGTGGTCGCGTGGTTGCAGCGGCGCGGGGCGATTCTGAGTCGCGAGCACCATCGCAAACATCACAAGGCGCCGTTCGCAACGAACTACGGCATTACCACGGGCTGGTGCGACGGGTTCCTGAACGCGATCCGCTTCTTCCAAACTCTCGAATGGAGCGTGACCAAACTTACCGGATGCGAACCGCGAAGTGAGTCCGTTCCCATTGCAACTGAGCGCCCGCGTGGAACCAACCAACAGGAGGTTTCCTGATCGCGCTGGGGCGCATCAACAACCAGTCGGTCTCCGATTCGGCACCTGTTGTCGCGTTCCGCACTGTCCAAAGAAATGGGTATCGGACTACCACCCGGCGTTGAAGACGTCCGGGTATTCAAACGCGGCACCAGGGAGCGACTCCCTGGTGCCGCGCCGCCGATCAATAGCGGTAGTGGTCGGTCTTGTAGGGGCCTTCCTTCGGGACGTGGATGTAGGCGGCCTGTTCAGTCGTCAGCTCGGTGAGTTGGACGTTCAACTTCTTGAGCTGCAACCGGGCGACGTGCTCGTCCAGTTTCTTGGGCAGGACGTAAACGCCGACGGGGTACTTGGCGTTGTGCTGCCAGAGCTCGATCTGCGCGAGGGTCTGGTTCGCGAAGGAGGAACTCATCACGTAAGAGGGGTGGCCGGTGCCGCAGCCGAGGTTGACCAGGCGCCCCTTGGCGAGCAGGATGATCCGCTTGCCGTCCGGGAAGATGACGTGATCGACCTGCGGCTTGATCTCCTCCCAGCGGTAGTCTTCCAGCGACGCCACGTCGATCTCGTTGTCGAAGTGACCGATGTTGCAGACGATGGCCTGGTTCTTCATCGCCTTCATGTGGTCGTGCGTGATGACCCTGAAGTTGCCAGTGGTCGTCACGAAGATGTCGGCCTTGTCAGCGGCGTACTCCATCGTCACGACGCGGTACCCTTCCATCGCGGCTTGCAGCGCGCAAATGGGGTCGATCTCGGTGACCCACACCTGGGCGGAGAGGGCGCGCAGGGCCTGGGCCGAGCCCTTGCCCACGTCCCCGTAGCCGGCGACGACGGCGACCTTGCCCGCGATCATCACGTCGGTGGCCCGCTTGATGCCGTCCACCAGCGACTCGCGGCACCCGTACAGGTTGTCGAACTTGGACTTGGTGACCGAGTCGTTCACGTTGATGGCGGGGAACTTCAGCTCGCCGCGCTTGTGCATCTGGTAGAGGCGGTGGACGCCGGTGGTGGTTTCCTCGGTCACGCCCTTGACGGCGGCGAGCCGCTCGGCGTACCAGCCCGGCTGCGACGCGATCCGCTTCTTGATGGCGGCGTAGAGGACGCGCTCCTCCTCACTGGTGGGCTTGTCGAGGACGTGAATGTCCGCCTCGGCGCGGGCGCCGAGGTGCAGCAGCAGGGTCGCGTCGCCGCCGTCGTCGAGGATCATGTTCGTGTGCCCGCCGTCGGCCCACTCGAAGATGTTGTGGGTGTACTCCCAGTACTCGGTGAGGGACTCGCCCTTGTAGGCGAACACGGGGATACCGACGGCGGCGATGGCGGCGGCGGCGTGGTCCTGGGTCGAGAAGATGTTGCACGAGGCCCAGCGGACCTCGGCCCCGAGAGCCTTAAGCGTCTCGATCAGGACGGCCGTCTGAATGGTCATGTGGAGCGAGCCGGTAACGCGGGCACCCTTGAGGGGCTGGCGCGCAGCGTACTCCTCGCGGATGGCCATGAGGCCGGGCATCTCGGTTTCGGCGATGGCGATCTCGCGGCGGCCCCAGGGGGCGAGCGCGATGTCGGCGACGTGGTAGTCGTTGAAAGTAGCAGGTTTTTGCGCAACAGTGGTCACGTTCAAAGTCTCCTAAACGATGAACGGGCGCCGTTGCACGGTAGTAATCCACCCCATCGAGCCTGGCAAGTACGCCCATGCGTCCCGTTGCAGCGCCCCTCGAGAAGTGGTGGTGGTTCATAGACTCTATGTAAAGCCCCGTCGAATGTTCATCCGTTGACTATATACATAGAATGAGGAATAGGTCAGGGTCAAGGGGAAGGACCCAAAATCCGGGCGACCAACATTCCTCGTGCGTCGGTCTCGGTGACGGCCCGATCTGTGTGAAAAAGGCGACTCTGTAGCGAGGAACGGAAGTTATTCCCCTCTCGACTGTTTAATGGAGAGGGACGGGGACAGGTTCTTCTGATTGCCTTGTCGCATTGCGGCCAGATTCCTACCATAACAAGCCTAACCGACATCCGCGGAGCAGAGTCATGAAGAAGGGCATTCACCCGAACTACCGGCCGGTCGTGTTCCAAGACGCCGCCGCGAACTTCGCTTTCCTGTCGCAGTCGTGCGCCCCGACCACTGAGACGATCAAGTGGACCGACGGCAACGAGTACCCGCTGTACAAACTGGAAATCTCCAGCGCCAGCCACCCGTTCTTCACGGGCAAAATGAAGCTGCTCGACACCACCGGGCGCGTCCAGAAGTTCAACGACAAGTACAAGAAGACCGGCGCCGGCTACGCCAAGAAGGACGGCGCGAAGTAATCGCGTCGCGTTCGGGGTTCACCTCCGGCGGAGAGTGTTTGTGACGGGTACTTCACAGAACCGTGCCGCATACGACCTGGGGCCGCTTTAGCGCCCCGGGCCGGCTCGCGTTTTTGAGTACCAAACACTCACACTCAACTCCAAGCACGAACTATGTTTCCGGCACTCGAATCGCAACTCGCGCGCTATCTCGAACTCGAACAACAACTCTACGACCCCGTCATTGCCAGCGACCCGTCGAAGGCCGGCGCCATCGGCAAGGAGCGCGGGGCGCTCGCCAAAACCATCGAGCCGTACATCGAGTACAAGCGGCTCTGCGCCGCGATCGCGGACGCGGAGGCAATGGCCGCCGATCCCGACCTCAAAGCGATGGCGGACGAGGAGTTAGCGGAACTGCGCCCCAAGCGCGACACGCTCCACACGAAAATCGAAGAACAACTCCTGGTCGACCCGGGCGAAGACTACTCGAAACTGATCGTCGAAATCCGGGCCGGGACCGGGGGGGACGAGGCCGCGCTGTTCGCGGGCGACTTGTACGAAATGTACACGCGCTACGCTCGCGAAAAGGGCTGGAAACTCGAAGAGATCGCGTTCAGCCCCGGCGAGGCGGGCGGGTTCAAGGAAATCACCTTCGGCGTGTCCGGCGACGACGTGTACCAGTACCTGCGGTACGAGTCCGGCGGGCACCGGGTCCAGCGCGTCCCCGCCACGGAAACGCAGGGCCGCATCCACACGTCCGCCGCGACCGTCGCGGTGATGCCGGAGCCGGAAGAGGCGCAGGTCTTTGTCAACGAGGCCGCGGACATCGAGTGGGAGCGGATGCGGGCCGGCGGCGCGGGCGGTCAGCACGTCAACAAGACCGAGAGCGCGGTCCGCATCTGGTACAAGAAGGGCACGCCCGAAGAGATGGAAGTGAAGTGCCAGGACGGGCGGAGCCAGGGCAAGAACTACGAGCAGGCGATGCGCATTCTGCGCTCGCGCCTGTTCGAGCGGCAGCAGGAGAAGCTGCACAAAGAGCGGTCCGACATGCGGAAGTCGCTGATCGGCACCGGCGACCGGAACGCTCGCATTCGGACGTACAACTTCCCGCAGAACCGCTGCTCGGATCACCGCATCGAGTTCACCGCGTACCGGCTCGACGCGATCATGGCCGGTGACCTCGAGCAGATGGTCCAGCCCATGCGCGACCACGTGCGAAAAGAGAAGCTGGCCGCGAACAGCCCGAAGTGAGCCGCCCCGCCCACGTACCACGAACTCACAGTTGGCGCGAACCGGTGAGAGTTCCTCGATCCGGGGCTGCGAACGGGATTCTCTGTTCTCGGGAACCTCCCGTATTACCGGGGCGAGTTCCTGAATGAGTACCCAAATCACGGCGCGAAGCCCGTGGCAGGCGACGAAGAACAAACCCAATCCGTTCGATGAGTGGTCCGGTATCCCTTCCCCCGTCGCCCGCCCCTAATTCCTGATTCGGTGCACGCGATGAAATCCCTCTGGCCCACCCGAAGTAGTGCTAGGATGTAATGTTCTACTTTCCTGGAATTGCGCTCGTTGAGCCGCCTCATGCCGGATATTTCGGACTTCACCGCAACTCACCCGCCTGAACCGGACGTGTCGGGCGCCACGATCGTGCGCGAGGCACCAAGGACCACCGACGAAACGCTCGTGCGCCCGTCCGAGCCCGGCCCTCAGACGGGCGTCACGCTCCCGCGCGCGACCTCGACCGGTTCCGCGGGCTTCGTCGAGGAAACGCGCCAACTGCTCCGCAAACGGTTGCTCGTCACACACGGTGCGATCGGTATTGCAACGGGCCTGATTACGCTTTTTGGAATCACCGGGCTCGCGGTGCTGCCGGCCGAGGCCGGATTGGGCCGGTGGGCAATCGGGCTCCCGCTCCTCGGGTTCGCGCAGAGTATCGCCGGCCTCGTGTTCATCCTGCGGAACCCGGACGTGGCGCTCCCCGCACTGCGTACCGTCGAAGTGAGTCAGTTCGCCGTACTCGGGTGGGCCGCGGGCACCGCCCGGTTCGCCGTGCTGTACGCGACCCCCGCCGAATCGACGGACCTGCGCTACTACGACCTCGTTTACCGGTTCGATGCCGTTATGACGAACTACCCGATCGTGTTCGCCGTCATCTTCTACGGCGTGCTGATCCCGAACACCCGGCGGCGCAGTTTAATCGGTGCCGGGCTCCTGATCCTCGTTCCGATCGTGGCGACCGCACTGGCCGTTGCGCTCAACCCCGCGGTGCGCCCCTCGCTCCCGCGCCTCCTCCCCGGGACCGCGATCCCGCTGCTCATGGCCGGGATCATCGCGGTGTTCAGCGCGTCGCGCTCGATCGCGCTCCAGCGCCAGGCGTTCGACGCGATCCGCGAGGCGAAGCAACTCGGCGCGTACACGCTCCGCAAGAAACTCGGCCAGGGCGGGATGGGCGAAGTGTGGCTCGCCGAACACCGACTGCTCAAGCGCCCGTGCGCGATGAAGTTCGTGCGCTCCGAACTCGCGGCCGAACCCGCGACCGCGGCCCGGTTCGAGCGCGAGGTGCGCGCCGTAACGACCCTGACGCACTTCAACACGGTCCGCATTTACGACTACGGGCGCAGCGACGACGGTAGTTTTTATTACGTGATGGAGTACCTCGAGGGGCCGACCCTCGACCGCTTGGTGAAAGAACACGGACCATTGGCGCCGGGGCGTGCCGTGTATTTGTTGCGCCAGTTGTGCGGCGCGCTCGCGGAGGCGCACGCGGGCGGGATGGTTCACCGCGACCTCAAGCCGAGCAACATCCTCGTGGCCACCCTCGGCGGGCAACGGGACGTTGCCAAGCTCCTCGACTTCGGGCTCGTGCAGGACCACGGTTCAGAGGCCGACGTGAAGATCACGCGGGCCGGGACGGTGCTCGGCACGCCGTCGTACATGTGCCCGGAACAGGCCGCGGGCGAGAACGTGGACCCGCGCGGCGATATTTACAGCCTCGGGGCGGTCGCGTTCTTTGTGCTGGCGGGGCGCCCGCCCTTTGAAGGCACGAGCGTGGGGAAGTTGCTTACCGCGCACCTCACGCAGCACGCGCCGGACCTTTCGACACTGCGAAGCGACGTTCCGGCCGACCTCGCAACAGTCGTGGCGAAGTGTTTGGCAAAAGACCCGGCCGAGCGGTTTCAAAGTGCGCGGGATCTGGAAGCCGCACTCGCAGGCTGTGCGTGCAGCGCGGAGTGGAACGCGACGCACGCCGCAAGGTGGTGGGAACCGACCGCGCTAATCGAAACGCCCGCGCCTTCAGTAACCACGGAACACACAAGGACGCTGGTTCGTGGGGCGTAGTGACGGGCACGCTTCGGCGCGCTCGCTACTATGAACCTCATGACACACTTTCTGGCTCTGGAAACCTCGTGCGACGAAACCGCCGCGGCGGTGTTCACGGACGATTTGCAGGTACTCTCGAGCGTGGTCGCGTCGCAAACGGACCTGCACGCCCGGTTCGGGGGCGTGGTGCCCGAAATCGCGTCCCGCGCGCACCTCAGAAGTCTCCTTCCGGTTGTGGATGAAGCACTGGCCCGCGCGAACGTGTCGCTCAAAGACATCGGCTGCGTCGCGGTTCACAACACGCCCGGTTTGGTTGGCGCGCTGCTCGTGGGGGTCAGCGCGGCGAAGGCGTTCGCGTTCGGTCTGGGCGTTCCGCTGATCGCGGTGAACCACGTCGCGAGTCACATTTTCGCGTGCCGACTCGCGGCCAATCGCGACATCTTCCCCTGTTTGGGCCTCGTCGTGAGCGGCGGGCACACCGCGCTGTTCCGCTGCGATACGGCGTTGTCGCTCGAACTCCTGGGTAGCACGCGCGATGATGCGGCCGGCGAAGCGTTCGACAAGGTCGCGGCCATCTTGGGCTTGGGGTTCCCCGGCGGACCGGCGGTCGAGCGCGAAGCCGCGACCGGCAACCCGAAAGCCTACAGCTTCCCGCGCGCGTTCATTGACGACGGCCGGTTGGAGTTCAGTTTCAGCGGACTGAAAACGGCAGTTCTGTACGCCTGTCACGGACAGGATGTGAAGAAAGCGACTCCGCCCGGACCGGGCCAAAAGCGCGCCGACCTCGCCGCGAGCTTTCAGGCCGCGGTGGTCGACGTACTCACAATGAAGTGCAAACACGCGCTGCGCAAAACGGGCCTTTCGCGACTCGCCGTGGGAGGCGGGGTAAGTGCAAACAAGCCGCTCCGGGCGTCACTGGAAGCGATGTGTGTAAAGGAGGGGGCGGAGTTGGTCATTCCCCCACTCGACCTCTGCACGGACAACGCGGCAATGGCGGCGCTCGCGGTGGAGAAGTGGAAGCGCAAGGAGTTCGCCCCGCCGGACTTAGACGCCGAACCGAACTGGCTGTAATTTCAGGAATTGTGCGGTCGAGCGTACCGAACGGCTTACGAGAACACGTGACGGAAACGAAGACGGCCGGCTTTCGCCGGCCGCACACTCTATCGATAGAGCGAAACTACTCTTTCGGCTTATCCGCGGGGGCCGGAGCCGCCGCCTTCGGAGCGGCCTTCTTCGCCTTCCGCTTGGCTTCGCGCTCCACTTTCACCTTCGCTTGCCGCTCCTTCTCGGTGGCAGCAAACTTTTCCATCTCGGCGTTCACCTTCAAGCGCTCGTCTTTCGGGAGGTACACGCCCGGCCCGAGGCGCTGTTCGTACTTCTTGCGGCGCTTTTCGGTCGCCTTCCGCTTCACGGTTGCGGGATTACCCATGATCGGCTCCGTTAATGGTCTGTGTGCCTAAACTGATTCGGTTTAAGGTAGCGGAGCAGTACGCGAACGTCGAGGGCGAGCGGGTAATCATGGACCTAGAAGCGTTTCGTCAGTTGCTGAGCCCGTTGGGGCAAAGCGCACTCGGGCAGGCGGTCGCGCTCCAACCGACGGAGGCCACGTTCCTCGCGTGCAGCGCGGCCCTTCGCAAGCACCATTCGCCGGAACTCGCGAAGATCGCCCTCGAAACGGCCCTTCTGCGGATCAAAGCCCGCGACAAGTTCGCCGACGCGGACCGGATGTACTTCACACGAGAAGCGTTGGAGCAATCGACGAGCGATGTCGTCGCCCGGTACCGCGCGGCTCGTTCCGCGGGGTTCGGGCACGTCGCGGACTTGTGTTGTGGAATCGGTGGCGACGCGCTCGCCCTCGCCTCAACGGGTTTGACTGTGGATGCGGTGGATATTGATCCGCTCCGCGTCGCAATGACGGAGGCGAATGCCGCCGCGCTGGGGTTGAGTGATCGGGTGCTAGGGATTGTGGGGGATGCACTGACTGTGCCGCTCGTCGCGAAGGCCGCGTTCGCCGATCCGAACCGGCGCAGCGGGAATCGCCGGTTCCTCAGCCCCGAAGACTACACGCCTTCATTGAGTGCTCTCCGGGCACGGTTCCCCGCGGGTTTCCCACTCGCGGTAAAGATCGCTCCCGGGGTCGCGAAATCGGACCTCCCTTCGGATGCGGAAGCGGAATTTGTCTCGCTTCGCGGGGAACTGAAAGAGTGCGTGCTGTGGTTCGGACCGCTGCGCGGGGCCGCGCGACGCGCGACGCTGCTCCCGTCCGGAGACACGCTCTCGGCCGAAACGCCGTCCGATTCACTTCCGCTCGCTGAGAAAGTGGGCGCGGTGGTGTACGATCCCGACTCCGCGGTCACTCGGGCCGGATTAGTGCGCGAACTGGCCGAGCGCATAGGCGCGGACCCGATCGACTTCGAGGTGCAACTACTCACTTCGGATCAGCACACGGCCACACCCTTCGCAACCGCGTTCGCTGTGGAACATGCTGTACCATTCCACCCGAAACAACTGCGGGACTATTTACGAGAGCACGGCATCGGCCGGGTCACGCTCATCAAGCGCGGGTCGCCCGCGGACGCCGACGAGGTGCTCAAGAAACTGAAACTGGACGGCCCGAACCACCGCACGCTGCTCCTCACCCGGGTTGCCGGCACGCACACCGCGGTCGTGTGCGAACGGCTCAGTTGAGGTTGACGCGAACCCCGCGCGAAGCCATATCGCGTGCCCAAAGCCAGTCGAGTTCCCGAAGAGGGCATGCGATGATTCGCGTGGGGGCGTTGATGAGCGCGTTAGCTTTCGGTGCAGTCGCGTGGGCCGATCCGCCCGCGGCGGTCCCGGCGGGTGATCTGGACAAGGTGCAGGGCTACTGGAAGCCGCTCCAGTGCGACTACGAGGGCAAAGCGCAGATGCCCACCGAGGTG
This sequence comes from Gemmata palustris, assembly GCF_017939745.1. Taxonomy (NCBI): domain Bacteria; kingdom Pseudomonadati; phylum Planctomycetota; class Planctomycetia; order Gemmatales; family Gemmataceae; genus Gemmata; species Gemmata palustris. Next base: position 1,352,742 of record NZ_JAGKQQ010000001.1, on the reverse strand, counting down.
ATGAAACAGGTCACCGTGGTGTTCGATAAGAGCGAGTACCACTTGTACTTCAAGGACACGAAACTCGATAAGGACGGGAAGCCGATCATCTTCCGGCTCGCCCTCGCCGGCGTCAGCTTCGACTCGAGCACGTCGCCGAAGTCGATCACGTTCGAGTTCGCCGAAGGCCCGCTGAAGGGCAAAAAGAGCCACGGCATCTACGAACTGGCCGGGAACCAACTGAAAATGTGCTACGGCTCGACCGACAAACCGAAGCCGACCAAGTTCGAGGCCCCCGCCAACAGCGGGCTCTTCCTCGAAACGTGGGCGCGCCAGGTGAAGTGAGTTTGGACTGGCGGCGCCCACCGTCCGACGCGAAAATACCTCCGGTTCGTGCAAGTCTCAGGAGGTACGCGATGAACCCCGTGCTAAAAATGATTGCCGCGGTCGCACTGCTGTCGGTGCCGACCGCCGGTGCGTTGGTACAGGCGGCGCCGGCCAAAGACGGCGACCCGGTTCTGGTCGGTACCGTGTGGAAGGGCAAACTGACGCAGAAGGGCGAGTTCAAAGGGATGGGCGGCGGGCCGCCGGAGTTCGACTGCGCGCTCACCGTGACCAAGCGCGACGGGGAAAAGTTCGAGGCCGATCTCGTCGAAAAGACCGACGAGTTGAAGGTGACCTACCTCGTCCGCGGAACGATCGCCCTCGTGGACAAGGACAACAAGGACAAGGGCTACAAGATCGAGTTCGAGTCGGTCGGCTCGAAGGACGTCGAGAACACCGAGGCCATCACCAAGATTCCGTACACGGGAACGGTGAAGGACATGAAGCTCAAGGGCACCTGGAAGTACCCGGCGAACGAAGACGGGACCACACTCGAGGGCACCTTCGAGTTCGAGTTGACGAAGAAAGATTAGCTCTTGTCCGGGGCCGCGGGCAACTGACGCGCGGCCCCGACGTTCACTTCCGCTCGAAGACCACCTTTCCGCCGACGACCGTGAGTAGCACTTTTGTGTCAGCGATTTTGTCTTTCTCCGCGGGCACGAAGATGTCGCGCGAGAGCAGTACGAAATCTGCCAACTTGCCGGCCGCGATGCTCCCACGATCCTTCTCCTGAAACCCCGCGAACGCACTACCGAGCGTGTACCCCTCGACCGCCTCCGCAACGGTGATCCGCTGTTCCGGGTACCATCCGTTCGGGTGCTTGCCGTCGAGCGTGCGGCGGTTCACGGCCGCGTCGATACCGGGTAGCGGGTCGATCGGCGCCACCGGCCAGTCCGAGCCGAACGCGAGCTTCGCCCCGGAATCGAGCAGCGAACGGTAGGCATACGAACTGGCACAGCGCTTCGCCCCGATGCGCCCCTCGGCCCAGCGCCCGTCATCGATCACGTGGTACGGCTGCATCGAGGCGATCACACGCTGGTCTTTGAAGCGCGTGTAGTCCTCCGGGCGCAAGTGCTGAGCGTGCTCAATGCGGAACCTACGATCCTTCGCGCCGTTCTGCTTCGCCGCGTCCGCGAACAGGTCGAGCAGCACGGCATTCGCTTGATCGCCGATCGCGTGAACACACACGTTGAGCCCCGCCGCGTCCGCGCCCCGGATGTAACTCCGCATCGTGTCCGGTTCGGTGACGTAAACGCCGGTGACCTTCGCGTCCGTTTCATACGGCGAGAACATCTTCGCGGTGCTGCTCCCGAGTGACCCGTCCATGTACCCCTTCACGCCACCAATGCGCACGAAATCGTTGCCGAAATCCGCGGTCGTGCCGGTGTTCGCGAGTTCCTTGTAAAACGCGATCGGCCAGCGCAGATCGATGCGGCACGTGAGCTTCCCCCCGCGCGCGAGCCGCTGGTAAGTGCGGAAGAGCGTGCGCCGCGTTTCGGGCGCGTTCCCGTCGAGGTCTTGGACGCTCGTCACGCCGACTTCGGCCGCGGCCTTTTGAGCCGCAAGTACGGCTTCGAGGATTTCTTCGTCGCCGGGTTCGGGAACGAGCCGGTCCACGAGTGACATCGCGTTGTCTTTGAGAATCCCTGACGGCGTTTTGCCGTCCGCGAGCCGGTAGATCACCCCGCCGGCCGGGTCTTTGGTGCCGGCCGTGATACCGGCGAGTTTAAGCGCCGCGGAGTTCGCGAGCCCCATGTGCCCGTCGTACCGGCGGATGAATACGGGGCGGTCCTTCACGAACTTGTCGACGGTCGCGGCAGTCGGCAGTTCGCCCTTAAAGGTACGATCGTGGTCCCACAACCCGCCCACGATCCACCGCTCGCGCGAGGTGCTTTTGTCGAATGCGGTGAGCCGCTTACCGAACTCCACTTCGTCCTCCGCATCCTTGAGATCAACCCGAGAGAGCGATTGCCCGCCCGCCAGGAAGTGCAAGTGGCTGTCGTAGAACCCGGGAACGAGTCGCCCGCCCTTCAGGTCGATGAGCTTCGTGTTCGCTCCCGCAAGAGCCTTCACTTCGGCATTGGTACCGACCTTCAGGATGCGATCGCGCCACACTGCCACCGCTTGTGCTTCGGGTTGCTTGGCGTCCCCGGTCCATACTTTGCCGTTGTGAACGATGAGATCGGCTGCGACCGGCGGTTCTGCAGCGGGGGCGAGGAGAAGCAACAGAGGAAGCATGGGTTCACCCCGAGAAAACGAAAGAGCCGCGGATCACACGGATAACGCGGATCACAACAAAAGACAGGATGGCCACAAAAAAGCACAAAGGGCACAAAAGGAAACAGAAGAGAAAGGACAATATCAGAATGAATTTCAGCTCTGATTTCTGTTTTCCTTTTGTGCCCTTTGTGCTTTTTTGTGGCTAATCCGTCTTCTTGCCCTCTGTCGTGTCTGATCCGCGTTATCTGCGTAATCCGCGGTTCTTCTTTTCTCCCCGACTTCGCCTACACCTTGTCCGGTACGGTGAACGGCGCGCGGTACTTTCGCGTCAGGAGCGCGTTGGCTTCCGAGTCTTTGGAGAACGTTTCGGTCTTCGCGTCGAAGTCGAGTTTGCGCCCGGCGAAGAAGTTCTTGCCGTCGAACTTGATGCCACTGTCTTTGAGGTGTTCGGTCATTCGTTCCAGCGCGTCGGTGCCGGACTCGCTACCCGCGACCTTGCCAAGCTTCGGGTCGTAGCTCGATGCCTTACCTAACCGGTAGCTGATGTTCCCCAGGTGGCACAGGCCGGCGGAGACGTGCCCCACCTCGATGTCCGCGTGGAGCTTCGCGGTGTCGCGGCTGCGGACGCAGTCGATGAAGTTCGTGAAGTGGTCCCCATTGAGTTTCACGTCCGACGCCACCTTCGGGATCGGCTGCCCCTCGTCCTTCCCCTTCGGGTAGAACTTGGTGCCCGCAACCACACCTTCCTCGAAGTGCAAGATGTTCCCGACCGACTGCCCCCGGAACGCCGGCGACTTCAGCCCGCGCGTCTCGAAGATCAGTTGCGTTTCGCCGTAATCGAACACGCTCACGAGTGCGTTCGGCGTTTCGGCCTGGTCGCTGTTCGCGTAGCGCCCGCCGAAACTGATGACCGACTTCGGCCACGTCGCACCTGGAATGAGCCAGCGGGCCTTATCCATCTCGTGAACGCCCTGGTTGCCCGCGTCGCCGTTGCCGAACGCCCAGAACCAGTGCCAGCGGTAGTGAACGAGATTCTCGTGGTACGGCTGCTCCTGCGCCGGCCCGAGCCAGATGTTGAAGTCGAGGTCCGCGGGCGGGGCCTTTGTGGGCTTGGTGCCGATATCGCCGCGGGTGCTACCACCGGTGCCACCGTCCTTGTAACACAGCCCGCGCGACACGAGCAACTTGCCGAGTTTCCCGGACTTGGCGAGCACCGCGAGGTCGGACCACCCCTGCGAACTGCGGTTCTGCGTCCCGTGCTGGACGACCCGCTTGTGCTTGCGGGCCATTTCGACCGCGATCCGGCCCTCGTGAATGTTGTGCGAGCACGGCTTCTCGACGTAGACGTCCTTTCCCGCCTCGCACGCCCAGATGGTCATCAGCGCGTGCCAGTGGTTCGGCGTGGCGATGGAAACCGCGTTGAGGTCTTTGTCTTCGAGCGCTTTGCGAATGTCTTGCAGGCACGGCGCGGCGGGGCGCTCCTTGCGGGCGATCTGGTCGAGCCGCTTCTGATAGGTCCGCTTGTCCGGGTCCACGAGGTACGCGATCTCGACGTTCTTCATGCCCAAGTACGCGCCGACGTGCGACTCGCCGCGCCCGTTCAAGCCGGCGACCGCGATCCGGATACGGTCGTTCGCCCCCATCACGCGGCCGGACGACTTCGTCCCCGAAATGGTGATGGTAGCGGCCGTGGCGAGCGACGTTTGAAGGAACCTTCGGCGCGAAACGCGAGTCATGGATTGGCTCCGGCAGCATGGAGAGACGGGCGGTCACGGTGAACCATACCCGCCCCTCGTGCGCCGAGCAAACGTGATCTTCACGGGATAAAAGGCACGGAATGGCCACAAAAGGCACGAGAGCAGACAGAGGACAGAGATCAGAAGGCAGAGATCAGAGATCAGAAGGCAGAGATCAGAGATCAGAAGGCAGAGCCGCGGATCACGCCGATAACGCGGATCAAAACAAAAGGCGGATTAACCACAAAAAAGCACAAAGGGCACAAAAGAGGACAGACGTGTGTTGTTTTATAGCCCCGGCCGGGGCGACCGATTGTAGCCAGGGGTGCAAGCGAGCTATGCGAGCTAAACCCCTGGCGAACCCCCGCGAACCCTGGCGCCCCGCCAGGGGTTGCGCTGCGCTCCACCCCTGGCTACAATCGGTCGCCCCGGCCGGGGCTACAAAACAACACACGTCTGTCCTCTGTCCTCTGTCCTCTGTCCTCTGATCTCTTCCTTTTGTGCCTTTTTGTGGCCATTCCACGCCTTCTGTCTTGATCGGCGTGATCCGCGTTATCTGCGGTTCATTTTCACTCTTTGCCAACTCATAAAAACCGTTTGCGGGCGCCCCCCATTTCGGGTACGCTTCTAACACCTACCAAACGGTCCGACCCTCCTCCCAACTCCCCACGGAGTTTCACATGCTGGTCATTCCCGGTGCAGCCGCAAAGAGCGATTGTGATGGCGTGACGCGCCGCGACCTCCTGCGCGTGGGCGGGTCCGGGGTTTTAGGACTCACTCTCGGCGACCTGTTTTCGCTGCAAAAGGCCAGCGCGAGCACCAACAAGGGCGAAGCCGGGAACGGGCCGGGTTTCGGTAAGGCGAAGAGCGTCATCTTCATCTACCTGCAGGGCGGGCCGAGCCACCTCGACTTGTGGGACCCGAAGGACAACGTCCCGGACAAGGTGAAGAGCGTCTTTAAGCACCAGCAGACGAAACTCACCGGCACGCACGTCACCGAATTGATGCCCAAACTCGCGAACGTGCTCGACAAGACCACCCTGATGCGCGCGGTGAGCTACACCCCCTACGGGTTGTTCAACCACACCGCGGCCATCTACCAGATGCACACGGGCTACACCACCGACAAGGTGAGCGCGTCCGGGCAACTGGAACCGCCCAGCCCGAAGGACTTCCCCACGCTCGGCTCGAACATCATCAAGATGAAGCCGCCGACCGTGCCGATGCTGCCCTTCGTGATGATGCCGCGGCCGTTGCAAGAGTCGAACGTCGTGGGCAAGGGCGGCAGCGCGGGGTTCCTGGGTAAGGGGTATGACCCGTACCTGCTCTACCCGCCCGGTGACGACATGGACATGGCGAAGATGGACCGCATCCGCACCGACGACCTGAAGCTCCGCGAGGAACTCACGCCGGTCCGGATGGAGCGCCGGGCCACGCTCCGCGAGACCATCAGCAAGGGCATGCCGGAAGTGGAAGCGGCGGTCGCGAAACACGACCTCGACGAGTACTACGGCAAGGCGCTCGGGCTGGTCGTGAGCGGGCGCGCGAAGAAAGCGTTTGAATTGACAGAGGAAAAGGCCGAACTCCGAGAGAAGTACGGCAAGAACACCTTCGGCCAGAGCCTCCTCTTGGCCCGCCGACTCGTTGAAGCCGGCACCCGGTTCGTCGAAGTCGTGTGGCCGAAGGTCGCGAACAGCGACAACCACTCGTGGGACGTTCACACGGGCCTGTCCACGCGAATGAAGACCCAGGCCGCCCCGATGCTCGACAGCGGGCTCTCGACCCTGATTACCGACCTCGACGAGCGCGGGCTGTTGAAGGAAACGCTCGTGGTGTGCGTCGGCGAGTTCGGGCGCAGCCCGCAGCGCGGGGTCAGCACCTCGGGCAACCAGAACAACGACGACGGCCGCGACCACTGGCCGTACTGCTACACCGGCGTCATCGCGGGCGCGGGCGTCAAGCGCGGGTACGTTCACGGGAAGAGCGACAAGACCGCCAGCGCCCCGGTCGAAGGTGCGATCCACCCGACGGAATTGCTCGCCACAATCTACCACTCGGTCGGCATCAAGCCGGACACGATCGTTTACAACCACCTGAACCAGCCGCGCGAACTGGTCAAGGGCGAGGTCGTCAGCGGTTTGTTGAGCTAACCGCGCCCCGAACGGGAACAAACGAAGGCACCCGCGTCCAGGTGGCGCGGGTGCCTTCGTTTATTATAACGGACGAACCGCTTAACATTCGGAAACCCGTCGGTTGTGCCACCGGACCGGGAATCTGGTAGAATTTTCGCACACTGCACACGTCGCCCGTGCCGCGAGGTAGCCGCTGATGGCCGGCCCGCCCCCTGTCTCTGCGCCCAACGCGGTACCGGATTTACCCGTTATTCTCGTCGCGGACGATTCGCTCCTCGAGCAGCGCTACGTGGGCCGATTACTCGATCAGCACGGCGGGTGGCGCGTGGTGTTCGCCCGGAGCGGCGAGGAGGCGCTCGCGGCTATTACCAAGTCGCAACCGGCGCTGCTGCTCACCGACATGAACATGACCGGGATGGACGGGCTGACGCTCGTCGAGAAGGTGCGCGAGCAGTTCGCGCGCGTGCCCGTTGTGCTCATGACCGGTAGCGGGAGCGAGCGCGTGGCCGTCGCCGCGCTCAAGGCCGGGGCCGCGGACTACGTCGCCAAACAGTCCCTCGCGCACGACCTCATTCCCGTCCTCGATCGCGTCCTGTCCGTCGGCCAGGCGGCCCACCGGCGGTACCAGGTCCTCCAGGGGATGACGCGCCGCAGTTCGCAGTACGTGATCGAAAGTGATCCGCTGCTGGTTCCGCCGCTCGTCGCACAGTTCCGCGAAGACCTCATCGAGATGGGCTTGTGCGATCTCACCGGCGCGACCCGGGCCGGCATCGCGATCGAAGAAGCGCTCCTCAACGCCATCTACCACGGCAACTTGGAAGTGAGTTCCGACCTGCGCGAGAACGGCGACGAGGAGTTCCACAAACTGGCCCGCGAGCGCCGGGGTACCGAGCCCTACAGCGCGCGGCGGGTGCGGGTCACCGCGCGCCTCACCCCCGCGCGCGCCGTATTCGTTGTTCTCGACCAGGGACCGGGGTTCGATATCACGAAACTCCCCGACCCGACCGACCCCTCGTTCATCGAGCGCGCGAGCGGGCGCGGCGTGCTCCTCATGCGCGCCTTCATGGACGAGGTGCGGTACAACACGACCGGCAACCGCGTCACCCTCGTGAAGCGCCGTGATCGTTCTTCGCGCGACGACTGATGACGCGCGGTACAATGCGTTCGGATCGCCCACCTCTCCCGGAGCGATAGCATGTCCACTTCTCCCGATCGCAGATCGTTCCTCCAAACGTCCGCCGCGCTGGGCGCGGGGAGCCTCGGGTTCCTCTCCGGACTCCCCGTTGTGAGCGCCGACGACGCGAAGCTCGAGAAGGACTTGGTGCGGCTCGCACCCGACATCGAACCGCTGGTGTGCCTCATCGAAGACACCGGGCGCGACAAGTTACTCGAAGAGATCGGTTCGCGCATCAAGAAGGGCTTGGCCTACCGCGATGTACTCGCGGGGCTACTGCTCGCGGGCGTGCGCAACGTGCAACCGAGGCCGAGCGTCGGGTTCAAGTTCCACGCGGTGCTGGTGGTGAACTCGGCGCACCAGGCCGCGCTCGCGGGGCCGGACAACGAGCGCTGGCTCCCGCTGTTCTGGGCGCTCGACAACTTCAAGAGCGCGCAAGCCACCAACCTGAAAGAAAGCGGCTGGCGGATGAAGCCGGCCGACGAGTCAAAGGTACCGACCGCACCGCGAGCGCGCGAGGCGTTTGTAACCGCGATGGACAACTGGGACGTCGAAGCCGCGGACGCGGCCGTGACCGGATTGGTACGCACCGCGACCGCGGGCGAACTGTTCGACGTGTTCGCGAAGTACGGCAGCCGCGACTTCCGCGACATCGGGCACAAGATCATCTACGTGTGCAATGCGTTCCGCGTGCTGGACGTGATCGGCTGGCACCACGCGGAACCGGTGCTGCGTTCGCTCACTTTTGCCCTCCTGAAGCACGACGGCAAGAATCCCGCGAAAGAGGATCTCGAGCCGGACCGCCCCGGGCGCAAGAACGTGCTGCGTGTGAAGGAGTTCCGCGCGCCGAACGCGGTCAAGCCCGCGCGCCCCGCGACTACCGACGTGCTGAACGAGCTGCGGACGGAATCGGCAGACGATCTGGCCCGAACCGTTACCGCGCTCACCCAAAACGGGGCCGCCCCGCGCTCGGTTTGGGACGGGCTGTTCCTCGGTGCCGGCGAACTCCTGATGCGGCAACCGGGCATCGTGAGCCTGCACACGCTCACCACACTGAACGCGCTGCACTACGCCTACCGCACCACCAACGACGGCGCGCTGCGGCAATTCACGCTCCTGCAAGCCGCGTCTTTTTTGCCGATGTTCCGCGACGCGATGAAATCGCGGGGGAAGCTTGGCGATGCGAAGATCGATGAACTCTCCCCGCGCGATGAGAACACCAAATTCACGGTACCGCAAGTGTACGGGGAGTTGTCTCGTAACAAGGAGAAGGCCGCGCAAACCGCGCTCAGCGTTTTGGGTGGGAGCCCCACCGCTGCGAAAGAACTCATCGACGAGGGGCGCCGACTGATCTTCCTGAAGGGTACCGACTCGCACGACTACAAGTTCAGCGCGTCGGTGATGGAGGACGCGGCGTTCATCGCACCGGAGTGGCGCGCCCGGTTCCTGGCCGCGAGCGTGTTCTGGCTGAAGGGGTCAGACACGCCCGATTCGCCGCTCGTGACGCGCACCCGCGCGGCACTGGCCTGAGCGTCATACAGAGCGGAGATAGCCGCGATTTAAGAGCCCACTCGCGCGTGCCAACGAGCGGGTGGTGCAGCATCACCCCGCGACTTCGGTGAGCCAGCGCCGGAGCAGTCCGGTCAGCACCGTCATCTCGTTCTCGTTCAGAGCGGGGAGCGAGTCCTTGGCCTCGTTGAAGCGCGTCTTGGTCGCGGTGTCGATCACCCGGCGCCCCTTCGAGGTGAGTTCGATCAGCACCATGCGGCGGTCGGTCGGGCTCGGCTTGCGGGAGATGTACCCCGCCTCCGCGAGCGCGTCGAGCCGGGCCGTCATCCCGCCGCTGGAGAGCACCACGCTCTCGAGCAACTGTGTCGGCGTCAGCCCGCCCTTCTTCCCGCGGCGCCGGAGCGTCGCGAGGATGTCGAACTGGCCCAGTGTGAGTTTGTGTTTCTCTAAACTAATTTCGACGCTGCGCTCCAGGTGCTGCGCCAGCACGATGACGCGGCCCACGACCTCCAGCGGCGACGGGTCCAGGTCCGGGCGCGCCGCGCGCCACTGCACGAGGAGCCGGTCCACCACGTCGCGCTCGGCCCGGGCGCCGAGGTCGGGGGAACCGGCCGGCCGCTGTGCGTCTGTCGTGTCCATGTTTGATTTCTTGACGTCGAGGTAATTTCCCGTACCCTCTCGGGAGAGCATATTCCCTTCCTCTTCAGGCGAGTAGACCCATGAAAGAGATTCGCATCGGCGACACCGTGGAGCAGGCGATCGAGCGCGCCGACTACCCACTGGACCGCGTCCGGGGCATCCTCAAGGACGAAGTGGTCGCGGTCCTCGGGTACGGCGTCCAGGGCCGCGGCCAGTCGCTCAACATGCGCGACAACGGCATCAAGGTGATCGTCGGCCAGCGCAAGGGCGGCAAGGCCTACGACCTGTGCATCGAGGACGGCTGGAAGCCGGGCGAGACGCTGTTCGACCCGGAAGAGGCCGCCACGAAGGGGACGGTGATCCAGTACCTGCTCTCCGACGCCGGCCAGAAGGAGATGTGGCCCAAGATCAAGCCGCTGCTCACCAAGGGCAAGGCGCTGTACTTCTCCCACGGCTTCTCGATCGTGTTCAGCGACCAGACGGGCGTGATCCCGGGGCCGGACATTGACGTGATCCTCGTCGCCCCGAAGGGCTCGGGCACCACCGTCCGGCGCCTGTTCCTCGAGGGCCGCGGGATCAACTCCAGCTTCGCGATCCACCAGGACGCGAGTGGCAAGGCCCGCGAGCGCTGCCTGGCGCTCGGCATCGCGATCGGGTCCGGGTACCTGTTCGAGACCACGTTCAAGAAGGAAGTCGTCTCCGACCTCACCGGCGAGCGCGGCGTGCTCATGGGCGCGATCTACGGGCTGTGGCTCGCGCAGTACGAGGTGCTCCGCGCGAACGGGCACTCCCCGAGCGAAGCGTTCAACGAGACGGTCGAGGAAGCGACCCAGAGCCTGTACCCGCTGATCGCGGAAAAGGGCATGGACTGGATGTACGCGAACTGCTCGACCACCGCCCAGCGCGGCGCGCTCGACTGGTTCAAGGCGTTCCGCGACGCCTCGAAGCCGGTGTTCGAGCAACTGTACCAGTCCGTCGCGACCGGCGAAGAGGCGCGGCGCACGCTCGACGCCAACAGCCGCCCCGATTACCGCCAGCAGCTCGAGAAGGAACTGAAGGAGATCGCCGAGAGCGAGATGTGGAAGGCCGGCGCCCAGGTGCGGGCGCTGCGCCCCGAGCGCCAGGAGTGATCGGCACAAGTGGGACCGAGCCGCGGCGGGTGAGTGACAACACATTGTCACTCACCCGCCGCGGCTCATTTTTATCCGGCGGCGCCCATTTCCTTACAAGTGCCCAGCAATCCCAGTTGTTCCACACTATAAAGTGACACCCCATAATCACAAACGAATGTAATTACGACTAAAGCGATTTCCAATATTTCCTCTACCGACTTCAATTTAGTTAGAATTTTTTTTCGCCCCACATCCGTCGCAGCCGTCGGCCATAACTGCTTACCCCTCCCGCTGAACCGCGTACCACCCGGGACGCTATCACCATCGGGCGATTGTCGCCGGAGGGGTGGCCTATTGACACCCCTTAAAACCACCTTCTATGATGCCCTCACTCAACTGAGCCGCCGCCACTGTCATCCCTGTGCGGCCCAGACGATTCGTGCCGATGATTTGACCTATCATACCGGCACACAAGCTTTTACAGTCAGAACTTCGTTTCCGCCGGTCCGCGGTCCGGTTCCGCGGGGGAGTGTCGCCGTGCCGACTCACGATCCCGTGTCCGAGTTTCGGGTCGAATGGCTGCCGCACGTTACGAAAGACGGGCTTTCGCGCATTATCGAGCTGCTGGAAAAGGACAGCCCGCTGCTGATCCACGGTGCGTTTACGCGAACAATGCCGATGGGCTGTCTCGCGTCGCACATTGCCTGGAATCACCCGCAAACGTGCAAGTACCAGCACGAGGCGGGCGTGATGTGGCTCTCGCGGGTCGCGAAGCTGAATCCCGCGACGTCGTCTGTGATTCTGGCCTGGGACCGCCACGGGGCCGCGGACTTCTCTCTGCGGTCCGACTTGCTCGAAGCCTGCCTGGAAGAGCAACAACGGCGCGAAGAAGCCTATGATACCTGCGAACCCGTGCTCTGCTGATCCTCCCGGCGCCCAGCGTGCTCAACGCGATCACGAATCTCGAACGTTTCGGCCGGCTCGTGGCGTTCGCGCTGCGGGCCGTGCCCACTTCCGTCACCGCCCTTCCCCGACTCGGACAGTGGCTCCGGCCGTTTTACAGCGTCGTCGTCGGTGGGCTCCCGCTCGCGATCGTCACGGGCCTGGCACTCGGGGTCGTGATCTGGATGCACACGCGCGACGTCCTCGCGCGCACCGGGACTGGGGCCGTTGAGTATTTACCGACCTTCCTGGCTGCGGCCGTATTGCTCGAGCTCGCACCCGTGGGGGCGGGATTGATCGTCGCGGCGCGCACGGGCGCGAGTTTGGGGGCGGAACTTGCTTCGATGCGTGTGACGGAACAGATCGATGCGCTCGAATTGCTCGGTGTGTCCCCACTGCGTCGATTGGTCGGTCCGCGGATCGTCGCGTGCGTGTTCGCGGTGCCCGTATTGCACGTTCTGATCGCCGCGACCGCACTCGGGAGCGGGTTCGTCGCGGAACAGGCGACCGGTTCAACGACTTACCTGAAGTACGACACAGCGGCCGTGCGCGAATTGCTGCTGCAAGACGTGATCCCGGCGGGCCTCAAGACCCTCGTTTTTGGTCTCGTGGTCGGCGTGACGGGCTGTTTCATTGGGCTGAACGCGCGCGAAGGGTCCGAAGGTGTGGGCCGCGCCGCGACCGACAGCGTGGTCGCGTGCGTGCTGCTCGTACTCGCGGTGGACGTGCTGCTCGTTGGGCTCATCAAGGCGGCCCAGCAGTTCTTGTAGGAGCTGCTGCGCCCGCTCAAGGCAAACTACTTCGGCAGTTCCCATCCCTTGCGATACTCGCGACTCAGGAACACATCGGCCGCGGCGTCGCCGGTCGTGCCCTTCGCTGCGTCCCAACTGATCTCTTTGCCCGCACGGAACGCGACGTTCCCCAAAAGCACCGCTTCGGCGAGGCGCCCCGAGTAGGCGAAGTTGCAGAGCGTGGTGCCGTTACCCTTTATCGCTTCGGTCCACTCTTTGTGGTGCCCGATCGACGGCTTGATGCTCTTTTCCGGCGCCTTGAACCCCTTCGCGAACTCGCCCGGCAGAATCAGGTACTTGCCGTAGTCCGCGACGAGTTTCCCCTTCGTGCCCTCGAACAAAATCCCCGAGCCGTAGCCCTTGTAGGTGTCCTTCCCGCCGTTCGGCCCCGTCACCCCGTGTTCCCACGACAGTTTGACCGCGGGGCGGGTCTTGATTGCGGGGAACGTGTACGCCACCTGCATCACGTCCGGCGTGGTGTTGTCACCGGTGTAGGTCTTGGTGCCGGTGGCCGAAGCCGAGGTCGGTGACGTGAGCCCGAGCGCCCAGTACGGCAGGTCGATGTAATGGCAGCCGAGGTCCGCGAGCGTGCCGCCGCCGAACTCCCACCACCAGCGCCAGTGGAAGTGCGGCCACGCGAAGTTCCAGCTCGACTTATTCATCTCCGCTTCAAAGAACTCCGCCCTGGTCGGCCCGAGCCAGAGGTCGAGATCGAATGCCGCCGACGGCTTGGTCGCGAGCCGCTTCCCGCCCACCGGCTTGCTGCTGTTCCACACGCGAACTTGCGTGATGTCGCCGAGCAGCCCGGACTGCACGATCTCCACCACGCGGCGATAGTTTTCGCCCTCGTGGATCTGCGTACCCATTTGCGTCACGACTTTGTACTTCGCCGCTAACTCACGCATGTGGCGCACTTCGGCCACCGTCTCGGCCATCGGCTTTTCGCAATAGACGGGCTTCCCCAGGCTCATCGCGATGCACGCGGGCAGCGCGTGCGTGTGGTCCGGCGTGCTCACGACCACTGCGTCGATGCCCTTCGCCGACTTGTCGAACATTTGCCGGAAATCGGTGTAGAACTCCGCCTTCGGGAACTGTTCGCGGGCCTTCTTCGCGTTGTTCGGGTCCACATCGCACAGTGCCACGATGTTTTCGTGGGTTACGCCCTTCAGGTTCTCCGCGCCGCGGTTCGCGACCCCGATCACAGCGACGTTGAGCTTCTCGTTCGCGTTGCGCGCGCGAACGATCGAAGGCGCAGCGAGCGCGACCGCGGACGCGGCCAGGAACCTTCGGCGATTGAGTTTGGCAGCCATCGTACCTCCAGGAGCGAACCCGGGCCGCGCAGCGCGACCAGGGGTTGCTTCGAGTGTACCCGGAGGAGTTCGTGCGGGAAGTCCGAAGACGTGACGAAAACCGGACGAGGGAGGACGGCGCGTAGGGCGAACCTGGGCGACGCGCCGTCCTCAACCCCGACCCGTGCTCCTGGGCGACTTGGAGCTTGCTCGGTGGTAAGGCTCGTGTGAGCCGTTTGTCTGCTGCTATTACTGTCTAACGCATTGAATCATTGCATTCGGCCTGCCAATCTCGCTAACCATTCTCTAATTTTCTCGCAAACCCATACTCATCAAGTCATTACGGGTTAAAAAATTTTACGGATCGGTGTCCGCTCGACACGAAGAGCTGTCCGGTGCTCCGACACAGTCAGACATTCTCGACAACGCTCGCTCAGGGCACTTGTGCCGATCGCCTCGCGACATTGGTCAGGCGAGTCATTACAATCGCGGCGAGACGCTCCACGTTCCGAGGATCTTGCCATGCCGATTCCGCCGCTCGCGATTGGGGTTTGTAGCTGGTCGCTCCAGGTAACCAACGTTCCGGAGCTGAAGGGCTTTCTCGACAAACTCGGAATTAAGGTGGTGCAAATTGCGTGTGGCGACCCGCACCACGCGAGTTGGGCGGAAGGGGACGCGATGCCCGCGGCCGCGCGCGCGGCCGGGTTCCAGATGTCCGGCGCGATGCTGGGCTTCCCGGGAGAGGACTACACCTCGCCGCAAACGATCGAGAAAACTGGCGGGTTCGGCGACCCGGCCACGCGCCCGGAGCGCCTGGAGCGCTTCAAATGGAGCCTGGCGCGCACGAAGGAACTCGGGCTGACCGACATCATGCTGCACGCGGGGTTCATCCCCGAAGTGGGCGCCCCCGAGCGCAAAGCCTTCCTGGACACGTTGACGCAGGTCGCGGACCTCGCGAAGCAAGCCGGTGTGATTGTCGCGTTCGAGACGGGTCAGGAGTCCGCTACCCTGCTCCGCCGGACGCTCGATGACCTGAAAGCGCCGAACCTGAAGGTGAACTTCGACCCCGCGAACATGCTGCTCTACGACAAGGACGAGCCGCTCAAAGTGCTCGACCTACTCGCGCCCGACATCCGCAGCGTTCACCTCAAAGACGCCAAGCGCCCGACCGTAAAAGGCTCGTGGGGCGAGGAAGTGCCGCTCGGCACGGGCCAAACGGACACGAAGGGGTTCGTGAAAGCGCTCCAGCGGATCGGGTACGCCGGGGCGCTGTGCATCGAGCGCGAAGTGGGTACGCAAGCCGACCGGTACCGCGACATCGAGCACGGCGTCCGGTTCCTGCGCGAGTGCCTCGCCGAGTGACTGCCGTTGTGGGGCTCAAAAACGAGCCGCGACCGCAAGGGAGCGGGAAGCGCAACCTGTCTCGTGAAGCTCCGACTTAGCACCTTGAGAGCCGCAGCCAGAAGGCAAACGAGCCGCGACCGCAAGGGAGCGGGAAGCGCAACGTATCTCGGGAACGCGGTTTAACATTGGGGAAGCCGCGGCTCCGCTCCCTTGTGGTCGCGGCTCGTTCAAACGGCTCCATCTCGTGACCTGGTTCGAGCCGCAGCCCCGCTCCCTTGCGGTCACGGCTCGTTTAGATTGCTACGACGGGACTACGACACCTGAACGAGTTCGGGCGCCGGGCAATCGGTGAACTGTGTGTCCGCAATGAACAGGCAGCCGGCATTCGGGCACTTCGCCCGCATGTCGGCGGGCATGCCCTCGGCCGCGGTCGTGAGGACGAGTTTCACGCCCCCGGGTCGCTTCACGAGTAACGGGCACGTGACACGCGGCGAACCGGGCGTGGTCCACTCTTCGAGTGCCTCACCCGTCGTGAGTGAGAACCGCACCGCCCTCCCCTTCTCTGCAAAGTCCGGATTGAAGAACGCGACAATCACGGTCCCGTCGCCGCAACCACACATCCCATCTGGAAAACCAACTTGATTCGCGAGGTCGAGTGCCACGCCGTCGGGGGTCGCGGTGCGGGCCGCCACATCGAGTCGGTAGCGCACAACCTTCCGCGTCGGGGTGTCGATGTCGAACAGAATCAGCCCGTTCGCGTCACTCGCGAACACCTTCCCGTTGGAACAGACCTGCTTATCCACCAACACAGTTACTTGGTCGTCATCGGCGGTGTAGAGGTACAACTGAGCGAGCTTCGCGTCGGCGTCGAACTGCGTGTCCTTCGTGCCGAAGACGACGGCTTTTCCGCCGGGAACAATTTCGGCGTCGTTGATGATCGTTCGCGGGTTGTCGTCGGGAACGGTCGCGAGCGGTTCGGTCCAGGTCGAGTCCGCGAGGTTACAGATCCGTAGCGCTTTCTCCACTCCGACGAGAACACAATCCGAATCATCCGCGGGAAGAATGAAGCCGGGCCGACCGGGACAGGGTAGCCCCGAATCGCTGCTTCCATCAGTGCCGGGGAAATGAACGTTAATCTCGCCTTCGCGTGCGCTCGCATCCAGTTGGATGTTGACCCACACCAGCGCCGGCTGCCCCCCGATCGTCGCCCAACGCGGGCCTTCGGGCAGGAACCGATCGGGTTCTTCCGTGAAGTCGATGTACACGCTGGCTTCGGTGCTTCTCATGTGGTACTCCCGTTGCGGTGCGGTTGCTACGTTAGGCGGTACTCGCTCCCGCGGCGAGCCGGAGATTCGGCATGTTGAAGGGTAAGTCCGCACTCATTACCGGGAGCAGTCAGGGCATCGGCCTCGGCGTCGCGCAAGCGTTCGCCGCGAGCGGAGCCAATGTCGTTGTTACCTCGGAGAAACCGCTCGCGAAGTGCCCCGAAGTGCAGCGCTTGCTCAGCGACTACGAGCACACCCGGTACGTGCAGGCCGATTTACTCGCGGACGACGAGCCCGAGCGCCTGGTTGCGGAAGCGTGGGCCGCGTTCGGTGGAATCGACGTGCTGGTGAACAACCTGGGCACGTACAAGGAACCGCCGCTTCCGCAGATCACGCGCGACCACTTCGACTTCATTTTCAGGCTGAACGTCTGGATTCCCGTTGCCCTGTCGCGCGAAGTTGTTCGGCGCGCGCAAGCCGCCAAGCGCGGGGGCCGAATCTTGTTCAGCACCTCGCTCAACGCGACCCGCTCCGAACCGCTCCACACGCTCTACGACGCGAGCAAAGGTGCGGTGAACGCCCTCACGCGGCAATTAGCGGTCGAACTCGCGCCTCACGGCTTCACGACGGCCGCCGTTGCGCCGGGGTTGGTGGAAACGCCACTCACCGACTTCGGGTTGCAGTCCTCACCGACCGAGCGCGAGGCCGTGATCGCCCAGATCCCGATCCGGCGCATCGCGACGGTGGAAGACGTCGCGTGGTGGTACGTGTTCCTCGCGTCCGACCGCGCGAGCTACAGCACCGGGAGCGTCTTCACGGTGGATGGCGGACTCGATGCTCAACAAATGGCCCAGCGCCCCGTGACGGAAGCCGAAAAAGGGGACAAGAAAGAATGAGCCGCGGATCACGCAGATAACGCGGATCAAGATCGAAGACTGAACCTACGCCTAACGGCGGCGTATTGCAGGGCCGACCGCGGGATGAAACTATCTGACATTAATATACACCTCTAATGGGAATGAGACATACTCCCTTCAGCTCTTGTTCCGGTAGCCGCTCAGTTATGGCATTTGAAACGATCAGCGCGGGCTCCTCCTTTGCAAGTCGAAATACATGCAGATGCTCAGGAATTTTGTCGACTTGAACCTCAAATTGAGTGATGAGTGGTTCTGATGCTATGCACTGCGGAGTGAGTGCGCTCAAGACTCGGAGTGGGTTGACGAGGTGATAACCGGTCACCCGCTGCCCTGTGAATTCGGAATAAATCGGCGCACCGAGAATTTGCACCTCTTCCTGATTGACCAACGGACTGAGAATACCGAGCAACCGATCTGAAACGATCGTGAGTGAGAGAGGATTGGGCAGTAAGTCCGTGCGGGGATTATCATTCACCATGAACCGTATTGAATTCAACCCTTTCTGATCAAACGCTTTCCCCCGCCAGAAGCCCCGAATGTCAACTCCCCCAGCGTCATATTCAACGACCCATTGAAGATCAGTCCTCGCCGCATCGTCGGATAAAATTGAGTAGGATCGTGTCACGTTTACCCCACCATCAGAATCGAGTAGGCGGCACACTAAGTTGGTGCCCGCCCTGGCATCAATTCAGATCACTTCCAAGTGCGGTACGTGGGTCGCGGTCCCGGCTCTTTGCCAGCGAGTTCCGGGAGTAACCACTTCAACCCGTCGAGATTGTCCGCGAGGCGCTCGGCCGCATCGTCCTGTGTGTGGCCGAGGATGCCAATCGGCCCGCTGTAGCCGCTCGCGCGGATCGTGCGAAGCAATGTCAAATCGAGTTCGCCCGCGCCGAGGGGCAGAATCTTCTTGCCGACCTTATCGCCGCCCTTCGCACTGCCGTTGATGTTCAGCGCGAGCAAGTGCGGCTTCATCAGCTTGAGGAGTTCCGGGAACCGGTCGAAGTGGTCGTGGCCGTGGTGCTGGTTGTACACGATGCCGACGTTCTTGAGCTTGATCGCTTCGATGACCGCGATCTGATTTTCCGGTTCACCGAACCAGCCGCCGTGGTTGTACAGCGCCAGCTTGCACCCGTGCTTCGCGGCTTCCTCCGCGATGGGTTTGAGAGCCTTCGCCGTACTCTCGACTTTGGCCGCCTGATCCTTCCCCGCGGGGTCGCCCATCGTCACCCAGAGTTGCGTCTTGATCTCGTGCTTTTTGAGGACTTCAAGGAGCTTCTGCGCATCGGCGCCGAGGTTCGCGGGGAACCAGACCGCCGTCAGCTCGATCTTCGCCTTCTTCAGCAACCCGACTTCCTCGTCGAACGTCGGGAGGTGTTCCGCGCGCCAGTCGTAGGCGTACTTTTTGAACCCGAGTTTCTGGAGCATCTCCACCCGCTCCGCCGGCGTTCGCTTCTTCGCGTCGAAGGGAACAATGCACCACGCGACGAGGTTGTCTTGCTTGAAGACGTCCGCGGGAGCCGGCTCCGCGGCGCGCGCGGGTTGAGGAAAACACGCGACGAGGGTGGCGAGTAGCAGTGCTCGTGACATGGGAATATGGGTGCTGGGGAGGGAGTGAAGCGTGACACCCTCTAACTACGCGCCGTCGAACCGACGGGCCATCGCGAAAGCGGAATCGCACAGGGCTTCCGCCCTGTGCGATAAACGCCGGCCGCTCCGCGGCGGAATGCACTGTCTGTTCTTCGCCCCGGAGGGGCTGACTTTCGTAGCACAGGGCGGAAGCCCTGTGTGCTCTTTCTACATCGTGATTCGGGACGAAACTATTTGTATCCTTCCGTCCACTAGCGTACAATTTGTCATATAGCACCGACCGTTCGCCAAATGCTCTCTGAGCGCCGGCCATAGCTGCGAGATGAATGTTAGCCGAGTTCACCGAATGTTAGGCGATGTTAGCCGCCGGCAAAGCATCACTGATTGAGGTTGTGGGCCTTAAAGCCTTGAAATATCAACACTTGGAGCATTCGAGTCTTGTACTGCGGACCCCAAAATAGGCCCCAGGCCAGAAATGTTAGCAATTGTTAGCTTGGCCTGGGGATGAAGAAGTGCAAAGTGTTTGTACTGCACGAGATGTGATGATCGACGGGGCACGATGGCCCCGCCGAGTCCGAACCACGAAGCTTTAACCGCTACATCCCATAGAACCGGGAGTTGTATTCTAACCGATCACCAGAACTTGACGCGCCAGTAGTCGTGCGGGGCGGACTGACGACCGAGGTACCAGTGGCCGTCGTCCCATTCGAGGGTCACTTTCCGCCAGCCGAGCGGAACCTTCGGGAACGGGTAGTACGGCCCGATGAACGGGAAGGCGTTGTACGGGTACGCTTGCGGGTACGCGACGCGGCTAACGTTCCCGTAAGGAGCGTAGGTCGGCCACGCATACGGGGGCATGTTCGGGGCTTGCATGTCGGGAGCGGCCTGGCCCTGGAAGCCGAGGGGCACCGGCTCCACGATCGGGCCACCCACCGGGGGGTTCGGGGCCAGCGCGAAGTTCTGCGGGGTACCGGTCGGGCCGAGCGGGGTCGGCGCGATCGGAGCCAAGTTGACCGGCGGGTCTTGGACCTGCACAACGCCCGCGGCGATCGTGCGGATCTTATCGCTCACGACGATGACGCCGGTCACGCCCTTCGCGTCCGCGATGATGCGGGCCTTTTGGGTCGCGTCCTTCGCGGTGCCGGAGAGGGTCACGGTCCCTTCTTGGGCCACGATGGACACATCGGCGCCGGCCGCGTTCCCGCTGGAACGCAGGCGGTACGCCACGTCATCGGCGAGGGTCTGGTTCGGGTTGGTGCTGGAAGCAGCAGCCGAGGCCGGGAGCGGAGCCGGCGGAGTTGCGATCGCGGAACCGGACAAGCCGGCAGCGATAGTCAGAGAGAACAATGCACGCACTTTCACAGCGGACCTCCATGTACGGGAGAAGGTGCGGGGCACTCATCACCGAAAGGATCATTGCCCCGGGTCGTGCTCCGGTCAAATTACCAGCGGGAAAGTTTCCCTCCGCTCGGAGCCCGCGCCCCAGCACGTTGCGTGCAACCATTCGGACGGCTACACCCCGCGGAAGTCGGCGCAATTCCCGGGTTAATGGCCCTAATTCGGTCAGAATCGTTCAAGTCGGCCGCGTTGAAATGTACTGGCGCGAGATCGGACACAAGCAACGGGTGAATTGGGTTCGCGGCACAAGCGTTTCTTGCTCCGGGATCGCAGCGCGAACACGACTCGCGGCTTGACATCCCCTTCATTCTCCGGTCTGATACAACAATACATACAGATCTGAGTCGATTCACGAGGCGCGTCTCATGTCGCACGACGAGCAACTGGTCGGCCGGTTCTACAAGCACCTCGCGCGCTGGTTCATTCTCCGGCAAGCCGTCGCCGCCGTGACCGTGTGGGCCTTCCTCTGGGGCACCGCGATCCTCGTGCTGAAAGTCACGCAGAGCACATCAGTACCCACTCTCGCGTGGGGCGCGATCGGGCTCCCGATTGCTCTCGGCATCGCCGCGTGGGTCGCGCTTCGCAGCTTGCCCGATCGCACTTCGGTCCGGGCACTGCTCGACGGGCGCGGGGAGTGCGGCGGGTTGCTCATGGCCGGCGCCGAGTGCGATCTCGGCGCGTGGGAAGCAAAACCGACCACTGAAATGCCCACTCTTCAGTGGCGCGGCCGGCGCCCTCTCGCGTTTCTCACCGTGGCGATCGTGTACGTTGCGCTCGGCTTCCTCCTGCCCGCGCGCAGCCTCGCCGTCAACGAAACGCCGCTCGACATTAACCGCCCCGCGGATCGGCTCGTGGAGCAAGTCCGCGTGCTGCAGGAAGAGAAGATCCTCGATCCCGAGCGCGCTGAGAACTTGAAGCAGAAGATCGAAGAACTGCGTTCACAATCCACCGGCAAAGATCCGGCCAAAGCACTCGAAGCGCTCGACCACCTCAACGAAGTGGTACGTCAGGCCGCGCGGCAAGCCGCCGAAAACAATGCCCGGCAAGTGAATCAACTGGGCAAGGTCGATGCTGCGGCCGAAGCACTTCAAAAGGCCGCAGCGGGACTCGATCCGCAAGCCGCGGCCGAATTGATGAAGGAGTTGGCCGCGCTCGCACAGAAAGCCGCATCGGAAGGCGACGCCCTGGAAAGTGAACTCGGATCGGAACTGGCCGAAGCACTCAAAGAGGGTAAGTTATCGCCCGAACAACTGGCGAAACTCGCGGCCGCCGCCAAGAGCGGTAAAGGGTCGATCTCGAAGACCGGCAAGAAGCTGCACAACGCCAAACTCATCGACGCGGACCAACTCAAAGCGTGCGAGGGAGGCCAGTGCGACTCGGATGCCTTAGCCAAATACCTCGCAAAAAACGGGAAGAAAAGCCTGAAGGAAGGGCTCAAAGACCAAGAGGGGAACGGCGGGCTCGGTGACGACGGCCCCGGAAATACGGCCCTGAATTTCGGCGACCGAGCGAGCGAAGAGGGGGCGAAATTCAAAGAGGAAGCGTTGCCGCCTTCGGACTTATCCGCACTGAAAGAGAGTCAGCTCTCGGGCGTCAGTAAGATACCGCCCAAACCGGATACCAAAGCGGGTGCGCCGCAATCGGGCGGGCTGACCGGCGCCGCGGCCGGAGGCGGATCAGCGAACGCCGCGCCGGTGTTGCCGCAGCACCGCGGCGCGGTCGGCCGCTACTTCGATCGACCGATGAAGTGACCTCGGTACTTTACACGGCGTTTTCCGAGTTCGGTCGGCCCGGTTCATCCGGTCCAGAATGGAATGAGGCCCGCATGTCCGACCCCGCGAAGCCCGCCGCGCTGCTGGAACCCGATGAACTGAAACCGGCCACCGAACTCGCCGGCCGACTGCTAGAACAACTCGACACGATGCTCTTCGGGCGGCCCGAATTGCACCGGCTCGTCATGATCGGCATTCTGAGCCGCGGGCACGTGCTGCTCGAAGGGGTTCCCGGCGTCGGCAAGACCGCACTCGTCAAAGCCCTCAGCCAGCTTCTCGGGCTCGATTTCAAGCGCGTGCAGTTCACCCCGGACCTGATGCCCGGCGACATCCTCGGTTCGCACATTCTGCAAGAGGTGCCCGGCGCGGGGCGCGAAATGGTGTTCCGCCCCGGACCGATCTTCACACACTTGTTACTGGCCGACGAAATCAACCGTGCCTCGCCGAAGACGCAGTCGGCCCTTCTCGAAGCGATGCAGGAGCGCTGCGTCACGCTGCTCGGCGCGACCCGGCCGCTCCCCGATCCGTTCTTCGTGCTCGCGACTCAAAACCCGATCGAACTCGAGGGCACGTACCCGCTGCCCGAAGCACAACTAGACCGGTTCCTGTTCAAGCTCGTTGTTGCCCCCGCGGACGCGGACACCCTCGATCGAATCATCAGTTCTCGGCGCCGCGGCGAGCCGCCACAACCGACGTGGACGATGAGTGCCGAACAACTGCGCAACGTGTTCGGCATCATGGACCGGATCTTCTTGCCGCGCCCGGTGGCCCGCTTCATCTCGCGGCTCGTCGCGGCGACGCACAGCAGTTCGGCCGAAGCGCCGCCTCTCGTGAAGACGTACATCGCCTTCGGAGCGTCCCCGCGGGCCGCGATCGCCATTGCGGAAGCGGCCCGCGCCGCAGCGCTGCTCGCGGGCCGACCGACGGTCGGGTTCGCTGACGTTCGCGCGGTGGCCCCCGCCGTTCTGAACCACCGGCTCATTCTCAATTACAAGGCCCGCCTCGACGCGGTTGATGCGTTCGCGATCGTTCGCGAACTGTTCGACAAGACGGACGAGGCCGGTTTGAATCTCCCCCGCGATCTGACCGTTGCCGAGGTGAACCGTGCGTGACATCCAGAACGAGCGGGGACGAACGACGGCACTGGTACTCGGCCCGCGGGGGCAATTGGTTCTCGCGCTTCTCGCCATTCTCTTCAGTTCGTCACTCGCACGGGCTGCCAAGTACGGCGACATTGAGGTGACGATCAAGAGCGAGCCGCGCGGGACCGCGGTCCACGGGTACGCCGAGGTCGAGTTCGTCGTCACCAACCGTTCGTCGCAGGCCGCACACGACGTCCGCATTACCTACCCGAAGTCGAGTTACTCTTACGGTGGCGATTACCTCCGGGCCGTTTCTCGAAACGTGAGCGTTGGAGCGGGCGAGAGCGCCCGGGTGGTCATCGCGTACCCCGAGAGGATCGATCTCCGGGGCAACGGTGCCGGTGTCACCATTGACGGGCGCGAAGAGGACTCAGCGCTCCCGGTCGGGACCAGCACCGGCTCGCGCGGGCACTCGTCGTATGGCTCCGCTCGCAGTTGGGGGACTCAGTTACTCGCGCTCTACAGCAAGAGCGTCGATACTCGGTTCTCGGACTGGACCGCGCAAACGCAAGCTCAGCTCCAGTCCGCGGGCAAGTACCTCACTGCCGAGACCGTTCGTGCGGACCAGGCGGTCGATCAGTGGAGCACCAACTGGCTCGGGTACACGCGGTACGACGGTGTCGTGGTCACCGCCGACGACCTGCGGCGCATGCCGGCCGAGGTTCGCAGCGCCATCGGGCAGTACGTGGAGTGCGGCGGGGCACTTTTCGTGCTCGGGCGCGATCCGCAATTGCCCGGCCCGTGGAAGCTCAAACCCGACCCACAGCACCCCGTTTCCGTCGCAGCGCCCGGCTTTGGGCAGTGCATTACCACGGACCAGACCGATATCGCGACGTTCCCGGCCCGTGTACTGACTCCCGTACTCGAATCCTGGTCCAGTACGGCCGCACCGTGGCTGCGCACGCGGACGCCGAGCGACGCGAACCGCACCTTCCCGGTTGTCGAAGACATCGGTGTTCCGGTGAAGGGTTTGCTGGCCCTCATGTTCGTGTTCGCGATCGCTATCGGGCCGGTGAACTTGATAATCCTGATCCGTAAGAAGCGGAAGCTCTGGCTCTTCTGGACCGTGCCGCTCATTTCGTTCGTCACGTGCCTCACCGTGTTCGCTTACATGGCGCTCACCGAAGGGTGGCAGGGTCGCAGCCGGATCGAAGGATTCACTGTGTTGGACGAAAACAGCCGACGGGCTTCGACGCTGGGGTGGACCGGGTTCTACACGCCGCTCCTTCCCAGCGGCGGGTTGCGGTTCAGCGCCGAGACGGAGGTGAGCTACCAGAACGGCGAAGACCCGTACTCGTCCTCGTACAGCCGGCGCGGGTCTTCCAACTCGGCCCTCACCATCGACTGGACGCGGGAACAACACCTCGCCTCCGGTTGGTTGACCCCGCGCGTGCCCGCACACTTCGCGCTCCGCAAGAGCGAACTCCGGCGCGAACGCATGACGATCTCGAAAGGGGCCGATGGAGCGCCCGAAGCCGTGAACGGGCTCGGCGCCGATTTGAGCCAGTTCTGGTACCGGGACGAGGGCGGGAACGTGTTCTTCGCGGAGGGGATTCCCGGGGGCGGGCGCGCCGCTCTGAAACCGTTGCCGGGCGCTCCAGCCACCGCCGGAGCGAAGACATTGCGCAGTATTTATGCGGGCGACTGGTCTACGCTCCCGGACCGGATGAAATCCGATGGTCCGGCACTGCTCGCGCCGCGCACCTACCTCGGTGTGATGGAAGCCGCCCCGTTCGTGGACGACGGCATGCCCGGCGCGTCCGTTCGGAAGACGCGGTCCGTCGTGTATGGAATCTTGAAGGAGGGCGGCGATGGAAGTTGAGATCCAGAACCTGCGCAAGCAGTACGGCCAGACGCGCGCCGTGAACGGCATCTCGTTCAGCTTCTCGTCCGGCCAGATCTTCGGTTTCATCGGTCCCAACGGGGCCGGAAAATCGACCACGATGCGCGTGCTGGCCACGCTGGAGGAACCCACGTCCGGGAACGCCACCATCGACGGCGTCTCCGTGATCGAGGAGCCCGAGAAGGCCCACAAGTACATCGGCTACGTACCCGACAACCTGCCGTCGCACCGCGACGTCACGGTCCACGAGTACCTCGACTTCTTCGCCCGGGCCTACAACATTCGCGGCGAGAAGCGCCGACAGACCGTGGAGGGTGTCGAGGAGTTCACCAACCTGCTCGGCATCCGCGACAAGACCCTCAACGCGCTTTCCAAGGGGATGAAGAACCGGGTGAGTATCGCCCGGGCGCTCGTCCACGACCCGCCCGTGTTGCTCATGGACGAACCGGCGGCCGGTCTCGATCCCCGTGCGCGCATCGAACTGCGCGAACTGCTCAAGGTGCTCGCCTCCCAGGGGAAGGCGATCCTCATCAGCTCGCACATTCTCTCGGAACTGGCGGAGATCTGTACCGGCGCCGTAATCATCGAGCGCGGGACGATCCTCCGCGCCGGCACGCTCCAACAAATTCTGTCGCGTAACAACAAGGGCAAGGCGCACCGTACCGTCGTGATCCGCCCATTGAACCGCACCGAGGAGTTGCTCAAAGCGGTGCTGGAGCTACCGGGAGTCGAGGACGCGCGGCCCGTCGAGGGAGCGGTGGAAGTGGACCACTCCGGAGACGACGAGGGGTGCTGCGACCTCTTGGAGAACGTCATTCGCGCCGGGTTCCGGCTCCTCGAGTTCCGGCCCCGGCGGGCCGATTTGGAGCAGATCTTCCTGGACGTGACGCGGGGGGACGTGCAATGACCGAGTTCCTGACGCGCGTCGGCGACCGCATCAACCCGATCGTGGTGAAGGAGACGCGCCAGGCCGTCAACAGCCGGCTCGTCGCCGGGTTCTTGCTGCTGTTCCTCACCGTCCAACTGGTGGTCATGCTGCTCATGATTACCGGGCGCGAACTGGCGGACTCGGACGACATCAACCTCCGGGCCGGGCGCGACATGTTCACGTTCGTGCAGGGCATCTTGCTCGCCGCGTGCATGATCCTGATCCCGACGATGACGGGCGCGCGGCTCGCCTCGGAGCGCTCCGATGTGAACGTCGATCTTCTGTTCATCTCGTCACTGACCCCTCGGGCGGTGCTCGCGGGGAAGTTGATCGCGGCGGGCGCTCTGGCGCTGCTCATTTTCAGCGCCTGTGCGCCGTTCATGACCTTCGCCTACGTGATGCGCGGGCTCGACGTTCCCACCATTCTCGTCGTGCTCGCCGCGGACTACCTCGTCGTGTTGACGGGAACGACGTTCGCCCTGTTCCTGGCCGCCGTGCCCGCGAACCGCGGGTTGCGCATCCTGCTGGGGCTCGGCGGTTTCATCACCATTTGCTACCTCGGCGCGGGGTTGTTGGCACTGTCGACCGCGTTCCTCCAGGGCGAGACCGCACTCGACACCCTTTCTTGGGAATTTTGGGCCGGTTGTGCGGGGCTCGTGGTAGTGATTTTCGGCACCATCGGCCTCCTGTTCGTGTGGGCCGTGGCCCTGATTAGCCCGCCGGCCGCGAACCGGGCGTTCACCGTGCGGGTCTACACGCTCGCCTTGTGGGTCGTTCAGGCCGTCGGCTTCGGTATTTGGAGCCTCCACATCAGACGGCCCGAACCGATGGCCGTTTGGGGCGTGCTGGGTTGCGTGCTCTTTTCGCTCCAGATGATTATCGCGAGCTGCGAGCGCGACGGATGGGGCGCACGAGTCGCGCGGCGCATCCCGAGCCGGGTCGTCCTCCGCGCGCCGGCGTTCTTCTTCTACAGTGGCGCGGCCGGCGGGCTCGCCTTCGGCGTCATCGGCGCCGGGCTCAGCGCACTCGGTCTCGCCGCGTGGTACCTCGTCGTGCCCTCAACGAGACTGCCCGACTCCGAAACGAAAATCGTGCTGATTGTGGCCCTGATCGCCGCATACACGTACTGCTACAGCCTCTCCGCGATCGTGCTCCGTCGCGCGCTCGCCGGGTCCGGGTTTCGCTGCGGCTACACGTGGATCATCGGTGCCCTTCTCTTCGGGATCGGTTGCACGCTACCGTACATCGTTCGCTTCGCCCTGTTCGAGCGCTCGTCGCGGTACACGGACGATGTGATCGGCCTCTACCTAACGAACCCCGTCGTGATGATCGACGACGCGATTCGGTCCTCGGGCAGTCACGTCGGGCTCACGACCTTCTTTTTGGTCGCGTGGGCCGGTGTCGTAACGCTGGCGAACGTTACGTGGCTCGCGAAACAGGTCATGAACTTCCGGCCGCCCGAAGCGGAGAGCGAGGCGGACGAATGAGCGCGTCCGCGTTCCTGCAAAAAGGGGTAGTAGCGGCCCAGCGGTTCACACTGGCCGCCCCGCGCCACGGCCCCGCGAACCGCACCGGTTCAGCGCTCGGCGCGCGCGCCGGCTCCTCGCTGGAGTTCCGCGACTACCGCGGGTACGAACCCGGCGACGATTTGCGGCACGTGGATTGGGGCGCCTTCGCCCGTAACGACCAACTGAGCGTGAAGCTGTTTCGCGAAGAGGTCGCGCCGCACCTGGACGTGCTCATTGACGGATCGAAGTCAATGGCACTGGCGGGTTCGGCGAAGTTGCAGGGCACGCTGGCCCTCGCCGGGTTCTTCGCGGCGGCAGCGGTGAACGCGGGGTACTCGCATTCGGGGTGGCTCCTCGGCGCCGACGCGGTACCACTCGGCGACCACCGGCACCGCCCCGCCGAATGGGACGCGATTCGGTTCGAGCACCGCACCAGCCCCGTGCAAGCTCTCGCGAGTGTCGCGGCGCGCTGGCGCCCCCGCAGCGCGCGCGTTCTGCTCAGCGACTTGTTGTGGAACGCGGACCCGGGGCAAGCCGTTCGGATGCTGGCCGATCGCGCATCGACCGCGGTCGTGGTTCAGGTGCTCGCCCACGCCGACG
Source organism: Gemmata palustris (assembly GCF_017939745.1). Lineage (NCBI taxonomy): Bacteria > Pseudomonadati > Planctomycetota > Planctomycetia > Gemmatales > Gemmataceae > Gemmata > Gemmata palustris. The sequence goes on along the minus strand of NZ_JAGKQQ010000001.1, from coordinate 1,324,531 downwards.
CGAACCCGCCGACCGGCGGGTACTTGCGCCTTCTCGACAGCGAGACGGACCAGGTGCGCGAAGTGCGCATTGATGCGACGGCCGCCAACCGCTACCGCGAAAACCTGGCCCGGCTCCAGGGCCACTGGCACGACGCCTGTCGCGCGGCCGGCGCGGTCTTCACCACCGTCGTGGCCGAAGACGTTCTCCGCGACTGGCGCCTGGACCCGCTCGTCGCCGCGGGGGTGCTAGAAGTCGGGTGACGTGTCCCGAAGTGAACCTCGTCCCGGGCCTCGCAGAGCCGCTACATGCTCCCCGTGCTCTCGACTCCACTGGCGCTCCTTGGGTTCGCAGCGCTCCCGGCGCTGGCGGCGATTTACTACCTGCACACGCGCTCGCGGCTCCACCCCGTTTCGAGCTTGCTCCTGTGGACGGACGCCCGGGTCGCCCCCGACGGCGGGCGCCAAGTCGATCGCCCGCGCCTTCCGCTCGTGTTCTGGCTCGAACTTCTCGTGCTCGCGCTCCTGGCACTCGCGGCGGCCGGGGTTCACGTGCCCGCGACTACGGGCGCCGGTCCCCTCATTGTTGTGCTCGACGATTCGTTCTCGATGCGGGCCGGGGCGCCCGAGTCGCCCCGCAAGCGCGCAGCCGAAGCTCTACTCGATGACCTCCACCGCGTACCGCGAAGTTCGGTGCGATTCGTCCTCGCGGGCGACCGCCCGCAAATCCTGGGAGAAGCGGTTTCGCACACGAGCGAAATCGAACACCTCCTGGAAGGGTGGACGTGCCAAACGGCGACCGCTCGACTCGACTCCGCGGTTGCCCTCGCACTGGAATTCGGTGGGGAATCGGCCCGCGTGCTCGTACTCACCGACCACGCCCCCGAAGCGCCACTAAAAGAGGGGCGCGTGCGCTGGTGGGCACTCGGTTCGGCCGCACCCAACTGGGCGTTCGTGAACGCGAGCCGGACCGCCGGGCCGCGCGGCGACCGTCTCTTAATCGAAGTCGCGAACCTCGCCCCGGAAGCCCGTTCAACGACACTCCGCATCGAAGAAGTGCAGCCCGCCCGCGAGCTGCGCCGCTCGGAGCTGAAGGTCGGCGCCGGCGAAACGCAGCGGCTCGTGTTGGAACTGCCCGAAGCGACGGGGACCGTGCGTGCCATCGTAGACGACAGCGAACTGGACATCGACAATTCCGCGTCACTTCTCGCGGCAGCGCGCAAGTCCGTGACTTACGAAGTGCGACTCGCCGACAAGGAACTGCGGTCGGCGTTCGAGCGAGCACTGAAGGCGACCGGCACCGCCGTCCCCACCAATCTTCGACCACAACTCGTTCTGGTTGATGGCGCAGTGGTCGCACCGGATGTTGAGGATTCCTGGGCCGTGCGCGTGCTCCGGGAACCCGAGGCCGAGGCGTTCACCGGGCCGTTCGTGCTCGATCGCGCGCACCCGTTGACGGACGGGCTTTCGCTGACGGGTGTCGTTTGGGGCGCGGGCAAAGGCCCGTTGTCCGGTTCCCCGGTGGTGATGGCGGGGAACGTTCCGCTCCTCACCGACACCGAATCCGCGACCGGGCGGCACGAAGTCCAGTTGCGCCTCCGACCCGATCTCTCGACGTTGACGCAATCCCCCGCGTGGCCCGCGCTCGTCTGGAACCTAGTTCACTGGCGCGCGTCGTTCCAACCCGGCCTCCAGCGCGCGAACGTGCGCCTCGGTGAAGAAGCCGTATGGACGCTGAACACGTCACCCGGCTCGATCGAGGTCACCAAGCCGGGGGGCGAACGGTCCACTGTGCCGGTCTACGCCCGGCGCGCGGCCATCCGCGCGGAACGGCCCGGCGTCTATTCCTTGCGGGGCGGAACCGAGAGTGCCGACTTCGCCGCGAACGCGCTGAACCGCGACGAATCGGACCTCACGAAATGTGTGACCGGGCGCTGGGGCGATGAACTCAATGAAACGACGCTCCGCAACGATTACCGTGACGTGACCGCGTGGTTCGTATTGGTGGCCCTGGCAATCGCCACGCTGCACGTGAGGCTGTTGGCCCGAAAGCCTGCCACGGGAGCGAATCCGTGACGCTGCTCGAACCCCTCTGGCTGCTGCTCGCCGTGCCACTCCTGGCCGCACTGGTTCGGTACCCGTTGCCCGGTCGGTTGCTGAACGGGCTCCGCGTGGCGATCGTCCTCTTAACCATTGCCGCACTCGCGGGGCTGGCGCTGCGCTTCCCGAGTCGCGCGGGCACCGTCGTCGTCGTCGTGGACCGCAGCCGGTCCATGCCGGCCGGCTCGGACGCCGACCACAAGGAACTCATCGACCTACTACACTCTGCGATGGGCTCGAACGACCGGCTCGCAGTAGTGTCGTTCGGGGAAACGGTGGTCGTTGAACGCGCACCGAGCAGCGACAAGTTCACAGGTTTTACACACGAAGTCGGCGCCGATGGGTCCAATTTGGGTGAGGGGATCGATGCCGCTTTGTCGTTGGTTCCGAAAGACGCACCGGGGCGCGTGTTGGTGCTCTCCGACGGTCGGTGGACGGGGCGCGACCCATCGGCCCTCGCCGGGTTAGCCGCGGATCGCCGCATCGCGGTCGATTATCGCCACCGCAGCCGACCGACCGCGGGCGATCTGGCCGTGGCCCGGGTCGATGCGCCCACAGCGGTCGCGCCCGGCGAAGGGTTCCTCATCACGGCCTGGGTGCAATCACCCGTCGAAGACACCATTCGGTTCGAGGTGACACGCGGGGACAAGGTCATCGCCAGTGGCGAACAGCGCGTGACGGCCGGGCTGAACCGCCTGACGTTCCGCGACCGCGCCGCCGAACCCGGGAGCCAAAACTACCGCGTCCGCGTTCGTGCTGCGGCCGACGACCCGGTGCCCGAGAACAACACCGCTCGTGTACTGGTCGGTGTCAACGGCCCGCGCCCGATCCTGCACCTCACACCGACCGCGTCCTCGGGTCTGACAGCCCTCTTAAAATCCGGGGGACTCGATGTTCGTGCGATCCAAGCAGACCGCTTCAACTTCACGCTCGAAGAACTCTCGGGGTATTCGGCGGTGATCCTGGAGAACGTGCCCGCCGAGAAAATCGGCACACGGAACATGGAGACGCTGGCGAGTTGGGTTCGGGCGAGCGGGTCCGGCCTCATGGTCACCGGTGGGAAGCAGTCTTACGGCCCCGGCGGCTACTACAAATCACCGCTGGAGCCGATCATGCCCGTATCGATGGAGCTCCGCCAGGAGCACCGCAAACTCGCGCTGGCGATCGTTGTCGCCCTCGATCGCTCGGGCAGCATGGCGATCCCGGCCGGAGGGGGGCGAGTGAAGATGGACCTCGCGAACCTCGGCGCGGCGCAGGTGCTCGACATGCTCGGCCCACTGGACGAGTTCGGGTGCTTCGCCGTCGATACCTCCGCCCACGAGATCGCCGAACTCGGTCTGGTGAAAGACAAGGACCGCGTTCGCGACAAGATCCTCCGGATTCAGTCCTCGGGCGGTGGCATCTACGTGGACGAAGCATTGACCGCGTCTGCGGACATGATCCGCCACGCGAAAGCGGGTACCAAACACATCGTGCTATTTGCGGACGCCGCGGACGCCGAGCAGCCCGGAAACTACAAGGAGCTTCTCGCCAACACCCGTAAGGCCGGCATCACGGTGAGCGTCATTGGCCTCGGAAAGAACACCGACAAAGACGCCGCACTGCTGGAAGACGTGGCAAAGCGCGGGGGCGGGCGCATCTTCATCACCGATAGTCCGGAAGAACTCCCGCGGCTCTTTGCTCAGGACACGTTCGTGGTTGCGCGGAACAGCTTCCTCGAAGACCCGGTCCGCGTGCAGCCCACCGCCGGGCTCGCGGCTCTCGCCGGTCGATCGTTCGCGCTCGATCGCAGTATCGGTGGATACAACCTGTGCTATCTGCGTCCCGAAGCCACGTTAGGCGTCGTGAGCCGGGACGAGTACAAGGCACCGGTCGTCGCGTCGTGGCAAGCGGGTTCCGGGCGCGTGCTGTGTTACACGGGAGAGGCGGACGGCAAATTCGCCGGGGCGTTCGCCAAGTCACCCGAAACCGGCGAGTTCTATGCGAGCCTGGCTCGCTGGACCGCCGGGCAATCGGGCGCCTTGGCCGACGGCATGGCCGTGACACAAGAAGTGAGAAACGGGGTGAGCCGAATTCAGTTGCACCTCGACCCGGAACGAAAGGCAGAGCCGTTCGCGGGCGTTCCGCAACTCCGCACGCTGCGCGCGCGTCCCGGCGAGGCGCCGCGAACCGAAACCGTCCCACTCGTCTGGGCCGGACCCGATACGCTGGTCGCCGATGTTTCGTTGGAAGGCGAAGAAACGGCTCTGAGTACGGTTTCGGTCCCGGGGCAAAAGCCGCAATCGCTCCCGCCCGTCTGTTTGCCGTTCTCGCCCGAGTATGCCCCAGCACCGCTCGGCGCGAGCGACGATCGCGGGCGCGCAACACTCGAACGGCTCGCGCGGTCCACAGGCGGTGTCGAACGGGTCGACCTTTCGGGCGTCTGGAAAGATCTCCCGCGGCGCCCGCGATCGTTCCCGCTAACCCCGTGGCTCTTACTCACGGCCGTCGTGTGTTTGCTACTCGAAGTGCTGGAACGGCGAACGGGCTTGGTCACATCCGCCATCGCTGCAATACGACCGAAGTCGTTCCGGTTCCGGTTCAAGAGAAAACTAATCGCCTCTACGCCGGTTGCCGTGACGAGCAAACCGGCCGCGAAGGAATCGACCGCACCGAGCACGGCCCCCGAACAACCGAAAGTGGTCCCGCCCCCCGAAGTCAAAGGCGGTTTGCTCGATGCCATGCGCCAAGTGCGGGATCGCAAGCGTGGCGACGGTTGAGCGGCGGGGCACTTACTCGACGCGACAGAACACGGCCTTCAGGTAGCGGCCTTCGGGCACGTGCAACAAGAACGGGTGGTCCGAAGCCGCACCGGTGATCTTGAACACCTGGATCGTGCGCCCGGCCTGCCACGCGGCCCGGCGAATCGACTCGAGGAAGTCGTATTCACTCACCAGCCCGGTGCAGGAACACGTGAGCAACACGCCGCCGGGCTTCACCACGTGCAGCGCGAGCCGGTTCATGTCGCAATATTTTTTCAGCGCCTGCTCGACGTCTTCGCGGTCGCGAGTGAGCTTCGCAGGGTCGAGTACGACCGTATCGAACTTCTCGCCGTTCGGGATGATGTCTCGCAGCCACGCGAACAGGTCGGCTTGTACGTAGCGGATCTGGGCGCCGTTCAGTTTGGCGTTCTGTTTCGCCATGTCGAGCGCTTGTTCATCGAGGTCCAGCCCGACCACCTCCGACGCGCCGCCGAGCGCCTTCGCATACACGCCGAAACCGCCCGTGTTGCAGCAGATGTCCAGCACGCGCTTCCCGCGGCAGAACTCGGAGAGGGTCTTGCGGTTGTCGCGCTGGTCGACGAAGAAGCCCGTTTTGTGCTTGCTCCCAGGAGCCACGCGGAACTTCAGTCCGTGTTCGGTAATCACGTCGGGCGGCGGTGGTTCGGGCGCGCGGCAGTCGAACGATTCTTGCTTGCCGACGTGTTCTTCGGCAAAGTAGTAGAACCGCGCAGCGGGGTAGTGCGCGCGGAGGGCGTCCATAATCACGCCGCGCTGCTTGTACATGCCGGCCGCGAAGAACTCCAACACGATCGTGTCGCCGAAGCGATCCACGATCAGCCCACTGAGTGCATCGGCCTCGGAGTGGACGAGGCGGTAAGCGTTTGTCACGTCGTCGAGTTTGAGGGCCTCGCGCCGGAACGCGACCGCGGCGGCAATCTTCCGCGCGAAGTAGTCCGCGTCCACGGCTTCGTCTTGCTTCGTGGTGAGTACGCGGAGTGTTATGCGCGAGTGGCCGTTGTAGAAGCCGCGGGCGACCCACAGGCCGTTCTTGTCCTGAATGTCGACGATGCTGCCCGGCGCGATGCGCGCAGCGGGCTTCTCGACCATCTTTTGGAAGATCCAGGGGTGCGACGATCGACGCTCGATCTTCAGCGCAACAACGGGAATCGGAGCAATTTCGGAGTTCATCTAGTCATGATAGTAGTGAAGGCCAAAGACAGAATGGCGACGAAAGAGCACACGGGGCACAAAAAGGAACCGAAGAGAAAAATTGAGTTCCACGAACTCGTTCTCTCAGTTCCCTTTGTGACTCGTGTGCTCTTTCTGGTTGCTCGAGCCTCATTTACCGGAAATTACGCCCCCAAATACTGCCGCAGCGCCATGTGAAGTTTGTCGCAGCGCTCGTGCCAGTGGTTCTGGTCCTTCGGCGGGTAGTCCTTGAGTGGGCGAAAGGCCGCAACAACACACAACCGCGGTTGGCCGGGGTCGGGCTTGTCCATCTGGAGTTCGAGTTCGATCGGCTCCTGACCACGTGGCACGGAAGGCCGGCGCGCGGCGAACCACCCGAGGAGGCCGCTGCCCTCTTTGGCTTCCTTGTAACCGTTAGGGACGCCGAGGCGCATCCGAATCACCCCGGGTTCGCTCGTGAGCACCTGCCCGCCGAAATCCTCCACGAACCCGCGGAGCTTGGCCGCGGCAAGGCGCTCCGGCATGAACGCCTCGAACTCGTGGGTCACGTGGTAGGGATCGATCGATGCCCGCGTCACCTGAGCCGGTGGGGGTGCATCACCGTCGTCTTCCGCGACCGCCATCGGCTCCCAGCCCTCGGGCATCGCGGCTTCCCAGTAATCGTCACCGAGTGCCTGACCGAACATCATGGCGAGTTCGCGCGCGGACTGCTGGCGCTCGTTCGGGTACTTGCACAGTGCGAGCTGTACCACCGCTTCGACCATCGGCGGAACGTCCCCGCGCCCGATCTTGGTAAACTTGGGCGGCGACTCCTTGATGTGGGCCGCGAGGAGCTTGTCCTGATAGTCGTAGTTGAACGGCAACCGACCCGTGAGCATCTCGTACAGGATTACACCGACCGAGTAGAGGTCGCTGCGCGAGTCGACGCGATCGCCGCGGACCATCTCCGGGCTCACATAGCCGGGGGTGCCGATCGCGTAGATCGGGCCGTGTCCCGTGAGTTCGGCGAGCTGAATGTGCGGCTTCGCGGCGAACCCGGCGAACCCGAAGTCCATGACCTTGAGCGTTTCCCGTTCCGTGTCCGCGTTCAGTACCATTAAGTTCGAGGGCTTCAGGTCGCGGTGAACGATCCCCGCGTCGTGCGCGGCCTGGAGCGCCTGACAGAAGCACGCCAGCAACCGCCCCACGCGCTCCGGCGGGAGTCGGCGGTGCTTGGCGAGTAGGTCTTCGAGCGTGATCCCGGGCACGTACTCCATCACGAGGCACGGGCCGATCGGGTCATCGACCGCGGCTTCGAGGAGTTGCACCGCATAGGGGTGATTGAAGTTCGCCATCGACCGAACTTCCGCCTCAAAGAGCTGGCGGAACTTCGGATGCGTGACAACGTGATCGTGGATGCGCTTCACCACGACGCGGAAATCGGGGTGCTGGAGCGGTTGGGCCAGAAACACTTCGGCGTTGCTCCCGCTGCCGAGTGAGTTGAGCAGCCGGTACTTGCCGAGCGCCGTGGTCCCCGCCATCCCGCGTACCCCCACCGAGCGTACATCGAAGTACGCAAAGCTAGGATGCGTTCGGCCGGCCGGCAACCGCTTACTGCCAGAGGTGAAACCCGGTCAGAGTTCGGTCGGCTCCCAAACGTATTCGACGGCCCCCTCCCAATCGCCCCCCGGTGGAAGAATCCGCCACCCGCTGTCGATTCCGCGCGCCTGCAAGTTCGAGGCGTCGGCGGAACAGGTGTAGGGCTCGATCGCGAGCGCGTGACGGTGGGCGGGCGTGAACAATACGAGTTCACGGAAAGAAGCGTCCGCGCGCACGCGAAGGCTGCCCGCCGCGTTCGGGTGCGAGAGCCGCGCGAGGTCGACAAAACCGCTGTTACGGGTCTCACTACTCAGCACGCCCGTAAACACATTATCGAGGGCGGTGCTTCCGACTGCGCGCGGTTGCCGGAAGTTGAGGTCGGCGGGCAGTTCCTTGCGCCAGCCGGTCGGGAGGTTGTTCTCGTTCACTTCCCAGACCTCGTTTACGTTCGCCTGGAGCACGCAATCGGCGACGTCGGGAGTACTCATTCCGGGAAGCCGAAAGTAGCCGTGGTAGCCCAATCCGAAGGGAAGTGGTCCCGATCCGACGTTCTCAACGCGGGCGTCCACACGCAACTTGTTCGCGTAGAGCCGGTACGTCACGCTGAACCGAAAATCCGACGGCCATAGCGATAGAGATTCGGGCAGATCTTTCGCGAGGTTGAACTCACCCGTAACGAATGCGAACTCTGAATCGCCGTTCCAGTCCGTGACGCGCCACTTGTTGCGCGGGGTGAACCCGTGGATCGCGTGGAGCTTCGTCGATTCATTGAGCGGGAGCTGGTACGTCTTGCCCTCAAACGTGAAACGCCCGTCGCGCAGCCTTCCGGGAAATGGGAACAGTATCGGGTGCCCGCTCCGCGTCGGGACCGGGTTACTCTCCCAGTCCGGCATGTGAAAGAGGATGTCGGCCCAGCGATTATCTTCCTGCCGGACCTGCCACTTGAGGCAGTTGAACCCCCACTGCGGCCACACTTCGGCCCGTACCGTGCCGGTGTCGTTCGTGAGTTCGTACACTTCGCCGCTGCGGTCCCCCGCCCCGCCCTGCGTTGTGCGCACTTCAAAGGCCATGATTCCCCTCCCCTACGATAATGACGGTTCGCGAGGTGATTGTACCCGCAGCCTCTCCCCAAATTCACGGGCCTTCTGATGCCGACTTTCTCCTCTTCCACACTCGTCACCTTCACGCAGGCACTGTTCGAGTCGGTGAGCGTTCCCGCGGCCGATGCGAATGTGGTCGCGCGAAGCCTGGTAGATGCGAACCTGTGTGGGCACGATTCCCACGGCGTGATGCGCGTACCGCAGTACATCGACTTCTTGAGGAAGGGGACGTACAAGGCCGGCGCGCCATTAACAGTGATCTCCGAAACTCCGGCCGTCGTCGCTGCGGACGCGGGTTGGGGATTGGGGCAGGTTCAGACCTACCGGTTGCTCGACAAACTGCTCCCCAAGGCCAAAGCGCTCGGGATCGCGGCCGGCACGCTGCGGAACTGCGGTCACACCGGGCGCCTGGGTGAGTACGCGGAGTTCGCGGCGAAGAATAACATGGCCCTGTTCGCGGCGGTGAACTCACACGGTTCGGGCCGCCGCGTTGCGCCGCCGGGAGGCACCGAGGGCCGTATCAGTACCAACCCGATTTGCATGGGTGCGCCAACGTCCAACGCGCCGGTGGTCATCGACTTCGGCACAAGTGCGGCAGCCGAAGGTAAGGTTCGCGCCCAGTTCCAGAAGAAAGAGCCCGCGCCGGACGGCTGGCTCATCGACCACACCGGCGCACCCACAAACGACCCCGGCGTGCTCTACAGCGAACCGCGTGGCAGCCTGATTCCGTTCGGTGGAACGCAAGCCTACAAGGGCTTCGGCCTGGGCTTGCTGCTCGACCTCTTGTGCGGTGGATTGTCAGGCGGAGCGTGTAGCAATCCCACATTCCCGCTCGCGGGTCAGGGAAACGCCGCCGTGTTCGTGCTGTTCAATCCGGCGCTTTTTGGCGGCACTGAGCACTTCCTGAAGGAAACCGACAGCCTCACGGCATACGTCCGCTCGTGCCCGACGGTCGCAGGTGTGAACGCGATCACACTCCCAGGTGACCCCGAACGGTTCACAAAGCAAAAGCGCCTCGTGAGCGGCATCCCGGTACCCGACGGCACGTGGGAACTCATTGCAAAGGCCGCAGCGGAGTTGAAAGTATCGCTCCCGGTGTAGGCCGCCGTTAAAAAACCGGGCCGATCCGCGGTTCGATTCACGTGGATTCGGCACCGCAACGAGCACCACCATGCCCCTACTCCGCAAGCCTTCGCCCGAAGTTATTCAGAAGTTTCTCGCCGCGCAATCCCGGCTCGATTTCTCTTACGCAGCCGTTGGCACCACCGCGACCACACCGCCACCCGGCTATGTCGTGGATCGCACGCGGGTCAAACTCGGCGACGGCGAAGGCACGTTCCTCGCTGCAAAGGCGGCCCTCACACGCTGGGAGCACTTTCGCCTCGGTTGGGTCGAAGCCGAACCAGCAGACACGCTCATCCAAACCGGCTCGTGCGTGGCGGTTATTGCGCGCGTGATGGGGTTCTGGTGGCTCAATGCGTGCCGGATCGTTTATGTCGTGAACGAAACGGACTCCGTAGCCCGTTTCGGATTCGCTTACGGCACCCTTCCAGGACACGCCGAATCGGGCGAAGAACGGTTCATGGTCGAATGGGACCAAGCCAGTGACGCCGTCTGGTACGACATTCTGGCGTTCTCGCGCCCGAACCATCTGCTGGCCCGATTGGGCTACCCGCTCACGCGGATGACGCAGCGCCGCTTTGCCCGAGACTCGGGCCGCGCGATGCAACAGGCCGCACACTAACTGAGCATCAGTTCCAACCGGATATTGTAAAGCGCATGGGCCAAAACCAACGGCCACACGCGCCCAATACCCAAGAAGATCATCCCGTACATCACCCCGAATACGAACACGTCAATGAACCCTTGCAGCCCCTGATACACGTGGTACGAGGCGAACAGGATCGCAGCCACGAGCACGGCCTCTCCGCGCGACCTCAACAATGTCGTTAAGCGAGTAATCAGGTACGCACGAGTCACGATCTCCTCGGCGCACGCGGCGAAGCCGTATTTCAGCGCCATCATCGCGTAATCAACCCTGGCGCGCGGGCGCGGGAAGTAGTCGTGCGCGAGTGGTTTCTCCGGCAGTCCGAAGTCTGGTATCAAGCGCCAAATGAGTATCGATGCGATGAGAACAATGAACGCAAACGGCGCATCGATCGGGCAGACCGGTGCGACACCGAAGTGCTCCCATGATTCCCCGCTTCGGCTCATCAAATAGAGGGTCACAAGGATCGTGCAGCCGCTCAAGAACACGAGTTGAAGTGAATCGAGCCAGTAGGGTACAGGCGGCGGCGGATGAACCAAAGAGTGTACCGCACCAAGCAGGTTCGGCACGACCCCGACGGCCACCACCGCCGCAACCTCCCACCACAACCCCCGCGGCACGGAACCGGATACCAAGGGCGCGCTAGTGGAGGTAGGCACTAACGCCAGCTCGGACTCGTTCACTAGCGAGTCCGAGCCGGCCACTTCGCTCGTTCCAGTTGCCCCCGGGCGCCCGCAGGTGGGGCAATTGTTCACCATGCGCTCTCCGTTCCGCCGAAACGAGTGATCCGATCAATCGAGTCGCTCATCCGCCGCAGGAGCAGGGCACTCACATGCTGATCCGGCGGTAGGTGTCGTCCACGACCCAGTGGAACGCGGTCAGGTGGATCGACTCGACGATCCCCATGTCGTCGAGCGGCACGTGCAGCCCGAAGTGCGCGAGCCCGCGGAGCTTCCCACCCGAAAAGCCGGTACAGCCGTAGGTGGTCAGCCCGTGCGCGTTGGCCCACTCGACCGCGCGCAGGATGTTCGGACTGTTCCCACTCCCACTAATCGCGATCAGCAAATCCCCAGGGCTGGCGAGGTTCTTCAACTGCTCCGAAAACACACGGTCGAAGCCCTCGTCGTTGCCCCAAGCCAAAATGTACGGCGTGTTGTCGGTGAGGCTCAGCACCTTCAGCCGCTTCTTCGTGTCGTCGTCGAAGAACTTGCGTGCGAGCGTGCCCTTCCCCATGTCCTCGCAAAAGTGCGAAGCGTTCGACCCGCTCCCACCGTTACCGATCACGAACACGAACCGCCCCGCGACGTACCGCTCGTGAACCAGATCGGAGAGTTTTTGGATTTCGGCCGGGTCGATGCGGTCCATCTCTTCGGCCACGCGGGAGAGGAACTGCTTCGGATTGAGCGTCGAGCCAAGCATGTGTCATTCTCAGTTCGAGAGGATCGGATGACGTGACCCCGGTACGCGGGCGTACCAAGTCGGGTCGAGTCAGTGCAGCGGTAAGGAGTGTTCTATCGCCGCAGCCACTACGATGGCACCGTTTACCCTCGAACCACATTGGTGGAAAACCTACCGACGGTACGGTCCGAAAACCTATCGCCCGAAGATCAAAAGATTATCAATTAAACGTAAATTTGTTTCTAATGTAGCCAGCCACCGCGCCGGCCGCACAGGTCCGATTCGCTAAGCCCCTCAAACCTGCGGCAACTTTGGCTAACAATTGCTAACTTTTTTGGATCGGGCAAATGTTACCATTTCAACACAAAGTCAATCACTACAATAGTTTAAATCTACCTTATTCGCAGCAGCGCCGGACTCGACGGCAATACCATTTTGACTCTAAAACGCTTAGGACAAACTCCCAAGGGAAGAAGAAACACCAAATTATACGCTATCACAAATAAAAAGTATACCCAAGAATAAAATTCACTTCTGTCGAGTACAGGAATCCGAGTCGCGGCCCGTCCCCGAAGATGCTGTCACGATAGCCGAACGCTCGGTCGCGTCAGCCGGTGCGCGCTGGGATAGAATGCGCGGGGGAACAGCACCGTTGCGAGCCGTTTCACATGCCACGCGACCTCATACTCGGCACCGCCGGGCACATCGATCACGGGAAAACGTCGCTCATCAAAGCGCTCACCGGAATCGATTGCGACCGGCTCCCCGAAGAGAAGGCGCGGGGCATCACCATCGATATCGGGTTCGCCAACCTCGATCTGGGCGACGTGCGCCTCGGTATCGTGGACGTTCCCGGCCACGAGCGGTTCGTGAAGAACATGCTCGCAGGGGCGACCGGTATCGACTTCGCGCTCCTCGTCGTCGCGGCCGACGACTCGATCATGCCGCAAACGCGCGAGCACCTCGAAATCCTCAAACTCCTGGGAATCCGAAACGGCCTCGTCGCTCTCACAAAAGCCGATCTGGTAGACGAAACGACGCGCGACGTGGTCGGCCTCGAACTCCGCGAACTCGTGCGCGGATCGTTCCTCGAAGACGCGCCGATCATTCCCACTTCCGCACACACCGGGCTCGGCATTGCAGAATTGAAGGGCGCGCTGCGGGAGATGTGCGTGCGTGTGGGGGGCGAAGAACCTAACCCCCTAACCCCCTTCCCTAAAAAGGAAGGGGGAACAGAACTGAACACAAAGACAGAAACACTACAAGCGCCGGTTTTAAGCCCCTCTCCTCTTGGGGGAGGGGTTAGGGAGGGGTTACAGGCAGCCCCCCACCAGCCCCCCTTCCCTTCAGCGAAGGGACACGGAGGCGGTTCCTCCTGGTTCCGGCTCCCCATCGACCGCGCGTTCGTGGTGCAGGGTCACGGCACGGTCGTCACCGGGTCGGTCGTGTCGGGGTCGATCGCGGTCGGCGATGAACTCGAATGGCACCGAGGAGACGGAAGCACTGAACTCGTGCGCGTGCGCGGATTGAACAACCACGGGCGGCCCGTCACGGAAGTCCACCGCGGACAGCGTGCGGCTATCAATCTCGCGGGCGTGCCGCACGACCAGGTGCGCCGCGGGCAAGAACTCGCGCGCCCCAGCTATCTCGTTCCGAGCAAGGTACTTACAGTAAGGCTCTTCGCTTCGGCCGAAGGAAAACACGGTATCAAGCACCGCCTTCCAGTGCGGTTACACGTCGGTACCGCGGAAATCATGGCCACGGTGTCACTCCTCGACTGCGACACCGTTGATCCCGGACAATGGGGGCTTGCGCAACTCTTCCTCACGGAACCAGTCACGACCGCGTGGGGGCAACCGTTCGTGCTGCGTGATTCGTCTGCGGAACAAACGCTCGGCGGTGGACAAGTTGTGCAACCGACCGCGACAAAGGTGCGACGCAGACACATCGAAGCCATCGAACACATCGAAAAGTTGTGGTCCGATGCGGCGGAAACACGGGCACTTGCGGTCGCGTGGCTCGCGGGCTCCCACGGCTTCGCGCCGAACGATCTCGTGCGCGCGGCGGGGGTCGAGCCGGGTCGAGTGGAAATACTCGCTTTGCAACTCACATCGAGCGGTAAACTCACGGATCTAACGCTCGCGTCCAACCGGCGGTTGCTCGTCCACAGCGAGCGCGTCGCGGAACTGGAAGCGCGCGTTCTCGATACGCTCGGCACGATGCACGCCGAGAACCCACTGATGACGACTCACGACCGCCAGAAGGCGCTCGCCCGGCTCGACTACGTGAACGACGAGCAACTCCTTCAAGCGGTTACCGATCGCCTCATTCGCGCGAAGAAGGTTGTGGGGGACGCTCGACGGATCGCGCGCGCGGACTTCAAGCCCAAGCTCAGTGCGAACCAGCGCAAACTGAAGGACAAGATCGTCGAGGCGCACGCCGGAGCGGGATTCGCGCCACCGGAGCCAAAAGAGTTCGCGAACCAGGCCGGAGGGAACGCGGGCGCACTCAAAGACATCTTTGAAGTCGCGTGTGCGGAAGGTTTTTTGGTGCGTTTGACCGACGAGTTCTACTTGTCGGCGGAAGCGGAGGCAGAAATGCGCCGGCGCGTTGTCCAGCGGTTGCAGAACGGATCGGGCGCGACCGTCGCCGAGATCCGCGACCTACTCGGCACGACGCGGAAGTTCGCCGTGCCCGTGTGCGAATACCTGGATCGCGTCGGGTTAACGAAGCGCGCGGGCGACCTGCGCGTGTTGGTGGAGTAGATCGTTCACCGGGGCACCAACGCACGGCCAAGAACACTCAAACGCGATCGTCACCGATGATCGCGCGGAGCCGGTCGCAGGCCCGGGACCAGCGGCGGCGAATGGTGCGCTCGTCCACGCTGAACAATTGCGCGATCTTCACCTGCGTCCAGCCGTGGTAAAACACCAGCCCGACGACCTCGCGTTCCTCGACCGGCAGCACGTCCACGGCTTCGTGGAATCGCACCCACAGATCGAAATCCGGCGGAGCGTCCGCAGCCGGTTCAACGGGCGGGTTGGAATCACCGGGCACATCGAACGGGAGCCACGCTTTCCCGCGACACCGGCGGGCCAAGTCGATTAACTCGCGCCGAATGTGGACCGCCGCGAGGTTGAAGAAATCCCGGGTCGTTTCCGGGTGCATCGTGCGGAGGGACCGCAGGAGCCGAATCGTGCTGTTTTGCAGCACATCGCCCGTGTCCGCCTGCGCACGAATGTTCGGAAACGAGCGCGTCATCCGCCGGGCGAGTTTCTCCAACCGTTTACCCGTTGCGCGCAGCAATTCGTCCGCCGCTTCACGATCCCCCGAGCGCCACCGGTTCAGGCAGTCCTGGAGGTTAATCGAGTCAAATGTGGTGTCAGCCATACGAGTGCCGCATAAAGGGATTGGTGCGAGCAGAAATATCCTACCCGACCCGAACACCCGATGCCAAGCGCGGTGTTTGAAGTTTAGAACGCTGGTCTTCTCCCACTTACACCATACGCTCTGGCGACTACGGGAATATCAATACGGCTTCCGCTTTTCCGTTCGTGATCCAAACGCTGACCTTCACCCCATCCTTGATGTCACTTAGCTCGGCCGCCGGTACGAGTTTTCCCATTTGTTTGTGGATCGCGGTCGTCTTGGTGACCGGGATGCCCGCGTCACGGCCCTTCACGAACACGGTGGCCAGCACGTCCTTCTCGCCCTCTTTAGCGGGAAGAACCTTCGACACGACGGCCTCGAACTCCGGTTTACGGATCGGGATCGCGGGCTTGAGCTTGTACATCCGCTCGGCGAACGCCACGTACTCGGCCATTGGCATGAGCCCGAGTTCCTTGCGGCGCACATCGAGTTTCTCTTGATCCTCAACGGGTTTGGGGACGAGCTTGCCGTCCTTCTGTTCGAGCTGCGTGCCGTAGCGCTGCTTTTTGCCCTCGGCGGCGAGGACGCGGTCGGTGAGGTACGCCAGGTCCGTGCCCGTGGCCTCACCCGCCTTCACCGCGGTTTCGAGCAAGCCCAGGCACTTCTTCTGGAACGGGAGGTCCGCGTCTGAGTGCTGAACTAATAGCCACGCGGCGTGAGCCCCGTCCGTCCCAACGAGCGCCTTGCCGGGCCAACCGTGCTTCTCGACCACGCCCTTGAGCCACGCCCGGTTCGTGTCATCAACCTTCTTGAGAGCCTCAATCAGTTCCTTGGGGGGCGGGGAGCCTGCCTCAATCAGTTTGGTGCGGGCGTCCTGATCGGTCTTCACACGCGCGAGCAGTTCCTCGCGCAGTGCAGGCTCCTTCGCCGCGTCCAGCGGGGCGGCTTGAAGCACGGTGGCGAAGATCAGGACGGCGGAGACGACAATCTGTCGCATATCGCATGACTCCGAGGGTGCGAGGTATCATCCCATTTTCGAGCCGTGCGGTCGAGATTCTGTAACGACATAATCTCGAACCCGGAGCCGGTACTGGATGTCGTGCTGCTGTATTATGATGGCGGAACCCGACACTGGTTGCACATGCGCCCGTTCTACGATTGGCTCGACCGCGTACTCACCGCCGGCGAATCCGTACAGGACGCGCCCCCTCAACTCGCGCCGGCCGAACGGCCCGCGGTCGAGGCGCAGTTGCGTTCCGCGTTCGATACGCACGCGCTGGACGTGGCGGGGCCGCCGGTCGCGTTCGATGCAGACATTGCACTTCGTGCGGCCACAGCCCTCGCTCGGGCGTGTTGGCTGTTGGTCGGCGCCGAAGAGGACGAGCCCGTAGCGATTTCACTTGATGCCGTGGAATCGCCGGCCGCGAACCTTTCGGCCGATGTGGTGCTCCGGTTCATGCCGGCCGTCTACCGCCGCGCGCAGGTGCGCGCTCCCGACGACGCGCTCGCGACCGAGCTCGCGCGCCTGCTCCGGGCGTGGCCGTTATCCGGCGTTCTGGCGGACCTCGCGGGTGCTCCAACGGCCCCGCTCGATTTCGGCGGGCACCCGGGTTTGCAGTTGCTTTATGCTGAGCGCCTCGTCGCCACGCCCCGTCTAAACTGGATGCCGGTACACGGTCCCGCCCGGGCGTGGGCCGAGCGAATATTCGCCGAGCGCGGGGCACAAATCCCCGTCGAACTCCCAACTGGTGACGCCCATGCTTGATGCGCCCGCCGACCGCCTCCGTCACTCGGCCACCGATCGACTCAAAGCGCGATTCGTCGGGCGCGACGAGGTCATCGACCTGATCGCCCTGGCGATCGTTGCGGGCGAACACCTGTTCCTGTTCGGCCCCCCGGGGACCGCGAAATCGCTCCTCGTCCGCGAGTTCGCCGGGGCCGTTCACTGCCGGTACTTCGAGTACCTCCTCACCCGATTCTCCGAACCAACCGAACTGTTCGGCCCGGTCGATCTTGCCCGATTACGAGAGGGCGTGGTCGCCACCGTCACCACCGGAATGCTGCCGGAAGCCGAGTTCGCGTTCCTCGACGAACTCTTCAACGCGAACAGCGCGATCCTGAACAACCTGCTCACGGTGCTCAACGAGCGCGTGTACCGGCGCGGCGCGGAGACGCACCGGTTGCCGCTCTTGAGTGCGTTCGCGGCGTCCAATCACTTGCCGGAAGACGATGCGCTCCAGGCGCTGTTCGACCGGTTCCTACTCCGGTGCAAGGTGGACGCGCTGCCGCGCTCACAACTTCCCGCACTGCTCGCTGCGGGCTGGGCGATCGAGCGCAACGGCAAGCCGACGGCCGATGCGCGCGACGCGCTAACCGCGGAGGATCTGCACGCGATGGGCCGACTCGTAAAGGATGTGGCCCTTGATCCGGTGATGGAAACCTATGCCGACGCGGTGGAGAAGGTGCGCGACCTTGGCGTCGCCCTGTCCGACCGGCGCGCGGTGAAAGTTCTGAAGTTGGTCGCAGCTTCGGCGGTCATGTGCGGGCGTGCATCGGCGAACGTGTCGGACCTGTGGGTGCTCCGGTACGTGTGGGACCGGGTCGAACAAATCGGCCCGCTGGGGGCGCTGGTGTCCGGTATTTTGGATCGCGCCGAGAAGCCGGACTCCCCTCACCCGCGCGCGGCCCGGCCCGAAGAGATCGATGCCGAAGCCCTGGCCGCGGAACTGGCTACCGCCGAGCGCGAACTGGCGAGCGGCCCCAAACTGGTGGAAATCGCGCGCCTGCGCGAGCGCGTACAGGCGGTTGCCGATCGCGCCGCGTGGGTGACTGATGCGACCAGTCGGGGACACCTTCTGGCCCAAACGGGCGCACTTCTGAAGAGGCTCGGATGACCACGCCCACACACGACCCGTGGCGCAGCGTCTCGGCCGCTCGGCTGCCCAGAGAGCACCTCACCGCGCTCGCCGCGGTCCGTAACTACGCGGACGTGCGTGTGCGCCTGGCTGATGAAACGGCGTGGGTCAATTGGCCCACAGGCCGAAACGAAGTCATTCGCTGCCTGCTGCCCGTTCCCGGCGTGGTGTTCTTCACCCGGCGCGCGGAGGGGTGGGTCCGCTTCGGGCGCCTCGTCCCCACCGATGATGCGCCACCCGATGGAGAGGGGAAGCCGATAGCCGAAGTGCTGGTGCCGGCCCGATTCGAGCCGCTCGCGCCGGACGAAGTGGTACCGACACCGGTCGTGCTCACGGTGGCACGCGGGGGCGCACCGAGGCCAGCGACGGCACTCGTCTGCACTCTCACCGAACTCGCGAATTGGGCCGACAGTGCGACCACAAGCGAACTCGCGCGCGTTCGAGCAGCGCAGTCCGGCGAGCGCGTCGTCGTGCTCGGCGAACGGCTCCCCACAATCCCCAGCGCGTTGCGCTTCTGGGGCCGGGACGTCCTCGTCCCGATTGGGTTCCGACCCGAACCAGATTTGCCGACAGCCGCCCTCCTCTCGGCAGCCGGGGTCACAACCGGCGAGTTCTTACTCCTCGACGAGACCGGCGCAGATGTGATCCCCCGGGCGGTGTTCGAGCCGCTCACGCGCGCCGGGGTGCGGTTGGGGCACGCAACACATGAATGAACTCGACCGCGCCGAACAGTACCTCACGATCCCGCCGCAATACGGTGCCGAATTGGGCGGCCTGTGGTGGTCGTCGCGCCGCGACGCGATCGAACGGCGCGACGGGACCACGCTCGCCGTCGCTGACGAGATCCGCACCGTCCTTGAAGGTGCCCTGGCCCACCCCGCGGTGCCAGCGTTCGCGTTCGTGCTGAACGTGCTGTGTTTGATGAAATCCGATGGCGAGCCCCGGTTCGCTCCGCTCCGGCAGGCCTATGCGAACACGCGCGGAGTCACCGCGCGCGGCCGCAACGTCGGGCTACTGATCGCCCGGTTGTGCCGCGACCTGCCCCGAGTTCCGGGCGCGATCAAAATCGAAGACGTCACAGTTGCGCTCCGCTCGCTCCGCATGTACGGGCCGCACACGCGACCCGAAGCGGTCGAAGAACCGCCGCTCACGCGCGCCGAATTCGAGCACCACCTTGCGGACCAATTAACCCACTTCGATAGTACGGCGCTGGTTCACTGGCTCACGCACGGGTGCGCGCCCGGCACCGGTGGAAGGGAGTTGGCCGAGCGCGCCGAGACGCTGCCGGAGCGCGTGGTCAAGTTGCTGGCTCTCGCGCGCAAACGTGCCCGACTCGTCGGCGCGGCGGCCCTCGTTCCCGCACTCGATGCCGCACTCACGCTCCCTCCGCGGGGCCGGCCGCCCAACGCGCTGCCGCTCGGCGGGTACTGCGACGTCACGACCCGCGGCGACCCGGAGCGCCTCCTCCCCGGGCAGTTCGCCCTCGACCCGGACGAGTTCGTGCGCCGGTTCGCCGCGAGCGAACTGCTTTACTTCAAGCGCGAGGAACCGCACGAGGCCGTGCGCCCCGAGCGCATCATCGTTCTCGATCAGGGGGTCCGAACCTGGGGGAGCGTTCGGCTCGCGCTGGCCGCGGCTGCGTTCGCGCTGCTCCGCGTGGACGCGAAACGGTCCGGCCCCGCGCGACTGTTCACCACCTCCAGCGCCGACGCGATCGAGCTACTCCACCCGAATCCGACCACGATCGCGGAGCGGTTGGAAGCGAGCGACTTGACCCCGAACCCGGGTGAGTGCCTCGCCCGGGCACTGGGTACGGGCGGGGGAGAACCGCGCGACATCATCGTGCTGACGCACCCACGGAACCTGCGCGAACCGAGCGTGACTTCGGCCACAGCGGAATACGGGCCTAACGATCGCCTGTTCGCGGTAACGGTCGACGAAACGGGCCGGGCCGAACTCTCACAGTGGGCGCCCCACGGCGTACAGGCCCTGCGGTCGTTCCGCGTCGATCTCGTTGCCGCAGAAGCCGCACGGCCCGAAAGCGATCCGCGCCCCGCACACCCGCGCACGGCCTCCCGCGCACCCGCACTCTCGTGGAGCGGTGACGTCGAGCCGGTGCCCTTCCCGTTCCGCCCGGGGATCGTCAGCGAACCACTGCACTTCGGCTTCGCCGCCCACTGCAACTGGCTCGTGGCCGCCGGGCGCGACGGCGTGCTGCACGGGCTCGCGTTCGACGGCTCGGCCCCGGAAGTGCTCCCGCGCCCGTACCGCAACGGCGCGGTGCTAAGACAAGTAGACGCCGTTCTCGGCGCGACCGGGGGCGTGGTCGTGTGCGGGCGCATGTCCGTACCAGGCGGGACAACGGTCATTGCGCCCGCGCCCCAAGCCGAAACCCTGCACGCAGCCGGCACACCGATCGTGGCGTCCGGCGCATCGGAGCCACCCGTCGCTGAGCAACTCGTCGCCGCGCACTACGACCGGGAAGCGCGCCGGGTCACGTTGCACGTGCTCGGCCCGGCTGCGAGCGACGCGCACTGGTCCGCTCACTCGGACCTGCACTGTATCACGGTCCGCACGGCTTCGGGCACCGGGTGCGCCCTCGATCTCGGCACGCACGGCCGGTTCCCCTTCCCCGGGCCGCCCGTTTCGACACTCATCAGCCTGGCGTGCCTCGCATGGGACCGCGCTGTGTACGGGGCACCGCCCTTCGAGCTGCCCGTGGTGACCCAGTTCCCGAGTACCAGCACATGGGCCACACCGTTCCTGCTCCACACAAATCGGGGCGCCATCACGATCCAACAACCGCCGACCGCCTGGCGCACCCCGGCCCCGCTCCGGGACGGGAAGTTGTTCCTCGCCGGCGCGGAGTTCCACCGCGTCCAACTCGCCGGTGACGTCTTGGCCCTGTCCTACTCGAACGCCGGCGAACGAAACCTCCTACTGCTCCGCGGACCCGACGGCGACGTTCTCGGCGAGGTCCAGCACCCCCCGCGCAACGCCTTCGCGCTATCCGCCAACGGGATGCTACTCGCCCGCTGCGACGCACTGCACGCGGTCGTGGTGACGGACACGGCGGTACCCGCCCAGCCCATCGCCACCGAAGCGCACGCCGCACTGCATAACGGGTTACAGGTCGATTTCAACGCGACACCATTCATGCTGACGATCAAGATCGGCGGGCACCAACACCGGTTCCGCACCGAAGCCGGCGCGCTCCACTATGCGTCGCGCTGGGAGGTAACCGAACAGGCAAAACCACAGAGAACTATGGCTTATTACTCCCCGGCCAACTACGACCCGGTTCGGTTCCCGCTCCGCGAATCGGTCTACGTTGACGGGTGGAGCGCGATCGTCGATCGGCTCGGGCAGGTTCTGCTGTCCCGGCGCGACGGATCGTTGGTGGCGGCGTTCGTGGTCCGACGAGAACGCGCGGCAGCATGGATTCCCGGCGGGGTATTTTGGGGCGACGTGCGACTGATCGGCGGCCCGGCCACACCGGACGCGGACAAGAAAATCGGACGGGCCATTCTTGATGCGGGAGAGAACCGTGGAAGTACCGTTTCGGCTGGTTCGGCGCGAGCCGACCACCAACCCGGCTGATGCGTTCCTGCTACCGGCCGCCGACGCGAGTTCGATAGCCGGCGCGTGCGCGCGATTCAACGAGCTGCCGGCGGTATTCGCGGTGCGCGGGGGCTTCCTGCTAGTCCCGCCCGCACCGGACGCGCGCGCGGTCCCCGGCGCGATCAGGCTGCGCCGGTCGGCCGGCGATCTGTTCGTACCCGTCGACGCGAACCTGCTCCCGGCCCTGCTCCCCGATGAGGCCACGAGTCTGACTCGGACCCGCGGGCTGATCGTGACGGCGGGCGGAACTGTGCTCGCGTTCGACGTAACGGCACCGCTCCCGATCACCGATTGGCTCAAACCTCGCGCAGTGCGCCGCTCCGAATGGCGATCGTTCCCGGAGCGCCCGGACCGCCCCAACACCTTAATGGTAATCGAGCGCCCGGTCCCACCGATGGAGGCCGTGATCGAGATCCTGGGTGCGGGTGCGCCCGACGCCGATCCCCTTCCCGGTGCCGGTCAAGGCGCGAAGAGCGGCACCGGGAAGGCCGTCCCCGAGGCCGCGCGCCCGCCCGCGTCCGGGTCAATGCTGGGTCGGGCCGTCGCGGGCGCGGGGCTCGCGGTGGGGGGGGTGCTCGCGTGGCTCGGCAAGCAACTCGGTGCGGGCGGACTGGCGCGGGCCGGCGCCGACCTCGCGCGCCGGGCGATCGAGCGCGTGCCGCGACTGAGTGAGAAACTGTTCGGCGAGCAGGAGGCGGCGCTGCGCGAGGTGCTCCGCCAGTTGCAATCGGGCGACGTCGAGAAGGGGCTCCAGCACGCGCCGATCGCGGTAGCCGATCCCGACCAACCGGCCCGCGTGGGCACCGACGCCAAGCTCACCCGGCGCGATCCGCGGTACTCGCTCCGCGACTTGGTTGGGACCGGGCGCGGGGGCGCGGGGGCGGTGTGGCTGGGTGGCGCTGACGTGTGGGACGAGTTGGCCCGCGAGTACCGCCGGCTGGCGGCCGAGGCGAGCGCCCGCGGCGACCACCGGCGCGCCGCGTACCTGTACGGCGTGCTCCTCCGCGACCTGCGCGGGGCCGCGAACGCGCTCCTGGCCGGCGGACTGTTCCGCGACGCAGCGGTGCTGTTCCGGGACCGGCTGAACGACCCGCGCGCCGCGGCCGAAGCGTTCGAGCGCGCCGGGATTCACGACGAGGCACTGCGGTTGTACGACCGGATGGGTCTACACGAAAACGCGGCCGAGTTGCTCCGGCGCTTGGGGCACGAAGAGCGGGCGGTGGCGCGCTTTCTCATGGCCGCCAACCGATTGAAGGCGGACGGGCGGTTCCTCGCCGCCGGCGACCTGATGCGGGCGAAGGCGCACCGCCGCGACCCCGCGACCGAGTTCTACCGCCTGGGCTGGCTGGCCTCAACTACCGCGGAATCCGTGACCTGCGGCACGCGGTTACTCGACGAGTACAGCGCGGCCGACAACCGACCCGGCTACGAGATCCTGGTGAACGAAGCGGGAAGCGCTCTCCTCGACCGGCCGCGCGACGCGGGCCGATTCTTCAACCACGCTCTCCGCACAAGTATGGATTTTCTCCCCGAAGACGCCCGCGCGGATCTGGCGGACCGGGTGCGTTTGATGTTCGCTGAGCACCTGCGCACGCACGCCCTCCTCGGCGAAGCGGGCACGCTGGCGGACGACTTGTTCCGCTCCGAACAGGTTTGGGCGCCACCCGTCAACCGCGACGCGATGTTCGCGGTGCGCGGTCGATCGGCGCCACCCGCGCCGCCCGAATCACCCAAACCGGATCACCCGCGGGAACCGGACCGGCGCCTGATCGCTGGTCCCGTGACCGCGGTGGTGGCCGTGCGCGGAACGTTTGATGTGGTCGTGGCCGGCGCGGGCGAGATCGTCTGTTGGCGGGTATCGGACGGACGGGTTCAATCGGTGGCGACAAAGAGCGAACGAGTCACCGCACTGTCGGCGTCCGCTCGCGGTGATGTGATCTACGCGGTCACCAACGGGGCAGATGGGAAATGGCGGCTCCGCTGTTTCGCTGCGGACCGCGGGGGCACATTCCGCCCCACAACGCAGTACACTCTCCCGACCGGCGAGAGCACAGACCCCACAATCTACCTGCAATCGGCGGCAACGTTTCGTGCGGGCGAACACCGAATCGCGGTTTCGACGCCCGTCGAGAACCTCGCCTTCGCGGGACCGTATCTCCAATCTGATCCCACCGCCTTGTTCATCGGTGACGAATTACCCGTGCGTTTGCTCGCGAGGTTTGCCGATGGGGGCGTCTGGTGCTGGGCGGGTACGGGCATCTGGTACCGCCCGGACTCCGATGCGCCCGTGTGTTTGTGGAAAGCCCCCGCTATTCCGGGCGCCGAAATCGATTGGTTGACACCCGCGCCATCCGTGCTGGAAGTTGTGACAGTAGATCGCGGCGGTTATCTGTGTTGGGCGGAGTTCGACGCAAGAGATGAGAATCAACCTCGCACGCGCAGCTCGTTCGCCGAACACCCAACCGGGGTCACGGTAGCCTGCTTGGTCGCGCCGAGTACCATTGCCGCAGCCACCAACACGAACGAGATTCACTGGCTTCGCGTCGCGGGAAATCAATTGATCGTGTCGGCCTCAGTCACGCTCTCCGTGCCATCCTGTGTCGTCTCCCTTACCGCTCGCCCCGACTCCAATGAGGTGATCGTGATCTTCGCCGATGGAGGTGGGTGCCGGGTGCGCCGGCCGTGATCCTGTTCCCTACGCACTGGTTGTCGTAACGGCCGACTCAGCCGGAGGTGCAAACGCTTCGGCGTGTTCCCGGAGGAGTTGACCGGCCGCAGCGCCGTCGCCACGCTCCAGAGTCGCGAGAATCCGGGCGTAAGACGTTTCGGCCAGTTTGCGGTTAATTTCGCCCCAACCGAGGCGGATGCGCACCCAGGTCTCGAACGCCAGCGATTCCCAGAGGCGGAGAAGCGTCGCGTTCCCAGAAGCCGCGACGATCATTCTGTGGAGCGTATAAACGTGGGCCGCTTGGTCGGCGTAATCCTTTGCATCGGCCGCACGCAGAATGCACGCCACCTCCGCACGCAGCTCCTCGACCCCGCTCACGAATGCCGCGGCAGCAGTACCCGCTGCGGCTTGCTCCAACAGCCCACGAGCCGAATACGCTTCGCGGATCTCCGGTACCCCGACGATCCGTACCCGTGTTCCGCGGTGGGGAGTCGTTTCGACTAAGTGTGTTGCCTCCAATTCGCGCAGGGCCTCGCGAACAGACCCCTGGCTCGTGCCCAGTTCCCGCGCAACTTGAAGCTCGATGAGCCGTTCCCCGGGTTTGTAATGCCCTGCCAAAATGCGTTCCGTAAGGGTTCGGCGGACCTGATCCCGGACGCTCGCTTTTTTCACGGACATCGTGCGAACCTCGGAGAGTAGGTCTTTGGGTATTATTCGTCCCATGCGGGCAATCCGCCAACAAGTCGAATCGCGAATTATCAATTATCGATAATTCCTGTCAGCCCCCCTTTCTGTGTCGGTATCCCTTAAGCGAACGGGTCGGCCCGCACGCATTTCTTGGAGCGGGCCGACCGGTGCTTTCCGAGGGGCCGGCAAATGTGGATCGTCAGGCTCGCCCTTGATCGCTCGTATACGTTCGTCGTCGCGTCCATCCTCATCCTCGTGGTCGGGATGGTGGCGATCCGCAAGATGCCCGTGGACAACTTCCCGGACATCGACATCCCGGTCGTTACCGTCGTCTACCTCTACCCCGGAATGCCGCCCGACGATGTGGAGAAGCGCATCTTGCTCGTGACCGAGCGGGTGCTGACCGCGTCGGTGAACGACATCGAGCACATGGAGAGTCAGGCGTACACCGGGACCGGGGTGATTCGCATCTATTTCCAGCCGAAGGCCAAGATCGAGGCCGCGACCGCACAAGTCACTGCTACTTGCCAAACCGTTTTGAACAACATGCCACCCGGCACGACGCCGCCGTACATCGTCCGGTACAGCGCGACGAGCGTACCGGTCGCGCAAATCGCGGTGTCGAGCGACACGCTGACCGAAGCCGAACTGTACGACTTCGCGGCCAACTTCATTATTCAACGGCTCGGCACGGTCCAGGGCGCGCGGGTGCCGCAGCCTTATGGTGGTAAACCGCGCCAGATCATGGTGGACCTCCAGCCGGATCAGCTCTACGCCCGAGGACTGTCCGCGGCCGACGTTAGCGCCGCGGTGAACGCCCAGAACCTGATTCTTCCTGCCGGAACCGCGAAGATCGGCGACACCGATTTCAACATCAAGGTGAACAGCAGCCCGGAAGTGGTGGATGCGTTCAACCAGATCCCGGTCAAGACGGTTAACGGCGCCCCGGTGTACCTGCGCGACGTGGCGCAAGTCCGAGACGGTTACGCGGTCCAAACGAACGTCGTTCGGCGCGACGGTAAGCGCGCGGTACTGCTACCGATTCTCAAGAGCGAGGGGGCGTCCACGCTGGACGTCGTGGCCCGCGTTCGGGCCGCGCTACCCGGGATTCAGGCGCAACTTCCGCCGGAACTGAAGCTGGAAATTCTCTTCGACCAATCAGTGTTCGTCCGCGAGTCGGTCGATGGGGTGCTGAAGGAAGGCGCGATCGCCGCGGGCCTCACGGCGCTCCTGATCCTCGTCTTCCTCGGGTCGTGGCGCTCGACGCTCATCGTCGTGATTTCTATCCCGCTGTCGGTCCTGTGCTCGATTATCGCGATGTGGGCGGTCGGTGAAACGCTCAACGTGATGACACTCGGCGGTCTGGCGCTGGCGGTCGGCATCTTGGTGGACGACGCGACGGTCGAAATCGAGAACGTTCACCGAAACCTGGGAATGCGGAAGCCGCTGCGCGAGGCCATCCTTGACGGGGCCGCTCAAATCGCGGTACCGGCTCTCGTGTCGACGTTGGCCATCTGCATCGTGTTCGTTCCGGTCGTGTTCCTGACCGGTCCGGCCGCGTATCTGTTCGTGCCGCTCGCGCTGGCGGTCATCTTCGCCATGCTCGCGAGCTACTTCTTGTCGCGGACGCTCGTGCCGACGCTGATGCTGTTCCTGTTGGGCCGCGAGGCCGAACAGTACGCGAGCGGGCACCACGAATCGGGTGGGGTGTTCGGTCGGCTGCACGCCCGGTTCGAGCAAGCCTTCGAGATGGTGCGGCAAGCCTACCGCGGGCTGCTGGCCTGGGCGCTCGCCAACCGCGGAATCACGGTCGCGCTGATGTTGGCGTTTGCGGTCGGCTCGTTCGCACTGATACCGTTCATCGGGCGCGACTTCTTCCCCGCGGTCGATGCGGGCCAGATCCGGCTCCACGTCCGGGCACCGGTCGGCACACGCATTGAGGAAACGGAACGAATATTCGGACAGATCGAGGACGTGATCCGCGAAGAGGTGCCGGCCGAGGAACGCGACACGATCCTCGACAACATGGGCGTGTCCCCGTTCTATACGAACACCGCCTACATCAACAACGAGCTCGTGAGCGTCTACGACGGCGAGATCCTGGTGTCGCTCAAACCCGGCCACCAGCCAACGGCGGAACACATCCGCCGACTGCGGCAGGAACTACCGAAGCGGTTCCCGGGCTGCACGTTCGACTTCCTCCCGGCCGACGTGACCGGGCAGGTACTCACGTTCGGTAAGTCGGCACCGATCAATGTTCAGGTCGTGGGTGTTCGGCGCGAAGAGAACCTCGCGGTCGCGAAGCGACTTCGAGAGCGGCTCGCGCGCGTTCCGGGTGTGGTAGACGTGCGCCTGCGGCAAATCCCGGACGCACCGGAACTGCGCATCGATGTGGACCGCGTGATGGCGAGCGGGCTGAACGTGACGCAGCAGGAAGCGGCGCGGTCACTGCTCGTGTCGCTGAGTTCATCGTTCCAGGGCACGCCGAACTTCTGGGTGAGCCCCAAGAACGGCGTGAACTACCGCGTCGCGGTACAAACTCCGCAGGGGAAGATCGACTCCGTCGATGCCCTGCTCAGCACGCCGGTTACCACGACCGGCGGGATCGGCCAGCCGCAACTGTTGACCAACATGGCTTCACTGCGGCGGTCGGAATCGGCCGGGCTCATCAGCCACTACAACGTGCAAACCGTTTACGAAGTGTGCGCGACCGTACAGGACCGCGACCTCGGCGGCGCGGCGAGCGAGATCCGCACTTTGGTCGAAGAAACCCGCGGAACGCTCCCGAAGGGGAGCACGATCGCGATCCGCGGGCAGATTGAGAGCATGGACGAATCGTTCGCGGGTCTCGGTTTCGGACTGCTGTTCGCGGTCTTGCTCGTCTACATGCTGATGGTCGTCAACTTCCAGTCGTGGATCGACCCGTTCGTCATCCTCACCGCGCTCCCGGGGGCTGCCGCCGGTATCCTCTGGGCGCTTTTCGCCACGGGAACCACTGTCAGCGTCCCGGCCCTGATGGGCGGGATCATGACCGTGGGCGTGGCGACCGCGAACAGCATCCTGATGGTGACGTTCGCCAACGAGCAGCGGGCCACGGGCCTGGACGGACGAGAAGCCGCCCTCGCCGCTGGTTCGACCCGCCTGCGGCCCGTGCTCATGACCGCGATGGCGATGATCGCCGGCATGTTGCCGATGTCGCTGGGTCACGGCGAGGGCGGCGAGCAAAACGCCCCGCTCGGTCGGGCCGTCATCGGTGGGTTGACCATTGCGACCATGTACACGCTGTTCTTCGTGCCCGTTATGTACAGCCTGCTTCGCCGCCGGTCCTCGGGCGAAGCGGCGAGCAACGCCCCCCGCCCCGAAGGGAGCCAGTCATGAGCACTCCGAACCCCGCTTCGCACCCCGCGCACGCGGCCCACGAAGGCCCTGAAGCGGCTCCGGCGCGACCGTCCTTTTTGCGACTGGCTCTCCTGGCCGTACTCGCGCTCGCGGCCCTCAGCGCACTGGGGGTTGCCGGTGTACGGGCACGAAACAAGCAACTGACCGACCGTACCGAAGTCGCAGAGGCCGCGCGTTCGGACCGTCCGCGCGTCCTCACGGCGATCGCCGAACGTGCCCCGTCCCGCGTCGAGCAGGTGCTTCCCGGCACAGCGTCCCCGTTACGCGAAACGGCCGTCTACGCCCGAACGAGTGGGTACCTGCGCCGGTGGTTGGTGGACATCGGGGACCAAGTGAAAGAAGGACAGTTGCTCGCCGAGATCGAAACGCCGGAAGTGGACGCGCAATTGCTCCAGGCGCGAGCGTCCGTGACCGAGTCGATCGCGACACGGGACCGGAACCGTGCGAGCGCAGAACTCGCTCGCTTGAATTTGGTCCGCGTCCGACAAACCTTCGAGACGGGCGTCGGCTCGCGCCAGGAAATGGACGAAGCGGAGGCGGCTCTAAAGGTCGCGCAAGCCACAGTCCGCCTGTCCGAAGCCACGATCCGAGCGGGCGAAGCGAACGTCAAGCGCCTGGAAGACCTTCAGCAGTTCCAGAAAGTTATCGCGCCCTTCGGCGGGGTCATCACGGCCCGGAACTACGACTCGGGAGCGCTCGTCGTCGCCGACAGTTCGGTGGGCCGCGAAATGTTCCACCTCGCGCAGATCGACACACTGAGGGTGTTCGCGGACATTCCCCAAACGTTCGCGACCGCTGTTCATGCCGGTCAGTCAGCGCCCGTGTCTCGCCGGGAAGTTCCGGGGCGCGAGTACAAAGGGGCCGTGGCGCGGACGACGAACTCCGTGAACGTGCAGACGCGCACGCTTCGCGTAGAAGTCGATGTTCCGAACCAGGACCACGCGCTTCTGCCGGGCATGTACCTGCAGGTGAAGTTCCAGTTGGATGCACCGGTCAACGTGGTCCGCGTACCCGGGGCCGCGGTCGTCATCCGCGCCGAGGGAGCGAAGGTGGCCGTCGTCGAATCTACCGGCAAGGTCGGGTATCGGGCGGTGAAGTTGGGTCGCGACTACGGCACCGTGGTGGAAGTCACAGAGGGGTTGGTCGGCGGGGAGAAGCTCGTGGTGCGCCCGGGGGACGATCTCGCTGAAGGAACGGAAGTCGAACCCGTCGCCGCGAGTGATCGCTAACGCGGCATCTTACTCAGTACGATAAAAGCGAAGCGGGACCGAGCCAACGTTGGCTCGGTCCCGCTTCGCTTTTCGAGATCAACCCGCGCTCAATGCCGATCGCGACGAGCGCTGACCCGTCGGCCTCGCAAGCGGGCGCCGTTCAGTGATTCGATCACGTGCTCGGCCGCGTCCTCGGGCACTTCGACGATGGAGAACCGGTCGGTGATTTCGATCCCGCGGATGTCGCGGCCGGGAAGCCCCGCTTCGTTCGCGATCGCCCCGACCAAGTCGCGCGGCGCGATCCCGGCTTCGCGGCCCGCGCTAATGTAGATGCGGGCCAACCGCGGACCGGGCGAGCGCGTCTGCTGCTGGTGCGGCCCGCGTGCCCGCATTGGGGTGCGGGCCGCTTCCGGTACGGTGGTGGGGATGTCGGGTTCGTCCGGGGCGTCGCCGATCTCCGCACGGTGGGCCAACTTCAGTGCGGCCAGGGCAATGGCCGTCGGGTCGAACTCGCTGGCCAGCGATTCGACGATCCCGCGGAACCGATCGAGTTCGCCTTCCGCGATGGTCGCGCGAATCGCGTCCTTGGTTCGCTCCGCTCGGCGCGCGTGCAGGTCGGCCGCGGTGGGCACTCGCGCGAACTCGATCCGCTGACCGGTCACGCGCTCGATGGCCCGCAGTGCCGACTGCTCACGCGGCTCGGCCACGGTGAGGGCCACGCCCTCGCGTCCGGCCCGACCCACGCGCCCGATCCGGTGGACGTAAGCCTCGGTCCCGAGCGGGAGTTGGTAGTTGACGACGTGCGTGAGGTGGTCGACGTCCAGTCCGCGTGCCGCCACGTCGGTCGCCACGAGCAGGTCGGCTTGGCCCGACCGGAATAGCCGCATCACGCGGTCGCGCTGGTCCTGCGACATCCCGCCGTGCAGTGCTTCCGGGCGGTACCCGCGTGCGGCCAAGGCTTCGGTCAGTTGATCGACTTCCGAGCGCGTCTTGCAGAAGATCAGCGCGGCTTTCGGTGCTTCCACGTCGAGCACGCGACCGAGCGCGGCCAACTTGTGCGCACGCGGAACGAGGTATGCCGTCT
The DNA here is from genome assembly GCF_017939745.1 of Gemmata palustris. Taxonomy (NCBI): domain Bacteria; kingdom Pseudomonadati; phylum Planctomycetota; class Planctomycetia; order Gemmatales; family Gemmataceae; genus Gemmata; species Gemmata palustris. The sequence goes on along the minus strand of NZ_JAGKQQ010000001.1, from coordinate 1,293,705 downwards.
GGCGCACGCGCGGAGCGGACCCGGCCGCGACCGGAGCGCGGGCGATCACGATTTCGACCGCGTTCGTCAGGTGGCGGCCGGCGATCGATCGGATACGGGGAGCCATCGTCGCGGAGAACAGAACCGTTTGCCGGGTCGTCGGGGTCGCGGACAGAAGTGCTTCGATGTCTTCGGCGAACCCCATGTCGAGCATTTCGTCGGCTTCGTCCAGCACCACGACCGCGACTTCGCTGAGCGTGAGCGATCCGCGGCGCAGGTGGTCGAGTGCCCGGCCCGGCGTCGCGACGACGACATCGACGCCGCGGTGCAGCGCGCGGAGTTGCACGTCCATGCCCGTGCCGCCGTAAACGGGCAGCACGCGGATACCGAGCGGCTTACCATAGCGCTCGACGGATTCCGCGACCTGCATTGCCAGTTCACGTGTGGGAACCAGAATCAAAGCGGTCGGGCGAGTGCGGGTGGCGAGGGTCGAGAGCCGGTGAAGGACCGGGAGCGCGAACGCGGCGGTTTTGCCGGTGCCCGTCGCGGCCTGTCCGATGAGGTCGCGGCCCTCAATGAGTGGCGGGATCGCTTCGCGCTGGATGGGGGTCGGCTCTTCGTAGCCGAGACCGGATAGTGCATCAACGAGGCGATTATCCAGACCCAAGTTCGCGAACCCCGACACCGTCGTGACCGTCGCCGTCGTTGCCGCTATCGTCTCGACCATATGGTCATTCCCCGGTTGTAGATCCAGCAAGCGTAATCTCTTAAAGTATGAGTTTCACTGAAAACCGGCGCCGCAAAACGCTGCGCAACACCGTTTTACCCGCAGCACGCGGGCCGAGCGATGGCTAACATTTGCTAACATTTTCCGGGCCGCTATTGTTGGCGATTTGCCGTAACGACATGCCAGTTAGCGACTTGCAAATAGTCGCTTTGGGCGTTTCGGAGGTGATTGTTAGCAGCGACTAACCCTCGGTTATTGACACCAAAACACTCACGAAATATCTCGGCAGAATGCAATCGATTGCTGTTTTGGTTGCAGTAGGCATTGTACCAGAAAGCCAAGAGAAATTGGTGTCAGATTCCACTTCCCAGATGATTTTTCTGCATTTTCTTTGTGGTGAACACGCTTCAGGAGTTCGCAAGAGCGTTTCACCGCAGAGGGCACAGAGAGCGCGGAGAAAGGCCGAAAGGATTCGTTTTCAATCCGGCCTTTCTCCGCGCTCTCTGTGCCCTCTGCGGTGAAACGCTCTTAACGAGAGTTACCCCTACCAAAGGAGCGCGGGAACAGCGATCCGCGAGATGCGTGTGCGCGGCAAGAAATCACGACGCCTTCCGCGCGACGAGCGAGACGAGGCGCAGCCACACGACAGGCGGTTCCTGTTCGGCTGCGGCCAGGAGCAACGGCGCTTCCGCGCGCCCGCCCCGCTCCACGCGCACGCGCTGGCCGGGCGACAACCCGAGCCGCTCCCAGTCGTCGGCCGACACGCGGACCCGCAACTCGTCCGCGTCCGCGAGGACGTATGCGTATACCGTCACGCCGTTCAACCCGACTTGCCCGACCATAATCAGCGCCCCCAGTTCCCGGTCCCGAGCGCATAGAGTGCCAGTCGGGACCACGAACCGCAAGCGGCAGACCCGTGCGCTGCACACGCCAATTTCACGGCGCGCTGGCGCCACCCCGACAGTCTGCGTCGCCGGAACAGACGGAACACAAATCGGCTTGAGTGCTTGTCGCGTGAACCGCGGAATTTTTCTTCCAATCCGCGGTTTCGGTGTCAACTAAGTAGCGGATACGGATCGCACCAGTGCCACACCCAAAAGTTCGGGTGCCTTGTCCGCTTTGCTGTAAAGATGCGGACGAGGCACCCGCGCGCCCGGGAACCGGCTGCGATCCTCCTCTTCCCCACAAGGGCTCCTGTTATGGCAGTGGACGCCGACTACGGATCGGTCTCGCCCGCAGAGCCGGACGAAGCCGACCACCCGACCCCGGACAAGAACCGACTGTTCCTCCGGTTGTTTCTCCAGAACCAGCGCCGCCTGTACGCCTACGTCCTCACGCTGCTCCCGAACCGTGCGGACGCGGACGACGTGCTGCAGGAAACCAGCCTCACGATGTGGGACAAGTTCGATGCGACCGAGCCCCCGACGGAGTTCCTGGCGTGGGCGCGCCGGGTCGCGTACCACAAGGTGCTCGACTTCAACAAGAAGTCGAACCGCGCGCAGGCCCGTTTGAGTCAGATCTTTCTGAAGCGCATCGCCGAAACCGCGGCCGGGCAAGCGGATGCGCTGAAACTCGACGAACGCCGGGACGCACTCGCGACATGTATCGAAAAGCTCCCGGGCACGGACCGCGATCTCCTCACGCGACGGTTCGCCGACGGCGCGACCACGCAATCCACATCGGAACAAGTCGGGCGCTCCGTGGACGCGGTGTACAAGGCACTGGCCAAGGTCCGCGAAGCGCTCATGCAGTGCGTCCAGAAGACGCTCACCCAGGAGGGCCGCGCGTGACCCCCGAATCTGACGTTATTGCGGAGCTACAGCCGCTCCTCGACGCCCTCTGCGAAGAGACGATCAGCCCGGAGCAGCTCCACCGGCTGGAAGAACTCGTCCTCATGCACCCCGAGGCCGAGGAGCATTACATCCGGTTCATGAGCTTCTTCGCGGACCTCATCGGCCACGTGGCCGGTCTCCCCGAACCCCGCGCGCTCCCCCAGGCGCCGCCCGAATCCCCAGCGCCTGGCCCGAAGCCGGCGCCCGTTCCGCGTGCGCCGGCCGAAGTGCCATCCGCGCGCGTTTCACCTAATTCCTCACCCAAACAGCAGGAGAACGTCATGCGCCGCCCACGTTCCCGCAGGTTGGTGGTCTGGCTGGCCGTCGTCGGCACGCTCGGCACACTGGCCGGATCGCAGTATTACGGCTGGTATTCGCGCTCACGCGAGGTCGCCGACAAGCAGCTCGCGCTCCAGGCCCAACTCGACGAGGTCGCGCGCGTCGAGGTCGAAAAAGCGGAAGCCATAAGGGAATCGCGGAAGCACATGGATGCCGCACTCGCGGCGGAAGCCGCGCTCACGGCCCAGTATCAGGCGGCCTACGAGAGCGCCCGCAAAGCGATCGAGGACAAGGATTTCGTCGTCCGGCTGACCGGCCCCGCGCACATTCAGCCCGGTGCGCCGAACAAGTGGCAGATCGAAACGCTGCGGCACGGCGCGATCGGTCGGCCACAAAAGATGGACGTCGTGGTGAAGGACGCGAAGGACCAGGAACTCTTGCGTCAAACGCACGACAAGCCCGTCGGCGCCACGACGCTCGAGCTCCCGGTCGCGTTCTGGGAGAAGGTGAAGCCCGGCTCCGATCTCTTCCTCGAAGTGACCGCATTCACCGACGACCGCAAGAGCGTATTGGCCGAACGGTTGCCGCTCGCGCGCCCGGTATTCGTCACGCACCTCGTCACGGACAAGCCGCTCTACAAGCCGGGCGAAACGATCCGGTTCCGCTCGCTCACGCTGGATCGCTCCACGCTCCGCCCGCCGGGAACGGACCTGCACCTGAAGTTCCGACTGCGCGACCCGGGCGACGCCGTCACCGCGCTCGACGAGGGCAACGGCCGACTACTCCAAGACATTCGCCCCGTCCTGGGACCGGATAACAAGCCGCTCCGCGGAATCGGGGTCGGCGAACACACGCTGGCATCGGACGCGCCTGGCGGTGAATACAAGCTCGATCTCTTCGAGGCAAGCGCCGAAACGGGCAAAGAAGTGCTCCTCGAAACGCGCAAGTTCATTGTGAACCGGTACGTCCCGGATACGTTCGAGAAGAAACTGGAGTTCGATGGCAAGTCATACGGTCCCAACGAGTTCGTGCAGGCGCGGATCGATGTTTCGCGCACCGCCGGCGGACCGATGAAGAACGCGACCGCCAACGTCGTCGCCTCAACGGACCGCTCGGCCTTCTTCCAACAACCGGATTCGCGCTTCATCACCGATGCGAGCGGAACGAAGGTCTTCCTGGACGTGCGCTTTAAGCTCCCGGCTGAAGTCTTCGAGAAGGTCACTCCGGGCGCGGCCCCCGCAGCCACTCTGAGCGTGAACATTCGCGACGGCAGCGATTCTGAAACGATCGTCCGACCGATTCCGCTCGTAACGAAGAACCTCCGCGTCGAGTTCTTCCCCGAAGGTGGGGACATGGTCGAAGGCGTGCCCGGTCGCGTGTACTTCATGGTCCGCACGCCCGCCCCAAGCGCTAAACCTGCCGATCTCAAAGGTATCATCACCGACGGCACAAATACGCTTGCAGAAGTGAGCACGCTCACGGACCCCGAGAACCCGGGCGTCAATCGCGGGCACGGCGTCTTCACGCTGACGCCGAAAGCGGGAACGAATTACTTCCTCAAGCTCACGTCGCCCAGCGGCATCACCGCGCCGACCAAGGACGGGTTTCCGCTGCCCGAAGTGAAGCCCGACGGTGTGGCGCTCACCGCACTCGATGCCGTGACCGAAAAGGGCGGCACGATCCGCGTGCAACTGCAAACCGCTCGCGGGCCGAAGACGGTACACGTGGGCGCGTATGTCCGTGAGCGGCTCATCGCGCAACAGAAGGTCACCCTGAATGCGAACAAACCCACAGAAGTCTGGCTCAAGAGCGACGACACCGCGGGCGGTGTCACGCGCGTCACCGTGTTCGAGGAACGAGCCGATGATGCCGGCCAAACGACGCTCGTTCCCCGATCCGAACGGCTCGTCTTCCGCGGTCCCGGTGAGCGCCTCGTTCTGAGCGCGAACCCGGAGCGAGCCCGGTACACGCCCAGCGGCAAAGTTCGTCTTGATCTGTCCGCGACTACAGAAAAGGGCACGCCAACTCCCGCGGTGCTGATGGTGGGCGTGGTAAACCGCAGCGTTATCACGATGGCGGACAACAAGAACGATCGCCTGCTCCCCACACACTTCCTGTTGTCGGGCGAGGTGAAGAACTCGGCCGAACTCGAGCACGCGGACTTCCTGCTCACGGACCACCCGAAAGCGGCCGTAGCTCTTGACCTGCTCCTGGGCACGCAGGGCTGGCGCCGGTTCGCCGAACAGGACGTGCCGCCTCCTCAACCGGTGGACCGAACGGACGTGAACACGATGCTGGTCGCGCACGGTCAGCGCCCGACTGCACCGCTCCAGTTACTCGAACTCGAAAAGCAGCGCGTGAACGCGGAATTCATGCCGCAAATGGAAACGGCCCGCATCCGAACGGCCACGACCGAAACACAGTGGAGCGCGATCCCCGCAACGCTGACTCAGAAGCTAGCGGACGCCCAGGCGCACGTTTCGGCGGCCCAGGCACTGAAGACCGAGGCGCAAGGCGCACTATCGGCCTACAAGGAACGGTACGAACGGTTCGGTGCGGCGCTGCTGCCGCTGCTGATCGCCGCGCTGGTTGCGATCGTGATCTTCATTGTGGTCTCGCGCCTGATGTCCGCGACCGCAACGAAACCGGCCGGGCGCCTGCGCCCGTACATCGCGGGCATCACCACGCTGGCTATTTGCGGAGTGCTGGTGTCGCTGTCAAGCAACATGGGTTCCAACGCGAACTCGACGTTCTCCTTCGTCGGCAGCTCGATCAAGCCTCCGGGTGGCATGGTCGACCAAACCGTCTCAGGACCAGTGCCACGGATTGAGGCTGTGCAAGGAGGCCGAGGAACACGAACACCTAGACCGGTAGACGATTCCGGTTCGATGCCCGACTTAGACACACCTTTACGTCCCCCCGGTGCTCCGGCGGGACCGAAAGCCGCGCCCCCAGGCTTACCCGCTGTGGGGATGCCTGCGACCGGCGGAGCCCCCCCGGGGTCAGGCGGCAAGCCTTCCCCGCGCCTCGGGAATGGCAGGAACGGCATTCCCTCGAAAGGTGGGATGTTTGCCAACGACGGCACTAGCCGTGATCGAGGTAGCGTGGACTACGACGCCCGCGTCGCCGTCGCTGCCGCCGCACTCCGACGTAGCGCAAAACTAGGGAGTGAAGGATTCAATCACAAAAGCGACGGTCGTAGGTCGGCTCTGCCCGTGATTATGCCGTTCATGGTGCGTGAGTACGCCCACGAGCGAGACCCGCAACTGGGTGAAGTGCGTTCGGATTTCACGGAAACCGTGTACTGGCACCCGGTTCTGGTGCTGCCCGAGAACGGCAAGTCCACGATCGAGTTCCAGCTTTCGGACGACATCGCGCGGTACCAGGTGCTCGTCGCCGGGCACACGCTCGACGGGCGCATTGGGGCAATTACCACGACCATCGAAGCGCGCAAGCCGTTCAGCCTCGATCCCAAACTGCCGCTAGAAATTTCGCACACGGACACGGTGGAGACACCGATCCGCGTGACCAACGACAGCGACGTGGCACGGAGCGTGACGTTCAACACGACGGCCACCGGGTTCAAGACCAAAGGGCCGCTCCAGGAGACGATCGAACTCTCACCGAATGCGAAGGGCCGCAAGCTCCTGCGCCTGAACGCGGATCAACTCCAGGGCGACGCGAGCCTACTGATTGAGGGCCGGAGCACGGGCGGCGACCCGGACATCATCAAGCGGTCAATCCGCGTCGTGCCCGATGGCTTCCCGCGTGTCGGCTCGGTCAGCGACATGCTGGAGAAGGGCCGCGCGCGCGGGAGCATCACGCTGCCCAAGGACGTGGTGCCGGGCTCGCTCCAGGTGCGGCTCGAAATGTACCCGACGTCAATGGCCGATCTCGTGAAGGGCCTGGACGGGTTGCTCCGCGAACCTTACGGGTGCTTCGAGCAGACCTCGACCACGAACTACCCGAACGCGCTGATCCTCGACTACATGAACCAGACGAACCAAACCAACCCGGCGGCCGCTGCAAAGGCGAAGGGGTTGCTCGATAAGGGGTACGGCCGACTGACTTCGTTCGAGTGCCCGGACACCCCCGAGCGGACGAAGCACGGCTTCGAGTGGTTCGGGGCCGCGGACCGGCAACACGAGGCGCTCACCGCTTACGGGTTGCTCCAGTTCAAGGACATGGCCCGGGTTCACCCGGTCGACCCGGTGCTGATCCAACGGACACAAGCGTACCTGCTCTCTCGGCGCGACGGGAAAGGCGGCTTCAAGCGCGGACCGGACGGGCACAGCTTCGGCTCCGCCCCCAAGCACACGGTGGACGCCTACATCGTCTGGGCACTCGTCGAGAGCGACCCGGACGACCAAGAGAAGCTGGACCTCAAGACTGAAATCGCCACGCTGAAGGCCGAGGCGCTCAACGAGAACTCGGTCGGCGGTAAGGATGCGTACTTCGTTGCGCTGGTCGCGAACGTGATGCTCCAGCGCGGCGACCGCGAAACCGCCCACAAACTGCTCGACCGACTGAAGGAAAAGCACCTCAAGAACGGCGGGGTTACTGGAGCGGTGACGAGCATCACCCGGTCCGGCGGGCGCGATCTGGAGATCGAAGTGACTGCCCTGGCACTCCTCGGCTGGCTGCGGACCAACGACCCGGCCTACGGCACGGCGATCAAGGACGCCACGAAGTGGATCGCGCAACAGCGCGGTGGGTACGGCGGGTTCGGCTCGACGCAATCGACCGTCATGGCGCTCAAAGCGCTCGCACTCTTCGCGAAGAAGAACGCGCACCCGGCGGAGAGCGGCGAACTGAGTGTGCGCGTGGGCGACAACGTGGTCAGCGCGCGCCAGTTTACCGAAAAAGACGTTGAGGTAATCGCCCTCGACATCCCGAACTCGGAAGCGGTCTTCAAGCTCGGGAGTAAGACCGAACTGGAAGTCGTCACGACCGCGAAGCAACCGTACCCGTTCGCTCTGAGCTACACCTACACGACGCTGACCCCGCTGAGCGCGGAGAAGTGCGCGGTGCAGATCTCCACGAAGCTGGCCAAAGCCGAAGCCACCGAGGGCGATACGGTTCCGCTCGCGGTGACCCTGGAGAACCGCCAGAAGCAAGGACAGGGGATGACGATGGCGATCGTCGGCATCCCGGCCGGGATGAAAGTCCCGACCGACATGAAGCAACTGACCGACCTGCGCGAAAAGGGCCAGATCAGTTACTTCGAGACCCGTGACCGCGAACTGATCCTCTACTGGCGCGAACTGGCGCCGGAACAGAAGATCGCGCTATCGGTAGACTTGGTGTGCGACGTTCCCGGCACGTACCGCGGCCCTGCAAGCCGCGGGTACCTGTACTACGACGCGGACCACAAGCACTGGGTCGAACCGCTGTCGATCAAGATCGCCCCGATGCCCGGTAACGAGTGACAGGCGTTCGCGATGTGTCTTAAGTGTAGTCCGCTCGCTCCGCGAGCGGGGCATTTGGTCTTTGGTTTGGTGGCACGTGCCTCTGGGCTGTGTAGCGCCTCCACAGGCCAGAGCCCCGTGCCACGAGCAGAAAGCACAGGCTTTCAACACAGTGTCAGCGGGGCAACCGCTCGCGGAGCGAGCGGACTACACTCAAGAACCAGTTTGTTGCGATCCGCCCACACCGGGTATAGCTTTGTCATCGTTTGGGGCAGCTTTTGTGAGAGCGTTTCACCGCAGAGGGCACATGAGGGCGCGGAGGAAAGCAAGGACTGAAATGATTCGTTTTCAATCCGGTCTTCTCCGCGCCCTCATGTGCCCTCTGCGGTGAAACGCTCTTGTCGAGTCCGGGCGTTGCCGTGAGCGTTCCGCGCCTCAGGAAGAGAAGTAGACAACACGGGAACATTGATCGGGCTTGGTGGAACGTTCGCGTTCTGCCAAAGCCGGTCACAAAACACGCGGGCCGGGGGCGAAATCCCCGGCCCGCGTCATTTCATCCGGTAGTTCTCATCAATCCTTCGGTTGTAATCTCACCAGCGCTTGTATCAAACTGAGGCACTGCGGGAAGTAATGGGTGTGGAACGCAACGAAGCCAACAGCGAGGGCGCGTGAACACCGTCGTTCAGATCCTCGACACCATCGCCGAAGAAGCCGCCCGCGGGGACCGCACCGACGGCCAGTTGCTCGACCTCTTCGTGCGATTGCGGGACGAGCGCGCGTTCGCAGCGGTCGTGCGCCGACACGGTCCGATGGTGCTGGGCGTGTGCCGGCGCGTGCTCGGCAACGCGACCGACGCGGACGATGCGTTTCAGGCCGCGTTCCTGGTCCTCGCGCGTCGGGCCACAACCATCGACACGCAGCGCCCGCTCGCGCAGTGGCTGCACGGCGTCGCGTACAACACGGCCCGCAAGCTCCGGCAATCGAACGCGCGCCGGGCGGCGCGCGTCCGGCCGCTCGCAGAAATCACCGAACCGCCCGCCCCGTCACCGGACGAACACAACGAATTGCTCGCGGTCCTCGACGACGAACTGAGCCGCTTGCCCGAGCGCTACCGGGCGCTCATCGTGCTGTGCGACCTTGAGGGCCACACGCGCAAAGAGGTCGCGCACCGGCTCGCGTGCCCCGAGGGAACGGTCGCGGGGCGCCTAGCACGAGCACGCGAGTTGCTCGCGGCTCGCCTGACGGCGCGCGTGGGTACACCCGCAGCGGGGGTGCTCTTGGCCGCACTCACGGACCGTATCGCGAGCGCAACGCTCCCCGCAACAGTGACGAACACGGTTCGCGCGGTCGCAATCGATAATCTCGTGCGCGCGACGGCCAACGGCCTGATCTCGCGCCGCGCCGCGGACACAACCGAAGGAGTATTGAGAGCCATGTTCTTGAAAAACGTCCGGGCCGTAGCGTCCGTAATCGTGTGCTGCGGACTGGTGCTCGCGAGCGCCGTCGGTCTGTTTCATTTCACGAACGCCAGCGCGCAACCCGCGCCGGAACCGAAATCCCCGCTGGAATTACTCGGGCTTAAAGAGGCGGAGAAACCGGCCGCCGTAACCAGCGGGCCGAAGGCGCTCACCGTTGTTCCGCTGCGCGTGCTCGATAGCGGCGAAGCTGCCGCCACACTCACGAAACTATTCGACGCGAGAACCACAACGATCACGCCCCTTCCAGAAGACAAAGCACTGCTCGTCTTCGCCGACGCCAAGACAACATCACAGATCGAATCCGTGCTCGTGAAACTCGGCGAACCGGCCACCAAGAAGCCGAGCGTGTTCCGCCTCGACAAAAAGGCGGATTGCGCCGAAACCGCCAAGACGCTCGCGGAAGCGTTCGGCAAGTCGCGTGTGACCATCGTCCCGGTCCCGGGTGACCACGTGCTGCTCGTGTACGCGACAGAAAAGGACACACAGACCGTTCAGAAACTGCTCGCGAAGGTGCTCGCCGGCGAACCTGCCGAGTCTACCACGCGCGTGCTACGGTTGAGGAATCGGAAAGCCGAGGAAGTAACCCCAGTCATTCAAACGCTCATAGCACCACGACGCTTGCAGGTGGTGGCATTGCCGGCACAAAATCAACTAATCCTCGTCGGCCCACCGGACGAGATCGAAACCGCTACCCGGATCGTCGATGAGATGGAGAAGTTGATCGTGAAACAAGAGGCCAAGCCGACACCACCCGGCACGGACCCGCAATTCGGGGCGGAAGGACTCGACCCGTTCCACACCAAGCCGGGTGTCGACCCGCACATGGTTCTGCCGAGTGCCAAGACGTTCACCTTCAACGTGAAAGACGCACCCTGGGACGAAGTGCTCGACACGTACTCCAAGCTCTCCGGTCTCTCGCTCGTCACCACCGTGAAACCCACCGGGAAATTCACCTGCACCCCGGGGAACCGCACGTTCTCCCTCACCGAGATTACCGATTTCATCAACGAAGGGATGATGCAACAAAAGATGATCCTGGTGCGCGGGAAGCTCACGTTCTTCATTCACCCCGCGGACGAGAAACTCGACGCCAAAATGATTCACCAGATCGAGCTGAAAGACCTCGGGAGCTACGGTCGCACGGAACTGGTGCAAGTTGCTATTCCGCTCCGCGTGTTAGACGCGGCAGACGTCAAAGACGAACTCCGCAAACTCCTGTCACCGTTCGGCGAGATCGTGTTCGCGCGAGGGAATCGCATCGTCGTCTGCGACACGGCCGGGAACGTCGCGCGGATCGTCAAAACTCTCGAAGACATCGAAAAAGCGGCCCCGAACCCGAAACCCAACCCGGTCACCCCTCCGGGCGGATTCGATCCGCGAAAGCCCGCGGGCGGACCAACAGCGCCCGGATTCGATCCGCGCTTCGGCAACGACAGAACCGCCCGGCCCGATACTGATCCACACATGGTTCTGCCAGAAGTAAAGGCGCTCACACTCAACTTCAAAAACGCGCCCTGGGCCGAAGTGCTCGACGCCTACGCGACTGTAACGGGACTGAAAGCCAATGTCAGTTCCAAGCCCACGGGAACGTTTACGTTCGCACCACCTAAAGTGGACCAGCGGTTCACGATCGCCGAAATCACCGACATTCTCAACGAAGCACTGATCCCGAAAGGATTCCTCGTCATTCGCAGCGAAAAGAGTTTCACCCTCATCTTGGCTGACGAGAAAGTGGACCCGTTACTTGTCCGGGCCGTTTCAGGTGCCGAACTGGAAACTAGCGGAAAAACCGAGTTAGTACGGGTTGAGGTTCTGATTGAGTGGGACGTTGATGACAAGTTAGTTGCTGATTTGAAGCAGATACTCGGGCAGTTCGGTAGGATCACTCTTTTAAAAGATCGGCTCGTGGTTCAGGGGATCGCGAGCCACGTCACGAAGATGTTGAGCGCGCTCCCCCAAGTGAAATCCAAGAAGTGATTCAGGACGGGTCCGCGAGAGTGGGCAAAAACATACCGGCCGGGCTGTACCCGGCCGACGCTCTTAGCGCTTGCCCGGCGTGAAGGACTTCAGCTCCTTTATCAACCCACCACCCGCCTTCACGACCCCGACCTCGGGCGCGTACCAGAACGTCACTTTGTTGTTCTGGACCCACTCGACTTCGACTCGAATGGCCTGAAACTTACCCGCCCCGACCTCGACCGGTTCCGGCCCGTGGGACGCGAACAGCCCCCGAATTTTGTCCGCGTTCAGGCTCTGGGAGGTCCACGCTGCGCCTTTCTCGTGTGGGAGTCTGAGCATCGGGATAGCCGGATTACAGACCTCTTTGCCCATCGACACGATGAACACGCCCGCCCCGGACACCTGCCAACAGGTCGGGTCGTTAGAGTTGCCGTTGACCGTCACGAGCTTCCCGCCGCCCTTATCCTCGACGGCCGTAATCTCATCGGTCGTCTCGTTCTGGCCGTTGAGCACATAGACCCACTTCGTCCCGACCGTCGTCGGGAAGTACAGCGCCTCGTTATTCCGCATGAGGTGTTTGGGAACGGGCGCGGCCTGCGTAGAAGCAATGAGGACCGCAACGGCGAGGAGCGGGGCGAGCGCACGGAGCATGGCGACACCTCCGAGTGGAGAAGCAGATTCGATGGTACCCCACCCAATTGCGCGCGTCCAGGCGCTGAATGTCACACGCGACTCACGTTGATTCCGAGATTGATGCGGGATGTGTCGAGAGGCAGGAACCCAACACTTCAGTCATTCCGACGCCGCTGCGCCCGGCCGCCCGGAACTGATCGGCGAGCGCGATGATTCGCTGTGCGGCTTCGGTCAGTCCGACGCCGCGCGCGTGGATGTTCGAGATGAGGTTGCGATCCGCATCCGTGTGCCCCCCGCGCGGGTGGAACGCCATGTACGCGGACAGGCTCTCGGCCGTCGCCAGTCCCGGTCGCTCGCCGATCAGCAGCACCACCACGGCCGGCGCGAGCAGGTCACCGATGTCGTTCATTACTCCAACGCGGCAGTAGCGTACAAAAACCGGTCTGCCGAACGACCACCCGCGTTGCGTCGCCGCTGCGTGCAACCGGTCGAGCAGTTCCGGCGCCTGGGTCGCGACCGCGGTGGCGGAAAGCCCGTCGCCGATTATCACCTGAACGTCACACCCCGACGAGCACTCCGCGCGAACACGTTCGCGGGATGTGTCACTGAGTTTTCGCCCCAAATCGGGCCTTCGCAGGTATTCCCCTTTTGACGCGACTTGCGACTCGACACCGAACAGACCGAAGCGCGCGACCCGCTCGGCCCCGAAGTCACGTTCCAGATCCACTTCAGTGTGGACCGCGTCGCGTGCGGCAGCGTGATCTTCGCGGAGCCGGAGCCACGTCGACGTCCGATAGCCGAGCCCCGCGCGCCCGACCAGCACGCGGGCCGGTGTTTGGGCCAGCGCGAGTTCGACCGGATCGAGCGGTGCCGGCGAGTTGTCACTCACGGCGCGGCTCCTTTTTCGCCCTCGTGGACCGCGGCTTCGGCCGCGGCAATCGAATCCGCCTGTGCCCGCGTTTCGATCCCGTGCGGAGGACCCGGGAACGTGTAGCGAGCCACAGTGAACCACATCACCGTGAGCACCGCGACCATCGCCCCTACCACATACGCGGCCTTCTCGCTCGGCGGTTGCACGCCAATCACCAGCAACAGCCCGCACCCGAGAACGCTAATCACCGCGAGCGGCCGGAACCACCGGCCGAGGGTCCACGGCCCCATCGCCGTCCACCACCGCCCGTAAGCGATCACGCCGATCGCGGTCGGCAACACATACGAGATGTACAGCAGCACCGCGGCGGACGCGGCGATGGTCGCGTAGGCTTCGGCGAACAGCGTGAACAACACCGCCAATGTCGCGACGAGCCAAATCGATACCGGCGGCGTGCGGAACCTCGGCGACACGAATCGCACCCACTTCGAGAACGGTAGCCCACCGTCGCGTGCGAACGCGAACGCCATGCGCGAGGTCGAGGTGACCGTGGCGAGTCCGCACAGGTATTGCGCGAGCACGATTCCACCGCACAACACGAGGCACAGCCAGCGCGGGAGCACATCGCCCATCGTGAACACGAACGCCTGCTCTCCCCTCTCCGCTACCGCAGTCGGGTCGCGCATCGCCAGCACCACCGCACACAACATGAACCAGCCGAAGAGCGCGGACACCCAGACGGACCGGACGATTCCCCGCGGGACGTTCCGGGCGGCGTTCTCCGTTTCCTCCGAGACGTGTGCGGACGCATCGAACCCGGTGATGGTGTACGCGGGGAGCAGGAAGCCGAGAGCGAACAACCACACAAGTGATTGCTTCGCCGGCCACACCGGATCGACGCTTTCCGCCCCCTCAACACCGGGTTCGGGTGAGTGGGGGAAGCCGCTGTAGTTCGTGAACGTCCAGAGTCGCTCGAAGTCGTAACTCGGCGCGGCCACACCCAGCGCGACCGTAATCACGACTGCAACAAACAGAATCCAGTACCCACTGAAATCAGTGAGGATGCGCGTGACGCGGATACCCAGGTGATTGATGATCGCGTGCGACGCGGTGATGAGTGCCACGACCGCGAACTGCATCGCGGGGGTGGGCTTCACGTCCGGGGCGAACGCACCCAGCGCGAACCGGAACGTGCCGACGTTGATCGCTGCCAGCACCGCAACCAGCCCCGCGAGGTTGAACCACGCGGTCGCCCACCCCCACCCGCGCCCGCCGAGAGTGGCCGCCCAGTGGTACAACCCGCCGGCCGTCGGGAACGCGGACGCGATCTGCCCCATCGTTGCGGCCACGCACAGCGCGAACAGCCCGACTAGCGGCCACGCGATGCCAATAGAGGCCCCACCGACGGAACAGAACCCCACGTGAAAGGAGGTGATCCCCCCTGCGAGAATGCAGATGATGGACAGCGAGATGGCGAAGTTCGAGAACCCGCCGAGTACGCGGGCGAGTTCCTGCGCGTACCCGAGTTTGTGCAGGGTGCGAACGTCGTCGGACTCTTCCGGCGCGGGCGGGGCTGGTGTTGACATGCAAACGTTGTATGGAAGGCCGAGCTACCGCCCCGCCTCGGCTTCGTTCCGGCGCGCGGCTTCGGACGCGACACCCTCAACAATGCTTTGTGCGCCGGCTTCCACAGTTTGCTCTAGCAACGATTCGTACCGACACGGGACACCTGCGGTTTCTCCCAAATATCGATCGCGGTCACACCCCGCCATAAACACGACCGCGAACAGTGCCGCGGCCCGCGCCGAGCGCCGGTCGAGCCACTTCCAGACGCGCTCGCGTTTCGTCGCACAGTCGGACGTCATCACGTGCCCGTCGGGGCGCCGGTAGATGCGCAGACACGGGAGTTTGTCCCCGCCGGCCACCAACTGCACGGCTTCGGCGCGCGTGAGTTCGCTCACGTCGTGGACGTTCTGGCTGCACTTGTCGCAGAACCGGGTACGGTTGTCACCTCGCATTGCGTCCCACGACACCGGGCACGCGATTGGAATCGTGATCGAATCCAGCGCATCGATCGTGGGCAACGGGATCATCGCCGAACCTCGGGGAAGTGATTGCTACATGCCTGTTTACTTACTCACACCTAAAAATTTCGGGAACGCCTTCTCCGCACCGATTCCGAATTGGCTGATTTGAACCCCATCGGGCGCGGTCGTCTGTACGAGAACGCATTTGATCCCGTCAGGCTGATGCACCAACGTGAGCCGATACGTCTTACCCCAAGGATCAATGGTGTCACTCTTGCCGTTCGGCAAGAACGAAGCCTCACGAAACGGCGGGACGTTCAGGTCCGCCACACTCACGGGCATTCTTTCGTCGTCCGTGACAGCCGGGTTCGATGAACTCACTGCGTAAGAATCAACGGCGTGTGATAGCAGCCGACAGCCGAGTTGCGCTTTATTTTTCGCGGACTCCAGTTCTTCCGACGCTCGAACCGGAGGTAAAACAGCCGCCCCCGCCCCTTCCCTTTGAGCGTTTCGGTCGGGTGTCTCTGCTTTCATTTCTTGGAGCCGCTCATGAGCCGCAAGCCATGCGCCACTGCCCCCGAGGAGTATCCCAACCGATAACCCTAGCGCAGTTCCGCGGTTCCACCAATTCGAGTGACGCATATTTGCCTCGCAATGAGTTTCCTCCAGATAAACTAGGAGTTACGCAGTTGATGGCATGTCATGCCCTAAAGCATTGCTAGATAACAGCTTGCGCCTTAGAAAGCTCGCACAAGCGGCCGCATCGCAAGAGGTTGAAATCAAACAACTTAGGGCGCGAGATGCCCTCAACTGCGTAACTCCTATAAACATAAATTCCTTCGCCGTTCACTTCTTTTCTTCGGCCGAAGTGTGATCGTGGACGATCTTCCAGCCGTCCGGGGTCTTGCGCAGGATCAGTGTGAAGCGCCCGCGCGCGGTCTTCTTCGCGTCGTCCTTCTCCTTCTCGAACGTTAACTCGAACTTCCCGCGCATCATGGCCGCGTTCGGGCTAAACGTCTCGACATGCAGATCACTGAACACGAGCTTGCCCATCTCCTTACCGTCGGCCTTATACCGCTTCTCGTAGCGCTCTTTCGTCTTCTTCCACCCGGTCGTGATGTCGCCACCGGAGATGAACGTCAGTTGGTCGTCGTTCCAGTACCCGGCCATGAACCCGTCGAGATCGCCCTTGTTCCACGCGATCACTTGTGCGTCGAGCACGGCACGGATGTCCTTCTCGTCGCCCGCCGCAGTGCTGGCCCCAGTCGCCCGCGCCACCGTGGTGATGAGTGCGGTTCCGCCGCCGACCAGCAGCACGAACAGCACGATGTTGGCCAAGCACGCGATCCGAAGGAACTTCGCGCGAAACGCGAGTTCGGTCGCCAGTGCGGAGGGGGACGTGGACATGAGGAGCCTCGTGGGTGGTGCCCGCGTGCGGCCCGCGCTCGGAATCAGCGGACCGCACCAAATGGAACGGTTCCGGATAGCATACCACGCGGGTTTACCCTGACCCGCCCGACCGGTAGAGTGATGGCACCTATTCACGGGGGCTACCCTCATGCAAGCCGCACTCGACTGGCTGAACAAGAATCACGAAGACATCGTTCAGGGGTTGGCCGAACTGGTCGCGATCCAGAGCATCAGTACCGACGGTGAACACAACCCCGAAATCGATCGCACCGCGAAGCTCACCTGCGATCAGATGCGGCAGGCCGGGCTGCACAACGTCGACATCCTGCGCGTCGGCCAGTCGCTGCCGTATGCCTACGGCGAGTGGCTCGAGGCCCCCGGTAAGCCGACAGTGTTCCTCTACGCGCACCACGACGTTCAGCCGGTGAACTTCGTCGAGCAGTGGCTCAGCGACCCGTGGAAACTCACCCGGCGCGACGGCCGACTCTATGCTCGCGGGTCCGCCGACGATAAAGCCGCGATCTCGGCCCAACTCGCTGCGATCGCGGCGTACCGAAAGACCGGCAACACGCTCCCCGTGAACATCAAGATGCTCGTGGAGGGCGAAGAAGAGGTCGGCTCGAAGAACCTCCTGAAGTTCTTTGAAACGCACCGAGACAGGCTCAAGTCCGATGTGATCGTCGTGTGCGACACGGAGAACATCGAAGTCGGGATTCCGAGCATTACCTACTCACTGCGTGGGATCGTCGCCGTGCGGGTTGACGTGACCACGGCGAAGATCCCGGTCCATAGCGGAATGGGCGGCGGAACGCTGCCGGATGCGGCCATCGCACTGAACGCGATCCTCGGCCGACTGTATTGGGACAACGGGCCGCTCCCGATCCCGGGCTATTACGACGAGGTGCGCCCGCTCACCGATAAGGAGCGCGCCGCGTTCAACAAACTGCCGGCCGACGCCGAGAAGGTCCGGCAGTCGATCGGCATGGTTCCCGGCGCACGATTATCGACGGAGAAAGGGTACAGCGACTACGCCCAGACGTGGCGCCGACCGGCCATCACGGTGATCGCGCAGGAAGCGAGCTCGATCAAGGGTGCATCGAACCAGGTGCTGCCGAAGGCGTCGGCGATCGTGAGTTGCCGAATCGTGCCGGACCAGACCCCGGAAAACGTCCTGGAGAAGCTCACGGCGTTCCTCACCGCGAACCCGCCGTGGGGCTGCGAGGTGGCTGTAACTCCGGCCGGCCCGCCGGTGAAGTGGTGGATGACCGACCCGAACGGCCCCGCGTTCGAGGCCGCCCTTTCCGCGATGCGCACAGGCTTCGACCGCGACCCGGTCGCGATCGGCGGCGGAGGAAGCATCGGGTTCGTCGGCCCGCTCTCGGAACTGTTCGGCGGCGCCCCCGCGCTGCTCATGGGCATCGAAGACCCGGCGAGTAACGCGCACGCCCCCAACGAGAGCCTGCACGAAGGCGACTTCAAGAAGCTCATGGCCTCGCTCGTCGGGCTGTTCGCCAACTTGGGGAAACTCACACCCAGTAGCGTGAAGTGACCCGGAAGTGGTCCGGTCGCCCGGACCGTTACCAACCGGCTCCACCGGTTCGACGAACGGCGCCCTCGCGCCCACGGCCCCGAACCGGATGACCGTGCTCCCGTGGCGGGAGTTGCGAGCCGAACTCGGGTACCGCAAGGCCACCCGCGCCCGCCGCGGCTCCGCCAACTACCTCAAGAGCTGGACTCCTTGGCCCACCGGCCGGACTTGCCGACATGTTTTTTGAGGCCTATCGCTGGCCATCGGCTTGATAGAGATCAGCGAGAAGTCTCCTAAAATAATGAGGCGCGAGCGCGCGGGAGGTGCTCTCGCGGTCGCGCCTCGTTCAATCCACCACGGGAACCCGATCAACCGAAATAGCCCCTCTTCCCAATCGCCCGATTTCAATTCGCACAAAATGGGTTAACGGCCCGCAATCGCGCGCTGTTCGCGCGAACCGCTCAACACTGACTTGACCGCAGCGCCCCGCGCTGGCATACCGGCGCCCTTCACGCCAACGGCTGGACGAGAGGCACCCCGCATGGGCACGCGGCGAGTAGTTACGCACCGGCTCCGGGCCGCCGCGATCGCGGTCTGTGCCCTCGCCCTCGGTCAGACCGGCTGCGCCGTCGCTCCGCCCCTTGACAACCCGCTGACCGTTCGCCGCACGGAGATCGAGAACCCGGTCCTCGTGTCGCCCGGCCAGCCCACGGCCGAATCGTACCGCGAGGTCTTTGAAAAGGTCATCGAGGTGCTCGACGACTACTTCGAGCTCCAAACGCCCAACCCGTATGAGGGGCGCGTGACGACCAAGCCGCGCGTCGCCCCCGGGTACGAGCAGTTCTGGAAGGCCGGGAACCCGGACGCGCGCCAGCGCCTGTTCGCGACGTTCCAGAGCGTGCGCCAGATCGCGACCGTGGAGATTCGCGCCGGGGACCGCGGCGGGTATCTTGTGTACGTCGTCGTCGAGAAGGAGCTCGAAGACGTCCCGCGCCCGGCCCGCGCGACGGTGGGCAACGCGGTGTTCCAGGAATCGCCCACGGTGGACCGACAGTTGGAAGTCGTCAGTCCCGAAACCGCCACGAACCGGTCCTGGTTCAAGGTCGGACGGGACTACGCCTTCGAGCAGGAAATTCTGCGGCGGATTCGCCAGTGCAAATAGGAGAGTTCCGAGTCCCGAGTTGCACGTTCCGAGTTAAAAACGCGAAAGCCGAGCCGATCGTCTTCGCGCGGAACGTGCAACACGGAACGTGGAACTTGTGAACGATGGCGGAGCGGGCGCTACGGCTACGCTTGGGGCTGTTCATGGGCGCGTCGCTGATCGCGCTCGCGGGCCTCGTCGTACTGTTCGGCGGCACGCCGCGGCTGTTCTCGACCGACGCCAAATACTCCGTTCTGTTTCCCGAAGCGCCGGGGATCGGGCCGGGAACACCCATCCGCAAATCGGGCGTGCGCATCGGCCAGGTGACGGCACTCGACCTCGACCCGGTGAGCGGGCAGGTCCGGGTGCGGATCGCCGTCGAGCGCAAGTACCTCCCGCGCACCTCGGAAGAAGCCCACATCACGCGCGGGCTGCTCAGCGGGGACACGGCGATCGACTTTCTGCCCAAACTCGGGCCGGACAATCAGCCGGTCCCGCGCGGCGACGAATGGCCCCCCGAGAGCGATATTCTCGGCGCCCCGCCCATCACGCCCCGGAGCTTCGTCGGGCCGGCCACCAACGCGCTGGCCACCGCGCAACAGTCGCTCGACAAAATCACCAGAGCTTTCGAGAAGATGGAGAAGATCGGCGACCTGAGCCCGAAAATGGAACTGGCGGTGGACGAAGCGACCGGGCTGTTCAAGGACGTCCGCGCGTTCATTCCCGAACTCAAGAAGACCAACGCGAAGCTCCAGAACCTTCTGGGTGCGGACGGACCCGCGCCTCCACGAGCCGGTGCGCCGGCCGCGGGCGCCGACCTGCCTGTCGGCTTCGTTGTCGCAGCGCAACCGGCCGGCCCAGAAGAACCGAACATCAAAGCGCTCATCCGCGACGCCCAGGAAGCGCTCCGCACGATCAAGCCCGCGGTGGACGACTTCCGCGCCACGATGAAGCGCCTCGAACCCGAGGTGGCCGCAGCCGTGAAGGGCGCGCGCCAGGCGTTCGATGGGGTGAACGACGTTCTGTCCCCGGAGAACCGCAAACAGTTCGCGGAGGTGCTGAAGAACCTCAACAGCGTTGCTGTGACCGTTGTCAAGTTCGCCGGTTCGCTCGGTGCGATCCTCGATACCGCCGAGAAAACCATCAAGAACATTGACGGCCGCGTGACCGAGGTCGGGCAGATCGTTGCCGACGTGCGGGCCGTGACCCGCCCGCTCGCGGCGCGGTCCGAGAGCCTGGTGAAAAACGTGACGGACGCGGCGGACCAGTTGAGCAAGATGATCGCGGAGATTCGCGGCATCGTGACCGCGTTCGGTAAAGAGAACGGCACGATTCAAAAGCTAATCACCGAGCCCGGCGTGTACCAGAACCTCGACGCCGCGGCCGGGTCGCTGGCCCGCATTCTGGCGCGCTCGGAGAAAGTCACCCGCGACTTGGAAGTGTTCGCCGATAAGGTCGCCCGCCGGCCGGAACTGATCGGCATCGGCGGGGCGCTGCGCCCCAGCGCGGGGCTAAAAGACCTGCCCGGCGTGCCGAGCTTCCGCCCGGACTGGCCCCCGGCCTCGTCCGCCCGCCCGTTCAGCGGACCGAGTTGGCTGGAACCGGCTCCCGGCGGAAAGCCCCCACCCGTGCAGGGCTATCCGCCATAAATGAACGCCCTCTTACTTCTTCTTCGGTGGGCTGAACTCCTGATCGCTGATGGTCGCGGGGAATTCCCACTTCTCGACGGTCAACTTTTCAACGACCGAGCCGTTGTGTCGGCACTCAAACTGGTGCGGGAGCATCAGCCCCTCTACGGCCTTGTGGCCCGAGAAGACCATCGTGGTGGGCCGCAACACGTTGTCCAGGCTGCTCGTGTACTCGGCCCGCAGCAACAGATCGGTCTTCGCATCGAACGTGAGCAGATAGAACGGGAAATCGCCCAGTGACAATTTGAGGCGAGAAAGCTCAAGCTTCCCCGCCGTGATCTGCTCGAGGTCGAAGACCACCGCCTTCGGATCGGTTACCGGTAGCAGCAGTGGCATCCAGTTCTGCCCCACCACGTCGGCCGCGAAGTAGCGCTCGAACACGTCAATGTTCGAGAGCGGAACCGACACACCGTTGCTGGCGATGGCCAGGTCCGGTCGGCGCAACCAGACTTCGTCCAGCACGCGACCGGTGGCCGGGAACCGCTCGTTGGCTGAGAAGAACCGGTCCGGCCAGGCGGTCACCACCGTCCGGTTCGTGTCTTCGGCCTGATTCGCCTGAGTGATCGAGAAAATCTGCCCCTTCATCACGCAGCGAGAGAACTTCCCCTTCGCGAGGAGTTCGGGCTTCCCGCCCGTGAGCGCCTTCACCGCCTTATCAATAACGGCCCGCGCCTCGGGATCGGATTTTGCTGGCGCGACCGGCTGCTGGTTCCCACTATCGCTTTGCGGCACGGCCGTGGGCAGTTCCTTCTCCGGCCCGCACCCGGCGACGAGCACCACGGTCCCCACGAACGCCGCCCAAGCCGTGTACCGTGCCATCCCGTTGCCTCCCAGAATCCAAGAACACTCGCTCTGTTTTGTACCGCATTACGGAGTGCCGCGTCTATTGGATAACCGCGGTGCGGCCGGTCACGTTGGGGAGCGGCGTCGGATTGAAGGGGAGAGGCGCGGAATGCGGTCGGGCAGTTTTCGGTTGCGATGCCGCGCGCCGTTCGGGAACAATGGGCACTCCCGCCGCTCCTACCCTCGCGCCGAGGCCCGAACCGTGCGAACGCTGCTCGTTCTGTCGCTTCTCTTGACGTCCCTTTCACCACTCACGGCCGCGGATCCACCGAAACCGGTGAAAGTGTTCGTCCTCGCCGGGCAGTCGAACATGGAGGGCAAGGCGAAGATAGCGCTGGTCGACTACCAGGCCCAACAGCCGGCCACGCGCGACCTCTTCAAACACTGGCAGAAGGACGGTCAGTGGATCGAGCGCGACGACGTGTGGATCAAGTTTCTCGAGCGTAAGGGCAAACTCACAGTCGGGTACGGGTCGCCGAAGTGCATCGGGCCGGAACTCGAATTCGGCGCGGTGGTCGGCGACCGGCTCACCGAACCCGTGCTGCTCATCAAGACCGCGTGGGGCGGGCGCAGCCTGTACCGCGACTTCCGCTCGCCCTCCGCGGGCCTCCCCCCAGATGCGGCCCTCGACAAAATGCTCGCCGACCTCCGAAAGCAGAAGGGCAAGGAGAACGCGACACTCGCCGACGTGAAGAAACCGTTCGGGGACTCGTACCGGGCGATGCTCGACGAAGTTGGGGACACGCTCGCGAACCTGAAAAAGCACTTCCCGGCCTACGGGGACCAGGGATACGAAATCGCCGGGCTCGTGTGGTTCCAGGGTTGGAACGATATGATTAGCGCCGATGCGACCGCCGAGTACGCCGCCAATCTCACGCACTTCATCCGCGACGTGCGGAAAGACCTGAAGGCGCCGAAGCTCCCGTTCGTGGTCGGGCAAATGGGCGTGGAAGGATCGAAGCCGAGCGCGAACATCAAGAAATTCAAGGACGCTCAGGCGGCCGTGATGGACGTACCCGAGTTCCGCGGGAACGTCGCACTGGTGAAGACGGATGCGTTCTGGGACACCGACGCGGAGGCGATCTTCAAGAAGGGCTGGCGTGAGAACGCCGACGAGTGGAACAAGGTGGGCAGCGACTATCCGTACCACTACCTCGGCAGCGCGAAGACGATGTGCAAAATCGGCCGCGCGTTCGGCGACGCGGTACTCGAACTGCGCGGCGAAAAGAAGTGACGTTAAACCGGGTGACGATCGGCAGATGCCCGCCCCATCAGCGCCGGCGCGGTGGGAGCTCTCCGTCAAGAGGTTCCACGATCCCTATACCGGTGCCGCGGTCGCGTGACCGTTCCAACCACTGCGGAACAGCCAGTACAGGATCGTTTTGATCTCGAACGGCTTCAGGTCCGGTTTCAGAGAGAGAATGCGGGCCGCGATGCCGGCCAAGTGGGGCGTCGCCCAGCTCGTTGCCGGTTCGCGGGCGAACGGTCCCAAGTACCCGCGGCTGTGCGCCTGGAACTCGACCTGCTCGCTCAGCTTGTACGCGAACCGCAGCGGGTCATCGAACAAGCCCTTGTCCACCGAGATGAGCGGCGGCGCGAACGCGGCCGGGTAACTCCGCGTCAGCGGGTGCTCGTTGTGGGCGGCGGCGAACACCAGTACGTCGCGGAAGTACGCTTCTTCGATCGCCCGCTGCAACTGTTGGCGCCGCGGGAGTTGCTGCAGCTTGTGTTCGGGCACCCCGAGCGAGAGGTTGATAACTTTCACCTTCCACACGTCGATCGCGTGGTGCAGTGCAGCGATTACCGTTTCCACCTCGCACGACCCGGTCGGGCCGAACACGTCGGCGGAGTAGAGCTTCACTCGCGGCGCGAGCGTGAGAACGATGTCCGCGACGGTGGTCCCGTGCGGCGAGGACTGGTGCCCGGTGTACTCGAGCGGCGGACCGGTCGGCCGGAACACCGCGCCCTCGATGAGCTGAATGGACGTGCCCGCGTCGCGGAACTTGGTTTCGAGCACGGCGCGTTCCACGCCGGAGTCGATCACGGCGACGGCGATACCCTCCCCGGTCGCCCGGGCATCCTGAAAGATGCTGTTCGGGGTCAACCGGGCGAAGATCTCGTCGAACACGGTGGGAGCCATTTCGGTCATCAGAGTTCCAGCAGAAAACAAACCAGAAGCGCTTTTGACGGGGTGAACGGGATCGACGGGAGAAGTCCGGTACAGATTCCTCTTCGATCCCGTCTGCCCTGTTGATACCGTCACAAACGCTTCTCTGTCACGCGCTGCCAGTGATTTCGTCGAGGAGTTCGCGGAGGTCGTTCACCACCTTAACGCAGTGCTCCACGGCACTCGGGCCGTGCCTCACGGCGAGCGTTCGGACCGCTTCCACGAGCCGGAGTGTGGTTTCCGGCGGGGCGGTCGCGTTCGAGTCCGCTCCCAGCCCTTCCCTCAGTCGGGCCATGACCGAAGGGAGCGGAACGGCGGCGTCCGACGAGAGCATCGGCGCGTCGCTGAAGTGCGCCGTCGCCTGGAGCGCGGCGTCTACCGCGTCGAAGAGCAGCTTGTGCGTTTGTCGCTCCGCGACCGCCTGGCGCAGGAGGTCCGTCCCGACTTCGGCCGCGGACGTGACCAGGCGCCGGTCCTCGTCACTGAACCCGGGCGCGGCCTTATCGAACAGTTCCACGACCACAACCGTGTCGCTCGCCACGCGCAGCGGCGCCGCGAGAATACACGAGCGGTTCGCTTCAAACGGCAGCAGTTCCAGAGGGCCGAGCGCCTTCGGGTCGAAGTCGTTCAGCGCGACCGGTTCCTGAAAGCTAATGACACTCGCGGCGAGCGACCGCCCGAAGGGTACCAGCGGGGCCGGCAGCGGCTCGCCGTCCGAGCCGTAAGCGACCGTGGACTCGGTGCCGTCGGCCGCCGTGTGGCGCACGATCAGCGCGCCGTCCGCGGCGCGCGTGCCACGGATCACGAACCGCAGGAGGGATTTCACCGCGGCCGGGAGCGGAACCGGGTCGTTGAACGCGGCCGACGTTTGGACGATCGGCAGCACCTTCTCGACGGCTTCGCGGAACGCGGCGAGCCGGAGGTTCAGTTCGCGCTGCTGCTTGACCGGGCGGATGCGGTCGAGTTGCCGGCGAACGGCCGCGACGAACGTGTCGCGGTTCAAGTCCTGGTTCTTGTCGATGTAGTCGCGCACGCCCATGCGGAGCGCGTCGAGCGGCGTCGCTTGGTGCGCGAACCCGGTGACGAGGATGGCGACCACGTCCGGCCGGAACTCGACGAGGTCTTCGAGCAGCCGGAGCCCGTCGCTCCCGGACCCGAGGTTCCAGTCGAGGACGGCGAGATCGACCGCGTGTTCGTTGGCGATCCGGAGCGCCGATTCCGAATCCGCGACCGCGAACACGCGCGCCTCCGGCATCGCGCTCGCAAGCCACTCATGGAACGTGCGGCGGACGGATTCCTCGTCGTCCACGATGATTACAGTGTCGGTCATATAGGGTCATCATAGGCATTGACACGCGGGGAACGCGCGCACGGTGCCGAGTTGCGCGCCGGCACGCTTGCGAATGTGCCAAAAAATGAGCGGGTAGCCGTTCGTGCCGCCTGTGACGGCACGAACGGCTACCCGCTGTTTGCTCGCGTTCCCCAGTGCCCCGGCGTTACCAGAACAGGGTTGTTGGTTGCCAGCCATCTTTCGTGAAGGTGACACCGGCGGCAGTGTCCGGGTAGTCATCGAGCATCCGAGCGTAAACGTTAAGTCCTTCCGTCACTTTGGCCTCCCCCGGCCCGACCCCATTAAACGTAACTTTCGTCACGGAGGCGAGTTTCACCTCCGTGCGTTTCGCCCGGTCGCCGCGTTTGGCCGGAGGCGATTCCACCGTGAACGATTTGCCGTCCTTCGCCACCGAGACAATCTTGCCGGTCACGATCGCCCACCGCTCGGGGGTGCTCCCGGTGAACGTCACCTTTGCGGCCGTGTCCTTCGATCCGTCCGCGAGCCACACTTGCGCTTGCATGCCCGGAGCGGCTTTCGCGCCGTCGAGTGGCACATCACGAAACACTTCAGTCGTTTTGTCATTCAAATGGACCGCAACCCGCGTCGGGGCTTCTGCGGCTAGTTTGGGAGGAACCTCGACCACAATGGCCTTGTCGTCGGCCACACGCGTGACGGTGCCTGCAACATCCGGCAGCTTCCCCTCGCGTCCCCCCGGGTCCTGGCCATTGAAAAACACTTTACCAGCGGTTCGGCCGTCGTCCGCGTACCACACCGTGCTGTAATGACTCGGTGTGAGCTTGGCCTTACCCCGCGCGACGTTCGAGAAGGTGAGCACCGTTTTGTCATCAAATGGGATGTCAATCTTCGTCACACTAATTTTAGCATTACCATATGGGCGAATGGGAAAAGGCCCCAGAATGCTCGTTTGTGCCAATGAGAAGGACTTACCATCATCCGCGACCGCATCGACGCTACCGCTAATGGATTGATTCCGTTGCACTTGTGTCGATCCGTTGAACTCGATGGTAGCTGCAATATCCTTCATGGCGCCAGCAAACATCACATACGCATCGTGGCCTCTCGTGAATTTCGCCCCATTCATGCCAACGCCCTGGTAAGTCACGACCGTTTTTTCACTCAATTTGACGACCACCACCGTTGGTTCCGGGTCTTCTGGGAGGCGGTTTCCGCCGTACCACGCATACGCACCCGCCACGCCGGTGATGGTGACGGACTTCCCATCTTTCGCAATATCAGTCACTCGCCCCCGAATGGGCGGAGCGGGCCGCTCGGTCTCGACGGACGGCGCAACTTTGGGGTCCGCAGTCGGCGGTGCCTTCGGCTCTTCGACCAGAACAAGAGGTTCAACCGATCCGGGGGCGCCACCATCGTCGAACGCCGCCCAGGTGACTCCGATCCCCAGAACGACAAGCGAGACCAGAGCGAGCGCTGCGGTCTTAACGTGCCTGAACGTCATCGCGCGTAACACTCCGTTGGTGAGGGCGGCGATGTGTGCGGGAACCCGTTCACTTCCCGCTTTGCCCGCCGCGAACGGGATCGCGACGTTGATCGTGGTCGGCACCAGTGCGGGCGGAACGGTCGCCGTGGCCGCATTTCGAGAAAGGGTGATGGCCAGCGCACTGGCCGTGAGCGCGACTCCGCGGCGTGCGAGTCGATCCCGCAACCGCTCGCGCCCGCGGGAGAGACGCGACAACACGGTTCCCTTTGGGCAACCGAGTTGTGCTGCGGCCTCTTCGTTGGTGCGCCCTTCGAGATAGCAGAGAACGAAGGGCGCGCGATACTTGTCCGGCAATCGCGCGATTTCGTCATCGAGTACCGGGCGCAGGTCGCGCCATTCCGCGTCGTCGGGCGTTTCTGGGGCCAAAACAGCGTCCGGTGATTCGGTCCCGAGTTGTCGCTTCACGGCCGTCGTCCGAAGGCGCACGGCGATACGGTGCGCGACCTTGTACAGCCAGCACGCGACCGCTTCACCGCGCCCGATCGAACCGGCCTTGCGCGCGAGCACGAGAAACGTCGCCTGGAACGCATCCTCGGCTTCGTGTGAATCGCGGAGCACGCGCTTGCACAGCGCGAGGACCATCGCGCCGTGGCGCCAAAGGAGCACCTCGAACGACGCCTCTTCGCGCCGCGCAACGAAATTCTCTAACAACTGCGCATCAGTCAGCGCGCTGCCGGTCTGCCGCGAAATGAGCCGCCGGAGGGGATCGAGGATCGCGGTCGATGGTTCGTGTGCCATGCCTGAACCTTCCAGAAGTAAGTCCGTCCCGGGAATAGAGGCACAAAGCTCCCGGGGGCTTCCACGATTATTTCTTGCGGAAGAGCCCATCGCTGTCGCAGCGCGTTCGCGCTCAATTTGAGCCGGGCTTTACACCGCGGTACCCGTTCTGGCACAATCTCCACCCTCACCAGCGCACGGAGGCTCCAGCGTGGCAATCCCCTTCTGGCTCACGAAGCTGCTCGTTCGCACACGGCTCGCGCGGTTCACCCCGCGCGCCCGGCGCCTCACCGACGGCGGCGCTGCGTACCTCAAATACTACTCGGATCGCGTGCTGGCCGCGCCGCTGGACGACCTTCTCGACCCGGCGATGGTCGCGCACGTTCCGAACCTCGACGTGCTCGACCTGAACCAGCCCACGCCGGACGCCCCGCCCGCACGCGGGGCCGTGAGCGTGGGCCGCACCGATGCGTTTTCCGCCCCCGGCCGCGTGCCCACGACGCTCCCCGTGCTGGCCCGCATCATCGCCGACCGGTACCAGTCCACCGGGCGCACCGTCAACCCGGCCACGGACGTCCTCGCGACGCACGGCGCTACGGCCGCGTTCACGGCCGCACTCGATGCGTTCGTGAACCCCGGCGACCGCGTCGTGATGTTCGACCCGTGTTCACCGCTCTTCGCGCTGGGAACCAAGTCTCGGCACGCGAACGTGCGTTGGGTGCCGACGTGGACCGAAGACGGTCGGTGCCGGTACATCGCGGCAACTTTCGAGCGCGCGATGCGCGGCGCGAAGATGCTCGTGCTGACCGACCCGGGCAACCCCACGGGCGGGTGCCTCACGAACGAAGACCTCGAACACATCGCCTGGATCGCGGGCGGGTACGGGGTGTTGGTGTACCTGGACGAGTCGTTTGCCGCGTTCCGGCCCGATAAGCCGCGCGGTCTGGCTACGATGCCCGGCGCGGACCGACTCACGCTCACGGCCGGTTCGGTGTCGCAGGAGTTCGGGCAACCCGGGATGCGCGTCGGCTGGCTCGCCGGTCCGCGGCACCTTATCAGGGCTTGCCAGCTCACCGCGAATTTGAGCGCGCCTTACGTTCCGCCGGTGTGCCAACAGGCCGCGGCGCGGCTGCTCGCCGAACCGACGTCAGCGGATATCAATGAGCGGTTCAGCTCCAAGCGGCAGTACACACTGGACCGCCTGCGCGCGATGGGCCTCGAGCCCGAACAGCCCAGCGGCGGGTACTTCGTGTGGGTGCCGGTCTCGGGCTTGAACGTGAACGGCCGCACGTTCGCGGAAAAGTTGCTGAAGGAAGAGGGCGTACTGGTCGGCCCCGGCGTCGCGTTCGGGCCGAGCGGCGCGGGCCACGTTCGCGTGAGCTTCGCGACCGACGAGGGCCGACTCCGCGAAGGGCTGACCCGCATGGCCGTGTTCGTGGACCGACTGAAGAACCCGACCACCCCGGCACCGCCCAGCACCGAAGACTCGGTCGAGGAGCCGACCCCCGAAGTCACGAAAGAGAAGGACGAGCGCAAGCCCGCGTTCAGTCGGGCATAGAGGGACCGATACTACCGGTTCCAGTGAAACGGAGCGACCGTAAACCAGTGAATTTGCGACCGCTCCGTTCGTATTGACACGAAAAGAAGCAATTCGATTGGCTAGAAGACTCGAGTACCGCATCAGCGACAACCCGAAGAAACACCAATACTTCTCCGTAATCATCTCAATTGCGCGATTTCGAGCATTCTCATACCGCACATCTGGGTTAAGCTGTTTGCATTTCTTCGTTTTGAGGTCGCCCAATGGCAAACGAATGCAGTCACCGCCTGCACGTTCGCGGCAGGCCGGCGGACATCACTCGGTGGCTCCACATCGCGACCGCTCCGTGTGCAACGTACTTCGCGGGAGAGGAAGCCCCCGAAAGTGCGTGGCGCGTGTTCCACAACTTGTTTCCCGTTCCGTCCAAACTACTCGCTAAAATCGCGCCCGAAGGCGCTGAACGCTGGCAAGTTAGGAACTGGGATGTCAACCGATACGTCTTGGGAGCCAAGTTTGTTAGAGACGCCGGAAGAGAAGCGTATTTCGACTTTTACACCGCGTCCCGCCCGGCGCTCAAATGGGTCGCCAAGGTCGCGTCAGATTTTCCGGAACTGGCGTTTGAACTGTATTGGCGAACAGAAGGGCACGACGATTATTTGGGCCGCAACCTGTACCAGGGTGGAAAATGTATCGAAAATTGGAACGGGAACGCACGTAAAAAGGATCGGATGCTCAGCGCCCGGGTGCGGAGCGCGTGCGGCCCCGATTCGTTAGTGATCGAGTTGATGGACGCCGAGATAGCCAAGCACCCAGACAACGCGGAAGCGTATCTGTTGCGCGCGAAGATGATCGCGGCGTGTATCCATGCGTTTGGTGATCCCAATTGGTGGACCGAAGAGGAGGACCGTGATCCGAACCAGCGCACCATCGATCTGAAGCGAGCCATCGAACTCGACCCACAGTTACTCGATGCGTACCTAGAACTCGCCCGCGACTGTTCAAAGCAAGGGGACGTGACCGAGGCACGAAAGTTCTACCGGCGCGCGACGGAACAGTGCCCAGATAACGCATGTGCCTTTGTCGAGTATGCCAGATTCCTGCGACAGTTGCCCGACCAAACCGGGGCAGACATAAAACGTATTCGCAGAACGATACGTCTCGCGCGGGAACACGACCCCAACAACGCGAGGGCGCTGATCGAAGATGCCTGTTTGTTCATCTCGCGTGGGGACGACCCCCGCGCCGAAACAGCTCTTGCCCGAGCGCTGGAGCTGAACCCGGCCTTCGACCTTGCCCTGTACGCACGCGCGCTCTGCCAGGTGCGCCTCGATGCGTTCGTGGAGGCGCAGCGATCCTTGGACGATCTCGCCGTGTGGAACCCGTTCCTGGGGTCGCATTTTAACGGGTACGTTCTGCTGGCCCGTGGCAGGTGTCTGGCGAATACCGGGCGCGTGACCGAAGCAATCGAGTGTTTCACACAGTGTCTCAAAGCCCCGCACCCGAAGGACAAAGAGACGTTCCCCGAGGCGCTCTTGGACCGCGCCGAGTGTTATTCCAAGCGCGACCGCTATTCCAAGGCGGTCGCCGATACCAGGAGAGCAATCCGGCTCGCGCCGGAAAGCGCGCATTGCCGCGCCCGGCTCGCGCGCCACCTGATCCTATCGGGGGACTTCCGTAAGGCGTGCGACGCACTTTTCGCGATCGGTGAATCCGATCTGACCAATCAACCGATTGCCGTTCTATTAGAATGTTTATTCGATCTCCGCAGCAAGGGGCGCGATGATCGAGCACACACTGCTGCCATCATGAGCATCGCACTCGCGCCAAACCATTGGCTCCCGCGCCGGGAACGGGCCGCGATTCTGGCCACGTCCCTCGATCCAACCGTGCGCAACGGCAAAGAGGCCGTGAAAGTAGCCCGGCGCGCGTGCAAATTATCGAACTGGACCGAGGCAACCTGTCTGAGCGCCTACGCCGCGGCTCTCGCCGAGTGCGGACGGTTTACTGAGGCTGTGAAGTGGCAACAAAATGCGCTCGACCGGACAACCCGCGGCTCCCTCCGCGACGAGTGTCGTCGCTGGCTTGTGGAGTATCAGAACGACCGACCGAACCGGTACACGACGCACTCACCCAACTAAACAAGCCGAAACACCTTTATTTTCCCACCCGCGGAGGCGGTTCATATCCCGGTGGCCACAAAACCAGCATCACCACGAGCGCGAACAGCGGGAACGCGCCCACACCGCCGAGCACCCATTCGTAAGACTTCGTGGCGTCGCAAATCCACCCCTCAATGGGGTACATCACGAACAGCGAGAGGTGCGCACACGCGCCGAGCGTACCGGTGACCTTCCCCTGGTGCCGCGACGACAATTCCTGAGTGAGCGCGAAGTACGTCGGGAACAATCCGAGCGCGCCGAACGCGACCGCGAGCAGCCCCGCTTCGAGCCCCCACCCGTTCGGCAGGAACGGGACGCTCGCCGTGCAAACCGTGAGCGCCGCGCACCCGCCGAACGCGAGCAATCTGCTGATGTGAATCGCCAGCCCGCGCTTGCACAGAACGAGCGTGACGATGCCCACTGTCCACGAACCGACGTCCGCGACGAGGTAATAGACCGTGGTGAACGCGCTCATCTCTTCGCGCGAGTAGCCGCGCTGCTCCTGGAGGTACAGCGGCAACCACGTGCGGTACCCGTGCCACGTGAAATTCACCGCCGTTACCATCGCGACGAGCGCCCAGAAGCGCCGGTCGCGGAACACTTCGACGAAGCGCGTCGCGCCCTGGTGCGCGGGCGCGGCCCCACCAGTAGGGTGAAGCATCCGCTTGGGCACGGTAATGAACCAGAGCGCGACCCACACCAACCCCAAACAGCCGATTACGCGGAACGGCAGGCGCCAAGTGTCCGTCCCGCCACTCGCCTCGGCCCGCTGGAGAAGTGCCAGCACCATGAGCGGAGTAATGACCGCCCCGAGCGCGGTTCCACTCTGAAACAACGAGTTCC
Organism: Gemmata palustris; assembly: GCF_017939745.1. Taxonomy (NCBI): domain Bacteria; kingdom Pseudomonadati; phylum Planctomycetota; class Planctomycetia; order Gemmatales; family Gemmataceae; genus Gemmata; species Gemmata palustris. Next base: position 1,261,624 of record NZ_JAGKQQ010000001.1, on the reverse strand, counting down.
CGAACGACCGCTCCGCGGGTGAGAGCACCGCGCGCGTGGTGCGGATGCCGCACGGCCAGTTCCCCGCTTCAAACAGGCCGAGCAGGAACCGACAGGTAAGGAGCATCCAGAACGAACCGGCGAACCCCGTCAGAATGCCGGCAAAGGACCAGCCCACCACCATCAGCGGATACACCCACCGCACGCTCGCGCGGTCCACGATGTAGCCCGTGCCGATCGCCCCGATCGCGAAGGCCAGCGAGAACACACTTTCGAGCCAACCGTACTGCTCGTTGTTCAGCCCGAACGCGCCCTTGATCTCCTTCGCCATCTGGTTCAGGGCCATGCGGTCCATATAGTTGATGACGGTCGCGAGCATCAACAGAACGCACACCCACCAGCGCCACGGCGAGGTGATCGGAGCGGCGGGGACGGTACTCATGTGTTGCCGGGGTCGGGGGAGAGTGCGACCCGCACACCTTACTCGACCGCGACGCACCAAGCCAGCAAGGACATACCGAGATGGTGACGGGATCGACACGCGGCGCGCCGGTTCACGGCGCGGCCAAGCTCAGTATCGTGACAGCGGTCATCGCCGGCGTGCTGGCGCTCTACGGATCGATGCACGCCGAGAAGCACATCGCCGGCACCCCACTGCGCGAGGCCCGCGGGTCGGCCGGGCTGCCGGCGCAGCCGGGAACGTGGGTCGAGCGCCAGTGGGTGAGCGGGGAGACGAGGGTGCTCGGCGAGCGCATCGACCGCAAGGTACTGGCGACGACCGAGCGGTCGAAGATCGCGAACTACTCGGTGCAGATCTGCGCTTACGTGCTGCCGTTCGTGCTCGGCTTCGGCGCGGCGCTCATGGGCGGGGCCGCGATGCGGGCCGTGGAACGATCCGGCGGGAAGTTCGTCGGGAATACACTGGCGGTGTTCTCGATGCTGATCGGCGGCCTCGCGGCCGTCGTCGCCGGCTGCATGATGATTAGCCTGTACCTGTGGCCGCGGCTCCCGTCGTTCTACACGACGTGATGTGAAGTGACCTACCCCGCCCTTACCTGGGCCATTTAGAACTACCACCCGCTCGTTGGCACTCGCGGTTCGCCTGAGTCTCTTGGCGAACCGCGAGTGCCAACGAGCGGGTGGGGTGGCTCTACAATCCTTGCACGAACTCGCTCACTAAATGGCCTTTTCTCCCTTCCCTTTAGGGAGGGGGTAAGTTGCCTTTCGACCTACGCCGGCGCCTGTGCTGCGGCGGCAGTCGCGGCATCGATCTTCGCCTGGAGTTCGGGCGTCATCTTGCCCTTGCCCTTGCACTTCGGGTACTTCGAGCACCCGAGGTAGTACCCCGGGCCGAAGCGCGACTTCATCAGCTTCATCGCCGCGCCGCACTCCGGGCACGTGTCGCTGATCTCCACCGCCGGCATTTCTTCCTTCTTCTTCTCGCTCTTCTCCGGCATCGGCGGGAGGATGTCCTTCAGCTTCTCCTTCAGTTCGGCGTTGATCGACTTCGCGTTGCGGCACTTCGGGAACCCGCTGCACGAGAGGAACGGCCCGCGCCACGCGACCTTAATGACCATCGGACTACCGCACTTCTCGCACGCGATCCCGGTGTCCGCGGGCTTCACCGGGGCGCCGTCCGCGTCCGCGTCCGAGATGAACTTGCACTTCGGGTCCGGGCACTGGACGTACTTCTTGCCGACCTTGCTCTCCTTCAAAAGCAGGTTGTGTTTTTCGCACTTCGGGCACTTGTGCTTCGTCGGGAGCGCGGTGACGGTGCGGACGCCTTCCGCGTTTTCGTTCATCGTCGTGGGGCACTCCGGCGCCCCCTCGCACGTGTAGAACACGCCGAACCGCCCGACCTTGCGGACCATGAACTTGCCGCACGCGGGGCACGGAATGTCCGTGGTCATCGGCCCCTCGCGCTCGGTCTCACCCGGGCGCGGTTGAATGTACTTACACGCCGGATCGTCGCTGTAGCCGGTGCAGCCGACGAAGAACCCGCCGGTCGTCGCGCTGTAGCGCTTCTGCAGCGGTTTGCCGCACTTCGGGCACATTTCGCCGGTCAGCTCGCGGGCCACCGGCATCTCGGTGTCGGCCTTCTTCAGCGTCGGTGAGAACTTCCCCCAGAACTCGTCGAGGACGTCCCGGTACTTGAACTTCCCGGTCTCGATCTCGTCGAGTTCGTCCTCGAAGTGGCTGGTGAACTTCAGGTCCATAATGTCCGGGAAGTGCTTCACCAGAAGGTCCGTCACCACCTTCCCGATCTCGGTGGCGAAGAACCGCCCGCGGTCCTGCGTAACGTACCCGCGCTTCTGGATCGTGCTGATGATGCTCGCATACGTACTCGGTCGGCCGATGCCTTCCTTTTCGAGCGACTTCACGAGCGAGCCTTCGTTGAAGCGCGGCGGCGGCTGCGTGAAGTGCTGGCTCTCGAACAAGTCGAGCCGGTTCAGCACGTCCTTTTCCTTCACCGGCGGGAGTTCCGCGTCTTCTTGCTTGCCGACCGGCGGGAGCACCCGGCGGTACCCGTCGAACGCGATCACGCGCCCGCTGGCCCGGAACAGCCCGCGGCCCGCGGTGATGTCGTAGGTCGTCACCTTGAGTTTCGCCGGCACGCACTGGCTCGCGACGAACCGCTTCCAGATCAGTTCGTAGAGCCGGAGTTGGTCGCCGCCCAAGCCCGCCGCTTGCGCCCGAGCCGGGGTGATGGTCACGTCCGTTGGGCGGATCGCTTCGTGGCCCTCCTGCGCGCCCTTGTTGGAAGCGTAAGTGTTTGGTGCAGCAGGTAGATAGTTCGCACCGAGACGCGCGTCCGCCTTGATGAAATCGCGCACCGTCGCGAGCGCGTCGTTCGAGACCCGCGTGCTGTCGGTACGCATGTAGGTGATGAGCGCCGTCTGACCCATGCCCGACAGTTCGATACCTTCGTACAGCTTCTGCGCCGTCTGCATCGTGCGACTGGCACTGAACTTCATCCGGGCGTTGGCCTGCTGTTGGAGCGTGCTAGTGGTGAACGGCGCGAGCGGCCGGTCGAGCCGGTCCTTTTGCTCCACTCGCGTGACAACGAACGGCACCCCGGCGAGCGACGCAACCACCACGTCCGCTTCGGTTTCGTTCGTGAGTTTCGGGTCTGCGTTGTCCCACTTCACTAAGTTTGCGAGGAACGAGTCCGTCGGCGGCGTGGGGATGCTGCTGCCGTCCGCTACGGGCGTTGCGGGAGCTTCGCCCCCCTCGCCGGGTTCGGGCGGTGCGTCACTGGTTTCGGTGTCAACAACCGGTTCGTCCGGGTCGCCCTGCGTGTCTTCTTCGCTCGGTTTGTGCCACGCGACCGGCTTCGCGACTTCGGTCTTCTTCTTCGCGAAGATTTTGGACTTCGCAGGGTCCGAGGTCCACGCGACGTGGACGCCCGGCGCCGCAAGAAGCGCGGTGATCTTCCAGTATTCTTCGGTCTTGAAGGCTTCGATCTCGCGCTCGCGGTCCACGATCAATTTGACCGCGACCGACTGCACGCGGCCCGCGCTCAGCTTGTTCGCGACCTTCTTGCCGAGGAGGTTCGACAGCGGGAACCCCACGACGCGGTCCATCGCCCGGCGCGCTTCTTGTGCCGCGACGCGCAGGTCGTTAATTTTCTCCGCGCCCGAGAGCGCCGCGGTCACCGCGTTCTTGGTGATTTCGTTGAACCGGATGCGGAACGTGCGCTCGTCGGGCAGCTTCAGTTCGTCGGCGATGTGCCACGCGATCGACTCGCCCTCGCGGTCCGGGTCGCTCGCCAGGTAGACGTTGTTGGCCCGCGCCGCTTCGCGCCCGATCTCGGCGAGGATGTCCTTTGCGGACCGAAACTTGCGCCCGCCGCGGGCCGCGTCCTTGCTGCCGTCGTCCACCGTGTAGCGGAGCTTCCACCCGTTGGTGATATCAATGCCCGCGATGTCCTCGCCCTTCTTCTTCTTCGTGTCGAGGTCGCGGACGTGGCCGTAACTCGCCAGCACCCGGAAGTTCGGCCCGAGGTACTTGTTGATCGTCTTCGCCTTCGCGGGCGATTCGACCACGACTAGGTCGTAGTTGCCGCGCGGACCACTCGGTGCCGCGGGCGCATCGGGAGTGTCCGGGGCCGGGCTCTTTGCGGGGGCCTTTTTCGCGCGGGGCTTCTTGGCCGCAGCGGGCTTATCGGCGGCCGCGTTTTTCTTGGGGGTCGGCACTCTCGGTTACTCCATCAACGGATGTCGCGGGCGATAATCACCCCTTATTAGAGGGGCGAACTGTGGACTCGTTTCCAATTGTTCCGTACTGGACAATCACTACAATCGGTGGACCGGTCGAATAAAGGCGAGGGCCGAAAGCGCCCATCACCCTTAGTACAGTGCTACGAAGGCTGTCAACCCCCCGGCCTTCCGCCGGCGCCCAACTGGTCGCCGCAAAGTGAGGAATAGTAATGGCCTACAATCCGTTCAATATTTTCCGGCGGAACCAAAAGGCGCTGTTCGCGGTGCTGACCGTCTTCATCATGATCATGTTTACACTGTCGTTCGGCGCCAACGACTTCTTCGAGCGCGCGACGAAGTGGCTCGGGGCGCGCGGCCGGGGCGACGCCGCTTGCAAGCTCGACGGCACCACGATCAAGGACAGTGAACTGGTTCGGGTTCGCCGCGCCCGCGTGATGGCGAACACCTTCATGACGTATGCCGCGGACGAAACCGGGCGGACCGTGAAGGAGTACGCGAACCAGCAGCAGAGCAAGCTGAGCGACGACGGCCGAACAATGGCCCAGCAAGCGAGCCAGGCCGAACTGTACCTGAACCTGAGCCGCGGCAACCCGCAGATGCTCGACACCCCGCTGTTCGGGAACAAAACGCCGCGGCAGACGATCCGCGAGGCCGAGGACTTGGTCGCGTTCGTCATCGGCTCCAATGCCCCCAATATTAAGAGCGAGGACAAGGACGCCGCCCGCGCGTTCCAGGCGCTGCTCGGGCTCCAGCGGCACCGGCTCGCCGCGGACGGCGCACACTTCTTCGTCAACGCGCCGAACCGCACGAGCCGCGACACCATCGAGTTCCTGTTGTGGGAGAAGAAGGCCGAACAGCTCGGCATCAACTTCACAAAGGAAGACGCGAAGATCCTGCTGAACCGCGAGCTTTATAATTTCTGGACCCCGCGCTCCGATGTCGAGGTCAGTAAGCGGTTGCGCGAGCAGGAGGGCTTCAACATGGAAGCCTGCCTGGACGCGCTCGTGACCGAGTTCAAGGTGCGTGCCGCCCAGGTCGCCGTGCTCGGTCCGCAGGCGAAGTTCCAACCCATCGCCGCGCCGGTCTTCAGCACCCCCTACGAAATGTTCGAGTACTACCGGCAGCAGTGCAGCCCGGCGACTTACGAACTGGTCGCGGTGCCCGCGCTAGCGTTCCTCGACAAAGTGAAGGCCGAGCCGACCGACGCGGAACTCAATGAACTGTACAAGAACTACCAGGACAGCGAACCGAACCCGGCCCGGGAGTCGTTCGGCTTCAAGGAGCCACGCAAACTCGCGATCAGTTGGCTCGCGATCACCGGCTCGGAGCCGTACTACGAAAAGCTCGCGACCGAACAGTTGAAGGTCGGCGAGGTGCTGGCGAAGGCGTCCGGGATGACGGCCGTGCCGCTGCCGGGCGCCGGCGGCGGGTGGGCGATGGCCGCGACCGCGCCGCTGGTGCTCAAGGAACCGGCCGTTGACGCCGCGTACAGCCAGTACGAGTCCGATTTCAAGCGCCAGCTCCGGAACGAGTACGCCAGCGGCGTCTTGTTTACCCGCGACCTGATGCCGACGAGCGCGGTGCGCCCGGGCACACTCGCGGCACTACTCGGTGGGATGGCGGGCCAGTCGGCCCCGTTCGGTCACCCGGCCGTCGGCGCATCAATCGCGATGGGGGCGCCGATCGCCTACGAGATCCGCGACCGCATCAAGGTCGGGCTCCCGCTGTTCGGCGCGATCCCCGGCCCGGGCTTCCTCCAGACCAGCATCGGCGCCGCCGCGAGCGCGGAACTGGCCGCACCGAAGCCGCTGTCGGTGCAAGCCATGCGCCCGGAACTGATGAAGATCGCGATCAAAGAACGGACGAAGGCGCTCCTCACCGGCAGCCGCACCAATTTCATCGATCCGACCTCGTCGACCGAGAAGGGCGACCTGACGCGGTTCATTGAGGAAATGGAAAAGCTGTCCGACAAGGGCAAGCCGAAAGACAAGGCCGCGATCGAGAAGTACGTGAAGGAGTTCCGCGAGGCCCGCGGGCTGACGAAACAGGGTGTTCAGTTCGGCTCCTCCACTGCGGCCCGCGACGAGTGGACGCTGGAAGAAGACCCCGGGCTGTTCCCGCTCGTGGAGGCCCAAAAGGAAGGGCTCATGGGCGCACGCGGCGCCCACGGCGGCAACAAGTACGTGCCGTTCGGCCGCAGCTTCTTCTGGACCGTCGACCGGAGCAGCCAGAGCCCGCGGCGCGTCCCGACGGCGGGCGTCTACGTCGCGCACTCGTACCCGGAAGACCTCCCGCAAGCGCGCGAGGAGGGTCGCCCGAACTACATCTACTGGGTGACCGAAGAGGTGCCGGCGAAGAAGACCAACGCGATTACCGCGCGGGACACGGTGCGGGCCGCGTGGAAGCAGCTCAAGGCGCGCGAACTGGCCAGCCAGCGCGCCAACGCGATGGCCGAGGCGATCCGCAACAGCTCCAAGAGCGACGCGGTGCTGGTCTCGCAGACCGTGGACGAACAGGTGTTCGCGCTGCAGAAGGAGATCCCGTTCTCCAACGAGAAGGCGTTCCGCCGGGTGAAGAAGTTCACGCTCAACGACGTGTGCCCGCTCGCCCCGGTCGACATCGCCAGCCTCAGCCCCGAAGTTCTCCAGCGGATGTTCCAACAGGGCTTCAACCCGATGGGGCGCGTTCAGCCGTTCACCCTCACGGAGTCGGCGAACATCCCGTACCCCACGATGGAGATGGTGAACGCCCTGATCGACAACCGCGACAAGCCCGCCAAGACGGTGGTCGTGTTCGCCGACGGCCCGAAGGACACGTACTACGTTGCCACGCTCATCCGGCGCGATCTGAAGTCGGCCGACGACTTCAAGCGCAGCGTGTACTCGCCCGGCGCCCCGGCCCGCGATGTCCTGGGTAACTACATGGAAGAGGCCTACCGCAAGTCGCACCAGTCGGTGGTCGAGTTGCTGAAGAAAGAGTTCCGGTACGTCGAGACGGAAGAGCAGAAGAAGCGGCTGGACGAGAACGCGAAGTCCGGCGGGCGAGATTGATAGCGGCGAGCGCGATTGTGCTTCCGGCCGAGCCGTTGAGGTGATGGCACAGGGGCGGCACTGACATTCCTGTCAGTGCCGCCCCTGTCTTTTTTGTAGGGTGGGTCAAGGCTTTGCGCAGGCCCACCAGCCCGTCTTCGGCGGCGAACGGCCCCAGCGCCGTGATTCGTGGATGGTCTTCGCACGACGTGGTGGGCCTGTGCAAAGCCTTGACCCACCCTACAAAACTACCGAACCACGAATCAAGGCCGAACCAGTCCCGCCGGGACCGCGGGGTTCGTCTTGCTCTGGAGTCTCGTTAGCTCGGATTGGGCGAGGTCCGCGTGCCGCGTGTTCGGGCACAGTGCCATCACCTTCTTCAAACAGGACGCCGCTTCCACATCCTGGCCCTTTTTCGACCACGAATCCGCCAGAGCCAGGTACATCGCGGCGGTGCGGTCGTTCATCTGGTCGCACGCCTTCGCGAGCCGCTCCGGATTGCCCCGGATGTCGGTGAGTAGCGCGGTCGCGTCCTTGGCTTCGGGCAGTTCGGAGTAAGCGCTCGCGACCTGCTCGCACTTCTGCATGCAGTCGTACAGGCGCCCGGCGCGGAAGTCGTCGCGGGCCACCGCGAGCATGTCGCGCGCGACCCGCAACCGGCGCTGTTGGAGCACTTCCGGGCGATCGGTGAGCCCCGCGAGGGTCGCCGCCGCGTCCGAAGCGGCTTGCGTACCGGCGTAGGTGCGAACCGCGTCCGCGAGCGCGTCCATCGCGTCCTGGGTCTGGCCGCGCTGTTCGAGTTGCTTCGCTTGCGCCAGTTTCCCGGCCGCGACCTTCTCCACGTCGCCCAGAATTTGCTTCGCCTTCACCCCGACGGGCTTGTCCCCGGCGTCCTTCGAGATGCCCTTCAAGAGCGAAACAGCACGCGGGTAGTCGCTGACGGCCAGTGCCTTCGACGCCTCGTTGAAGTCGCGCGCGGCCCAGTCCGTGGTGGTGACCGCGGTCACGGTGCGCTTCATCTGCTCGGCGAGGCGCTCGGTCTCGATGTAGCCCTCAATGAAGGCGTGGATCTTCCCGTCCGGCCCCGCGAGCACGGTCGTGGGGTACATTTGCACCTTCAGTGCCTTCGCCAGTTCGGGAGCGTTCCGTGCGTCGAGCTTCAGCGGAACGAAGCCCGAGGCGAGGAGCGGCGTCAGCGCCGGGTCTTTGAGCGGCCCGGCCTCGAGTTTGCGGCAGTAGAAGCAGTCCTCGGTACCGACGACAACGAGCAGCGGCAGTCCCTTGTCTTGCGCTTCCTTGCGGGCCGTGTTGTAGTCGGTTCTCCACGCGACCTGGGCCGGAGCCGCCGGGCGCGCGGGCTGCGCGACGGCGGGGTGCGCGTGCCAAAGCGCGGCGGCGGTCACGAGCGGAAAGAGGGCGCACAGACGTGAAGCGGGACTATTCATGAAGCAAACCCCTGGTGCCAATCGACACGAACGCGAACAACTTAGCGCCGAACCCAGTTCGGTACTGCCCCGGTGCGCCCCCTCACCCCGGGCGCAGCATCGTTAAAAGGACCGGCGCTAAACGGAAACCGAAGGGTGCCCCCGCCCTCACGACCGCGGGTGGGCCTTCTGGTAGCTCTTCTGGAGTCGCTGCGTAGTAACGTGTGTGTAAACTTGTGTCGTCGCCAGGCTCTTGTGCCCGAGCAGTTCTTGAACCCCGCGAATGTCGGCCCCGGCGTCCAACATGTGCGTCGCGAAGCTGTGTCTCAACGTGTGCGGACTGGTCCGCGGGTCGAGCCCCGCGGTCTTCAAGTGTTTCTCGAGCAGCCGGCCGACGCTGCGAGTCGTGAGCCGGCCGCCCTTGTTGTTCAGGAACACCGCTTGTGTGTCTTTGCCGGTTCGGTTGAGCAGGGCCGTGCGGTCTTCGAGCCACCGCGAAATCGCCTTCGTCGCGTCCGGCCCCAATAAGGCGAGCCGCTCTTTCTTACCCTTGCCCCGAACCGTGATGATCCCATCGTTCAGGTCGACGCTCAAAAGGTCGAGCCCGACCAGCTCGGAAACGCGAATCCCCGAAGCGTAGAGCGTCTCCAACATGGCACGATCGCGCCGCCCGGCCCAATCGGTGTCCCCGGGCGCGACCAACAACTTTTGAACATCCGCAAGAGTCAAGAAGTGCGGGAGCTTCTTGTCCTGTCGGGGCCCGCGCAGGGCCTGGGCCGGGTTCGATTCCAAAATACCCTGACGACACAGGTACTTGCCGAACGAGCGCACGGCCGCGAGGCGCCGGGCCACGGTGCTCTTCGCGTACCCCTGCTCGTGCAGCCACGAAACGAACGCCCGGACCAGTCGCGTGGTCCAGTCGACGGGGTTGATTTGGGTCTTCTTGAGGTGGTCGCGTGCGAAGACGAGCGCCTGCGTGAGATCCTCACGGTACGACTTCACCGTCTTGTCGGAAGCGTTCTTTTCCAGACCGAGGTGCGTGAGGAACTCGGCGAGACCGACTTCGAGCGTCAAGAGAGCGTCCCGTCCGGGCGAGCACCCGCGCCGCAAGGTCCGTTGCGACTCGTGGTGAGATTGTCCGGTCGGGGCCGCCGTGCTCCAACAACGAAACGCACCGGGGTCGTCACCCGCCGAGCAGGTCGGCCGGGTCCGGTTGGGCTTCCGGGTTGCGAACGCGCTCCGTCAGCACGGAGGCGTCGAACCAGTTCAGCGCCACCGCGGGGTCGGCCGCTTTGTCGCGGATGTCATCAATGAGCGCGGACTTACTGTCGTCGTCGTAGACGAAGATGAACCGCTCGGAGCCCTTGATCAGAGCGAGAACATTGAGCTCTTGCGTCACGCGACACTCCCGGCGCGGTCGATGGCACATACGGTCCATCGGCGCGGCGGGAACACTCACTTCAACCAAAATTCCACAGGGGCTCCCGCACTGCGCAGTCGCTCCATAACACCGGCACAACCCACGTACCCGGACGGTACCGCGCGGAACGAGCGCGGTGCGCGTTTCCACAGTCACAGTCTCTTGTCTTCAAACCGGGTCCGCGGTAGAATGGCTTTGGTATTACGATGTTATCCCTACCCACTCCGAGGGAGTGCTACTCATGAACAGCGGACAGCTCTGGCTCAAAGCGGTGTTCGTGGGCGCGGTCGTCACCGCGATTCCGCTGCTCATTTTCGGCTGCAAAGGCACGACGGACCCGAACAGCGCGACCTGGCCCGACCACCCGGGACCGAAAGTTGTCGTCTCGTTCGCGCCGCTATACTGCTTCGCCGTGAACGTCGCGGGCGACGACGCGGTCGTCAAGAACCTGATGACGTCCAAGGGGCCACACGACTTCGACCCGACCGAAGCGGATGTGAAGCTCATCAGCAAAGCGGACATCTTCTTCGTCGTCGGTTTGGGCCTCGACGAGAAAAAGGCCGAGAAGATGAAGGGCGGCTCCGGGAACAGCAAACTCAAGGTCGTCGAACTCGGCGAAAAGCTCGATAAGGACTGTCTCTGCGAGGGCCGCTGCACCCACGACGAGCACCACGAAGGCGAGCACGAACACGGCATCGATCCGCACGTGTGGCTCAGCCCCGACCACGCCGCGATGCTGGTCAACATCATTCGCGATGAACTGAAGGCCGCGGACCCGGCCCACGCTGCGGGCTACGAATCGCGCGCCGCGGCCTACATCACGAAACTCAACGCGCTCAAGACCTACGGGTTGGACAAGCTCAAGGACAAGCAGGACCGCAGGATCGTCTCCTTCCACGACTCGCTCGCGTACTTCGAGAAGACGTACAAGGTCAAAGTGAAGGGCGTGCTGACGAAGAACCCCGGTCAAGAGCCGGACGCAAAGGAGATGAAGGAACTCATCAAGATCTGCACCAACAAGGACGCCCCGGTTCGCGTGATCGCGACCGAACCCCAATACTCCACGAGCACCTCCGGCGAAGCGCTGCGCAAGGAACTCGTCGCGAAGGGCGTGAAAGACCCCGAACTCGTTGAGTTCGACCCCCTCGAAACGGTGCGGCCCGAAGACCTGACCGCGGACTGGTACGAGAAGAAGATGCGGGAGAACATCGACAAACTCGCCGAGAAGTTGAAATGAGCCTGGCTCTTCCAGTTGTCGCGCGACCCCTCGTGTCTCTCAGCGATTTGCGCGTGGAATTGGGCGGCAAACCGATCTTGCGCGGCGTGACGGCCAACATCGCGCGCGGGTCCATTACCGCGCTGATCGGCCTGAACGGGTCCGGGAAGACCACCCTGCTCCGCGCGCTGGTCAACGAGTACCCGCACAAGGGGACGATCAAGTTCCACTGCGGGCACGACCACTCGCAACCGTACCCGGAGGCGATCGGGTACGTTCCCCAGCGCCTCACGCTCGACGCCCGCTTACCGCTGACGGTGAGCGATTTCCTTGCGCTCACGCTCTCCCGACGCCCACTCTTCTTCGGCATTTCCAAAAAGGTCGCGGCCAAGAGCCGGGAAATGTTGGAGCGCGTCGAGGTGGCGAATTGCTTGGATGTGCCCGTCGAAGGGTTATCGGGCGGCCAGTTACAGCGTGTCTTACTCGCACTGGCGCTCGAACCACAGCCGGAACTGCTGTTACTCGATGAACCCGCGGCCGGGATCGATTTCAAAGATCAAAAGAAGTTTTACGAGCTGATCGCGACCATCAATCGCGAAATGGGGGTAACGGTTCTACTCGTGTCGCACGATTTGAACATGGTGCAGACTTACGCCCACGAAGTCCTGTGTCTCCGCAGCGGCGCGATCCAGTGTCAGGGATCGCCGAACGAAATTCTCACGCCCATCAATATGTCGCTGGTGTTCGGTGCGGAAATCCACATGTTCCCGCACCGCTTCGGGACGTGATCTGCCTTTCGCTCTCTCACGGCTGGGTCCGCGTGAACCTCGGACCCACACACTCGATCACGCCAGCGGCGGCCAATCTTTCGCAAGTCCTTCCCGCTCAATTAGTTCCACTTGTTCTTTCGTGATATGATACCGCGACGCGATCTCCTTCTTGGAGTCCGCGATCGTCACGGTCCGCGTATCTTGCACTTCAACCAGCGCGTGGAAAATGGACTTCCGCTGCTGTACCGTCAATGTCTTGGCAGACATAGGTGTTGCTCCTGTGGTGGGTAAATCGGTACGAAGGTGCCTACTTTAGTGTACGTCCGCCAAGTGACTTCTGACGCCCGAATCCTCTCCTTTTGCGCACTTGCTACACACAATTACGCTCTCATCGCGAAAGGTCCGATCATGCAGACCCGCCGACTTTCCGCACTCGCAGTTCTAACCGTCACCCTCGCTATTTCCGGTGCGGGGCTGCACCCGGCGGTCGCCGATAAACCCGCACAACCGGACGCGAAAGCACAGCCCAATCCGCCCTCCGAGTGGGTCAAAGACCGACTCGCGGAAGTGGACAAAAAGCTCGACGGCGAGATCAAGGATTTGGTCGCACTCTACCAGCACATCCACGCGCACCCGGAACTGTCGCTGATGGAAGTAAATACCTCCAAGCGGTTAGCCGAGGAAATGAAGAAAGCGGGTTACGAGGTCACGGAGAAGTTCGGCGGGAACGGCGTGGTCGCGGTGCTGAAGAACGGCCCCGGCCCAGTCGTACTGATCCGCACCGATATGGACGGCTTGCCGATCGTGGAGCAAACCGGCTTGAGCTACGCGAGCAAGGTGAAGACGAAGAACCGCGACGGGGTCGAAGTCGGTGTGATGCACGCGTGCGGTCACGACATCCACATGGCGAGCTGGACGGGCACGGCGCGCGTGCTCGCGTCCATGAAGGACCGCTGGAGCGGCACGGTGGTGTTCGTCGCCCAACCCGCCGAAGAAATCGTTGCGGGGGCGAAGCAAATGCTCGACGCGGGGCTTTACGCCAAGTTCCCGAAGCCCGATTACGCGCTCGCGTTACACTCTGACCCGCTGCACGCGGCCGGCTCGCTCGGCTTCAGCGAAGGGCTCGCGCTGGCCAACTCCGACACCGTGGACATTCTGGTGAAGGGAAAAGGCGGTCACGGCGCGGCCCCGCACGTAACAATTGATCCGATCGTCCTTTCGGCGCGAATCATCCTCGACCTACAAACGATCGTGAGCCGCGAAACGGACCCGCTCGACCCGGTGGTGGTCACGGTCGGGTCGATCCACGGCGGCACGAAGCACAACATCATTCCGAACGAAGTGAAGCTCCAACTCACGGTGCGAACCACAACCAACGCGACACGCGACCGCGTGCTAAAGGCGATCGACCGCATCGCGAAGGCCGCAGCCGTCGGCGCGAACGCCCCGCCGCCGGAAGTAAAAGTGAGTTTGGATGAGTTCACCCCCGCGACTTACAACGACGTGCCCTTGGCGCAGAAGTGCGGCGCCGTGTTCCGCGAAATCCTGGGGGCCGAGAACGTGCGCGGGAACCGCAAGCCGGTGATGGGTGCGGAAGACTTCGGGCGCTTCGCGGACGGCAAAACGCCAATCTTCATGTACTTCCTCGGCACAATCTCCAAGGAAAAGTTCGACGCCGCTCAGAAGCCGGGCGCACCGATCCTCCCGGGGATGCACACGGACGCTTACGCCCCCGTGCCCGAACCGAGCATCCGCACCGGTGTGCGGACGATGAGCCTTGCGGCAATGAACCTGATGCCGAAAGAGAAATAGGTGGTGTCCTATGACGCACGGGACCGCCACCCGCGCCTTCGGCGGGCGCCCCGGTCGGCCGGCCCGCGGCATCACCGGATGGCCGCGGACACTGGGTACTCACCGGACGCCATCCGTCGCAGCACCCGCCCGCCGGCTCGCTGGCGCACGTGAACGCCGGCGTCAATGGGGTCGGGGCGAGCGCGGTGTGCCTCGAGTCGATGCGGCACTACCGCGCGGTCCGGGAACTCCACCACAAACAGGGCGCCGAAGGGAATTCGGAGTTCCTCCGCCGGGCGCCTCGGCGAGTTGAAGGGGGCACCTGGAACAGGGAATCGACCGCCGACTGCCTCCGGCGGCGTAAGGCACGGTCACCGGGGCACGTGCCGGAGGCGGCGGAACAGCGCGCGGGTGACCGCGCCCGACAGCCGCTCGGGTGCGAGCGCTCGAACCGCCCGTTGGAACACGGGCCGGAAGGTGCGCCGGTTTTCCACGACGCGCGACAGCAGGTACGCGAAGGCGTTGATCGCGACAAAGATGCCCGTGCCGACGGCCAGCATCGGGCCGAAGCCCCAGCCGTGCGTCACCGGGCGGAACAGCGACATGGCGAGTAGAAGCAGCGGGAAGTGAACCACGTAGAGGGTGTAACTGTACTCCGACGCCCAGTTGAAGACGCGCCCCAAACCGAGCCGGCCGACCGCAGCGGAGCCGCAGAGCAGCGCGATTACCACCGACAGGGCGGCGTAGACCAATGGCGTCGGGACACCGGGGCGGTACACGTCGAACACCGTGACGCCGTACCGCGCGACGGCGCGGACCAGAACCGCCACGCTCGCGAGGGCGAGGGCGGCCAACAGCGCGCGAACGAGCGGCCGGGCCGACAGTCGCTCGTGGTGGTAGCCAACCGCCATCAGGCACCCCGCGCACCACACGGGCAGGTACCAGAGGTGGAAGCGGCCCGTACCATTCGAGTAGTAGTAGCCGGTCCCGAGGAGGAGCAGTAGAAGGGCCGCCCGCGGGTCGCGGTTGACGGCCACGAGGGTAAAGAGGCCCGCCATCACGTAGAACCAGAACTCGAAACTCAGACTCCACAGGGAGCCGTTCATCCCGACGCCGTGGGGGAGCCACACGGTCTGCAGGAAGACCAGCGGGGTGGCGATGTCCTTCCAACCGAGCGCGACCTTGTTGCGCAGCAGAAATTTCTCGCCCCCGAGCTGGTAGCTCCCCGCGCCGTTCAGTGCCAACCCGACAACGAGCAGGTAGACGCCGACCGTGACGAGCAGGGCCGCGACGAGGGGCGGCACGAGGCGCGCGAGCCGGTCCGCCGCGAACTCCCGCGCGGCGAATCGACCGGCGTTGCGGTCCTTATTACTGAGGATACTAAGGGCGATCGAGTAGCCCGAAATGACGAAGAACACGTACACGGCGAGGTACGACAGCGCCCCCATCCACTTGTCACCGGTGAACTCGAGGCCCGTGACCGGGCTGACCATCGCGTTGTATGTGTGGGCGGCGCAAACCACCAGGGACGACAGCCCCCGCATGTGGCTCAGCCAGGGAACGTGCGGGCGCGTGTTCACTCGAGCTCCTCGGGTCGCGGTGCGGCCGGCTCACGCCTCCGAACATCTCACACACGACCTACATCGGTCAAGGTGAGGCGGGTCGGCATTCATCTTGGGGTGTATCCAAAAATTCTGGGGGCATGCGGCCAGAGCCCAATAAGCGCCCACTGGATGGAGTTGCGAACGCACACGAGACTCGCCATCGGACGGACGTTCTTCTTGCACCACCGGCCCCCGCGCCTTCAACCACAGGCCCAACGTCTTGGCCTGGCCCTCGACCGCTCCCACTGCCGCGGCCGGGTAAACGCACTCAATTGCCTACGATTTCCGGATACTCATTCGTTTACGACCGAGCCTGAAAACCGCTCAGCGGCTCCACGTTTCTGGTGCCCCCCCGGGCGCATTCGCGGGTCGGGTTGAACAATGTCCCGCCCCCGTTCGAGTGGCGTTGGAGACGGCTTTCGCGGTGCGTGAGGGGCACCAGACCGACGAGCACTCCCACGGTCGCGGGGAACTCCGGTTCGGCGTCGTGCGGACGAACCGGGAGGCCATCCGGGAACGCGACCGGTGGACCCTTTTGAAGTCGGTGGCGTACGCGGTGAGCCGGCGACAGGTGAACGAGACGGACGGCCGTAGAGGTGCGCTATGACATCAGCCGCGGGCACCGGTCCGGAACGATGTTCCGGTGCGCGCCGCGCCGGCACCGGGGTACCGAGCACGCGCGCCACCGGGTTCGGGACGTGGCGTTCCGTGAAGATGATGACCGGCTCCGGGAAGGGCACGCACCCGAGAACGTGTCCGTGGTGCGCAAGATGGCGCGGGCCATGCTCCAGAACGCAACGGCCGAGATCGGCATCCAAAACAACCGGCTCAAGGCCCGTTGGGACGAGACGTTCCTCGAACACGTCCTATTGGCGTCGGGGAACCGGGTGCGGGGCAGTGGCCCCACTGACGGCACGTCCCTGGCCTAACGGGATGAGTGAAGTTACCGCTAGTTCGGACCCGATCCCACCGTGCCCGCGTTGCGCCGGTGAGCACGTGGTGCGGAACGGTGCGAACGCGTCGGGCACCCCGACGTTCCGGTGCCGCGGGTGCGTCCGGCGATTCGTGGCGGCCCCGAAGAACGGTCCGGTGGGCGAATCGGACCGGGCGCTGGTGCGCCGGTTGCTGGGCGAGCGGGTCGTGGTCCGGGCCATCGCCCGGATCACCGGTCGGTCCCGGTCCTGGATCCAAGGGTTCGTCAACGCGATGTACCGAGAGGGCGCTCCACACCACCCCGGACCGACCCCAAAAAGGCCGGGGCCGTCGTGTTGGCGACGAGGTTCACGGCGAACGGCAGGGCGACCGCCGGGGCAATTTACGCCGTAACGCCTGCACGAAGACGAAGCCAAAACTGGTCAGGATGACCGGGTACAGGGGCGTCCAGATCAGGCAGATCGTCGCCGGGGCGGGGTCCACGAGGGCTTGGCGAGCGGGTCGTACCAGTCGCCCCAGGTAATCACCACATCCCTTTACTCGTGAGGGCCGCTCAGATGACGTTCGTGGTCCGTCGCCGCACGGTCGGTTCGATCTGCGGATTGTACTCGGCGAGCTTGACGAACTGCGCGCTCTCCACGTCATAGGCAAATACTTCGCCGGTTTCGATCTTGTAGACCCACCCGTGCAGGTGCAGGTCGCCCCGCACCAAGCGAGAACCGACGGCGGGCAGCGTCCGCAGGTTCTCGAGTTGCACCAGCACGTTCTCCTCGACGGTGGCGGTCAGCAACCGCTCGCCCTCCAGGTGGCCGTAGTTGTCCCGCATGATGCGGCGGGTCGTCTCGGCGTGGGACAGCCAGGCCGACACGGCGGGGAGGGCGGCGACCTGGTCCGGTTTCAGCAGCCCGTGCATGGCCCCGCAGTGCGAGTGGCCGCAGATGATGATGTCCTTGACGCCGAGAGCGGCCACGGCGAACTCGATGGTCGCCGCCTCGCCCCCGTTGCCCGCCCCGTGAGGCGGAACGATGTTCCCGGCGTTGCGGAGGATGAACAGGTCGCCGGGCTTGGCCTGGGTCAGCAGGGCGGGGTCGATCCGGGAGTCGGAGCAGGTGATGAACAGGGTTTCGGGCTTCTGGCCCTTCGCCAACTGCTCGAACAGCCCTTGCATGGGGACGAAACTCTTGCCCTGGAACTGGTGGATGCCCTGAATCAGCTTTTGCATGGCCCTCGTCATCTTTCTCGAAAGAGGTGTCGCCCCGGTGCGCTCACGGCGACCGGTCATTTCGCCGCCCACGCCTTGCGGGTTTCGTCGATGGCTTTGCGAAGTTCCGCAGCCTCGGCGGATTCGTGTTCGAGGAACCGGGTGGCGTCCATGAGCCAGGCGGCGATGTCGGGCTGGCGGAGCCGGTAGAACACCCGCCGCCCCTCCCGCCGCTCGGACACGAGGCGGTGCGAGCGGAGCACCATCAGGTGCTGCGACACCCCGGAGTGGCTGATGCCCAGGGCCGCTTGCAGGGCGTTCACGTCCCGCTCCTCGGCCCGCAGTTCCTCGACGATGCGGATGCGGAGCGGGTGCGCAAAGACGCCCACGAAGACGGCCAGTTCCTTCGTCACGAGCGCGCGGTGTGGCATGGACAGCCCGTCTCCCGATTAGATTCAAACATTTGAATGTTACGACTCCGAAATGCAGTCGCCAAGCCCTCCGTGGGGACCGGAAGGAAGCACTGTTCTTCGTCGGAAAAGGCCGAAGTTCACGAGCAAAGTGGCACGCCGTTCCGTGGACGCCCGGCAGGACTGCCGCCGATTCTGGACAGCATTGACTTTGGGCGAGACGACCCGACTATCGGTCCCTCACCGGCGGTACAAACGCTTACAACTTGACCAGTTTGACGAGCGGTCCGTTCGGTTCCCCGACCACCTTCGGTTTCCAGTGGTCGGAAAACAGCGCCAGTTTGTCGGCGAGGTTAACTTTCTCCACCCCGCCACCTCCGAGTTGTGCGCTGGAACGTGGAAGCTGGGTCGGTTGTGGGAAGTTCGCACCCAACCCGGTTGCCAATGTTGGCGACGTGCCCAGAAGGTGCCCCGTGGGGCGCTCTCGGTGCGAGGTCACCAGAAGTGCGATTTTTGGGTTGTTTGGTGACCTCGCCGTAATATTCGTTAACCAGTCATCTGAGCATCGCCAAATGACGGAAACGCTTGAAATCGTGGGTAAAAAGCAAAGAACCACCGGCTTTCGCCGGTGGTTCTTTGAGTGCCGAGGAGAGGACTTGAACCTCCACGCCCTTGCGAGCGCTAGAACCTGAATCTAGTGCGTCTGCCAATTCCGCCACCTCGGCGCCACCCCCACACGTGGCGGGTGTGAGGGTATCATAAAGAGAGCAGCCGGAAGGTCAAGCGTCCGCGCTCGGCTCTCCTGTGCTATTTGTCGCCGTCCGGCCCCCCCGGTGGACGCATCCCAGGAATTCCACCGGGACCGGTCCCCGGTGCGGCTTTGGGAGGTTCCGCGACCACGAGCGGGACATCGAGGCCGATCAGCGGAACACTGTTAATGTACGTGAGCCACTCGTCAGCGAACTTCTTCAGTTCCTTCGCGTCGACCGAGCCGTCGTCGGCCGTCGAGAGCTTGAACACCCGGGCGAACACCGCGAACGCGGTCCGGCCGTCGATCGGCAGGTCGCGGGGGAGTTTGTTCAGTTCCGCGACGTACTGCCGTAGTTGCTCGGGTTTGTACTTCACGAGGTAGTAGTAAAGCGCCCACGAGGTCGCGTTGGCCTTAATTGCCAGTCGCTGTTGCTTCTTACGCAGCGCCACCGCGGGGTCTTCGTAATCCGCCGACAGTGCGCCCGAGCCGCCCCCCATCGGAGGGCCGAACCCGCCGGTCAACCCCGGCATCGCCGGAGGACCGGCACTGGAGCCGCTCCCGAGGGAACCGGGGCGCATCGGACCGGGACCGGGACCGATCGGAGGGCGCATCGGGCCGGGACCGGGACCGGCGCCGTCGCCCGGCCCCGGTTGTACCGGTTGGGTCGGCTTCTTGGCTTTCTTCGGCGGGGCCGGGTCCGGATCGTTGCCGTCCTTGATGCCACTGAAGTACACGTCGCCGAGAACGTTCTCCAGGAGCCGCGCCGGGTCCGCGGGCAGCTCCTTTTTGCTCGCGAGGTCGCGGAAGTAGCGATGGAGTACGTAATTCGGCACGCCGTACCCCGTTGTAAGAGCAACGTGCATGTGCATTTTTTCGCTGTCACCGACCGTCACGTAGGCCGGTCCGCGCGGTCGGGTGAAGAAATTCACGGCGCCGTTGGTGAGCCACGACGGGAGCGTAACGTGTTTCGGCAACACGCCGGTAGTGTACATCAACTGGCGCGTTCCTTCGCGGCTCACGGCGGCGATATCGGCTTCGTTGATCGCCAGCTTCTCGACCGCGGCGAGGGTGGACGCGCGGGCCACGTCGTCGGGGCGGCTGCCCTTTTCGCCGGTGTGATCGAGTTTGGGTACCTGGTCGGCGAGGAGCTGGTCGCGGTTGAGACCTTGAGCGAACACTTGTTGGGTCTGGCGCAGGAAGGTCTGGCCGACGTCGTCCATCCGCTCCGGCGAAAGAACGAGCAGGTTGTGATCGGGGGCGTAGAAGGCGTCGGCCATCGGGAGGCCGTCGAGCATGTGATGCAGCCCGCGGAGCGCTGCGCCCTGAGGGGCGAGTACCGCGACGAGTGGCTTTTCGGGCACCGGGAGCACGACCCCGCGGGTCGCGTGCCAGAGGTAGAAGGCCGCAAAGTTCTCGTTCAGTTGCGTGGCCCGGCGGGTCACCTCACTGGCGGTGTTGTCCGCGTACACGAGCGCATAGTGGTCCACCACCCGAACGTTTCGGTAGTCGAGGCGCGCCTTCCAGTCCTCGGCGTCGCTCGGCTGGGGCGCGGGACCGGTCACCGCCTTCTGCATCGCGCCCCACGCGGCCACGAAGGGCTTCACGTCGCGCACCGGGAGCTCGAGTTTCTGGTCCGCGGCGGCCGCGACCAGCTCGTTCGCATAAGAAACCGCTTCCTTGATGAAACCGGACTGGAGCGCGAGTTCCATCGCGTCGTAGAGGAGCCGCGGGTCGCTCTTCCCGCGCGTCCAGGCCTCGTACTTGTCGCGCATCTCGGTGCCGCGCGTCTTCCTCGGCGCGGGGGTTCTGAGCAACTCGTCGTACAACTGGATGCTGGTGCTATCGACGAAGAGATTGGCCGTCAGTTTGGCGCCGTAATACTGGAGGACGAACTTTTTGAACTCGGGGTTGTTCGGACCCGGGTTCTTCCCCGGGTTCAGCCGGCCCCTGAGAATGTCGGTTTCGAGCGGAATCACCACCACGATCGAGCGCGTGGGATCGTGTTCGACCACGCCCCCTTTGTTCGCCGAACCCGGTGGCCCACCCGGCATCCCCCCGCCCGGTATCATCGGCATCCCACCGGGCGGGCCAGCCGAGGGGCCGCCCTTGGAGCCCATGTAGCCGCCAGCCGAGGGACCGCCCTTGGAGCCCATGTAACCGCCCGGAGGGCCGGCACCGGGCAACATCAACCCGCCCGTACCGAGCCCGCCGTCGCCGCCGGGAACGCCGTCGCCCCCGGGGCCAGCTCCGCTACCCTCGAGCAGCACGCGGATGATGATGTACCCGGCGAAGGTGGGCGTCGTCGTTGCGGCGAGGAGCACCGCAACGGCCAACAGGAATCGTCTCATCGAATTTCCCTCCACGCGGGTACGGCCCGCAAAATGATGTGTATTCTCCCCCGCGGCGCGCCCGCAAGCAACGCAAAACGCGCGGCTCGTTACGTCACTTTTTCACGGGCGCGAAATCGATCGCCGTTTGCTTGTTGTCAGGGAGCAGCGTCGTACTGCGCTTCGGGTTCTCGCGGATCGCCGAGAGGCGCCTTCGCAGGCCCTCAATGTCCACCTTCGAGCCGATGTCGGGTTTCCCCGAGCTATCCACTTTGTCCATCGGGGCGAGGACGTTCGGGACCACGTCTTTGAACAAATCGTCCACGACCGGCGGTACCGAGCTGGCGTTGAATTTGTTCGGCTGCGTGGGATCGAAATCGGGGTCGAAGAGCGGGCGCCAGTTGCGCATCGCCTCTGCGATGCGGAGCCCATACGAGCGCCACGGGAGCCGGCGGTCGAACGCATCACTCGCGCGCGGCTCGGCGAACGTGATGAGCCCCGCGGTAATCGCTTCGACGGCCGCGTCCGCGTTGTACTTCATGGGGACCGCGCGCCCGTTCTTGAGTTCGACGGGCGCCATGTTGCACAGCCCGATCACGGCTTCACCCGCGTCGGCCGGTCCGGGAGCGGGCACCAGGGCCGGGTCACTTAGCGCGACGCGCGCGAGCGTGTGCGCCGGGTAAAGGGGCGCCCCGTTAACCCCGGGCAGGGCCACAAAACGTACCTGGGCCAGGGCCTTGATCGCCTGTCGGCGCACGAGCCCGATCACCGCGAGTTGGTCCGGGGTGGCCTTTTCCACCTTGTTCTCGGGCAAACCGGCGAACAGTAGGACCGGGTTGTTGATGCAGTCCTGGAGCACTTTCACCAGGGCGCTGACCACGTTCGGCTCGTCGATCTGCCGGACGTGCGTGCGGCTGTTGAGCCAGTTCGGGTCGTGGGCGGCGAGCAAGTTCCCGGCGGCGTGGAACAAGTGGTACTTGACCTCGGTCGGAGTGTTCGCGTTCCCCAACAGGCTCGTGAGAGTTGCGTAGTGGGCCGGTGCCCCCCCCTTGCAGACATGGGCCAGGACGCGCGCCGCGTTGACGCGGACGATCCTCCGTTCCGAGTCACTGCCCTCGATCAATTTCTTCAGTTCCGCGTCGAGCGCCGCCCCGAGTTCGCGGATGTAAACGGCTTGGTCCGGCCCGACCTTCGGATCGCTCGGCCCCGGCTCTTTCAGGAACCGGCTCAGATCTTGCAAGAGCCCGTACTGCCCGTCAATGGCCAGGTGCCGGGTCGTGGGAGTGGGAGGTTTGAAGTCCTGCGGGATCGCGTACACGAGGGGGTGCGCGATTACGTCCGCGTAGTATTTCGCGAACTTGGCGAAGTTCTCTCGCGCGGCCTTCAGATCTTCGTTGGTAATTCCGCCGCGGGGAATATCGCGGTACCCCACGATGACGGACGACAGGCTGCTGTCGGGCACGGGAATAGCGGGCTGCTGGGCGCGCGCGGGGGCGGACCAGAGCGCGAACCCGGCGCCAACGAGCAGTGTCCAAGCGGTGTAACGAGCGAGCGTCATCGGTTTCCCCGAACCGTGAGGTAGTGATGGGCTACGACTAGAACGGTGCTGAGCGCGTTCTCGTTGGTTGCAACTTCTTCAGGCTAACGAGCGGGTTGGCGGGTTGCAAGGGAGCGCCCGGCTCCTTCGCGAATCAAAGGCGCCGGCCGTTCGGCGCGACCGGACCGGGCAAGTGACGCAATGCGGTTGCCGTTTCGGGGTCAAAGGATTACAAAGCAGGTGTCGGACGGATCGGGCTGTAGCGCAGCTTGGCTAGCGCGCTTGCTTGGGGTGCAAGAGGTCGTGGGTTCAAATCCCGCCAGCCCGACATGACTGCGACCCCCACAACCCCTGGTTAAAACCAGGGGTTGTGTCATTTTACGACCCACAATTTCCACTCGAGATAAGTCCTGGCTGTCTGTGCGACCGCATAGATTATGCTTCAGTTTATCCGTACATTCCCCCGTAGTCGTCTGCCCCCGGCCGTTCTTGAACGAGCCCTCGGTGAACCCCGTTCCGCGATACAACCGACACCGTCCGGATGGCGGGATAGGTATCAATGAGAGTCCGGTCCGGCGACGGACATGAGGTCGGTGCCGAACGGATCAAAGAACGCGACCGGAAAGTGATCGAGCGCCGCCAGCAGCTTTCCGCGCGAACGTCGGTATTGTCGCGAGGGTGCTGACGACGAGCCGTTGGGTGGAATCTCGTTGGTGGGAATGCAACACACGGGTGCAGGACAAGCCAAAAACTGGACCCGACCACACGGGCCGAGCGGCCGTCTCGTCTTTTTCAAACCTGTGCATCGTTGATTGTCGTCACCCACCAACGGGTCTGCTCGCGGAATCACATGCGGCTTGGATGGCTCATGTTCAAACCGCGGTTGAAGCGGTGCCGATACCGTGCATTCCACAGCATTTTAAGCCGCCAAAACCAGGAAAATCAGGGGAAATACATCTTATGCCAAGTATCCTCGACCAAATTGTTGAAACAAAGCGTAGCGAAATTGCGACCGCGAAAGCCGCAGTGCCTGAGATCGAACTCGAGCGCCGCGCATTCGACACCGAACCGACCCGCGACTTCAAGAGCGCGGTCCGCCGACTGGGGTCCATCACCCTCATTGCGGAAGTGAAAAAGGCGTCGCCGTCCGCGGGTGTGATCCGTGCCGACTTCGACCCGGTGCGCATCGCGACCACTTACGAACAGCACGGCGCCGCGGCGATCAGCGTGCTGACCGATCGGGACTACTTCCAGGGTCAGTTACAGTACCTCACCGACGTGAAAGCAGCGGTCGCGTGCCCGGTGTTGCGGAAGGACTTCATCCTCGATCGGTACCAGCTCCTCGAAGCCCGGTGCGCCGGTGCGGACGCAGTGCTACTCATCGCGGAGTGCCTGCCCGGGGAGCGGCTCGCGGAACTCCAGAAGCAGGCCACCGCGCTGGGGCTTCACACGCTCGTGGAATTGCACGACGCGGACCAGTTGCCGCGCGTTCTGGATTGTGGCGCCGCGATCATCGGTATCAACAACCGTGACTTGCGCACGTTCCAGACGCGCCTGGAACACACACTGGAACTGTTGCCGAAGATCCCCGTTGATCGCGTCGTTGTGAGCGAGAGCGGCATCAAGACGCACGCGGACTTGGTACGGCTCGGCTCGGCCGGCGCGCGGGCGGTACTCGTAGGCGAATCGCTTATGCGCGCCGAGGATATCGGAGCCGCGCTCGACGCGCTGCGCGGAAAGTAGTGCCCTTGATCGCCCCAGGAGCCACCTCTAGGTACCGGGCCGGCTCAGTTCGTGGCTCCGTCGCGGGCGCTCACTCCCGAAACACTGAAAGTGCCACTTTCGCTGCGCTCGTCACCCCGGATTACGCGCCAAGCGCACCACGCCCACAGCGCGAGCAGCAGAAATGTGTCCAGGGGGTACTTCGCACCCGTGTCGGCCTTCAGTCGTGGCGTGGCTCCGCCTCCCGGTTCCGTTGGCGGGGTTGCGAAGTAGCCGAACCCGACGGTCGCCTCCAGATTCATCCCGCTCAACGAGTTCTCTAACAGGAAGAGCAGCACCAAGACCGTGAACGGGAACGAGTTCACGTACCCGAGCATTCGCGCGCCAAACGGTTGCAACGCGCGCGCGGGTGGAACCAACTCGCGCTTCGTTGGGAGCCCGGGATCGATCTTCCCGAGCACGAGCCCGAACGCGCTCGTCCGCAGGAAGTGCCGCGGTTCGGCAAGTAGCACCGCCACCGCGACCGCTCCGAGCAGCACGTCGTAGTACATGAAGCGGTAGCACGTCAGGTACGCGCCGAGAAACAGAAACCCGGCACTCAGCCCGGTTCCGCGCGTTCGGTCCCCGCGGGTCAGGTAGATCAGCGCGGTCCCGCCGAACACGACTGCCCAGAGGCCCCAGGCCAGTCCGTTCGCCAGTGCGGTCTCGCGCTCCTTTTCCGGCTTGCTGAAGTCGTGCAGGACGCGCCGCGGGATGCCGTGCAGATCGCGGCTCAGGTGAATCCAGTTGTCGTTGACCTTGTAAAGCTCGGACGCGGAGCGCCCGACCTCCAGCCACTCGAACCAACTCTGCAGCCCAACGAGGGGAAGTGTGATCGCGCCCAGTGCCGCACCGGTGAGCACCATCGCGACACAGAATCGCCAGTTCCGCATCAGAAGCGGCACCAGAAAGAAGGCCATCGCCCAAACCGGTTTGAAGGCCAACAGCCCCCAGACCATCCCGCCGGCCACGGGGTACCCGCGACTGGTCAGTGCCCACCCCCACACGAGGGTACACAGCGACAGCGCCGGGTTCTGGCCGAGGTCGATCGCGCCCCGCGTGCCCGGGAAAAACAGGATGCAGAGGGTCGCGACCGACCACCACACGCGCCCGCGCGAAAGAACCTTCACGCCCAGACCACTCAGCAGAATCACGAACAGGCTGAGTGCCTGAAATGTGCGGTACGCGTGCTGCGGGTTCTCGATCAACCCGAGCGGCGCATAGAAGAGCGCGTGAACGGGCGGGTAAAGCGGCCCCCCGACGGACGGCTTGTTCACGGCCTCAACGATCCGCGGCGAAACCGAATCGGTCGCCTGCTTCTCCAGCGCGACCGCGACGAACGGGTTGCCCGTGAGCGGTTGCGAGAGCGGCGCGACCGCGGCCCCGCCCACAGTTTTCCAATCCCACGCCGGGTCGTTTTCGACCCCCATGAACCAGCCCATCAAATTGTCGGCGTCGTGCGCCATCGTCTCGTTCGGGCGCGCCGAAGTCGCGAACGGGTGCGCGAGCGTCGGTCCGTTGCGCTGGGCCGGCGCCTCGGCCGAGTCCGGGTACCCGGCGCGGAGCACGCTCCACTGCCGCTGCCGGTGATAAAGCGCGCGCCCGTTCCCGGTGACGATCATGCGCCCCATGAGCCACTGCCCGCCGAAGTCGACCTGCGCGTGCCCGGCGCTCCCGTCCGCGCGCTGGCGCTCGGGCGGGGCGTCCGGTGGGTTCGCGAACCACACGAAAGCACGGTAGGTGAACACCGCGCTGGTGACCAGAACGGCGAGCCAAACGAGCGCGGCGCGCGCCTCCGGCGCGCCGATCCACGACCACCACCGGGCCGGGATGACGTAACCGCGGTCGGGCTCAGGAGGAAGGGAGGAACTCACGCGGTCGGCCACTCACCGGTGAACACCTCGGTGGCGGGGCCGGTCATGTACACACAGTTGTCGGCCTCGGACCATTCCAGTTCGAGGTCGCCGCCGGGCAAATGAGCGAGGAGCTTCCGGCCCGTCAGCCCGGTCAGCACCCCGGCCACGCACACCGAACACGCCCCGGTACCGCACGCGAGCGTGATCCCGCTGCCCCGCTCCCACGTTCGCATCGTGACTTCGTTGGGCGAATGCACCTTCACGAAATGTGCGTTGATGCGCCGAGGGAACGCCGCGTGGTTCTCGATTTTCGGCCCCACGGTCGCCACGAGATCCCGGTCCCCGGCGCGCAACCACTCTTCGTCAACGAACGCGACCGCGTGCGGGTTGCCCATTGACACGCAGGTCACTTCGAGTTGCCCCTGCGGGTGGTCGAACGTGATCGGCACGTTCACGGGAGGGTCGCCGGGGAGTGTGGTCGGAATCTTGGCGGACTCGAGGATCGGTTCACCCATGTTCACGCGCACGCGAACGGCCTTGCCCGATTGCACTTCGAGATCGACCGTCAGCACTCCGCGGCCGGTCTCGATCGCGAGCCGGGGCTTCGTCGCGATGCCGTGGTCGTGTACGAACTTCGCCACGCACCGCAGCCCGTTGCCGCACATCTCGGACTCGGACCCGTCCGCGTTGAACATCCGCATCCGGGCGTCCGCGCGCTCGCTGGGGCAGATCAAAATGAGTCCGTCCGACCCGACGCCGAAGTGCCGATCGCTGACCGCGCGGCTCAGCCCCGCCGGGTCCGCGGGCGGCTTCTGGCGCACGCAATCGACGTAAACGTAGTCGTTGCCGATGCCGTGCATCTTCGTGAATCGCATGGCGGGTTCTCCGAATGTATTCCCCAATTGTAAGGTGCCGGGGCGCGCCGAACAGGCTATCTCCGCTCCCCGACCTACCAAGAGGGTCGGGCGCGCGACAATAATACCCGTTATGGGAACAGTGAAGGCACCCGCGCGAACCGTTCGGATCGTCCGCCCACCGAACGCGGACGGTGTGGGCGTCTTCTGCCTCGAAATTGACGGGGCGTGCCAGTTCTACACGTTTCTCGAGATCCGGTGCGACATCGGTGGGCGCGGGTTCGCGGTCCACCGGCTCGGTCAGGGGGATTTGTATCACGTCCGCGTGGGCCGACCCGAAGACACGGCGTGCGAGTGCATGGGCTTCTTGCGCTGGGACCGCTGCAAGCACATCGCAGCGCTGGCCGCACTCATCAAGAAGGGCGAGTTACCGCCCCGGTCGTAGGTTCCGCAGCGCGTCCAATCACCGTTTTCACTTCGCCGCGCGCAGTTTGCTCAATAAATCTCGAAAGTCCTGCGGCGGCGCAACTTCCCAGTTCACGTTCTCACCCGTATCCGGGTGCGCGAATCCCAAGTGTACCGCGTGGAGCATCGGGCGCTTCGCGCCGCTCGCGTCGGGTCGCGGTTTGCCGTCAATCGGGCGGTCGTACACGGTTTCCCCGCACAACGGCGCGCCCGCTTCCCCCAGATGGATGCGCACCTGGTGCGTGCGCCCCGTTTCCAAACGACATTCCACAAGGGCGAAATCGCCCCACGACTCCGGCACAAAAACGTGCGTGACGGCGCGCTTGCCGTCCTCCGCGATCAGGTCGGTTGTGCTCCCGCGCCGACCGTCGCCGCGATCGGGCACGAACACGGACGCGATGCGCGCCGACTTCGGAACGCCGCGGGTGAGCGCGAGGTAGCGCCGCTCGGTCGTGTGTTTGCGGAACTGCTTCGTGAGGTTCTCGGCGGCGGCGCTCGTGCGCGCGAACACGACCAGCCCGGACGTATCGCGGTCGAGGCGGTGGACCGCGGTCACCGGCCTGTCGGGTGCGCCCAACAAAGCCGGGAGCATGCCCGCGAGCGTTTTCGTCAGGAACCGCTGGCCGTGCGCGCCGAACTCGTCGACCTCGTCCTTGTGCCGCATCGTCGTCAAGCCGATCGGCTTGTTCACGACGACCACCGCGTCGTCAACGTAGACGATCGCATCGAGATCGAGAGATGAGGGGTGAGAACGGCCGGTCGAAGGAGCCGAACCGGTCTTGCGCTCGGGCGCCTTGGGCGCGGCTTTGCGTGGCCCGGGTGCGAGAGGTGCCGCGCGCTTCTCACCGGTTTTCCCCTTCGGCCCTTCACCCCTTCCCTTCTGATCCGCCGGCTTTTTGCCCTCTTTGGTCCCGGGCGCCTTCTTCACCTCGACGGTACCGGCGGCGAGTTCGACGCGCTTACCGAGTTTCAGTCGGCGGGCGACGTCCGTCTCGACCTGACCGCTCACTTTGACGTGCCGACCCGCGACGAGGCGCTTGGCCTGCGCCCACGGGATGCCGAACCGCGATTTGAGCACCGCAGCGAGCGTCTGCCCGGCGTCCCGGCGATCGACAACGAACTGAATCGGGGGCACGAAAATACCTCGGCGTGAGAACAACTACGTAATGGCGAGCTAGATTCCTTTGTAGCACCCCGCGAGAAAGGAACCTGCAAACAACCGGAAACATCGGTTAGCGCCGACCGGAATCCCGGCCGGGCTGGGCCGGAGGGCGCTTGACAGCTTTCACTGGTCGACCGTAGCCTGAACACGGACCTTTTGAACGGCCTCTTGCTCCGAACGGTGCGATGTGCAACTGATCGCTCCCGATATCCTGGCCGAAGCCCGCGGAATGACCGGCGCGATGGCCGGGACCATTACCGTGCTCGGCTTCGCGCTGTGGCTGTTCGGCTGGCGCTGGCACCGGTTTTGGGTGGTTGCGGGAATCACGCTCGCGGCCGGATTAATTGGTTTGAACGCGGGCCGCACGAGCGGCGGCACACAGGTGATGGCGGTCGGTATTTTGCTCGCGGTCGCCGCAGGGTTGTTGGCACTGGAATTAGCAAAAGTGCTCGCGTTCGTGGCCGGCGGGTGCGGGGCGTGGCTCGCGGTTCAGTGGGTGCTCCCTCAAGCCCAAGAACTCTGGGCCGTGTTCCTCTGTGGCGGACTGTTTGGGCTGTTGCTCTACCGCCTCTGGACGATGCTCCTCACGAGTCTCATGGGAGTGCTCCTCGCCGGGCACGCGAGTACCCTGTTGGTCGAACAATTCTGGAGCATTAATACCGGCGATTGGGTCACGCGGAACGTCGCGGCTCTTAACGGGGTTGTGGTCGGGTTGGTCGTGCTCGGCATCTTGCTCCAGTCGGTGTCAACGAAGGATCTGGAACCAGCAACCGAGCCGAAAGAAGAAGACGAAGAGGATACCGAGGAAGAACCAGATCCACCATTACCATCACCCAAAAACGCAAAACCAACGCCCCGGTGGAAAAAACTTCTCACCGCCCGGAAAACCACCTGATTGTGTCGTCCAAATTATCGCTTCTCGTTCGAGGAAGCGATGCCGACCAGAGGAAAACGTTGACGGGCGCGATGCGCGGAACAACACACCCTGAAGCACTATTGCGAAGGGTACTTTGGTACGTGGGAAAAAGAGCGAGCCGGCAGTCGCGACTGCCGGCCCTTCAGGTGGTTATTCAGCACCGCGTTCGCGGATCAATCGAGATTGGTGCTGCCGTAATTCCAATCGTAGATCGCACCTTGCCATGCGTTTTGGTCGACCGACTGGCGAACCCCGCGCACGCTCCCATCGCTCATTGAGACTTGAAGCACCCCAAGGGCACTGAAGCTCTGTGCCAGATCGTACCGACAGTCGGCAGCCGCGGGCCGTGTTTGGAACGGGCCGATCGGGGGTTTCGTCCAGTACTGGTCGTTCGAGTAGTCGTAGGTGTACGCGTTGACGTAGAGCGTCATCGTGTAGTACGGGTCCGGCGTGTACGGCTCGCCCTTGGAGTAATAGTCCCCGAAGTTCCACGCCTGTTGCCGGATGTAGTTGTACTTCGTGCTCGGGTCCCAATAGTACGAGAACTTGGTTTGGCAGACCGTGTACCCCTCGGTGAACATCACAACGTTCGAGGTACCGATGTTGAACTTCGTGAGCGACTTGGAGGAGGACAGGGACGAACCGTTCGGCAAGTAGCTGACGGGACTGTTGTTCTTGGGGTCCGTGTCGATGGTCGGGTCGTTCGGGGCGATGTACGTCTTCACCTTCCCTCCGGGTGCTTTCCACGCGACGTTGGCTGTAAACGATCCGAGAGTGTACTTCCCCTGCTGGTAAATGTTCCCGGTCCCAGAATAGGAGCCGGACTTGAAATGCGCGTCCTGCTCGACGTATGGGAGCAATCCGTAAAACACGTTCCCCACGTACCCGGCGCCGTAGGTGTAGTAATAGGTCTGGGACGGATCCTTACCGGTGTACAAGGAGTCTCCATAAGAGCTCGGCAGCCTCTTGTTCGCGCTCTCATAGTTGTGCGCAGCGAGCGTCATTTGCTTGAGGTTATTCTGGCCCTGGGTACGCGCGGCGGCTTCGCGCACCTTCTGAACTGCGGGTAGAAGTAACCCGATAAGGATCGCGATAATCGCGATCACCACTAGCAACTCGATCAAGGTGAACCCGGCACGGGCGCGGGTTTGTGTCCGACTCATGGCGTCTCCCGAGTGGGGCCGCAAGCGCGGCAGTTATGAATGCGGAGTTCGGATCAGTTCGTGAGGATCAGATCGAAGGTCGTATCCCCGGACACCGTGAGTTTGAGGGGATTGGCCGTGGTACTTTGGCCGTATTTGGCGTGAGCCGCCTTGTACCTAGCTTGTTCCTTGGCCGGGACGGTGAACTTCAATTGCTCCAGAAAAGGGGCCGGGAACGGTTGGATGACATTCACCCGTGGCGGACCACCACCTGGAGGGCCGCCGGGCGGCCCTTTCATTGGACCGCCCTTACCACCGGGTGGTCCTCCCTTAGTGGTAGGACCGGCGGAAGCACTGCCACCGGTTGGGATCGGCATCTTCCCGTCAGGGTCCAAAAGTACGACAGCCGAAGCCGGCCCGTCCGGCGCGCCGGTCAGTTTGTAGCTGCCCGTCGCGTCGATTGTGCCGATCGACATGACCAAACCATCGGCCGTAAATAGCAGCACGCGACCGACAGTGAGGGGTTCACCGTTCAGCGTCGCTTTGCCGGAGACAGTAGACGTCCCACCCTTGGCGATCGGGATTCCAAAGGTTGGGTGTTCTTTGTCCGTCGGATTCGTTTTTACTTCGGGCGGCTTTGTCCCGCACCCCGCTAGAAGCGAGGCACCAAGAACGAAAGCCGCGAGACACGAGGCAGTGCGCACCAACACGGGCAGACCTCCGCACATTTTTAGAGGTCGCTAACAATATCGCCCGCGTCGGGGGTCAGGGCCGCTTCCCAGGTCACGTTGCTGACCCCGGCACGGACCCCACGGACACTACCATCCATCAATCCGACCTGAATCACCCCCGTGGAGTGCGATTGCGGAAGTGAGGAATCGCAGGAGTAGCTTTGAGGCTTGCTCTCGAATGTCTTGCCTGCGACTCGCGCAAACAAGGGGGCACCAGCGAGGTAGGTGTAGTTGTAATTGTAAGTTAGGGTTCCGTCGGAGTACGAGAAGTTTTGCGTTTGAACACCGGCATCCTCGGCGTTCATTGCCCAGTACCCGTACCGGTAACCACCCGAGTAGGTGACCGTGACTATGTTCCCCACTTGAGATTGCGAGTAGGTACCCTGCGAGTAACAGTACCCGTACCCCTCGGCGATCCCGATCGTGTTGCTAGTGCCGTCCGAGATCCCGAGCATTGTCCGCTTACCGTCGAACACGTCGCTGTTAACGATGTAGCTGACGGACGGGGACTGATCGTAAGCGGTCAGGTCGTTGGGTGCGATCAGCACCTTGACGGCTGGAGCATAGTAGTCGTAACTGCCCGCGGTGTCGGCCCCCTTGTTGGCGTAAGTCGCAGAGACGAAACTAGTGGTGGTGTTGTTGTTCCAATTGAACTGGCTGAACGCGCCGGTGTTGGCGGCGAGAATGTTGCCCTGCTCAAGGTACGGGAACAGGTGGAAGAACGCGGTCCCGTCTACGCCCCCGGGCGTGCCGTAGGGGGTGGAGCCCCCCGGCGTTCCGGTCGGCTTAGTCGGGGTCCACCCGCACGCGGGCGGGAACTTGTTGTTGGCGTCGTGGTAACTCTGAGCCGCGAGCCCGAGCTGCTTCAGGTTGTTCTGGCCCTGCGCCCGCGCTGCCGCGTCGCGCACTTTTTGGACCGCGGGCAGGAGCAGCCCGATCAGGACCGCGATAATCGCGATCACCACCAGCAACTCAATGAGCGTGAAGCCCGTTCGAGGTGGACGGAACCGCAGCATTTGAAGCACCCCCGAGACGATCGTCCGGCGCAGCACGTACCGTGGGCCGGTCGATCATTGACTGAATGAAGCGGAACGAAACGAATAGTGGGCGTCGAACGGTGAGGCGAGCCGAGAGACACCGGGAAGAGAACTCGCCCGAACCGCATTCGCGTAAATGAAACAACTTCGCGGGCGAGGTCTCCGCGAAGTTATCAGTTCCATCACGCGAATCTGAATCTACCCAAAAATAATTGCCGACCGGTTTTGGGTTGTCAACAACCAATTTTCACAATTTCTATCCCGATCTTAAATTAACTGTCCTCTCGCGACTAACCCCCTTTGACTCAAAGCAAGGTACGTGCCATCCGTCTCCAGCGTTTAATCGCGACGAAATCGCCTTTGTTTGCAGCGATTTCGCCCGTGATCTTGCCGTCACAAACACGAGCATTCTGCCCAGAGCCGTTGCATTTTGTGCATCCGAATTGGGCCAAATTGTGAAAGGAAGCAGCTCGAAATTGTGAAAGAAAATTCGACATGGTGCCAGTCGCGAGCAACCTCATAGCGACTGGCAAGTTCTCAACACCGAACCCGCTTAATCGCTAGCGCTCACCCGTCCCTTAAAATCTCACGGGCGGCGTTCAGACCGCACGCACCCATGACGCCACCGCCGGGGTGCGCCGCAGCCCCGCACATGTACAAACCCTTCACAGGGGTGCGGTAGTTCGCGTACCCGGCCACGGGGCGGAAACTGAACATGCTCGACAGGCTCATCGAGCCCTGCATGATGTTCCCGCCCGTGATGCCCCACACCTTCTCCATATCCGGCGGCGGGATCACGAGCCGGTGCAGAACGCTCGATTTGAAGCCCGGCGCGTACTCCTCCAGGATGTCGAAACACCGGTCCGCGAACCGGTCCTTCTCGACGTCCCAGGTCGAGTCCTTCAACGTGTACGGCGCGTACTGTACGAACATGCTGAGGATGTGCTTCCCCTCCGGTGCGAGCGTGCTATCGAGCGCAGTCGCCATCGTGCATTCGAGCATCGGGTCGCGTGCGCAGCGCCCGTACTTCGCGTCGTCGAAGGCGCGCTCGATGTAGTCCTGGTCCGGGCAGACGTGCATCGTGCCGTGGTGCTGCGGACCGACCTTCCCGTCTGAAGGCAGCGCCTTCCAGTTCGGTGGCCGGTCCAGAGCCACGTTGATCTTCACCGTTGCGCTGGAGTAGTCGATCTTCTTCACCTGCGTGACGAACTCCGGCGGCAGGTCTTTCGCGTCCATCAGTTTCAGGAACGTGACGTTGGCGTCCGCGCCAGAAGCCACCCGCTTCGCGCGGAACTCGGTGCCGTCTTTGAGCGCGACACCGATCACGCGCTCGTCGGCGACCAGAATCTTGCCCACGTCCGCGTTCGTGCGGATCTCGACCCCGTAACTCTTCGCCGCAGACGCGATACTGTTCGAGATGGTGCCCATTCCCCCGCGAACGTAGCCCCACACCCCGCGAACACCGTTGCACTCGCCCATGACGTGGTGGAACAGCACATACGCGGTGCCGGGGTGTGACGGCGGCGCGAACGCGCCGATGACCGCGTCCGTCGCGATCGTCGCCTTCAGTTCCTCCGACTCGAACCAGCGGTCGAGGATCGGGCGCGCGGCCCCTGTGAGAATCTCCACGGCTTCTGTCGCCGTCGTGCGCCCCAATCCGCGGAAGCCGAGCCCGAGTTTGCCGAGCTTCCAGAGGCTCCCGAGCCCGCCGAACGGGTCGGGCGGGGTCTGCGTCAGCATCGGTTCGAGGAAGTCCGCGACGCGCGTGAGCATGTCCTCGTATTTCGGGTACGCCTCCGCATCCTTCTTCGAGAACTTCGCGATCTCGCGGTACGTCAGTTCCTTGTCTGGTCCCATCATCAGGTACCGGCCGTCCGGAAAGGGCGTGAACGATGACGGGCTGCGCGGGAGCATCTCGAAGCCGTACTTCTTCAATTCCAAATCGCGGATGATCTCGGGGCGCAACAAGCTGTTGACGTAGGCCGCGGTGGACACCTTGAAGCCGGGCCACAGTTCCTCGGTAATACAGCACCCACCGACGATCTCGCGCCGCTCCAGTACCAGCACTTTGTACCCGGCTTTCGCGAGGTACGCGGCCGTGACGAGTCCGTTGTGTCCGGCCCCGATGATGATGGCGTCATATGTGTTTGTTGGCATGGCGGCGTCTCGAATAAGGGTACCGTCACTGATAGGAACGGTGCCGCGAAAAGCCCACGCGCTCGAACCCCGGAGCGGTGCGCAGCACCGTGGGCACTTCTCGGCAGCGCCCCGCACACACAGGCACAATGAACACCGGACAATGCGCCGCCAGAATCGCGATTCCCATCGCCTCATTCGCATTGCGAAAGAAAGTCATTTCAAAATGATAATTAAACACTTACAAATCAATCAGTTATTGAGTCGGTGGGTAACAATCACTAACATTTTCGGCCCTCCCCAATTGTTAGCCAATTGCCGCAACGTCAATTTAAGCAATATCTTACAAATCAAACGAAACAGGCTAGCGTCGTAATGAACAGCAAAGCCACCAGCCATTCAGATCGTGCGCCGCACCGATGCAAATCTGGGTCGTTGCCAAAGTTCGCTCATGATAATCGATTTGTGTACAGATTGCCAGTAACAATTAGCCGCGCGGTCGAAAAAAATGAAACGACGCGGCTCAGTTTGCCCGCCCCGCGATTGTGCCGCTCTGCGTGTAACGACTTCGTTGCAGTCCTGAATTCGCCTCCGTAGACTTCCTCGGCTCGCAAACTCACGAGGGTTACTCATGCGCGTTCTCGCCGTTGCACTCCTGGCGCTCACCGCAGCCACCGCCGATGCGGGCGCCCGGTACAAGGTCACCGCAAAGGACGGGGACAAGGACGTGACTTACAACGTCGATTTCGGTGGCGGGCGGAAGTTCGAGCGGTGGACCGCCTTCGATCCCGCGTCGAAGAAGTTCGTTTACCTCGACTGGAACCGCGACGAAGCTGAGCCGAAACCGGCCGGAAGTATTTGGGACCACCGCACGGGCGAGACGATCAAGCTGTACAAGTTCCCCGGTGTCGAGGCCCCGCTCCCGGTGATCCCGTCGATTACAGAAATGAAGGTGTGCCCGCTGACCGGGGACAAGAAATTCAAGGCCGAGCGGTTCCTCAATTACGATTGACCGCCACTCGTTGGCACTCGCGGTTTGCTGATGGCTCTTAACGAACCGCGAGTGCCAACGGGTGGGTGAAAGGCGAACTTCAGAACGCACTCAGCGCGTACCGAGGCGGAAGCCTACCAGCGTGAGCAATGAGCCGAGCATGAGCGACACGTGGTAGTCGCGGAACGGCGGGACCGTGTGGATGCCGAACTGGTGCCCGGCAGCCGCAACCCCGGCCCCAATCAGCACGAGCACGCTCATCAGGTTCCCGCGGAAGAAAAGTGATGCGAGCATCATCAGGCCCGCAAGTCCGACGTTAAAACCGTCCACCCAAGCGAGGGCGGGCGCCGGCACGCCGGGGAGTGCCAGCGGCCTCGTTGCGCGGTTCGCATCGAGCGCGACCGGTTGTTGCAGAACCGACAAATCTTGGCTGTCCACCGCTTGCGTGGCTTGGGCGTGCAGTTCGGCGCCGGGGAGCAGACCGTTCTGCTGCGCCCACAGCGCGCACGCCGCGAGCAGCACCGCCGCACCGATCGCGCGAATGTGCGGCCCGACGAACAGCGCGATCACGGCCCCGATCGGGTCACGTTTCCGCGTCGGTACGAAGACGAAGTCGTCCGGCTGTTCGGCCGCACGGAACAGTGTTCGCACGCTCGCGGGCGCGTGTGCAGCGGCCCCTCCGGAAGCCGTTTCCGCTCGCCGAATTTCATGCGCGGCTCGAACCATCGCATCGGCCGCGGCGCTGGCCTGATCCTCTGCGGTCTGGGCGCTCGCGCCGGCCGCGAGCAGGTTCGCGCGCTCGACCGCGAGAAGTAACTTCCGTTCGCGGGCCTCCTTACGGGTCTTCTCGATCCGCTCCATTGTCGCGAGAACCGGTTCGCGCCAGGCCGCGTGCTTCTCGCGCACCCCGGCCGCCCCCCCGCGGAGCAACACGGCGCGCGCGGCCAACTTCGCCTCGTAACCGAACAGCGCCTCGAAGAACTCTTCCCAGTCGCGCCCGGCGAACTTCGCCACGAACTGGCGCAGTTCCTCTTCGTCCAGTCCGCGTGCCCGCATCCGCCGAAGTTGCCGCTCGCACCCGTCAACAATTTCCCGGCGCTCCTCCGCCAGCGCGCGGTCCATGCCGTAGCGCAGTGCGAACGCGATCCCGACCCCGATCAACCCGAAGCCGATCCAGATCCACAACACTTTCAGCAGCGCGAGCAGCACGCAGAACATCGCGAAGCCCGACAGCCCCACGATCCAGTCGCCCCGCCCCAAACCCGCGATGAACCGCCGCGTGCAACTGAAGAGGTGCCCCTTGCGGGTGATCCCGTCGAGCAGGAAGTACGCGAGCGTGGCTTCGAGCGCCAGGCCGAAGGTGCCGAACGCCCAGCCGATTTTCCCGAAGAACGCGAGCAGCACGGCCACGAGCGCGATCGTGCCAAAGAACCCCGAAATGAGGCGCCCCCGCAACACCGCAGTGCCGCAGGTGTTAAACCGGAGGACGGAGGTCTCGAGCCGCGAAATCTGGTCCTCTTGCGGCGAGAACGTGCCCGCGTGATAGACCCCGAGCCACGCTTCGAGGGTCCGAATCACCTCGCTCATGTCCTGGTAACGATCGTCCCGGCTCTTCGCCATCATTCGCTGGATGACCGCGGAGACTTCCTTCGGAACCCGGGCGACGATCTGTTCCGGCGGCACGAGTGGGTCGTAGGCGTGCTTCGACATCAGCTCGATGGCGGTCGTCCCATCAAACGGCGGGCGGCCGGTTACGAGGACGTAAAGCGTGCAGCCCAGGGAGTAGATGTCCGCACGGTGATCGACGGTCGCGGCGTCGCGGCACTGTTCGGGCGACATGTACGCGGGCGTTCCCAGCGCGATCCGCGCGCCGGTCATGTCGGGGGGAAGGGAGAGCAGCCCACTTCGCGAACTCGCGTCCGCGAGACGGTCGTCCGCGCGCGACACCGCGGGCGTCTTCACCAGGCCCAGGTCCGCAACCTTCACCAAGCCCTGCGTATCGAGCAGCAGGTTGTCGGGCTTCACGTCACGGTGAATCATCCCGCGGTCGTGTGCGTGCTTCAGGCCGCGTGCGGCCTGGAGGGTGTAACCGACCGCCGTTTCTGGATCGAGCTTGCCCTGCACCTTGAGGAGATCCGCGAGTGACTTCCCGCGGACGTATTCCATGCTGAAGAAGCGCGCCCCGTCGACTTCACCGATATCGTGAATCTGAACGATGTTGGGGTGCGAAAGTTGGGCGGCGGCGAACGCCTCGCGCGTGAACCGGGCCACGAACACCGGGTCGTTGGCCCAGCGCTTACTCATCACCTTCAGCGCAACTGGTCGATCGAGCGAGAGTTGCGTCGCGAGGTACACCGTGCCCATGCCCCCGCGCCCGAGTTCGCGCTCGATCGCGTACCCGCGCACGTCCGTCCGCGGCGCGATACGCAGATCGTCCGCATCCCCACCGCTACTGGGACCGGGGTAGGGAGTCGCGTGGCGCTTATCGGGGTCGGGATTGGTGCTGGCGAAGCCGAAAACGTGCGAAGACGGGAACGGCGTACCCGCACCCGATGAGACGCCCGAAGGTGCTTCCATAGGTGGCGGGGTCACGAGTTCGACACCTACCGCGGAAGCCGAAGCCGGCTCGTGATTCGCACGAACTTGCGTGCCGTTCGGAAGCCCCTGAATTTGGCAGGCGCTCCCGGGTTCGTCCGGTACGCACAAGATGAACGGCTGCGCGCAAGCGGGACACTTCGGCCGGTAACGGCCGGGCTTCGCGGACTTCAGGTTCAGTCGGTGGGCACAATACGGACAGGCGATGGCCACAGCGGGCACCCTCGCTACGTGTTGGGCGGGGAGTGCGAAAGCAGGCGCACGGTGCGATTGGAGTCCGAGCGTTCTGCCACACCGAATTCGTAGGTCACAATCGCCGAATAGGTCGGCGTTTCGGACGTGCGCGTTCGGTTGGGTTTGCGCGCCGGGCTGAAAAGTGGAAACGAGATTCCCAAATTGTGCGCGGGATTCAGATGTGAGCGAAGCCGAACCGCTTCTGGCACGCTCCGGGCAGTGCGGGTAGCATAATTTGATCGCCCTCTCGGGAGATTGGTGTGAAACTGTCCGCCGACCAGTTCGCGACCGTTGTTCGCAATCTGCCCCTCCCCAACAGCCAAGCGGCGGCCGCGGCCGAAGCACTCGCTCGGCCCGCAACGGATGAACTTCCCGGCGAGCTGATTCGGCGCGAGATCCTGACTGAATACCAAGCTCGAATGATCCTTTCCGGGCACGCCGACGAACTCACTATCGGGCGCTACGCGATCCTCGATGAACTTGGCGAAGGCGGAATGGGCCTGGTACTCAAAGCCCGCGACACCGCAATGGACCGCGTGGTCGCGGTAAAGCTGATACGCGACGACCGGTTCGGGAGCGAATCCGCAGTTCGCCGCTTCGAGCAAGAGGTGAGGGCCACGGCCCGGCTCGCGCACCCAAATATCGTCCGCGCCTACGACACGGGAGCGTTCAACGACCGGCACTTTCTGGTGACCGAGTTGATCGCGGGTTCCGACTTGGGGCACGAACTGGCCCGCCGAGGTCCGTTCCCCGCGGGCGAGGCGTGCCACTACGCGCACCAAACCGCGCTGGGGCTCCAGCACGCCCACGAACACGGTTTGATACACCGCGACATCAAGCCATCGAACCTATTGTTCAGCGCGGCGGAAGGAACGGTGAAGATCGCGGATTTCGGCCTCGCGTACTTGGGCGATTCCGGCGCCGGCCGGTTGACGGAGGTCGGCGCGGTGATGGGCACACCGGATTACATTGCGCCGGAACAAGCGAGTTCCGCGGCCGCGGCGGACATCCGCTCGGACGTGTACTCGCTCGGATGCACGCTCTATCAGTTCCTCACGGGCCGAGTGCCCTTCCCCGCCGGTAGCGCGCTCGCGAAGCTGGTCGCGCACGCGAGCGAATCCCCGACCCCACTCGATATCGTGCGTCCCGATCTGGCTCCCGGGTTAGCCGCCGTGGTCCAGAAGATGATGGCGAAGAGCCCGGACGAGCGCTACCAATTGCCCCTCGAAGTTGCCGAAGCGCTCGCCCCGTTCTGCGACCAGAGAACGGCCCGCATCGCGACGAACTCGGCTCGCGCTCTCGCGGTGCCGCCCCATTCCACGATCAACAACGCGGCCGGCCCCACCGCGCACTCCCTCCCACAACCGCAACCGAGTCGGCGCGAACCCGATGCTCGAGTTTCGCGCCGCAAAACCGCCGGACTGGTTGCGGGTGTCGGGCTGTTGATTGCAGTGATAATCGCATTAGTTTCCATCCGTAAACCGACCCCACTCGAGTCGCCCGGCGTTCACCCCGTTCAAATCACGGTGAAGCTCGACGACTGGCCATCCGCGCGCGAACCCGGAGCGGTCGTCTACCTCAGTGGCGCATCGCTCCCGACCAGTGAGAGTGAGAAGGCGCGCACCAGCGACGATCTCAAACGCCCACTCGAACTCGCGCCGGGAACGTACCGGCTCACGCTGAGAATTGGCGGAGAAATCATCGAGCGGCGCGAGTTCAACGTAACTTCAGAAAGTGCGAACAGGGACATCGCACTGGGGCCGATTGTACCCGAAGTGGTAGCAGCCACGATCACGAACGGGAGGGAGGCGAAGCGCTGGGAGGCGCTGGGACCGGTCTCGGATCTCGTATTTCTCCCCGACGGCAAGAAGTTCGTCTCCATGGAATGGCCGACGGGCGTCTTACGGCGCCCGCAGGCTCACGAGCTGACAATCAGTGGGGCGCTGTACGCCACCGAAACGAACGAAATCTTCTCGCGCTGGGACACGATCGGCAGCGGTCGCGTCGCGCTGTTTCCCAAAGCCGGCGCGGTCGTGGGGTGCCAGTTCCCGGACGCGGATCTCAAGAGCGATGCGTACCGGTGGTGGGCCGTACCGCTTTCTAGCGGCGAAACGCCGACCAACGACGGGCCGACGGTCGCTGGCGCGAGTACCAAGAAGCACCGCACCAGTCTGCTCACCGCGTCCGCGGACGGCACACGCCTGTTACTGTCCTTTGTCACGCAACCCGGCGGCAAACCGGTTGGAACGGTTCAACTGTGCCCGGTCACATTCACCGACGCGCGCACGATGACAGTCGGCGAACCGAAGCTCTTCCCCGGCGACACCGCCTGCTTCGATCCGAGCGGGCACCGAGTGCTGGTTGCAAAAGACACAGCGCTCGCGCTCTACGACCAGGACAGCGGCAAGCCGATCGCGCCGGAGTTTACTGGGGCCACCGCGAGCATTCAGAGCGTCGCAGTCGCTCCGAACGGTAAGCACCTCACTGCGGGATGTGCTGACGGGGCGGTCTACTTCTGGGGGACGGGCACGAAAGAACCGACAGCGGTCGGTAGAGGGCACAAGAGCAAGGTAAACGTGTTGAAATTTACTCCGGACGGCGCTCGTGTGGTCACCGCGGGCGAGGACGGCACCGTTCGCGTGTGGCTGACGGAGACCGGAAAAGAAATCGCCCGGTTCAAGCACGACGGCCCGGTAAATGCGCTCGCAATTTCACCCGAGGGCAAACGAGTGCTCACGGGCAGCGCGGACGCGACGATTCGGCTCTGGCCACTGCCGTAACACTACACCGGGCTGGGGTGAATCCCCACGGCCTTGCGAACGAGCTGGAGCGTGATTTGAGCCAGCGCCCGCGCTCGCTTCGCGCCCGCAACGAGCACTTCTTCCACGTACCCCGGATCGCGAGCGAGTTGCTTACGGCGCTCGCGGGCCGCTGCGAAGTAGGCTTCGATCTTCGCGAGAAGTTGCGTTTTCGCATCGCCGTAACCGAACGGCCGACCGCCGCGGGATTCCGCGCCTTTCATCGGGTTACGGTACAGGTCGGCCATTTCCGCTTGTTCGGCCGCGGTCGAGAAGAGCTTGTACAGCGCGAAGGCGTTGCACGTCTCCGGGTTCTTCGGCTCCTCGACCGGCGTCGAGTCGGTGACGACGCCCATCACCGCGTTCCTGAGCGCCTTCCCCTCGGCGAAGATCTCGATCGTGTTGCCGTAGCTCTTGCTCATCTTCTGGCCATCGGTCCCGGGCACCACGGCCGCTTCGTTGTAGACGCCATCGGGCAACGGGAAGATTTCGCCGAATGCGTGATTGAACGACCCGGCGATGTTGCGCGTCATTTCGAGGTGCTGTTCCTGGTCTTTACCCACCGGGACGAGGTGCGAGCGGTAAATGAGGATGTCCGCGGCCATCAGCACGGGGTAGGTGAAAAGGCCCACGGTTGCTGTAAGGCCGCGCTCGACCTTGTCCTTGTACGAGTGCGCGCGTTCGAGCAGGCCCATCCCGGTGACCGTGGAGAAGAACCACGCGAGTTCGCACACTTCGGGCACGTCCGACTGGCGGAAGAAACTCGCTTTCGCGGGATCGAGCCCGAGCGCGAGGTAGTCGAGCGCCACATCACGCACATTGTCCGCGAGAATTTGCCGTGCGGGTCGAGCCACGATCGATTTGTTTTTTGACGCGAGCCCGGCTTCTTTTTCTTCGGCCTCTCGCAGTGACGTGAGGGAGTGATAATCCGCGATGAAGTACAGGCACTCGCCCGAATCCTGCCGCTCGATGTGCTGCTTGATCGCGCCGAAGTAGTTGCCGAGGTGCAACTTGCCCGACGGCTGCACGCCGCTGAGGATGCGCGGGCGGACGGTAACACTCATCGCTGAAGCTCCCAAACCCGGCCAAAGTCGTCGGCACACTCCGCGCGCCGTAACCGCAACAGCCACAGAGTGTGCCGACGACTTTGCTTGGCCTTTTCTTATCGACACGGACACGGTTACATTACGGCCGGTTCGGTCCCGAAACCACGGGTCACGGCATGGATGGCCCCTTCCCGATCTCCGATACGCACGCGCCCGGCGGCTTCGTCGCGTTGAACGACCCGCGCCACACCGAGTGCCTCCTCGAAGCCCTGAAAACCGCGATCCACAACGCCGGCGAGCACCGGTTGTTCCAGTCGGGCAAACTGCCGGGCTTGTTCCCCGCGCGCACGGGAATCGCGGCCGAAGCCGCACTCCACGCACTCCGCGCCGGGCTGCTCGAAACGGTCCGCACCGAGGCGAAGGGCAAGCTGATTACCGAATGGGTATGCGCCACGCCGAAGGCAGTCGGCTACATCCACGACCACGATTCGCCGCGCTCCATTCTGCGCGAGCTGAAGGACGTGCTTCAGGCGACCCGCACCGGCGTACCCTCATTCATGGCGGAAGCAAAAGCAGAACTCGCCGCACTCTCCGCGAACTTCGAGGAACGCGCGTCCGCAATGCTCGCGCGCCTCGACGACCTCGCGAAGCGCTGCGAATCGGCACTGCGGCGCGCGGAGACGAGTGGGCCGGCGGTCACGGAGTCAGTCGGCCGAGTCGTACCGTGGGCCATCGATGCACTGGAGTATTTGGACAGGCGATCCGAATCCGGCGCGGGCGGCGATTGCCCGCTCCCCGAACTGTTCCACGCGATCGGTGTGCGCTTCCCGGAATTGTCATTGCCCGCATTTCAAGACGGCGTGAAGCGTCTACACGACGTGCGCGCCGTGCGTCTCGTGCCGACGAACGCGATCCCGGAACCGGAGTACGCGGTAGTGGTCGAAGGGAAATTGATGTACGCGGTGGGAAGATAGTGGCCCCCGCCCGCAAGGGCGGCGGGTGGAGTAAGATAATCCCGCCGCCCTTGCGGGCGGGGTTCGCCTAAACGGCCACGCGGTGCCGAGCACCTTCTTCTGTTCCGCGGTGATCGCGCGGATGCCGGCTTCGCCCAAGTCCACGAGCGCATCGAGCTGTTTGCGCGAAAACGTCGCTTCTTCGCCGCTGCCCTGCACTTCGATGATCTTGCCGCTACCGGTCATCACGAGGTTCATGTCCACGTCCGCGTCGCGGTCCTCGACGTATTCGAGGTCGAGCCGCTCCTCGCCGTCCACGAGCCCCACGCTCACGGCCGCAACGCTGTCGGTCAGTACTTCGGATACGGGAATCGTGAGTAACGCCTTGATCGAATTCACCGCGTCGACGGCCGCGACAAACGCCCCCGTAATGCTCGCGGTCCGCGTACCGCCGTCGGCTTCGAGTACGTCACAGTCGATCCAGAGGGTGCGCTCGCCGAGTTTGTCGAGGTTCACGACCGCACGCAAGCTGCGCCCGATGAGCCGCTGAATCTCGACACTGCGCCCGTCCACTTTGCCCGCTTTGTCGCGTGCCTTGCGCGTGTGGGTGGACCCGGGCAACATGCCGTATTCCGCAGTGAGCCAGCCCTTCCCCTTCCCGACCAGGAAGTCCGGCACCTTCGGCTCCACACAGCACGTGCAGAGTACGGTGGTGCGGCCCATCTTCACAAGGACCGAACCCGGCGCCGGTCTAGTGAAGGCCCGCAGGAAACTCAGTTCACGAAGTGCAGAGAGAGCGCGGTCGTTGGGTCGAGGCATTGAGTGTTTATCCGGCCGCCGCGGTGGGCGATTCGAGAACAAGATTGGGGTCGAAACCGAGCACCCGTCCGATCAGTTGGCGGGCGTGGAAACCGGTCGCAGTTTCCTTCAACTGACCGGCTTCCCAATAACCGACGGCGGGCGACTGAAGCACTTCGCCAATACCGGGGAAAATGCGTTGTAGTTCGGTTGGTGATGCAAGTTCATCGATGTTGAACACTGCGACTTGGAGTCCGGGATGCGAGCCGCTTGCAACCGCGTCGTTCACGAGATCTAGCAGCTTCAGGTCGTACATCGACCACACCGCAACGCCAAGAATCAGGCGCCGACCCGTGCCATTCGTTTCGGCGCGATCCGGGAACCACGAGAGCGC
Organism: Gemmata palustris; assembly: GCF_017939745.1. Classification (NCBI taxonomy): domain Bacteria; kingdom Pseudomonadati; phylum Planctomycetota; class Planctomycetia; order Gemmatales; family Gemmataceae; genus Gemmata; species Gemmata palustris. The sequence continues at coordinate 1,217,143 of NZ_JAGKQQ010000001.1, read as the reverse complement.
GGATCGCCCCGCGCGCGCGGCCAACGCCCCTGCCACTTGTGGGTCGCGCGAAGACAGGTCACGGAAAGTTACGGCTTCGTCCATTCCAACACCCCGTCTCGGAGCCATTCTCCGCCCGGCTTCAGGATACGGCAAATCTCGGAGGATTGCACCCCCGTTCCGAGGAGCGACTTCATATCGATGGGAACACTGTTGGTGTAGACAAGATCAACAGAGTCATCAGGAAATGGCAGCGGCACGTTCGGGCTGATGATGAAGACATGACCATCGGCAACGAGTTCCTGAAGTGTTCGCCCATCGCGACTGCACCTCCAATTCGGCGACAAAACCCACGGCCCTTGTTGGTTGATAACACCAGGAATTTCACCCTCGCCACCGAGGTTGATTGTAAACGATTTACTCATCGACGCATCTCAAGGTGTGCCAACAGAGCTTCTACTGTCTATATCGGCAGCACCAATCGAGCATCTTCGTAAAACTTTCAATAAGGCGCCCAAGCCACCTAACTTTCACTTCAGTAGCCATTCCAGCACAGCTTTCTGGGCGTGCATCCGGTTACCGGCTTGCTGGAACGCAGCGCACGCGGGGCCGTCCATCACGTCGTCGGTGATCTCCTCACCGCGGTGCGCGGGGAGGCAGTGGAGCACTTTGCAGTGCGAAGGGGCTTTCGAGAGCAGATCCGCATTCACCTGGAACGACTCGAACCGGCGCAGGCGCTCCTCGCGCTCGGCTTCCTGGCCCATGCTCGTCCACACGTCGGTGTAGATCACGTCCGCTCCCCTCACGGCGGCGATCGGGTCGTTCACTTCGCGCGGGAAATCGGGAGACACCCGCGCGGTGTATTGGGCTTTAAACCGATCGTCGAAGCCGTACCCGATGGGGCACGCGAGCACGAACCGCATACCGAGCCGACCGCACCCCACTGCGAGCGAGCGCGCCACGTTGTTGCCGTCGCCGACAAACACGATCGTGCGCCCGGTTTCGGTGCCGAACAGTTCGCGCACGGTCAGGATGTCGGCGAGTCCCTGGCACGGGTGCGACCAGTCCGACAGCCCGTTGATGACGGGAATGCTGCCGGTACTCGCGATCCCGTCGAGTGTCTCGTGCCGGTACACGCGGAGTACCAGGGCATCGAGGTAGTTGGAAATCGTGCGGGCGAAATCCGCGAGGCTCTCGCGCCACCCCAACCCGACCTCGTTGCCGGGCAGGTACAGGCTCGTCCCGCCGAGCTGCGCGATACCGCTCTCGAAACTCACCCGCGTGCGCAGCGACGGTTTCTCGAACACCAACCCCACCACGCGCCCGCTCAGGCTGTGCGACGGGATGCGACGGGTGTGCGCGTCCTTGAGCCGCGCGGCCTCGGCGAGCAGGTGGCTCAACTCGTCCGTCGTCAGGTCGATGAGGTTCAGGAAGTGTTTCATTGTTCGATGCGTCGTGGTCGTAGAGGCGGTCAGTAAGGCACAGTGTCGGACGCCGGGAAGTCGAGGACTCGCAATGTGAGAGTCATCGACTTCCGCGTTCGACCTTACGACGATTGGCGGAAGTTCAGCAGCACTTCCGAAATGATGTCGCAGCCGTCTTCGAGTTGCTCGTCCGATAGCGTCAGTGCAGGGAGCAACCGCAGAACGGTCTGGTGCGTGCAGTTGATGAGCAGTCCCTTCTCCAAACAGCCCTGCACCACCGGCGCGCCCTCGACGTTCAGTTCCACGCCGATCATCGCGCCCTTCACGCGAACCTCGGTAATCAGCGGGCACTTTTCCTTCAGTTCGAGGAACCGCTGTTGGAACCGCGAGCCGATCTGAACGCCGCGCTCCAGCAGCCCCTCTTGCTCGATCGTCTCAATGGTGGCGAGAGCGGCGCGCGCCGCGAGCGGGTTGCCGCCGAACGTGGCCGCGTGCGTCCCGGGCTTGAGCTTCTCGGCGACTTCCGGCGTCGCGACGAGCGCGCCCATCGCGACGCCCCCCGCGAGCGCCTTGGCCAGCGTCATGATGTCCGGGCGGATGTTCCAGTGCTGGTACCCGAACCACTTACCCGTGCGCCCCATCCCGGTTTGCACTTCGTCGAGAATGAGAAGCAGCCCGTGCTTGTCGCACAGTTCGCGCAGCCCCTCAAGGAAGCCCGCGGGAGGAACGTTCACGCCGCCCTCGCCCTGGATCGGTTCGAGCATGATCGCGCAGGTTTCGCCATCAATGGCCTTCGCGACGCTCTCCAAATCGCCGTACTGAGCGTAGTTGAAGCCGGGCAGCATCGGCTCGACGCCGGTGTGGTACTTCGGCTGAGCCGTCGCGGTAAGCGCCCCCATCGTGCGGCCGTGGAAGCTCCCCGTGAGGGTCACGATCTTGTACTTACCCTTCGGCTTACCGTTGAGGCGCGCGAGCTTGATCGCGCCTTCGTTCGCCTCGGTCCCGCTGTTGCAGAAGAACGACACGCCGTTGAAGTCAGTGCGCTCACCGAGCGCCTGGCCGAGCAGCGCTTGCGGCTCGGTGTACCACGTGTTCGGGACGTGAATGAGCGTCGCGACCTGCTCCTGAACCGCCTGCACCACACGCGGCGGGCAGTGCCCGAGAATTCCGCACCCCCACCCCGGGAAGAAGTCCAGGTACCTATTGCCTTCCGCGTCCCACACCCACGAATTGCTCCCCCGCACCAGGCACACCGGGTACCGGGTGTAGTTCCCGGTCAGGTGTTTTTTCGCCAGGGCGATGATCTGTTCGCTGGAAAGCAATTCGGTTGTCATTGGTCGGCGTTGAGAAATAGGGATTATGGGTCGAATCCGAGTACAGTGGGACAGAGAACACAAAGAGGAGGTTCGGCTTACCGCGTGATGACGGTGCCGGTAAACGTGTCGTGGAGGAACACGTTCAGCAGGGAGTAAGGCACCCTGCCGTCGAGGATGAGAGCGGATTTCGCGCCGGCTTCGAGCGCCTCAAAACACGCTTCGACCTTCGGCACCATGCCGCCATCGATCACGCCGGAAGCGATGAGGGCGCGGCACTCGCTCTCGGTGAGTTGGGAAATGAGCGATCGGGGATTCGCACGGTCGCGCAAGACGCCCGGCGTATCGGTCAGGAAGACCGCTTTGTCGGCTTTCAGTGTGCCCGCGACAGCAGACGCTGCGGTGTCCGCGTTGACGTTCAGCCAGCCGCCGTCGGTGTCGATGGCCAGCGACGGGATGACCGCAAGAAGTCCACCGTCCGCGACCGCCTGCCCGAACCGTTCGGTGCGAACGCCCGTCACCTTCCCGACGCGGCCCAGATCGACCGGTTGCAGATCGAGGCTTGGGAGCAGGAGGCGCTCGCCCATCAGTGGAAAATCGTCCGCTTCGGTGGTGGGGACGGCGGGAACCCCGAGTGCGTTCAGCCGATGCGCGAGGTCGCGATTCAGTTCGTGAAGTACCCGCACCACGATCGAGAGCGTGGCGTCGTCCGTGTACCGGCGCCCCGCGACCTTCTTCGGAGTGAGGCCCGCCTCGGCCATCGCGCGATCGATCGGCTTACCGCCCCCGTGAACGAGTACGACCGGCACGCGGAGGTGGTGGAGCGTTGCCACGCAACGCAGACAGGCGTCGGTCGCGGCGGGATCTTCCATCGCGCTGCCGCCGAGTTTCACCACGACCGGACGTTCGCAGTGCGCCGTCAACCGATCAACGGCGGCAGCGAACGTTTCGGCAGTAAGGCTCGGCTCGGACATCCGCAACGGTCCCAGATTCGAGCAACAACTTGATAGAAATCGAAAAATCCATCGTATGCCGCGGCGCGAATAGCGTCAACGGCCGGGCTGAGATTCTCCGTGAAAGTCGCGCGAGGCCCACAAAAACCGCTGGGCGGAACCTGTTTACACGTGCCCTCACTTCACCGGTTTCGTGTAGTCGCCACGCATGAATCCGCTGTCCGCGGGGGGATCGTAACGGATGTCGAGGTCCGGTGTATCGAGCCGCTTCTCCTTCACGCGCGATTCGAGCGCGTAGTCGAGGATGCCGCCGGTGAGTTGTGTGCGCTCCACCGGGTACGGCGGCTTGCCCGTTGCGAAAAACGTCTCGGTGTGCCCCGCGAGCGCTTCGAGGAACGCCGCTCCCGGAGGGGGCGGGAGCCAGAACAAGCACGACGACGGCTTCCTCTCGCCGTCCACGCGGGCCGCGAACGTCTCGTCCGCGATGTGACCGTCGAGTTGGAGTACGGTCGCCTTCAACCCGTCCGCGTACTCGACCAGGAACGCGATCGGGCCTTTGACGAAGTTGCCCCACGTCGCGGGGCGCGGGAACCGTCTACAATTCGCGCGAATGTCCCCGGCGTTGCGCGACGTGCTGTGTCCGAGCGCGTGTTCGAGCAGTTCCCACGACCACAACCCGTCGTCGCCGGCCTTCCACACCGCATCGCCTTGTAAGCACGTCACCGCTTTCACGCCCTGGTTCGCGGGCTTCGGATCGGCCCCGGAGAACCTGCGCTCGGCCATGCACTGCAACGCTTCGAGTGCGTGGATACCGTAAATCTCTAGCTCGCCGCGCGACGCGACCAGCGCTTCAGTAATCTTCGTCCCGCGCTTGAACTCCAGTTCCGGTCGGCGCCACGTCACGGGAAGTGACGACCCGGCCATCAGCGGGAACCGCAATTTCTTCGCGGTCGCGACCATCTCCGCGGCCTTCGTGCGATCGTAACTGAGGTGTTTGTCGCAGAATACCGGTACGCTCTTGCCGGTCTTCTCGAATACGGCTGCGATCTTCTTGAAGAACTCGTACCGCGGGTAAAGTTTCTGGCCCTTTTCGTTGTACTTGTAGTCGCCGTGTTCGCAGATGAGCAGCACGCCGTCCACCGCGAGCTTGCCGGTGCCGAGCGTGAGTGCGTCATCAATGCTCTCCGAGAGGCGGAAGCTGTGCTCTTTCGCGAGTTCGCGGCTGAGGTCGTTCGCCTTCACTTGCTCGACATACGCGGACGCGATCCCGAACTCCGGGAAGTGGTGCTCGTCGCCCTTCATGTAGCCATCAAGATAGCGCCCGGCGATGTGGTAGGCGTGCGAAAGGTAGTTGTAAATGGAACAGACGACCGCGACCTTCTTCGCCGCCGGTTGTGCGCGTTTCGGCGGCTTGGTCCTCAACGAATCAGCGCCAAGAACGAGCGAGGGGCACCAGTTGCCCGAAGCAGCGAATGCGGACGCGGCCAAAAACGAGCGACGGTCGATCGGCAACATGAGTGTCCTCTGCGGTGTTACCGCACGAGTGTACCCACCGGTCGCGGCATAGTAAAAACAAAGAACCCGGAGCAGTGGCTCCGGGTTCGCGTCGACCGGCCAAATCCGAACCTACTTCCGCGTACCGCTGATCGATTTCAGGGCGTCTTTTGCAGCGAGGCCGAGCTTACTCTTCTTGTCGCCCGCGTTCGCTTTGACGACGTCGCGGACCGCGGGCAGTGCTTCCTTCGCCGCGGTGCCCATTGAGGACAGCCCCTTTGCGGCCGCGATCTTCACGCTCTCGTCCTTGTCGCTCTTCAGCAACTTAACAAGGATGTCGCCCGCCTTTTCGTAAGGCTCATCGGCCTTACCGAGTGTTTCCGCGGCCGCGGCCCGGACACCCGCGTCTTTGTCTTCCGTCGCCTTGTAGATGTCCGGTAGCGCGTCGGCTGCCAGCGACTTCTTGATCTGCGCGAGCGTCCCGAGTTCCTGGAGCGCGGTGACGCGCGTCTTCACGTCCTTGCTCTTACGGAGCTGATCCGTGTACTTCTTCGCGAGGTCGTCCTTCTCGCCCGCAATCGCCTCTTCCCTGACACACAGGTAGAGCGCGCTGTTGAACAGCGCCACGGCGCACATGGCCTTCACGAACCGAGCGGAACCCATGAGTATCTCCCGCAAGGACTTGATCGCATGGCTCTGTTCAACACTACAACGAGATTCAACTACCGGTTCGACGCGGGAACGCGGATTTTCGTTCCCCGGGCGCACCTCTTATGGTGAAATCTCTCCAAACCCGCCAATGCCGCCCACCGCCCCACCTACTTACCACATCCGAACACACCCTGAGAACCGCCCCGATGACCCCGCGAGCCTGCGCTGCCCTCTGCTTGCTGTTCGTTACGAGTGTGGCGTCGGCCGAAGATTGGCCCGGGTGGCGCGGTCCGCGTGCGGATGGGACGGTGAAGGATAAAGGGTTTCCACTCACCTGGAACTCGAAAGAGAACGTGAAGTGGAAACTCGAACTCCCCGGAACCGGGCACTCGTCGCCGGTCGTGAGTCGAGGAAAGGTGTTCGTCGCCGGGTGCGTGGAAGCCGACAAAACGCGCGTGCTGTACTGCGCGGACCGCGCTACGGGCAAACTGTTGTGGACGAAGTCCGCTGTGGTTTCCGGTCTGGAGTTCAAACACAGTGAGAACAGTTGGGCCAGTTCCACCCCCGCGACCGACGGCGAGCGCGTCTACATCACGTTCTTCGACAAGCCGCAAATGCGGGTCTTTTGCTTCGATTTCGATGGCAAACTGCTGTGGGAAAAGATCCCGGGCGAGTTCCATTCCGTTCACGGCTTCTGTAGCCCGCCCGTGCTTCACAACGACCTGGTGATCGTGAACGGCGATCAGGACGCGCCGAAGGACAAAGGCGCGTACATCGTCGCGCTCGACAAGAAGACGGGTGAGGAGAAGTGGCGCGCGGACCGCCTGAACAAACTGCGGTCGTACTGCCCGCCCGTCGTGGTGGAAGCCGATGGCAAGAAGCAACTCGTGTTGACCGGGAGCAAGTGCGTCGCGAGTTACTCCCCGGATACCGGAAAGCAGAACTGGATCATCGACGGCCCGACGGAGCAGTTCGTTTCGAGCATGGTCATGCACGATGGCGTGCTGCTCCTCACCGCGGGGTTCCCGCAACACTGGATCATGGCAATCAAGCCAGACGGCACCGGCAACGTCACGAAAACGCACGTCCTGTGGTCGAAAAAAGGCGAGGGCGGCTACGTCCCCTCCCCCGTCGCTCACGACGGGAAGTTGTTCCTCGTGGACGATTCGGGGGTCGCGAGTTGTTGGGATGTGAAGACCGGAAAGCCTTTCTGGAAAGAGCGATTGAGCGGAAAGAAGCACCACGCTTCCGCAATCGCAGCCGACGGGCGCATCTACCTCACGTCCAGCGAAGGCATCACATTCGTTCTGAAAGCGGGCGAAGAGTTCGAGCTGTTGGCGAAAAACCCGCTCGGCGAACCCGTGTTCGCTTCCCCCGCGTTCTCGGACGGCGATATCTTTATCCGCGGAACGAAGCACCTCTGGTGCATCGGCGGAAAGAAGTGACCGTGCCCGATTCACGCGCTCCGAGATTCGCCATGAAAACGGCCTGCACTGTGTTGCTCGTGCTGGGGGTTGGCATTGCCACGGGCTGCAAGAAGCGCCCGGAGCCCCCAGCCGATCCGTCGGAGGCGAGCACCGCGCCGACAAATGTGCCCGAACCAGCCCCTCTCGCGTTGGGCAAGCGCGGCACGTTCACCGTCGGTAAAAACACAACGTTCGTGCTCGGGCCGATCGATTCCACCGGTCACATCGACTACGTCACCGCCATCAACGACCGACTGAGCAAAGGGGTGACCACCGAGAACAACGCGAACGTCGCCATTTGGAACGTGATCGGCCCCAACGCGCCCGGCAGCGGGAAGGTTCCAAATGGCTTCTTCGAGAAGATGGGGGTGACGCCACCGCCCGAGACCGGCGATTACTTCATCGATGTGAAACAGTATGCCGAGAAAACGATTGGGGCGGGAACGAGCCCCGCGGCGCTCGACGCAGTGAGGGAATTTTCCGCGCGGCCGTGGACCGCCGACGAGAACACAACTAGCAGTGGCTGGCTCCAAGCGAACGCGAAACCGCTGACCGCGCTCCGGGAAGCCGTGAAAAGGACTCATTTTTACAACCCGATCATCCCGGAACGCACCGAGAAAGGCTCGAACGGAATGCACAGCGCGCTCCTGCCAACCGTGCAGGTGTGTCGTGAACTGGCCGCGGCTTTCGCCGCGCGTGCCATGCTCTTTTTGGGTCACGGAAACGTTAACGAAGCGTGGCAAGACGTACTCGCGTGCCACCGCCTCGGCCGGCTCGTGGGTCATGGCGGAACACTGTTTGAATATCTAGCTAGTGCATCAATCGAACAAATTGCGTGCCGCGCGGAGGTCGCCTTTCTGGATCACGCAAAGCCCGACGCGAAATCGTTGGAGCGCTGTCTCGAAGACCTCCGCGCGCTCCCCCCACGGACTGAGGTCGCGGAGCATTTGGACTACGATCGATTCGCGTACCTCGATACCGTCATGCAAATCAATCACAGGGGGCTCGAATACCTTCAAACGATCGGTGGCAACACGCAAGTTCAAGACCGGCTCGCGAATTTCATGCGCGAGACGATCGATTGGGATTTGGCTCTGGAAGCCGGCAACGTGTGGTTCGATCAACTGTCCGCTGCGGCCCGCGCGAAGGGCCGTGCCACGCGCGTCAGAGAATTCGACGTGTTCATAACCGACATCAAGGCCATGAAAGCCGAAACAATGAAGCCGGATCGGTTAAACCAGTTGCTCCTCGGCGGAAAGGAGGCTGCGCAAGCAAGGGGACAAATAATCGGCGATGTGTTGGCCGGCTTACTTCTACCCGCAGCGTACAAAGTCACGGACGCCGCAGACCGTGCCCAACAAGGCTTCGACACAACAATGGTCGCCTACGCACTCGCGTGGTACCAGCGGGTCAACGGCCGGTACCCCGATTCTCTCGCCAAACTCGCACCGACTTACCTGAGTGCGGTTCCGGGCGACCTCTTCAGCGGTAAAGAGCTGATCTACAGGCCCAACGCGCACGGTTTCCTGCTTTATAGCGTCGGAGTCAACGGCGTGGACGATGGTACTCACGGGAAAGACAGCAAGCCGCCCGGCGACGACATTATCGTGCGCATCCCGCACCTGCCGAAGCCGTGAAAGGCCCACGTTGTGCGGTGCGGCTACGCGGGGAATGGAAGTTGCGATAGAGTAACGGTAAGGAGGCCGCGAAATGTCCCTTGCCGACCAGTTCCCAGAAATTACTCAGCGGAACCAGCCGCTCGCCCCGTTCACGCACCTGAAGATCGGCGGCCCGGCCGAATTCCTCATCCAACCGCGCTCACTGGACGAACTCAACGCCGTCCTGTCCGCGTGCCAGCGCGACCGCGTCCCGGTGCGGATGCTCGGGGGCGGGTTCAACCTGCTCATCCAGGACGACCCCGTTCCGGGCGCGGTGATCCGGCTCACCGCGGAGGCGTTCACGTTCCTCCAGCGCGACGGGAAGCGCGTCACCGCGGGGGGCGGCGGTCAACTGTTCGACCTCATCGCGTTCACCGTGAAGCACGGGCTCGGCGGGTTGGAAACGCTCGTCGGCATTCGCGGTACGGTCGGCGGTAGTGTGCGGTGCAACGTCGGCGACCGTAGCGGCGAAATCAGCCAAACGGTGCGCAACGTGACTGTGCTGACGGAAGCCGGGAAAGTGCAGGTCCGCGGGCGCGACGAGCTCACGTTCAGCGAGCACCACAGCGACCTCGACGAGCCGGTGATTCTGTCGGTCGAGTTCGAGCTCGAACCCGAGGCCCCGGCCCCGGTTATGAAGCGAATGCTGAAAGCCTGGATACAACGAAAAGCCGCCGAACCGCTGAGTTTCCAGGCGTCCGTCCGGTTGTTCCGCAACCCGCCGGGCCACACCGCCGCGACCCTCATCGACCGCGCGCAAATGACAAAGGCCCGGGCCGGCGGCGCGGAACTGAGCGAGCGGAACTCGAACTACGCGGTCGCGCACCCCGGCACAACCGCGCGCGACATTCTGCAGCTCACGGAACACGTCCGCGTTAAGGTGAAAGAGCGCACCGGCGTCGCGCTCGAACGGGAGTTACACGTCTGGTGAAGCGAGCCAAGAAAGCGCCCGCCCCGCCCCCCAAAGCTCCACGAACCGCGCGGCCCATCGTCGCGGTCGTGCTCACGCTCGGCGCCGCGGGCGCACTGTTATTCGGTCTGTCGCGCCTGGGCGACGAGGCGCGCCGGAACATCGGCGCGCGCGACCGCTACGCAGCGCGGTTCGCAGACATCCGATGCGAACCACCGCCGAACACGTCACGCGAAACGTTCCTGACGGAAGTGCGATACAGCGCACAAGTTGAACCGACGTTCCAGGTTCTCGACCCCGATTTGAAGAAGAAGTTGGCAACGGCGTTCACCGCGCACCCGTGGGTCGCGAGTGTCGACGCAGTAACGGTCGAACCGCCCGACGTTGTGACGGTGGTGCTGACGTTTCGCAAGCCGATGTTGGCGGTCCTGCAACCCACCGGCAAGCGCGCGGTGGACGCCAAAGGCGTGCTGCTCCCGACCTCCGCGCCAACTGACGGCTTACCCGAACTGCTCAACGCCCCTGCACTGCCCACCGACGCGGTTGCCGGGCAGTTTTGGCCTGGTGATCTGGTCGTGCGTGCGGCATCGGTCGCGGCCGAGTACAAACCGCAGACGATCGAGAGTACCCCACAGGGCTGGCAGCTCGTCCAACGCAGCGGCCAAAAACTGATGGTGGCGAAGTAGAGTCACAGTTTCTGCGTATCGCTCCGCAGTTCTTCTAGCGCGAACTGTGACCATGTCTCGAAATGTTCCGCATCGCGGAGCAGTTCCGCGAGCGGCGCGAACCCTGAATCCACCAGCGCGTCTTCGCGCGAGCGCGCTGCGGGCGATTCCAACTCGAAGACGTGAACCACGCCGAGGTGAACGCTGCCCACCGGGGTACGGTCGTCGTTAATGAACCCGACGCACCGCTCGCGAAAACCGCAGCCGAGTTCCACCTCTTCCGTCAACTCGCGCAACATGCCGGTTTGGTAAGGATCGTCTCCACCCACGGCGTCCGCTTCACTGATGTGGCCGCCGATGCCGATCGATCGCAGTGCTTCCAGACGCTTTTCAGTACCCGCAGCGCCGCGTCGGTAGTGGAACAGTTGGTCGCCGCACTTCAGCACGATGTACGGGATGAGTTGCTTGAACGACGGATCGGTTTCGACTTCATAACGCGGACGGAACTGGAACGCGGTCGCATCGAGAATGGTCGCGCGAAACGCATCGTCTGCCGCGCGCAGCCCGTGAAAATAACCCGCAGCACGGAACTGCTCCGTTGGGATCACGAGCACCTTCTCGTCGAGCGGCATGAGCGCCTCCATCCATTGAGTGCGGTCAACACGCACGTGCTATCGCTGCTCAGAACACGAACTTCAGCACCGCCGCAGCGATGAGCGCAAAGGCGAGAATGTACAGCCCCAGCCGAATCGTGTCGTCCGCCGTGCGCCGTGCGAGGAGTTTTCGCAGCGCGACCCGGTCGCGGGATTCGATCGCGATCTGCAGGCCCAATTCGTAACTGCTCTGCGGATAATCCCGGATCGCGTCTTCTACCAGAACCTGCACGCCGTGACGCGGCGTCGGCAGCGTCGGACCCACTGCGGCGTGGAATCCGAGTTCGTCCGAGAACGCGAAGGTCGCTGGCCACAGGTCGCACCGCGTGCGGTCCGGGAGCAACTGCCATAAGTCGCGAATGAACGGCGCCGGCTCGTCGCGTTTCAGCAGCACGCGATTTCCATCCACAAGCGCCTGCACGCTTCCTAGCAAAAGCGCCGTGTCGCCGGCCTTCAGGATCGCGTCGAGGTTTTCGAGTGTGCGTTCCGGAAGCACTTCCAGCGGCCACGCGAGGTCGGCAAGTTTGCCCGTCGCGGTCCAGTCGGGTGGGTAACGGTCCGCGATCGCAAAGGGGTCGCCCAGGTGCTTGTAGAGATCGCGTGACAGCACCAGGAAACGGAACCCGAGTGCGCCGTCGGGCCGGTCCTCGACGCGCACCACTGCAACGTGCTTCTTCCCGAAGGGACTGGCGAAGTCCGCACGCGGACACGCGACCCCATTCGGGCGCGCGCCGAACAGCACCGCGATCCGCTCGGCTTCCGCGGTGTCGAACTCATCGGTTTGTGCAACAACCCGAACGCCGCGCGTGCCCAAAACGAGTGCCTGCTGAATACGAAGGTCGGGGGTCATGCGGACCCCAAAACATCGGCCATGCGGACCACGCGGTGCTCGGTCGCGGCGGCGAAAACGGCCTCGCAGAGTGCGACCGTTTCCACGTTATCGCGCCCACTGATTTCCGCCTCGGTGCCGTTCTCCACGGCAACGAGGAGCTGCGCCATCGTGCCCACGAACGCATCCGGGAACCACACGTCGTCCCACTTCGGGCGCACCCAGGTGTCGGGCTGCTGTCGCGTGCTGTATTCCAGCGTACTCGGTGTGCGGGCCGGGTACTTGGGCCAACCAATTGTGCCTTGCATCAAACCCTCTGTGCCTTCAATGCGCCACTTGATCCCGATGTCTCCGGCCGCGCCTTCCTTGCTCGGCCCGGTCCACACGTCGTCCCACGACGAAGCCCGCGCGCCCGACTCGTACTCCAGAATGTAAAGATTAATGCCGTCCCGGTGCGGGAATTTGGTTCGCGGATCGGGCCGCGTGGATGCGAGCACTCGCTCCGGCGTGCCGAGCCAGTAGCGGAAAGTATCCAGGTGGTGAATGCTCATCACGAACGTGGAGAGCGACGGCAACCCTTCGGCCCACGGCATCCAGTGCGGAATCGCTCGCATGTCGATCGTGGCCAACACGATCTCACCGAGCCACCCGCGATTGAGCACATCTTTGGCGGCGCGCACCGACTGGTCGAACCGCATGTTCTGGTTCACCGCGAGCACGATTCCCGCGTCCGCACACGCCTTCACGAGTTCCTTCGCGACCGTGATCGATAGCGCGAGTGGCTTCTGTGCGAGAATCCCTCGAAGTCGGCCCTTCCCGAGTTCCACCGCCCGGCGAATCAAGTCTGCTTGTGCATCTGGTGGTACGGCCACATCAAGGATTTCGACCTCGGGATTTGCGAGCAGCGCGTCGATGCTCTGAACGGTCGAAATGTTGTGCTGTGTTGCGACTTCCCGTGCTGTCGTCTCGTTCCGCGAAGCAATGGCGAAGGGATTGAACCCGGCGTTCCGGTACGCGACGAGGTGACAGTCCCTCATGATGAACCCGGACCCCACGCAGCCGATCCGCCAATCCAGGCGGCGGGGGAGTGTCGGCTTGTAGTTCAGTTCCACAACGGGAGAGGCTGACATCACTTCTTCCCCAACAGCAAGTCCACGACCCAGCAGCCCCGGACGTGCGGCCCGTCGCCTCGGCAGTGGCTCAGAACGTCCTCGTCATCGCAACCGGCATCCTGAAGGGCATCGGCCAGGATCGGCATCGGGGAAAAATCACGATTTTCGTACATCTGCCTTGCAAGAGCAATCACTGTGTTCGTGCGCCAGGTGTCTTTGAAATTGATCGTTCGGCGGAAGGGATTGCCGAAAATGTCACGCAAGAATGCTGCAAGGACACTCTTCTCAGCACTGACAACAAGGTCTGCTTTGTGGTGCTCTTCTTCGTCCAGCTCTACGAGTCTGAAATGCAAATGGTAGAGAAGGAACTCATCGGCCTTGCGACCCAATGCTTGTGCTCCTGCTATCAGGGCAACATAAGCCGCGGTGTTTTTCTCCTTCTCTGTAACGTGCAACGATCGCCAGACGGTCGTGAATGCGGCACGGACTATTTGAAGGCTGAATCCATTCCTTGCTGCAAAGTCGTCGTCCATCAAACGACCATCACCCCAACAGGCAGAGAGTTCTTCGACGGACAGTTCCCCGTCAGCACATTGCTCAGCGGCTTCGAGAGCAGGCCGCCAATGTTTGTCGTCGAGATACCGCCAAAGTCTACGGCAGCAACCCACAGTGAATAGCCGCAACTTCCGGTCACTCGCCTTGCCTCGGAGGAAGTCAAGCATCGGTGCCGGGTCGGTCGCCGATAGCCATTCCGCTTCGGTCATCGCACGCTCTCCGAGCTACGGTCAGCCGCGCCCACTGTTGGCTCACGCGCTCGTGAGGACACGCAGTTCGCGCGGGAGCGGGAAGCTCACGTCTTCTTCGCGAACGACGCGCGGTTCAACGGTCGCGCCGAACTTCGCACAGAGGTAGTTGATGCAGTCCTGGACGTGTTCTTCGGGCGCGCTGGCTCCCGCCGTCACGAGAACGGTGTCGCTCGGGCGGAACCACTCGTCCTTCAGTTCCGAAACGCGGTCGATGAGGTACGCGGGCTTACCGTTGGTGCGCGCGAGTTCCGCCAATCGTTGACTGTTCGAGCTGTTCTGGCTTCCGAGCACCAAAACTGCGTCGGCTTCGCCCACGAGCTTCTTCACCGCGTCCTGGCGGTTTTGAGTCGCATAGCAGATGTCGTCCTTGTTCGGCCCCACGATTTGCGGGTACTTCAGCTTGAGGGCGTCGATAACGACCTTCGCTTCGTCCACGCTCAGGGTGGTCTGCGTGAGGAACGCGAGCTTCGCATCCGCCGGAAGGGTGAGCGCCTCCACGTCGGCCGCGTCTTCGACGAGGACCATGTTCGCGGGGGCTTCGCCCATCGTGCCGATCACCTCGTCGTGCCCCTCGTGGCCGACGAGCACAATCGTGAACCCGTCGCGCGCGAACTTGATCGCTTCCTTGTGAACTTTGGTCACGAGCGGGCACGTCGCATCAATGGCCCGCAGGTTCCGTTCTTCGGAGTGCTTGCGAATCACCGGAGAGATGCCGTGCGCACTGTAGAGCACCGTTCCGCCGAAGGGGACTTCAGAGATATCGTCCACGAACACCACGCCGAGTTTCTGGAACTTCTCGACGATGGGCCGGTTGTGAACGATCTCGTGGTAGACGTACAACGGGCTGCCGTAGTGCCGCAGCGCCGTCTCCAGCGCCTCGATCGCCATGTTCACGCCAGCGCAGAACCCGCGCGGGTTGGCGAGGATGATCTTCATGCGTTACCTCCTGTGAGCGTTGTTATGGTACGCCAACCGTAACACAAGTCGAAGAGCAACCCGAGCCACGAAGGACCTAACCCCCAGCCCCCTTCCCTAAAAAGGAAGGGGGAGAAAAACCAAAAACCGAAGAGCCCCACCACCGATTCCGATTTAAGCCCCTCCCTTTTTAGGGGAGGGGTTGGGGAGAGGTTCTTCGACGCCCCGTCCCCTTCCCTTCAGGGAGGGGGTTGGGGGGTAGGTCGCCTTCGCTCCCTGAAACGCCAAACGCCACCCATTTGGGTGGCGTTGCGTGCGAGGGTTCCCGCAATCTTAACTTACTTGATTTCGACCTTCGGTTCTTCGATGTGCTTCTTCTTGTCCTTTTCGACGATCTTGCCGGTCACGGTCGCGTCCACGTCGGCCTTGCAGCACTTGCCGTGGTACTTCTCGGCGCCACCCTTGTCGTCCAGGTAGTACTTCACGTCCTTGCCGCCTTCCTTCACGATCAGAGCGTGACCGCACTTGTCGGTTTCGCTCAGGGCGCACTTGGTGCAGGTGAGCTTGCCTTCGAGCTTCTTGACGTCCTTCTTGTCTTCGGCCTTCGCGGTGAAGCCGTTCCCGCCGAACCCAACGACAACAGCGAACCCGAGCGTGAGTGCTAACGCGGCGCGCAGCATGAGAGGAACCCTTGTGTTCGGTGATTCCGGCAGCGCTGGCACTCGACGCGAGCGCCACAACCCCACCGGTCGGAGACAATATACCTATCGGTTCGCGCCCGTGCAAGAAGCGACCAAAATCGTCCATCGTCCAGCGGCCGAATGTAACATGGTATTTCGGGTACTGCGAATTCCCCTCCCCCGCCTCGTCTTATTCACAGATAATCGGTTCGCCCCAATCCGGCGGAGGGATTTCATGCGCTGGCTCGCGTGTGTTTTGGTGTTGTCACTCTGTGCGGCGATCCCCGTGTTTGTGCTCGCGGGGGAAGACGTCATCCAGCTCGGGGGACTGGTTCCCCCTCCGTTTCCCGGACCGGGCGGCGACCCGACCAACGACGCGAACTACAAGGCACCCAGGGCGGACGGGGCGGTCGTCGAGTTGCTCGACGAGGGCGTGGACCCACTGCTCCCCGTACTCATTAACGACGGCGGGGGCGAAGCCGGTACCGCCGTGCGCGAGGACCGCGACGTGTTCGCGGGCGTCGAGGCGGTCCGCGTCACGCCGATGCAGAAGTACCGGTCGAACATCCCCGGCTGGAACTTCAAGATCGTCGAAACGCCCAAGAATGCCGGCGAGTTCCGCTACCTCCGGTTCGCGTGGAAAAAGTTTGGGGGCAGCGGGTTGATGATCCAGTTCCACAACCCGGCCACGGGCTGGGGGCACCGGTTCCACGCGGGGAGCAACGTGTACGGCTGGGCGCCCTCGGTTCAACTCGCAGCGAAACCGGCGAAGGAGTGGGAAGTTCACACCCGCGACCTCTTCAAAGAGTTCGGCGCGATCAACATTACGGGCTTCGCGCTCGCGCCCCTCGACGGCACATCGGCCCTTTTCGATCACATGCTCCTCGGGCGCTCGATCGCAGATTTGGACAAAGCCACCGACGCGGCACTCGGCCGAGTGAAACCCGCAAAAGCAATGGAGAACCAAGAGCGCGACACCCACTGGGAAAACCTGATGGGAACGGATCGAGTCAAGGCGGCATCCGCGCAGCGAGCGTTCCTCGCGGCCGCGCCGAACTACGTCGCGTTCATTGACACGCAACTCGGGAAGCTTTCTGTTGATAAAAACGAGCGCGCGCGCATTCGCAAGTTGGTCGAAGAACTGGATGCGGAATCCTTCGATGTGCGGGACGGCGCGACCGACGAGTTGGTGAAACTCGGCGCGCCCGCGACCGAAGCGGTCCGCGCGCTCCTGAACAGTGCCCCCAACGACGAGATTCGGTATCGCACTAGATTGATTCTGCGCAAACTCAACGGCGAGAACGGGCCGGTGAGTCAGTCGGGTCGGCTGGCGCGGGCGGTCCGGGTGCTGGAGCGGGCGAACACGGAGAAGGCGCGCGAACTCCTCGCGCGCGTCGCCGACGGCGAGTTCGGCTTTGATATCGCCCCCGACGCGAAGGCCGCGCTCGCGCGCCTCCCGAAGGCCCGTGAGTGACTACTTGAATTTCGCGAGTTCCTGAACCGGGCGCGGGTCATCCGGTTTGAGTTTCTGCGCGGTGCGAAGACTCTGCTCCGCACCGGTGCGGTCACCCGTCGCCGCGAGCGCCTGTCCCAGTGCGAGGTGCATCTCAAACTCCTCGGGGCGAATGACCAAGCCCTTCCGTAGCGGTTCGATCGCCGCCCTCGGGTCGCCCAAGTGCTTCAGCGATAGCCCCCAGAACAGATACGCTTGTGCGTAATCGGGCTTCAGATCGATCGTCCGTTTCGCCTCTTCGACGACCTCCCGGAACCAACTCGCCGCGTCCGCGGAATTCGGGTTGGGTACCCACTCGCGCTCCGCCTTGTTGAACAACACCAGAGCCAACGTGTAGTGGGCTCTGGGATCGTTCGGATCGAGTTCCACGGCCCGGCGGAGCGCGTCGATGGCCCGATCGTAATCGCGGAGCCGGGCCAAGTTCACGCCGGCGCCCGTGAGTGCCTTACTCGTGGGGGTCCGTTGCGCTTGGGCCAGGTACAACTGCGCGGCCTCTTGGAACCGACCGTCGCGCTCCAAAACCCCCACCCGCCGATCGTCCCCGCGCGCACCGACCTGAAGTGTAACAACCTTGTCGAGATAGGGATCGGGCCACGGCGGGTCGGGGTCCAGCGCGTTCGCTTCGGACTCGTACTGTTTCGCCGCGGCCACGTCCCCGCGGACACGGGCGAGTTGCGACAGGTGAGATCGCGCCTGTTTCCGGCAGCACGGGTTGTTCTGAACAGCGGCGAAACGAACGGCCGCGGTCGCATCGTCGCCGCGCAGCAGGGCCACCGTCCCCAAACCGAAAATCGCGCGCGCTTCGCCGGGCGCCACAGCGAGTTCCTGTTGTAACAGGTCGGCCGCCCGATCGATCTCCCCGTGCTCGAGCAGCGCCTCGGCAAGTGTCAGCACACAGGCGGTGCGATATTTCGGTTGCGCGCGCGCCGCCTCGGACGCGGTCGTCAATAAGGCGATCGCACTCGGGGGATCGCGCTTGAGTGCGATCTGACCCCGCGCGTAGGGCCAGCGCGGGTCTTGGGGATCGAGCCGCGCGGCCACAACGAAGCACTGGTCCGCTTCGCGATCGAACAGGTGGGCCAGGAGGATCGTCCCGTAATCGCCCCAAGCCTCGCCCGAGCGCGGGGTCGCCACGACGCGCGCGCGGGACTTCTCCACGACCGCACTCACTTCCGCGTCGGTGATGCCCGGGGGCAGCGGCGGTTCGGGCGGTGCGTCTTTCGTTCGCCACCAGACGACCGAACCGATGACGAGCGCGACCACGGCGACGGCCCCGCCGCGCTTCCACCGGCGCCCCATGCGCGGCACTTTGGGCGCCAACGGTGCCTTTGATTGCGGCGCGCGGGGCGGGAGTGGTGATGGTGGTGGGGGAGGAAGGTTGGCCCTCATCGCGTCTTACCCTCGCCGCGCTTGAGTGTCAAGAATTGGTTCGCGCCCCCACCGGCGAACTCTTCCGTCTGAAATTTCTCGCCGTCCGGCCAGGTGACGCGCACCCACTCGACCGCGCTCGCCCCCCCGATGCCGAAGTGGAGGACCGGAGAACCGCTGCACAGGTAGCTCTCTGCCGGGTTGACGACGCGCAGGTACTCTTTTCCGCCGGCCCGGACGCGCACCTCGGCCCCGTATGCGTCACGGTTACGGACGGGGTCGAAGGCGCGGACTTTTAACCAGTTCCCGCGGTCGGGCGCGACGTTGCGCAACAGTCGCGCCCGACCGCCGATGGTCGTCACGAACAGGTCCGGCGCGCCGTCGTTGTCGAAATCGGCGCACACCAGTCCCCGGGCCACGTTCCATGAGTCGCAGAACACGCCGTTCTCGCCGGAAGCATCGCTGAACTTTCCGGTCCCGTTGTTGACGAACAACTGGTTCTTTTCCGCGTAGGTTTCCCAGAACCCGAGGCCCGTGTCGCGCCCGGGTCCGCCGCGGTGGACCTTGCCGTTGACGACCGCA
The DNA here is from genome assembly GCF_017939745.1 of Gemmata palustris. Classification (NCBI taxonomy): domain Bacteria; kingdom Pseudomonadati; phylum Planctomycetota; class Planctomycetia; order Gemmatales; family Gemmataceae; genus Gemmata; species Gemmata palustris. The sequence goes on along the minus strand of NZ_JAGKQQ010000001.1, from coordinate 1,198,172 downwards.
ATGTCCAGGGCACCGTCGTTATTGAAATCGGCCATCAGTGTCCCGAAGCCGGTCGCGCGCCACCGGGGCGAATTCAGACCCGATTCGAGAGAGCGGTCGCGGAACTGTCCGCGCGCCTCCTGGCACCAGAGGTTGTTCATCTCGGTGCCGAGGTGGGTGACGTACAGGTCCAGTTTGCCGTCGTTGTTGACGTCGCCGAGGGCCACCCCCATGCCCGCGAACGCTTTCCCCGCGATGGTAAGAGCGACCCCGCGCGAGAGCGCCTCATCCGCGAACGTGCCGTTCTTCTGGTTCACCCACAGCCGGTTCGGTTGCCCGTCGTTCGCGACGAAGATGTCCGGCCAACCGTCACCGTCGAAATCCGCGACCGAGACGCCGAGACCGGGTCCGCGCACCGCCCCGATTCCGGACGCGAGGCTCGCGTCTTCAAACTTTCCGCCGGGTTGTCGGAGATTGTGGAAGAGCTTGCTGCCCACGCCACCGAACGAATTGGGACCGCAGAAATCGAGAACCCCTTCCGGGGAGCGGCACTCGACTTTCTTGTCGTAATCGAGGTAGTTCACGACGACGAGATCGAGCCACCCGTCGCGGTCGTAATCGAGAAACGCGGCCGACATGCCCCACGACAGGTTCGCGAGGCCGGAGGCCTCGGTGACGTCCCGGAACTTCGCACCACCGAGATTGATGAAGAGTTTGGTACTGCCGAACTGCGTGAGCAAAACGTCGGGCTTTCCGTCGTTATTAACGTCGCCCACCGCCACGCCGTGATTGTGGCCGGGCACCCCGAGGCCGGAGCCCTCAGTGGCGTCTTGAAATTTCCCCGGCGCGACCTGTCGGTACAGCCGGTTCACCGAACGGGAGCCGGGGCCACCGAAATTCAGGACATAAAGATCGAGGAGGCCGTCACCGTCGCAGTCGAAAACGGCCGCACCCGACCCCATTGATTGGGGCATGAAGTACGTGCCCGTCGGACCGGGATCGTGGGTGAAGTCCAACCCACACGACTCGGTCACGTCTTGAAACCACCCGGGCGGTGGCTTTTCGGGCGCTGTCGGGTGGTCCCCGGAGGGCTTCTGACAAGACGGGACACCAACGACGAGGCACGCCGCGAGCAAACCCACGAGCGGCGCGAGGCGCCTACTCATACCGCACTCCGAAAGAGAGGTGGAGATATGAACCGAGCGCGACGACCGCAGAAAGCACCACTCGCAGGATTTTTGCCTTACTTGCCGACCGATTTCTTATCGAGATCGACGGTGATCGTCTGGCCGGAGTCCTTGGTGACCTCTAACCGAAGAGGTGTTGAATTGATCGAGAAACCGCCGAACTGCTGCTGGAACTCTCTGCTCCGGTCGGCACTCTCCTTTTGCCCACCTTGCCCCGGGTAGACCTGAACAGTCACACCAATCTTATATTTTCCGGGAACCAATTTCGCCGTAAACGATAGATCTTTCAGCGACGCGGTCGCATTTTCACTCTTGCCAGACTCCTTATCTTCCGGCTCGAAAACGAGTGTAACGATATCCGTATCAACCAGCTTCGTCTTCGGGGGCATTGTGATCTTGCCCGAGACGGCAACAGGCGCCGGAGAACCGCAACCCGCAAGGAGCATCAGGGCGAGTGAAAGAGAGGCAGTCACTCTTGAGAGCGAGAGAGTGCGAGGCATTGCGAAACGACTCCGAAAAGTGCGAGGACGGGAACGAACACGTGCCTCCCCTTGGTTGAGGAGGCACGCGAGAGAACTGCCGTATTCTCGAACATCAGAACGGATCAATAGTTATCGGGCAAGCTCTGATTGTCCTTGTAATTGAGCTGGGACGCGGCCGTGGTGTTGGTTCCGCGTTGGCTGAACGGCACGCTGCGGACGCTACCGTCGCAGAAGACGAACAGCGCACCGCTGGTGTGCGTGGAGCCCCACATGTTGCCCTGACCCACGGAAACATTATCCCGTTGGATGTCGAAGAAGCACGTGTTGTTGTTCTTATCGCCGCCGTTGCACCCGCGACCGGTGCCCCCGTACCCGCCGGAGTAGATGAGTTCTTCCCAGTTGCTACCGTGGTCGCGGCGGTACTCGTTCGGATTCAGGTACCCTTCACCCACGTAAATGGTCTGGCTCGTACCCTTCCCCGACGTGACCACAGTCAACGTCAGCCGATTCGGGTCGCCGTTCGAGCGATTGTCGAACGATTCCCAGTTCATCTTGTAGTCGGTGAACGGGCCGTTGTAACCGGGCGCGTTCCCGATGTTGTTCGAGCCGCCCGTCGAGTATCCGCCCCGCGACCGAGCCGGACACAGGTACGTCTTCACCGCAGTGGCGCTCATATTATTCGGAAGGTTCGGCGCGGCCGGCACGGTCGCGGTCCCGTTGAGGAGGGTGTTGACCCCCTTGTACAGGTTGTCTTGCTCGAGCCCCGGCAGGAGGTGGAACCCCCAACAGAGGTAGTCGGTATTAAAGGGCGGTGCGCTGTTGTTGGCCGCGTTAGCTTGGTTCGAGCCGTTGTGCGCGAGCCGCCCTCTCGTGTCGTGGTAGTTGTGCGACGCAAGACCGATTTGCTTCAAATTGTTCGAGCAACTCATGCGAGCGGCCGCTTCGCGCACTTTCTGAACTGCGGGCAAGAGCAGCCCAATCAAGATCGCAATGATCGCGATGACGACGAGCAACTCGATCAGCGTAAACGCACGCTGTGAGCGAGGGAGAGAGAGACGCATAAAAGTGTGTACCTCAAACAAGAACGGAGAAATCGAACGACCATGAAGACGCGAATCGAGCTTGCACGTGAGCAGATTGCTCTTAAAGCAAAGGTGAAAATCGCAATTTTACTTATTCTAGTTTAACACGAAGTTAAAGGCAAGTGAAAGAAACGTGGCGACAGTGAGCGATACACCTGATTATCATAATTTCGTAATATCGTGGCTTCTCATGACATGAAAGTGAGCACGACGAAGGCCAATATAACAGATTACACATTTTCTTGAAGCGATGTTCCTGAAGGTTCGGCTACCACGCGGCAAGACTTTCACTGCATTTAGGCTAGAGTGCCCATTTTTAAAGCACCGGGTCCGAATCGCAACATTGCTTATTCGTGTAAATCCAGGCTGAGAACAGGTTGAAAACCTACCCAGTCACATCCACACTGTCGCAAGTACGGATGTTTCTCCTGTTCGCTTCTCCCTGGTGTCAGATGCCGCTCCTGCTCACGTTTTTAATCTCTTCGTATTACGCACCACCAATTGCCCCTCCCCCGCGTCCGGTCCCTCCCGTCGTCGCCTCCGATCTCGCGGACTGGACCCCCAAGCCAGCCACCGGGCACGCGGCCCCGTGGGAGAAGATGACCGACAAGGACTGGATCGATGCCCGGTTCCGCGAAACGAACACCGGGCCGTTCCTGAACTGCACGATGCGCTACCCGCTCGACAAGCGCCACGAAATGGTCTACAAGGCGACCGTCGTGAAGCTCGGCGGAAAGGCTGACGCAGCCGCAGTTTTCGACCGCAACACCCTCCGAATGAACGCCGCGTGGACCGGTGGGCACCTCAACCACAGTGACCGGCGGTTCGGGCTACTGAATACTCCCACCCCGAAGGGACCGGTGATCTCGGCTTCGACCTCGGCGCCGGGTTGGGCCGACCCGCAGGGGAAATGGGACGCCCGCGTTCCGCGGTTCACCGCGCCGATCGCGCGCGAGTGGGCCCAGTACTGCGGGCTGCACGTTCACGATGACCGCGTGGTCTTCGCGTACACAGCCGGACCGCGTGCGGTCCTCGAGAGCGCAGAGTCGGTGACCGCGGGCGACTACCAGTTTGTGGCCTCGGCCCTCGAAGTCGGCCCCGGCACGACGGAAGCGAAGCGATTTCTCTGTGACCTCGTGGGCGGAAACTCGACCTCCCTTGAGGTGAAGGGGCTTTCGGTCATCATTTCGGGCACCGGCGAGCGAGTACGGCTCGCGTGGGTGCGCCACACGGGTGGAATCGCACTGGACGTCGGCGCGGCCGTCAGTGTCACGGTTGCAGCAAGCCAGAAGCCGTTGCGTTTCACGGTCGGCGTGGCCGATGTTGCGGCGAAGGACGTCGACAAGCTCGTCGCCACGCTCGCGAAATTACCCGGAACGGCCGATCTCGGCACGCTCACGAAAGCCGGATCGAAGCGCTGGGGCGCACCGCTCGTCACGAAGCTCGATCGCGGCAACGAGAGCGGGCCGTTCGCGGTGGACACGCTCACGATCCCCTACAAGAACCGGTTCAACGCACTGTTCTTCTGCACGGGACTCGATTTCCTGCCGGACGGTCGCGTTGCAATGTGTACTTGTCACGGAGACGTGTGGCTCGTCACCGTGGACGAAAAGGCCGGCACCTGCTCCTGGCAGCGGTACGCAACCGGTCTCTACCACTCACTCGGACTGAAAGTGGTGGACGGCAAGGTGATCGTTCTCGAGCGCGGACAGCTCACACGGTTGCACGATTTGAACAACGACGGCGAAGCGGACTTCTACGAGTGCGTGAACAACGACTGGCACTGTAGCGGCGGCGAGCACTCCTACGACACCTGCCTCGAAACCGACCCGCAGGGGAACTTCTACTTCTTCAAGACCGGCGACACCGACACGCCCACGGGCGGCAGTTTGATCAAGGTGAGCAAGGACGGGCGGAAGTCCGAAGTGTTCTGCACCGGGTTTCGGCACCCGATCGGGATGGGCATGTCGCCGACCGGCACCCTGACCGGCGCGGACCAGGAAGGGAACTGGATGCCGGCCACCCGCATCGATCAGTACAAGCAAGGTGGCTTCTACGGCGACATGCGAGCCCACCACCGCACCACCGCGCCGACGACCTACGACCCGCCGCTGTGCTGGCTCCCGCGCGAAGTGGACAACTCCGCGGGCGGGCAGACGTGGGTATCGAAGGACACCTTCGGTCCGCTCGCGGGACTGCCGATTCACTTCTCCTACGGGCGCTGCCGGCCGTTCGTCTTGCTCCGCCAGGAGTTGCCCAACGGTGGTGTTCAAGGCGGGGCCGCGGCGCTGGGCGTACAGTTCCTCTCGGGGGTCTGCCGCGGGCGGTTCGGCCCGGACGGGCACCTCTACGCCTGCGGGCTGAATGGCTGGCAAACTGCGGCGCAAGCGGACGGGTGCCTCCAGCGCGTGCGGTACACCGGCAAACCGCTCGACATCCCGACCGCGCTGGAAGTGAAGGGAAACACCGTTCGTTTGACGTTCAGCCGCGATCTCGATGCAAAGGCCGTCACTCCCAGCGAAAGCTACCGCTGTGCGTGGTGGAACTACCGCTGGAGCGGCGAGTACGGCTCGAAACGATGGAAGGTGTCCGACCCGAACGTGGAGGGGCAAGATGAGGTGCCCGTTCGGAGCGCGAAGTTGCTGCCCGACGGACGCACGCTGGAACTCACCTTCGACGCGCTCAAACCGGTGATGCAGATGCAAGTGGGCTACAACGTGAAGTCCGCCGACGGCAAACCGGTGGCGGGATCGGTATTCCTCACGATTCACAGCATCGGGAAGTGACGGTCCGTCGGAGACGCTTTATTCTCGTCGCAACGCCCGGCGACGAGATCACATCACCCCGCTGCCGGGTTGAGCGTCGCCGCCCACACTGCCAGCGCCACTAGAATCGCAACCGCAACGACAATGAGGGTCCACTTGAGAGCGCGCGGCATCCGCGCCTCGACAGGGGGGCGGCGGGGCGCGGTTCGTTTGATCGCGGGTTGATACCTGGTTACGGCACGGGAAGGGAGAGGCTCGATAACCGCGAACGCATCCTCAAAGGCGGGCGGGCGCGGGGTTTTGTCGGACGGGGCGATCGGTTGCGGTACGGGAGCGGGTTCGGGCGGGATATCGAGGAGCAGTCCCGATCCGGTGGAGGAGCCGCTCGGGGGCGGGAGCGTGCTCCGGGGGGGTACCGTTTCGCCCGAGGGCGTTCCGACACTGACCCGATCTTGAACCGAGACAACGGGCACCGCGGGCGAACCGACCGGATAGAGTGTGTGCGGCTCGATCGCGGCAGCAAACGCGCCGGCCGTGGCGAACCGATCGTCCGGCTTCTTCGCCATCAACCGAGCTACGAGTTCGGCAACCGCCGCCGGAACAGCGGGCCGAATCGCCTGGAGCGGCGTCGGCCGGTTGGTCTGGTGCTGGATCAGCTTTTCGATCGCGTTCCCGGTCGGGAACGGCGGGTGCCCCGTGAGCAGGAAATAGATCGTACACCCGAGCGAGTAGAGGTCGGCCCGGGCGTCCACGAGTTTGGAATTACGGGCCTGTTCGGGGGCCATGTAGTCGGGGGTTCCGACGACCGTGTGGTCGCGCGTGAGGTCGGGCGAAACCATGTCGTCCGGGTCGATCGCGCGGGCCAGCCCGAGGTCGAGAACCTTCACCACCGCCGGCTCGGTCGCTTGCGGCAGGTGGCGCTCGCCGGCCACCACAATGTTGCTCGGCTTGATATCGCGGTGGACTAGGCCGTGTTCGTGGGCGTTCTGTAAGCCCAGCGCGGCCTGGCGCGCGTACTCGCACACTTCCGTTACTTCGAGCGCCCCGTAATCGCGAATCATCCGGGCGAGATCGAGCCCGTCCACGAACTCCATCGCGAGGTAGAACTTGCCATCGACCTCGCCCGCGTCGTCCACGCGCACGATGTTGGGGTGGTCCAGTTTGCCGGTAGCTTGCACCTCGCGCGCGTACCGCCCGCGGACGGTGGGGTTCGTGACCAGCCCCGGGCGAATCACTTTCAGCGCGACCGTGCGGTCCAAACGGGTGTGGCGCGCGCGGAACACCTTCCCCATGCCGCCCTCGCCGATCTTGTCGAGGACGACGTAAGGGCCGACGACGAGGTCCGTGACCCGTCCGCGGAAAATCTTGCCGAGTTGGTACCGGGTCACGAGTTCGTGGTGAACGATGTGCCGCATCCCGCCCTGCAGGTCGGTCCCGAACGCGCTCAGGGCGCGGGACACCGCACGGAGCTGTTCGGGAGTGAACAGCCCGCTGGCCCGCAGAGCTTGGATCAGGTCTTCGGCCGATTCCAATTGCATTCCGATTCGGGCGCCGCCGGTCTCGAATCGAGGGCCGGCGCGAATGCCGGCCGATCCCGTTGCCATCATTGTAGCGCGCGAATGTCCAATTTGGTGCCACAAATCGAGCCCGGCACAACGCCCCTCGAACCGTGACCCGACGCGGACGCAAGTTTCCCAATCGACCGCGACGGACCGTCCCCAAGCTCACATTCGGGGCGCTTGGGGAGTGCCACCCGTCCCGCACGCGCAGAAATTTGCGACCACTTCATTCGCTCGAATCACGCGGAATCTCTTCAATTTGTGGGTGACGTGAACCTGGGCCGAAGGGCAAGTTGTTCCGATTGGAGCGCGAGCCGTAAATAATTCCACAAATGGCGGAATTGGTTCGTCCAAGGTAAGAGCGGATCGGTTATGATCGTTTTTGGGTGGGAGCACCACCCGACAGGAGTAGACCGCTTCCGCCGCACTTCGATTTGATTGTTCTTGGTTCTATTCCTGAGCTAATCCCTCTCGACCCCCAAGACCGCCAAACCGTCACTGCCGCAGAGGAGCCGCGTGCCCGTCCGGGCGCGTCCGGCCGTCCGCTCCCGTCGGCACGAAGCACTCGGCTCCGTGCCCTCCGATTCCGGGCCGCTCGGCCCAGCAAGGTGTGAGACCGTGGGTAAGAAATTGTACGTCGGGAACCTCGGGTACGGTGTGACGGACGAGCAACTGCGCGGGATGTTCGGCCCCTACGGGAGCGTTCAGACGGCCCAGGTCATCATGGACCGGGACACCGGCCGATCGAAGGGGTTCGGGTTCGTCGAGATGAACTCCGACCAGGAGGCCCAAGCCGCCATTGCCGGGATGAACGGGCAAATGAGCGAGGGCCGCGCGCTGACGGTGAACGAGGCCAAGCCGAAGGAAGCGCGGTCCGGGGGCTCGGGCGGTGGCGGCCGGGGCGGATCGGGCGGCCGTTACTGATCCGCAGTGGCTGTGAAGGCATTTGCCCCAGAACTTGTTTTTGGGGCTTCGCCTCTCTGCCAAGTGAACTGAGTTCCTGGCCGCCGATGAATTCCCAGCGCGGAACTCGGCGGCAACAACTCCGATCGACGTGCCACCTAACGAAGTTAAGAAATAGCCCGCCCGTAATCGCCTCGTGCTCACCGCTTCAGCACGGGTTTCGGGGTCAGGTACAGGTCCGCTTCGGCCATTCCGATCAGCACCCCGATCGTTTCGCACCTCACGTACACCGACACGAGCGGGCGCTTGGGCGTGCCGTTCGCGTGGGCCTCGGGCTTGTGCTTCAGTGCGTTGCGGAACAGCCCGGCCGGGAGGTCGATGGTGGCTTCGTCAAAGTCGAAGACCTTGGGCACCGTGACCTCGTAGTAGCCGTACTTCTCGGCGAGTTCATTGGCGGCTTTCCAGCTCGCCGCGTCGGGCCTCTCGGCGCCCGGGTCGACCTTCTTGGCCCGGTACGCGGCCACCTCTTCGTCGTACTGCTCCTTCAGGGTTTTCTTCTGCGCGTCGACCTTGTCGCCGGCCCACTGCCACTCGGCGCGCAGTTGGTCCGGCACTTGCGGGCACGTGTGGCTGACCACGCGGACCGTGACTTGCACGCCCGGCGGGGTGTTCTTACCCACGCGGAAGATCGAGCACGTGAGCTTCGCCGGTACGACGTCGCCGGGCGCCGACTTCACGCCCTGCGGGAGCGTGTCGAAGCCCCAGACGGCGCGCTCGGTCGAATTGGGGTGGCCGGAGATGTACTTGCGCACGTTGCCCGCTCGCCCGACGTCGGTTCCCGTGAAGGCGGCCGCGCGGCTTTGGAACTGGAGCGCCCCGAGGAGGCGCTCTTCCGCGGGCTTCTTCGGCGCCGGGAGCGATTCGTCCGCGCGAGCGCCCGGGGCCGCCGACACGAGCGCGATCAGCGCCGCCAGAAACAGATTCGGGCCGATGAACGCGCTCACAGACGTGCCCCGCACGGGGTGCTTTTACTGAGACAGATTCATTACGCGGTGAGGTGGCGAAGGGTTCGTGCGATGTGCCGATCGGGGCGCCGGGAGAGGTCGGCGGTTTCGGATCAGTGCTATTTGCGGGTGACGGTTTCGACGGTGGTGACGTGCAGGAACCGGGGCGGCGGCGCACCATTACCTCCCAGGCCTACGGTGTACGACACGAAGCACTCCCAGCGGCGCACGAACCAGACCGTGGTTTGTCCGTCGACGGTCGCGGTGGTGATTTTGGTCGAGCGCAACTCTTTCGCCATAGCGATGTCGTTGCGTATGGCGAACGGCAGCGTGATGAGAACCTGGGCGTCGGTGGGCGGTTCGACGTCCACCACCGCCGGCCCCCCGACCCCGATCGCCACGGCTGCAAACAATCCGATCATCGGCCCGGCCCTCGTGAATCGCGCTGCACCGGACGGGACCATAGCCGCCGGGGGCGGTGCCGTCAATCACGCGACAGAGGGGCACGTTTGGTCCCTGGCGTGGCGCGCCGGTCGGTGGCTGTGGGGGCTGTCGTATTGCGGTCGCGGGTTGTTTTTGGGGTGCGGCCCCCTGCTTGTTCCCAGGGCGCGCTCGCTGCGCGATCGACCCTGGGCTGAGGAGTCTAACCCCTTGGGGGTACCGGCACGGGTTCACCCGCGGCTCGGGAGCAACGGGCGAACCACCAACGCGCTGCGCGGTCAGTCCGCGATTTTGCAGTTTGGTAGCGCCGACTGGAGGTCTCTGATCCCCGTGGCCGTTATCCTGGGGGTGCTGCGCAGATTGAGCGTGGTAAGGTTTTTGAGCGCGGCCAGTTCCTTGGTTCCCGCGTCCGTTACCTGGGTGGAGCACAGGTCGAGCGCTTTGAGGCTCTTGAGTGCGGTAAGATCCTCGAGTCCCGCGTCCGTTATTCCCGCGCCGCTCAGATGGAGTGTGGCGAGGTTCTCGAGCACGGCGAGTTCTTTGATTCCCGCGCCCGTGACCCCTGTGCCCGCCAGTAAGAGCGTCTTGAGGTTCTGGAGTGGGGCGAGTTCCTTGAGCCCCGAGTTCGTCACCCCCGTGAAACGCAAATCGAGTTCCTTGAGGTTCTGGAGTGGAGCCAGTTCCTTGAGCCCCGCATTCGTTACTTTCGTCAAGCTTAAATCCAGCGCGGTGAGGTTCTGGAGTGGGGCCAGTTCCTTGAGTTCTGCAGCCGTATCCCCCCGGAACCTCAGTTTGAGTTCCTTCAGGTTCTTGAGCGCGACAAGTTCCTTGATTCCAGCAGCCTTGGCCCCTTTGACTGTCAGTTTGAGTTCCTTCAGGTTCTGGGCTACGGCCAGTTCCTTGAGCCCCGCCGCGGTCATTTCCGTGCGACCCAAGTCGAGCGCTTTGAGGCTCCGGAGCGCGGCGAGTTCCTTGATTCCCTCGTCCGTGATCTCCCAGCAGTCTAGCCTGAGCGTGGTGAGGCTTTTAAGCGCGGCCAACTCTTTGATCCCCGCGCCCGTTATCGCGGCGGCGCGCAGGTCGAGTGTGGTGAGGTTCTGGAACGCGGCTATCTCTTTGAGCCCCGTGTCCGTTACCCGGCAAAACAGGTTGAGTTTGGTAATGCTCTTGAGCCCGGCCAGTACCTTGAGATCCGCGTCCGTTACTTTCGTGTGGAGGAGAATAAGCTCTGTAACCGGTTTACCGGGCGCGTTCTCGTCGCGGACTGCTACCCCGCCGAGCTTCTTGACGAACGCGACGGCCTTGTCTTCGGCGTTGTCGGCGCGTGCCGAAGTGCCGAGCCACAGGGCCGATGCGGTCAGAACGAGGGCCGAGATCCTGAACATCGTTGCTCCCAGTTGCTGACGCGCGAGCAAACACCCCGAGCCCAACTCCCAACAGGGTAAGCGATCGGACGTAGCACTCAGGCGAGAATTCGGCCTCGGACGCGCCGGGCGATGCCCAGTGCGCCCAACCCGATGCCGGCGATGGCCAGCGTGGTCGGTTCCGGGGTCGCGGTCGGCAACGCGGACAGCACGAGCGTCCCGTTCGGGCTGGTGCCCATCCCGCCGCCCTCGCCCCGCAGGGTATACACGTTCCCGCCGAGCGTGACCCAGTCCCAACTGGACGGCTTGCCGAACTCCGAGCTCTCGTGAATCCAGTCCCAGTCCCAGGTCGGGTTCCCGTTCTCGTCTTCGCCGGTCCCCTTCTTGTCCCACTGCGATGCGTACCACCCGCTGTATCCCAGCACTGCGGACTCGCCCGACGCGGTGTCCTTCAGCGTCAGCCGGACCGCGAAGTTGTACGTGATGAGCCCGCTCGCGTCGGCGTCGCGGGGCGGGCCGGGGTACGCGGTCGTCGTGAACAGGGAGCGATCGACGTACTCACCGGCCTCGGACGTGACCGTTCCGGTTTGGTTGGTCCACTGCAAGAGGAAGTCGTTCCCGTAGTCGCGGGAGTATTCGACCTCCGCGGTGTACGACCACTGGATCGGCCCGGCGGTCGCGGTGCCGGCACCGGCGCCGAGGACTATCAGGTTGGCAAACAACAAAGCGCGCTTCATAGCAGCTCCGAACGAGGCTTGGGGTGGGGAGCGTAACGGAGCGGCAAAAAAGAAGCAAGGCGTGATAAGAATCTCTGACGCAGCAAAGCGTTCGCTCATTTCCGGCCCGTGAGCAGGTCCACGACCCAGCACCCGCGGACGTGTTCGCCCGGGTGCCGGCAGTGGGTCAGGACGTCGTCGTTGTCGCACCCGGCGTCCTGGAGCGCGTCGGCTAGGATCGGGAGCCGGTCGAAGGCGCGGTCCCTGTAGGCGCCCTCGGCGAGCGCGACCACCGTGGACGTGAGCCACGAAGGGTCAACAGTCACGGCGCGGAACGGGTTCCCGATGACGTCGCGCAGCAGTTCGGCTTGCCGGGCCTCTTCCCGGGCCATTCGCTCCGGGGCGTCGGGCCGCTTTTCCCGCGCGCCCGTTTCGCGGTTGAGGGTCGCGACGGCGTGGCACGCGTACCGGAGCCCGGTCGCGATCACGCGGTGGTAATCCCGGCGCAGGTACGAGCATGTGGCGGCAATGGCGGCGTTCACCTGAAGGAACTCCCGGCCGCTCCCGGAATCGTTGTGAGAGATCAGCGCGAAGTACATCCGGTCCCATTCGCTGTCGCTGGCCGCGCCGTCCGCGTAGCGCTCCGCGAGTTCGAGGGCGGGGCGGGTCAGTTGGTCCGAGAGTAGGGACCAGATCCGTCGGCAGCACCCGCAGGTGAAGAGGCGCAATTTGCGCTCGCTCATCGTGCGCCAGACGGTCTTGAACATCGGGCTCAGGTCGGCGCACGCGAGCCATTCCGCTTCGGTCATCGCGCGCCCTCCGAATCGGTGTGGTCAACTTACTTCGTGGCGCCGGTGTGCGCGTCCAGGCGCGGCGCGGTGGAGCCCGGGCGCCGGCCGTGATTGCGGATTACCTTGCCGACCCATACGAGATAGCCGAACACGAGCACCAAGTAGAGGTGTGTGTGGTCGGAAAAGACAATCGACTTGCTACCCCCACCCGACTCGCGCTCGTTCCCGCGCTTCCACTTGCTTTGAATCGTTCGGCTCTCGCTGGTTTGCGAAATCTCGAACTGGTAGCTCCGTCCGTTGGTGCCCGTCCCGTTCCCTTCAAATCGACCGTCCGGTAAGTGCGCGAGCTGCAGTTCGTGGAGGTCGAACTCGCTCCGCAGGTGGGCTTCCAGTTCCTCGAACGAGAGCGGGCGCTGGATGCCGTGGTACCGGTCCCACTCGGTAACGCCGACCGCGAACGCCAGCAGGAGGGTGGGTAGGGCCAGCTTCAGCAGCATGGGCGCGCCTCGGACTGATGTTGTGGGTGGTGCGCGGCCTCTTCCGGTGGAGGCGAAAAGGGTATTTGGGAACGACGCGCACGTTTTCCGCTCCCGGCATTTGGACCGGATCTGGTTCGCAGTCCGGCACCGGATCAACGGTCCTATGGGCGCGACCAAACCTAAAGATGCTCGCCCAATACTAGCTCCGAGGACACGCGGGCGTTACAACGAATTTGCCCCCGGCCATTGTGCGGGTCGAGCACAACGGTTCCCATTCGCGAACGGTTCACCATGCCAACACCGCAGGCCTTGATTCTCCGAGCACCCGGCACCAATTGCGATCACGAAGTGCAGACCGCGTTCGAGATGGTCGGCGGGCGCGGCACGCGCCTGCACCTGAACGCGCTCCGCGAAAACCCGAAGCAGCTCCGCGACTACCAGATACTCGTTCTCCCCGGCGGCTTCTCCTACGGCGACGACGTGGGGGCCGGCAAAGTTCAGGCCCTTTACATGCAGCACTTCCTCGCGGACGCGATGCGGAAGTTCCGCGACCAGGAGAAACTGATTCTTGGTATTTGCAACGGCTTCCAGGTGATGCTGAAAGCGGGACTACTCATGCCCCCGGATGAGGACGGCCCGCTCGCGACGCTCACGAACAACGACAGCGGCCATTACGAGGACCGCTGGATTCACCTGCAAGCCACGCCCGGGAAGTGCCCCTTCCTTAAAGGCATCGACCGCGTGGCCATGCCGGTCGGCCACGGTGAGGGCAAGTTCGTGTGCCGAAAAGAGTGGATCGCAAAGGGTTTGGAACAGGCCGGACAGGTGGCCCTGCGCTACGTGGATACGAACGGTGCTCGCGGTGGCTACCCCACCAACCCGAACGGCGCACAGGACGACATTGCGGGCATCTGCGACGCGACCGGGCGCGCGCTGGGGCTCATGCCGCACCCGGACCGGCACCTGTTCCCGACCCAGCACCCGCAATGGACGCGCCACGGGCTGAAATCCGAGGGCGACGGGCTGCAACTTTTCCGGAACGCGGTGGAGTTCTTCAAAGAGTGAAGCGGACCCGCGGGTATCGCGGGTTCGTTTCGCGCCACCGGTTTCGGACAAGCGCTGCATTTGCCTGAACGGGAAGCCGGTGGCGCAGAAACAGAATCACATCACGCCGGCAGTGCCCCGCGCAACACGAAGATCACCGACACCGCGTTGAACATCGCGTGAACGAGTACGGGCACGAGGAGCCCGTTGGTGCGCACCGCGAGCCAACCCAACCCGAGCCCCAACACGAACAGCGGAATCGGATTCGGCCAGGTGGAGTGCATCAGCGCGAAGAACGCGGCCGTCGCGTACACCGCTCGCGCCCGGCGCGCGCCGGTTCGCGTGAACTGCCACAGCAGGCCCAACCCCGCGGCCAGCACGCACGCCCAGACCACCGGCTGCCATTTCCCGCTCTGTGCCGCGAGCGCTGCGGCCACGAACATAATGATCCACGGGCGTAAACTCGTGACCTGTGACACGCCCGCACCGGGAAACTTCATGCGCCCCACGCACCACCAGAGCATGACGCCGCGAACTATGATCTCTTCGCACAACGGAGCGCCCACACACGCCTGCAACACGAGCAGAACTTGATCGCGTAGGGGGCGCCCTCCGAGCTTCGCGAGCGAGTGTTCCTCGGGGGGCAGACCGAGGTTCTGCGAGACCGTGTTCACGACCGCGTGCAGTAGCAGCACGACCGGAGTGAGGGTGCTCCAGGCGAGGACTGCGAGAGCAACTTTCCCAGCGACGCTCCCGTTCGCCCGCGGCCGCCACGTCGGGTAAAGGGAGTGGCGCGTCAGCACGAGCACACCGAGCTGAAGCGGCAGCGCGAGCACACCCGCCCACAGCATCCGCAGCGTGGCGGCTTCCGCCTTGAACTCGGGATCAATGTCCTTCGCTCCCAGTGGCGGGAATTCGGCACCGTAGACGAGTTGATAGAACCCGCTCTCGTTCAATACTTGAAACAGCACGGGCGGTACGACGAACAAAACCACGAGGACCGCGACCGTCACCTCGAAACCGCTCCACGGCACCGGAAACGGCTTCCACCGCGGGAGGAGCGGTTCGCCCCCGGGCCGCAGCGCGCGAGCCACTAACCCGGCCGGTAGCGCAACTGCCGCGACGAGTGCCCCCGCCGTCGCCATGCGTGCGACTTCTGGATCAATGGTCACGGTTGTCCCGTCCTCGCTCACTGAGTTTGGTGTCGGCGCGTGGGGCTTAAAATAACCGTCCCCGCGCCGACCGAACAGAGACCCCGGCACGAGTGACCCGCGGCCACCGGACGCGCCGCAAAATAATTTGAATCGCTCCGCACTTCGTGGACACTTCTCTGTTGAACCGGAAATGATCGGGGTGTTTGCATGCGCGGACTCTTGGAGCGATTGCTCGCCCGGCACCGTCGGGCCGCGGATCAGGGTGTGACCGACGCCGAGTTGCTCCGTCGGTTCGTCCGCGACCGCGACGAGGCGGCGTTCGAGTTACTCGTTTGGCGCCACGGCGGGATGGTTCTCGGATTGTGCCGGCGCACGATCCGCGACGAACAACTCGCCGAGGATGCGTTCCAAGCGGTGTTTCTCGTACTGGCACGAAAAGCCGGGGGCGTTCGCGGGAACCTCGGTGGTTGGCTGTTCAAAGTCGCGCGCCGGGTTTCGGCCCGGGTTGCTTCGCGGCGCGGGCCGGTCCTTCCCGTAACGGAAACGGCCGCGGAACCGAATCCCGATCCCGTCGAGCGCCAGGAACTCACAAACCTCCTCGACGCAGAGGTTGCCCGGCTCCCAGAGCGCCTCCGCAAGCCCGTCGTGCTCTGCTACCTCGGCGGACACTCCACCGAGGACGTGGCCCGCGAACTCGGGTGCCCGCGCGGTACGGTCTTGTCGCGCCTCGCAACCGCGCGGACGCGACTGGCCGAGCGCCTCGCGCGCCACGGGGTCGCCTTACCCGCAACGATCTCGGTCGCGGGCGTCGGTCTTACCGGTCGCATCGTTTCCTCGGCCACTACCACCGCGCGCCGATTTCGACTCGGTTCGCACACCCCTGGTCCTGCCACTAACCTCGCCGAAGGAGTCATTCAAACCATGAATCGTGGTACTCTACTCACCGCGTTCAGCGGAACCCTGCTTGCCGTGGCACTCGCTTCGGGGATCGGTTGGGTCGCGGCCCAGCAAGGCACAAGGACCGAACCCGTAGGAGACGGTGCTGCACCCGTCGCCAACGCGAACTCGGAACCGGCCCACACAACTCCCAAGCCGCCGGAACCGGGAGCACTCGATGAAGATAAGAAGATTCGCGACGAACGGGTGAAAAAGCTGGAATCGCAGGCTCGTGAATTGAAAGAACAAGTCAGGGCGCTGGAAAATCGCATCGAACAGTTCGCGGAAGTGATCGATAAGCACACAGCTCAGCGTACCGTCGGTCAAAAACAGTTCGACGATATCGAGACTGAACATCAAAAATTGAGTCGCGAAATTCTCAAAATGGAAGCAGAATTTGCAGTCCTCAAAAGGCGTGCGGAGAAACCCGCACCCGAACCCGACGCCGCTTTGATTCAGCAGGAAATTAACCTCGACGCGCGGGTCAAGGATTTGTCAACGGAACTCCGGTCTGCTCAGAAAGAGTTGAGAACGGCCGTTGAGCTGGGCATCGGTGAAACGACGCCCGCGATCCAAAAACAAAAAGAGAAGCTCGCCGAACTCGAAAAGCGCAGTGCGGCCCTTCAGGGCGTCGTTCGGGCCGAGATTGTTGCGCGTCTCAAAGCCGAGGCCCTCCAAACACTGCGCGAGCGGGCTGCGAAATTGTCGATAGAACTCGAAATTCAAAAGGAAATCCTTGGGGCACTGAAATCGAAACGCGACGCCGTATCGAAAGCACTCGACGAAACATTTGCCGGTGCGCGTGACATTGTCGCTATGCGAAGGGCATGTGAGACAGATTGTGTCGAATTGCGCGACGCACTCGGAAAGGTGCAAGCCGAGATCACACGATTGAATCTTCAGCGCGAAGGAATTGCCGCACCGCGGGTGGACGGAGCCGAAGCCAAACTTGACCTACTGATTCGCGAAGTTGCTGAACTGCGTAAAGAAGTTCGTGAGTTGAAGAGCAAGAAATGAAAAAATGGTCGGGCCGGTAAGTTTTCGGGGACGCTGCCAACCCCTCAACCTACCGGCCCAACACAGTCGCTCCCACATGAGCAGGAAGACGCTGCCAAACAACTCCCTGCTCACCATTTCCGATGCGCGCCGCGCCGCGGTTATTGCCGCGCTCCCGAACTTTTTTCGCTTGCGGTTGCATCTTCAACGCGCATCATTAGTTCCGATCCGCACTTTTCTCTTCGGAACCGGAACATGAGCACCCTTTCCCGCCGTGCGTTTCTTGCGACCGGGGCGGCCGCGACCTCTAGCAGTTTGTGGCCCGCGCTCGCAAACGGTGCTGAGGATGCCGCAAAGTTCAAACTCGGGCTCGTGACGTACAACGTGCCAAAAGATTGGGATCTACCGACCATTCTGAAGGTGTGCAAGGACGTCGGAATCGCGGCGGTCGAGTGCCGCACGACGCACAAACACGGCGTCGAGTGCTCACTGACAGCGGACCAGCGAAAGGACGTCAAAAAACAGTTCGCGGACGCGGGCGTCGTGTTTTGGGGGTGTGGTACCGTGTGCGAGTTTCACTCCGCCGACCCTTCTGTGGTGAAAAAGAACGTTGAGGATTGTAAGGCGTTTGTGAAGCTCGTTCACGACATCGGCGGCACGGGTGTGAAGGTGCGCCCTAACGGTATTCCAAAGGGCGGCGACGAGCAAAAGACCTTCGAGCAGATCGGCAAAGCGCTCCGGGAGTGCGGTAAAGCAGCCGACGATGCCGGCGTCGAAATCTGGGTCGAGGTTCACGGGGCCGTCACGCAACTCCCCAAGAACATGAAGACCATCATGGAGGCGTGCGGCCACAAACAGGTCGGCGTGACGTGGAACTCGAACGGGACCGACATCGCGAACAAGTCCGTGGCGGCGGGGTTCGAGATGCTCAAGCCGTACATCAAATCGTGTCACATCAATGATTTGACGAACGACGCGAAGGGCACGTACCCGTACCGTGAGTTGTTCAAACTCCTTCGCGACACCGGCTACGACCGCTACACGCTGTGCGAAGTCGGCACCGCCTACGACGTCGAGAAAGGAACCGCGTTCTTGAAGGGTTACAAGAAGTTGTGGGACGAACTGGTGAAGGGCTAAGCGAAGAACCGTGAGGCAATTCTGGGTGAACCCGCCGGTGGAAGAGATTCTCTCTGCCGGCGGGCTCACCCAGAATCGTTCCTACGGGAAGACCGGTTGAGGCACGATGCCCATCCCGGGCACCCCAATGGCACCCGGGGGGCCGATGAGGTTCCGGATCAATTCGTCCTTGATGCGATTCAACCCGGCCCCGTCGAGGTCGGCCGCAGTAAACGATCCGGGTACTTTGAACTGGCCGCTCACTTCGGCCGGGTCTTCAATGTTCGCTCGCAGCGTCACGTTCACGACGACCTGGAACTGCCCGTTGCCCACGTCTTCCACCGCGTAGGCGACATCGAAGTGAACCGCCTTCGCGTCGTCCGGCGGTTCGACGAACGCGATCAGTTGGTACCCGATTGGAGGGAGCGTTTCCGTGGCCACGAACCCGGGCGGGAGTTGGATCGGGTGGCCCCAAGACTGCGCCGCGAACGTGGTATTCACGCCGTCCGCGAACTGCGTGCGAAGTGTATTCTCGCGCGTCCCCTTGGAATCCGCCTTGCCCGCGGGCGACCGAGTTTCGGTGATGCGCAGTGATACGACCGGTTGGTCGGCACTGCTGAGCCCCTTGAGCACGTCGGCCATCCCCTGACCGAGCCGCCGGTCCGCGGCGTTCCTCTGGACGTGGGCGACGGCGGGGTCGTAGAACCGCCCGAGTTTCTCGATCACCTGCTTGCGGTGGAGCGTGTTGCGCGAATCAACGAGATAGGTCCGCAGGAACCGCGGTTCGATCGACGGCGGGCTCGTTTCTTTCGTGACGAGATCGTAGAGCGCGTCGTCCCGAACCACCGGGTTGATGACGAACCCCATGAAGAAGAAGCACACGACGCTACCGAAGAAGATGAAGACGTAGGGCAAGAACGAGGGCATCGACCCGCCCTCGCGCGCCGGGGCATCGGGTACCTCAGTGATGTCGAGCTCGATGATCCTCAGATTGACGTTGCCCTCAGCGTCCTTCGGCTCGTCGCCGTTCTTGGCCACGTACCGCGCCAGCCCCCCGAGGTCGGCCGGTTCGATCTCCCCTCGCGCCCCCCCTTCCGGGCTGCGCGCCCACGCCAAGTAGTTCAGGTACGTCACCATGTGCTCGGCGCGGGACTCGTGTTTGAGCGTAACCGAGGCGCTCCGGCGCCCGCCCAGCAGCACGTTCACAACGCTGTTCTGGTAATTCCCGTTGCTGTCGTAGTTGTGCGTGTAGTTCGCATCGACCACACCATCGACGGGCGTGACGGTGACCTGCTCGCGGTAAGCCTCGTACAGGTTGAGCGGATCGACGTAGACCCACGTCCCGGCGTTCTTCCCGCCCCGCCCGCGGAACTTCGCGAACAGGAGCCAACTGCCGACGAGCAGCCCGGCGGTTTGCAAGAACGCGACCCCGATGGGGTCGTTGTAAATGATCCCGAGCCACGTCGTGAGGGTTAACAATAGCGTGGTGATGATGATGATCGGACCGGCGACGCACCCGCACCCGGGGAGCTGGTCGGTGGTGTGAACGAACACGCCCGGCGACCCGACGCCCTCACTGTCGCGGACCGCGGTCAGGTACTCGCGGGTTCTGTCGTCGAGTTCCTCGAAGATAAACGTCGTGGACATTCCGCCTCTCCGATAGTCTCAAGTCGCGCGATAAAGTCTCGAGTCTCAAGTCGTAACGTCACGAGTCGTAAGGTCGAACTAAGGGGTCTTCAAGTCGAAGTCGTACATTGGGTCGCGTTCCGGGTCCGACTTTACGACTTTCGGACCTTACGACTTGTGACTGTGCGATTGTGCGATTACCCCACCATCTGGTGCGGGAGAAAGCGGCTCGTGTTACCGGTCACGAGCGACTCGTCTTCGCGGATGCCCATGCCGCACGCTTCGCCGTTCACGACCCAGCTCCCGAGTACCGGGTAGCGCCCGTCGTGCGGCTTCAGTTGGCTCGCGAGCGCCTGGTACACATACGGCCCGCCCTGGTACGGCCCGTCCGTGCTGTGCGCGACCCGGCCGCCGATGACGACCTCGATGTTCGCGCCCTCGCGGGCGTGGATCGGCTTTTTCACGTAACTCCCATCCGTCAGCGCGTCGAACGAGGCCGGGAGCAGGAACGGGCTGTCCGGGTGCCGCTCGTACAACAGCGGCAGGATGCTCTTACAACTGAGGATCATCTTCCACGCGGGTTCGACCCACTTGGTCGGCGCGGTGCGGAGGTGCGGCCCGAACTCCTCTTTCGTCATCCACTCCCACGGGTACAGTTTGAAGCACCGGTGGATCGGGAACCCGGTGTTGTCCACGAACACGCGGCGCGGCTTGTCGTACCCGATGTCGGTGACGTCGATGAACGAGGTCTTCGCGCCGGCCTGGATCGCCACGTCCCGCATGTACTCCGCGGTGATGTAGTCCTCCGGCGAGTCCAGTTTGGTCATCGCGGCGAAGTGGATCGGGCCGCTGTCGCGCTTGAGCACTTCCTTCCACGCTTCGATCAGGTGCTCGTGGATACTGTTGAACTGGTCACCGCGCTCGTCAATGTCCTTGAGCCACATCCACTGGGCGACGGACGCTTCGACGAGGGCCGTCGGGGTGTCCGCGTTGTACTCCAGCATCTTGGGCGGGCCGACGCCGTCGTAGGCGAGGTCGAACCGGCCGTACACCGACGGCTCGTCGTTCTCCCACGACCGGATGACGTACTCTTCAAACTCTTCGGGGATTAGGAACAGCCCGAACAGGCGCTTGTCGATGACCTCTTGCACGAGGTCGAGGCACATCTTGTGCAGTGAGTTGGTCGCCTCTTCGATGACGTCGATTTCGTAATTCGTGAACTGGTAGAACGCGGACTCGTCCCAGTAAGGCTCGCCGCGGAGCGTGTGGTAGTAGAGCCCGAACTCTTCGACCCGTTTCTGCCAGTTGGGTCGGGGATCGACGGTGACCCGGCGCACGGTCCACCTTCTTGAGAGTGAAGGGAAATAAAAAAGGTAAAAGGCAAAAGGAAGAAGCACCCGCAAAGTGCGGGTTCGGTTCCTTTTTACCTTTTACCTTTGGAATTGTTCATTCCGCGGGGCGCGGATCAGCCACCGAAGCCGCCGCCGACGCGCCCGCCGACGGAGCCGAAGCCGCCCTTCGAGACGCTGGCCATTGCCGGGGAGCGCCCGCCGCCACTCACGGAAGAGGGGCCACCGCCACCAAAGTGGCCGATGAAGATGAAGGCACCACCACCGCTCCGGGAGCGGCCGCCGACGCGCTTTTCGGCCTGCTTATCGACTTCTTTGTCGTAGTTCTGCTCCGGCCACATGAAGTACCCGGTGGTCATCAGACCGGCGCCGAGCAGGACGAGCGAGAACTCACGGGACATACGGGTCATGGCGAATCACCTGGGAGACGCGCCCCGTTGCTTGGGCGTTACTGATACTATTCGTAACGGATCACCTACATCTTTACCACGTCCGTCGAGTCTTGTGTAGAGTTTTTTCGGAGATCATGGGCAGGCGATTAGAACCGGGATCGGTCCCCGCGGAACCGATCCCAGCTTCTGCGCCACTTTTGCAACTCGCGTCGCTGGCCCCGAATACACCCGATCACTCGCAGAACATCCCGGAGACGTTCTTATCCTAAAAGCGTCCCCGGCTGAGAGTTGTTACGAGTCTCCCTGACAAATGATGCTATCCGCGGAGCATCATTGAGACGTACTTTGTCTCCAAATAGGCTTCGAGCCCCTCGTGGGCGAGTTCGCGCCCCATACCGGATTCCTTCATGCCACCGAACGGGCATTGAGGCGTTGCGGGAACCGGGTCGTTCAGACCGATGATCCCGGCCTCCAGCCCCTCAGCCATCCGCCACGCAATGCTCAGGTCGTTCGTGAACACGTATGCCGCGAGTCCGTACTTCGTGTTGTTCGCGGCGGCGATCACGTCGTCGAGTTTCGTGAAGTCCAGAACCGGCATAACGGGCGCGAACGGCTCGTCCGTCAGAATCCGCGCGTCCTGCGAGAGCCCCGTGAGGATGGTCGGCTCGAAGAAGTAGCCCTTCTCGAAGCGCGTGGACTTCCCACCCCCGGTCAGAATCTTCGCCCCCTTGCCCTTCGCGTCGTCGATGAGGGCCTGCGTGCCGTCCATCGCCTTCTTCTCGAACATCGGTCCTACCACGACGCCCTCGTCGAGCCCGTTGCCCATCTTGAGGTTCTTCGCCTCGGCGACCGCGACCTCCGTGAAGCGCTTCTCGATGTCCTTGTGAACGAAGAACCGGCTGGGGCTGATGCACACCTGACCGTTGTTGCGGAACTTGCCGAGCACCGCGGCCTTCGCGACGACCTCGGGGTCCGCGTCCGGGAACACGATGAACGGGGCGTGCCCGCCGAGTTCGAGGCTGAGGCGCTTCACTTGATCGGCGGCCTGCTTCATGAGCCGCTTGCCGACGTCGGTCGAGCCGGTGAAGCTGATCTTCCGGACCGCCTCGTTCTGCATGAACTCGTCGCTGATCTCGCTGGCCGAGCCGATCACCAGGTTGGCGACGCCCTTCGGTAATCCCGCGTCGATGAGGCACTCGAACACGCCGATGAGCGAGAGCGGGGTCTGGCTCGCGGGCTTGCACACGATGGTGCAGCCGGCCGCGAGTGCGGGCGCGATCTTGCGCGCCTGCAGCGTGATGGGGAAGTTCCACGGCCCGATCGCGCCCACTACCCCGACCGGGTGCTTGATGGTCATGTGGCGCTTGGCCGGGTTCGATTGCGGGATCACCTGCCCGTAGGCCCGCTTGCCCTCTTCCGCGAACCACTCGAAGGTGTCGGCGGAGTGCATCACCTCGCCCTTCGCTTCGACGACGGGCTTGCCCTGCTCCATCGTCATCGTGCGGGCCAAGGCGTCGGCGCGCTCGCGCATGAGGTCGGCGGTCTTCTTTAGCACCTTCGCGCGGTCGTAGGCCGTGAGCTTCATCCACGCCGGCAGCGCGGCCGAGGCCGCAGCGACGGCCCGCGCCGCGTCCGCGCGGTTCCCGAAGCTGACCTCCGCGATGTTCTCTTCCGTGGCCGGGTTGATGACCCCGAGCTTCTTACCGGTGGAGGCGTCGCACCACGCGCCGTCGATGTACAGTTGGCGGTTCTTGACGGGGGGAACAGCGGACATGCGAAACCTCCAAAATGCAGTGGCGATATGGAGGTATGCTACGGATCCGCGCGCAATCGGTTACGCACACGCGGAGAAGGGCGCGCGGGGAAATCGTCCCCGCGCGCCCTTCCCCTGTCTCCCAGCCGGCGCGACTCCCGCCACCGGCCTCGAATCGGACCGTTTAGCGCAGAATAACCCGGCGGAAGCCCTGCTTCTTTAACTCTGCGACCCGCGTTTTGGTGACTTTGGTGTTCCGCAGCCACAAATCGCCCGGGTAATCCAACCCGCGAACGACCTCGTCGTCCAACCCGTCATCGGTAATCAAGGTGCCCTCGAGCCGGATCGACCGCACGTTTTTGAGTTGAGCCAGTTCGCGCAGTTCTGCGTTACTCACTTTCGTGTTGTTCAGATCGATTCGGTCGAGAAAGGTCAAACCGGCCAGTTTGGAAGCGCCCTTGCCCGTGACGGGCGCGCCATCGAGGTACAGATCCTGCAACGACGTCAACCGTGCGAGTTCCTGAAACGCCCGATCGGTCACGCGGCTCTGGCTCAGGTCCAAAACTCGAAGGTCACTCAAGCCGCCCCACACGCTTAAAACCGCATCTGTAACGGGCACCCGGGTTAGGTCCAGCCTGGTCAACTTCTTCAAGCTCCCCAGTTCTTTTAAGCCCTCTTCGGTTGCCTTGGCGTTCTTCATGTGCAGATCCTCGAGGCTCGACACGCTAGCGAGCGCCTTCATACCTGCGTCCGTCAGGGTCGTGTTGTCCAGTTTCAGTTCCTTCAGGTACTTCAGACCGGCCAGTTCCGCGAGCCCCTCACCCGAGATCGAGGTGTTACTCAGGTCGAGGTACTTGAGTGCGCGAAGTCCGGCCAGCCCCTTCAAACCCGCGTCGGTGACGTTCGCCCCCGCTAGGCTCAGACTGAAAAGTTCCGGGAGCTGGGCCAGTTCTTTCAGGTCCGCGTCGCGCACGTCTGCCGCGGTCAGGTTGATCGTGTTGATGACGGGAAACGCGGCGATTTCTTTCAGCCCGGCGGTCGTGACTTTCGTATGGGCCATATCGAGCCAGAGCAGGCGCTCCACTCCAGACAGTGCGGCGATGCCGGTTCCTGTCACGGCCGTGTTGTTGAGGATGAGGTGGTGGAGGTGTTTCAACCCGGCGAGTTCTTTGAGGTCTTCGTCACGAACACGAACGTCCGAGAGGTCGAGTCGTTCCACGAACTCGAAACTGGCCCGCACCCGGAGCAGTTCGCGCGGGTTGTTTTTCGGAACCTCCTCGAAGACGTGTATGCTCTTCACCACTTTGGGCCGCAGCGCGAACCGCCCCCCGCGCTCCATCACGAATCGCAAGGCGCGCTCCGCGGCCTCGTTTTTACCCCACGCGGCCCACGTGTACTCCTTGTCCACCTGTCTGCATCTCGACCCGGCGGCGGATTTGTAAGTCCCCATCAACCGGTACTGTGTCGGTTTCGCATCGGAAACCGGCACCAGTGTGCCGACCCACGACTGGTAGCCCGTCGCGTCACCGGCCTTCTCAAAGCGGGTGAATGTCAACTGACCCGTGCTGTGATCGTAAGTCCCGGTGATCGGCTGGTCGTAAATGGTGCCCGCCACCTTTCCGTCCTTGATTTCCTTGATGACGAGTTCGCCGTAGAAATCGTTACCCTCGACCCACCACGTCCCCACGGGGCTGGCCTCGGGAGGTGGGTCGGGAGCTCCCGTGGCGATCGGCGCGAGGCCGAGCAGGGCAACGCCCGCGATCAGCACACTTCGGCACACGAACATGACTCGAACTCCTCGGGCGATTGTTGACTCACTTCTTCAGCGACGCGCGCCGGAAGCCGCCGACCGGCGCGTGCGGCGCAGCCTCGAACGCCGACAGGAACAGCAGATCCTTTTCCCGCTCCGCGCCCGGCACGAGCATCACGGTCGCGGCCTCCTCGCAGCTCCATTCGTCCCGGTCGTGCGGAACGAAGTAGACGAGGAGCGCGTTCCCTGCGTGCTCGATCAACAGGAACCGGTGTCGCACCGGTTCGCGCGAATCACCGACCACCGCCATCACCCCGGCCAAGTAGACCCGCTTGTCCGCGAACAGCGCGCGGTACGCGGGCGGTACATTACGAGCGGTGGTCGGGTCACTCGTGAAAGTGAGTGTGGTTTTGCTCGGCGGATCGCGCGGCGCTCGTTCCGCCGCGAGGCCCAGGCGCCCGTTCAGCACGGTGTCCGCGTCCCACGAACCCGCGAGCCGCGAGCCGACGACATTTTGCGGCGCTGGAGCGACCACCAACTTGTCCGGGGTATCGGCCGAAGCGACCTTCGAGAGCACCAGTCTGCAGTTCACCGCCTGCACCCCACGAGGGCTGCCCCGACCCAACTGCGGCTCGTCCCACGACAGCGTGAGAGCACCCTCCCGAAGCTCAAAGGCGACGCGGATCGCTCCCGCCTTATTTCCATCGGGTGGCGTCAACACGAGCGCCGGTGGCGTGGCATTCGGCTCGATCGCCCAGGTGAACGCGCGCTGGTCCCGGATCAGTCCGCGGTGAACGGCCAGAGCGCCCGATAGGTTGAAATCGAACCGGAACCCGCTCTTCTCCCAATCGGTCAGGGGGCGCTCGTCTCGGGTGCCCCCGTCCACCTTCCACTGCCCGGCTAACCTCGCACGAAGTGTGGCATTGGGATCTGGGACCGCGAGCGGCTGCGTTTGCTTTGCAGCGTCACCGTTCGTCGGGCTTGCTCGTTCGGAGTCCGGTTGCGGGCGGGAATCACCTATCGCGGCCCAACCACCGACGGCCGCCACCACAACCACCAGACCCGCGACGAGAAACTTGAGTTGAGCACCGTTGGCACGCAGGATCGCGTTCACGAGCGCCAGCGCGCCGGGAGAAGCGGACTCCGCCAGGCGCCCGGTACCGAACTCGAACGCCGCGCTCGCGGTTCTCGCGAGTAACTCGGACGGAGCCGCGACACCCACATCTGCGGACAAAACGGCCGCCACAGCACCCGCCGTCAAGCCCATGCCGCGCCGGGTGAGTCGTGCGGCGAGCATTTCGCGGGCACGAGCGAGCCGACTCGCAACCGTCCCTTCCGGCAGATTCAGCAGCGCGGCCACGTCGCGCCGCGTGCGCCCCTCCATGTCGCAGAGGATGAGCACCTGCGCGAACGTTTTCGGGAGCCGGTCCAGTTCGGCATCGAGCACGTGTCGCACGTCCGTCGCGACGGGTTCCGGGATCGGCTCGCGGGGCACCACACGACTCTCCTTCGCTCTCCGCCGAGCGGCCCGTCGGAGGGCCTCCCGCGCGGTCCGGAACGCGACGCCATGCAGCCACTGACCGACCGCACCCGCGGGCCGGATCGCCCCCGCCTTCCGCGCCAGCACCATGAACGTGGCCTGAAAGACGTCGTCCGCGTCGGCGGAGTTGCGCAGCACCCGGCGGCACACCGCCAGCACCATCGCCCCGTGGCGCTGAACCAGTTCGGCGAACGCCCCCTCGTCGCGCTCGTGGACGTACCGGTTCACCAGCGCGTCGTCGGGCACGCTCTCGTAGCGGCACCGCGCGAGTTCCGGGAGGATGTGAGCGAGCGATTTCTCCGACATTGCCACGGCTTTCTCCTGACGCCCACGGGCCGCGTCGGGGAACATTGGTCGGCCAGGGCCGAATTGTTCCCACTATTTTCACCGACCCCGAATCTCGGGCCGGCCGGCAGCGGGGCTAACAATTGCTAACATTTTCGGCCGACCGACCCGGTACCTGCATTGGCAAGCAAAAACACACTTCGAGCGGCTAACAACAACTAACATTCGCGCCTGAACTGCGACGGTTTGTGGTCATTTGTGATGACCGCGAACGGCCCTGGCACTACCGGGGTTTTTCAAGACACGCCCGATAGGGGAATTATACGCATTCAGTGAACGGAAATTCAGTAAATATTTCTCGCCCACTCGAGCGGTATTCGGGGTGAGAAAGTACGCCGGGCAGAAGCCCAGTGCTATGAAAGGTGGCTCTCCAGAGCGAAGACAGAAACGCCTCTGCCGCCGCGGAGCGGCCGGCGTTTGTAGCACCGGGCGGAAGCCCTGTGCGTTCTGTGGAGCGACAGGCAATAAAAACGCGGCCGACCCACTATTGGGTCGGCCGCGCGATTTGTTCAATCAGTTGATGTTGTGTGCGATTCGTTTAGTACCGGTCGCCGCGGCCACCGCCGCCCCCACCGTACCCGCCGCCGTAGCCACCACCACCACCGCCGCCCCCACCATACCCACCACGGTTACCGCCACGGCCGCCACCGCCACCGTAGCCACCTCCGCCCCCACCATACCCGCCACCACCACCACCACCGCCGCCGTACCCGCCACCGCCGCCCCCACGCGGGCGCTCTTCGCGCGGCTTGGCTTCGTTGACCGTCAATCGACGGCCCTGGTACTCGGCGCCGTTCATTGCGGCGACGGCTTCGTCGGCCCCGCTGGACATCTCGACGAAGCCGAACCCGCGGCTCCGACCCGTTTCGCGGTCGGAGATCACCTGTACCTTGGTGACCGTGCCGTACTGCCCGAAAAGTTGCTCCAGGTCCGCCTGCGTCGTCGTAAACGGCAGGTTCCCCACGTACAGATTCTTGCTGGCCATATCATCCCTCCCCGGACGGGCTTCTTCACCGACCCGGCCGGGAGCTCAACTGAACCGAACGCGGCATCGCGCCCGGGAAGACGTGTGTGAACAGGCCGCCGCGCGCCTTGGGGTTACCGTCGCGAAAGTGTGTGTTTAATCGCGAGAGCGGGACCATCGACGACGAGGGCGTACCGTGGAACGGGCCAGCTTGACGAGCTTGGGAGCGTGTGCAAGGCAGTAATGAACTGTCGCTAGGCTTCAAAGCCGATCCGCCGAAATACCAGACCGAGTACGCGAAGACCTGTTCAAAATCTTCCTGGCCATCCGGGGTCCGCCCCCGGAGGCTGATTTGACTATACCCGGTGAAAGAAGAAAAAATAGACGAAATCCGAAATTTCCCGCGTCGAGGGTAGACGGAGAAAGATTTTCAGACTACGCGCCCGCGTAGAGCGAGTGTTCTCTCTCCGCCCCACCTTTTCAACACGGCAATGACCGCATTTGCGCACAACTTGAGGCGGTTCGCCCACAACGATTTTTACTCTAGATGAAGGCACCCGCCGCACTTAACATAAGCTTGTTCGACCCGCCTACGTCCTCTCCGCACTTAATTCTCGGTGACGGTCATGCACGTCGGAAGCATCCCGACCGCACTTGCGCGGGCGGCCGGGTCGTACTGCGGCCGGGTGCGGCTCGCCGCGGCCCTCTTGCTCGTCGCTCTCGTGCCGACCAATGGCCGGGCCGATGAGGGCGCCGACTTCTTCGAGAAGAAAGTGCGGCCGGTCCTGGCCGAGCACTGCTACTCCTGCCACGCCGTCAGCACGAAAAAGGCCAAAGGCGGGCTCGAACTCGACACCCCAACTGGCATCCGCAAGGGCGGTGAATCCGGTCCGCTCGTCAAAGCCAAAGACGAAAACAGCTTGTTACTGAAGGTCGTGGCGCACGCCCCGGACTTTCCCGCGATGCCGCCCAAAGGGAAGATCCCCGACACGGCCGTTGCCGATCTCCAGCGGTGGGTGAAGATGGGCGCGCCGCTCCCGGCCGCAACCGCGAACCCGTCCGCGGGTACACCCGCCCGCGAGTTCTGGTCGTTCAAACCTGTAACCGAGCAGCCCGCCCCGAAGGTTTCGGACCCGAAGTGGCCGGCTCAGAAAGCGGACTTCTTCATCCTGAAGAAGCTCGACGAACAGAAACTTACCCCCGCACCATTGGCCGATCGCCGCACACTCGTGCGACGAATCTACTTCGATCTTATTGGGCTTCCGCCCACGATTGAGCAGGTCGAAGCGTTCGTCTCGGATACTCGGGCCGACGCCTACGAGCGACTGGTCGATGAGTTGCTCGCGTCGCCTCGATTCGGGGAGAAGTGGGCGCGCCACTGGTTCGATGTGGCCCGGTACGCAGAAGATAACTCCACCGGTGAATCGACGTGCCGGCCGCCGCGATTCCCGTACCGCTACCGCGACTGGGTCATCGGGGCGTTCAACGCCGACGTTCCGTTCGATCGCTTCATCCGCCTTCAACTGGCTGCCGACCTGCTCCCCGACACCCCACCGGCAGATTTCGCAGCGCTCGGGTTCCTGGGGCTCTCGCCGGTCTACCACAAGGAACCCAAGCTCTCGAAGGACGTGATCTCCGCGTTCGTCGCCGACGAATGGGACGAGCGCGTGGACGTCATTACGCGCGGGTTCCTCGGGCTGACGGTCGCGTGCGCGCGGTGCCACGACCACAAGTTCGACCCGATCACCGCGGAAGACTACTACGCGCTCGCCGGGGTGATGGCGAACACGCAGCTCGCCGAGCGCCCGCTGAAGCCCGACGCCAGCGCGAGCCAGGACGCGCTCACGACCGTCCGGCTCGACCTGCTCGACGCGAACATGCGGCTCGATTACGCGAAGGAGATGCGCGGAACGGCCGTGAAGGAGAAGAAAGACCCCACGCCGTTCGATCTGCAAATCAAGAAATTCGAGGCGCGTGTCGCGGACCTCAAGAAGAAAGAGAAGGGGCTGGATACGGGAACGATCGCGAACGTGGTTCGGGACGCCGGGACGTGGGTCAATGGGGACAACCCGGACTGGACGGTGATCGACTACCAGCCCGGTAAGTATCGCGACCTTCCCGTGTTCATTCGCGGCAACCCGGCCCGACCGGGCGCGATCGTCGCGCGCCGGTTCCCGACCGTGCTCTCGCCGAGCCAACCGCGCTCGTTCCGCGAAGGCAGCGGGCGAAAGGAACTCGCCGATGCGATCGTTTCCGACGCGACCGGGTTGACCGCCCGCGTGTTCGTGAACCGGACCTGGGGTTGGGTCTTCGGTCGGCCCATCGTTACGACTCCGAGCAACTTCGGCGCGCTCGGCGACCGCCCGACGCACCCCGAACTGCTCGACGACCTCGCCGCCCGATTCGTCGCCAACCGCTGGTCGATGAAATGGCTCGTTCGGGAACTGGTGACGTCCGCGGCGTACCGGCAATCGACCCGACACGATGAGAAGTTCGCAGCCGCCGACCCGGACAACCGGTGGTTGTGGCGCGCTCCCCGCAAGCGGCTGGAACTGGAAGCGTGGCGCGACGCGACCCTCCAGGTGAGCGGCCAACTCAACCTCGCTGGTGGCGGGCCATCGGACAACCTGGACAGCCCGCGGAGCGTTCGCCGAACCGTTTATGGCAAGGTGAGTCGCGGAGAGCGCCCGGCCGACATTCACCGACTGTTCGACCTGCCCGACCCGAAGGCCCACGGGGAGAAGCGCGAAGCGACGACCACACCGGTCCAGCAACTGTACTTCCTCAACAGCCCGTTCGTTCGTCAATCGGCCGTGGCACTGGCCAAAGCGACGACCGCGGGGAAGACAACCGAAGACGGCGTTCGCGCACTGTTCCAGCGCGTGCTCCTGCGCGACCCGACGTCCGATGAGTTAGAAACCGCCGCGCGACTGGTCCGGCCCGCACGAGAAGGTGCCCCGCCCGCGTGGGAGTTGCTCGCCCAGACGCTCCTGGCGAGTAACGAGTTCCTGTTCCTCAACTGACCGCGAGCCCTCCGATGATCCGACCCGATCTGACCGACCCGTTCGGACCGACGCGCCGGCAGTTCATTCGCGAACTCGGCGGCAGTGTGGGCTTGCTCGGGCTGGCGAGCTACCTGCAAGCCGCCGAGCCGTCCGCGGCGCCTGCGCCAACTGCCGCGTTGGGGAAGCCGCACTTTAAACCGCGTGCGAAGCGGGTCATCTTCCTGTTCATGGCGGGCGGGCCGTCACACCTCGACACGTTCGACCCGAAGCCGGCTCTCGCCAAGCACGCCGGTCAGCGCCCCGGAACGGCCGACCTGCGCACCGAGCGCGTCACGGGCGGGCTACTCCCCTCCCCCTTTAAGTTCCGCCCGGGCGGGAAGTCTGGATTGCCGGTGAGCGACCTGCTCCCGAATATCCGGGAGTGCGCGGACGAGTTGTGCGTGCTCCGAGGTGTCCACGCGATCAACCCGAACCACTCGCCGGCCGCCAACTTCCTGGCCAGCGGGCGAATCGATGCGGTCAACCCCGGGATCGGGTCGTGGGTTTCTTACGGGCTCGGCTCCGAGAACGCGGACCTGCCCGGGTTCGTCTCGCTCGGCGGCGGGTTCGGCCAAGCGGGGTTCGAGCGCAGCGGCTACCTACCCGGGCAGTTCCAGGCGACCCGCGTCGCGGCCGCGGAAACCGACCCGGAGAAGATGATCCGGCACCTCCGCAACCCGACCATCGGCCTCGAAGACCAGAAGCGCCAGCTCGAAGCACTTCAGTCGCTCAACCGCACCCACGCCGCAGCAAACGGGAACGACCCGCAACTGGAAGCCCGCATCCGGGCGATGGAGACCGCGTTCCGAATGCAGTCCGCGGCCGGTGAAGCGTTCGACATCCGGCGCGAGTCGGTGCGCGTGCGGGAAGCTTACGGGAACGGGGAGTTCGCACGCGGGTGCCTGCTCGCCCGGCGACTGGTCGAGCGGGGCGTTCGGTTCGTGCAACTGTCGATCGGCGGATGGGACCACCACGCCCAGATCAACAGTGAATTGAAGAAGTTGTGCGGCACGATCGACCAACCGATCGCGGCACTGCTGAAGGATTTGCGCCAGCGCGGGTTACTCGACGACACGCTGGTCATTTGGGGCGGCGAGTTCGGTCGCACGCCGGTATCGGAGAACGGCGACGGCCGGGACCACAACCACTACGGGTTCACCGTGTGGATGGCCGGCGGTGGGGTGAAAGCGGGTACGAGTTACGGGGCCACCGACGAGTTCGGGTTCAAGGCGACGGAGGGCCGCGTCAGCGTTCACGATCTGCACGCGACCATCCTGCACCAACTCGGGCTCGACCACGAGAAGCTGACGTACCGCTACAGCGGGCGCGACTTCCGGCTGACGGACGTCCACGGCCGCATCGTGAACGAAATCCTGGCGTGACGGCGGTCGCCTCGGTGCTGGGTCGCGCCTGCGCCCAGTGCCCTCCCCTTCCCTCACGTTTCTGAGCACTTCGGTACACATTTTGGTGCCCGACCGCGCGCCCATCCGCACCTCGATCCGGGATGCCGGCGGTGGGTGAGTCGCCCGTTCGCGGGAATTTCGGACCGTGAAGATAAGAGAAATTCACGCCCCGCAGGTCAACATGCCCGCGCCGTTTACCGATACATGCGGTGTTACCGGCTTGTCCGGGTTAGCGGGCTCGTTCCGCGCGCCGAGGTCGCAGGGGGTTAAGTGGCGGCCGCAAAGAGGATGTGTCGCGCGGTGCGGGTACTCGTCGGCGCGGGAGCTTTGATCCTGCCGGCCTGTAGCACGCTCGATACCCCCGCGCCGACCGAAGCCCCTCCCACCCCACCCCGACTGGTAACTCGACCGGCTGCGCCGAACCCGACCATTATCCCTGCCGGCGCGCAGATCAAATCGGACCAAAACGAGACGAGCGTGCCCCCCGCGCGCGGGGCGGCCGCGCTCCCACCGGTGCCAGCCGCAACGGGTCAGGGCAAGCCGCTGCCGATCGACCTGACTACCGCACTCACGCTGACCAACGCCAGCCCGCTCGACATCCAGATCGCCGGCGAGCGCCTCCGGGCCGCCGGCGCCGCGCTCGACCGGGCGAAGGTGATGTGGCTGCCGAACGTCAGCCTCGGTCTCGACTACTTCCGCCAGGACGGACAGATTCAAGACGTTGTCGGGAACGTCTTCACCACCAGCAAATCGTCGTTCCTGGTCGGAGGCGGTCCGACCGCCGTGTTCCCCCTGAGCGAAGCCTACTACGCCCCCCTCGCGGCCCGACAGGTGCTTCGTGCCCGGCGCGCGGACGTCGAAACGGCCCGGAACGATACGACCCTGTCCGTCGCAGAGGCGTACTTCACCGTTCAGCAGGCGCGCGGTGAGGTGGCCGGCTCCGTTGACGCCCTCCGCCGCGCGGAGGAGCTGGTCAAGCTGACCGAAAAGGTGGCCCCGGACCTGGCCCCGACCGTCGAAGTGAGCCGGGCGAAAACCGAGGTGTCCCGGCGCCGCCAGTCGGTGGAAGCCGCCTACGAGCGGTGGCAGGTCGCCAGCGCCGACCTGACGCGCGTGCTGCGACTCGAAGCCGGCACCCTGGTCGAACCGGCCGAAGAGCCGTCGCTCGTGGTCGAACTGATCGACCCGGCCGCGGTGCCCGACGATCTGATTCCGATCGCGCTAACCAACCGGCCCGAACTCGCCTCGGACCAAGCGCTGATCCAGGCGGCACTCGTCCGGGTCCGGCAGGAGAAGGTCCGCCCGTTCGTCCCGACGGTGGCCCTGCGCGGAACCGGGTCGCAGGTACCCGGGCTCGCGGGCGGTTATTTCGGCGGCGGGACCAACGACACCCTGAGTAACTTCGCGGGCCGGTACAGCTTCGACCTCCAGGCCGTCTGGGAAGTCCAGAACCTCGGAATGGGCAACCGCGCCGCGATCCGCGAGCGCGAAGCGGAGCAGCGGGCGTCCCTGCTCCAGTTGCTCCGCACTCAGGAACGGGTTTCGGCCGAAGTAGTGCAGGCCCACGCACAACTGCGCCGGTCCGCGAACCGCCTCAAGGCGGCCGAGGAGGGCGTGATCGACGCCGCGGAAACCGCCGAGAAGAACCTGCGCGGGTTGGTGCCGGGTAAGCGGGTCGGGGACCAGCTCGCGCTCGTGTTCCGCCCGCAAGAAGCGGTCGCGGCGGTCGCGGCGCTCGATCAGGCGTACCGCGACTATTACGGCGCGGTTGCGGACCACAACCGCGCACAGTTCCGGCTCCACCGGGCACTCGGCAATCCCGCACAGCGCTCGCCGAACGCGCCGGCGCGCCCGGCCCCGGTGGTACCGCCCCCGACGATGCCCCCACCGATCGTTCGACCAGCGAGCGATGCGCCTGCGCCCCCCGGCCCGGTACCCGCGGTGAGCGCGGAAAACCCGGTCCGACGCGCATCGCGGGCCGTGCAACCGACCGACCCGCTCCCGGTTTCCGTTTACCCGGCGGGTCAATCCCCGCGCCGGCCGTGAGTGCGAATTCGCGCCCGGTACCTGTGGGCGCGGCACCGCGGCGGGTACGATTCAATACACCCCGTCCCTAACGGTCCCGTTACGCCAATGAACCCGATCTCCGCCGCACTGCGCCGGCCGGTCACCGTGATGGTGCTGATCGCCGGTGTCGCGTTCGCCGGGCTGCTCGCCGTCGACCGGATGAAGGTTGACATCTTCCCGCCGCTCGATCTGCCGGTGATTTACGTCTGCCAGCCCTACGGCGGCATGGACCCGCAGCAGATGGAGGGGCTGATCGCGAACTATTACGAGTACCACATCCTGTACGTCGGCGGCATCCACCACGTCGAGAGCCGCAACGTCACCGGCATGAGCCTCATCAAGCTGTACTTCCACCCCGGCACCGACATGGCCCAGGCGATGGCCGAAACGGTCGCGGCGGTCAACCGGTCGCGGGCGTTCATGCCCCCGGGCACCGTCCCGCCGTTCGTGATGCGCTACGACACCGGGAGCGTGCCCGTCGGCTACCTCGTCCTCAAGAGCGAAACGAAGACGATCGGCCAGATCCAGGACCAGGCGCTGTTCAAGGTGCGCCCGATGTTCGCCAGCATCCCCGGCGTGTCCGCCCCGCCCCCGTTCGGCGGGTCGGCCCGCACCGTCGTCGTCCGCGCCGACCCGCAGCGCCTCGTCTCCTACGGGGTCTCGGCCGACCAAGTGGTCCAGGCGCTGTCGGCCGGGAACACGATCGCCCCGGCCGGGCAGATCCGCGACGCGACCCGGATGCCGCTCGTCCCGACGAACGCGATGGTGGTGAAGCCGGAAGACCTCGGCACCATTGAGGTGAAGCCGGGGGTGTTCCTGCGCGACGTGGTGAAGCGCGACGAGGTGACCGGGCGCCCGCTCATCGACGACGCCAGCGACATTACGACCGGGTACGCGCTGGTGAACGGCAAGCGGGCGGTCTACATCCTGGTCACCAAGCGGGCCGAGGCGAGTACGCTCGCGGTCGTGGACCGGGTGCGCGCCAACCTGGCGCAGATGCAGGGCGTGTTGCCCGACGACATTCAGGTGAGCTTCGAGTTCGACCAGTCGCCCTACGTCACCAACTCGATGTGGGGCGTGGTGTTCGAGGGGCTGCTCGCGGCCGGGCTGGTCGGGCTGATGGTGCTGGTGTTCCTCCGGGACTGGCGCTCGGTGGTGGTCGTCGTGCTGAACATCCCGCTCGCGCTCGTCGCCGCCCTGGTCGCTCTGTGGCTGACGGGCCAGACGATCAATCTGATGACGCTCGGCGGGCTGGCCCTGGCGGTCGGCATCCTGGTGGACGAGGCCACAGTCGAGGTCGAGAACATCCACACGCAGATGGGGAAGCACGGGTCCGTCGCACTGGCCGTGCGGCGCGGGAACATGGAAACGGCGGTGCCGCGCCTGCTCGCGATGCTGTGCATCCTGGCCGTGTTTATCCCGTCGTTCGCAATGCAGGGCACGGCCCGCGCGCTGTTCGTGCCGCTGGCCCTGGCCGTCGGGTTCTCGATGATCGCCAGCTACGTCCTCTCCAGCACCTTCCTCCCCGTCCTCTGCGTCTGGTTGCTGAAGAACCGGGAATTCGGGCGCGCCGCGGGTCACTCGGCCCCGCCCGGGGCGTTCGGCCGGGCGATCGGGGCTAGCGCCGCGGCCCGCTGGCTCTTCGTACCGGTTTACTTCGTGTTCGCGGGCGCGGTACTGGTTCTCGCGGGCCGACAACTGGGTACGGAAATCTTCCCGCAAGTGGACGCGGGGCAGTTCCAGTTCCGCCTGAAGGGGCCGACCGGGACGCGGATCGAGCAGACCGAGGCGCTCACCCAAGAGGCGCTGCGGTTCGTGAATGAGGAAGCCGGCCCGGACCGCGTCGCCATCAGTCTGGGCTTCGTCGGGATCGTGCCGCCGAGTAACCCGATCAACGCCGTGTACCTGTGGATGGGCGGGCCGGAGGAGTCGGTGACGCGGGTCGCGCTGAAGCCCGGCCCGGTCCGGCTCGAAGAGCTGAAGGCCCGGCTCCGCACGAAGTTACCGGCCCACTTGCGAACGTGGGCCGCCGAAAAGTGGAAGCGGGAGGGGGTGCCGCCGGCTACCGCCGAGGCGCGGGCCGCGGACATCCGCCTGTCGTTCGAGCCGGCCGACATCGTCAGCGAGGTGATGAGCTTCGGTTCGCCGTCGCCGATCGAGGTGGTCGTGAACGGCCCCAAAATGGCCGACAACCGCGCGCACGCGGAGAAGCTCCACGCGGAACTCGAAAAGGTGCCGGCGGTGGTGGACCTGCGGTACGCCCAGGCGCTCGACTACCCGACGGTCGAGGTCGCGGTGGACCGGGAGAAGCTCGGCCCGACCGGGGTGACCGTGGCGGACGTGGCGCGGTCCCTGACCCCCTACACCTCCTCCAGCCGGTTCACCGTGCCCAACTACTGGCGCGACCCGGCCAGCGGGATCGGCTACCAAGTTCAGGTGGAGGTGCCGTTCACCCTCGTCAACTCGATCAAGGATCTGGAACTGACCCCGGTCACGACGACGGGGGCGAGCACGGTCCTGCTGCGCGACGTGGGGCGGGTAAAAGAGGGCACCATGCCCGGCCAGATCGACCGGTACAACATGCGCCGCGTGGTGAGCATGACCGGGAACATTCAGGGTACCGACCTGGGTGCCGTCGCCCAACAGGTGGCGAAAGCGGTCGAGGCGGCCGGCCCGCCGCCGGCCGGGGTGAAGGTGGACGTGCTCGGCCAAGTCGCCCCGCTCAACGACCTGTTCCGGGGGCTGGGCCTCGGCCTCGGCGTGGCGGTCGTGGTGATCGGCCTGCTCCTGTTGGCGTACTTCCAGTCGGTCCGGCTCGCGCTGGTCTCGGTCGCCCCGGTCCCGGCGGTACTGGCCGGCGTCGCGGTGGTGCTGCTCGCGACCGGAACCACACTCAACCTCCAGTCGTTCATGGGGGCGATCACGGCGGTCGGGGTCGCGACCGCGAACGCGATCCTGCTCGTCACCTTCGCCGAACGCGCGCGGGTCGGCGGGGCGCCCGCACGCGAAGCCGGGATCGCGGGCGCCCGGAGCCGCGTCCGGCCGATCCTGATGACCAGTTGCGCCATGATCGCGGGCATGGTTCCGATGGCTCTGGGGCTCGGCGAGGGCGGTGACCAGACGGCCCCACTCGGCCGCGCCGTGATCGGCGGGCTGACCGCCGGCACCCTGACCACACTGTTCGTGCTCCCGGCCGTGTTCGCGCTTGTGATGGGCCGCGCCGGGACCGCGTCGGCCTCCCTCGATCCGTTCGATCCGGCCAGTGCGCACCACGTTCCGAACGCCGAAGCGGGCTCGCAGGAGGTTCCTTCCCATGCACCGTGACGCACCGCTCTTCGTACTCACCTTGATCGCCCTGTTCCCGGCCACCGGGTGCGAGCGCAAGCCCGCTGCGCCGGCGAACGGCGGCGCCCCCGTCACCGGCCCGCAGGTCAGTGTGGTTCGGCCGGAAATGCGCGCCGTGAAGCGCGTGGTCGAGCAGCCGGGAACGATCCTGGCGTTCGAGGAAACCGCACTCCACGCCAAATTGCCGGGACTGGTCGGGCGCATCGAGGACGACCCCGACAAGAAGGACCGGCCACCACAAGAACGGCAGATCGATCTCGGGAGCCGGGTGAAGCGGGCTCAGGTTCTGGCGGTGCTGGCCATCCCGGAACTGGAAGAGGAGTGGCAGCAGAAAAACGCCCTCGTCAAGCAATCTGAGTCCGAGATCGTCCAGTCGCAGAAGGCCGAAGAAGCCGCAAGAGCGGGAGTCGCAGCGGCCGAGTCGGGGGTCACCGTGGCGGAGGCCGGGGTCGATCGGGCGCAAGCGCAGTACGAGCGGTGGCAGAAAGAAGTGGACCGGATCGCCAAGTTGCTCACCGGCGGGGTCGGGGACAGCCAGACCCTCGACGAGACGAAGAACCAGCTCCGGGCCGCCGAAGCCGGCCGAAAGGAAGCGACCGCGCGCGTGGTGGCGGCACAGGCCGCGGTAAAGAAGGCCGCGGCGGACGAAGCGAAGGCGGGGGCCGACGTCGCCACCGCACGGGCCAAACTGGAGGTGGCGCGAGCCGAGGTGCGCCGGGTGGACGCGCTGCGGGGGTACACGACGATCAAGGCCCCGTTCGACGGGGTGGTGACGCGCCGGGCCGTGAGCACCGGCGACTTCGTGACCGGCACCGAGAAGGCCGGGCTGTTCTGGGTGGCGCGGACGGACCCGGTGCGGGTGGTGGTGAACGTGCCGGAGGCGGACGCCGGGCTGGTCGCGATCGGGCAGGACGTGCGGCTCGTGATACAAGTGCTCCCGGGACCGGAGCCGACCGGAAAAGTCATTCGGACGTCCTGGGCGCTGGAGCCGGGGTCGCGCACGCTGCGGACCGAAATCGACCTGCGGAACGAAAAGGGGGTGTTGCGACCGGGGATGTACGTTCACGCCAAATTGACGGCCGAGTTACCGTCCGCCTGGGCCGTTCCCGCCGCGGCGGTCGGGAAACTCGGCGACGACGCGATCATCTTCCTGGTCGAAGGGAGCAAAGCCGTCCGCGTGACGGCTCAGCTACTGAAGGGAGACGGCCAGTTCACTCAGGTCCGGCGGTACAAGAAACCGGGTGCGAGCGACTGGACCGATGTGACCGGAACCGAGGCGATCGCGACCCCCGCATCGGCCCTGGCGGACGGCCAAGCGGTGCCGTGACGGATCAGGTTCTGGACCTCGCACAGGAGTCGGCCGGTTTCGGGTGTTGGCGTAGCGCGAACCGCGCCGGGATCGCTCGGACACAGAGTCATTGCCCCGCCGGACCCCCGGCGCCTAGAGAATTTTCGCGCGACTTTTTCGCGGGGAGCCCCCAACGATGTTGGGTGGCGGCGAACCGCGAGTGGGAGCGCCTTCACCGAGGGAAAGTTTAGACTCGCAGAAATGCGCGAGCGATCAGCACCGAGCCGAGTGACCTCGTAGCCCTCGGCTCAGTGGCACGAAGTGGCGTTCGCGGTGGTGTTATTGTTTCCCGTCGGCCACTCACCGTTTAGCGGGTTGCTTCACGGGCGCGCGGTACAGGCCTTCCGCGAGGCCCAACAGAGCTTGCACTCGTAACAGTTCGTCGTCCAGTTTCCCGGCCCACTCTCGCACGGCCGCCGCGCGCCCGGCCCCGGCCTGTTCCCGAGCGACGTTTCGCAGAATAGTCGCGTACCAGGACGCACTCTCGCGCGCGATCCGGGCGCCCGCGATCTCCCGGGCGCTATCGAAGTTCCCCGCTCGTATCTGGGCGTGGGCGATATTGACCCACGTTACGACGCTGCACCGGAATTGATCGGCCGTGCGCGCCGCGCCGTCCACGTCCCCGGCCAGCGCTTGTGCGGAGGCGATGTTGTGCGGCGTGCCCCTCCCTTCTGGATCGGCGGCCGCGTGCTCGAGTGCTAATGCGAAACTGGTCTTCGCCTCGTCCTTCCGGCCCACCCGGGCCTGCGCCAGAGCGATGTGGTGCAAAAGGTACGCTCGATCGCCCCTACTCGAGACGTCTTTCACGATGTCCTTGGCGTCTCCGCCCGTTCGCACTTCGGCGGCCGCAACGAACCCCTTGGCGAGCAGCTCCTGCGTCGCCCGGCCGCGGTCCTCGTCTTTCCCGACCCGCGCCGGGTCCGCGGCCGGGATGTGGGCGAGCGCTTTCTTGGCCCCGGGCACGTCGTCGAGGCGCGCCAGTACCCGGACCACCGCAAGTGCCGTGACGGTCCGCCGGGGCTTGTCCACGTCCGGGAGCAGTGCGAGGGCCTTAAGAGCCGCATCCTTGGCCCCGTCCTTGTCGCCAGCCTGTAACCGGGCGGACGCGATCCCGTCCGTCTCGCCGATGTCATCGTAGCCGATCCCCGGCATCGGGCGCCCGACGAGAGCGAACACTTTCTCCTCGGCGCTCGTGAGTTCTTCCAGTGCGTTTAGTGCCGCGGTCGCGTCCCCGGCCTTGAGTCGCGCGACGATCACCGACCGGCGGATCGTTTCCCGGAGCCGCTCCCGCGCGGCCGCGTCCGTTAGCGCCTCGGTAATTTGCTCGGCGGCCCTGGTGTGGCCCGCGTGCGCTGCGGCTGTTGCGGCCTCCTGGAGCACCGTGTTCCGCGGGTTATCGCGGCGCTTCTCCATTTTCTCGGGAACGGTAGCCGCGAGGTCCAGGACCGCTTTGGCTTCACCGAACCGCCCGAGCACCGTCGCGAACCGCACCCAGCTCTCGACCGCGGCCCTCGGCCTTTTATCGGAGATCGTGCGGGCCTCTCGGAGCGCCTCGAGCGCCCCGCTCCGGTCGCCGAGTCTCTGGCGCAGTTGGGCCACGCCGCACCACAGATCGACCCGAGTATTGGCATCGCCCCCGGCCTTGTTCAGAACTTCCACCGCTTGTTTGAGTGCCTCTTCCGAAGCGCGGTTGTCCGCCGGTGGCACCGGCGCCGCGGTCGCGAGCAGGGGAAGGGCCAAGAAAGCGCAGAGTACGCGAAGCATGGCGTTTCGCACCCCGATGAAGACGTCACAATCATTAAAAATGTCACAATCATAACCAGTGATCCGGCACCGGTCGCGCACTGACAGCGACCGAACCCGCGCGGAGTGGCACCCCGGACGGCCCCCGGCGCCTGGTCCGCGGCGTAGTTTCAACGCATCGGCTTCTAACGGCCACCGATCGCATTC
The DNA here is from genome assembly GCF_017939745.1 of Gemmata palustris. Taxonomy (NCBI): domain Bacteria; kingdom Pseudomonadati; phylum Planctomycetota; class Planctomycetia; order Gemmatales; family Gemmataceae; genus Gemmata; species Gemmata palustris. Next base: position 1,157,298 of record NZ_JAGKQQ010000001.1, on the reverse strand, counting down.
CCACCCCTAGAAATTGGTCGCCATCGAAACAAGCGGACTCGGTACCGAAAACGACAAATACATTTCTATATGATGGATCATTTTTTGCAGCCTCATGCAAGCCCGTTCCCGGACCCTTACCGCCATATTTCTCCATACTGATACGAGCACGATTACCTCCAGAACCCGGGTGCCTATCAACATATTCGGCCGCGGTCACAAAGACGTCTTCACCATTTCCATAAATCCCCTTGCGTTGTCCGCATCACTCAGGTAATCTCCTGAGCAACTGATCCTTACCCGTTTGTCGGGATCAGTGTGTCGGCGCTATTCTCCCTTCTCTCCTCCGCGCCACGAGGCCCATTATGTGTGCCTTTCTCTCACCCGAAGCCCGGCGGTTGCGCAAGCCCACGAGCGGCTTCACCTTGATCGAGTTATTGGTGGTGATCGCGATCATCGCGATCCTCATCGGGCTACTGTTGCCCGCCGTCCAGAAGGTCCGCGAAGCCGCGGCCCGCATGAAGTGTACGAACAACCTGAAGCAGATCGGTCTCGCGTCCCACAACCACCACGACTCCCTTGGGAGCTTCCCGCCCGGAGTGTGGGCGCCACCCGGGTCGTGGGTCGGGCCGACGCCCAATGGGAACTGGGCGACCGGCTGGAGCGACCCGAACAACAGTTGCTGCCCGTGGGGGGCCTTCAGTTGGGCGGCACGCATCCTGCCTTACGTAGAAGGTGACAACCTCTACAAGAGCATCAACTTCAGCGTGCCGGCCTACGCCCCGAACGTCCCAGAGGACACGGGCTGGGGCACCCCGGGATCGGACCGCGGCCCCGGGCAGCCGGTGATCCCGGCCGGGTTGCCGGGCGCCGGCTCGCCCAACCCGAACATCCTGGCCGCGACCAACATGCCGAAATTGTTTGTCTGCCCGTCGGCGGTGCGCGGCCGGATGGGGCCGGAGAACACGATGAAGGACTACGCGATGTTCTACGATTCAAACCGGCCGGGCTTTTCCGAGACCTGCTGCCCCGAGCGCAGTAGCGCCCCGGCGTACAACGGGATGGGCTGGATCAACAGCACCGTCCGAATCGCCGACGTGAGCGACGGGACGAGTAACACCATGCACTATGCGGAGAAAGCGAACTGGGCCAACCAGAGTTGGTGCTTCGACGGCAGCGGGTGCAACTCGTTCATCTGGGTCCACCACCAGTCCCAGGGGCTAATTACTGGTGCTCAGCCGCCGAACTGGTCGGTCAAGGGGAACAGCCGGGCGGCCACCAGTTCCCACACCAACGGCGTGGTTGTGGTGTTTGTTGACGGGCACGTAGGGTTCGTGCCCAACAGCATCGATCTCAACACTTGGATGGGCCTGGGAACCCGGAACGGGAGCGAAGTCGTCTCCCCGCCGTGACCCGCACCGCGACCCACTCGCGCTCCGCACCCGTCCCGGTGGCACGCTGCTACCGGGACGGGTGCGGAGCAGCGCGCGTTCCACTCCAGCCAATCATTCCGTTATCCCCTCCTCTCCGTGAGGCTATTCATGCTCCACTCGTTCATCCGCGCGTCGGCCGTCGCGTCGGCCGCCTGCTTGTTGCTCGCCGGGTGCGGGAACTCCGGCATCGTCTCCGTGTCCGGCACGCTCACCTACAAGGGGCAGCCGGTCACGAACGCGATCGTCCACTTCGTGCCCGAGAAGGGCCGACCGAGTATGGGGGAGACCGACCAGAACGGCCGGTTCACGCTGCTCTACGACCCCCAGACGAAGGGCGCCCAAGTCGGCAAACACAAAGTGTTCGTCATGCACAACTCTGCGGCCGACGCGGGCAAGCCCGGCTCCGTCCCCGGGGCCGCGCCGAAACTGTCGGCCGAGTCGAAAGACCTGTTCAGCAAGTACAGCGCGGACAAGTCGAAAATCGAAGTGACGATCGATAAGTCAACGGACGACCTCAAGCTGGCGTGGGATTAAGCACAAGGCACCGTGGCCTCATGCCGAGGCCCGAACCCCAGACGTATCGATGACCGGGTGGTTTTTCGGGTGGGTCCGGGCTTTGCGCCGGCCCACCTCGAGTCTTTGACTCGCCGGATGATCCGGGCGCGCGGCTTCTGTTCGCGCTCAGCGCCCGATTCCGGGCGCTCCGGGGAGGGCCTTTTCTTCGCCCTCGGTGAGTGCCCAGTAGCGATCGACCGCCAGGCCCTCCCACGACTGTGTCTTGCCCGAGGGCCATCGGATCGTCAGGCGCTCGATCTTGTCGCGCGTCCCGAGACCGAACAGAACGCGCCGGTCGCCGGACGACAGGTAACTGCCCCCTCCTTTAACAGCGCGCACGAGCTTCTCGCCGCCGGTCAGGTGCAATTCCAACCGCGCCCCGACCGCGTCGCGGTAGGGGCGCCCGATCGCCCGGATGCCCAACCAGTGATGCCCCCCCTCGTGCCGGTTCTGCAGGACGGCGACCGGCTCGTTCGTCGGGTTCAACACGATGTCCGTCCGGCCCCGGTTGTCCAGGTCGCCCAGGGCGATCCCGCGCCCCAGGTGCCGCGCCTGAAAGTACGGTCCCGCGCCCGCGGAGACGTTCTCGAAGCGCCCCTCGTGGGCCTTCTGGCCGGGCCGCCGGGTGTTGCGGAGGAGCACGGGGAACTGCTTGACCTCCGCGGGCGGGGGCGGGAAATGGACGACGTGACCGTTACTGATGACGAGATCCTCGTGGCCGTCGAGATCGAAGTCGAGGAACCCGGTTCCGAAACCGACGTAGTGGAGCCCGAGGGACGTGATACCGGTGACCTGGCTCGCGTGGACGAACTGTCCCCGACCCTGGTTCCGGTACAGCGCGTGGGTCTCGTTCTGGTAGTTGGCGACGAACACCGACAGCAGGCCCGATCCGTTGTAATCCGCCGCGTCGACCCCCATGCTGCCGGTGGAGCGGCCGATGGCGTCGTGTGCGGCGCCGCACTCGAGCCCAACTTGCTCGAAGCGCCCGCCCCCGCGGTTGAGGTAGACGAAATTGCCCGACGTGTCGTTGGCCACGTAGATGTCGGGCCGGCCGTCGTCGTCCAGGTCGGCGATCAGCACCCCCAGCCCCTTCCCGTAGTCCTTGTCCCGCACGGCCCGCTGTAAGCGCTCGCGCCCCGCGGGGCCGAGGTGGGTCAATTCGGCATAGGCGCCCTCGGGCCGGGGCACCTGGAGCCCGGCCCGCGCGCTCGCGTCCGTGAAGGTGCCGTTCCCGTTGTTGTGGTAGAGCACGTGAGGCTGACCCTCGAAGATCTTCGGCGCGCACACGTCCGGCCGGGTCTGGTCCCGGTAGTCCTTGCACGGGGGGTTATTGGCCCACGACCAGTTCACGTAGTGGCACACGTAGAGATCGGGGTACCCGTCGCCGTCGAGGTCGCCCCACCCGGCGCTCGTGCTCCAGAGCGCGTCGGTCAGCCCGGCCGGGCGGGTGACGTCCTCGAAGCGCCGCCCGCCCCCGCCGGCCGGTACGTTGTGGAAGAGCGCCAGGCGGCCGTAACCGGTGACGAGCAGGTCGGGCCAGCCGTCGTTGTCGTAATCGGCCACGGCCGCGCCGTGCGTGTAGAACCAGGGCGCCCCGCCCCCCAACCGGTCCAACCCGGCCTCCGCCGTGGCGTCCCGGAACTTGAAGCCGCCCAGGTTCTTGTACAGCTTGCAGGGGTGCCCCGTGATGACTTTCTTGTCGGGGCCGTCGAACGAGCCACCCCCCGTGAGGAAAATGTCGTACAGCCCGTCCCCATCGAAGTCGATCAGGGCCGCGCCGCCGCCGAGGGATTCCAGGATCGTGGCGAGCCCGGCCTCCTCACCGTTGCGATGCACGAAGTCGATTCCCGAGCCGGGCGTCACGTCCGCAAAGTAACCCGTTACGGGAGGCGCTGGGGGTTCTGGAGGGGGTTCTTCAACGGACCGGGAACCGCCCCTGGGGAGTAACAGAAATGAACCGGCCGCAATGGGGACCAGGGCGATCAGCACCCATTTTATCTTACCGGGCATCGGTACGTTCCTTGGAGCGGGATTCGCCCCGGTGTGCTGAGCGTCAATTCGGGGCCGACGCGGACAGCCCCTGGAGCACGCGCCGGTGGTGCTCGGCCCGCTCGACGGCGCGCACCGACTGGTAGAACTCGGCGAGCGCTTCGTGCGTTTTGCGGTGCGCGGGGGCTTTTGCGAGGGCCGTCTCGAACCAGTGAACGGCGTCCCGCGCTTTGCCCTGCCGGAGGAGGATTCGGCCCAATTCGTAGCGCGGTTCCGGGTCGTCGGGTGTTTTCTCGCGGATTAGGCCCCCGAGTTCCGCGGCGCGCTTGTTATCGGTCTGGATGCGGTCCACTTTCTCCTGGTACTTGCGCGCCTCATCAGCCTTGCCGAGCAAGCGCAGGCAGTTCACCAGATGCGTCGGGGGCACGTGGGGCGGGGCCAGGGAATCGGCCCGGCGCAGGTCGACCTCGCCGTCCCGGGGGCGATCGAGTTGCACGGCCAGCCAGCCGCGCTCGGTCAGCACCATCCAGTCGTCGGGGTTCGCGGCGAGCAGTTGGTTGAACAGGGTCAGGGCCTGTTCGTTCGCCCCCGCGCCGGCCGCGCAGCGCGCCAGCCCGAAGAGGACGGACGGGTTCCTGGGTTGCCGCTCGCGCAACTGCTCGAAGTGTTTTCGGGCCGGGTCGAAGTGCCCGAGAACCACCTGGATCTCGGCCAGCGCCAGGCGCACGCTGTCCACGTCGGGCCGGACGGCCAGGGCCTTCTCGTAGTACGCGACCGCGTCCTGGAACCACCCCATGCTCTTCGCGGTCCGCCCGCGCCGCACCAGCGCGTCGAAGTGCTCGGGCCGGCGCTGGAGCAGGTCGTCGAGGCACCGCTGGGCTTCGGCGTCGCGGTAATTGATCTCGAGCGCGGCGGCGAGGATGTCGAGGATCTCCACCGCGTCGGGGTCGTCCTGCTGGATGCAAGCCCGGAGGAACTCCTCCGCCCCGGCCAGGTCGCCCTGGTGAACGCGGAGCAGCGCCCGTTCAACTTTAACGGGCTGCGTCTCGCCCCCCTGAAGGCGCTCGCACGTGTCCAGGTGGCGCTTCGCTCGATCGAGGTTCTCGAGTCGGCGCTCGGCGCGCGCCGCGAGCAGGTGATTGGCGGGACGGTCCGGCGCGAGGCGCTGCGCTTCGTCCAGGTGCTCGAGCGCCGACTTCCATTCGCGCCGCTCGACGAGTTCCTGGGCGGCGCGGTAATGGGACCGGGCCTCGTAGTAGAGCGTCCCCCGGTACCCGGCCCAACAGAGCAGCGCCCCCGCTCCGAGCAGCGCGCTGATAACGAACAGCGGGTGTCTCCGCGCCCGGGCCACCAGCTTCGCCCTGATCGCGCTCAAGGGGTCCACCTCACACGTGTTGGCAAACGCGGTACGGGTCGCGCGGAGCGCGTCCCCGCGGGAACGGTCGCGGAACGCGCGCTCCCGACCGGGCGCTCGGGACCACTGCCCCACTCTACAAGATCAGGCTACCCATCCGAATTAATAAATGCGACGATTTTCCCGGCGACGCGCACGAGCATCGGAATGTTTGACGTGCGTTCCTTTGTAGGCCCATGAGTGCCGCGGGTGGGTACCGGTAAGAACACCGTGCGCCGGGCGAAAAGAGCGCGAGAAGTGCCTAGAAATTCTGAGCCGGCCGCATTATACCGTTACCTCGACATCCAGGAGCTGAAGTCGAGCAAGAACCTAACCTCATTCCTTCGTCGTCGGTCCGCGAGAAGCTCCGCTGACCGGACCGGCGAACACTGAGGTGAAGAGGATTGGGGTTGGGTTCCTACCCGATCAACCGCATGACACTAGCTACTTCCCCCACAACCGCCGCGGTCGGCTCGCTGGTCGTCCTCACCGGACTGATCGCGGGGCTGTGGTGGCGCGAGTACCAGACGCGCACCGGCCCGATCGACCGGCCGCTCGTCGTGTTCGTAGCGCCCACCAGTCGGTTGCCGATCGAAGCGATCGCGGCCGACTACGAGCGCGAAACCGGCCAGCGCATCGAACTGCGGTTCGGCCCGTCGGAAGACATCCTCACGAAGGTCCGGTTCCCCGCGCCGGGCGAACCGGCCGACCTGTTCCTCCCCGCCGACGACAGTTACGTCCGCCAGGCACGCGACCTGGGGCTGGTTGCAGAATCGGTTCCCATCGCGCGCGTTCGCGCGGTCGTACTCCTCGCGAAGAACAACCCCAAACGCATCGGGGCGTGGGCGGACCTCCTGCGCGACGGCGTGAAGGTCGCCGTGCCCAATCCCGGAGCCGCAGTGGGTAAACTTGCACGCGAGCACCTTGTTACCACGCGCAAATGGCTGGCACTGGAACCGCGTGTCGTCGATACCGGGACCGTCACCGAGGCCGCGAACGCCGCGAAAGTCGGCAGCGCGGATGCGGCGATCGTGTGGGACGTGGTAGCGACCGCGCCCGCGTACCGGGAGCAGACGGTCCTCGCGCTTCCAGAGTTGAAGGGCGTCACGGGGCGAGTGGAACTGGCGCTACTGAATCAATCGAGTGACGCGCCTGCGGCACGAAAGTTCGCGCGCTACGTCACCGACCCGAATCACGGGCTCGTGCGGTTCCGCGAGTCCGGGTTCAATGTGGAAGACAAGGCGGGTGGGGTCGCGTCCGCGTTGCACGAAGCGCTCGCGCCGCGCGAAGGGGCCGCACCGTGAGTACGCACCCACTCCCCCGCGACCCTCGGTCCGATGTGCCGTTCTACGCCGCGTTCGGGTTGCTCGGTGGGTTGTACGTCGGCCTCATCGTCGCGCTGCTCGTGGCCGATTTCGCCCACACGTCGTTCGGTTCCGTTGGTCGGGCGCTGGCTTCGCCGCAAATCCGCGCTGCGGTGTGGCTCAGCCTACTCAGTAGCTCGACCGCCGCGATCCTCTCCGTGTGGGTCGCGGTCCCACTCGGCTACCTGCTGTCGCGCACGCGGTTCGTGGGGCGCGGGGCGGTCGATCTGTTGCTCGATGTGCCGATCCTGCTCCCGCCGCTCGTTGTGGGGTTGAGCCTGCTCATCCTGTTCCAGACGGCCCCCGGCGCCTGGTTCCAGCGCACCATCCTGCCGGTGACTTACGCCGTCGCGGGGGTCGTGCTGGCGCAGTTCGCAGTGTCCGCTGCGTTCGCGGTGCGCACGATGCGCGTGACGTTCGACCAGATCGATCCGCGTGCCGAAGAGATCGCACTTACTCTGGGGTGCAGCCGCGCGCAGGCGTTTTGGCGCGTGACCCTCCCTGCGGCCCGGCGCGGAGTGCTCACGGCGCTGACGCTCGCATGGGCGCGGGCGCTCGGCGAGTTCGGCCCGATTCTCATCTTCTGCGGCGCTACGCGGATGCGCACCGAAGTGCTCTCAACGAGCGTGTTTCTGGAACTGAGTGTCGGGAACCTGGAAGCAGCGCTGGCCGTATCTCTGCTAATGATCGCAGTGGCCGTTTTGGTGCTGGTAGCGACCCGCGCGTTCGGGCTCCGCGGTACCGGGTTAATTTGAGGCACCGCGACTGGCACATCACCAACAATTATAACGAGTTGAATGGGCCGCGACCCCGATTAACAGGGGCGCTGGCGCTTCAGGGCATTGATCTTCGCCACGACGCTCTCGCCGATGTGCGGGAGCGGTAACACCTCGACCGCGGCACGCTTCTCGACCGCGGCCTTCGGCATCCCGTAAACGACGCTCGTGGCCTCGTTCTGAGCAATCGTGTGCCAGCCGGCGGCGCGCAACCGCAGCAGGCCCGACGCACCGTCGGTACCCATTCCGGTGAGGAGGACCGCGACCCCCGGGCGCGAACAGTTCGTCGCCGCGCTCGTGAACAGCACGTCGACCGAGGGGCGGTACGGCCAGTTCCGCGGGACCGGCGTGTACCGCAGGTGGCGATCGGCACTCAGTTCGAGGTGGTCGTCACTCGTGGCGACGTAAACCGTTCCCGCAACGGGCGGCTCGCCCTCGCGCGCGGCACGGACCGGGAGCCGGCACCAGTTCGCGAGCTGCTGAACCAGCCCCATTGCGAAGTCCGCGCCGATGTGCTGGCTGATGAGCACCGCGGCCGGGAAGTCTGTCGGGAACGTGCTCACCAGGTGGATCAGCGCCTCCGGCCCGCCGGTCGAGGCGCCCACCACCACAAGTAGCGGCAAATCGTTCGGCCCGGCCGCGGTCCCGAGCGCGGGGGCGATCACCGACCCGCTCTGCCCGGCGAGAGCCGCTTCCAAGTTCTGCAACCGGTCGATTAACTTCGTGGCGTTCTGGACCGCCCCGTTGGGACCGAGCGTGGGGGTGTCAACGGCGTCCACGCCGCCCGCGCCGAGGGCCTGGAAGACCAGTGGGAAATTCGTCGTCACGCTCACGGTCACGATCAGGATGGGGCACGGCGCGTGCTGCATGATCTGGCGCGTGGCCTCGACGCCGTTGAGCAGCGGCATCACGAGGTCCATCAGGATCACGTCGGGCCGGTCGTGGACCGCCATTCGCACGGCCTCGTCGCCGTCGGCGGCGGTCCACGCGATCGTGCACCCCGGCACGGACGCGACGACCCGCCGGAGCACCTCCCGCGCGAGCGCCAGATCGTTCACGATCCCGATGCGCATTCGTCCTTCGTGTCTAAGTGTTTAATGAGAACCGGTAATGAGTTCGCGGCCCAGATACGTTGATTCCGATCGAACGTATTCTCCTGCGGCTCTGTTAGATACCTTTAACAGCCGTGAAAACGATCCATACGAAAAGGAGAAAAAGATAGCCTAGAGAGACGATCGTAACCCTGCACACGTGCGGGCGCAATTGCGGAACTGCAATGAGAACCCGGTAGTGAACGAGAAATGATAGCACTCCCGAAACGGGGCGATCCATCATTCGTGACCCTACGAATATCCGGATCGCGCTGATGAGTAAAACGGGGAGAGGGGCGAACAACAGAGCGAAGACGACCACGTGAACGACTTGCCAAGGTAATCCAAACGGGCGAGTGCCGTAGACGGCTTCGGTTACTTTTCGCGCGTCAGGCTTCTCGTCCAACATGATGGTGAACGTGATGCCACAATAAAATAGGAATGTGATGATACCGACCAGCCAATGTAGCCGTCGCCTCATCTCCGGTGTTTCTTCCATGTCGATCCTTCAAATACACTGTCTACTTGTTGGCTAACACTAAGCACTATCTGCCGAGCCGATCAAATCCGTGACCGCCTCGATGAACCGGTTGTCATGGAAGCTGCTCTTCGTGAGGTAGGCGTTCGCGCCGACCTCCAATCCCCGAATCCGGTCCTCTTCGCGCTCCTTGTACGAGACGATGATGACCGGGAGGTCGCGGAGGCGCTCGTCCGCGCGGACCGCCTGCACGAGTTGTAACCCGTTCATACGGGGCATGTCGATGTCACTGACGAGCAGGTCGCACCGCTCGGCGCGGACCTTGTTCCACCCGTCGATCCCGTCCACCGCGATCACGACCTCGTACCCCTTGTGCAGCAGCAACTGGCGCTCGACCTCGCGCACGGTGATGGAGTCGTCCACCACCAGCACGCGCTTTTTGTGCCCGGAATCGCTCGGGCGCGTTTCGCACCGCACGAGCGAACCCGTCTGGATGAACTGGTCCATCGACCGGAACAGGTCTTCGACGTCGACGATCAGAACGGGCGACCCGTCGTCGAGGATCGCCGCCGCGCTCAAGTTGGGAACCTTGCCCAACCGCGGATCGAGCGGGCGCACCACGAGGTCTTGCTCGCCGCGGAACGAGTCCACGACGAGCCCGTATTCGCCGGTACCGTCGCTCAGCAGCACGACCGGGACGTCCGTTCCCGTGGGCGTGGGGGCCGGCATGTCGAGGAGCTGCGCGGCCATCACGAGGCCGACGTTCTGTCCGTCCACTGTAACAAACTGGCGGTGCTCGAGCGACCGCACTTCGTCGCGGCGCACGCGGACGAGTCGATCGATGCGCGTGTGCGGGAACGCATACGGTTCGCCCGCCACGTCGATCACGACCGCGCGAATCACCGAGAGGGTGAGCGGCAATTGGAGGTGGAACGCGGTCCCGGCGCCGCGCGTCGTGGCGACGCGGACGTTCCCGCCGACCTTGCGAATCGTGTCCTGCACGACGTCGAGTCCGACCCCGCGCCCGGAGAACTCGGTGACCGATGTCGTCGTGCTGAAGCCGGGCAGGAACAGGAACTCGAGCAGTTCCGCCTCGGTGAGTTTGGCCACCAGGTCGGCCGCGTTCAACCCGCGCTCGACGATCTTCGTGCGGAGCCGGTTCAAATCGACGCCCGCGCCGTCGTCGGAAACCGAAACGAGCAGCATCCCGGCCCGGTGCCGCGCTTCAACGGTGATCGTTCCCACCGCGGGTTTGTTGCTCGCGGTGCGCACGCCCGGGAGCTCCAGGCCGTGGTCGATCGCGTTCCGAATCAGGTGCGAGAGCGGCGACTCGAGTTTCTCCAGGATGTCGCGATCGACCTCGGTCGCTTCCCCGGCGATCACGAAGCGCACTTCCTTTCCCAGTGCTCGCGCCATGTCGCGGGCCAGGCGCGGGAAGCCGTGAACGCCGTCACTGAAGGGCCGCATCCGGCTCGCGATCACTTCGCGGTAGAGCCGGGCGTTGAGGTCTTCCGCGCGGGCCGCGTGGTCGTCGAAGTCCGACGTCTTTTCGCCCAACTCCTGTCGGCACGCGCCCCACTGGCGCCGGGCGTCGGAAATGAGGTTGGCGAGCTGGTCCGGGGGCATCCCGCTACTCGCGGCGTGGTAGGCCGTGTCGAGCATCGTGGCGAGCAAATCGTGGTGCTTCTTCAGTTTGAGCAGCGCCGTTGAGAACGACGGCAGCCACCGCGCTTGCACGAGCGATTCGCCCGCGAGCCCCATCAACCGATTGAGGCTGTTCGCGCTGACGCGGACCACCGATTCGGCGGGGGGAGGGGGAGCCGAACCAACCGCCCCGGCCCCCTTTGCCTCTGCTCTCACCGGCCCTGTCAGCGGAGTTTCTCGTGGACCGGCGCCGAAGGAAGGGGGGGCAGACCCTGCGCGCTCTTCGGTATTAAGCCCCTCTCCGTTTAGGGGAGGGGTTGGGGAGGGGTTGGAGGCAGAACCTAACCCCCCGGCCCCCTTCCCTAAGAAGGAAGGGGGAGCAGAAGCTTCGCGCTCAATGGGCGCAATTTGCACCTCCGCGTTCTTACACTCCTCCGCCGCTCGAGTAAATGCGCCGCTGACTGTTGCAAGTGCGTCACCCGACGCTTCGACCCATTCCGAGAACGTCTCGTTGTCGGTCGCGAGAACGCCCGCGAGTGTGGCGAGCGCGTAACGGGTCCAGTCGAGCGCGCGGGACGAGAACGGGCTTTTCGCTTCGTTCGTCGCTCGGATGAACTCGCTGACCGCGCCGGCTGCGTCTGCAACCGGCACACACTTCACGAGACGCGCGGCACCTCGAAGTTGCTTGAGCGACTCCAAAATCGGTTCGGCGGCGGTCGGATCGGTGGACACGCGCGGAACCGCGTCCGCGATGGCGCGTAGGTGCTCGCGGGCCTCCTCGCGGAACAGATCGAGCATCGAGTGATCGGGCGACAGTGCGAGCGGCTCGGCCGGAATTGCGATTCGCTCGAACGCGGGCACGGGGGGAAAGGGGGAGAAAGAATTGTCCGCAGACAGAGTCGCACGTACAGCAGTTTCGCGTGCCAGCTCCCCCTTCCCAGACAGGAGGGGGTTGCAGGGGGAACCCGCAGGGGGTTCCCCCTCACCGGGAGCGAGGGGGGACGGGGGGGGAGGTTGTCTTTCCGACTTCCCCTCCGCAATGGCCGCCAACAGCGGTTCGAGCGCGGTCACGGGCGCCGTGTTATCTGCTTCCCATGCGGTGATGGTTTCTGGGGTCAGGCGCGCGAGGCCCGCCAGGATGTCGGAACCTTGCAGCAGCACATCAATGCTCGCCGGGACGAGCCGGATCGTCCCGTGCTGCGCGGCGACGAGGGCGTCTTCCATGACGTGCGCGAGTCGCACGGCGGTGTCGATGTTAACGATGCGCGCCGCGCCCTTGATGGAGTGCGCGGCGCGCATCAGTTCTTCGAGCAGGCCGGGATCACCGGGGCGCGATTCGGCCGCCACGAGGCCCGCACCGAGGGTGTCGGTGTGAGTTTTGACCTCCTCGCGGAACAGCTCGAACATGGATGCGTCGATGGCGCTCATCGGAGGCGCTCCCGCAACGTTTGGAAGAGGCGCGCGTCGTCGAGCAGGCCGATCGATCGGTTCGCGTGGGGGAACACGCCGCGCGTCAGTTTGCCGTGCGATCGGGCGAGCGTCGGCGCGGCGGCCGCGAGGTCCGGGAGCAGCACGCGGTGAACCTGATCGACCTCGTCGGCCGCGAAGACCCACCCTTCGGACTCGCGCCGGATCACGACGAGCCGGCGCGAATCGGGGTCGCCGTCCGCGGGAGCGGTCACGCCCAGGATCAGGTCGAGCCGCACGCACAGGTGCAGCTCCCCGCGAATGTTCGCCATCCCCGCGAGCAACCCGCCGCGGTGCGGGATGCGGTGCAGCGGGCGCGGGCGGGTGACTTCGACCAGCACCGCGACCGGCAGCGCGAGCCACTCGTCGCCCAGGCGGAACACGAGGACGCTGGACTCGTCGCCCTCGCGGACCTCTTCGCGGACCGCGAGCCGCTGGGTCCATTCGGCGAGGTAGCCGGGCGGCGTGGGCGCGTCAAGGAACCGCCGCCCGGCCGCCGCGAACACCGGGCAGTTGTTGCAGTGCGTGACCGTTTCGAGTTCCGGGCACGACCGGTCCCCGCGCACACCGATGCGGTTCCAGCACTGGTCCGGCGGGACCACGGTGAGCGGTTTTGTGTTCATGCGTTCTCCGATCGGGCGAGGCGCTTGCGCAACGCCGCCGCGCGGCCGGTGTTCCCGCGGCGCTCGCACAGGCCGATCATGTGGCTGAGCGCTTCGGGGTGGTCGGGCGCGAGGTAGAGCGCCTTACCAAGTGCAATAAAGGCCGCGTCCGGGTTCCCGGCTGCGAGGTGGATGACGCCCAATAGTGCGAGTGTATTTGCGCTGGCGGGGCGAACGCGCAGGAGCGCCTCGCACTCGGTGCGCGCTTCGGCGAGGCGCCCGGAATCGGCGAGCCGGCGCGCGGTCGCAAGTTCGTTCGTGTCGTGCGGGGCGGTTCGAGGCGCGGGTGGGGCGGGCAATTCCACAACGGGGATGACCACCCGTTCGACGGGCGCGGGCAGAACGATACCCCCGCCCCCGGCGCGGCGGTACGTGCCGAACTCGCTCGGGCCTTCGAGTACAAAGCGCCCCGGTGGCAGGCGCTCGGCCTCGGCGGGGGTCAGGCACAGGCGGCCGTCGGGTGCGAGCAGCCGGTCGAGGTTCGCCATCGCCCGCTGCTTGGCATCGGGCGTCAGGTAAATGAACACGTTGCGGCACAGGATCAGATCGTAGGGGCGCTCGCCCGCCAAAAACAGTGGGTCCGCGAGGTTCCCGTTGAGGAACCGCACCTTCGATCGGATGTGCGGGAACAGTTCCCACCCGGTGCCCGTTTTGCTGAAGTACGCGGGCCGCGGGTCCGAACCGGGTTCGCGGAACGCGGACGCGGGGTACCGCGCATCGGTCGCGCGCGCCAGGTTCCGCTCGGACAGATCGATCGCGTCGATGGTGCAGGAACCCGGCGCGCTCAAGTGATCGAGGAACGCGAGCGCGAGGGAGTACGGTTCCTCGCCGGTGCTGCACGGCGCGCTGAGGACGCGGACCGCCCCGGACGAGCGCTCCGCGCGTTCGAGGGCAAAAGCCGCGAGCCGGTCGAAGAGCGCGTGACCGCCGCGGAAGAACCACGTTTCGGGGACGACGAGGTCGGCCGCGAGCGCGTCGCGCTCGGCCGGCTCGGTCATGAGGCGGGCCGCGTACAGTGACGGTTCCGCGATCCCGCGCGCGGTCATGCGCTGTTCGATGGCGCGCCCGAGAATGCTCGGCCCCAGGGCCGAGGAATCGAGCCCCAACCGGTCGCGAACGACCTTATCGATGACGGCGGCGATCACGATTCGAGCCCCGCCCCGATCAACCCGCCCGAGCCGGGCGCGATCTGCGCGAGGAGCCAATCCGGGTCGAGCAGGCGCAGGATGCCGGAGCCGTCCACGAGCGCGGGGCCGAGACTCGGCCGGCCCGGTGGTCCGGGAATGGGTTGCGTGACCGCGGGGCGGATCTCGCGGACCTCAGCGACCTGCGTGGCGAGTACCCCGACCAGCGCTTCGGGAATCCCGAGCGGGTACGGGAACAAGATGATGCGGCTGCTCAGGTGCTGCGGGCACTCGCCGACCCCCGCGAGCGCGTGCAGGTCCACGACCGGCACGACGCGCCCGCGGTACACGAACACCCCGGCGATCCACGGCGGCGCCCCGTGAACGGCCGTCAGTTGCACGCGCGGAACGACCTCGCGGACGCGGCGCACGTCCACCACGACTTTGTCCGGGCCGACTTGGAAAACGAGTCCGAGCATTTCTTTGAGTCGAAAGTCGTGCGGGGTGACCTTAAAGTCAAAAGTCGTAAGGTCGAAAGTCGTAAAGTCGAAAACCGAAAGGCAGTCAGGAAGTCGTAGTCAGGTATTGCATGAAGCGGCTAAGGAGTCGCGAAATTTCTGTAGCGAGTTGCGTGTGTTCCTCGAACTCGGATTGCGTCAGGTAGCCGACATCAAGTGCGACGTAAAGTTGAGCGCGAACCTCGCCCGCAGATCCCTTGGCAATTGACAGGAAGCGAGCGAATTCCTTATCGCCCGCGCCGCGCTCGAATCCTTCCGCGATGTTCGACATGATCGAGACGCACGCGCGCCGAATCTGGTCGCGCAACCCGAAATCGCGCGCGAAGGCGCCGGCATTTGTAGTCGCGTAAACCCGACTCGTCAGCACCCGCGCTCGTTTCCAGGCGTCAATGTCCTCGAAGCGCTCGATCTTTGCCACGACCGCCTCCGAACCAGGTTTTCGACTTTATGACCTTCGACTTTACGACCTTCGGCTGTGCCGCGTCACGTCACGTTTTGAACTGCGCGATCTCTTCGTTCAGCCCCTCGACCGAGCTGCGGAGGTGCGCCGCGGTGCGCTCGAACTCGCGGACCGACTGCGCGCTGCGGTGGGTCGCGTCGGCGATCTGGGCCATCGCGTCGTTGATCTGCTGGGCGCCCGTGGTTTGGTTCCGCATCCCCTCGTTCACCAGCGAGAACCGCCCGTTCAAGCTCCGCACCTCGTTGATGATCTCGTAGGTCATCTGGTTGATCTTCGTCACCTGTTGGACGCCGGAGCGCACCTCCTCGGCGAACTTGTCCATCTGCATCACGCCCACGGACACCGCGTCCTGCATCTGGCGGACCATCGTTTCGATGTCCAGGGTCGCGACCGCGGTCTGGTCCGCGAGGCGGCGGATTTCGCGCGCCACGACCAGGAACCCGCGGCCGTACTCGCCCGCTTTTTCGGCCTCGATCGCGGCGTTGATCGACAGCAGGTTGGTCTGGTCCGCGACCTTCGAGATGGTCGTCACCACCGCGTTGATGCTGTCGGCCTTCTCGCGGATCATGCCCAGTTTCGTGGACACGCTCGCGGTCGATTCCACGAGCTGCTTCATCTCGGTCGCCATCTTGGTCATGTTGTCGCGCCCGTGGGTGGCGAGCTCGTCCGCGTGCGTCGCGGTCTGGCTCACCTCGTTCATGGTGCCCGACAGGTCCTTGCTCGTCGCGGAGACCTCGCGCACGGACGCCGCGACCTGGGTCGTGGAGGCACTCAGGTTGTTGACCGTTTGTTCCTGGTTCCGCGCGGTCGCGGCGATCTGCGTCGCGATCGAGAGCAACTGCAGGCTGGACTCGCGCGCCTTCGCGACGATGCCGTGAATCTTGCCGATGACCGCGTTGATGCCCTCGGCGAGCTGGCCCATCTCGTCGGCCCCGTCCACGGCGATGCGGGCGGTCAGGTCGCCGGCCCCACTCGCCATCTGGCGCACGCGCTCGTTCAGGGCGGTCGCGGACTTCACGACGCTCCGGATAATGACGCCGCCGAGCAGCCCGAACACGCTCACCGCCGTGATACTCATCACGGTCGTGGCGTTGGCCCAGGCCGTGATGCTCCCGGTGATTTCGGCTTCTTTGGCCCTTGTGGACGTGTCCACGGCGGTGGCGGCCTCGCGCATGGCCTTGACGTGGTCGCGGTACGGTGGGGTGATCTTGTCGCGGAGGATCGCGGTCGCGTCCTTGCGCGTTTTCTCGTCGCGGTTCTTCGGGATGAACTCGTCGTTGGCGATCCGGAACACTTCCAGGGCCGGTTGGTGCCCCGTTGCCTCGAGAGCCTTGCGCACGGTCGGATCAATGTCCGGTTTCGCGAGCCAGTGTTTTTGGCGCTCGTGGTACTCGGCCTCGTACTCGCGGTACCGGGTCAGGGCGGTCCGGCGCTCTTCGTCGTTTCCGGCGTTGTCCATCTCGTGGAGCATCAAATAAATGCGCCCGATCACGAGCGGGGGCGGACTCATCTGGTCCAGGAGCTGTTTACGCTCCATGACCTCATGGTACGCGGACCCGCCCACGCGGTACCGGTCCAGTACGTACCCGGCGAGCGCGAGCGCGACGATGACGGTCGCGGTGTACCCGATGAGCAGAGCGTTGAGTTTTACGCGCAGAGAGATGTCGCGGAGGCGGGGCATAAGTGCGCGCCAGTGTGATTCGGGAAGATCGACACAGGCGATAGTAGCTGCTTAACGGGCGCAGTCCAGCGAGTTCGATCCGGCACCGAATCTTACCCAGTCACCGCTGAGCGCGTAGACGGAATAAGCGGTTAAAACCGTATATCCATCATCGAAAAATCGTCCGCGAGCACCTCCCGCCCCCCGAGCGCGCGAACGAAATCGAGGTGCCGACTCAGTAGATCGCCGTCCGTGGTGAGCTGGGACGTCACGCGCTCGAGGAAGTCGGCGAACGGCCACATCGTGCCGTCGGCCTGCTCGACTTCCATGATACCGTCGCTGAACACGAGGAGCCGGGCGCCTTCTGCGACCGGCACGGTGTTGGTCGCGTAAGGCAGGTCCGGCATCATGCCGACCGCGGGGGCATCGGCCTCGAGCGAATGGATGGTCCCCGCGGAGAGCAGGAACGCGGGCGGGTGCCCCGCGTTGCAGTACGCGAGTGTTTTGTCGGCCGGGCGGTAGACCCCGTACCAAATGGTGAAGTATTTGCCGTCCTGACGCTCCATCTGGAACATATCGTTGAGCTTGGTAACCACCGCGCCGGGGTCGCGCGCGTCGGCCCCGGGGATCGAGTTGGCGGAGAGCACGTTCGCGGCCGACACCGCTAACAGTGCCGATCCGACCCCGTGCCCGCTGACGTCCAGGAGGTAGAGCGCGAGGTGCTCGGGATCGAGCCAGTGGTAACCGAACATGTCGCCGGCGAGTTGCGTGGACGGCACGAACTTCCAGGCGATTCGGATCGGGCCGGACGTGAGTGGAACGGGCAACAGCGATTGGACGTACCGGGCAGCGCGGGCGAGTTCCGCGGCCATCTCGCGCTGCGTTTCCGCGAGCGCGCGGTACGCCTCATTTCGTTCCAGAAGGGCCACGAACCCGCGCGAGTGATACTTCACGCGCGCCACGACTTCGAGCTTGTCGGGGAGCTTCACCATGTAGTCGTTCGCCCCCAGCGCGAACGCTTTCGCCTTCACTGTTGGCTCTTCTTTGCTCGAAAGCACAACGAGTGGCACGTCGCGCGTGCCGGAATTGGCGCGAAAGTACCGCACCAGTTGCAGCCCGTCGATGTCCGGCATCACGAGGTCTTGCAGGATGACGGTGGGCTTGAACTCGTTCGCGACATCAATGGCGTCGGTCGGCTTGGAGCAGAACCGGAACTCGACGTCCGGCTCGTCCGCGAGCATCCGGCGCACGGTTTCGCCGACCATCGGCTGGTCGTCGACGAGCAGGACTTTAATGGGGTGCGTTTCGCGCATGGTGATATTTCACCTCGATAAGATGGTGAAGGGAAGTGCGCGGTTCGGATTGTGTGGATATTAGGGGACAAACTGTGTCGGTTGTGCCGACGGAACGTGAGGAAGCAGAAAGGCAACCTACCCCCCCGCCCCCCCGCCCTTCAGGGAAGGGGGAGCAGACGCGCGAACCCACTGGGTTTGAAACTGCGTCGATTGACAGTTCTTTCTCCCCCTTCCCTTCAGGGAGGGGGGGCGGGGGGGTAGGTTGCCTTTGGAGCGCCGATCGCGCCGCATACCTCGCGCGAGTGACGCCGTGGGCGGAGGAGCGCACGGCGCGGATGGCGCGCGGGCAGAAGCACCCCGTTTACGATTTCCTCTTCGAGTATTACTCGTTCCGGCCCGCGCACCTGTTGCGGTGGACACCGGGCTTCGGAGTCGCACTCGAAGACGCGACTCGTGCCGATGTGCAATGGAGCGAGTTCACTTCGACTGACACCGGGTTACTACTTTCTGCAAGTGCGTTCCCAGAGCACCGGCGCTCGTACCTCCAGTGGGCCGCCAATTACCTCGGGGCGGTGCTCGCGCGCGAACCGTCGTTCGCGTGCTTGGGGCTGCACGAGTGGGCGATGGTTTACCGCGACCCGAACGTGCGGCACCCCTACGTTCCGCTCCGGTTGTCGCGCGAAGAAACGGACGCCGTGGTGGACTCGCAACCGCTCCGCTGCACGCACTACGATGCGTTCCGGTTCTTCACGCCGGCCGCGGTGCCGCTGAACCGCTGGGAACTGACCCGCGTTACCACCTCCGAACACGATCAGCCGGGCTGCATTCACGCGAACATGGACCTCTACAAGTTCGCGTACAAGATCGCGCCGTTCTGCCCGTCGAGCGTGGTGGCGGACGCCTTCGAGGTGGCACGCTTCGCGCGAGAGATCGACATGCGCGCCAGCCCCTACGATTTGAGCGGCTACGGCTTCGAGCCGATCCGGATCGAAACGCGCGCGGGCCGCGAAGAGTACGTCGAGTTACAGCGCGCCGTGTCCCTTCGCGCACAGCCCGTTCGCGCGCGCGTACTGGACGTTTACGCGCGGTTGCTGGGAGCGCTGCGCGAAGAGCCTACCCCCCAACCCCCTCCCTAAAGGGAAGGGGGAGCAAGACACTCGGCGAACCGCGAGAGTTAACGAGCGGTTGTCTTTGCTCCCCTTCCCTTTTAGGGAGGGAGTTGGGGGGTAGGTTATTCGCGGTGCTGAAAAACGTGAACTACGCCGCTTGCGTCCGCGTCGCCCGTCGTTTACAACCTTCTCTCACTTCCGAGACGCGGACGAGGGAAATTGTTTAGCTCGTTGCTCTGCAACAGGGTGATGTTGCGTCACCCGAGCGCTTGCCTTGCGATACGGCTTGAGGAAGGCTGTTCCAGCACCGCTTTCGGACAGTGTACCCGTCCGGACATCCGGGTCTGGAACAACCTCGCGAATCGCGGTTCCCGGATGTCCGGACGGGTACACTGTCCGGCGGTGCCGCGAGCCTTCCACACACCAGGTCAGGATGTAGACGTTTCCCTCGTCTGCTCTCGGAAGCCCGAACAACACGACGTCCCCCAATCAAGCGGGACGCGGCGCGGATCAAGCGATACTGGAGCCTCTCCAATGGCGGCGGTTTTGACGCTGGACGATGTCCGCAAGGCCTGGGACGCGCGCGATCCTCGACTCATCACGCTGATCGAGCAACTCTGTAACCAGCCGATTCCCGCGCCCGAAACGCCGATCCGCGCGGGGGCGCTCACGTTCGATAAGTTCCTGTCTCAATTGCGCGACTGGCGCTACCGCCAGAAGACGCCCGAGGAGCAGGCGCACTACCGCATCGAGACGCTCAAGGCGCTCGAAGACCCGAAGGCGGAAGTGCCGCTCGCGGACAAACTGAAGGTCCACGAGGTGATCTTCACGCTGTGGGAATCGAACGACGCGCTCGCCCGCGATTACCTCTTACGCATCATCGCGAAGGTGCCGCTCGTTTACGGCCCGTGGAAGGCGATCAAGCGGATCTTCAAGGAATCGGAAGCCAAGAACGACACGGAGGTTTACGGCGCGATCGCGGCGCGGCTCGATATGGCGCACGCGGGCGGCAGTTACAACAAACAGGTGAGCGGCGCAACGGTCGCCTACTGCGCGCGCCGGGCCTGGCGCTACCTGCGCCGCGTCGGGCTGCACCTGCCCGCGACTTATCCCGACGTCGCGTGCGAATTCCTCGTCAACTACACCGACAACGTCCGACTGACCGGAACGTGGGTGTTCAACCACATCCTGTTCCACGACTCGAAGAAATACGGGCGCTCCAACTTCCGGTTCAGTTGGAACGACAAATCGGCCGACCCCACCAATCTGAAGAACCGCGCATACGGCGACCTCTGGAAGCGGAGCCACCGCCCGCTGTTCTCGCTCCTGGAACGTGCGAAGTCCGACGCGGTCCGTGACTATGCCACCACCGCGCTGAAGACCGACTTCCGGCAAGTGCTCCGCGACACCGAACCGGCCTGGGTCGTGCGGCTCGTCGCGGTGCCGAGTCGTGCGATTCATGACTTCGTGGTGTGGTTGCTTCAGAACGTCCCGAAGTTCGAGCAGAGCGCGTTCCGCTCACTTGGGCTGCACGAAGCGGTTCTCAAACTGTTCGATTCGCCGTCGGCCGATGCGCGGAAGTACGCCGCGAACTACGCACGCACGCACGCACGCGACCTGCCCGTCAGCGAACTCATCCGGCTCGCGAACAACGACAACGAAGACGTCCGAAAGCTCGCACGCGACCTCCTCGGCGAGAAAGACCCGCGCACGGGTGTGGGGCTCGATGCGTGGGGCCAGTTGCTCGAAACCGAACACGGCCACAAGTTCGCCGCGGACGCGATCACCAAACACTTCGGCGCGAAGGAACTCACCCCCGAGTGGTTCCAGGGCCGGATGCTTTCAGACAGCGATGAGGCGTTCGGGTTCGCCACGAAGTTGCTGCCGAAGATTCACAACTTGAAAGAACTCGGGGCCGCGTTCTTTGTGACGCTGCTCCAGAAGGTCGAGCCGAACGACAGCGACAAGAGCGAGCGCGTCGTGGATTACGCCGCGGGCGAACTCGCCAAGCACTACGAACTCGACGCACTCGATCGCGAACTGCTCAAGTGGCTCGCGCTGTTCCCGCCGACCGCGAACTACATCACCAACTGGGTGAACCAGGGCAAAATCAAGAAGGCCCAAACACTCGGGATGGACTTCCTGAAGACGATCGCGTTCCAGCCCGATTGGGACGCATCGCCCTGGTTGACTGAGTTCAAGCTCAAGAACGGCGCATGGGCAAAGGAACTGTCGTTCGACGAGAGCCGCGCCGCGACCGTGTTGCGCTGGTTCCAGGACGTGCGCAAGTTCACGACCACGGAACTCGGGTTCGACTGGCTCATGCGGCTCGTGGCCCGCAGCGAGCCGATGTACCACGACTTCGCCAGCGATCGACTCATCCGGACGTTCCTCCCGGCCGATTTCGCGTCACGTGACGAACAGCCCGCGCCCACCACAACTACCGCAGCGCCCGCGACCGGTGGGAAAGTCGATCTCGGCAAGGCGACGTTCAGCTTCACGGGCAAGCTGGCGAACATTACCCCGGCCGATGCGGAAGCGCAGGTAAAAGCCGCCAACGGCGTGCCCACCGCGAACGTGTCGCCCAAACTGCACTACCTTGTGGTTGGTGATTCGGGTTCGCCGTTCCTCGGCCAGGGCGCGAAGGGTGCCAAACACGTCAAAGCCGAGGAATTGAACTCGAAGGGCGCGAACATCAGCATCATCTCGGAGACGATGTTTCTCCAGATGCTCTCCGGTCAGCAGGTCACCGCGACGGCGGACGCCACCACACGCGGCTGCGAGCGGCTGTGGCAACTCGTCATCGCGCCCGGACCTGCGGACGCCCCGGTGGGCCGGTTCGCACGCGAATACGTCCGCCGGCACCACACCGACATCGCGCAGAAACTCACCGACAAGCCCGTTGACCCGGGCGCGGAGATCCCGTCATCGTTCCTTTCACTGGAGCGCGTGTTCCCGCTGTTCAGCGAGAGCCGCAAGCCGCTGCGCGAGTTCGCGCTGGAACTGGCGAGCTGGGAGTTCGCGCGCTGGAACCCCGGCGTCGATTATCTCGTCAGCATGGCCGACATCCCGTTTATGGACGTTCGGCGCTTCGTGGCGAAGTCGCTCCTCGCGGAAGATACGCCGCCGAACCGCCCGTTCCGTCTCGACCCCGCGAAACTCGAAGCGAGCGCCGTGTACCGATTCTGTGAATCGAACGACGAGGAGACGCGCGCGCTCGGAATGGAACTCATCAAGCGGCTCCCGAAACTCCGCGTGCCGGACGAGCTGTTCCGGCTCTCGGAAAGCCCGGATCGTAAGGTGCGCGCGTTCGTGATTCGCGCGCTGTGGACCGTCTACCGCGACCGCGGACTGACGCCGGACTGGAAGCCGCCGCTCCCACCGAAACCGACCGTCGGTGCGAAAGCCAAGAAGGACGCCGAGAAAGCTGCGGCGAATCGCGGCGAGGGCGTCCCGCACCGGCCCGAAAAGTGGCCCGCGGAGAAGCCGACCCTGAGCGAGTTCCTGCGGAGCATTCTGTTTGAGATTCCGCCGGGGCGACCGGAGAAGTCGCGCGACGCGGTCGAAGACACGGACTCCACCGACCCGAACGCGCCGAAGCCCGACAGGGTGGTGAGCGTGAAGCCGCTCCCGGCGCGCCGCGCGAAACTCGACCTCGTAGAAGTGATGCGCGACCTGGGACTGGAAGACAAACAGTTCGGGAGCGGGATTCTCCCGTTGTTGGACGAGTTCATGACCTCGCGCGGGCCGAGCGAACGCGCCGCGTGTCTGGTCGCGGTCACCCGCATCCGCCACAAGTACCCCGAACTGAAGAAGGAGGATGCGTAACATGGCCTCCAAAAAATGGCTCCCGCTCCGCGACCGGTTCCGCGCGCTGCTTTCGGTGATGCGCGCGTTCGTGCGTGTGAAAGACCAGCTCCCGGAAGACGGCTTCGATGACGCTTTCAGCGAACTCGATGATCTCGTTTACAACTTCCCGGACGAGATATTCACCGAGTTGAACGACGAACTGGCCGCGGTCGGTGAGTCCGATGCCGAATCGAACACCGGCCCTGTTGCACCGCTGATCCCAGGCGTGCCGTTCGATCGACAGATTCAAGGTCTCCGCATGCAGATCGAGCGCCTGGGCGAAGCGGTCGATGAACTCAGCAACAACGACGAGGATGAGGACGAAGACGAGAGCGACGAATCCGGGGGAACGGGCGCGCCGGAAGAACCGAAATCCGCGCCCAAAACGCTCGGCGAAGCCGGGCCGGGCAAGTCGCAGACGTACCGCGGCGACATTCGAGCCGCGGTGGGCATCGGCGGGTCGCTCGCGTTCGTGACGGTTCACCCGGAAGGTGCCCCGACCGCGCTGTACTGGCTCGACGTCGATAAGCTCAGCCTCCAACAAGACGCGCTGGAGTGCGGCGGAGCCGCGATCGCGGCCGACGGGAACACGGTCTACGTCGGCGGCACCGACAAGCGCCTCTACGAGTGCGGCAAGAAGGCGCCCAAACTCCTCGCGGGGCCGTTCGGCGGCGACATCGCGGCCATCGTGCCCGTCGCGAAGAAGCGCATCGCCGTCCTGAACGGCAAGCAGATCGACATCATTTCGGACAAGGACGGTGCGATCAAGCAGACGCTCGAACTCCCCGATACGGGGACGTGTTTGAGTGTGGACAAGAGCGGGTACTGGCTCGCCGCCGGGACCACAAAGGGCATCGTCGCGGTCTTCGACGGACAGGACAAGGACGAGTTCGAGCCGTCCGAGTCCGCGAAGCTGCACGACGGCGCGGTCACGGTCATTCAGTTCGAGCCGGAGGAGCTGCGGTTCTTCTCGGCCGGGGCCGACAACAAGTTACTCACCACGTTCGCACGCGGCAGCCTCGAACCGGAGGACAAGGGCCGTGCGAACATGCACGAGGACGTGCTGACGGCCCTTGTTCTGGTACCCGGCGACCGGTTCGTGACGGGCAGTCGCGACGCGACACTGAAGAACTGGCCGCGCCCGGGTGCCATCAAGCCGAGCACGCTAAAAGACGTAGTGGGCCGCGTCGTCGCGCTGGCGGTTGTGACGGTTTACAACCAGCCGCATGTCGCGGTCGCGTGCGACGACAACAGTATCCGGCTCATCAAGCTCGAAGCGGACGGGAAGTTCCCGGACGATCCCGTCACCGCGAAGGTGACCGGCGCCGCGGACTGGGTGCAGAACGAATTGTCCCAGCGATACGACCCGAAGCGCCGGGAGAAGGCGCTGCGGGTGCTGGCGGAGTGGAAGGATTCCGCCAGCATCGACATCCTCGGCGAACAAATCACGCGCGACCCCGACAACAAGATCCGCGAACTGATCGCGGACTTGCTGACGAAGAGTGACAACCCGCGCGTCGGGAAGATCCTCGAACGGGCGATCGGGCACGGCGACAGCAAGGTGCGCGAGATCGCGTTTAGGGGGCTGTTCCGGCCGCTGAAGCCGGACCTCCTCCCAATCGACCTCGCACTGAAGACCGGCCATGCCGATGTCGGTGTGCTCGCGATCAAGGCGCTCGAACCGCTCGCGAGGGCTGACGACCAGGCACTCACGCGGCTCGTGGACGCACTCGACGCGGCGAATTGGGACGTGCGGAAAACGGCCCTCAGTTCGCTCGAAACGGTGTACGACGCGAAGGCGCCCACCGCGAACCTCACCGCGCTCGGCTCGAAGCACGGCGACATCCGCGCAACGGCGCTGATTCGCGCTTACGAGCGCCAGTTGCTCGACGATCCGGCGGTGCAATCGGCTATTCGGCGCCGGCTCGAAGACGCCGACGCGGGCGTGCGGAAGGTCGCGTTCCTGCTCTCCGTGCTCTCGAAGCCGGAACTCGCGGGGGTGCTGCGTGCGAGCGACACGGAACTCAACCGCCAGTTGAACGAACTGGAAAAGGCCGAGAAAGCAGACAAAGCCGCGCCGCAATTGGCCACGGACGCGAAGGGCAAACTCACGCCCACAGATTACGACACGCTGTTGCAAGCGACCGCGAGTCGCGCGCTCGATACGTGCTTGCGTGGTGCCCGCGGGCTGGCGGTGCTGGGCGACCCGCGTGCGTTCGGCCTTCTGCTACAACTGAGCCGCGAAGAAGACGTGAGCGCCCGCGTCGATGTGTGCCGCGCGCTCGCCGCACTCGACGACGAACGCGCCGTGAACCGGTTGCGCTCGATGCTGTTCGACCGCGAAGCCTCGGTGCGCGACGCCGCGTACACCGCGCTCGTGAAAATCTTCGACAAGACGCCACTCTCCGTCGCAGAGTCGGGCCTGACCGCCGCGGACGAGGACGTTCGGCGCCGCGGGCTCGAGACGCTGATTCAGACGGTCAAAAAGAAGAAGCCGACCGCGCCCGGCGAACCGGGCTGGGATCTGCTCGTGCGTGCCCTCAATGACAGCACGTCGGGCGTGCGCAGCGAAGCGTTCAAGGCCGCGCTCAACCTGAAAATCGACGGCGGCGCCGCGAACACGCTCCGGTTCACACTTCAATCCATTCACCCGGCCGTGCGGCGCGAAGCGCTCACCGAAGTGACGGCGCAAGAGAAGGAAGAGTGGGCCGCGCCGCTCCTGTACGAGTTCTTCAACGACGCGGACCCCGGCTTGCGGAAGGAAGCGTTCGAGTTCGCCACGAAGAAGAATAAAGACCTCGGCGTCCTCGAAACGGCCCTCGCGTCGCGGTTCCCGGACGCCCGGAAACTCGCGGTCGAGGGCTTAATCAAGAAGCACTCCAAGGCCGCGCAGCAAGTGCTGCTTCGCGCGATCGCGGACCCGGACCGCGACGTGCGCCTGCTCGCGGTGAACGCCCTGGTCGATGACGACGCGAAGGGGCCGCTCAAGGAGGCGATGAAGAGCGACCGCGCCGACATCCGCGTGCGCGCGGCGGCGGCCCTCGCGAAGCACGGCGACGAGACCACGTATCTCCTGTTGACCGAACTCGCGTCCGCGCCCGAACCGCAGTTGAAAGAACACGTTTCGGACTGGCTCGACGCGGCCGCGAACGCGCTCTACGGCTTGGGCGAACTCGGCGACCCGCGTGCGCTTCACCTCGTGACGCCGTTACTCGACAGCCCGCACGCGCGGCTCCGCAAGGCGGCCGCACACGCGCTCGTGTGGGTTGCGAAAGCCGATACGATGTCGGCGCTGCGGTCCGCGCTCCAGAACTCCGACCCGGAGGTGAAGTACCGCGCCGCACTCGGGCTGGCGTACCTCGGGGACGCGACCGTCGTTCCGCTAATTCGCTCCACGGAAGGCAACGCGGTCGTCACGCCCGGGGAGCAGTTCACCGCGACCGTCGCTCTCGGCGCCGCGGCCGGCGTGCAGGGCACCGTGTACCTGGACAGCCCCGACGAGAAGCTTCGCGACCGGGCGCTGCTCGCCACGCTCCTGCTCGAACTGAAGGACACCGACGGCCAGCCGGAGAAGTGCATCGAGTGCGTCTCCGCGAGGGGAGCGCGGTTCCGGCTCACCGGGGCGCAGGCACTCGAATCGTTCGCCGATCCCGTCGCGTTCCGCGAGTTCGTTATCAAGGAAGTGAACGACCGCGGCGAGGACACGCCCTGGAAGGTCGCGCCCGAAGTGGTGGACGATCTCGCGAACCTGCTCGCGTTCGCCGAACCGCAACTCAAGGCGAAAACGGCGCTTCTGTTGTCGCTCTTCGACATCAAAGAACAAGCGGAGTGGAACGCGGCGTGGAGCGTTCACAGCACGCGCTTCGCGTCCGCGATCAAGGCGGCAAAAGACGCCGGAGCGAAGGCCGGGGTACCCGTCGCGTCGAAGATCACGCCGGCCCAACTCCGCGAACTCGCGTTCGGCGGGTACGTGGGCCTCGTGCGCGAACAGGGCGCGAGTGGGGGCGGTCAGCCCATCGGGAAGATTCGGCAAACGGCACTGTCGCGCATCTTCGCCATCGCCTCGAAAGATGCAACCTACAGTCGCTCCGCACAGCCGGTACTCGCGCAGGCGATGGGCGACCCCAACCAGCCGGTCCGCACGCAGGCGTTCGAGCACCTGCAAGCCCTCGGGATGGACAAGGCGCAGCTCGGGGCCGAAGCACTGGAAGCGGGCTTCACGGATCTGGGCGTGAAGGGTCTGGAACTCCTCACCGACGGTACGAGCGCGAAGAAGGGCGAAGCGGTCCTCGAGCGCGTGATGCTCGCGCGATCGGACGATCTGGCCATCGAAGCCGCGAAGCTCCTTCGCGACCGGCAGGGGAAGATCCCGGTCGCGAAGAAGGCTCTCGATGCCGTTTACGAACCGATGCGACTCCAGGCGGTGGAGTGGCTCGCGTCCGAGTACGAGGCGAGTACGGACGCCCAGAAATTCCTTCGCACCGCGGTGGAATCGCGCTACCGCAAGGTGCGCGAGAAAGCCGCCTTCGAGCTGGCCGGGAAGAAAGACGCCGTCGCGTATGATTCACTGGCGAAATTCCTCCGAGAAGCCGCCGACTACGGCTCCCAAAACGCCATCACCCAGGCGCTAACCGGGTTGGGCGACAAGCGCGCTGCGGACGCCTTCCTGGACCGCATCGAGAACGACCCGGCCGGCACCGCCGAAGTGAAGATGCTGCTCGGCGCGGCGGCCGGGTTCCGCGAACCCAAGACCGCGGACCGGCTCTTCTTGTTGTTCGACAAGCTGAAGGACCGGCAGGACGAACTCGACTCCGCGATCCTCACCGTCAGCGGGCACGACCAGTACGTCGCCGACCGCGAGGACGAGCACCCGAACGACCGCGCCGGGTGGATGAAGGACCAGCACCCGCGCCACGACGCGATCCTCGCGCGCCTCCTCGATCGCGCGTTCACCAGCGGCGACCCGGACTACATCGTCGGCACGCTGCTCGAGCCGGCGCGGTGGTCGCTCGGTCATGATGTGGACGCGATCTTCACCACGCTCTGCACCAGCCCGAACGTGCAGCTCCGGGACGCCGCCATCCAAGCTTACGGCTGGCGGGTCCGCAAGCGCAAGGCGCCGCCCGACCCGCTGCTGAAGGCGGTGAAGCACAAGAACCCGGTCACGCAGTTCTTCGCGGCCGAGGGGCTGGCCCGCGGCGGGCGCGGGGACGGGATGCAGGTGCTCCTGTCGGGCATCGAGTACCTCGAAGACACGAGCCACCGCGTGCGCGCCGTTCACGCGCTCGGCGAACTCGGTGACCCGCGCTCGGTCGACAAACTGCTCGCGCTCGCCACCGAGGACGGGAACCCGCTCCAGGAGGCCGCAACGGAAGCGATCGGGCACCTGAAGAAATCCCCGCAAGCGGACAACGTGTTCCGCCTCCTCGAAAAGCACGCGAAGGGGCAGACCGGCATCTCCCAGCGGGCGCTCGTGGGGC
Organism: Gemmata palustris; assembly: GCF_017939745.1. Taxonomy (NCBI): domain Bacteria; kingdom Pseudomonadati; phylum Planctomycetota; class Planctomycetia; order Gemmatales; family Gemmataceae; genus Gemmata; species Gemmata palustris. The sequence continues at coordinate 1,128,972 of NZ_JAGKQQ010000001.1, read as the reverse complement.
TGCGGTACTTCGACACGCCGAGCGGCTGGGACATCGTTCGCGCGAAGGTGAACGCGAAGGGCTACGGTTGGTTGTTGTCGCGCATTCGCTCCACGGCCGCGGAGCAACTCGGGTACAACGACGACCCGGCCACGCGCGACCTGCTGCTGAAACTGCTCCGCACCAACACCGACTATGAACTCGCGATGGCGGCGTACCGGAGCGCCCGCCGGTTGTGGGGCAAGGACTCGCTCGAACCGAACTACAACCTGATCCAGAACCCGAGCGCGAGTTCCTTCGTCGGCAACACGGGCGAGGACGGCGGCGCACTCGAGCCGGTCGTGAAGAGGGGTGACGCGCTCCGGCTCATGGACGTGTTCCCGAGTTGCCAACCGCAAATCCAGGGACAACTCGAATCCGCGCTGCTCACGCGCCCGAACCTGCCGGTAAAAGAGGCGGTCGCGTCACTGGGCCACGCGGACGAGGGAACCGTTCGGCTCGCAACCCGACTGCTCGGGCGTGTCCCAACCCCAGACGCGAGCGTGAAGGACGCCGTTGGAGGCGCCCTCACGAAGTGGTGGAAAACGTGGCAGGACCGCCGGGCGAAAGCCGGTGGGGCGATGCCATCGAGCGATGACGATGACGATGATTACTACGACGATGATGATAATGATGACGACTACGGCGGGACTAAGCCGAAGGGCAACCCGCTGTTGCTCGCCGGCGAGGTCGTCGAGAGCCTACTGTTCACCGCGGGGCGCGTCGGGGTTCAGACGGAAACGCTCGCGGGCGTCGCGAAGTCTCGGCCGGACGATCCGCTCGCGCGCGGTATTCGGCTCGAAGCCGTGCGGTGTCTCGCGCTCGGGAAGGTGACGCCCGCGGTTCTCGATACGCTCGAAGCGCTCGCGGTCGGGCCGGACGCGGACGTGCGCATCCTCAGCGCCGAGTTGCTCGGCCGGTTCGATGCGAAACGCGCGGCCAAACTCGCGGAGAAGATGCTCTCCGACCGGCCGGGGTTCAACCGGCTCGTGGTCGCGAAGGCCGTTTCCGCCGCGAACGTGACCAGCGCCGCCGCGAACGTTCACCTCCAGCCGGTCGCACTGCCGGTCTTCGTCGCCGAAAAGGACGTCAACACGCTGGCCGCGGTCGCAAAGGACCGCAAGGCGAACGAAATCGCTCGCCTCGGCGCGGTAGAAGGTTTGGGCGTGATGGCGACGGAAACCGCCGAGAAGGTATTGGTCGAAATCGGCACAGCGAAGGACGACGAGAAGGAACTGCGCAAGGCCGCGTGGCGGGCGCTCCGGCGCTCGAAGCGAGCCCGGGCACGCGGCGCCGCGAACACGCTCGCGACGATGCCAAAGGCGCTGAAGAAGGCCAAGCCCGGCGCGGATGCCAAGGGCGGCGCGGCCGAGGATGAATAAGGGCTATTTGTCGGGAGCCGGGGCACTCGGGAACCAGAGCCAGGGGTTTCAACCCCGGCTATTCCCAGCCCCCCTTCGAGGTCCGAACACGAGGACAGCCAGGGGCTTCAACCCCTGGGAGGATTCGCACGATGGCAACGACCGAGCCGACCGCCGAACTCGATACCGACGCTCCGCCCCCAGCGCCGTCCAGCGGGGCGCACCTCTCGTATGCGGGCGCGAGCCGCGTGCTGACGAGCGGGAACGCCGCGCAGGTGGAGATGTTCGGTAACCTCGACCGCGCCGCGGTGCGGTTCGATGCCACCATCAAGAACCCGCTGCGGTTCCGCGAGGCGCTCTCCGCGCTGTACGGCGTCATCGGCAGCGACTACCGGTACGCGCCCAAGGACCGCACGCAGTACATCGCGTACCTGCGGTTGAAGCGCGACGCGGCCCCGCTGGGCGTCTGGCACGCGCAGCAGGCGTACTTCGCGTGGATGCTGCGCAACGACCCGACCGCGCTCACGATCCTCGACCCGGTCGTGTCGGTCCACCCGGACCAGATCACGTTCGAGGTGTTCGGCAAGGACGAGAGCACCTACGCCTGCCTCGCGTTTCGGGGCGAGGCGTTCGACACACTCAGCGCGGCGCAGTACGGCACCACGAACATCGACTTCAGCGACGCGCTGTATTCGAGCGTGCAGCAGATCCGCGGGTACCGCGAGACGAAGTTCGCGATCGGGCACGACGCCGGAAAGCCCGCGCCGGAAACGCGCGGCGCGCTCCTCGAAAAGAAGATCCAGGTGCCGGACTCGTGGCTCCGCGGCTTCCTGCAAGTGCAGTCGGCCGCGACGCTGCCGTTCGACCACGTCCAGCTCTCGCCGATGGACCTGTACAACGTGCTGCGGCACCTGCGGATGAACGGCGACCGCAAGGGCAAGAAGCGCGGGCTGCGGTTCGAGCTGGTCCCGGCGCAGCAGCCGCGGATCGTCGCCGAACCGTGGGAAACGGTGTTCACCACCACGGGCGACGTGTTCCGCGGAAAGGCCGCGCGCCTCGTCCGCGTGTGGGGGCGCCGGCGGCTCATGACGATGAAGCGCCTGCTGCCGTTCGTGCAGAGCGTGGACGTGTACCTCCTGGGGAGCGGGCTGCCGAGCTTCTGGGTGTTCCGGTGCGGGGACATCACACTGACGCTCGGGCTGACCGGCTTCACCTCCGCCAACTGGTCGAGCGCGCTGGGCTTCGACCTGCTGCTGCCGCGCAAGACGCAGGACGGCGAGCCGACGAAGAAGGTGGTCGAGTACCTCGCGAAACAGTGGAAGGCGGATGCGAAGGAACTCGCGGCTCAAACGGGCGTGAAGGGCGCAGCGCTCGTCGAGGCCGTGCAGGTCGGGTGTCAGAACGGCGAACTGATGTACGACATCGCCAATGGCGTGTACCGGCACCGGCCGCTCACGGAGAAGCCGCTCGACCTCTCGCGCTTGCAGTTCCGCAACCAGCGCGAAAAGGTCGCGCACGACTTGCTCACGCGGCGCGGGGCGGTGCGCATCACGGGCGAGAACCGGATCGCGGGCATCGGCCTGGAACTGACCGGCACGGTGACGGTCACCGAAGAGAAGCGCGACTACCGCCCGCAGATGGTGCTCGCGGACGAGGGGCAGGTGCGCAAAGTGACCTGCACCTGTGCGCCGTTCCGCAAACAGGGCATCAAGGGCGGGCCGTGCGTTCACCTGATCGCGCTCCGGCTCGCGTTCGCGGAAAAAGAGTCGAAGAAGGCCAAGAGCGACGACGCGGTGAAGTTCGAGACGCGCGCGTTCGCCAAGCGCGACGGGGACGTCGAGAACGTCGTTCAGATCTCGCTCGAGCGCGACAAGATCAAGTACCGCTGGGGGCTGAGCGGCCAGACCATGCGGCTCCAGACGATGCGGTTCAACAGCGAGGCGGACGCGCGCCAGGCGTACTTCGCCAAGCTCGCGGACCTCGACTCCAAGGGATACCTCGACGCGATTGCGGAATAATAAGCAGTTTTCACCGCAGAGGGCGCGGAGAGCGCAGAGAAGAAAGTAGAGCGATACGCGGTTTTTCTCTGCGCCCTCTCGTGCCCTCTGCGGTGAATCCTTCGTACCGAGCCATCATGAGCACCACGACCCCGGCCCCCTCTCCCGACGCACAGACCCTGTGGCGCCTGATCGTTCAGGCCGGGGGGATGAAGGCGTACATCGACGGGCAGCTCCGCGAGCGCGGGTTCCTCGTCACGCGCCGCGACGCGGACGCGATGTCCGACCGCGAGAAGGACGCCTACAAGAAGGCGCTCAAGCAGGAGGCGGAGGAGCGCCGAAAACTGCGCCGCGAAACGTGGGGCGCGTACCGGGCGAACCACATCGTCCACCTCGGCGAAGGGGTGTTCTGGACCGACGAGCCGAAAGAAGACAAGTGGGACACACCGAACAGCGAGGAGCGCGCGGCCGAGAACGAACTGCCCGCGCTCGATAAGGCGGAGCAATTGGCCGAGGCGCTCGGCGTGACGATCCCGCAACTCAAGGGCATGGCCTACCACCGCGACGCGGCCACGAGCCTGCACTACGTGCGGTTCACGATCCCCAAGCGCGACGGCACCGAGCGCCCCATCTGGGCGCCGAAGAAGCGCCTGAAGGCGGCCCAGCGGTGGATTCTGCACCACATCGTCGAGCGCCTGCCGGTCCACGGGGCCGCGCAAGGGTTCTTGGTGGGGCGCTCGATCCTCAGCAACGCGCTGGTTCACGAGAACCCGAAAATCCTGCTGAAGATGGACATCAAGGAGTTCTTCCCGACGGTCACGGTAAAGCGCGTGAAGGGCGTGTTCCGCCGCGCCGGGTACCGCGACGGTATCAGCACGCTCCTCGCGCAAATCTGCACCGAGGCGCCGCGCGAGATCGTGAACGTGGAGGGGAAGACCTACTACGTCTCGCTCGGGCCGCGCTGCTTACCGCAAGGTGCGCCGACCAGCCCTGCGATCACGAACGCGCTCTGCCTCCGACTCGACCGCCGGCTCGCGGGGCTCGCGAAGCGGTACGGCTGGCGCTACACGCGGTACGCGGACGACCTGACTTTTAGCCTGCCGATGGAGCACAAGGGACAACCGAAACTCGGCTCGATGCTCGGGTGCGCCCGGCGCATTGTCGAAGCGGAAGGCTTCGAGGTGAAAACAGAAAAGACTCGCGTTCACCGCACCGGCGGCCGGCAGAGCGTGACGGGGCTCGTGGTCAACGGTGACAATACCCCGCGCACGCCGCGCAAGCTCCGGCGACAACTCCGCTCGGCGCTCCACAAACTGAAGACCGGCAAGCCGCTCAAGGACGGCGAATCGCTGGCCCGGCTGACCGGCTACGCGGCGTTCGTCTACATGACGAACCAGGAACTCGGCCGCAAGATGTTGGCCGACCTGCACGGCTTCGAGGACAAGCCGGAAGGCCCGGCAGTGTGAGGTTCCGTCAGCGATCTTCTGTAGCCGGGCCTTGTGCGACTGGAGAGCCACGGACGTGAGGCGTCCCGGCCGTTGTGAGGCCGGCTACAGAAGGATCACTCTTCCATACGATTTGGTATCAGTTCCGCTCCCAACGCGGAGCGCTCTCAACTCACGTCATCGCTCTCACCGACCATCAATCTTATACCTACACAATCGTCAATTAACCGGAACCGGACCGTTTGGGGCCAACGACTGCCCCAATACGTCGTTTCGCAGTTATCCGGCACCGAGCCGCCCCGTCACTCGTTCTGGATGGTTTCATGCTCCGCGCCCTCTCCGCTATTGCCGGTCTGCTGATTGCGGGGTCCGCAGCGCAAGCGGACGCGCCGAAGGTCACCGACTTGGTACGGCAACTGGAGACGGGCGGCGCCGGGGAGCGGGTGATCGCGGCCGAGCGTCTCGGCGATCTCGGCTCCGCAGCCGCCGACGCGATTCCGGCACTCACCCGTGTCGCCCGTAACGCGCGCCGCGGATCGCTCGAAGGCGACGCCGAGAGCCGTCGAGCCAACAAACATCTGTACGATGCGTGCCTGGACGCACTGACCGGCATCGGCCCCAAATCCGTGCCTGCACTTGTTGAACTGTTACCGGGTGAGAAGGATGATAACTTCGGGAGTGTTGCACGGCACATTCACTCGTTCGGCCGGGAAGCCGTTCCATCTGTCCCCGCGCTGGCAAAACTTCTGGCCGATGATAATCAGGATTTTCGGGTCAGGGTTGCCTACCTCCTCGAAGAAATCGGACCGGGAGCCGAACCCGCGATCCCCGAACTCGTTGGCTTGTTCCTCAACCCCAAGAATGAGAACGACAACCGTAAGTCGTCAGGTCCGCTCCCACCACCACCTCGGGTCGCCGCAGTGCGGGCGCTGTTGCGCATCGGTCCGAAGGGCACCAAAGCCGTTCAAGAAAAGGTGCTGCCGGTCCTGGCCAAAGAACTGAAAACCGGTGAGTCCGCTAGTGGCGGTAGCACCGAGGAGGTGCTGAGTGTACTCGGGGAATCCGGTGCTTCCATCGTCCCGGAAGTAATCGCGGCGATCAAAAACGGGGAACTGAAATTCGGACGCGAAGGAGCCGGAACAGCACTGCTCGGACTTGGGGTGACCGGCAGGCAGGCATTCGGGAAATTAATTGCTGGACCTGACATTGAAATGCGCAAGGAGATGCACGAAGTACTGCGCCGCTACCTACTGAACGAGCATTTCCCCACATACGATCCATTCGATACCTCACCACTCGACCTTACCCCGTTCGTTCCAGCGTTGGCAGCCATGCTCAAGGAGGGGGAACCGAGGCAGCGAATCGAAGTCGCGCGCACACTGAGCGACCGCGCAGACAAGGTACCGCGGGAGGTTGTGGACACGATCATCGGTCTGTTCCGCGACCCGGCGATCAAGAAGTGGATGGATCAGGAAGAGGGTGCGTGGCTGAGCGCACCCAATCTCAACAGCTTCGGCGAGGTCGGCACTCGTGCGCTCGTTCCGCTCCTCGACTCGGACTCGGCCGGGGTCCGCGAAGCCGTCATCGATCAACTCGGCCATCGAAAGTGGTCGGCGGGGGCGCTCCCAAGCCTGAGAAAATTGGCCGAAGCTTCGGACTCGCAATCGGCCCTTACCGCCGCGTTCTGCGCCGCCGCGTTAAGCCTCGACCCGAAGGACGCGGCCCGACTAGCGGACCGACGGTTCCTTCGCAATGACGACCCGAAAGTTCGAGAGTACGCAGCCGATTACCTGGGCCACCTCGATTCTCTCGGGGCACCGCACCACGAGGCGCTCATCCCGCTCCTCGAAGACAAGGATAAGGTCGCTCAATCCGCGGCCCGGACCATCTACGATCACGCCCCGAAAGGCTCCGCAGCGGCTCGTGCCTTCACGGATCGCAATCTGGTCAATGACCACAACAGTGGGCGAATTGTTCGCGTCCCCGAGCGCCAACCCGAACAGTTACCTGGCGTACCGGACCTGATTGCATCTGCAACTACCGAACGCGACGAATGGAAGCGCGCAAAGTTCGTACTCGATCTGGGCGATCGCGGTACAGCAGCGAAAGAAGCCGTCCCCGCACTAAAGAAGTTGCTGACAGACCCCGACCCGGCTCTGAGATTCGCAGCCGGAATCGCCCTCGCTCAAATCGAAAACGATCAGCCCGCGTTGCGGAAGTTGCTGACAGCCGAACTGGAGCGAGCTGCCCGCGGGCGCCCGGTTGCGTGGATCGCTACGGAGGCGCTGGAACGTCTACCACCGGACTTCCCGGAACTGATTCCGCTGATTATTCGGTGGCTCGAACACAGAAACGACGACATACGGTTTCTGTCCATCTTCCGGAAATACGGCCCAAAAGCGAAAGCTGCCGTACCAGCGATACACACCATACTGCGCGGTCCCAAAGTGCCGAACCACCACTACTTCGGAACCGAACTGAAGCCGGCGTGCGAAGCGCTCGCCGCAATTGGCCCCGACGCACGCGAAGCCTTACCAGAATTGCAGCGGCGGTTCGATACGGGCAGCATCGAAGTGGCTCTGGCCGCACGAGAAGCGATCCGAAAGATCACCGGTGAAAAGTAACCCGTGATTCCCCAGAAACTGGGTCGAAACTATTATTATCCGCCTGTCCACTAGCGTATAATTCTTGCGTCGGTGCGCCTTCTTGGGGATGATCTGCGTTTGGTCGGGTGGTCACAGTCCGCCCAGCGAGCCCCAACAGGTTAGTCGCGAGCGCGAGTGGATGCCGTCGGATGTCAGCCGGGAACCGCGGGATGTTAGCTGTTGTCAGCGTTTTTGGGTCAACGACGCGAGTCCACGAAGAGCGAAACACGTGCTGAAACTCTTGAAATATCAGCAGTTAACGCAATGTCCGGTCGGGATACTCACCCGAAGGCCCCAAAAATGTTAGCAATTGTTACCCCCGATCATGGACACGGGGCCAAAGAGCCCGTTCCGAGGGTCCGAATCGAAATGATAATTGATTCGTTGTTCCAACATGTGGCGAAGGTATTGTTTCGACAAAACACGAGTCGCGTTCACGTGCTTTGAACCGAGTCTCGCGGCTGTTACGTTTGCGTTGTTGTTTCGGTATGTCCGTCAGGGTACACTTGTCTCAACTCAAAACGATGCCGCGAGGGACGCCATGTTCACCGCAATGCTAGTCGCGTCACTGTTCGCGCCGGCGGCCGATCTCAACGAGGCCGCGCAGAAGGAACTGAAAGCGCTCGAAGGCGACTGGCTCCTCGTTTCCTGGGTCACCAACGGCACCGAGCGCGAACTGGCCGCCGACGAGCAGATCACAGTCACGGTGACCGGCGCGAAGTTCACGTTCGGCAAGTTCGGCGACGGGCAAGTCACCGCTCTCGACCCCTCCACCTCTCCCCCAATCATCGATTTCAAGATGCTCCGAAAGCCCGAATCCGGGGTGACAAACGAAGCCATTTTTAAAGTTGAGAAACACGTGCTCACGGTCGTCGTCTATCTGGGCGAGGGCAGTAAGCGCCCGGCGAACTTCGACGCGGCCGCGGAGAAAGAGTCCCAGGCCGCGAAGTTCGTTCTGAAGCGTGTCAAAAAGTGATTTGTAACACGCATATACGCGGTTAGTTTCCCAGAAACGGACCGTCTTCCTCTCCAGATTGCTAGAGCGTTTGTCTCGCAGAAGTGAGGACACTATGCTTGCGCGCCTTCGAGTCGCGGCGGCCCTGGCCGTGCTCGTTTTCCCGGCAATGGGTGCCGGTGCCGATATCACAATCGCGCCGACGCCCAAGTCGGTCAAAGACCCGGCCGACGCCTTGGCCGCCATGATCGACGGGCACCTCGCAAAAGACTGGGAGGCCCGCGGGCTGATCCCCGCCGAACAGACCGACGACGCCGAGTTCGTGCGCCGCGTGTACCTCGATGTCGTCGGGCGCGCGCCGAAGGCGTCCGAATCGCGCGAGTTCATCGAGAACGCGGCCCCCGACAAGCGCGTGAGGCTCGTCGATCACCTGCTCCGCATGCCGGGCCACGCGACCCACTTCGCGTCCGTCACGCGGGCGCAGTGGCTCCCGCAAACCACGACCAACTTCCAGCTCACGCAGTTCGGCATCCAGTTCGAGGCGTGGCTCCGCAATCAGTACCGTGACAACACGCCCGTCGATCGGGTCGTGAAGCGGATCATTACGGTCGGTCTGACAGTCAACACGCAGAACCCGGACTTCCGCTTCGTCCAGCCCAACGGCAACGACCCGGACGGCAACAACATTGTCGGGTTCTACTCCGCGAACGAGGGCCGGGCGGAGAACGTCGGGTCCGCCGTGAGCCGCCTGTTCCTCGGGATGAAGCTCGAGTGCGCCCAGTGCCACGACCACCCGTTCGCCCCGTACACCCGCGACCAGTTCTGGCAGTTCGCCGCGTTCTTCGCCGAAATGAACCCGCTCACCGGTCCGCGCCCCGGGTTCGTCGGGCCGCTCCAACCGCAGGCCGACCGCAACAAGATCGGCGTGATGGGCACCGACCGCAAGGTGAGCGCGACCTTCTTCGACGGTTCGAACCCAGCGTGGTCGCTGGAACGAACCCCGCGCCAGGAGCTGGCGAACTGGCTGGTCAGCGCGAAGAACCCGTTCTTCGCGAAGAACATGGCGAACCGGGTGTGGGCACACTTCTTCGGCATCGGCATCGTGGACCCGGTGGATGAGCCGGGCGAGAACAACCCCGCAAGCCACCCCGAACTGCTCAAGGAACTCGGCAAAGCGTTCGCCGAGAACGGGTTCGATAACCGGCTTTTGATCCGGGCCATCACCCGCACGAAGGCGTACCAGCTTTCGAGCAAGATGACGCACCCGGGCCAGGCCGACCCGCGCCGCTTCGCCAAGATGAGCCTGAAGGGACTCACGCCGTCGCAACTGTTCGACACGCTCGTAGCCACGACCGGGTTCCGCGAACCGGCCTTCATGCGGAACCAACAGAACTTCGGGTTCGTGCAGCCCAACAACCCGCGCAGCCAGTTCCTCTCGCAGTTCGCCAACACCGAGCGCGCGACGGAAACCAACACCACGATTCTGCAGGCCCTGATGCTGATGAACGGCAAGTTCATCGGCGACCAGACCGACCTCGCCAAGAGCGAGCTGCTCGCCGCGATCGTGGACATGCCGGGCTGGGACACCAAGCAGCGCGTGAGCAACCTGTTCCTGACCGCGTTCGCCCGCAACCCGACGCCGGAGGAGCTGGAAAAGTACGCCAGTTACGTGGACCGCGGGGGCGCAAAGAACGACAAGAAGCAGGCGCTCGCCGACGTGTTCTGGGTTCTGCTCAACAGCTCCGAATTCCTCTTTAATCATTAACCTCTCTGCGCCGCGCCCGCACTACAAGGCGCGGCTCCGCGCGAAATACAAGCACCAAACACTTAGCACCACTTCCGAGGAGCCGACCCATGTCTCAGATGAACCTCGACCGTCGTCACCTGCTCCGCGTCGGCGCGGTGAGCGCTGCAACGTCCATGTCCGGGTGGATGGGCCAGCTCGCGCGGGCCGCCGAAGAGAAGAAGACCAAGCCCAAGCGCTCGTGCATTCTGCTGTGGATGAACGGCGGGCCGAGCACCATCGACCTCTGGGACTTGAAGCCCGGTCACGAGAACGGCGGACCGTACAAGGAAATCGAAGCGGCTCCTGGACTGAAGATCGGCGAGCACCTGCCGAAGCTCGCAAAACACGGGAAGAATCTCGCGGTGCTCCGCGGGATGTCCACGAAGGAAGGCGACCACGCCCGCGGCACCTACCTCCTCCGCACGGGTCAACTGCCCGGATTCGCGGGCATCCAGTACCCCAGCATCGGCTCGCTGGTCTCGAAGGAACTCGGCGACTCGAAGTCCGAGTTACCGAACTTCATCAGCATCGCACCGCAGCGGTTCTTCGCACAAGAAGCGTTCGGCCCTGGCTTCCTCGGACCGGTTCACGCGCCGCTCATCGTCGGCGACGGCCAGTTCAACAACGGCCAGGGCGGGAACATCGATCAGATCCTCAAAGTCGCCGACCTGGACCGCCCGAAGAACATTGATGAGAGCACCAGCGCGGCCCGGCTCGACATGCTCCGCGACATGCAGGAAGAGTTCGCGACCACGCGCCCCGGCACGATGGCGAAGAGCCACGCCGCCGCCTACGACCGCGCCATCCGCCTCATGCAGTCCGAGGGCGGTAAGGTGTTCGACCTGACACAAGAAAAGAACGAAACCCGCGACAAGTACGGCCGCAACCTGTTCGGCCAGGGGTGCTTGCTCGCCCGCCGCTTGGTCGAAAAGAGCGTGCCGTTTATCGAAGTCACGCTCGGCAACTGGGACACGCACGGCCAGAACTTCGATCTCGTGAAGGGCTTGTGCGGCACGCTCGACGCGGCCTGGGCCGCGCTGATGGACGACCTCAAGGACCGCGGGCTGCTCGAGACCACCACAATCGTGTGGGCCGGCGAGTTCGGCCGGACGCCGAAGATCAACCAGGGCAAGGGCCGCGACCACTACCCGAACGCCTGGAGCACGGTCATCGCGGGCGGCGGCGTCAAGGGCGGTCAGGCGGTCGGGAAGACGAGCAAGGACGGCACCACGGTCGAAGAGCGCGTCACCCCGGCAGTGGACTTCCTCGCGACGGTGTGCTCGGCGGTGGGCATCGACTTCGAGAAGCAGAACATGTCGAACGTCGGGCGCCCGATCCGCATCGTCGACAAGGGCGCCAAGCCCGTCTCGGAGGTGCTCGCGTGAGTGCCGTAAAACAACCTCTCCCCGCCCCCTCCCCTAAGAAGGGAGGGGCTAAAGCAAAAACACGAGCGCTCCGTCATTTATGGTTTTGCTCCCCCTTCCTTCCTAGGGAAGGGGGCGGGGGGGTTAGGTTCTTCGTCCTCGCTCTCTTCGGTGTGGTGGGGCTGGCAGGTACGGTTCTCGCCGTGCCCGATGCCCCGGCCCTCGCCCCCGCGCCCAGAGGGAAACTGTCCAAAGTCGGCGCGCCGAAGCCGGAGGCACCGACGCTCGCTCCCGCCCCGCGACCCAGCGCGCCCAAGTTCGTTGCGCCGAAATTGAGCGACTCTTTTGAAGTTCTGGTCTTCACCAACCCGCGCCCGGTCCGCGTTCGCGTGGCCATCCTCCAAGAAGGAAAGGCGATCGGGGAGTTGTGGCGCGACCGGTTACAGAAGGCGTTCGATTTTTGTGACCGCGACGGCGACGGGTTCATCAGCGAAAAGGAAACACGGTTCGTCTTCTCCGATCAGGGGATGTCGCAACTGCTCGCGAACGGTTTCTACCAGCCGGGCGCGACCGGCGCGCCCACGCTCAGCGCGCTGGACAAGGACGGGGACGGGAAGGTCTCGTTCGAGGAATTCGTCACCTACTACAAGCGGACCGCCGAGCAGCTCATGCGCGAGCAGCCGGTCCAACCGGACAATGCCCAAAACGTGTCCGTGACGGAAGCCATCTTCAAGATGCTCGACGCCAACGGCGACGGGAAGCTGACGAAGGACGAAGTCAAGGCGGTCGAGAAGCTGCTCGCCACCCGCGACGCGGACGAAGACGAGTGCCTGAACATGCAGGAACTCGCGCCCGAACTGTACAACCCGGCCTTCGGCGGGTTCCAGCAGGTTCAAGTCGCACAACCACCGAACGGCGCGTACCCCACCGGGGCGAGTACCCAGATGGTCGTGCTGTACCGGTCCGGGCGGATTCCCGGGACGATCACGCAACAGGTCATCAAACGGTACGACAAGAACGGCGACTTTGAACTGACGAAGGCCGAAGTCGGCTTCGACGACTTGACGTTCCGGGCGCTGGACAAGGACGGCAACGGCACGCTCGATGGCGAAGAACTGGACGTGTGGCGGACCGGTGCGCCGGACCTCGACCTCACCCTTTCACTCGCGCCGAAAGCTGTTGATTGCGTCGCGAAGTTGAGCGACGAAAAGGGCGCTGCGGCCCGCGGATTCGTAATCAAACAGGTCGAAAACGGGCGTGTCGTGCTCCACGTCGGCCGGCAGCCGATCGACTTCTGGGCCTTCGCCCCCGTCGCGCAGTATTCGCAGGGCACACTGAAGCAGCAGTACGCGTACCTCTTCACCCAAGCCGCGGGCGGGAAGAAGTACATTGAGGAGAAAGACCTGACCGGCCCGAACGCGGTCCAGTTCCAGTTCGTGCGCGTGCTCTTCGACACCGCCGACCGCGACGGCGACGGGAAGATGACCAAAGACGAGTTCGATGCGTACTTCGACCTCCAGGACAGCTTCCGCAACATCAGCCTGAGCCTGACGCCCGCGGTGCAAACGCCCACGCTGTTCCAGTTGCTCGACGAGAACCGCGACGGGCGCCTCAGCGTGCGCGAGCTGCGGACGGCCTGGACCCGGCTCGTCGTGCTCGAAGAACCGGGGGCCGAGGTGCTCACCAAGAACATCATTCAGCCCTCGGTCGCGCTGCGGCTCGCGCGCACCTTCGACCGGTTCTACATCCAACAGGCGGCGGTCCAGCCGTTCAACGGGAACCCGAACCAGGTGATCGTGCCCACGAAGGGGCCGCTGTGGTTCCGCAAGATGGACCGCAACGGGGACGGCGACGTGTCCCGCACCGAGTACGTGGGGACCAAGGAAGAGTTCGACGTGATCGACGCGGACCACGACGACCTCATCAGCCTGACCGAAGCGGAAGCCTTCGACAAGAAGATGCGTGAGAACAGCGAGAAAGAGAAGCCCAGCCCACCGAAACCCGATCCCAAAACGGAGCGGGAACCGCTGAAAAAGTGATCGGGACACTCCTGAAGCGAACGACCCCGGCGGAATGTGCCCGCCGGGGTCGTATTCCGATCCGCGTCGCGATTAGCGCGTACCCGTCACCGCACTTCGACCGCTTGTCACGAGGAAGGCATCAACCGTGGTGCGTAGTCCGTCCTCGAAGGTGACGGCCGGGTCGTAGCCCAGGTCGGCACGAGTACGGCTGATGTCGGCCTGCGAGAACTTCACATCACCCGCGCGCGCGGGAGCAAAAGTCGGGGCGAGGCTCGTTCCGAAGATGTGGTTCAGCGCCTCGACCAGTTGAAGCAGTGTCACACTCCGACCGGTGCCGACGTTGTAGACGTTACCGGAAACGTTCGGGGCGACCGCGGCGCGCGTGAGAGCCTGCACCGCGTTCGCGACGAACGTGAAGTCGCGCGATTGGGTGCCGTCCCCCTGAATGCTCGGCGCGCGACCGGCGGCCATTGCCGCGGTAAACAGCGCGATGACGCCCGAGTACGGGCTGTCGGAGCGCTGGCGCGGGCCGAAGATGTTGAAGAACCGCAAGCGCACGGTTTCCAGGCCGTAAGTGTGCGCGAACGCCTGCATGTACAGTTCGCCCGCGAGTTTCGCGGCCGCGTAAGGTGATTTCGCCACCATCGGCAGGTCTTCCGTCTGCCCGGCCGAAGATGAGTTCCCGCCATAGGCGCTGGAACTGGCGGCAAACACGACGCGCCGAACGCCGGACTTTCGCGCGGCATCCAGCAGGTTCAGCGTCCCGGTGGCACAGGCCGCGTGCGTGACGGTGGGGGACTCGACACTCCGAGCGACCGACGCGAGAGCGCCGAGGTGGTAAATCACCCCCGCGCCGTTTGCCGCGCGTGCGACGGCGTCCGAATCGGTCAGACTGCCTTCGATAACTTCGACGTTGGGGTGTTGGGAGATGTTGCTCCGCAAACCGGTGCTGAAGTCGTCGAGTACGCGAACGGGAGATCCGCGGCGCACGAGTTCTTCGACGAGGTGCGAACCGATGAACCCGGCGCCGCCGGTCACGAGTGAAAGCTCAGACATAATGTGGTGTGCGCATGAGGAAAGTACACGTTGACCACCCGCCGCGGCCGGTGTCGACTTTCCTCACCCTAATCAACGCTGCGGTTACCGTCTACGCCGGCTGCAGCGTGAAGACCGCGAGTTCGGGCCGGACCCCGAACCGGAACCGCCAACCGAAACCCACGCCGGTGTTCACGTAGAGGTGCCCGTCGCGAACCGGGTACAGCCCGGCGGCCCAGCGCCGGGCGTTTTTATTCAAAAGGAGGCGCCCGACCCCGGGCCAGTTGATTTGTCCGCCGTGCGTGTGACCACTGAGGATGACGTCCGCGCGGTGGCCGTCGAGGTGTTCGACCGTGTGCGGGTTGTGCGCCAGAAGAACCCGGGGAGTTTTCTCGCACGCGCTGCCGAGGGCGGCCTTCAAATCGGCTTCACCGCTCCAGAGATCATCGACGCCCGCGACGAGCAAGCCGGCCCCACCGCGTTCGACGCGCACGGACCGGTTCCGCAGCACGTTAACACCCTCGGCTCCGAGCGCGTCCGTAATTACCCGGTCCAAACCCGGGTGGCGCCGCGCGCCGCGCGCCGTGTGAACCGAAAAATCGTGGTTCCCGAGCACCGCGAACACGCCGAGTGGGGCCTTCAGGTGTCGGAACAGCTTCGCAGCGCTCGCGGCGTGGTGCGGGCCGCGGTCGATAAAGTCACCCGTCAGTGCGATGAGGTCGGCGCGCTCCTCTGCAGCGCGTTCAATGGCGCTTTCGAGGTATCCCGCAGGAATGTGTGCGCCACAGTGGAAATCACTCAGTTGAGCGATTCGCGTGCCCGCGAGTGCGGTCGGTAGCCCGCGAACCGGCAAAGTAACACGATTCACCGCGAGCCAGGTCGGTTCGACGTGATACGCGTACCCCAGGCGCGCCCAGTTCTGGCCCACAAAACGCGCTAACCGGCCACCGATAGAACCGTGTGGCCCCGGCGGCAGATTTGCACCATAAACACGGCGCGGGGACTGGTGAACGAGGGAAGGAATCATGAAGAACGCGCCCTCGGAAAAAACTCGACCCAGATGATTCTAGGCCAAACTTTGAGGGCGCGTGCGACTTGAAGATTCAAAGTCTTCAAAAACAACCACGGGGCGAGCCAAAGCCCGCCCCGTGACTGAGAGTGGTCAGCACCCGGCACGACTACTTCTTCGGCCCCTTCTTCGGCGGCTGGGGCTTCTCGTCGTCCTCGTCCCCTTCTTCCTCATCGTCTTCATCGTCCTCGTCGTCTTCATCCTCGTCATCGAGGTCGTCGTCGAACTCGTCGTCGTCGAACTCGTCGTCGAGGTCGTCGTCGTCGAGGTCGTCGTCGAGGTCATCGTCGAGGTCATCGTCGAGGTCGTCGTCGAGGTCGTCGTCGTCGTCGTCGTCGTCATCATCGTCATCGTCGTCATCGAACTCGTCGTCTTCGTCGTCGGCCGAGAGCACCGGCGCGAGGAGCCGGTCGAGCCACGACAGCGGCTCCTCCGGTGCGGCGAACTCCAAAGGAAACAGGGCGCAGGCAGCCATGCGGTCGATCCTCGTGTACGGGTGACGGCCGGTGGACCGGATAGCCCACTGCTATCGGCGTCCGCCGACCCGAAATCCAATTTTCAAACCCGTTCGCGGGTGGGCACCGGTTCCCGCGGCGGTGTTAGTGCTTCGGTCGGTAGAGCGGTCAGAACTCACACAGGTTCACAGGGCGCATGAATCAAGTATTGAACCGCGAGGGCGCGTCCTCAAGTGCGGTCAAAGGTAGGCGCTTCTTAGGGACAGATTCCGAGGGTGTCAAGCGCTCATTCCGAAGTTTCTAAAGTTCAGTAAAGGCCTAGAAAATCTGGCTTTGTGTCACGGTTCGCGGCATTTCTTATAATCTTTTTTGTCCGCTCCAAGAGGGAACCCGGAGATCCGATGCCGACACCCGACGGGGACGCTCCCGCGACCCAACCCGATTGGCTCCTGATCAAAAACGGGCGGATGCCGGACTGGGGGCCGCTGTACACCGAGACCCCGCCCGACCCCTTCAGCCCCGACGCACCGTTCGTTGCCGAACCGTGGAACACGGTCACCGCGACCTTCTTCGTATTCATCGCGCTCGCGTTTGTCTGGCGCGTCCGCGGGCGGTACCAAGATTTCCCGTTTCTGACGGCGTGCATGCCGATCCTGCTCGCCGGCGCGATCGGCGGGGTACTGTTCCACGGCACCCGCACTCGGGTCGCGTACTTTCTGCTCGATGTGGTGCCGATCTCGCTCCTGGGTTTGGCCGGTTCGCTGTTCATGGCTTACAGGCTGTGGGGCCGCAGATCGTGGACCTACTTTTTGCCCGGCGTCGGCCTGTTCTACATCGTGGTGAACCGGGTACTGTTCCGTGCGATCGCTCCCGTAAACGAGCAGTGGAGCGTGAACCTGTCCTACGCCGCGCTCGCGCTCGTCGTCCTGTTGCCGATCGCGCTCGTCTTGTGGCGCACCCGGTTCCGGCACGGCGGGTGGGTGGTTGCCGGGGTCATCAGCTTCGCGATGGCGTGGTGCTTCCGGCTCGTGGACCGCGAGATCGGCTCGACGCTCCCGATGGGGAGCCACTGGCTCTGGCACACGTTCGGGGCGATCAGCACCGCGCTGGTGATCCAGTTCTTCTACAAGGTCGAGGGGGAAAAAGCGGCCGCGTGAAAGGAGAAGAAATGCGCCGCGGATGAACACAGAAAACACGGATCAGACACAAAGCAGAAGGCAGATTGGCCACAAAAAAGCACAAAGGGCACAAAAGAAAACCACGAGCAGAACTGGTTCAAATTCGTTCTCTCTCTTCATGTCTTCTTTTGTGCCCTTTGTGCTTTTTTGCGGCCAATAGGATTTGGTTTTAATCCATGTTATCGGTGCTCATCCGCGGCACATTTCTTCTCCTTTCACGCGGCCCGCGCGGTGCCACTCAACGTCGCAATCTGCGCTCCGCTCCGATACAACAACTCCCCACAACACAACAAAGGTTCCGGCCCCATGCTCACACTCGGCAAGTATTCGATCGGGGTCGGTGACCGGTTCGCGCACC
Organism: Gemmata palustris; assembly: GCF_017939745.1. Taxonomy (NCBI): domain Bacteria; kingdom Pseudomonadati; phylum Planctomycetota; class Planctomycetia; order Gemmatales; family Gemmataceae; genus Gemmata; species Gemmata palustris. Next base: position 1,111,285 of record NZ_JAGKQQ010000001.1, on the reverse strand, counting down.
AGGCCAAGGCGCAGCTCCAGGCGTGCGTCCTCGCGGCGAAGAGCGGTGTCGAAGTCATCCCGGTGTGGAACAAGTCGAACCGCGAGCACACCATCATCGGGTCCGAACCCGCGAGCGTGCGGGGCGCCGCCGACGCCGCGGTGCGCGAACTGAAGTGGGCCAAGCCCTACCACGTTGACGCCGACCACATCAGACTCGATACGGTCGAGCGCTTCCTCCCGTCGTGCGACTTCTACACGATCGACGTGGCCGACTCCATCGGCCAGCCGACGAACGCGAACGCGGTCAAGATCTTTACGACCCGGCACCCGGAGTTGCTCGGTACGCTCTCGATCCCGGGCACGGCCGAACCGTTCACGACGACCCCCGCGGACATCGAGCGCGTCGTCGGGAAGTACCTCAAGGCCGTCAAGGACGCTAGCGCGATCTACCACAAGATCGCGTGGGCCAAGGGCTCCGACAACTTCATCACCGAAGTGTCGATGGACGAGACCGAGACGCCGCAGTCGCCCCAGGAGCTGCTCCTCATTCTCGCCGCACTCGCCGACGAGGGCGTGCCCGTCCAAACCATCGCGCCGAAGTTCACCGGGCGGTTCAACAAGGGCGTGGACTACGTGGGCGACGTGGCGCAGTTCGAGCGCGAGTTCCGCGACGACCTCGCGGTGATCGCCTACGCGGTGAAGAAGTTCCGGCTCCCGGCCAACCTGAAACTGAGCGTACACTCGGGCAGCGACAAGTTCTCGCTGTACGGCCCGATCCAGCGCGCGCTCCGCGACACCGGGGCCGGCCTTCACCTGAAGACGGCCGGTACGACCTGGCTGGAAGAAGTGATCGGCCTCGCGGAATCCGGCGGCCCGGGCCTGGACCTGGCGAAAGTCATTTACGCAAAAGCGCTCACGAAGAAGAGCGAGCTCTGTGCCCCCTACGCAACCGTGATCGACATCGAGGCCTCGAAGCTCCCGACCTCGGACGAAGTGTACGAGTGGAACTCGGAACAGTTCGTGAGCGCCCTCCGGCACGATCCCGCGAACTCACAGTTCAACCCGTCGCTCCGACAACTCGTTCACGTCGGGTTCAAGATCGCGGCGCAGATGGGCGAGCAGTACCTTCAGATGCTGAAGACGTGCGAAGCGGCCGTGTCGCGCAACGTCACGAGTAACCTGTTCGATCGCCACCTGAAACCGCTGTTCATCGGGTAGGCGAACGGCCGGCGCGAGCCGCGCTGGTGGGAAATTTGTGCCGCGCGAACACCACGAAATGTCCACAACGATCTGACCTGAGAACGATCCGCGAACGGCCAGTGCGAGTTACCAGCCGGCTCACGCCGGCCGTTCGCCTTGAGGAAGCCATGACCGATCTCTTTAATCTCAAGGGCGAAGTGGCGGCGGTTCTCGGCGGCACGGGCGTGCTCGGCGGAGCAATGGCCGACGCTCTGGCCGCGGCCGGCGCGACCGTCGCCGTCGTGGGGCGCAGCGAGGAGCGCGGGCTGGAGCGCGTCCGCGCCATCGAAAAAGCCGGCGGTAAGGCGATCTTCCAAAGCGCGGACGCGATGAGTCGCGAATCGCTCGTTGCCGCGCGCGACGCGATCATTGCGAAACTCGGCAACGTGACGGTCCTCATTAACGGCGCCGGCGGCAACAAGCCCGAAGCAACCGTTGCGCCCGGGGGCGACTTCTGCAAAATGGGGATCGAGGGCTGGAGCGCGGTCTTCGACCTGAACCTCGTCGGCGGAACGCTGCTCCCGTGCCAGATTTTCGGCGAGAAGATGGTCGCGGCCGGGCGCGGGAGCGTCGTCAATATCGCGTCGATGGCGAGCATCACCCCGCTCTCGCGCGTGGTCGCGTACTCCGCGTCGAAGGCCGCGGTACTGAACCTCACGCTCTGGCTCGCGCGCGAGTGGGCCACGAAGGGCGTGCGCGTGAACGCGATCAGCCCGGGGTTCTTCCCGGCCGAACAGAACCGGCGCATGCTGCTCAAAGACGACGGCACGTACACCGAGCGCGGTCAGGCCATCGTGAGCCACACGCCGATGGGCCGCTTCGGGAGCGCGGAAGAACTGGCCGGCGCCGTAATCTGGCTCGCCTCCCAGCGCGCGTCCGGGTTCGTGACCGGCCAGAACATCGTCGTGGACGGCGGGTTCTCGTCGGTCACGATCTAGTGAAATCGCAACCCGCTCCCGATCAGTCGAACCATTCGTCCGCGGCATTGAAGGCCGGGAGCGCGAAGACGATCGTCCTCAACCCGGCACCGCTCACAACACGGTGCCGCGTGCCCGGTTCGATCCAGATCACGGTTCCGGGTTCCAGTTCGTGCCAGATCCAGTTCAACTCGATCTTGCCCGTTCCCTCCAGAATGTAGTAAACCTCCGTGGTTTCCCGGTGATAGTGCCGGGCGGAATCGGTGATCGCGGTGACGTGGAGCGAACACGGGGCGCCGTCGGCCGCTGTGAGCGGGCGCGTGCTCACCCCGCACGGGCACGGGACACTCGGCGCCTCCGCCAGTTTCCGCACCACGAGCCCGGCCGTTGTGGTCTGCATACATCGGCTCCTCAGCGTGAACACAACGTCACCGGCCCGCACCCGGCTTCGAGAGGATCTCAACGTGCCGCGCCCCCTGCTCTGCTCACTCGTGCCGCTCGCGCTGTTCGCAGTCGGGTGCGGCTCCGAACCGCCGGCCGTTGCGGGCTCGTCACAAACTTCGACGACCGCGAGCGATAAGCCTTCGGACTTTCAACCCGCCGCGTGCGGAAAGGTCACGGGGTTCGTGACGTGGGCCGGGGCGGTTCCCGCGGTGCCGCCGGTAACAGACGTGCGCCCGCGTGCCGACGGCCCCGGTCTCGAAACGCGAACGCTCCCTCACCCCTACGCGCCCCACATCGATCAGTTCACACGCGCTCTCGGCGGGGCCGTCGTGTACCTGCGCGAAGTGAATCCGGCCCGCGCGAAGCCATGGGACTTGCCCCCCGTCGGCGTTGAGATCCGCGACGCGCGAATCGTAGTCAACCAGGGCGATCGGCTGTCCGCGCGCGTGGGGTTCGTGCGCCGCGGAGAGTCGGTGAAGGCGCAATCGCGCGAGCCGGTGTTCCACGTCCTGCGCGGGCGCGGGGCCGCCTTCTTCGCGCTACCGTTGCCCGACGCCGACGCACCGCTCGAGCGCCAATTCGACACCTTCGGCCGTATTGAACTGACGAGCGCCGCCGGGTTCCCCTGGCACGCGGCGGACCTGTTCGTCTGCGATCACCCGTACTACGCCGTTTCAGACGCGGACGGCAGGTTCCAGTTCACACAGGTTCCCGAAGGAACCTACGACCTCGTCGCGTGGCACCCGAACTGGGCGATCACCGCGAAGGAGCGGAACCCTGAAACCGGTCTCGTGAACCGCATGGTGTACGGGCCGCCGTTGGAAAGCTCGCGCCCGGTGGTGGTCGCACCCGGTCGCACCGCACTCGCGAACCTGACCCTTCCGAAGTGAGGGCGAACGCTCCTCGCTTGTCGGGACGACCGCAGTTACCTGGGAATCAGTTCGTCGATAATGGCCTGGCTAACAATTGCTAACACTTTGGCCCCGTACAAGTTCGTTCCGACGCGGCAACGCACCAACTACTGGCACTTCAATGACTTAACGACATTTTCGCTCTTCGCGGACCAGCACCACGGGCTGACAATGACTAACATTTCCGGCTTCTGGGCGGCCGTTCTGCTCGCTTCCGGCTAACGCAGTTACCATCTCTCGGCTGAATTTCACCGGCTCGATGGGGCCGAAACCAGCACCCGCCACTCCGAAGGATTCGACACCTAGTTCACCAATGCCAAATTTTACGCTAGTGGACACAAGAATACAAACAAGTTTTGCGTTCGCGACTGGACTGGAGACACAATCCACACCGGGCCGTAACTCGATAACATTTCGTCCGGCGCGCGCTGATCGCGGCATTCGGTGCGCACAGCCGGCGCGGGTCACCTGGAATAGCTAGGATAATTCTTGACAGAATTAACATGACAAAAATGATTAAAATCGAACGCGAGTCGTTTTATTAACTGTGTCGCCCCTGTTTCATTTCTCTCCCGATGTGGCACACTGCATTTGCATTCGGTACACTCCCCAAACGCCACCGGCCGGAACGAAGGTAGCGAACTCTGCGGCGCTACGCCGCGGGCGGTAACGAATTGTGCCTTCCAGAAGCTCGCGGGGTCTTACTGGTTAAGACCCCGATTCGCTCTAATCTCCGGCAGCGAGTCAGTACCCCGGCCGGGTGGCTCCTTCTCCCCAGGTGACGTACCGTGCCCGACGTGTGGTCCGAATTTCTGCCGCACCCGTGGAACCTGATCGCCACCGGCACGGTTGCGGCGGGGGCGCTGTTCGGGTTCATCGGCCTGTCGGCGTTCTTTGGTATCTGGGCGGAACGAAAAGTGTCCGCGCGGATGCAGGACCGTGCCGGCCCGACCCGCGTCGGCCCGTTCGGGCTGCTCCAATCGCTCGCGGACGGCGTCAAACTCATCGTGAAGGAAGATGTCGCGCCCGCGGGGTCCGACAAGCTCCTGTTTCGGCTCGCGCCGTACCTCGCGTTCTGTGCAAGTTTCTGCGGGTTCCTCGCGCTGCCGTTCGGGGCCGGGTTGGTCGCGCAGGATTTGAGCGTGGGCGTGTTCTTCACGCTCGCGGTTCTGTCGAGCGAGGTGTTCGGCATCGTGCTGGCCGGGTACGCTTCGGCGAGCAAGTGGTCGCTGTTCGGTGGGGTGCGCGAAGCAGCTCAAGTGGTGAGCTACGAAGTCCCCCGGGCAATGTGTGTGGTCGTGCCAGTGTGCGTCGCCGGGACGCTGAACCTGAACACGATCGGCGCGCAACAGGTGGGCGGGTTCTGGAACTGGAACCTGTTCCACGACCCGTTCACGTTCGTCGGGTTCTTCATCTTCTTCATCACGAGCACGGCGAGTTGCAAGCGCGCGCCGTTCGACCTGGCGGAAGCCGAGAGTGAGTTGGTCGCGGGGTTCCACACGGAGTACAGCGGCATCCGGTGGTCGTACTTCTTCCTCGCGGAATACGGCAGCATGTTCGCCGTCAGTGGATTGGCCGCCCTGCTCTTCCTCGGGGGGTGGCACACAGGATTCTTGCCGTTCGAGCCGTCCGCAGCGGAACACTTGGGCTTTTGGGCAGGTAACCTGCTGAACCTCGCGGTGTTCGTGGGTAAGTGCTGGGCGCTCGTCCTGGTGATGATTTGGGTCCGTTGGAGTTTCCCCCGACTCCGCATCGATCAGGTGATGATGACGTGCCTGAAGTATTTCCTGCCGATTAGCTGCGTCTTGCTCGTTGGCGTGTGCTTGTGGCAGTTGGTGGTGCCAGCACCCGTGGCACTCGCGGTGAAGTACGCGCTCGCGTTCGTGAGCGTGGGTGTTCCGCTCGGGGTGTTCGCGAGCCTGTTCCGCTCGGCGGGGACGGCCTCGGTCCCGGTGGGCCAACTCCCCGGCGCTTGGGGCGGGCAGCCCTCGACGCTCCCGGGGCGGCGATGAGCGCAGAAGCCAGACCGACCCTCCGCCCCTACCTCGTCCTGCTCTTGCTCTGGGCGCTCTATTTTCACCCGCTGATCCTGCACCCCGCGCAGACACTGCGCGCGCTGGATTTCGACCAACTCACCGAACATCCACCGGCGAAGGCGCTCTTCCACCGCATTCCCGAAAGTGCCATCGGTGCTGTACCCAGTTGGGTCGTTGCGCTCCACGTTCTTGCGGCCGGCGCGTTCGCCTACTGCTACGCGCGATCGCACGATTTGAACGAAGTCGGAAGTGTCGTTGCGGCCACGGGGTTCATGCTGTCGTCGAAGTGGATGACGCACCTCCTGCTCGCGGGCCACGCCGTCGCCGCAGGCCTCGCGTGGCTGCCACTTGTGCTGCTGTTCGCGGAGCGCGGAATCACGCGGCAAAGTTCGTGGCCGGTGCTGTATACAGGAGTCACGCTCGCGCTGCTTACGCTCGGCACGCACCCGCAGTGGGCCTTCTACGCGGTCGTGTTCGCGGTCGCGTGGACGCTTCCGCGGGAGCGCGCCCGCGTCCCTCGGTGGCTCTTGTGCTGGGCCGGTGCGGTCGGCATTGCGGCGGCGCTATCGACGGTACAATTGGAAGCCGGGCAGTGGTCGGTGCGCAGCGGAAATCTCGAAGCAAATGGCGCACTGAACATCGGGCTGCCGACCGCACTGGCACTCCTGGGGCCGTCACTGTCGTACTCGCCGCCGTATTCGTGGGAGATGCAGGGCGTCTTCGGTGTGTATTGGCTCGCGGCGGCGGTTGCGGCACCCCTGATCGCGGGAAAGCGCGCACGCTGGCAGTTCGGGGTATTGTGCGGACTGGTCGTGTTCGCGCTCGGGGGCGCAGCGCTGATCGACTGGCTACCCGTTTTCAACCTGTTCCGCGTTCCGACGCGAATGCTCCTCGTCGCCGCGTTTCCGCTCGCGTTCCTCGCGGGAGCGACCACTCACGCGCTCACGCAATCCACTTGGTCCCTCGAAACGCGCTCGGCGCTGGCGCGCGGGTTCCGCCGCGTGGTGATCTTCGTCGGCGTACCGGCGATCGTCGGCATGTGGTTCGCGGCCGGGCAAGTGTGGTGGGCGTTCATTGCTTACTGGACCACAGCGGTACTCGTGCTCCCACTGTTCATCCGCGTTCTTCAGAACCAAACCGTGCGCGTGCGAACACGAACGGGGCTGTGGCTCGCGGTTCTGCTCGCCGATCTCGTCGCGCCGATTGCCGTGCTTCCCGCGGTGAAGCCCCGAGCAGAATTGAATCCCGCACCGGTTCTGTCCGAACCTCTCAAACCATAGCCGGTGTCATAGTTTACACCCGCACCCGATCCGTGAAACGCGCACGAAGCGCCCGCGCGCACGCGGCGGTGATGTTGTTGTCGCGAACGCTCAGGTGGCGCACGTCTTCGAGGTGAGGGGAACCGGCCAGCGCGCGTGCCCCCACGTCGCCGACGCGGTTGTTCCACAAGTCGAGGTACGCGAGGTTACAGACGTGCGGCGACCGCGCCAGCGCACGCGCCCCGACGTTCGACACGGAACAGGCGCGCAGGACCAGTTCCGTGAACCGCTCCAGGTGCTCGCACGCGGCAAGCGCCTGTACGCCCGCGTTCCCGATCCCGTTCATGGACAGGTTCAGCGTCGGCCCGTTCAGTCGGCCCAAAATCGGCGACTGCGCAAGTGCCGCCACCCCACGGTTCCCGATTCCGGTATTCTGAAGTTCGAGCACGTTCAGCGTGTTCGCCAGCGGGGACTCGGCCAGCGCGACGAGCCCGGCGCACCCGAACCGGTTGCGGTACGCGGACAGCGAAACCAGTCGTTTCAGGTGCGGTGACTCGACGAGGAACCGCATCCCGTCGGCCGTGAGTTCGGTCGCGGACACGTCAAGCGCCGAGAGATTGACCAGCGGCGCGGACGCGAGAAACGCGGCGTCCGTGTCACTCAGAGTGGCTTTCACCGTGAGTCGGCGCACGCCGGTCGCGCGCGCACCGGCCATCATGCGCGGGAAGCCGACCTCGACGGCCGGGCCGTATAGTGTGAGTTCGCGGACGAGGGCGAAGTTCGCGGACCTCAGGAGCCGCTTGCAGCGCCGTTCCGTCATCTCCTCCTGTTCGGGGCGCACGTTCCGCAGCGTCGGGAACGCGGTCGCGCCGACCGCGTACCGCACGCCCAGGTACGGCCGGAGCCCGGCGCCCGCGGAGAGCCGCTCCAGAGCGGCCACGCCACCGAGTGTGATGCTCGCCCCCTCCACCCACGCGGCCAGCGGCGAAGAGAACCACGCATCGAGTTCCAGGTCGCGCTGTTCGCCAGCGGCCAGTTCGATGCTCAACAGCCCGCGCGTGAATCGCCACCGATTGCGCGGTGAAAACGGCTCGAACGAGTACACGGGCGGGGTCGTGGTGGTCAGGTGCATGGCGAACCCGAACGGGCGGTGGCCCAGCTCGAAGAACCGGCGTGCGAGGGTGCCGAGCCACCGCTCCGAGTGGACCGCGATGAGCCGCTGTTCGATCGATTGGAGCTGGGCCACGCGCCCAACGTCCGAAGTCGGGCGCGCGAGTTCCACTTGCACGCGAATCAGCGCCGCCCGTGCCCGCGCGTCGTCCGCGGAGGGCAGCCCGGAAACGTCCGCGTTCTCCTCGAGCCAGTCCGCGAGCACCAGGCGCGGCGTGTCATCGGCCGGCGCCGACCGGCAACTCGCGAGCAGCGCGAGCAGGTCCGGGTTCAGCGGCGACGGCGGGGCGAAACGCGGCGTCACGGTCGGCTACCTCTTAAAGATGCGAACGCGCGTTCGTGCGGGAATATTCTTGCGGGCGGACACGCGGCGACTTATCCCTATTCTTTTCCCAACGTGCCGGCCCTCTCCACACGACCCGTCCGATGTCGCTACCGCTCATTTTGTTCGTTCTGGTCGCCACCGCAACGTGCGTTTCTGCGGTCGGGGTGGTCGCGTCCCGTAACGTGGTGCGGATGGCGGTCTGGCTCCTCTTCACGCTCACCGGCGTCGCGCTCGTCTACTTCTTGCTCGGGGCCGAGTTCGCGGGCGCGGCGCAGCTCATTGTGTACGTCGGCGGGACGCTCGTTCTGGTCGTGTTCGGCGTCATGCTCACGGCCCACGGCCCGCTGCGCGAGTTGCGCACGAAGCGAGTGGAGTGGATCGTCGGGTGCGCGCTCGGCGCGGCCCTGTTCGCGCTGCTCGCGGTGGTGTCGCTCGAAATCGGCTCGCCCCCACCCGAGGACGATGCGCTCCCGGGGCCGGGGCCGCTCGGTCTGAGCTTCCTGGGTGTGACCGAGACCAGCCCGAAGGGGCCAGTTAGCGGGGTTCCGGCCGGCACCCCGCCGGCGCGCACGCCCGTCGCGTACCTGCTGCCGTTCGAGATCGTGTCGGTCCACCTGCTCGTGGTTCTGGTCGGGGCCGCGTACCTTGCTCGCGCGAAGCGCAAGCGCGTGAAACCATGAACGAAATCGGGCTGACACCGTTCCTGCTCCTCGGTGCGTTCCTGTTCGCGTGTGGCGCGGTGTGCGTCGCGTCCAAGCGGAACGCGATCGGCATCCTCATGGGCGTCGAACTGATCCTGAACGCGGCCAACGTGAACCTAGTCGCGTTCGCGCGGTTCAACACCGGGTTCCGGCTCGAAGGGCAAGTGTTCGCACTCATGGTCGTGGTGCTGGCCGCCGCGGAAGCGGCCGTCGCGCTGGCCATCATCCTGAACTTTTACAACAACCACGCCACCGTGGACGTGGACGAAGCGAAGGACCTCAAAGGGTAGTTCCGAAATCCGGTTCCCTGCCGAAAAACAAGCGATTTCGGCGCGGTGTTTTAGCTTGCAACCGGAACTCGGAACCTGGAACTCGGAACTGACCTGATGCTCGACTGGTTCCAAGCCGTTCCCGGGCGCTTGTACGTTGTCAGCACGCTGCTACCGCTCGCGGCGTTCGCACTGTTGCTCGTCGCGGGCGGGGCGCGCGCACTGTGCCGGCCGTTCCGCGAACACGGCGGGTTCGCGAGCAAACTGTATTGGGCGCTTGGTGGCGACACCCCGCTGAAAACCGGTGCGTACTTCGCGACCGCGTTCATGGCCTGTTCCGCGGCCCTCGGTATCACCGGTCTGGCGAACTTCCTGGCCGACCCGTCCGTCGGTGAACAGCGGTCCGCACGGTGGAGCGAGCGCGTCGACTGGATTCGCCTGGGGCCGCTCGATTCGGCTTCCCCGCCCGTTTGGGAAAAGCAGCACGACGCGGACCGGACGCTGCCCACCCCGAAGCCCGCACTGGCGCTGGAACTCGGGTACAAAATCGACGCGCTCACGGCCGTTGTGTTCGCAATGGTCACCGTAATCGGGACACTGATCTTCGTCTTCTCGCTCGGGTACATGAGGGACGAGACGCAGAAAACGGTGGACGACCATTCCGTGGCTCTCGCTCCCCACGCCGAGCACTTTCACCGGCGCGGGCGGTTCGGGCGGTTCTTCCTGTACCTGTCGCTGTTCTGCTTCTCGATGCTGAACCTGGTGATCGCGGACAACCTGTTTCAGGTGTTCGTGAGCTGGGAACTCGTCGGCGTGTGCTCGTTCTTCCTCATCGGCTTCTACTACGAGCGCCCGAGCGCGGCGCGCGCGGCGAACAAGGCGTTCATCGTGAACCGCATCGGGGACGCGGGGTTCCTGGTCGGAATATTGATCGCATGGACGTACCTCGGCACACTGAACTTCGACGAAATGAACCGCCGCGTGCGGTCCCCGGAGCGCGACAGCCACACGCGCCTGAGTAGTGCCAATCAGTTCGTCCGCGTGAACCCCTCGGACGAGCGCGACCGCTACGGCGTCCCGCAGTACACACTGCCCAAGCAGGGGGACGGCTCGCACCTCGCGCTGTTCCCGATCGTGAAACCGGGGCACTTTGACGGCATCCAGGCCGGCGGGCACAAGGAGGGCAAAGCGCCCGTACCGCCGGTCGCCACGTACACGACCTACGGCGTGATCCCGTACTGGCTGTTCGTGGTGATGGGGGTCGGCATTTTCATGGGGTGCGCGGGCAAGAGCGCACAAATTCCACTACAAACGTGGCTCCCGGACGCAATGGAAGGCCCGACGCCCGTGAGCGCGCTCATCCACGCGGCTACGATGGTCGCGGCCGGGGTGTACCTCGTCGGCCGGTGCCACCCGCTGTTCGCGCCCGAGGTGCTACTCACCATCGCGTACATCGGCGCGATCACACTCTTTATTAGCGCAACAATCGCCCTGGTGCAAACGGACATCAAGCGCGTACTCGCGTACTCCACGTGCAGTCAACTCGGTTTCATGATGCTCGCGCTCGGCGTCGGCGGGTGGGTCGCGGGTCTGCTGCACCTCACCACGCACGCCTTCTTCAAAGCGCTGCTGTTCCTGTGCTCCGGCAGCGTCATACACGGGTGCCATCACGAACAAGATTTGAGGAAGATGGGCGGCCTGAAATCGAAGATGCCGGTCACCGCGTTCACGATGCTGATCGGCGTGCTGGCGATCTCCGGGGCGCCACTTCTGAGCGGGTGGTACAGCAAGGATATGATCCTCGCCGCCGCACTGGGGTACGTCAGCGTACACCGGGAACACGCGCTCCTGTTTGTGCTCCCGGCGCTGACCGCGGGGATGACCGCGTACTACATGTTCCGGCTCTGGTTCCTCGCGTTCACCGGCGCGCCACGCGACCGGCACGTTCACGAGCACGCACACGAATCGCCCGCGGTGATGACGGTTCCGCTGGTCGCCCTCGCGGTGTTTAGCGTGGGAATCGCGTGGGGCTGGCCGGTGTGGGAAGTCGAAGCGAGTTACCTCGGCCACGTGTTGCACAAAGTCGAGCCGATCAGCGTGAGCATCGGCTTCGCCGCGGAGAAGGTCCAGGAGCACCACGTCCACCTGTACGCCGGGGCGGTCGCACTGGGGCTGGCAACGATGGGGGCGTATCTCGCGTTCAGTGCCTTCTACCAGAAAGTCCCCTCAACCGAAGCGCTCTACGCACGCGGACCCGCGTGGTACCGGTTCCTCCTGCGGAAGTGGTACTTCGACGAGGCCTACGACGAGGCGATTGTGAACCCGACGCTGCGACTCGCACACGCCGCCGCCGCCGCGGACAAGCGTCCCACGGAACAGGCGCACCGCGACGAACCGGAGCCGCAATCGAAACGGTTCGATTTCTTCACGCTCGACGGCATTTTGAACGCAATCGGCCAGTCCGCGGGGGCGCTGGGACGGGTGCTCCGCGGGGCGCAAACCGGGTTGATCCGGTCTTACGTCCTCGCGCTGGCCTTGACTGCTGCGCTGTTGTTGGGGATGCTCGCGGTTCTGGCGAAATGAAGAAAACGGCGAAAAGAATTTTTGACCGGAAGAATCGGATAAACGGGATCAAGAAAGAACGCGGTATTCGATCCTGTTAGTCCTGTCAAAAACTCTTCTCCGCCTCATCTATTAAGGCTAAGGAATGCCCGAGTCGGACCTCACCTGGCTATCCATTCTCGTGTTCTTACCGGCGGTGTGTGCGGCCGGGTTGCTCGCGTTCCCGTCGAAGTGGACGGAGGCGATGCGGTGGTGGGCCACGTTCGGCGCGGCCGGGACGCTGTCCATTGCGCTGTGCGTCGTCGTCGGGTATTACAACCTTCTCGACCGGCGCATTGACGCGAACGGCAAACCGGGGCACTCCGTTCACACGCGGCTCGACAACCGCGCGGACAAGGCCGCCAGCGGCGCGGCGCAACCGATCCCGAAGAAACTCGACCCGAACGATTGGGTCGCGCGCCGGGCCTGGATCTCGCTCTTTAACATCCAGTACGCGCTCGGCGTGGACGGCATCAGTTTGCCGCTCGTGGTGCTCACCGCCCTCGTGGTGCTGCTCGCGATCGTCGCGAGTTGGAAGATCCAGGAATCCGTGCGCGGGTACCTCGCGCTGATACTGCTTCTGGAAACGGGCGTGATCGGCGCGTTCCTCGCGCTCGATTTCTTCCTCTTCTACGTCTCGTATGAACTGATGCTGCTCCCGATGTACGTCCTCATCGGGTTATGGGGCGGCGGTAACCGCAAATATGCCGCACTCAAGTTCGTCATCTACACACTGCTCGGCGGCGTGTGTTTGCTGGTCGCGATGCTCGCGCTCTATTCCGTGAACGCACGCGACTTCGTGGACCAGGCCGAAGTGAAACAGCGCGCGTTCGATTTCCAGAAGAAGAATCCGCACCTCACTGCCGAAGATGCCGCGAACCAGGTCGAAGTTCACACCTTCGACTTCGTTACGCTGTCGAAGGTCGGCCGCGCCGCGTCACTCGTTCTCAGCGGCCAGGAAGACCGCCTCGCGGTGAAAACGGCCGTAGTAGAGGAGCCGAGTAAGGGAGACGATGCGAACAAGGTGAAGCTCTTCGCGCCGGGTGTGGACCGCGACGCGGCCCTCGCGCGTTTGAAGGCTCAACCGGTATGCACGAAGCAGTTCCAGTATTTCGTGTTCGCGCTGCTGTTCCTCGGCTTCGCGGTAAAAGTACCCATCGTTCCGCTGCACTCGTGGCTGCCGGACGCACACGTCGAGGCCCCGACGCCCGTCAGCATGATCCTCGCGGGCGTATTGCTGAAACTCGGGGGCTACGGACTGATCCGCGTGGCCTTCCCGGTGTGCCCGTGGGCGGCGTCCGAACTCGCGTGGTGGGTGGGGTTGGTCGGGGTCGTGGGCATCGTTTACGGCGCGCTCGTCGCGATGGGGCAAACCGACTTCAAAAAGTTGCTCGCGTACTCGTCCGTCAGTCACATGGGGTTCGTGGTGCTCGGGCTGGCGAGTTGGGGCAGCGCGTCGCGCTCGCAATACTGGCAGTGGGGCGTTGACGGCGCGATGTTCCAGATGGTCGCGCACGGGATCACCGCCTCGGCGCTGTTCTTCATTGTCGGCGTGGTGTACGACCGCGCCCACCACCGCGACCTCAACCGGTTCGGCGGGTTGAAGGAACCGATGCCGCTCTACGCGGGCCTGAGCGCGATTCTGTTCTTCGCCTCGATGGGGTTGCCGGGTTTGTGCGGGTTCGTCGGCGAGTTCTGCGTGTTCATCGGCGCGTGGAACTTCTCCCCGGCACTCGCGATCCCGGCCGTGGCGAGCGTGATTCTCACCGCGGCGTACCTGCTCTGGACGTGGCAGCGGGTCTACCTCGGCACGAACGCCGCTACGAAGAACTTCCCCGAGTTGTCACCGCGCGAGGCCGTGTGTTTACTCCCCTTCGCGCTGCTCGCGATCGGGCTGGGTGTCGTACCGGGCCTGCTGCTGTTCAACTGGATGGACCCGAGTGTGGCCGGTTGGATCGAGAACCTGGCCCCACTGAAGCCCTGAGTCGTTCAGATCCAGACAAGAGTTTTCACCGCAGAGGGCACGAGAGGGCGCAGAGAAAGACCGGGTTGAGCATGGATCTTCCGGTCTTTGCTTTTCTCCGCGCCCTCTCGTGCCCTCTGCGGTGAAAACTCTTGCACCCGACCGCGCGTGACACGCACTTTGCGGCGCGATACACTCCGGTGGCTCCTTTTTCTCCACGGGAGTCACACCATGCACAGTCGCCGACAGATCCTCAAAGGCGCGGTCGCTGCGTCCGCGCTCACCGCCTCAACGGTTCACACCATGACTCACGCCGAAGAATCGAAGCCCAAGCTCAAGGGCCGCACGAACCAGTCGGTCGCGTTCTGGTGCTTCAACGCGCGCGGCGAAAAGTGGAACACCGAGAAGGTGTGCGCGGTTACGAAGGATCTGGGCTGCAAATCGGTCGAACTGATCGCGCCGGAAGATTGGGGCGCCCTCAAGAAGCACGGCTTGGTGTGCGCGATCGCGCCCAACGGGATGCCCGGCGCGCCGTTCATGCGCGGGTTCAACAACGAGAAGTTCCACGACGAGATCATCGAGCGCACGGGCAAGACCATCGATGCGTGCGCAGATGCTAAGTACCCGAACGTGATCGCGTTCGTGGGGTACAAGTGGACGAACCCGGACGACCCGAAATCGGCCGCGATCTCCACCGACGATGCGTTCGCGAACTGTGTGACGGGGCTGAAAAAGCTCGCGCTCCACGCCGAGAAGAAGGGCGTGACGGTGTGCCTCGAGCACCTCAACACGCGCGACGACTCGGACCCGATGAAGGGCCACCCCGGGTACCAAGGCGACGACCTCGATTTCGTGGCGCGCGTGCTCAAAAAGGTCGGCAGCCCGCGCATCAAGCTGCTCTTCGACATTTATCACGTTCAAGTGATGCACGGCGATTTGCTCCGCCGCATCGACCAAACGAAAGACCTGATCGGCCACGTTCACACGGCCGGCGCACCGGGGCGCGGGGAACTCGACGACCTCCAGGAAGTGAACTACCCGGCCGTCATCAAGAAGCTGATCGATGTGGGTTACACCGGCTACATCGGACACGAGTTCATCCCGACGCGCGACCCGCTCGCGGGATTGAAACAGGCCGTGACTCTTTGCGACGTGTGAGCGGGCCACACAACACTTCCGGGAATAATTCCGCTCTGCCGGCGTCGATGAGGATAACTACCGGTGGCCGCCCGACGGAGCCACCTTCCCGTCTGCGGTACGAACCCGGCACCGGGTTCCGGCGAGCGTCCGTATGGAATGGCTCTGCGCGCTAATCTGCGGTCTGGTTTTTGTTGCCACTGTCGGCCACTTCGCTTGGGTGGCGGTCGCGGCCATCTTTAGGGCCGCCTTCGGCAACGAACACCCGCCCGCTGGTCGCACGCACCGACCCTACCGCTATTGCCCGGCGTGCGGGGCTGAAACCGAAGAGCGCGACCGCGACTGCCCGCAATGCGAGATCGAACTCGATGGAGTACTCGCGCGCAGTTTGCACCGCGTCACCACGGCCGAACGCGAGATCACCGGTCTCCTCGATCGGGCCGAACTCGATCCGGACACGGCCGAGCGCGTACTGAATCAGCTCAAGGCCCGCGCGCGAACGCTGCAAGGGCTGCAGGTCGAAAAGGCCAAGCCGCTCCCACGAGCAACACCCGTCACGCAGCCCACCGCGCCCGCCGACGCAGTGGAACTGATCTCTTCGCCGGAACAAGAAGCTGCTCCCGAGGTGGTTCCCGAACCACTCGCGCCGGCGCTCGCCGCGCGCGAAACGAACGAGCGCATCGCGCCGCAGCCCGTTCCCGGACCGGAGTCAACACCTGCGCCGCAATCCCCACCCGCACCCCCAACGCCGACGAAGCGCAGGGTCTCCGGGTTCCTCGAAGAACACAACATCCTTTGGGGCGAACTGGTCGGCGGGTTGCTCATCGTCGGGTGTTCCATCGCGCTCGTCGTCACACTGCGGCAAGCGATCGAAGCGATTCCGTACTTCCGGTTTGTACTGTCGGCCGCGGTCACGCTCGCCCTCTTCGGCGTGGGGCAGTACACGCTGCACCGGTGGAAGCTGACCGGGACGAGCCGCGGGATGCTCGTCATATCAATGCTGCTGACGCCACTCACGCTGCTCCTGCTCGCGCCGCCGTTCACCGAAGGGACACAAGGCGCCCCCGACGTCGCCGTGAAAATTGTCGCGCTCGCGGCGTTCGTGGGGGTGGTGCGCACCGGCGGGCGCGACCTGATCGGCACCGAGCACCTCCCCGGCCCCGTCGACCGGCGCTGGCTGCTTTCACTCGCAGTGGTCGGTGCGACCGGAACGCAGCTCCTGCCCGCGGAACTGGCGTCGGCGTGGTTACCGCTGGCGTGCTTCGTGTTGGCGTGCGGCGCGACGCTCGGCGGGCTGTCGTGGTACCACCCCGCTCAGCGCCGCGAACCGATCGCCGACAAGAGCGGGACCGCGCTCCTGATGTTCGTAGGGCTCGCGGCGTTCGCGCTGGTGGCCGTGTGGGGGCTGTTCGTCGTCCGTGATCCCGCGCAACTGGCTGCTCGACTTGCCGGGCTCGCGGTTCCACTGGCGCTCGCGGGCGTGCCCGTCGTGGAAGCCGGCGTGCTCGTGCTCCGGCGCGTCACGTCCGCCGGGTTGCGAACGATGGGCACCGCAGTCGCGCTGGCCGGGTTCGCGACCATCACGACGGGCCTCGCGCTGGCCTGGCCGGACCCGCTCGCGCTCTTGCTCGTGTCCACCGCAACGGGCCTGTTCCTCACGCGGGTCGCGTTCCGCGAGCGGCTCCCGTGGGTACATGTCGGCGCGGTCTCGCTCCTCGCCTTCGCGGTCGTGCTCGGTTTTCACGGCATCGTGGGAAACTGGACCGCACCGACTGCGTTGAACGAAACGCTCGGTTCCCCCGCGAGCGGCGCGGTTCTGACGGGATTCGCGCTCGTACTGGCCCTTCTCGCCGAGTTCCTGGCCCGGCGCACATCGACTCAAACGTTGAGCTACGCGATCGGTGCGCTCTGCGCCGGGGCACTCGGGCTGCTCGTTGTGAACTGGCACGGCACCCAGTTCCCCGCCACCGCTGCGTGCGCACACGTTGCGGGCGCGATCGGGCTCCTCGCGAGCAACTACCGGTGGAAAACACGCGCGCTCGCGCACGGCGGGTTGTGGCTCGTCCTCGCGGCGACGATGTGGGCGCTCTGGTGGCAGGCCCCGCGACAACCCGACTTATGGGGATTCGCAATCGCCCTGGAAGCGCTCGGTTTCACGTCCGTCGCGCTCGCGCTGCGCGGGGTACACCGAGGCGCAACCGCCCTGCTCCGCCGCGCCGGGCGCGACGTGTCGTTCGCCGCTTGCGTGCTCGCGGTCGCCATTGCTGCGACCTCGCTCACGCACCTGAGCCCGTGGCACACCGGCACGCTCTTCGCGCTCGCGGCCACGAGCTTCGCGCTCGCACGACTCACCGGCAACGCGGTGCTCACGTGGGGCGGATCGAGTGTCGCGTTGCTCGGGCTCTTGCACCTCGGCGTTTTCACTTGGGACGTGAAGCCGGAAACGCGCGCGGTCGAAATTGCGATCCTCTCACACGCGACGCTCGCCATGCTCGCAGCGATTCTCTGCCGCAGACAAGCCCGCGTCTTCGGTGATCCGCTCTACTGGGCCGCCCGGCTCTCAACAGTTCTCGGCGTGCCGCTGCTGTTCTTCCCGGCAGAAGGATGGGCACTCGCGTGCGCCGGATTCGCGGTGTGGCTCGGGGCGCTGTGGCTCGCGTTCGTGCTGGTGTGGCGCGAGAAGGGCGCGTTCTCGGGGTTCCAGGCGGCAATCACACTTGGGGCTTTGCTCGCTGCGTTCGGTTGGATCGAACAACAAGACTGGTGGCGAACAACGAAGCTCGTGCTCTACGATCCGCGCGCCCTACATACATTCGGCCTCGCGCTCGGCGCCCTCGCGCTGGTGTGGGCCGTCGCTCGGCGCACGCTACGGGCAAACGCGCGTGCCCGAGAACTCTGGTGCGACGACGCATCGTCGCTCGATCGACTCGTGCTCGGTACGGTCGTGGGCGCGTTCCTGATCCTCAATGTAGTCGCGGTGTTGCCGGATGTTCGTGCCGAACTGACGCCCATCGGGTGGCGCGCGTCCGTGATCCCGGCGTTCGTGCCGGTGCCGGAGTACGCTCACGCATTCGGACCAAGTGCGTGGGTACTGCTCGGATTACTTGTGAGCGCGGTGGCGCTCTCGTGGCGGCTGTCGAAACTGCCTTACGACACCGACGTTCACGCGATCGGCCTCGTGCTGCTCGCTCTCGCGGCCCCGGTCGTGTGGGCCGGGGGGTACGCGGTCGATGTCGCATCCGCGTCCGCACTGCGGTGGGGAACGGCGCTCGTGTTCGTCGCGGGTTCGGCACTCGTAGCGCTGCGCGTTCCGGCACGCCGAGGCGCGGAGGCACTCGGTTTCGTGGTACGGCCGGACCCGTGGACCAAGCTGTGGGTGCTCGGGTTGTTTGCGGCCGCGGCGGGTGTGGTGGTCGTCCTCTCCGCGAACGTTGCGGAACTGGGGCTGAATCGCTTGGTGCCCAGTGGCCCGCGCGCGGAATCCGTGTTCGCCCGGATGGGGGTGATGGCGTCGAACCTCGTGCCGCTTGCACTAGTCGTGACCGGCCTCGCAGCGACCGCCGGGCGCGAGCGCTCGTCCGGGTACGCGCTCTCCGGCGGGCTGGTGTTCGTGGCCACTCTCACCGCGGGGTACGCCCTGTCGGTCGTCACGGCCGGGAAACCGCTCGATGGCGCGGAGCAAATGCGGCTCCTACTCATCGTTGCGAGCAGCGCCGCAGTGTGGGCGCTCCTGTGGCTCGGGTGCGAGAAGCGCGTACCGGGCGGCGTTCCGCTCACACTCCAGGTGCTGATCGGAGGCAGCGCGCTCGCGTTCGCGTGTCTCGCGCCCGCTGCCTACTCTTTGGCGAAGCCTTACGATCAACTCCCGGCCGCATTTGCTCCACTTGAAATGTTCGGTTGGGGCGCGCTCGCGCTCGTCGCCGGTGCGAACTGTTGGCACGCCCGCCGGTTGGCGCCCAATCTGGAGTGGCTTGTCCTGGCGTCGGCGGGCGCGGTCGCGGGAGTTTTGGTCGCGGTCGGCGCGCGCGGTTGGGACGAACCCGGCCGGTGGGTTTCGTTCCACGCGATGGCGCTCGTGTGGGTCGCGGTGGGTTTTGGTTTTCTCGCGGTCCTGAATCGCGTGCGGTTCGGCCCCTGGATCGTCGGGAGCTTTGCATCAGTGCTGGTGCTGTGCGCGCTGCGCGCCGGGTGGCACGATCCGTGGCGGCCCTGGTTCCCGGCCGGGCTCGCGCTCGCGACGGCGCTGTTTTTCGGCGGAATCGCGCTGCGCACGCGGGCCGAAGGGTTCGCCATCATCTCCGGCTTGACGGTGAATCTCGCCGGCATCTTCGCGGGGATCGCATGGGGACCGGATTCGACCTCCGGGTTCGCACTTACGAACGCCGCGGGGATCGCGATCGCGGCAAGTTGCTGGACACTGGTTCGCATTCGGCAACAGAGGGCGCCGGTGGGCCGAACGTGGCTCGAGTCCCTCGACGTGGCGAGCATCCTGGCCCTGATCCTGCTGGCACTCGGTTTAGGCCCCACCTTCGACGACCCGCGCACCGACCCGCGCTTGCTGACGTGGGGCGCGCTGGTCGCCGTCGCGGTCGCGTGTGGAGTCGCGTTGTGGGACCGCGTTGCCGTGTTTTCGCGGCCCGGGCTATTCGGGGTCGGTGTACTCGCCGCGCTGCTCGTCATCGCGGAAGCCGATCCGCGAACCGTTTGGGACGTCCCCGCGACCTCCCTCGCACTCGCGGCTTATGCGTTAGGCGTCGCGTGCATCGCACTCGTGCATTCACGCCGCCCAACGCCACTCCTCGGAATGCCCGAGCGCGGCGATTTGTGGCCGTGGTTAATCGGGGGGTTAGCGATTCTCGCAGTGTTCGCGTGCGCGCTCGGGCTGCGTACCGAGTTGACCGCGCCCGACCTATGGGACCGACTCGCGAGCCCGGCCGGAGTCGCGCTCTTCGCGCTCGCATTCGCGGTAGTGGCCCGCGTGTACCCGGAGCCGGTCCGCGATTCTTTGCGCACGCTCAGCGCGACACTGGGAGTGCTTTCCCTCGCGACTCTGGCCTGGGCAGCCCCGGACCCGAACGACCCATTTGTCTGGTTGCACCGGAATGCGTGGCTGTTCGTCGCACTGGCCGCCGCTGCCATCGGTGGGAGTGAAGGCGCGCCGCGTTTTGGTGCCGACTGGCGCCGGTCCGTGCGCCGGGTCGCGGGTTGGACCTCGATCGCGGCCCTCGCGGTACTGTGCCTCAATCTGTTCCAGCAAGTCCCGGCGTTCAGCCCGGCCGACCGGCGCACGCCACTCACGCGCGTGGAATCGCTCTCGATGCTCGCGGGAATCGCGGGGCTGTTCGTGCTCGCGCTGCGGTTCGCACTCAAAGCCGATCGCGACCCGTTCCGACTGCGGCCCGCGCGCAAAACCGCTTACGTCTACCTCGCCGAAGTGCTGATCGTGCTGTTCTTCACGCAGGTCAAGTTCAACGTGCCGGAACTGTTCCGCGGCGACGTCGCGAAACTCTGGACGTTCGCGGTGATGGGCCTCGCGTATGCCGGCATCGGCCTCGCGGAACTGTTCGAGCGGAAGAAGATCGATGTGCTGGCCCTCCCGCTCCGGCGCACCGGGGTGCTGCTCCCGCTGATCCCGCTGATCGCGTTCTGGGCGAAGCCGCCAGTGTTCGTGAGCGAGTTCGCGCGCGACACGGCCCCCGGCCTGATTCCGCTCCTCGGCTACCTCGAGAAGTTGCCCCAGCACTTCGATGCGTATGCGTGGCTGTGGTTCCTCGCGGGCGGCGTGTACGGGCTGGTCGCGCTCTCGAAGAAGTCGTTCGGTTGGGCACTGCTCGCCGCACTCGCGACCAACGCGGCAATGTGGGCACTGCTCGTACACCACGAGGTACCGTTCTTCGTTCACCCGCAGGCGTGGGTGATCCCGCTCGCGCTCATTATTCTGGCGTCCGAGCACATCAACCGGAACCGGCTCTCCGCGGACGTTTCCAACGCGATGCGGTACGCGGGCGTTTCGATGATCTACGTCGCGTCGGCCGCGGACATGTTCATCGCGGGCGTCGGCGCGTCCACGTGGCTCCCGGTGGTGCTCGCCGTGTTCTGCGTGTGCGGCGTGCTGGCGGGGATTCTCCTGCGGGTGCGCGCGTTCATTTACCTCGGCGTCGGGTTCCTGCTACTGGACATCTTCTCGATGATCTGGCACGCGGCCGTGAACCTGGAGCAAACGTGGGTCTGGTACGCATCGGGGATCGTGCTGGGTGTGGTGGTGCTGGCGCTGTTCGCGTACCTGGAGAAGCGCCGTGGGCACCAACCGAAGGAACCGGCCGAGGGCGAGTAGGTCACAGGATCGCGTATTCGGGGTGAAGGATTTGATTCGTCTTCGGATCGCGGTTGGAATCCCGACCGAGATAGTGATACCCGCTACCGTCCATCAATCGGTAACGACCACGAATCCGATCCTCGACGCAGACCGGTGGCGGATCGTGAATCATCCCTTCCACGGTGAACGTTCCGAAACGATCCGCGAGCCTCTCGCTCAACTCCTCTGGCAACTGCTGTTCTTCTAAGCTGTGGATGTACAACTCGCGCAAACCGCGAAGATGCGGCGAGTCAAGCAGACGCGCGATTGCTTGCGGTTCGAGTTTATAACCTTCGATCACAAGCCGGCGGAGATTCGTGAGTTGGCGGCAGCGGCTTAATTCGAGCAACCCTTCCGCGCCAACTTGTGTTCGGGATATCTCAAGCACTTCGAGTTGTCCGATGTGGCCCCAATGCAGCAAGCGCCGCACTGCCTCGTCATCGAATAGAACTTGGCCGTTCAGAACGAGTTGGCGCAGATTCGTGAAGCACGGAGACTGAACCAGAGTCTGAATCTCGTCGGGCCCGATGAAACCTTCCACGTCGTTGGCCATACCGAAACGAAGAGCCACGAGCGATCGCAAATGTGCGGCCCCAACCAACGGACCGACCGTCGCTTTGCAGTCAAATTCCCACGCGGCAGAGCAATCCAGGACGAGGAGGCTCGTGAGATCTTTCGCGGTCGCGATCCGTTCACAGTCCCAAACGCCCGCGCACGGTCCAAAGTCGAGCATACGCAGAGCAGACGCGCGAGGCGACTGAAGAAGCTCTTCGGCAAAATCAGCGAGAACATAACGATTATCGGACGCGCCCAATCCAGTCAAGCCTCCGAGAATAGGAAGCAATTCTGCAAAGGCTTGGGCGCGCTCGTTGTCATCTTCTTCAGTCGTTAACCAGCCCTCGTCCAGATATAGAACTCGAACAGGTTTTGAGCCGAATACGCTCGCGCCGTGCTCGCGCAAGTCAGAACATTCTCTGAACGCCGCCACCGAATCGAAGCCGCGCTCGAAAATCGCGCCTTCTGTCTTCAACCCGGCGGCCTCCCACGCGGCGATCAACCTGCGCTTCAAGTCTTCGTTCGGAGGCGCGTAGTGCGGGCGCCGGTCCCATTCGATGTGGAGGCGGATGAACTCGGCGCGGGCGTCGTTGCCGTTCTCCTGGAGCCAGTCCGCGTACATCAGGCGCGGGGTGTCTTCGTCCGGGGTGGCAATGATCGCTGCCAGAAGTTCCGGGTTCTCCAACCGGGGTGCGTCCGCGGACATGCTCTGGTCCTCATGGGGCTGCGACCACAAACGACACGGGCCGCGCCACCATTGGCGCGGCCCGTGTTCGCGTTCCGAGTTGGTTAGCTCAATTTGCTGGTGACGTTCACGAACGTGTGGACGTGCGGCAGTGCGCGGAAGCTCCACACGAAGCCCGGGCCTTCCAGCCGCCAGTGGCTCCACGGCTCCTTGTCGTTCGTCTTCCCCTCCTGGTAGAAGGCCATCGCCAGCTTCTCCATCCCGCCGTTCGCCTTGATGATCTCCATCACCTCGTCGCCGTCTTCTTTGCGGTACGGGCCGACCAGTTCCGTCATCACCTTTTGGGTCAGTTCCTTCTGCTCCCGGCTCATGTCAGCGTAGCCGAGTCCCGGAACGGTCGAATTCTTGCCCGGTACCGGCACGCCGGTGTGCTCGTCCTTCCACTTACCCGGCATCACCGCGGTCTTGCGCTGCTCCGTGCTGAGGGCGCTGAACAGTTCGTTCGCGGTCTTGGTCTGCCGGTAGAACACGTTGGTGGTCGCGTACCCGCTCGGGCTGTGGCCGTAGTACAGCGGGCCGCCGAACGCGGTTTTCTCTTCGGAGTTACCGTCGCACCGGACCGTGAGGTGGTGCCCGCAGAACACCAGCGAGAACTTCTTGCCCTCGGCCGCTTCGCCGTAGATCAGCGCGCCGATGGTCTCGAAGTCGTTGCTCGCATCGAACCGCCCGTTGCGGCTCAGTTGCTTGTACCCCTCTTCCCCACTACCAATCGCCCGGAAGATCCGGTCGAGCAACTCGACCTGCTTCTTGGTGTACTCGTCGCCGATCCGGGATTTGCCGTCGGCGGCGTTGTGGGTCAGGAGCCGGGCGGGGGTGCCCTTCCCGTTCACCACGCCGTGGTCCCACGCGCGCACCAGTTTCTTCTTCTGGTCCGCGTCCATCGACTTGAACAGATCGAAGATCATCGCTTCGGCCTGGGCCTGCTTCTCGGCACGGGCGGCGCGGGCCTTTTGGAGCGGGGTCAGGCCACCGGTCACGGCAACAGCGGCCGTGGTACCGAGCACGCGGATGAAGTCGCGACGGGCCAGAAACGGGCCGCGGAGCGAAACGCTTGGTTCCGCAGAGCCCGGAGTTGAAGGAACGGGCGCGGATTCGCAATCGGGGCACGACGGGTTCTGTTCGGCGGGCATCATGGGGACGCGCTCCGGCAGGAGGGGAAAGGGACGGGCGAGGCCAAGGTGTCACTCGCGCCATTAGACCCGATCCGCGCGCGGTTGTCACGCGCGAAGGAGGCGAGCGTCGATAGCATGGCCCGACCGAATCGCGATCACAATGAGCGAATTTCCGAGCGAGTGCCCATCCGTGCGCCGTGTCGCGGCTCGGATCCTTGATTCCGCTAAACCCTCATTATTCCTACAGACTGTTAATATGGATATTTTGGGCAGTTTACGTCGAGATATGAATTGACTTAAGTCGTTGACGCCCTTAGATGTGGCTCAAGAGCACAGCGCGCCGAACCGCCGAGGGGGGTGCTGACCGCGCCCCGGGCGTTCTGGCTGTGCAGCTCCTCTGTTTACCCTCGTCGGCCCGGTCGAGCCCGCGAGAATATGCCCCCGCACCTAGTGGAAGCACCGATGCAACTCGCACGCTGGATGAAAAGCCTGCTCGCCAAACCCGCCCGCTCTCTCCGGAGCACAGCGCCCGCCGCGCCCCGCGGTAAGTTCTGGGTCGAGGTTCTGGAAGACCGACTCAACTTGGCGGCGAACTTCGCCACCGGGGTCGCGGTCGGGGACGCCCCGATCGTGCGCGTGTTCGACGCGGACACGCAACAACAGGTCGCGGCCATTACCGCTTACGGCGGCGGGTTCACCGGGGGCATCAACGTGGCCCTCGGGGACGTGACCGGGGACGGCGTCGCGGACATCATCACCGGAACCGCGACCGGAACCACGCACGTCAAAGTGTTCGACGGCTCGACGTTCCAGGAAGTCCGCAGCTTCCTCGCGTTCAGCGGGTTCCCCGGCGGCGTGAACGTGGCCGCGGGCGACATTGATGGCGACGGTAAGGCCGACATCGTGGCGGCCGTGGCGGGCGCGGGGGCTCCGCACGTGAAGGCGTTCAGCGGGGCCGACGGCACTCTGCTGAGCAGCTTCTTCGCCTACGACGCGGGGTTCACCGGGGGGGTCCGGGTCGCGGTCGGGGACGTGGACGGGGACGGCAAGGCCGACATCGTCACCGGCTCCGGGCCGGGTGCCGGCGGGCACGTGAAGGTGTTCAGCGGGGCCACCGGAGCCGAGACCCGCAGCTTCTTCGCCTACCCCGGGTTCAACGGCGGCGTTAATGTCGCGGTCGGGGACGTGGACGGGGACGGCAAGGCCGACATCGTCACCGGCTCCGGGCCGGGCGTTTCCCCGCACGTGAAGGCGTTCAGCGGCGCCGACGGGAGCCAGATCGCCAGCTTCTTCGCCTACGATCAGAACTTCAAGGGCGGGGTTCTGGTGGGCGTCAACGCGGACGGGGACATCGTAACGGGCGCCGTCGGCACCTCGCACGTCAAGACCTTCGATGGCACCACCCAGGCGCAACTGACCAGCACCGCGACCGGCCGGACGCTGAGCGCGATCGCCACCCCATCCAACCCCAATGAGGCGCCGGTCATCACCTCCAGCGCGACCGCCAGCGCCGCGGAGAACCAGACCGCGGCCTACACGGTCGTCGCTACCGACGCGGACCTGCCCGCGCAGACCCTCACCTACAGCATCACCGGCGGGGCCGACGCCGCCAAGTTCGCCATCGACGCCGCCACCGGTGTGGTCACGTTCCTCGCCGCGCCCGACGCCGAGACCCCGACCGACGCGAACACGAACAACGTCTACGAGATCACCGTCCGAGTGTCCGACGGGTTCCTCACCGCGACCAAGGACGTCTCGATCACGGTCACCGGCGTGAGCGAGTTCGCACCCGTAATCACGAGCAACGGCGGGGGCACGATCGCGCCGATCAACGCGGCCGAGAACCAGACCGCGGTTACCACCGTCACCGCCACCGACGCCGATACCGGTGCCGGCGGTACCCTGACCTACAGCATCACCGGCCCCGATGCCTCGAAGTTCGCCATCAACGCCACCACCGGCGTCCTGACCTTCCTGGTCGCCCCGAATTTCGAGGTTCCGGGCGACGTGGGCGGTAACAACGTCTACGACGTGACCGTCACGGTGTCCGACGGAACCATGACCGATACGCAGGATCTGAGTGTCACCGTCACCGACGCCAACGACGCGCCCGTAATCACGAGCGGCGGCACCGCGAACGCGGCCGAGAACCAGACCGCGGTCACCACCGTCACCGCCACCGACGAAGACGCGGGCGCCACTCAGGCCTACTCCATCACCGGCGGGGCGGATATGGCCCTGTTCACCATCAACCCCACTACGGGGGTTCTGACCTTCCTGGCCCCGCCCAACTTCGAGAGCCCGGCCGACGCGGGTGCCAATAACGTCTACGATGTCATCGTGCAGGTGTCCGACGGGACCGCGACCGCGACCAAAGCCATCGCCGTCACGGTGACCAACGTGAACGAGGCCCCGACCATCACTAGCGATAGCGGCGGGCCGACCGCCTCGGTGAACGCGGCCGAGAACCAGACCGCGGTCACCACCGTCACCGCCACCGACCCGGACGCCGGCACCACGCTGACCTACACCATCACCGGTGGGGCGGACATGGCCCTCTTCACCATCAATGGAGCGACCGGGGTGCTGACCTTCGTCAGTGCCCGCGACCGCGAAGTGCCGACCGACGCGGGCGCCGACAACGTCTACGACGTGATCGTCACGGTGTCCGACGGCACGCTCACCGACGCCCAAGCTATCGCCGTCACCATCACCGGTGTCAACGACAACAACCCCGTCATCACGAGCAACAGCGGCGGCGCGACCGCAACCGTTAGCGTTACCGAGAACCAGACCGCGGTCACCACCGTCACCGCCACCGACGCCGATCTGCCCGGGGACACGCTGGCGTACACCATTATTGGCGGGGCCGATGCCGCTCTGTTCAGCATCAACCCCACTACGGGAGTTCTGATCTTCCTGGCCGCGCCCAACTTCGAGAGCCCGACCGACGCGGGCGCCAACAACGTCTACGACGTCATCGTGCGCGCGTCCGACGGCACGCTCACCGACGTGCAAGCGATCGCGGTTACCGTTACGGACATCAACGACGCACCCACGATCACCAGCAACGGAGGAACGGGCACGGCCAACATCCCGCTCACGGCGGGCGGAACCGCGGTCACCACAGTTACCGCCACCGACGAAGACCTGCCCGCGCAAACGCTCACGTACAGCATCACCGGTGCAGACGCCGCCATGTTCGGCATTGGTTCCTCGACCGGGGTTCTGACCTTCAATTCGACCTCGACACCGGGCACGTACAACGTGACCGTGGTGGTGACCGACAACGGTACCGGCACCCTGACCGATAGCCAAGCCCTCACGATCGTCGTCACGTAAGTCCAGCCCCACCCCGATGGAACTGCCCAAGTCCCGTCGGGGGTCGGCATTGAACGAAATGTGAGGTTCTGCGCGGTCGTCGAACGAATAAAACGACCCGGGGCGCCCGATCAATCAAGTTGATCGGGCGCCCCGGGTCGTTTTTGATTTTCGCTTCTTACGCCGACCGGGCCCGTATGTGGGAACGCCCGACCCACGTCACTTCGTGAGTTTCTTGAAGTCAATAGACGCGCTGCGAAATAGTTATTAGACCTTATTCACGATAGCGGGTCGAGTGTTCTGCCCCTTCCCCAGAGCCGGTTCAGGAGGCTCGGTGTTTGAGCATCCGGTTGACCAACCCGGCAATGGCCCGGACCCGCATCGCGTGCCTCGGTCGCGGGTGTCGGTTTAAGTGCGCCACCGCCCGGAACCGGCGCAACCGCCCGATCGCGTGTTCCACTACGATCCGGCGCCGGCTGAACGCGCGGTTGTACTTCCGGTCTTCTGGCGGACGGTCCTTCCCGCGCGGCTTGCGTCGCGGGGCCGCGCCCAACCCCGTTGGGTGCAGTTCGCCCATCCCGACGTAACCCAGATCGCCGATCCCGCCGACCCCCTTCGGGAGCCGCTTCATGAGCCGCGACTTCTTGAGCCGTTTGATGTCCGCCCACGGCCCCGGCACCGAGTCCGAGACGTCCACGATGGCCCCGGACTCCTCATCTACGGCCACTTGGCTCTTGAGCGTGTGGGCCTTCTTCTTCCCCGAATAGTACGCCCGCGGACGGCGCTTCGGGCGCGGGGTCCTTTGCTCGAACGAGTCGATTACCACCGCCAGACCGGGCGTGCCGGCGAGCAACGCCGGCAACCGCTTGCGCCGGGCCGTGCCGGGGTCGGGCGTGCGCATCGTGTCCCGGCCCGCTTGCTCCAGTGCCGGCAGGCACCGGGTGCGGGCGCGGCTGGCCGTCGAGTCGGACACCCCGAACAGGAACCCGAGTACCTCATTGGTCGGGTACTGGCGCAGCCAGATGACCGTCAGCAGCACCTGATCGGCGGTCGACAGGTCGAAGTCGTCGCCTCCTCCGACCGCCCGTTGTCGGTTGGGCCGCTCGAGTGCCTTCTTGTGCGCGGCTTCAACGGCCGGGACCACATCAGCCGCCAACGCATCGAACGCGGCAACGGTCAACCCGGTCAGGTGACCAAAAACGACCGAGGACTTCCGCAGGTTCTCAAGGCGCGCGATCATCGGCATCATCCGACAGGGCAAGATTCGTCCCGACATCCTACGAATCAACTGCTATCGTGAATGAGGTCTATTGGGTGAGGAAGCAGCGTTCCACCCCGTCTGCCCGATCGATCACGCACACATGCGATTGTGGAATCCGGCGACGTTTTTCACCTTGCAACGATTCCGGGCGCGTGGTATCCACACGGCGAAACCGACACGCACGGCGGGCAGGAGAGATGAGCGTTCCGACACGACCCACGGTCGCCGTGGTCGATTACGGCATGGGCAACCTGTTCAGCGTGTGCCACGCCTGTGAGCGCGCCGAGATGGGCGCGTTCGTCACGGACCGCCCCGCCGACGTCGCGTCCGCCGACGCCGTCCTGCTACCGGGCGTCGGCGCGTTCGGCGACGCAATGGACCGCCTCCGGGAGCGCGGGCTGGTCGAGCCGCTCCGCGAGCGCTCGCGCGCGGGCCGGCTCGTGGTCGGGATCTGCCTGGGACAGCAGCTCCTGATGACCGAGAGCCACGAGTTCGGGCGGCACCGCGGGTTGGGCCTAATCGAGGGAGACGTGGTGCGGTTCGCCGAAACGGACCGCGCCGGCCGACCGGTGAAGGTACCGCACGTCGGCTGGGACCGCGTCCGGCGCCCCGCGGGCGCCGGCGACCCCTGGGCCGGGTCGCCGCTCGCCGGGCTGCCCGACGGGACCGCGATGTACTTCGTTCACTCGTTCTACGCGCGCCCCGCGGACCCGCGCGTGGTCCTCGCCTGGGGCCGGTACGGGGGCACCGAGTTCTGCTCCGCGCTCCGCGCCGGGAACACGTTCGCGTTCCAGTTCCACCCGGAGCGCAGCGGCCCGGAGGGGATGCGGGTTTATCACACTATTGCCGCGCTCGCGCGCGGCCGCTCCGATGAGGTGCCACGTGCCGCCTGAGAACCTGGAAGCGTACTACGGGCTGCCGGAGCAGGTGCGGTTCTGCGCGCGCTGCACGATGTCGAACCAGCGCCCCGCGTCGACCCCGGAGTTCCGGCACACCCCGGCCAGCAAGAAGGTCACCCTGCACCTCGACGCCGAGGGCGTCTGCGACGCCTGCCGGCACGCCGAGCACAAGTTCCGCATCGACTGGGGCGCGCGGGAGGCCGAACTGCTCCAACTGCTCGACGCCCACCGGAGCGCGGACGGCAGTTACGACTGTCTCGTGCCCGGCAGCGGCGGCAAGGACAGCGCGTACCAGGCGCACGTCCTCAAGTACAAGTACGGCATGCACCCGCTGACCTGCACGTGGCCGCCGATCCTGTACACCGACATCGGGTGGAAGAACTTCCGCAACTGGTGCGAGGTCGGCGGGTTCGACAACGTCACGTTCAAGCCGAACGGGCGCGTGATGCGGCTGCTCACGAAACTCGCCATCGAGAACCTGCTGCACCCGTTCCAGACGTTCATCCTGGGCCAGAAGAACCTCGCGCCGAAGGTCGCACTGCAGCACGACATCAAACTGATTTTCTACGGCGAGAACGAGGCCGAGTACGGCAACCCGCTGGCCGACAACAGCACCTCGCTCCGCGACCGGTCGTACTTCACCGCGCAGAACGTCGACGACATGTCCCTCGCCGGGCTGCCGGTGTCCGAGTTGATCGGGCGCTACGGGCTGAAGCGCGCCGACCTGCGCCCGTTCCTCCCGGCCGACCACAACGAACTGGAGCGGTCGAACATCGAGGTCCGCTACCTCGGCTACTACCTGAAGTGGACGCCCCAGGAGTGCTACTACTACGCGGCCGAGCACTGCGGGTTCGAGGCGAACGCCTTCCGCACGGAGGGGACGTACAGTAAATACAACAGCCTGGACGACAAGATCGACGGGTTCCACTATTACACGACGTTCATCAAGTTCGGGCTGGGGCGCGCGACCTACGACTCCAGTCAGGAGATCCGGAACCGCCACCTGACGCGCGAGGACGGCGTCGCCCTGGTGCGGAAGTTCGACGGAGAGTTCCCGAAGAAATACTTCCAGGAGATCATGGACGCGCTCGAAATGGAGCCCGACCACTTCCTCGGTTTGTGCGACCGGTTCCGCTCGCCCCACTTGTGGAAGAAGGACGGGGGAGAATGGAAGTTAAGACACGCGATCGGGGCGGTCGATGAAGAACACCGAGCGGCTTAATAGGGGTCCGCGCGCCGAAGCGGGGGCGCCGCGCACGGCCCCGGGTACCGACCGCGCGCACCGTGCCCTCCAGACTTGAGGCCCCAAAGGGGACGCACTCCCATGCCACCTCGGGACAGCGCAGCGCCCGCCCCCACAACGGACGGCCTGCGATTATCGGCGAACGTGTCCCTGCGGCAGGCGCTCGCGCAACTCGACCGGACCGGGAAGGGTATCGTTCTGGTCGTCGACACCGACGGGCGGCTCGAAGGCACCATCACCGACGGCGACATCCGCCGGGGCATCCTCGCGGGGCTGACGGTCGCGCACCCGGTGCGCGACCTGCTCGCGGGCAAGACCGCGGCCGCGCGCCCGGTCACCGCGCCCGCTGGCACCAGTTCCGACACGCTGCTGCGACTCATGCGGGAGCACGGCGTCCGGCAGGTTCCGCTACTCGATGCCGCCGGGCGCGTGACCGGGTTGACCACACTCGACGAGCTCCTGCCCAACGTACTGCCGGACGCGCAGGCGGTTATTATGGCCGGAGGGTTCGGCACGCGCCTGCGCCCGTACACCGACGACACGCCCAAGCCGATGCTCCCGGTCGGCGACACGCCGCTGCTGGAGCGCACCGTCCGGCAGCTCCGGGCGGCGGGCATCCGGCGCGTGAACATCAGCACGCACTACCTCGCAGAAAAGATCGTCGATCACTTCGGCGACGGGCGCGACTTCGGCGTAGAGTTCACTTACCTGCGCGAAGAAACGCCGCTCGGCACCGCCGGCGCGCTCGGGCTCATGGGGCCGCTGACCGAGCGGTGCCTGGTCATGAACGGCGACATCCTGACCCGGGTCGATTTCCGGGCGATGCTCGCGTACCACACGGAGCACGCCGCCGCGCTGACGGTGGGCGTCCGCGCTTACGAGATGAAGGTTCCTTACGGCGTCATCGAGGCCGACGGGCCGCTCGTGCGCCGCGTCGTGGAGAAGCCGGCCCTGCAGTTCTTCGTGAACGCCGGCATTTACGTACTGGAACCGTCGGCCCACCGGCTCATCCCCGCCGACCGCCGGTTCGACATGACCGACCTGATTACGATCCTCATCGCCGAGGGGCACTCGGTCGTCAGCTTCCCGATCGTCGAGTACTGGCTCGACATCGGCCAGCAACCGGACTACGAGCAGGCGCAGCAGGACGTTCGCACCGGGAGGTACGCGGCTTGAACTGGAACGGCAAGCGCGTGCTGGTCACCGGCGCGGGCGGGTTCATCGGCAGCCACCTCGTCGAGCGCCTGGTTAACGAGGGCGCCCGCGTCCGCGCACTGGTCCACTACAACGCGCTCGAGAGCCGCGGGTGGTTAAACGACGCCTCAGTGCGCGAAAACGTCGAAGTGGTCGCGGGCGACGTGACCGACCGCGACAGCGTGCGCCACGCGGTGACCGGGACCGAAGTCGTTTTCCACCTCGCGGCACTGATCGCCATCCCGTACTCGTACCAGGCGCCCGCGTCCTACGTGCGCACCAACGTGACCGGCACGCTGCACGTCCTCCAGGCCGCACACGAACTCGGCGTCGAGCGCGTCGTCCACACTTCGACGAGTGAAGTGTACGGCACCGCGCGCTACGTCCCGATCGATGAGGCGCACCCGTTACAAGGGCAGTCGCCGTACTCCGCTAGCAAAATCGGCGCGGACAAGATGGCGGAGGCGTTCGCCTGCTCTTTTGAAGTGCCGGTGGTGACCGTGCGCCCGTTCAACACGTTCGGGCCGCGGCAGTCGGCCCGCGCCGTGATCCCGACCGTCATCACGCAGTGCCTGACCGGGTCGGCGGTCCGTCTGGGGAGCCTGACACCGACGCGCGACCTGAACTTCGTTACCGATACGGTGGACGGGTTCGTGCGGGCCGCGTCCGCGCCCGGTGCGGTCGGGCAGACCATCAACCTCGGCAGCGGGCGCGAGATCAGCATCGGCGCGCTGGCACAACTCATCGGCGAACTCGCCGGGCGCCCGGTAACGGTCGAGTGCGACCCGCAGCGGTTGCGGCCCACCGGGAGCGAGGTCGAGCGCCTCCTGGCCGACAACCGCCGCGCTCGCGAGCTGCTCGATTGGGCGCCCGCGATCGGACTGGAAGAGGGCCTGCGGCGGACCATCGCGTGGGTCCGCGATCACATCGAGAGGTACCGGCCCGGTGTCTACGTCAAGTGAACCCGGCTCCGCGCCGACCGGCTTCGTCCCGCTCTGCGTACCGGAAATTCGCGGTAACGCCTGGGACTACGTCAAGCAGTGTCTCGACAGTAATTGGGTCTCGACCGCCGGACCGTTCGTGGACCGGTTCGAGCAAATGGTCGCGGGGAGCGCCGGCGCGAAGTACGGCGTCGCCACCGTAAACGGCACCGCGGCCCTGCACGTCGCGCTCCTCGCCGCGGGCGTCCGGCCCGACGACGAGGTGCTGGTCCCCGCGCTCACGTTCATCGCGACGGCGAACGCGGTCCGGTACGCCGGGGCGTGGCCCGTGTTCCTCGACGCCGAACCGGTCCACGGCCAACTCGACCCGCAAAAACTGACGGACTTCCTGGAACGCGAATGCACCTCCCGCGGGGGCGCTCTCGTCAACCGCACAACGGGGCGGACCGTTCGCGTGGTGCTGCCGGTTCACGTGCTCGGCCACCCGGTCGATATGGACCCGGTGTGCGAAGTGGCTGAGCGGTTCGGCCTCGCGATCATTGAGGACGCGGCGGAAGCGCTCGGCGCGAAATACAAGGGCCGGCCGGTCGGTCGGTTCGGCGCGGCCGCGTGCTTCAGTTTCAACGGGAACAAGCTGTTGACGTGCGGCGGCGGCGGAATGATCGTCACCGACGATCCCCGCCTGGCGGAGCGCGCGCGGTACCTGACCACGCAGGCAAAAGACGACCCCCTAGAGTACGTCCACGGAGAGGTCGGGTTCAACTACCGACTGACGAGCCTGCAGGCCGCTCTCGGCTGCGCCCAGATGGAACTGCTGGACCAGTTCGTCGGTGCAAAACGGGCGACCGCGGCGGTGTACGACGCGGCGTTCCGGGACGTACCGATGATCGAGCCGTTCGCGGAAGCGCCGTGGGCGTTCAGCACGTCCTGGATGTACACGGTGAGGGTCGGGAGAGATCAAAGTCGCCCGCTGATGCGCCACCTGGACGCGCACCGCATCCAGACGCGCCCGCTGTGGCAGCCGCTCCACTGCTCGCCGGCGCACGCGGGCCGCCAATCGTACCGCGTCGAGGTCGCGGACCGCTTGTACCGCGAATCGCTCAGCCTCCCGTGTTCGGTCGGTTTGACACCACAGCAGCGGGAGCAAGTGCTCGCCACAATAAGCGCGTTCTGGCGGAGCGAGCGAGCGACCGCATAAAATGCACCTCTTCCGCGTCAGGAAAACACAGCCCGGAATGAGGCGTTGTCGAACGTTTGAAACCTCGGTTGGCGTCCAGCAGCATCGGCTCCGCCTCCTTACCAGTGCGTTCGGGCTAAAATTCTCTAACATTTTCGGCCCGCGAGCGTTACAGTGGCAAATACCTCAGCGCGTGCCGACTCATTCTCACACTGAAAATCGCCGCACATCCTCGTTCTCCCGCGACGCGCGGCTAACATTCGCTGACATTTTGGCTCTCATCCGACTTCGCCTCGCGGAGTGTGCTACCGCGATCCCGGTGCCCGGAAATGCACAAATTCCGCCCGCTGACTTATATCGCGTTCCACTAGTGATCTAAGTGTCATTTCTGGGATTTGTGTAATGCCGCGCGCAGCGTTACGATTTGCCCAGTACCAACTCCAACGCGCGGCCCCGCGCATCGCAAGTGGTTCCGGAGGTTGTCGTTATCGCATTCGGCGCCCTGAATCGCGTCGGCCGGAATGGGAGGCGGCCGAACGCGCTCTCGCTGTAGATACCCGTCGCGAGGGCGCGGTGGCGGTAAGCCACACGGAGTCAAATGTGATGGGGCAGAGGGGATTGCCAAATATGTCTCGAAGTAAGTGGACTTACTTCATCTCTTCTTCAGCTCTCTGTGCCGACTCCGAAGCGGCAAGTTGTTCATCACAAGCAGCATACACGTTATGATCCCCACCACCTGACACTACCTCGACGCAGTGAGGGCGTCAGACCGGTGGGATACCCTCAAGGGGCCGCCTGTTTGCTATTTCCGCCAGAGCAGCCCCCACCGTCCGAAAAATAGTGTGGCGATAATGTGGCGATTCTGGGGATAAAAAAATGAGGGGTTCCGGTTTTCACCGGAACCCCTTGCTATTTCAGACCTTGCTAAGTGCCCCCTCTCGGGCTCGAACCGAGGACCCGCTGATTAAGAGTCAGCTGCTCTACCAACTGAGCTAAAGGGGCTAACTGCTTATTATCTTGGGAAATCCGACCCCGCCATTCAAGGGGGCTTCGCCGAAAACTTCACCTCTCGGACACACGATTTTGCGCCCCGGTTCGCGCCGGAGCCCGAACCACTGACGCCAACGGACCCGTCTCCATACGATGTCCGCATTCGATCTTCAGTGAAACACAAGGCTCCCGCCATGCTCGTTCCGCTGTCCTGGCTCAAAGATTATGTCCCGCTCCCGGCCGATCCGGGCGCGCTCGTCGAGCGACTGACCATCGCCGGGTTGGAATCTTCCGGGGTGAAAGTTTTTGGGCTGCCGGTGCGAGGAACGCTCCGGGTGAAACCGGAGGACGCGGGCCTGGTGTGGGAGCGCGACAAACTCGTGGTCGCGCAGGTGCTCGAGATCACCAAGCACCCGAACGCCGACACCCTCAAACTCGTCAAACTCGACCTCGGCACGGGCGAGCCGAAGACCGTGATTACCGGGGCCGAAAACATCGCTGTCGGTCAGAGCGGGATGAAGATCATCCTCGGGCTGTGCGGGTCGCAATATTTCTTCACCGGCAAGGACGGCAAGAAGACCGTCATGACGCTGGCGCCGAAGGAGTTGCGCGGCCTCCCGAACGACGCGATGTGCATGTCTGACTTCGAGTTGGGCATCGCGGAGGAGAGTGAGGGCATCATCATTCTCGACGACGCGGACGCGGTCCCGGGCACCCCGGCCCAGGACGTGCTCGGCGAGATCGTCGTCGAACTCGACATCCTGCCGAACATGGCCCGGTGCCTCTCGATGATCGGCATCGCGCGCGAGGTGGCCGCGCTCACCGGCGCGAACGCGACCATCGCCGAGCCGAAGGTGGAGACGGTCGCGGAGACGATCGACGGCAAAGTGCGCGTCGAGATCGCCGACCCCAAACTGTGTTCACGCTACACCGCGACCATCGTTCGCAACGTGACGCTCAAAGCGGCCCCGCGGTGGATGTGTTCGCGCCTGCACTACGCCGGGATGCGGCCCATCAGCAACGCGGTGGACATCACCAACTACGTGATGCTCGAACACGGGCAACCGCTGCACGCCTTTGACTACGACGTGCTCGTGAAGCGCGCCGGTGGTAAAGCCCCGACGATCCTCGTGCGCCCGGCGAAGGCCGGGGAGATGCTCAAAACGCTCGACGGCCAGGACCGCGAACTGTCGCCGGACAACCTCGTGATCGCGGACACGGCGGGACCGATCGCGCTGGCCGGCGTCATGGGCGGCGCGGAAACCGAAGTGAGCGCCGCGACCACGACGATTCTGCTCGAGAGCGCGTGCTTCGATTTCGTCAGCGTGCGCAAGACCGCCCGGCAGTTCAACCTGTTCAGCGAGGCGAGCACGCGGTTCAGCCGCGGCATTCACCCGGAACAGGCGCTGCCGGCCGCGGTTCGTGCCGCGCAACTGTTCCGCGACCACGCCGGGGGCGAAGTGCTGGCCGGGGTTGTAGATGCGTACCCCGCGCCGCTGCCGCCGCAAGTCATCGACCTGGACCAAGCGGAAATTCGGCGCCTTCTGGGTTTCGATATCCCGAGTGCCGAGGTCGTCCGCGTGCTGACCGCGCTCCAGTTTCAGGTGGAACCGGACGGCGAGGACGCATGGACCGTAACGACCCCGCAAACGCGGCTCGACATCCAGGCCGGCACCGCGGACCTCATTGAAGAACTGGCCCGTGTGTACGGGTACGACAACCTGAAAGAGCGCCTGCTCCCGCTCGAGCTACCGGAACCGAAGGGTAACCGCGATATCGAGGGCGAGGACCGCGTTCGCAACTTGCTCGCCGATCAGGGGTTGCAGGAAGCGATCACGTATTCGCTGAGTAGTGTGGAAGCGGAGACGAAACTGGCAGCAGAAAAGAACCCCTCCCCAACCCCTCCCCTAAACGGAGAGGGGCTTAAAACCGCCGATGGCTCTGCTCCCCCTTCCTTCCTAGGGAAGGGGGTTGGGGGGTTAGGTTCTTCCCCCGACGATTTCGTCGCCCTCATGAACCCGCTGTCGCCGGAACGCGCGGTAATGCGGCGCACGCTGCTTCCCGGCTTGCTCGCGGTGGTGCAGAAGAATCTCGAAGCGACCGACAGCGTAGCCATGTACGAACTCGGGTTCGTGTATTTGCCGAAGGCCGACGAGCGATTGCCGAGCGAACCGCGGAAGCTCGCACTCGTGCTGAGCGGTCGGCGGACGGGAGCCGCGTGGGACGACCCGCAGGGCGCGGCGCCGGCGCGCTACGACTTCTACGACCTCAAGGGCGTGGTGGAATCGCTCGCCGGTGACCTGCACCTGCCCGGCGTCACGTTCGCGGCCGTGCAAACCGTACCGTGGTTGCACCCGATGCGCGCCGCGGAACTGCGCGTGAACGGTACCGCGGTCGGCGTGTTCGGCGAACTGCACCCGAAGGTCGCGGCGAACTTCTTACTCGGGGACCGCGCCGTTCAGGTGGCGGAACTCGACCTCGAAGCGGTCCTCGCGGCCGTTCCCGCGCGCTACGGGTACAAGCCGTTCAGCACGTTCCCGCCCGCGAAGCGCGACGTGGCGGTCGTGGTCGCGGACGCGACGCCGGCGGAAGCGGTGCTGGCCGAGATCCGCGCCGGCGGGGGGGATCTGCTCACCGACGCGACCCTCTTCGACGTGTACCGCGGGACCGGCTTGCCGGACGGCACGAAGAGCCTCGCGTTCGCGCTGACGTATCAGGCCCCGGACCGCACGCTCGGCGAGAAGGAGATCGTGAAGGCCCACGAGAAGGTCGAGGGCCGGCTGCGCCACGTGCTGAAGGCGCAGATCCGCGGCAAAGACCTGGCGTGATGGGGAGGCGCCCGTGATCGGAGCCGAAAGGCCGACGTGCGAGGTAGCGGACCTAATGCCCGACGTGTTCGGGCATTAGGCCGGTTCAGGCTCTGGAACGAACCGCGACCACAGGGAGCGGTTCGTCCAACCCGTTAGGATAATCCCGAAACGAGGCGGGCGACAGAAGCCCGCGGCTATTCACTTGCGCGTGCGACAGACCCGTCCCACTCACAAAACCCTTCCGCGGGCTTCTTGGACATGGTGGCGGCGGCACGCTTCAACGAGCGAAAACCATCACACCCGGAGCGTGCAGCGCTCAGAAAATCCCCACCGATCCCTCGGGTTTACAGTTTCCCGTCGACCCCGAGTTGGTGGAAGTAGTGGGTCACTTTGTCCTGGTTTTCGAGGAGCCAATCGATGCTCGGTTCGTTTGCCAGCGCTTTGCGGATCGCCTTGACGGTCGCTTCCCGGTTGACATCGAAAAGCCCTTGATAATCGACCTCCTTGGGGTCGACGGCGAGGACCGCGGGGTCGAGCCAGACCGAGTAAATGATGCCCAGATCGTTGGCACTTTCCTTCGGAATGATCCCCGCGCGGACCGCGTCCAAAACGCCGTTGGCGATGCCCGCCTGGACGCTCCCCATGAGGATGTTCGTGTACCGCGAACTGGTCACCGTCACCTTGCTCACCATCAGCGTCGCGGGGCGCACCTGAACGTCGCTGTTCAGGATCGCGAACACCTTCGTGTGTCCCTTCGTCTGATCGCCGACGAGCGTGGCGAGTGCCGTTCCCACCGGGCCGTCTAATTCACCGATGACGATTTCCGGTTCGGCGCAGAGGTAATCCTTGTCGCCCTCGACCAGTGCCTCGCCCGTCCGCATCCCGATCCGCCCCGCCATGTCGCCTCCTCGAACTTGGTAAACTTCGGTGCCCGGTGTGCGCGTCAACAAGTGCGAACGCGGGCG
Organism: Gemmata palustris; assembly: GCF_017939745.1. NCBI lineage: Bacteria > Pseudomonadati > Planctomycetota > Planctomycetia > Gemmatales > Gemmataceae > Gemmata > Gemmata palustris. The sequence continues at coordinate 1,072,764 of NZ_JAGKQQ010000001.1, read as the reverse complement.
GCAGTGTTTCCAGCGCTGCCTTCTGGTTTTGCAGGGCCTTTGGCGCGGGGTCGCGCCCGCCCTTCTTCGTCGCCATCACCACGGCGGCAATCACCCCGATGACGATCAAAATAGCCGCGACGAGCCGGAAGATCTTCCAGAAGCTCCACGGCCGTTCGCCAGAGACCTTGCCCGACCGCCCGTTAATGAGGATCTGGAACAGCTTCTGTTGGTAGTGGTAATTGGCCAACCACACGGGAAGCAGACAGTGCTTGAACGTGATACCGAGGTACCGCGTATCGGTCGTCTCGATGCGCTGGTGGTCGCCGCCAATGTCCCGCACGATGAGGTGGCGGATCTTCGGCTCCATCATCTCCTTCGCGACCACCAAGCCGGCCTTCAGATCCACCGCGTACCGTTCCGTCTTCAGACCCGCGAGGAACGAATCCTGAAAAGGCTCGAGTTCCCCCGTATCCCACGGTTCGAGCCCGCTGATGAGGTGCCCGGGAATGCTCTTCGACCCGCACACGAGCACGTCGTCGAAGAAGTGTTGCACCTCGCCGGTAACCGGGTACCAGTTCGTTTTCGTCACCGTGCGACTGCGCTCGACCTCGTTCCCGTTGTTATCTTTCTCGGTGTAATACTCCGTTTCCTGGTAGTTGTCGCCGCGCATCCCGCGGTACCGCGTGTACGTCATCGCGTCGTAAGTCCAGTACGGCAGGTACACGCCGGCGAGCTGACCGAGGTTCGCGAGCTTCTTCAGCTCCGTGGGGGCGAACCAGAGCCCGTGGAGCCACGTGTCGAACGACTCGCGGGCGGCCCGTAAGTCCACCGCGAACGGGATCACCGACTCCGGCGGGAGCATCCCTTCAACGACTTCGGGCTTGTTCTCCAGGTGCGTGCTGCAGAACGGACAGGTGTCCGTGACGACCTTGTCCTCGAGGAGCACCATCGCCCCGCACCCGCTGCACTTCGTCTGCGTGGAGCGCCCCGCGATCCCGCCGACGTTGCCCTTCACGAGCTTGCTGGCGTACTCGTTGAAGTCGCGCTCCTCGACCTCCGCCCCGCCCTCTTCGACGTCCGACGTGTGCCCGCAGTACGGGCACTTGAGCGCGCGCGAGCGCGGGTCGAACTCGACTTTCGCCCCGCAGTTCAAGCACGGAAAGAGTTTGCCCTTCGGGGGCGCGCTCGAAACCGTCGGCTCCTTGTCCACCTGCGGTTGGGTCGCGGGGGGCAGCGGGGGCGGATCGGACGACGGGAGCGGAGGAGGTTGGGACATGCGCAAGTCCAGGCGAACGGCCGGCGCGAGCCGGCTGGTGAGACGCTCGCGCCCCACGCCGCGAGCCGTCATGAGTATGAATTAACCGCTGGGGTCGGTCACCGGCCGGCTCACACCGGCCGTTCGCCTCAACTGGGAAGCGGCGGCGGTACCGCGGCGAAGAGTGATGCCAGTTCCGGCACGGTTTCGGCGGCGGCCCAGCCCGCCATGCCCGCCCTCCACACTAGCGAGGTGCGGTTGATAGTGCCCGAGTTGATGTGTGCCGCGAGCGCCGCCAGATCGAACGGCCCGGCCTGAGCGCCGTTGATCGCCGCGTGGAAGGTGACCGCGGTCGGGAGCGGCGGCGGCGCGCTCGCTCCGGCCGGCGGAGCGGTGTTCGCGGGGGTCACAACGCCCGGCGCCCCGGCCGCACCCGCGAACGCGCCACCCATTTGTTGACCTACGGCAAGCCCCGCACCGAGGCTCGCGCCCATTCCGGCCAGCCCGCCCGGGTTCGCCGCCGCTGTGGGAATGGCCTCCGCGGTCTGGAACTTCGTGTACTGGTCGAGGTTGCCGAGTACCGACATCTGCGAGCGCTTGTCGAGGGCCGCTTCGACTTCGGGCGGGAGCGAAATGTTCTCGACGAAGAACTGCGTGAGCGACACGCCCATCTTCGCCATTTCCGGCGCAATGCGCTCGAGCGCGATCTTCCCGACCTTCTCGTAGTTCCCCGCGAGGTCCAGCATCGGGATGCGCGACGCACCGAGCGCGTCAATGAAGCGCGACACGACCACGTTGCGGAACTGCGCGGAGATCTCGTACAGCTCGAACGACGGGTCGGTCGAGACGAGCTCTTTCAGGAACGTGCCCGGATCGGTGACCTTGAAGGCGTAGCTCCCGAACGCCCGCAGCCGCACCGGACCGAACTCCGGGTCGCGGTACATGATCGGGTTCTGCGTGCCCCACTTCTGGTTCGTCCACTGGCGCGTGGAGATGAAGTACACCTCGCACTTGAACGGCGACTCGAAGCCGTACTTCCAGCCGAGGATGGTCGAGAGGATGGGCATGTTCTTCGTGTCGAGCGTGTACATGCCCGGCACTTTCACGTCCGCGAGCTGCCCCTCCTTCACGAACCCGGCGGCCTGCCCCTCGCGCACGACGAGTTTGGCGCCGTTCTTGATCTCGTTCTTGTGGCGCGTGAACCGGTGCGCGAGGATCTCGTTCTGGCTCGGCTCGGTCCACTCGATGATGTCGATGAACTGACCCGACACCCAATCACGCAGCCCCATGACGGACCTCCGGCTAACGAGTGACGTGCAGCGGATACGCTCATGGTGCGCGCCGCACTGTAAGAAGGCAACGAAATCCTTGTCCGGGCCACATTTCTCCCGAGCGACCGAACCGGCCGGTCAATACGGGGGGAGCAGTCGTCGGGCGGCGTGAACGAGTACCCACGCGAAGAACGCCGCGTTCCGCGCCGGTAGCACCCACACGGCGAGCGGTTCGGCGCATTGGGGCGCACTCAGCCACGCTCCCTCGGCGACGCGCCCGGCGAGTTTCTCCACCCAGCGCACCGAGCGCGGCCAATCAATCGCACCGCGGAGCCACTCCGCCGGGATGCCCGCTTTGCCGACTCGCGCGCCGACGAGCGCGCCGGCAATCGCCGCAACCGTGTCCGTGTCCCCGCCGCATCGGATCGCTGACTGAACCGCCGTGCGGAAATTATCTGGGTACCGCAGCCACGCGTACAGCGATACCGGAACCGTGTGGTACATGTAGCCGGTGGCGCCGCGCTTTAATCCGAGATCGAGCGCGAACTCTTCTGTGGTTCGCTCTAAAAGCAGGCTCTTCACCGCACCTTCGAGCGTCTCGAGTAACGGCCCCGAGGCCGGCTCGGTACCGAGTAGTTCGCGGAGTTCCGCTAAGAATTGCGCAGGTTCTGGCAAAGTGCCCGTTCGCGTTTCGGCCGCACGATGAGCCGCCCACGCGACCGCAAGTGCGCCAACTTCGGCTTTGGGATCAGTGTGTGTGAGGCGAGTGGAAATGCGCGCGAAGTGCTTCAATCGCGCAGGATCGGAGCCGAAACAGAGGCCCAGAATCGGCGCGCGCATCGCGGGGCCGTTACCGGCGGAAAACACGCCGCTGTGCTCAGGCGACCAGCCGAGCCACAGCTTCGCGCACGCGCGGATCGTGGCGCGCCCGGTCCCCGCAGGAACCCCCGCAGACCACCAGCGAAGTCGGCGCGCGAGGTCGTGCTGAAATTCCGCTGCGTCGCCGCCGGAAACGAGCAGCGCCTGGCCGGTTAGACAGGCGTGCTCGGTGTCGTCGGAGAACAACCCGCGGCGAAAGAAAAATTGGTAACGATCGAGGTGCGGAAACAGCTTCTTCGCGCGCCGGGGAGACAAGTTCTCGCACGGCAAGCCCAGCGCGTCGCCGACCGCGAGTCCGAGCATGGAACCGGTAATTGCGTCGCGGTCGGGGGGCATGCGGCAATTCTACCAGCGCCGGTTAGCGCCCGATAGGGCTGGGGCGATCAATGTAACCCTTCGGCCCGATGCGGAAGTCATCTTCCGAGATCGAGAGCCGTTCGCGGCCGCGAACCTTTTGTTCTTCGATCGAGTAACGGGTACCGTCTGGCGCGCGCCCGTCGGCGCGGTCCAACTGACGGGTTTCCCGTGGTCCCGAGAACCGGTTACAGCCGGCCAACGCGATCAGTGACAACACGAGTAAGCGCCGGCGCATGAGAAGCTCCTGGAACGCACGAATCCGTTCGCAAGAGCATTATCGCACCCGGGTCCATAGCCACTCTACTCCGTGGTCGCGCCCCGCCCCCCACGGTACCGCACAGCGCCCGCGCGACCGGAACGACTCGCGCCGGTTACCCAGCGCACCTTCCCCATCTTCATTCGCGCCCTTTCAAGCCCGTCTTGTGGGGTGTCCCTGTAGATTTTGGCAACGCTCAAGCGGCGGTCCAGAAGTCGTGCCAGTCTGGGGTCTCGATGACGGCCGCCAGTTCCACCAGCGGCCCGACGTGTTCCACGCGCCACCGCGCGCCGGTTAGTTTCATCCGGCGATTCACCAACTGCTTCACCGAACCCTCGATTAACCCGCTGCCGATACTCCGACCATTTGCCAGCCGTTGCGCGTAGCCCAACCGCGTCGGGTGCGAGCCGAGGTAACGCGCCAACGCCCGCAACACGTCTCCGTTGGATTCCGACGGCAACGCGCCGAACGTATCGGCGATCCACCGCTCGATCCCGGCTTTCCCATCCGTCACCACGGCCAACAAGGCGCTCTGCCGACGAGCGGTCGCCTCCGCCGTCTCACCCCAGATCGCCTTCACCGCAGTCCCGATGTGCTCGATCGCGTGATACACGTCCAATACACCGGCGGCCTGGGGCAACACATCGGCCGCCAGATTCCAGATCCACTCCGCGCCGTCACCCAATACCGTCACGTCGCTGGCGGTGGTCACCTTCAGGCGATCCGCCTCCGCTCGCACGCGCTCCGCGAAAATGCTCGCGCCCTCGACGTTGGCCACCACGGTCCGAATCGTTGGGGGCGGCAACACGCGGTCGCTCCACTTTTCGGGCGTCGCGGACTTCCCCCGCTCTCGCTTGCAAACCACGCCCAACTTGATGTCCCGCCATCCGGTCGTGGTGTTCACCTTCCCGGCGTCGATTTGCACCTCGACGACTCCCCCGGCCGTTGCGAATCGTTCGGCGTCGGCGCGATGCTCGCGGGAGGCCCTCAGACTCTTCGCGGCGGCGTGTGTGAGTTGGCGAATCACCTCGTCGTCTAACTCCCAACCGGCCAACTCACGCAGCGTTACTTCCGCACGCGCAAAGGAATCCCTCGCACCGGCCAGAACCGCCATCCGCTGTGCGGCGGTCGTTACATACCCCTCGGCTCCCAGAACGGCATCGGCCGGGAACGCTCCGCCATCGGCGCGGATGGCGTACTGACGGCGGAGGCGGATGCGCCCGAGTGCCGTCAAGAGCCAGCGGGGGCGTCGTCCTTTGAGCCTGCTGCCCGACTTTTTTGGGAAGCATCGGTGGTGTCGGCGCGACTCTGGACGGCGGAAGCCAACGTGTCGCGGACGAGTTCGCGTCCGGAGTCGAGGGCGACTCGTTCACAAGCGGCCAGTACCGTACCATCGGGAGCGGTGGCACCGACGTGTCGCATCTGAGCGAAAAACGCCAGCGCCTGCTCCAAAATCAGTCGTTCCGCGTCGGTCTGGTACTCGATGGTTAGCGTCGGCATCCGTGCCTCCCAGAGTCAAAAAGTGCAAGGACCAACAGCCTAACCACTACCGCCTGCCAAAATCTACAGGGACACCCGTCTTGTGTACTCGTGCCGCGCTCCATACGATGATCCGTGACCTTCCGCATTCACCCACTTTTGCCAACCGGTCGGGCACCTTCGCCTCGGGTTGGGTTATCCCCAGCGCGGGGTTCGGCGTCATGCCCACCAAAGCGATTCAAACGCTCGCGAAAAAGTACGACGAGTACCCCGATGACATGTTCAAGGACACCCGGATGTCCCTGGGCGAGCACATCGAGGAACTTCGGTACCGGATGCTCAACGCGCTAAAGTGGCTGCTGGTGTTCTTGGTTCTGGGCTTCATCCTGGACGCCATCGGGGGCTCGATCGGGAACCCGAAGGTCGGCATCGGCAAACCGATGCTCAAGGTGATTACCGAACCGGTCGAGTCCCAGACGCGCGACTTCTACTACCGACGGGCGATGAAGATCGCCGACGAGAAGCTGGCAAAAATCACCAAGGGCGAGCCGACCGAAATTGCGCGCATTCGGCAAAAGCTGAAGGATAACGATAACAACCTGACGGCGCTGACATCGGAAGAGAGAGAGAGTTACCTCGGCGCGCCTGCCGACCTGCGCACGACGTTCAAGGTGAAACAGCTAGAAGCGGCTTTCGGACCGGCCAAGTCCGGCACGCCCGACGAAGTGTCGCTCGTGCTTCAGGTGTACCCCGCCGAGATCAGCTCGCTCAGCGACACGGGGCAAGCGCTGATCGAGAGTAAACAGTACCTCACCACGCTGAGCGCCCAAGAAGCGTTCGTGGTGTACTTTAAGGTCCAAATGCTGTGCGGGGTCGTGCTCGCGTGCCCGTTCATCTTGTACCAGTTCTGGGCGTTCGTCGGGGCCGGGTTGTACCCGCACGAGAAGCGGTACGCGTACCTCTTCTTCGGGCCGAGTGTGCTGCTCTTCATCGCCGGCGTGGTGCTCTGCCAGTTCATCGTCTTGCCCGGGGCGGTCAAAGCGCTGTTGATGTTCAACGAGGTGCTCGGGTTCGACCCGGACATTCGCCTCAACGAGTGGCTCAGCCTCGCGATCATTCTGCCGCTGGTGTTCGGGGTCTCGTTCCAGACCCCGCTCGTGATGGTGTTCCTGAACCGGATCGGGATCTTTAGCGCCGAGGACTACCTCACCAAGTGGCGGTACGCGTGCATCATCATCGCGTTCTTCGCCGCGATCATCACGCCCACGCCCGACGTCATCACGATGCTCTACCTGTTCGTACCGATGTTCGGGCTGTACATGGTGGGCATCCTCATCTGTCACCAGTTCCCCGGCTTCGACCCGAGCGAAGACACCGAGTCCGAAGCGGCCGAGGAAGTGGCCGTGTAATCGAAGGCGGAGAGCGACGGGGGCGACACGTCCCCGACCGCCTTCTGAGCGCTATGACCCAAGACCCTGCGAACCCGTTCGTGTTTCTCGTCGGCGCCGGCCCCGGCAGCCCCGGACTACTCACCGTCCGCGGGGCCGAGGTGCTGGGGCGCGCCGACCTCGTGCTCTACGACCAGCTCGTTCCCGAGCGCTTGCTCGACCTCGCGCCGGCGCACGCGGAGCGCATCTGCGTGCGCGACCTCCCCGGGAGCCACCCGGACAAGTACCCGCACATCCACAAGAAACTCATCGAGACCGCGAGCGCGGGCCGGACCGTCGTGCGGCTCAAGGGCGGCGACCCGCTCATCTTCGGGCGCGGGGGGGAAGAAGCCGAAGCGCTCCGCGCCGCGGGGCTCGCTTACGAGATCGTGCCCGGCATCACCGCGGCGCTCGCCGCCGGCGCGTACCTGGAGATCCCGCTCACGCACCGGATGTACGCGAGCAGTATCGCCCTCGTCACCGGGCACGAGTTGCCCAACAAGCCCGGCAACAAGCTCGATTGGAAGGCCCTCGCCGCGTTCCCCGGGACGCTCGCGATCTACATGGGGATCGCCCGGCTCCCGGTGATCGTCGGGGAGTTACTCAAATACGGGAAAGCTCCCGATACGCCCGCGGCGATCGTCGAGCGCGCGTCACTCGGCGAACAGAGATCGGTGTACGCGACGCTGGGCGCCCTCGAAGAAGCCCGGCGGCACGCGGGACTGGAGGCGCCGGGCCTCATCCTCATCGGCGAAACCGTCGCCCACCGCGCGGACCACCCGTGGTTCGAGGCCCGGCCGCTGTTCGGGCACCGGGTACTGGTCACGCGGCCCACGCACCAGGCCGGGGGAATGGTGCGGAAGCTCGAGCACCTCGGCGCGGTCGTTTCGCGCATGCCCGCCGTCGAGATCCGCGCCCGCGCGGACGCTGCTCCTATTGATCGGGGACTGGAGCAGCTCCGGCGCGGGGAATGGGACTGGCTCGTCTTCACCAGCGCGAACGGGGTCCACGCGCTCCTGCGGCGGTTGGACGCGCTCGGGCGCGACCTGCGAGACTGGGGTCATGTGAAACTCGCAGCGATCGGCCCAAAAACCGCCGACGCGCTCCGCGAATACCGGCTGCGTGCCGACCTCGTCCCGCCGGCCAGTTTTTCGTCCGAAGGGCTGGTCGAAGCACTGAAGCCGCACGTTGCCGGTCAGCGGGTGCTGCTCGCGCGAGCCAACCGCGGGCGCGAACTGTTGCGTGACGAACTCGCGAAAGTCGCGACCGTGGACCAGATCGCTGTGTACGATCAGGTGGACGTGACCGCACCCAGTACGACCGTTCTCGACGCACTACGGCGGGGAGAAATTCGATACATCACGCTGCCCAGCTCCAACATCGCGCGGGGGGTGATTAACAGCTTCGACGAAACGATTCGCGGGCGGGTCGAGCGCGGCGAAATCCATCTCGTCGCGATCAGCCCGGAAACCGGCAACGCGATCCGCGAACTGAGGCTCCCGGTCGCGGCCGAGGCGAAAATTTTCACCGAAGACGGGTTGATTCAAGCGGTTGTGGAACTGGCGCTCGCGGAAGGCAAGCGGTAAAAACGAAACAGGAAGCAGAGCCACTCGCGCTCTCTTCCTGTTAGGCCTTAACTCCAACCCGTCGGCGGTCCGGCTATTTCAAATCGCGTGCGGCGTTCCACCCGAGGTAGACCACGACCCCGGACGCGATGAGGCCGAAAATATCGACGATGACGAACGGCCCGCCGCCGAACGGAACCTTGGCGACAAGATCGAGCAGGAACACCAACAGCATGAGGGCACCAACACCAAGTGCCCCAAAGCAGAGTGCCTTGTCCATCGCCCGACCTTTCCGCGACCCGCGGCCGATTGATAATGCGCCCATGACAACTAACCCCGTGTTGGCCGTCAAGATAGAAAGACGCGCCGAGATCGGACACGGTGGGGGTTACGGAGTTTTGATATTCTACCCCCCGTCCGCCTTATCGCAACGCGCCCCCTCCCGCTCGGGTGTCACTGTTTTCTTTTCGCCGCCGGGCGAGCGCTACAACCGTTAGTCCCGACACAACGGGTAGATGCCCCACCGCGGGAACCTGAGCTGGAATCGCCCCGCGGTTCCATTTACACACCCGCTCGCGAACCGCTAAGTTGAACTCACACACCATTCGAGAATGTTCCCGGACGTTCTCCCCCCTGGAGCCGGAAATGGCCGTTCCGATCAGTGATTTCGCCGTTCACCTTCGCCCACAAGATAACGTCGCGGTCGCTCGCAAGCCGATCCCGTCCGGCACCACGTTCGCTTTCGATGGCGGTACGTTCACGCTCCCCAAGGGGATCGGGATGGGCCATAAGTTCGCGCTCGTGGCGATCAAAGAAGGCGACCCGATTCACAAGTACGGTCAGGTGATCGGGTTCGCGGGCCGAAACGTGGCGCCGGGCGAGCACGTCCACGTTCACAACGTCACCGCCGGCGCGTTCGAGCGCGACTACGCCTTCGCGAGCCAGATCCCCGCCCCGTTGCCACCGCCGGCCGAGTACCGCACGTTCATGGGTTTCGACCGCGGCGCGGGTAAAGCTCCGCACCAGCGCTACGGCACGCGCAACTACCTCGCGGTCATCAGCACCGTGAACTGCTCCGCCAGTACGAGCAAGTACATCGCGGACCGCGTCCGGTCGCTGGGGCTGCTGAAGGACTACCCGAACGTGGACGGCGTGATCGCGATCGTTCACCGGCAGGGCTGCGGGATGCAGTTCGACGGCCCGGACCACCAGCAACTCGACCGGACGCTCGCGGGCTTCGCCCGTCACCCTAACGTCGCGGCGTACCTGCTCGTTGGACTGGGGTGCGAAATCGTTCAGGCGTCCCACCTGATCGAAAACGAGAAGCTGAACCTGCTCCAGCTCGACGGTAAGAAGGGCACGCCGCTCGCGCTCTCGATCCAGGAGTGCGGCGGGATCGGCAAAACCGTCGAAGCGGGCGTTCAGGCGGTCGCGGAGATGCTGCCGCGCGTGAACGACGTGCGCCGCGTGCAGCTCCCCGCCAAGCACCTCATTTTGGGCACGAACTGCGGGGGCTCGGATGGCAACAGCGGCGTGACCGCGAACCCGGCCCTGGGCGTCGCCAGCGACATGATGGTTCAGCAGGGCGGCACGAGCGTTCTGGGCGAAACGACCGAAATCTACGGGGCCGAGCACATCCTCACGCGCCGGGCCGTATCGAAGGAGGTCGGCGAGAAGCTGGTCGAGCGCATCAAGTGGTGGGAGTGGTACACGTCGATGTTCGGGGCCGAGATCAACAACAACCCCAGCCCCGGCAACAAGGAAGGCGGCCTCACGACGATCTACGAGAAGTCGCTGGGCGCGATCGCGAAGGCCGGCGGTACCGCGATGGTGGACGTCTACCGCTACGCGGAACCGGTCACGGCGAAGGGGTTCGTGGTGATGGACACGCCGGGCTACGACCCGGTGAGCATGACCGGCATCGTGGCCGGCGGCGCGAACGTGTGCGTATTCACGACCGGGCGCGGAAGCGTGTTCGGGTGCAAACCTGCCCCGTGCGTTAAGGTCGCCACGAACACCCCGCTCTACACGCACATGATCGGCGACATGGACATCGACGCGGGCAAAGTTCTCACCGGCGTGTCGGTGGAGGCCGTGGGCCAAGAGATCTTTGAGAAGGTGCTGTCGGTCGCGAGCGGCGAGAAGACCAAGAGCGAACTCAACGGCGTCGGCGAAGAGGAGTTCGCCCCGTGGTCCATCGGCCCGACCCTGTAAGGAGAGCGCGATGAGCGAAACTGCGACCCGGTTGCTCGACCAACTCCTGCAACTCCCCGAATCCGATCGCGTCACAATCGCCGATCGGCTCTGGGAGAGTTTGAGCGAGGCCGCGCAGCAAAAGTTGGCTGCCGAGGAACCGGAAGATCCGGCGTTCGAGGTGGAACTCGAACGGCGACTGGAGTCCGTTGAAAACGGGACGGCCGAACTTCTCGAAGCGGACACCGTGTTCGCGGCCGTGCGGGAGCACCTGCGCCGGAAACGGCAGCAATGAGATACCGTTTTCTCGCCCTCGCTCTGTTGGATCTCCTGGATCTCGCTGATTTCTACGAAGATCGGCAACCCGGCTTGGGCGGCCGGGTCACCGACGCGGTCGAAGCCCGGGCGCGCGACATCGGGGCACAGCCCCACGCGGCAGCTCGGGTCCGCGCACCCCGGAACCGAGAAATCCGCGCGTGCCTGGTGAACCCGTACCTCGTCACAATCACCTACGAGGTCACCGCCACCGAGGTCGTGATCCTTTCTGTTCCGCACGCGCGGAGCGCCCGCCGGCCGTGGCGCCGGCGGTTGCCTTGAATTCTGTGAAACGCGGATGAGTCCCTGTGCCGATAACCGGGAACGGGCTTGCCCCCGCACGGGCACATGCTCTAATAGACTCATCCCGCCGAACCTCCGCGTTTCCGAGGGGTCACCCTTGCCCGTCACACACCGCCACACCATCGGCATCAACCGCCGCGAACTCCTCCAAGTCGGTTACTCCGGGCTGCTCGGGTTGGGCTTGTCGTCGTTCGCAGGCGCCCGCGCGAAAGATGCTCCCTCACTGGCACGAGGTAAGAAACCGAAGTCGGTTCTGATCGTGTTCCTCACCGGGGCGGCCAGTCACCACGAAACGTTCGACCCGAAGCCCGATGCGCCGCCGGAAATTCGCGGCGAATATAAGGCGATCCAGACCCAAACACCCGGGCTCCTCGCGAGCGAGCACATCCCCAAACTCGCCGCGCGCTCGAAACTGTACTCGGTCGTGCGCTCGCTCTCGCACCGGGAGAACAACCACCTCGTCGCGACGCACCACGTGCTCACCGGCCACGTGCAGCCGGGGGCGTTCTTCGACAAGATCGCGTCCCGCGACGACTTCCCGAACTACGCCGGCGGGTTGAGCTACCACCGCAGTCCGCCGGAGGGGACGCCGTGCGGCGTGAACCTGCCGACGTACCTGATGGAAGGCCCCCTGCTTTGGCCCGGTCAGTACGCCGGGTTCCTGGGGCCGAAGCACGACATCATGCAGATCACGCAAGACCCGAACCGCGCCGACTTCAAGGTCGAGAACCTGCGGCCGGCCTCGGGCATGGACGTGACGCAGATGAAGGACCGGATGGCGCTTCTCAGCGCGGTCAACGACCAGCGCAAGTGGCTCGCGGAGCAGTCCGAAACCAAGAAGATGACCGACCAGCAACAGCAGGCCCTCGCGGTGCTGACGTCGGGCCGGGTCGCGAAGGCGTTCGATATCGACAAGGAACCCGCGGCGGTCCGCGACAAGTACGGCCGGCACGCCTTCGGCCAGTCGTGTCTGCTCGCCCGGCGGCTCATCGAAGCGGGCGTGCCGGTCGTGCAGGCGAACATGGGGCGCGTCCAGAACTGGGACAGCCACGGCGGGCTGTTCAAGCGGTTGAAGAACGACCTGCTCCCGCCGCTCGATAGTGCCGTCTCCGCGCTCCTCGACGACATGAGCGACCGCGGGTTGCTCGAAGACACCTTCGTGATGGTGCTCGGCGAGTTCGGGCGCGAGCCGAAGATCAACAAGGAGGGCGGGCGCGAGCACTGGGCGCCGTGCTTCAGCGGGCTGTTCGCGGGCGCGGGCGTGCGGGGCGGTCAGGTCATCGGCAAGAGCGACAAGAATGCGGGCTACCCGACCACGACGCCGTACTCGCCCGACGACATCGGCGCGACGGTGTACTCGGTCCTCGGGGTCGATCCGCACGCCGAGGTCCGCGACCGCCTGGGCCGGCCGGTGCAGCTCAACCGCGGCCACGTGATCCGCCCGCTGTTCGATGGGACCGGTGACTGAGTCCCGCCCAACTTTTCGCTCCGTCGTTCCCCTACATTCGGACCCGGCTATGCGCCCCCGTTGCTCGCTGATGCTTCTGGCCCTCGTCGCGCTCGCGGCCGCTCCCGTGCGGGCCGACGATCCGACGTCGATCGATCTCGCCCCCAAGTGGAAAAAGGGCGACACGGTCCGGTACGAAATGCTCGGCACCCAGGTGCGCGAACGGGACGGTAAGGAGGTCCGCAACGTCTCGACGCGCACCCTGGTCGTCGTCGAGGTCGTCTCCGCCGGCCCCGATGGGTCCGTCCTGCGGTGGACCCAGGGCACCACGACCTTTGAAGACCCGGACCAGGACAACGAACCGCTCGCCAAGTCGATCAACATGATCCTGAAGAACAACGATCTCGATCTCGAACTCGACGAGGACGGCGACTACACCGGGGTGCGCAACTGGAAGGCGCTCCGCACCTCGGGGACCAAGGTCCGCGACGAGGTACTGAGCCAGATGAGCAAAGCGGGCACGCCCAAAGCCACGATCGAAATGGCCCGGCTCGCGACAGACAAAATGCTCGCCACGAAGGAAACGATCGAAGCGACCTTCACGCGCCAGCCGATGTTGATTCTCAAACCCTTCGGCAAGAGCTACGAACTTGGTACCCCCTTCGAGTACGAGGACGAGCTGCCCAACCCGCTCGGGGGCGACCCGTTCCCGGCCAAAGGCGTGTGCGTGGTCAAGTTCGACAAAGACAAGGGGATCGCACACATCTCGTTCAAGCAGACCCCGGACCCGAAGGACGTGACCCGCTACGTCCAGAAGTTCGTCGAGGATCTCGCCAAGAAAACCGGCGTACCCGCCCCGGACGAACTCCCGGAAGTCAAGGTGAACGACGCCACGGACTACGTGGTGGACGTAACCGCCGGGTGGATCACCTCGGTCAAGCACACGCGCGTCTTCACGATCGACAAAGTCACTCAGACCGAAACCACCACCCTCACGCGGCGCGAGAAGTAGCACCGATTCGTTCGGGCGGTCGGTTGCACTCCTGGGCGGGGCCGGACACCCAATTGTCTGGCGCCGCCCGTAGCATTTTGTGCCTACGATCCGCCGGGAATCGAGCTCACGTCGCCCCGCTCTACTTCGGCGGGAGCGTGAACGTGAACGTGGAGCCGACCCCGACCGCGCTCTCGACCGACACCGCACCGCCGTGCGCCTCGACGAACGTCTTCACGATGGCCAGCCCGAGCCCCATCCCGCCCTGTTTGTTGGGGTCCGTCTCGAAGTGGTCGAACACTTTGTCGATCCGGTCCGGCGCGATCCCCTCGCCGTTGTCGCGGACCGCGCACTCGTACCCGGTGTCCATTCGGCGGGCCGAAATCACGACCTCGCCGCGGGGCGTGTACTTGATCGCGTTCGCGATAAGGTTCTGGAACACGCGCTTCAGGAGCCCCGCGTCGGCGAAGACGACCAGGTCTTCGGGGATCGTGTTGACGAGCCTCGTACTGTCCGTGCCCGCGACCGGGTGGATGTCGTGAACGAGCGACTCCACGAGCGGCCACAGATCGAAGTCGCGCCGCTCCAGTTTAACCCCGACCTCGGTTTGAAGGTTGGTGTTCTCCTCGAGCACCTTGTTCACGAGCGCGCCGAGGTGCTGAACGTTCCGGCGCAGGGTTTTGACCATCCGGGCCGACGAGGAACCCGGATCCTCCCCCGCGTGCTTCACCTCCAAAACGCTCGCGGCGAGCGAGATCGCACTGAGCGGGGTTCGCAGGTCGTGGGCGACAAACGAGAGGTACTCTTCGCGCCGCCGCTGCACCTCGAGCGCCTTCTGTGTGGCGTAGGTCTTGACCGCCGAGCCGATGGCCCCGTCGAGCACGCGGTTCACGATGTGGAACGACCGGCCTTGCAGGGTCAGCTTGTTCGCGTCGGCGATGTCGTGAATGCACTCGCGGAGGATGTTGTACTCGGCGACCACTTCCACGATGTCGAAGCCGTCCTGGGCGCGCTGCAGTCCGTGGGCCGGCGGGGTGCCCTCGCACACCGCGTCCTGAATCGTTTCTTCGGACCGGGTTCGGAGCGCCTGTGCGAGTTCCTCGAAGAACGCGGGAATGTGGTCATTGAGCGTCGGCGTGTCGAGGTGGCGCGCGGACGGGAGTTTTCGGACCTGTTCGCGCCAGCGCGAGAGCAGAGTGTCCCGTTCCCGGATGACGAGCGCCGCGAGCTGATCGAGATTGTTGATCGCCTTTACCTCACCAAATGTCCAAATACTAGCTGTATCCGGTGCGTTCGGCCGTGCTCGTGAACGCCCCACGCTAACAATGGCTAACATTTCTGGCCACTGAGCCGGCACGGGCAGCGATGCGGGGGTCAAAACGCATCAACCACTGATATTTCAGAGGTTTTGATTCCTTACCCCCCGACAGTAATCCTTTGCAGACAGCTAACAACGGATAACATCTCGCTCACATCGTGCCAGCGCAGAAGTGCGCGTTTCCGTGGGAGCCCCGGCCTTCACTACCTAGCACGTGCCCTTGTATTGGAAAATGATATTCAGCGCTCACGTTTGTGTGGTAAATTATACTCCAGTGAACAGAAAGCCACAAACAATTCCGGCACGCGCGAGGAGTTACTTCCGGGCACGTTCGGCGGTGAGCGCGATGCAGAACGGCGTCGCCGCGGTGGTGCCCTCCGAAACGTAGTCGATGGACGCGATCTCGACCTCGGGGCGCGGGTTCGGCCACGTCGTGAGGTACACCCGCAGTGTGGTTCCCTCGCGCGTGGCAGACGTGTTCCTTCCGGTCCACGCGACCACCCCGCGGTTGGTAGCCCGCGACCGGTCCCAGTTCCACACGTCGCGCACGTCTTCGCCGTAAACGACGGGTATCACCTGCTCGCTCTTGTCGGCGAACTGCACGCGGTACTGGCCGATCTCCGTCCCATCGGGAACGTGAAAGCGGTGCGTGGCGTCGCCGAACGCACCGAACTCGGTCCCGTGGAAGATATGCAGTTTATCGAGCTTAAACCCGACACGGATGCCCTTCGCCTCACTCGGCAGTTCCGGGTGATTGTTCCCGCGGAGCCGAACGTAGCCCGGCCCGATCTGAAACGGCACGCCGCGAAGCTCCTGGCGCTTCTGCGGCATCGTCGCGAACGAGTGCCCCCGGTCGCCCTCAACTCCCGCGTTCAATCGCTGGTTCGCGACCGACTGCAGATCGAGGACCATCGCGTCCCCTCGAATCGGATCGACGTGTGCGCCCAACAGCGGATCTTCCAGATAAGGCTGCTGAGCGACGGGCGCGTGACGGACACTCGACCAGTACGCGGCCCCGTGAATCGCCCCGGCGATGCACGATACGCCCACAGTAAACGCGATGACGAAGCCCACAATGATCCCGGCCTTCGTTCCGCCGCTGAGTGCGCCGAACTGATCGATCAGTCCGCGGCGCACGGGCACGCGCGGGCTAACCGTGCGTTCGACTTCGGGGATCGGGAACCCCTGTTCGATGAGCCGCTGTTTGTACTCCAGTTCCTGCTCGGCGATCCGAATCTTCCGCCACTGCACGAGCCCGATCGCGGCCAGCGCGCCTACAACGAGTACCACCGCGGTACCGTTCGCGATCAGGAACGCGGAGACTTCGGGATTCATGGTCGGCCTCACTGCCGGACGTGGGTGTCACCGAACAGATTAACCGCAGCGAATCGAAGATGCAATTATTGCCAACCAAGGCGCGGGCAGCTCTTTCGGAGTTTTTGAGTGCGGTATCCGTTAACGTGCAATTCGCCAAAGACCGTGAAGTATTTGGCGAATTCGCGAAAAATGTTAAAGACGGGCCGATTCACGTGAATGAATCGCGCGATTGCCATCACTCCAGGCGCCAGCGTGCGATTCCCTGGAACAGCGTTGTCGGGTTGAGCACACGGGGGCTAACGGGGGTGTCGGAGTCGTCGATGTAGACCTTCACGCTCTCGTGGAACAGCATGTGGCGGTCGATTTGCCACAGCGGGATGAACGGCACGCACTCGTTGAACAGCTTGTGAACCTCACCCGTTTTCGAGGCGAGGGAGTTGAACTCCCGGTAGGCACGCAGTTCGTTGAGCAGTTGCCCCAGGCGCGTGTCTTCCGCATCAGCGGCGGTGTTCTTCGTTTGAAACCCGGTCCAGTTGCGCCCGCCGCGCTCCCCCGCGGCCGGATCGAGCATCGCTCCCAAGGCGAACGGGTACCAGTCGTCCGGGTAGTCGAACGGCACGTAGGCGAGGTCGAAGCGGTGCTCGTCCTCGACGCGGAGCATCAGTTCGCGGAACGCGAGGGGTTCGAGCTTGATTGTGAGCTTCCGGCCGGGGGCGTCCTTGAACAGCGACTCGACCTGCTCCTTGATCTTCGTACACGCCACGGCCGCCTGCGGGTCGTCGGTGGGGTACAGCAGTTCGATCTCGGCCTTCGCGCCCATATCGAAGAGGTAGTTCCTGAACCGCGTCAGCGCGAGGTCGCGGTTCAGGAGCGGCGCCCCCGGCCCGTTCGATCCCTTCGGAGTGGCCCAGCACTGCGACGGGAACGGCCCGGTCATCGCGCGGTGGAACTCAGTTTTTCCGGCCCGGTACACGTCGTTCAGAATCGCCTCGCGGTCGATCGCGAGCATCAGCCCCTGGCGCAGCAACTTGCTCTGGAGCGCGGGTCGGCGCTGGTTCACCGCCAGCATGTGAACGCGGCGGGAGTTGGTCGGGGTGTAGTCCTTCACCTTCCCGCCCAGCGCGGCGCGGTACTTCTCGACCTCGGCCGTGGGCACGTCCGTGAGCACGTGCAACCCGCCCTGCTGGAACGCCTCGATCACGTTGTGGACCTTCGCGACCTCGAGCAAGCGGACCTCTTTGATGAACGGCTGGTTGGCGCGGTCCCGCCAGCGCCCGTAGAGCGGGTTGTCGACGAACACCATTTCGCGCGGGCTGTTGCCGTCGGACCGCGGGTTCGCGTGCAGCTTGAACGGCCCGGTGCCGAGCGGCTGCTCCGCGAACCCGCGGTCGTCGAGCGCCATGTTCTTGGACTCCATCCAGCGCGCCGGGAGCAGCTTGAACGTGAGGGCCGCGCGCGGGTCCGGGTGGCCCTGTTTGAAGGCCATCCGCACAGTCGTGTTGTCCCGCGGCGTGGGCAGGTCGTCCAACCACGGCAGCGCGAACGCCCCCCACGTGTCCGGGCGCGTGGCGATCAACTTCATGGTCCCGACGACGTCGTGAGACTCGAACCCGTAGCGCCCGGTGGCCCCGGCGTCGAACGTCCGAAGGGCGAACTCCCGCGCCCCCGGCACCACGGCCGGCATCCCGATCGCGCCGGCGGGCCGGTACCGTGCCCCGCCCCCGTCGTCGGGCACTTCTGCGAGCAGTCCCTCGAAGATCAGCTCCACCGCCTGCTTCTCACTGTCCAGGCGGGCGGTGCTCGGCGACATCAGTTCCGGGTACTGCCGCACGCCGACGTAGAGCGTCTGGTAGCCGGTCTTTAGCTCGCGCTGCAGGTCGCGTGCGCCGGGGATCGTGGGATCGAGTGCAACGGCCCGCGTGAGCGCGTCGCGTGCGCCGGACGTGTCGTTGGCCGCTTTCCGCTCCTTCGCAAGTGCGAACGCCAGTCCCGCCCGGCGCGTCAATTCGACGCGGATCGCGCGCACCGGTTCACCGCCCCCGCCAGGGAAGCTCGCTTCAAACTCGTCGAGCAGTTCCCGCGCCTTCACGTGGTCGAAGTGCTTGTCGGACGCCAACAAGCGTTTGGACTCCAGCACGCGGGCGGTGGCCACCTCCGTCGAAACTTCCGCGTCCTTCGGGTACGCGAGGATGAGTCGGCTACCGAAGTCGCGCACCCGGAGCCAGTCGCTGATCGCGACCGCGCTCTTGAGTTGGAGCAGGCGCACTTCGCGCAAGCGGTCCACGAGCGGCTTCCGCATCTCGTCCCACCCCCGGCCCCGGCGGATGTTCCGCTCGCGCGCGTAATCGTGGAACCGGATCGCCGCACTCAAAAGGCGTTCCGCGGCGCCGAGCTGATCGAGCGCGGTCCACCCCTGCGGTCCGTTCGCGGTACCGAGCGGTTTGGCCATGAGCGCCTGGTTCGCCTCCGTGAGCGCGATTTCCTCGAAATAATCGATCCGCTTTACTTCGACCGCGTTGACCGCTTGGGGCGCGGTCGGGTTCCCCTCACGGTCGAGTTCCTGGATGCCGAATTGGGGCGGGAGCCGCTCGCCGCGTGCCAGCGGGATCGGCTTGATGCGCACGCTCCCCTTTGTGGTGAGCCGGTCGAACGGGACGAAGTGTTTGGACAACAGTTCCTTGACCCCGGCGTGGGTGGCCTCGTCCGCCGCGCGCACGAGTTCATCGAGGCGCACGTCGGGCGTCGAAGCGGCACCCGCGACCGGTCCCTTCGGCTTCACGACGGGATCGTCCTCGACCGTGATGCGCTTCTTGAGACCGGCCTTGGGGTCTTCGACTTCGACCGGCGGTTGCGCAACGACACCCAGAGCGAAGGCCGTGAGCAGGCCCGCGAGTGCGGCGGAAACGCGGTGCCACGAACGACAGGGGGGCGCGAGATCTGGCATCGAGTGCCTCGAAGTTGGCACGGAACTCTCTGTGGGCCGATGTGTTGATGATAACACGTTGGCGCGGAGAAGCGGCGCGAACCGCGCAAGGAGCACACGATTCCGGGTCCGGCCGCTTGACCCGCAGAATCTCTTAACGTTCAATACCAAGCGCCGTTGGTCGTCCGCTCGCTTCTCCGGGCTACGGTGCCGGACGAGGTGGGGCAGGTGCCCGTCGCTCTCCAGGAGTTTGTCGATGAGGAAGCTACTACTTTCGCTCGTTTTCCTATTCAGCATGACCGGACTGGTCACGGCCGTCGAAGTGACGCTCGTAAAGTTCGATAAGAATACGAAAGAGATCAAGGTCAAGGAAGGCGACAAGGAGAAGACCTACAAAATCACGGACAAAACAAAGTTCACCGGCGTGGACAAGAACGGTGACGCGAAGGAAATGACCTACGAGGACGCGGCGAAGGGTTTGGGGAACGCCAAATCCGAGGGCAAACTGAAATTCGACATCACGGTGAAGGAAAACGAGATTGTCGAAGCGAAGATGAAGGCCCGCAAGAAGAACTGACTCTTCCGCTCCATAGTCACAAGTCGTAAGGTCACAAGTCGTAAAGTCGAAGACCTCGTGTTTCTGGGTCTTCGACTTTACAACTTGTGACCTTACGACTTGTGACTACCGCCACGACTTTCAACCATCCACCGACCTTACGACTTGTGACTTTCGGGTGGTGAACGTAAGATGATGTAATACGACACACACGAGGCCCGTCATGGCGAAGGACAAGAAGGAGAAGACGGAGAAGTCACAGATCGTCGCCTTCAAAGTCGATGACGATTTGGCCAACTTCCTCGATAAGCTCCCGAACAAGAGCGAGTTCATTCGCCGGGCGATTCTGGCGCAGTTCAACATGACGTGCCCGCTCTGCACCGGCTCCGGGGTGGTACCCGCCGGGTTGCACACGCACTTCGAGCACGTGATCGAACACCACTCGGCGCGGCCGTGCGAGAAGTGTAAGACGCTGGTCGCGTTCCCGCTCTCGGCCGAAGGGGTCGTGCCCGCCGATAAGAGCCGCCTGGAGCAGTTCCTCAAGGGCGGCCCGCTGTACTGCACGAAGTGCTACCCGTCGATTCCGCCCTGCGACGACTGCGGCTGGCACGTCATGATGGAGAAGGTCGCCGAGCACTTCAAGAAGGTACACTCTCACTAATTCTTTGGTCGCAAGTCGTAAAGTCGCAGGGCATAAGGTCAGCGAAATAGTCGCAAGTCATAAGGTCGAAGACCACACCAGTGGAGTCTTCGACCTTATGACTTGCGACTTTACGACTTGCGACCAAAAATCTTAGAACTGATCCAGCCAGAAGTGGTTCCCGCGGTAGTACCGCATCGGGGTCCACAGTTCGTAGCGCCAGCCCGGTTCCTTGAACGCGGGGTAGGCCATGTACGCGGGTGGGCGGACGTAGGGCTGCCCCTTCGCTTCCGGCCACTGGGGGCTGTTCTGCGGCCAGTAGCTGTGCGGGTAGTAGTAGTACGGGTAGTAGGACATCCGCGGCAGCGACGATTCCGGTCCCTGCGGGAAGTCGGTCCGCTGCTGCGGGGTGGGCATCGTGTAGAACGCGGGGGGCGGGGGCTGAAGCCCCGGCTGTTGAGCAGACGCCGATTGCTCGGTGCCCATCCACAGGGCCACGCCCAGCGCCGCGAACCCGAGTCTCGGGAGCCATGTGCGCATCGATCGTCCTCCGTGTGCGCGAAATGCGACAGTCGGCCCAGTATGGGGCCGAACGTCCTGTCGAGGGAAGCATACCCCACCCTTCTCCGCCGGGTCCCCGCGCCGCCCCGACAGCGCGCAGAAATCGTACAACAAACAGCGCCCTGTGCCACTTCTGGCGGGCGTTCAACAAGCACCGAGTTGAGGTGCGGACCCCGGGCCGAATACCCGTTCCGCGCGAAGAATCATTCAAGTTATGACGCAACCCACCGACGTGTACGACAACCCGCTCATCGGCCGCTACGCATCCCCCGAGATGGCCGAGCGCTGGGGACCGCTGCGGAAGTTCCGCACCTGGCGCCGGCTCTGGCTGGCACTGGCGGAGGCGGAAGCCGAGTTAGGCCTCCTCGCCGACGACGGGAAATCCCCGCGCATCGCCCAGGCGCAACTCCAGGAACTCGCGAGCCACCTCGACGATATTGATCTGAAGCGCGCCGCGGCCCACGAGAAGCGCCTGCGACACGACGTGATGGCGCACATCCACGCGCTCGGCGACGTGGCCCCCGGGTGCAAGGAGATCGTTCACCTCGGCGCGACCTCGTGCTATGTCACCGACAACGCCGACCTCATTCTGATGCGCGAGAGCCTCGACCAGCTCTGTACGGCGCTGGCCAGCGTCATCGACGCGCTCGCGACGTTCTCGAAAACCTGGAAGGACGAGCCGACGCTCGGGTTCACGCACTTCCAGCCCGCGCAGCTCACCACCGTGGGGAAGCGCGCGACGCTGTGGCTGTTCGACTTTGTGCTCGACCTTCACGAACTGGAGCGCCGGCGCGACGAACTCCCGTTCCGTGGCGCGAAGGGCACGACCGGCACGCAGGCGAGCTTCCTCGCGCTCTTCCGGGGCGATCACGGGAAGGTAAAAGCGCTCGACGCGCTCGTTGCGAAGAAGATGGGCTTCAACAGCGTGTTCCCGGTCACCGGCCAGACGTACTCGCGGAAGATCGACACGCAGATCCTCGACGCACTCAACGGCCTCGCGCAGTCCGCGCACAAGTGGGGCACGGACCTGCGGTTGCTCGCACACCGCCAGGAAGTGGACGAACCGTTCGAGGCCGATCAGATCGGTTCGAGCGCGATGGCGTACAAGCGGAACCCGATGCGCGCCGAGCGCATGTGCAGCCTCGCACGTTTCATCTCGGGCCTACCCGCGATCGCCGCGAACACCGTTTCGACGCAGTGGTTCGAGCGCACACTCGACGACAGCGCGTGCCGCCGACTGTACATCCCGCAAGCGTTCCTCGCGACCGATGCGGTGCTTCGCATCGCGCTGAACTTGGTCACGCAGCGAACCGGACCAGAACATCGCGGGCTGATGGTCAACCGCCCGGTGATCGCGAAAAACGTGCGCGAGCACCTGCCCTACATGGTGACCGAGAACCTGATGATGGCCGCGGTCCAGGCGGGCGAAGACCGTCAGGAGGTCCACGAGGTGGTGCGCCTGCACAGCCACGCGGTCACCGCGCGCGTGAAGGCCGGTGAAGGCACCACCGCGGAACTGTTGGAGAATTTGAAGCGCGAAGCCGCGTTTCAGAAGGTGGACTTTGCCGCGATCGCGGGGCAGTCTTCGCGCGAGTTCGTCGGGCGCTCGCCGGAGCAGGTCGAAGAGTTCCTCGCGGACCACATCGAGCCGATCCGCAAGCGCTACGCGAACGTGCTCGGGAAGACAGCCGAACTGCACGTGTGAGCCGGCGTCACGAGCGTTTGAGAGCATCGTTTTGCGTTCCGAATGGCTCCGGTCTTGGGACCGGAGTCACGATTCGGTGCAAAACGATGTAAGCGCCCACGGCTGTCAAAAGAAGCACGGCGGGAATAACAGCGCGGTTGGTGAGGATCAACAAAACCGCGCCGACCGTGCAGCCAAGAACGGACCGCTTCGAGAGATCCGAAGCGGTGGGTGAGTGCCAGTGGCGCACGGCTAACCAACCGACCAGCGCCAGAAGAATGAGCCTGTACGGGATCTCTCGTACCCACTCCATTCGCGACCCCGAATCAGAGCCGCTGACTGTACCGCTTGTTCCGGCGCCCGAAGACCGGCTTCTTCGTCGGTTCTTCCGCGCCGCCCGTGCCCGCGTCGGGGTTGGCGGGGGGAGCGTCGTCGCCCCAGCCGTCGTCTTCGCCGTCGGGCTTCGGCGGAGGCTTCACTGAATCCAGGCCGGTGAAGATCACTTTCACGTCGCGGGCCGGGCCTTTCGCGCGGGGCGCAGCGGACTCGAACCCCTCGATGTTATCGGCCTCGATGAGCCGGTTAATCATCATCTCGATGTTGGTGAGCTGCTCGCCCTGCTCCGGCAGCGCGAACGAGATCGCGATCCCGTCCTTGCCGATGCGCCCGGTGCGCCCGATCCGGTGGACGTAGTTCTCGATGTCCATCGGCAGGTCGTAGTTGATGACGTGCGACAGGTTCGACACGTCGATGCCGCGGCTCATCACGTCGGTGGCGATCAGGTACTTGATCTCGCCCGTGCGGAACGCGGCCATGATCTTTTCGCGCTGCGATTGCGGCAGGTCGCCGTGGATCACCGCGGCCTTCGGGACCGCGCGCTTGAGGTCGCGGTACAAGTTGTCCGCCCAGCGCTTGCGCTCGACGAAGATGAGGCACTGGCGCGGCTTCTCGCGCTCGACGACGCGCTTCAGCAGCTCGAACTTGCGGTCCGCGTCCACCGTGAAATAGCTCTGGCGGATCTTGTCCACCGTCGGCGTGTTCGGCGTCATGTGCAGGTGAACCGGGTCCTTCATGTACCGGTTCACGAGGCGCTTGATCGAATCGGGCACGGTCGCCGACATGAGCAGCGTTTGGCGCTCGGTCGGGCACCGCTTCAGGATGCGCTCGATGTCGTCGCGGAACCCGATGTCGAGCATCCGGTCCGCTTCGTCCAGCACCGCGTAGCGGACCTGCGAGAGCGACATCGATCCGCGCTGCAGGTGATCGAGCATCCGGCCCGGCGTGCCCACGACCAAGTCGCACCCGCGGGCGAGGCCCGTCAGTTGCCGCTGCATCCCGGTGCCGCCGTAGACCGGCACGCACCGGAACCGGCTGCTCGGCGCGAGCTTCTCGGCCTCGGTCGCGATCTGGAGCGCGAGTTCGCGCGTCGGCGTCATCACGACGCCGATCGGCCCTTTGAGGGTGTGCGGGCGCCAGCGATTGAGGAACGGGATCAGGAACGCGGCCGTCTTCCCGGTGCCCGTTTGCGCCTGCCCGATCACGTCTTTGCCGCGCAGGGCCGGCGGAATGACCGCTTCCTGGATCGGCGTCGGGTGCTTGTACCCAGCCGAGTTGATGGCGTCCATAAGGGGGCGCATCAACTGCAGGTCCGCGAAGACCATCGCGGGGTCGGTTTCCGGCGGCGGGGCGGATTCGTGATCGGGGTCGTCCGCGGGATCGGCTTCGCCTTCGTCGCCTTCATCAGCGAAATCGTCGTCCGCGGTCGCGGCTTCGTCGGGCGGGGGGGCGTCAACCGGCTCGTCGGAAGGCGGCTCATCGGCGGGGACGTGAGTTTCTTCGGATTCGGGAACGGTCCAATCGTCCCCGTCAGTTGGGGGAATCAACACATACTCCATCAGTAAGAATGCGTGAATGTGCGGCGCAGCAACGCCGGGAGAAACGATTCTCTACCACACATGGTAAGCCAAAAGGTGCGGAATTGTCTACTCATCTTACGAAATGACCGGAAAAGCCGAACACCCGGCCACGCAATGTGGCCGGGCGTTCGTGTTGAAACTTCGGCTCACTCGCCCTTGTTGAGATCGAACTTGGTTCCGCCATCACCGCTCTTGGCCTTGTCTTCGCCCATTTTCTTGAGCGGAAGGTGAGTATCGCCATCGGCGCCACTGCCGGGCAACATCCCCGGTCCGTTCGTCGCCGGCACGGGGCACCCGATCGACCGGGTACCCGGTTCGTAACCGTTCGTCATCAGCCAGCCGGTGCCGAGCAGCAGCGCGACGGATGCGGCGAGTGTGAACCGGGCGCGAGCCGTATTGTCGCGGGGCTTCGCGGGCGCTGGCGGAGCGTTTCGCGGGGCTTCGGTGGCCCGCATCGCGATCAGCTCGGACGGCTCGGCCGTTGCGCGGGGCGCGGGGATCGGCGCCTTCGGCCACGGCTTCTTGAGCTGGGACTTGAAGAAGTCCGAAAACAGCCGGTCGAGTTCGTCCGCGGCGTGTTCGTGGTTGTCGTGTTTAGGAGAGGTCGTGTTCATGTGTTAGTTTCGCTCGCGGAATCACCGGAAGCGAAGTCTCCGTGAATCGAGAGCCGTTCGGCGAGCCGCTGGCGCGCCCGACTCAACCGCATGTGGACCGCCGTGACAGCCACGTTGAGCTGTTCGGCGATGGTGTTCGCATCGAAATCTAGGGCGTATCGGAGCGTCAATATTTCTCGGTCCGCGGGCGCGAGTTCGTCGAGAACCGCGCGCAACTGGGCGAACTGCTCCTGCCGTTCCAGTTCGTCGACCGGGAGCGGTTGCGAGGACCGCACCCCATTGAGTAGTTCCGGGGGCTGCGTTCCGTTCCGCCGAAACGCGCTTTTCGCATAATCTTCCGCAAGGTTACGCGCGACCCGCAACAGCCAGGCGCGCGGGTTTTGGATGTCCTCTCCGCCGGCCTCCCACTGCTTCCAGAGCCGCAGGAACGCCTCTTGGGTGATGTCCATCGCGAGATCGGAATCCATCCACCGGGCGTAAGCGAGCGCCCAGACTTCTCGACTGTATTGTTGGTGAAGCGCCTCAAACTCCGCCCGCCTGGTGGAGCCGCCGGGCGGGTCCGGGGGATTCGCTTCGCCTTTCGGCATCGTCACTTGTCAGCCGCGGGAATCGCGTTCAGCGGTCGTCCGTCCACATAAAGACGACCCCCAACCGGCATTCTAACTCGTCAGTACGAGATTGTCGCGATGAACCAGTTCCGGGTACGGGACGCTCCCCAAAACGGCCGCGATGCGTTCCGTGTGGAGCCCGCAAATGCGCTGGGCCGCGCTGGAGGAGTAGTTACTCAGCCCGCGCGCCACTTCGGTACCATTCGGAGCACAAATCGATACCACGTCACCTTTTCCGAACTCGCCTTCGACAGCCGTGACGCCGATCGGGAGTAAACTTCGCCCGTCGAGAACAGCTTGCCGCGCCCCCGCATCGAGCCGAAATACCCCCTTCGGGCGTACCGTCAGCCCGAACCACCGCTTTCGCGACGAAACCCCTTCCCCGTGGGGCAAAAACAGTGTCCCCACCGGCTCCCCGGCGAACACGCGGTCCAAAATGCCATCGAGGGAGCCGTTCGCCATGATGACGGCTTCGCCCGCGACCGTCACCAGGCGCGCCGCTTTCAGTTTGCTCTCCATTCCCCCCGTACCGAGGGCACTTTTCGTATCGGCCGCCAGCCCGGTCACGGATTGATCGATATTCGGCACGGTCGCGACGAGTTTGGCGTCCGGGTTCACCCGGGGGTCGTCCGAGTACAGACCGTCCACATTTGTTAAAAGCACCAGCAGAGGCGCGAGCAGAAGGTTCGTGACCATTGCGGCGAGGTGGTCGTTGTCGCCGAACTTGATCTCCGCGACCGAAACCGTGTCGTTCTCGTTGATGATCGGCAGCGCGCCGTACTCGAACAGCGTGACAATCGTGTTCCGGGCGTTCAGGTACCGGGCGCGGTTCTCGAAATCGCTCGCCGTCAGCAAAATCTGCGCGGTGTGGATGCCATACGGGGTGAGGCTCTCCTGGTAGAGCTGCATCAGTGTCGATTGCCCGACCGCGGCGCACGCTTGTAAGTGCGACAGGTCGGTGGGGCGCTTCCCGAGTGCCAGCTTCCCGACCCCCGCTCCGATGGCCCCGGACGTAACAAGTACGACCCTTCGTCCGCTCAGCCGAATACGGTGGAGCTGGTCCGCGAGCGACTGAATGCGGTGCCGGTCCAGGTGCCCGGTCGAATCGGCCAACACGTTCGTACCGACCTTGATGACGACCGTACTGGCCGCCGACACGACATCCTGGCGAACCGAATCGACCATTATCTGCCCCGCGCTGCAACCGAATGAAGTTGTCGTCTTGGTAACCGCAAGAGCGAAACCGGACAACGGGAATTCTTGAGGTGCGAGATCCCGGAAGCCCCGGCGCGTTCACGCGCATCAACACCCCTCTGTACGAAGGCGCGATTTTTTCCTTCTCGCACGCACCAAAGTGCGCCGATTCGGGTGGCGAACGGAAGTTGACGTCGGGAACTGAAGAGTTTTGCAGGGGGGCGAAAAAAAGGCCCGCACGCGCGCCCCACCCGAACTAGAGTCCTGTCGAGCACAGGCGAACGATCTCCACCCAATCAGATTCTCAAGAACAAACGCGGGGCACGAACCATGAACCAGGAGGCCCGCGAACGGACCGGAGCGGGCCGACTCCGCGCACTCCTGATCGCGGGAGCCCTGGCCCTGGGCGTCGGAGCGTCGGCGTGGTACGTATTTGTTGGCGCCGGGGAGTGGAGTTCTGCCGACGCGGGCCAGTCGGCGCCCGAAGAGGCGCAACTCGCCCCGCGCGGCCCTTCTGGTCCCGTGCGCGAGGACGAAATCGCGTTCGGCATGTCCGCCCCGTTCTCGGGTCCGAGCCGCGGACTGGGCATCGAACTGTACCGGGGATCGAAAGCGTACTTCGACCACACCAACGCCCGCGGCGGGGTCCACGGCCGAAAGATCGTCGTCCGGGCCTACGACGACGGGTACAACCCGGGGCCGGCGATCGATAACACGGTCCGGCTGATCGAGGAGGACGACGTGTTCCTCCTGTTCAATTACGTCGGCACCCCCACCACGACGCGCTGCCTCCCGCTCCTCAAACGCGACCGCGACCGGTCCGTCTTCCTCTTCTGCCCGTTCACGGGCGCGCAGCCCCAGCGCCAGCCGCCCTACGGCGAGTTCGCCTTCAACCTGCGGGCGTCGTACTACCAGGAAACCGCCGGGCTCGTGGACCACTTCGTCCAGGTGGGTCGGAAACGGATCGCGGTCTTCTACCAGATCGACGCCTACGGGCGCAACGGGTGGGAGGGCGTTCGGTCCGCGCTGGGTCGGCACGGGCTCAAGATGACCGGGGAAGCGACCTACCGGCGCGGCACGACCTTCGACGCGAGCCTCGCGCAACAAGTTGAGATCCTACGAGCGGGCGAACCGGACGCGGTCATTTGCATCGGCTCGTATGCGGCGTGTGCGGCTTTCGCCCGGGACGCGCGCGACACCGGCTGGGACGTCCCCATCGCGAACGTCTCCTTTGTCGGCAGCGAGAGCCTGCTCGCCCTGCTCCAGGAGGCGGGCCGCGCGAGCGGAACGGATTACACCCGCGGGCTGATTAACTCCCAGGTGGTGCCGAGCTACGACGACCTCACGCTGCCCGCGGTCCGCGAGTACCGGGAGCTGATGGCCCGCTACGAGCCGCGCCCCCCCGACCACCTGATGTCGAGCGATTACAAGCCGGTCCCGCACAGTTTTGTGAGCCTGGAGGGGTTCCTGAACGCCAAACTCCTCGTCGCCCTCCTGGAGAAAATGGGCGCCCCGCTCGAGCGCCAGCGGCTCCGGCAAGCGGCCGAATCCGTCCGCGCCCTCGACCTCGGCACCGGGGTGCCGTTCTCCTTCGGACCCGACCGCCACCAGGCGTCCGAGCGCGTCTACTACACGGTGGTGCGGGACGGGGCGTTCGAGCCGCTGACCGACTGGGGGGCGTGGCGCAAATGAAACTCTCCGGGCTGTTACCGCGGACGCTGCTCGTTCTGGTCGGGTTGTTCGGCGTCACCATGCTGGTCCTGGCCGTCTTCCTGGGCCGGAGCATCGACCGGACCCTGACGGCCGAGTTCGAGACGAAGGGGAAAGGGGTCGCCGAGAACATCGCCGGCGCCGGCACCGAAACCCTGCTCAACCACGACCCCGCCACCGTCCAGGCGATGATCGACGAGCGCCGGGACCGGACCCCGGGGCTCGCCTACGTCCTGGTCGTGGACGCCCGGCGCGAGGTCGTTGCCCACACGTTCGTGCCGAGCGTCCCGGAGCACGTGACACACCTCCCCGGCAACCCCCACCGGACCACCGTCCAGCGCACGCACGTCGCGGGCATTGGCGACTGCATCCACGTGTGCAGCCCCATCCTCGCGGGCCGGGCCGGGTACGTTCACGTCGGGATGGACCGCGCGCCGATCCGGGCCACCGTCTGGCGGAACATCCGGCAAATGGCCGCGGTGCTGTTCCTGTTGTTCATCACCAGCGCGCTGGCGACCGTCGCGCTCATGCAGCACGTCACGCACCCGCTGCGCCGGCTGACGACCAGTGCCCAGCGGCTCGCGTCGAGCGACGGCCTCGCCGCGAGCGCCCCGGGGACGCTCCCGGACTGGTTCCCGGCCGCCCGGGGCAACGGCGAGGTCGCCGAGCTCACCCAGGCGTTCCGCTCGATGGCGCTCGAGGTGACCGCGCGCGAGGTGGGACTCAAAGAGCAGTTCAAGCGACTGCTCGACTCGACCGTGGAAGCGATTTACGGGATCGATCTGGCGGGCACCTGCATCTTCTGCAACCCGGCGTGCGCCCGGCTCCTGGGGTACGCCAGTGCCGCGGACCTACTCGGCCGCAACATGCCCGAACTGCTCCACCACAGCCGCGCCGACGGCAGCCCCCGCTCAGCCCTGAAGTCCGCGATTTATCGCGCCCTCCAAATGGGCCAGGGGGCGCACGCCGACGACGAGGTCTTCTGGCGCGCGGACGGGACCAGTTTCCCGGTGGAATACTGGTCCAACCCCATGTACCGGGACGACGGTCAGATCGTCGGCTCGGTCGTGACCTTCGTGGAGATCAGCGAGCGCAAGCGCCTGAACGCCGAACTGCGCCAGGCGAAAGAGGCGGCAGAGGCGGCGAACCGCGCCAAGAGCGAGTTCCTGGCGAACATGAGCCACGAGATCCGCACACCGATGAACGGCATCATCGGGATGACGGAACTGGCCCTGGAGACCCGTTTGGCGCCCGCCCAGCGCGAGTACCTGGAGCTGGTGCGGTCCTCGGCCGACGCGCTCCTGACCGTCATCAACGACATCCTGGACTTCTCGAAGGTCGAGGCCGGGAAGCTGGACCTGGACCCGACCCCGTTCGCCCTGCGCGACGCCCTGGGGGACACGCTCAAGACCGTGGCCGCGCGCGCCCAGGGCAAGGGGCTCGAGCTCGCGTGCCAGATCGACGACGCGGTCCCCGACGGGCTCGTCGGGGACGTGGGGCGCGTGCGCCAGGTGGTCATCAACCTGGTGGGCAACGCGATCAAGTTCACGGACCGGGGCGAGGTCGTGGTGCGCGTGTCCCTGGAGGAACCGGGCGACGCGGCCCCGCTCCTCCACTTCGCGGTGACCGACACGGGGATCGGGATCCCCGCGAACAAACTCGGGGCCGTCTTCGAGCCGTTCGTGCAGGCCGACGGGTCCACCACGCGCAAGTACGGGGGCACCGGGCTCGGGCTCACGATCTCCGCGCGCCTGGTCGAACTCATGGGCGGGCGCATCTGGGCCGAGAGCGCACTCGGGCACGGGAGCACGTTCCACTTCACGGCCCGGTTCGGGCGCGCCCAGGGCGCCCCGTCGCGCGTGCGGCGCCTGGGCGGGGCGGCCCTGGACGGGCTCCCGGTGCTCATCGTGGACGACAACGGGACCAACCGGCGCATCCTGATCGAGATGCTCCGGAACTGGCGCATGCACCCGGTCGCGGTGGACGGGGGGCAACTGGCCCTGGACGCGCTGCGCGAGGCGGCCGGGCGCGGGGAGCCGTTCCCCTTAGTGCTCCTCGACGCGATGATGCCCGAGATGGACGGGTTCGCGGTCGCCGGCGCGATCCGCGCGGACCCGGCCCTGGGCGGCACGAGCGTGGTCATGCTCTCGTCGGCCGGCCCCCAAGAGGGCACCCGGTACCGGGAGTGCGGGATCGACCGGTACCTGATGAAGCCGGCCAAGCAGTCCGAGGTTCTGGACGCGATCGCGTGCGCGGTCGGGGGGCCTCCGGCCCGGACGGCGCACGCGATCGCGCCCCCGGGCGCGACCCCAGCGGTGCGGTTGCGCGCCCTGGACATCCTGCTCGCCGAGGACAACCCGGTGAACCAGAAGCTCGCGGTCACGGTACTCGAAAAGAGCGGGCACCGGGTGACCGTGGCCCCGAACGGGCGCATCGCGGTGGACCTGTCGGGCGCGCGCCGGTTCGACGTGATCCTGATGGACCTGCAGATGCCCGAGATGGGCGGGCTCGAGGCGACCGGGGCGATCCGCGCGCGGGAGGCCGGGACCGGGTGCCACCAGCCGATCGTGGCGATGACCGCGCACGCGATGAAGGGCGACGCGGAGCGGTGCCTCGCGGCGGGTATGGACGGGTACGTGTCCAAGCCGGTCCAGTTCGAGCACCTGAACCGGGTGCTCGCACAGGTACTCCCCGGGGCCGTCGTCGAGACCCAGCCGGGCGCGCCCCCGGAACCCGCGGCCCTCCCGTCACCGACGGACCCCACGCCGGCACCCGTGGCGCGGGCGCGCGGGGCCGTGGTGGACCGGGCCGCGGCGCTGCGGTGCATGGCCGGGGACGAGGACCTGTTGCGCGAGATCGCGGGGCTGTTCGTCCGGGAGTGCCCGCGCCAGCTCGGGGAGCTGCGCGCCGCGCTCGGGGCCGGGGACGCCCCCGGGGTCCGGCGCGCGGCCCACACGATCAAGGGCGCGGTCGGGAACTTCGGGGCCAAAGGCGCGGTCGAACTGGCCAACCGGATCGAGGCGCTGGCCAAGACCGGGGCACTGGACGAGGCCCACGGGCTGGTCCCGGGGCTCGAGCAGCAGCTCGGCTCGGTGACGGCCGAGCTCACCGTCTGGAGCGCGTGAGCACTGTTTATTACCTTCTTCTCCGATCCGAAATTGAGGGACGAACATATGGTGTCGGCACATTCGCCCACGGCACCCGAAACGGTATCCGACGCGGCACCGGTCGAGGGGTCCGAGGTTCCGACGGTTCTGGTCGTGGACGACTCGGCCATCGACCGCCGGGTCGCAGGGCGCCTGGTCGAAAAGGACTCGGGCCTGCGCGCCGTGTACGCCCCCGACGGGCTCGCGGCCCTGGACCTGATCGCACGGTCCGCGCCCACGGTGGTGCTCACGGACCTGCAGATGCCCGGGATGGACGGGCTCGAACTCGTGCGCACGATCCGGGACCGGTTCCCCACGATCCCGGTGGTCCTGATGACGGGCAACGGGAGCGAGGAGATCGCGATCGAGGCCCTGCGCAACGGGGCCGCGAGTTACGTGCCCAAGCGCACCCTGGCGAAGGACCTGGCGGCGACCATCGAGCAGGTGCTCAACGCGGCGCGCGGGGACCGGCGCCAGCAGAAGCTGTTCGGCTCGTTCGCGTCGGTCGAGAGCCGGCTGGAACTGGAGAACGACCCGGCGCTGGTGCCCGCACTGGTCACGTACCTGCAGGGCCAGGTGACCCAAATGGGCGCGTGCGCCGCGTCGGACCGGACCCGGGTCGGTGTGGCCCTGGAAGAAGCTCTGCTCAACGGGCTGTACCACGGGAACCTGGAACTGAGTTCGGACCTGCGCCAGGACGGGAGCGGGGAGTTCGAGCGCCGGGCCAAGGAGCGCCGGTACCAGCCCCCGTACCGGGACCGGCGCCTGCACGTGACGGCCCGGGTGCGCCCGGGCGAGGCCGTGTTCGTGATCCGGGACGAGGGGCCGGGGTTCGACCCGGGCACGCTGCCCGACCCCACGGACCCGGCCAACCTGGAGAAGGCCAGCGGGCGCGGGCTCCTGCTCATCCAGGCGTTCATGGACGCCGTCTCGCACAACGCCACCGGCAACGAAATCACACTCGTCAAACGGGCCGACCCGCAGCCCGCCTAGCGCAGGTGGCCAACGAATATTCCGCCCGAGGTCCGCTCTCGGACGGGGCTCTGAAAGTGGTTTCGGCCCCTGCCGTTTGAAGACCGCAGGCCGCCTTTTCGCCCTCCGAAAACGATCCGAGAACTTCGGTACGTGTGGCGCCGAGTTCAAGCTAGAACTCAGCGTTCCAAGAAAAAAAGGGAACAACCAAGCGTCGGCAATCGGCTCTTCTCGACGAACTTAAATCGCATCAGGTTTGCAATTTACGGCGATTCATGTGGATGCACGCGCCCTCAAATCGCGCGCCGCTGCCGGCGCACCACGGTACTACCGCAGACTAGCGACTCCGCGCTCAGTCAAAGGCAGGCGCTAGAATAAGAGCGTCGCACGTCACCCTTGTGTAACGTCATTCATAACTTTCGTTTGACGCGCCCACGGGCGTGTGGTTAATATCTTTCCACAGGTGGCCATTCGCTTCTCTCCTCGAATGTCGCGCCGTTGCGTTCTTCGCGAATCGACCATCGGAGATTACCGCAATGACCGCGTGGGCGACAATCCGCCGGTTCGGAGGGGCGTGCGTGCTCGTTCTGAGCGCGTTCGTGTTCACCTCCACCCCGGCCAGCGGTACACCGGAACCCAAAATAGCGCGCCCGACGAAACCCACCCCGGCCCAACTGCGCGAGATCGCAGAGAAGGCGGAGAAAGCTGGGGACTGGGAAGCCGCGTTCAACGCCTACTGCCACCTGTTCGTTTCCGACCGCAACTCGCCCGAGTTGCGCGAGAAGCTCAATGTCGCACTGCGCTACACGCAGCAACTCCGCCGGCACCGTGACCCCGGGTTCCAACAGTTCGTGAACGGGATGCAACTCGACAGCGGGTTGGATCTGTTCGTCGAAGTGTTCCAAAAGCTCCCGGCGGTCTACGCGGACCGCGAAAAAGCCGCGGTACAGAACTTGTGGGGCTTCGCGATCGAAGAAATCGACCGCGCGCTGGGCAACCCGGCGTTCAAGCGGGCTTTTCTCGACAACCCCCGAACCGACAAACTGGACCAGTTCCGCTTGGCCCTCCGTCAACAGTGGGCCAAGCGCACCGTTACCGACCACAAAGAAGCGCACAGCGGGCTGCGGCGCCTGATCGCGTCCGCACAGGACCATTTCACAGTGCGAATCCCGGCCGCGTTCGCGATCGAAGCCGCTTGCGGTGCGTGCAGCGGGTTGGACGAGTACACGGTCTTCCTCGCCCCGAGCGCCGATACCACTGCGGTTCCGGACCTTTCCTCGGCCGGTCTGTACCTCGGTATCGACAAAAACACCCTGGTGATCGAAGGGATCGTCCCGAATTCGTGGGTCGCGTTGACGTACCCACAACTGCGGCGCGGGGACCGCATCACGCGGTTGAACAATCGCACGATGGACGCGGCCGGGTTGTCCGGGGCGGCCGGGGCGCTCCGCACCCCGATCGAAGGGCTCCACCAACTCGACGTGAGGGGGGCCGGCGACGATGCGAAAATCGAAGTGCGCATTCCCCTCACGCTCCCGTCCGTCTACGGCACGCGCATGGTCCCGGACAAGTTCGTCGGCTACGTCCGCATCGGGAACTTCCAAACCAGTACCCCGCGCGAACTGGACGAAGCCATTTCTGGACTGAAGCTGAGCGGCGCGCGCGCGATCGTCATCGATTTGCGGGGCAATCACGGCGGATCGTTCTTGGCGGGTGTCGAGACCGCCCGGCGCCTGCTCCCCACCGGGTTGATCGTTACGACCCAGGGCCAGGTGAGCGAAGTCGCCAACCAGGTCTTCAGTTCCTCAACGGGAATGAGCGCACACGACATTCCCGTCGTGCTCCTGATCGACACCGAAACCGCGTCCGCGGCCGAAGTGCTCGCGGCGGCCCTGAAGGACAACAACCGCGCCACCCTCGTTGGGGTGCCGAGCTTCGGCAAGGGAACCATGCAGCACTCGCTGCGGCTCGTCACACTCGACGACCTCGACCCCGCGACCGGCAAGAAGGTGAGCAAAACGGGCAGCGTGCGCGTGACCATCGCGAAGCTGGTCGCCCCAACGAGCGGCCCGATCAGCGGGAGCGGCATCAGCCCGCACTTCCTGGAAGCGGACCCGACGCTCCAGCTCGAACTCGCCGCGGACAAGGCCCAGGAACTGGCGACCGGCCGGATGATGCAGCCGATCCCGGCCCCGCCCATGATTCCGTGAGGAACCGTGCCACTTAACCCTCCTCTGGATCTCATCAGCACAATTCCAGAGGACGCGCACCGTGTGATCGAGCGCTGGTGGGCAACTCTCGCCGAAACCGAACAGCGTGAGTTATCAGAGTTGTGGGACTCGCGCCGCGAATCGTATTTCTTTACCCCTCAATCCGCCGCCACCGATCGTCCCGACGACTGGGAACACCTCCCCACAGTGATTGGCGGGCGTTTCGTGCCGCACGATGATTCCGTGCGAATGGCCGACTGGATCGAGGACTGGACTACGTACCTATCGGGGCACGAAGAAGTTATTCTCCTGCCGCGAGTGGCCGCAGTATTTCGCACCTTCGGCATCTGCCAACTCGAACCATCGGCGCGGGCTGTCACGTCTTGCGGGTTCTTGCCCGCAAGTTTCCGTTGTCCCGCGGGGCGCCCCGAGTGCCCCATGAAACGGGTTCAATCGATCGCTCCCGCACAATCGCTCCACCTCGCTGCTGCCGCGTCCGGTGGGTGGTGGATCGTTGCTCCGTGGTCGCGCACCCAAAACTGAACGACGTGCGTTGCTCACCAAGTGCGGGGTCACCATCTCGTTTTTTCGCAGAAGGCTCGTCACCACAGGTCCGGCCGATTACCGTAACGGCATGAGCACGTCCTCTCTCACCGCCGCAGAAACGGATGCGGCGGACGCGATCATTCGGCTGGCGCTCGCGGAAGACCTGGGCACGACCGGCGACCGCACGAGCCTCGCCACGATCCCGGAAACAACGCGCGCGAAAGCCGCGTTCGTCGCGCGCTCGGTGGGCGTGGTCGCGGGTTTGCCCGTTGCGGAGCGCGTGTGCCGCGCGATCAGTGCGGACCTGGCCTTTGTTCAGGCGGTCCCCGACGGCACCGCCACGGAACGCGGAACGCTCCTCGCGACGATTTCCGGGCCGCTGCGCGCGGTCCTCGCGGCCGAGCGCACCGCACTGAACTTCCTGCAGCGTTTGAGTGGCGTGGCGACCCTGACGCGCCGGTACGTTGACGCCGCACGCGGGTTCCCCGCCCAAGTGCTCGACACGCGCAAAACGACACCGGGTTGGCGGCTCCTGGAAAAATACGCCGTTCGCGCGGGCGGGGGGACGAACCACCGGATCGGGTTGTTCGACGGCATTCTGATCAAGGACAACCACATCGCGGGTCTGCTCGGCGACGTGGGCAAGTCCGTTGAAGCAGCGCGGAACTACCCCGGGAACGCAGGGCTCCCCGTCGAGGTGGAAGTGGACACCCTCGAACAGCTCGAGCACGCGCTCGCGGTGAAAGCGGACATCGCGCTGCTCGACAACATGACCCTCGACCAACTGCGGTTGGCGATCGATCGGCGCAACGAGGTCAACCCGGCCACGCTGTTGGAAGCCTCGGGCAACGTGAATTTGACGACGATTCGCGACATCGCCGCCACCGGAGTGGACCGCATCAGCGTGGGCGCCCTCACGCACTCCGCCCCCGCCCTGGACATCGGACTGGACTACACGGCGTGAGCACTCCCCCCTTCGTTCCGCGCGAGACGTGGCGCTTCGACACCGAGCGCATCGGGCGGCGCGTATTGGTGTACGACTCCGTCGACAGCACCCTTTCGCTCGGCGCGGCCCTCGCCGCATCAGAGGAGAACACGGACGGGTTGGTACTGATCGCCGACCACCAGCGCGCGGGGCGCGGGCAGTACGGGCGCACGTGGACGAGCCGCCCCGGGAGTTCACTGCTGATGTCGGTCATCGTCCGCCCGCCCGCCGAACTGCAGCGCCCGGTCATCTTGACCGCGTGGGTCGCGGTCGCGATCGCGGACGCGGTCCGGGCGCTCACGGGCGCGCAAGCCCGCCTCAAGTGGCCCAACGACCTGCTCGTTTCCGAAAAGAAAATCTGCGGAATCCTCATCGAGCAGAGTAGCAGCGCGGGCGCCCTCACGACCGTCGCCGGGGTCGGCCTGAACCTCACGCAGACGGCCGAAGAGTTCGCGCGGGCGAACCTGCCCGCCGCGACCTCGCTGGGGATCGTCTCCGGGGGCACGATCGACGCGCGCGCGGCGGCCGGCGTGGTGATCCAGAAACTCGACCGGGAGTTCGCGCGCCTCTGTGCGGGCGAGCGCGGCGCCGTCGAAGCGGACTGGAAGTGGCGCATCGGCTTACTCGGCCGGCAGGTCGTCATCGAGCACCTCGGCGGCGCGAGCACCACGGGCCGGTTGCGCGACATGAGTTTCGACGGCCTGGAGGTGGAAGACGCGGAAGGTTTCGTGCGCGTTATTGCGCCGGAAGCCGTGGCGCACGTCCGCGCGGTCTGATCGCGCCGCGGTTCGCCCGGGTGCCGGGCGCTCACTGTAAGAGGCCCGACCAGTACCTGTATGCCCTGAAAATCCTGGGCGCCCGTCGAAGTCGACGCGCTCCGGTGCATGGCCCGCCCCACCGCCCGCCCGCTATCCGGCTCCGAGTGTCCGATGCCGACGGTTCCCCTCGATACCCCCGCCGATCAGCTCCGGGCCGCGCAACTCGCGGCGGTGCGCCGGCTCCTCGCGACCGTGCTCCCGGGGAACACGTTCTACGCCCGCAAATTCGCCCAGCGCGACCCGCGCGCGATCGATTCGCTCGAAACGTTCGCGCGGTTCCCGTTCACAACGAAAGCCGAACTGACGGCGGACCAGGCCGCGCACCCGCCCTACGGCACGAACCTGACCTTCCCGGTGGAGAGCTACACCCGGTTCCACCAGACCTCCGGCACCACCACGGGGCGCCCGCTCCACTGGCTCGACACGCTGGAGTCGTGGGAGTGGCTCATCGGGTGCTGGAACACGAACTTCGCGCTGATCGGGTTGAGTCAAAAGGACCGGCTGTTCTTCCCGTTCTCGTTCGGCCCGTTTCTCGGATTCTGGAGCGCGTTCGAGGCCGCGTCCCGGGCCGGCTTCCTCACGATGCCCGGCGGCGGGATGACCAGCACGGCCCGGCTCCGGTTCCTGCTCGAGCACCGCTGCACGGTGCTCTTCGCCACTCCCACCTACGCGCTGCACCTGGCCGAACTCGCGGCAAAAGACGGCATCGACTTGGCGAACAGCGCGGTTCGCGCGATCGTGGTCGCGGGCGAGCCGGGCGGCAACATCCCGGCGACGCGCCAGCGCCTCGAGGCCGTTTGGGGCGCGCGGGTCTTCGATCACTACGGCATGACGGAAATGGGGCCGGTCGCGGTGGGGGCGGACGGGCGGCCGGGCGAAATGTACCTTTTAGAATGTGACTACCTCGCGGAAGTGGTGAACGCGCAGACCGGCCTACCCGTTTCCGAGGGCGAGAGCGGCGAACTGGTGCTGACCAACCTCGGCCGCACGGGGAGCCCGCTGATCCGGTACCGGACCGGCGATATGGTCCGCGTCGTCGCCGCCCCCGACCCGACGGGGCGCTCGTGGCGCCGACTCGATGGCGGCATCTTGGGGCGCGCCGATGACATGATCCACGTGCGCGGGAACAACCTGTACCCGAGCGCGATCGAGGCCATTGTCCGCCGGTTCCCCGCCGTCGCCGAGTACCGGATTCACGTGGACCACACGAACCCGCTCGCCGACCTGCGATTGGAAGTAGAACCCACCAGTGGCGATGGCCCGAGCCTCGCTGACGCCGTGGGCCGAGCGATCCGCGACGAGCTGTTCTTCCGGGTCGATGTGACTGCGGCCGCCCCGGGCAGCCTTCCTCGATTCGAGATGAAGGCCGCCCGCGTTGTTCGCAGGGCGAAGTGAAAGATGGGATCGCGCGAGTTCACCGCGATCTTCGGACCCGCACACGCCCGCCTTTTGTATTCCCGCGGTAAAGACGTACCCGCCGCGATCGGGACGAGTAGCTTGATTCTTGTGGCACGGGAGTACGAGCCCGGTCCGCGAGACCACACTATCTGGGAGCTGATGTGAAAGACACGCCAGGTAAGCCGGCGCCCGTGACCGGCGCCACGCTCGAAGAGCGCATCAAGAACGCGCGGACCGCGCTCGACGCGCACATTCGCGAGATCGTGCGGTGGCACTTCGACCCCGCCACCGGTACCCCGTTCTGGCTCGAAAAGGCGCAGACGTTCACCTTCAACCCGCTCACCGACGTGAACGGGTGGGAGGACGTGAAGAAGTTCCCGATCTTCGAGGACGACTGGCTCCGGGGCGGCCCGGTGCGCCGGTGGGTGCCGAAGGGCCTCGCGGACCGCGGCGTGTACGTGTTCGAGACCGGCGGCACGACCGGGTTGCCGAAGTCGCGGATCGTGATCGACGACTTCAAGATCGATTACGAGATGATGTCCGACACGCTGCCGGACCAGTTCTTCCCGCGCGGCGCCAACTGGCTCATGCTCGGGCCGAGCGGCCCCCGGCGCCTCCGGCTCGCGATCGAGCACCTCGCGCAATACCGCGGCGGGATCTGCTTCGCGATCGACCTCGACCCGCGCTACGTCGTGAAGTGCCTGAAGGAGCGGAAGATCGCGGAAGCGCAAGCGTACAAGGACCACTGCATCGACCAGGCGCTCACGATTCTGGCCGGCGGCCACGACATCAAGTGCATGTTCACCACGCCGAAACTGCTCGCGGCCCTCGACGAAGCGATCCGCGGCGGGAAGCTCGAGGACAAGTTCCGGTCGCTCGGCAAGCCGGTCCCGCGGGGCGGCATCCGATCGATCAAGCAAGCGGGTCTCACGGGCATCTTCTCGGGCGGTACCGAGTTCACGCCGCAATTCACGCGCGAAGCCTACGAGGAAATGCTCGACAACGGCGACGTGTACATGACGCCGACCTACGGCAACACGCTGATGGGCCTCGCGTGCTCGAAGCCGATCGGCCCGGACGACGGCTTCAAGATCAGCTACTACGCGCCGCAACCGCGGGCCGTGATCGAGGTGGTGAACCCGAAGGACTACAATGAGGTGGTGCCCTACGGGGGCACCGGGCGCGTGCTCCTGAGCACGTTCACGAAGGAGTTCTTCGTTCCGCGGTTCCCGGAGCGCGACGAGGGCGAGCGCGAGAAGCCGTTCGACAAATACCCCTGGGACGGCGTGAGCGGCGTGCGCCCGTTCGCGGAACTCGCGGGCGGAACCGTTGTCGGCGTGTACTGATCGGGGCCGGTTCCTTGTAACGAGCCGCGACCGCTAGGGAGCGGGGACGATGTCGACCGAGCCGCGACCGCCAGGGAGCGGTTGTATTCCGCTCCCTGGCGGTCGCGGCTCGGTCGGCATCATCCTGGAGCCGAAACACCACCGCCCCGCCAATTGGCGGGGCGGTGGTGTTTTCAACCCTTCCTCGGCGGAGCCGGAGGGGGCGGAACCGGGGCCGCCTTTTGGGGCGCAGCACCCTTCCCCGGTGCGGGAGGAACTTCTTGAGGCGGCTGTGTCCCACCCCCGCACCCGGTCGCGAGAACGAGAACCAGTGCGGCCAGGACCACCGTGAGAGTTCGAGTCATTGTTTGTCTCCTGTCAGTATTCGCCCCAAAAAGAACGAGGGCAACGAGTACGGTTCAGTCCACGTTGGTCACGACGACCCCGTCGTTCATCCCGGACAGGAACACGAACGCGCTCGAATCCATACCGCGGCGGAGCGAACGAACGGAGCCATCGCAAAACGTGAACAGCACGCCGCCCGTGTGCCGACCACCGAACTGGTACCACTCGCTCGTTTCGGTCAGCCCCCATGCAGTCGGGAGCCCGCCGGTGCCCATCCACGTGCTCACATAGTCGCGGGTGCCGGGGTTGTGACCGCCGAGGTACTCCCCGAAACCGATGGTGTTAGAAGTACCGTCGGAAATCGCGGAGATCTTCGTTTTGGAGTTCGTGAAGAACGGGCCAGTCAATGACGTATTCGCTGACCCCAGGTACCCGGCGTTCGGAGCGTAGTTGGTCTTACCGAGCGTCGGGTACGCGGTCGGCGACCACGAACCGGCACTCGGCGCGGGACCGTTGACGTAAACATACGCCCAAACCCCGGTCGACGCGGTCACGTTGTCCGACCCGTCGGACGGGCACTGGAACATCTTGACCTTGTTGTTCGCGGCCGCCCACGAGCCGCCGGCGTACCAGACGCCGGTGCCCGGGATCGCGAGTTTCGCGGGCTCGATCAGTTGGTAAATGTTGTCCTGCTCCACGAACGGCAACAGGTAACCGAATGTGCCAATCGCGCTCACACTGTTGTTGCCGGGCGGGAGGTAGCCATACGAACTCTCGTAGTTGGCCGCCGCTAACCCGAGTTGCTTCATGTTGTTGCTGCACGACATACGGGCCGCCGCTTCACGGACTTTCTGCACCGCGGGGAGCAACAATCCGATGAGGATCGCAATAATGGCGATCACCACCAGCAACTCAATCAGGGTGAAACCTCGACGGGCGAAATTTGGGCGCATTGTGAGTCTCTTGGTTGATGTCAGCGAAAACACTCGGAAACGGCCCGGCCCCGGGAACCACGGGCTCCGTCGCCCCTCGCACTCGGTGCGATCGGGTCGAGCACGTTCCTGCTTGAAGAGCCGGCCAAAAGTTTGAGGTGAGAGGCGGGACTCACACTGAAACTTCAACGTCCGTTGGTGTGATTGGCGGATGGCGGGCGAACCACCTCGACTCTGGGACGGAAACGCGGTCGAGGCAAATTGAAAATTGCGTGAACCGTGTCTGCGCCCCCCGAACCCGTGATTCGGGCGCCCCACTGGAGCCGAAAGTGATCTGTCGCCATAATGTCGTTAGGGGGCGACCCGAATCCGGTATGTCTCCCTTGAGGCCCGCGCCCCGCCCGCCCGCGAAACACCTTCACCCCCGCTCGCACCCCATGATCCAGATTCCCGCTCTCCGCTTCGGCAAAAGTTACACCAGTCT
The DNA here is from genome assembly GCF_017939745.1 of Gemmata palustris. NCBI lineage: Bacteria > Pseudomonadati > Planctomycetota > Planctomycetia > Gemmatales > Gemmataceae > Gemmata > Gemmata palustris. The sequence continues at coordinate 1,030,842 of NZ_JAGKQQ010000001.1, read as the reverse complement.
GGAGAAGGCGACGCTCGTTCACCACGTCACCGGGGAACCGGTCGCGGAGGTGAGCCAGGTCACGGGTTCGATGATCGCCCGCGACCTCAGTAACATGGAGCGGGCGCACAAGGAACTGGCTGCGATCCCCGTGCGCGACATCCTCGCGATGTACAAGAAGGCGGCGGACTACTTCCTGAACGCCGCCCTGCCCTGCGGCGACACCGAACTCACGTTCGACCAGTACACGCGGAACCTCTCCGCCACCACCGGTAGCGCCCTCGTGTTCTGCGACCGGAACGCGCGGAAAGTGCATTACGTTCTCGACAACATCGAAGAAGTGATCGCGGGTTTGACGCGCGGGCTGCCCGTCGAGGCGCTCGACCAGGGCTACTCCACCGCGAGCGGGCGGATGCAGGCGTTCTACCCGACGACGAACGTCTTCGGGGCGGTGCTCCCGTCCAACTCGCCCGGCGTCCACTCGCTGTGGGTGCCGACGCTCGCGTTCAAGATCCCATTGCTGTTGAAGCCGGGGCGCGAGGAACCGTGGACGCCGTACCGCGTGCTGCAAGCGTTCATTAAGGCCGGCATACCCGCGAGTGTGATTGGGTTCCTCCCAACCGACCACGCGGGATCAGCAGACATCCTCCGGCTGTGCGGCCGAAGTATGGCGTTCGGCGACGACCGGAGCATGGCCCCGTACAAGAACGATCACCGCGTCGAGATCCACGGGACCGGGTACTCGAAGATCATTTTCGGCGAGGACCAGGCCGACAACTGGGAACAGCACCTCGACCTGTTGGTCGAAGCGGTCGCGGCGAACGGCGGGCGCGCGTGCGTGAACGCCAGTGCCATCTGGACGCCGCGCAACGGGGACGCTATTGCCACCGGGCTGGCGCAACGGCTCGCCGGGGTGAAAGCCCGCCCCTGGGACGATCCCAACTGCGAAATCAGCGCGTTCGCCAAGCCGGAAGTCGCCGAAGCGATCAGCGCAATGGTCGATGAAGGTTTGAAGACGCCCGGCGCGCGCGACGTGACGCAGGAACTGCGGGGCACGCCGCGGCTGGTGAAAGAGGGCCGGTCCGCGTGGCTCCTGCCGACGATCGTCCGGTGCGACGGCCCCGAGCACCCGCTGGCGAACAAGGAGTTCCTGTTCCCCTACGCCAGCGTGATAGAATACCCTCAGTATGACGTGCTAAAGCGCATCGGTTACACCCTCGCGGCCACGGCCCTGACCGACGACCCGGCGTTCATCGCGGAGTGCATGGCGTGCGCGAACATCGAGCGATTGAACATCGGGCCGCTACCTACCAACCGGTTGACCTGGGACCAGCCGCATGAAGGCAACCTCTTTACACACCTCTACAAACAGCGCGCCCTTCAGCACGCACGCAAGCGCGCCGCCGTTTGATTTCGAGCCGCTCGGCCGGGTGATCTTCGCGCCTGGCGCGCTCGCCCAGCTCGGCGAAGCGGTGCGGTCCGTCGGGGGCACGCGCGTGGTGCTCGTGACCGACCGCGGTCTCGAGCACGTCGGGCACCCGCAGCGCGCGCTAAAAGTCATGCGCGAGGCCGGGTTGGAGGTGTTTCTCTTCGACGGCGTGAAGGAGAACCCGACCGAGCGCGAGGTGGACGCGGGCGTCGTGTTCGCGCGCGCCCACCAAATCGATTGCATCGTCGCCGTCGGCGGCGGCAGTTCGATGGACTGCGCGAAGGGGATCAACTTCATCCTGACCAACGGCGGGCGGATGATCGACTACAAGGGCCACGGCAAGGCGACCAAGCCGATGCTGCCCTCGGTCGGCGTCCCCACCACCGCCGGAACGGGCAGCGAAGCGCAGAGCTACGCGCTCATCACCGACGAACGCAGTCACCTCAAGATGGCGTGCGGCGACAAAAAGGCCGCGTTCCGGGTCTCGATCCTCGATCCCGAACTGACGCTCTCCCAGCCGCGCTCCGTCACCGCGGTGACGGGCATTGATGCGGTCGCCCACGCGATCGAGTCTTACGTCTGCACCAAGCGGAACCCCGTCTCGGCAATGTGCGCGCGGGCCGCGTTCCAGCACCTCGAACCGAACTTCGAGACGGCCCTGCGATCCCCGCAAGACCTCGCCGCGCGGTCCGCAATGCAGATCGGATCGCACCTCGCGGGGATGGCGATCGAGAACGCGATGCTCGGTGTGTGCCACAGTTGCGCGAACCCGCTGACCGCGCACTACGGCATCACCCACGGTGTTGCGATCGGCGTCATGCTCCCGCACGTCATCCGCTTCAACGCCCCCGCCGCCGGGCACCTGTACGCAGAACTAGTCGCAGAGCGTGGCCTCACCAACGGTCAACCGGCCGCCGAAGTGCTGGCCGCCCGTGTATCGCAACTGACGGCCGCGGCCGGGTTGCCGCAATCACTGAAAGAGTGCGGGGTCAGCGACACTATCCTTCAATTGCTCGCCGAAGAAGCGAATCAGCAGTGGACGGCACGATTTAACCCCCGCCCGGTGACGGAAGCCGATATTCTCAGGGTGTATCAGGCCGCGTGGTAACTCGTGAGGTGCCCGCCATGTCTCGCGCTCTGTCCCTCGCCGCGCTCGCCGCGGTGGTACTCTCCCCCGCGTTCGTATCGGGCGACTGGCCCGTGTTTCGCGGCGACGCGCTCATGACCGGAGCGGGCACGTCAAAGCTCCCAGACCAACTCGAAGAGCGCTGGACGTTCAACACCGGCGACGCCAAGTCCGCCGGGGGCATTGAGGGCGCCCCGGCCATCGCCGGAGGATCGGTCTTCGTCGCGTCACTGGACAAGCACCTGTACGCCCTGGACCTCGCGACCGGCAAACAGAAGTGGAAGGTCAAACTCGGCGCGATGAAGGCGTCGCCGAGCGTTAAGGGCGACCGCGTGTACGTGGGCAACCTGGACGGCAAGTTCTTCTGCCTGAAGGCAAGCGACGGCTCGAAAGTGTGGGAGTTCGAGACGAACGGCGAGATCATGGCCGGGTGCAACTTCCACGGCACGAACGTTCTCATCGGCTCACACGACTCTACCCTCTACTGCGTCGATGAGAACGGCAAGAAGGTGTGGGAGGTGAAGACGGACGGCCCGGTGAACGGAGCCCCGGCAGTAATCGGCGACGTGACCTTCGTCGCGGGCTGCGACAGCATCCTTCACATGCTCGACGCGAAAACCGGCAAGGAACTCGGTACGGTCGATCTCGGCGGACAAGCGGCCGCGACCGCGGCTATCCTGAACGACGTCGCTTACGTGGGAACAATGGCGAACACGGTTGTCGCGGTCGATCTGAAGAAGAAGGAAAAGCTGTGGTCTTTCGAGGCGGCCACGCGGCAGCAGCCGTTTTATGCGTCCGCGGCGGCCGGAGAGGTCGTTGTTGCGGGGAGCCGCGACAAGAAGGTGTACGGCCTCAACCCGAAGACCGGTAAACAGGCATGGAGCTTCACCACCGAGGGCCAAGTAGACGCTTCACCGGTGATTGTGGGCGGGAAGGTGTTCGTCGGGTGCCTGAGTGACGAGGGGCACTTCTACGTTCTCGATCTGAAGACCGGCAAGAAGCTCCAGGAACTGACGCTGGATTCGGCCGTCTCCGGTTCCGTGGCCGTCGGACCGGATTGTCTCGTCGTGGGCACCGATAAGGGTGTCGTGTACTGCCTGGGGAAGAAGTAACCCGTTGTCGCCTGTGCGAGTGATTCCGCCATGACTGTCAGCGCTGCCGAACAAGAGAAGACCGGGCTGGGCAACTACTTCATCGCGAACTACCCGCAGTTCTCGTTCTGGAACAACTCGTACCTCCCGGACGCGCAGCGGGCGATCAACTCCCCGCCGCGCCCGGGCGTACCGCTCGGGTTGTACCTGCACATTCCGTTCTGCCGGAAGCGGTGCAAGTTCTGCTACTTCCGCGTCTACACCGACAAGAACGCCAGCGACATTTCGGTGTACCTCGACGCCATTACGAAAGAAGTCGAGCTGCTGAGCAAGACCGCGTGCGTCGGGGGCCGCCCGCTCGACTACGTCTACTTCGGCGGCGGAACGCCGTCGTACCTCAGCGCCACGCAACTCGACGGGTTGATGACCCGGCTCCGCGAGATCATGCCCTGGGATTCCGCACGCGAGATCACCTTCGAGTGCGAACCGGGTACGCTCCAGAAGCACAAACTGGAGATGCTCCGCAAGCACGGCATCACCCGGCTCAGCCTCGGCGTCGAGAACTTCAAGCCGGAGATCCTCCAGTACAACGGCCGCGCGCACTTGGAGGACGAGATCTACCGCGCGTTCGGTTGGGCGCGCGAACTCGGGTTCCCGCAAATCAACATCGACCTGATCGCGGGCATGGTCGGCGAGGACTGGGACAACTGGAAGCAGTGCATCGAGAAAACGATCAAGCTCGATCCCGACTGCGTGACGATCTACCAGATGGAACTGCCGTACAATACGGTGTTCTCCAAGGAACTCAAGGTACTCGGCAACGACGAACCGGGCCTCGCGGTCGCGGACTGGCCGACCAAGCGCGCCTGGACCCGGTACGCCTTCGACGAACTGGTGAAGGCCGGCTACGAGGTCTCCAGCGCCACGACGGTGGTGAAGAGCAAGGCGAAGACGCGGTTCGTGTACCGCGAGGCGCTCTGGCGCGGGGCGGACATGTTCGGGACCGGCGTCGCGTCGTTCGGGCACGTCAACGGCGTCCACATCCAGAACGTCGACACGTGGGAGGCTTACGTCGCGAGCCTCGACGCCGGCGAACTCCCACTGGGCCGCGCGTTCCCCACGGCCGAGCGCGACCGGCTCATCCGCGAAGTCGTGCTATTGCTGAAGACCGGGCACCTTGATGTCGGGTACTTCCGCGACAAGTACAAGGTGGACGTCCGCGACGAGTTCCGCGCCGCGTTCGAGAAACTGGAGCGCGACGGGTGGCTCAACGTGACCGGCGAGAGCATCGACTGCACGCCCGACGGCCTCATTCAGATCGACCGCCACCTCCCCGTGTTCTTCGACCCGCAGTACATTAGCTCGCGGTATACGTGAGCGCCAAAAGTAAGAGCGCCGCGGATAAACGCAGATAACGCGGATCAAGCAGAAGGCGGATTGGCCACAAAAAAGCACAAAGGGCACAAAAGAAGACCGAGATGTAGAAAGCAGAGAGAATAGGAATCAGAAAACGATTTGGGAATTTAGCTCTGATGGGATTTATCCTGCTCTCTGTCCTCTGTTTTCTTTTGTGCCCTTTGTGCTTTTTTGTGGCCAATCCGTCTTTCTGATCTGTGTTATTCGTGCCTGACTTCCTCTCCCACTTCCAGTTGTTCCGCTCCCTCGGTGAAGCGCCTCATGTCCGAACCGCTCACGTTCATGATGGGCAAGCACCCGGCCCCGGTGCCGGGCGACCTGCGCTACTGCAAGAACCACATGTGGTGCCGGCCCGGTGGGGACGGGGTCCACGCCTTCGGGTTCACCGCCTACGCGGTGCGGCTCATGCAGGACGTGTACTTCCTCGAATGGCGAATCGAACCGGGGCTCGTGACCGCGAAGCAGGAGATCGGGTTCATCGAGACGCAGAAGGCCACCTCCGGGCTGTACGCACCGGTCGCGGGCCGGATCGTGAGGTTCAATGCCGCGCTCTTGGAAGATCCCGGGACGATCAACCTCGACAATTACGGGCGCGGGTGGCTCTTTGAACTCGTCGGCGACCCGGCCGACACGCTCGACGCGGGCGCCTATTTCGCCCACCTGGAAGCGGGCTGGGAAACGACCCAGAGGGTACTCAAGGGGCAGATCAACGCGAGCGCCGACTGATTGGTTGTTCCGCGCCCCGGCGGGTGTTACGATCTACCCAGATCACCTGACGGACGAGGCGCCCATGAAGCCATCAGCCGTACTATTGATAGATCTTGAAAACTTCTACCTGAGCCGGATCGACTACTTCAACAACAGGGGCATCCGGGTCGAGGAGCGCCCGTCGTTCGCCGAGGACCTGAAAAACCTGGTGCGGCACGCGCACCGCATGGCCGGGCTCCCGTTCGCGGTCCGGCGCGCCTACGCGGACTTTGAATCGCTCCGCGTGGAGCCGCAGGATTTGATGCGCCAGGGCGTCGAGCCGGTCCAGGTGTTCCGCCTGTCCGGGAAGTCCGCGAATAAGAACGCCGCCGACATGAAGCTCGCGATGGACGCGGTCGCACTGCTCGGGGCCGGCGCCCCGGTCGAACACTTCGTCCTCGTTTCCGGCGACGCGGACTTCATCCCGGTGATTCTGGAACTGAAGCGCCGCGGGCACACGGTCTCGGTGATCGCGGTTACCGGGGCGACCAACGATTTGATTCAACGGTTCGCGGACAAGTTCGAGCTGTTCGAGAGCCTCGGGCGCGGGGCCGATCAGGTAACCAAAGTCAACGGTACCAACGGGTTCAAAAGCTCCTCGCGGTCCGCATCGGGTACGCGAGCAGTGCCGGTCGAGCGACTGGCGCTGCCCCAAACGCCGGAACCGCACACGGCTGGGCACTACAAGCACCTGCTCGCGAGCGGGCGCGCGGACGCGAACGAGGCCCGCGTACTGACCGTCCCGTGGGAGTCCCTCGTCTGGGTGTGCGACGCGGTCGTTCCCGCGCTCGCGCCCCCGACCGGCAGTCCCGCGACCTCAATGGACCTCATGTCCCGGCTCCAGACCGCCGCCCGCGCAACGGACGTTCCCGATCTCGCGTCCCATGTCGCGCTGGTCCACTCCGCCGTCCGCTGTTCGCTCCCGGTGCCATCGGTCCCGGGCGGTGTCTACGTGCTGTCGCCGGAAACGACCGGCGAACAGATCCGGCGGAAACTGCTCCGGTACGTCGTGTACGTGTTGAATTGTCGGCTCTCCGAGAACGGGGTGAAGGGGCCGATCCGCGCCGAGGCGGTCGCGGCGATGTTCGACCCCGGCCCCGCAGCCGAGCAGGTGACAGCCGAGGTCACTCAGGCGCTCGCGGAGCCGGAACTCGCTCCCCCCACCACAAGTTTGGGCGCATCACCCAAACCACCCGCGCGCGCGGACGACGTTCACACACCGGACGGGTACCGGAAGTTGCTCCAGAAGGGCGGAACGAAGGGTACCGACACGGAGCACATGCGCGTTCATCACACGCCCTGGCCGTCGGTCGAGCGCGTGTGCGCGGACACGTTCACCGCACTCTTCCCCGGAACGGGCGGCGCCGGAGCACTCCAGCGCGGGCAGTTCCTCGAACGCCTCTACGCGGCCGAAGAGGAAATGTGCCTCGACAACTATCGGTCGCACGTGCGCCGCGCGTTCGCCGTACTCGGGCTCTCGCACGCGATTCTAGAAGATGGCGAGCGCGTCACGCTCCACCCCGACGTCACGGAACCGGGCCACATCCGCTGGGCCGTACTGGGGATCATGCTCAAACTGCTCGCGATCCGGTTGGAAGAAAAGGGGCTCGCCGAACCGGTGCGGCCGGACACGTTCGTCGCGGCGATCGAAGCGGGGCCGTTCACCAATGAACTGCTTCCCGAGATCGCCAACACGATCTTGAGCATGTACCAGGCGCCCGACGATGACGAGTTGGTGCTGATTCCGGAGCCCGCTGCGAGCGCGGAGGAAACTGTCGAACTCGGTACCGTCGAACCCGCCAACGAAACCGAGCAACAAGACGCAGAACTGGCACCCGGCGCCGATCCGTTCGCCTTCGACGGCGCAATACTCGAACACGCGCCGACCACAACTGACTCCGAGGCCGTGTTGGAACTGGCCCCGGGAGTTTCTGAAGCCCCGACGTCCGAGGTCGTTGACGTATCGGCGATCACCAGTGAGGCGGTCGCAGCGGTCGTCGAGCCGGCCGTGCGTGTGTTCCCCGCCGCCGAACCGCCCGCGCCCGCCCCCTCCGTTCTGCTGCCCGTGCCGTCGGAGCCGGAACTGGTCGTGTTCGCTCCTTTGATCGAGGGCGGAGGCGCGCCCGAGGTGCCGGAAATCGTCCCGGTCGCGGACTGGGTGCCCGACGACGTGCTCTTCCCGGACCTGGAGTTCGGGGCCGAGCGCGTGACCGAGCGCCTCACCGGGGGATCATCGCCGCCGCACCCGTCCACTGAAATGCTCGCGCCGGCCGATAAGATAACACCTCCCCCCCAACCACCGTCCGCTCTATTACCGCTGCCGCCATTGCCACCGGAGTCCGCATGAGTCGTTCGCGCGTTACCGTCGTTCTCTCGCAAGCGCCGGGGAAGCACCCGGCGAAGCGGGCGCTCGAGGAGAGCGTTGTCGCAGCGCTCCTACTCGAACCGGATTTGGAAGTCTCGGTCGTTCCCAACCTGTATGACCTCGGTCCCGACCACAGCGGGCGCCTCTTCCTCGGGGGCGTCAAAGGCGACATGGTCGTGCTGTCGTGGTTGTACCCCCGCGCCGCGTTCTGGCTGCTCGACCGCGACGGCATCAAGGGGCACTTCGGCGAAACGCAACTGAAACCGCCGGCCGACGAGGACGACGACGAGGCGGAAACCGACACACCGGTCGAGAAGCCCGAAGCGATCGGCCCGAGCGGGGAGATCCCCGACCGGCACATTTATACGCTCGATTTGCGGGACTCGAACAAGCACGAGGCGTTCGTCGCGGAGATCAAGCGCGTCACCGCGGAGTGCCGCGATCGGCGCGAGACCAAAGCGCGAGCGAAGGCCGTAAGCAGCCCCGCGATCCTGCAACTCGGGCTCTCGCTCTCGAAGCCCGAACCGGAACTGCCGCCCGCCCAGCGCGCGTTCACGCCCGAGGCGATGCTCGCGCCCGCGGGGCGCCGGTGGTACCCGGTCATCGACTACAGCCGGTGTACGAACTGCCTGGAGTGCCTCGACTTCTGTCTGTTCGGGGTTTATGGGGTCGATTCCATCGAGCGCATCCTGGTGGAGAACCAGGACCAGTGCAAGAAGGGCTGCCCCGCGTGCAGCCGCGTGTGCCCGCAACAGGCGATCATCTTCCCCGAGTACAAGTCGCCCGCGATCGCCGGCGCGGAAACGGGCGCCGCGGTCGGCGGGTTGAAGATCGACCTGAGCCGGCTGTTCGGCGGCGACATGGGCGACGCCCTGAGTGCGGCCGTTCAGGAGCGCGACCGGGAACTGGTGAACGACGGACGCGACGCGGTCGGCGCGAGTGTGGGCATGCCGAAGCGCCAAGCGGACAAGCCCGCGGGACCGAAGGACGACCTGGACCGACTCGTGGACGACCTGGACAACCTGGGGCTGTGACCGAGCGCCTCCTGCATACCTGCCGCAACAAGGGGCCGGTGTGGCACTTCTGAAGCGATTCTCCGACGCGCTGCGCTCGATGTTCGCGTCGACCGCGCCCGCAGCGCCGTCGGCCGCGGAGCGCGCCGGGCGGCTCGAAACCCAGATCCGCCGACTCGTGGACGACATGCCGCCGCTGCCGGTCACGGCCACGCGGGCGCTCGCGCTGATGGAAGACCCCGATGTCTCGCTGGCCGCCATCGCCGACCTGATTCGGGAGGACGCGGCCCTGGCGACCGGCTTGTTGCGCGTCGCGAACAGCGCACTTTTCGCCGGCGGCGCACCGACGATCCGCCTCGATCAAGCAGTGGTCCGGCTCGGGCTGTGGACGTGCAAAAGCATGGTCACCGCGATCGGGCTGCGGGGACGGCTCCGCGGGCGGGCCGCAGCGGGCGAACCCCAGCGCCAAGCGCTGTGGCACCACGGCTTCGTCACCGCGTCCATCTGCGCGCAACTCAACCGCACGCACCGCCTCGGGTTCCACGGGGAAGAGTATTCGGCCGGGTTGCTCCACGACCTCGGGCGCGTCCTGATCGCTCTGGCCGACCCGGAGTGCCTCGCGCTCGCGGACGTCATGGACTTCCGGGAAGAGGGCGACGTGCTCGCGCGCGAGCGCGCGGCGATCGGGGCCGACCACTGCGCGCTGGGCGGGTGGTTCGCCGAACTGAGTAACTTGCCGCCGGAACTGGTCGAAGTGATCCGGCACCACCACACCCCGCGCGCACCCGGCGAGGGTCCGCGCCTCGTCGCTCTCGTGGCCGCGGCCGATCACATGGCCAACCACCTGCGCTGCGGCGGAACCGCCGAGAATTACGATCCGAAAACGAACCCGCGTCTCCCCGGCTTGTTCGCGGGGTGGACCGGGGCGCGGTTGGAGCGGCTGGTCGCGTCCCTTCCCGAACTCATGCGCGAAGCGGTCACTGCGGCCGAGCGCGAACTGGGCTCGCGCTAGCCGGTTCAGTGAGCCGCGAAGGAGTGGGAAGCCACCTTCATAGGATGAATCGCGGACACGGGCACCATCAACGTGCGAGGATTGTTCATCCCCTCACGATCAACGCAGCCGCCCTGCCCGTTTGAATCGAATGGATATTGCATGATTCCCCCGGACCGCCTCCGCGCCGCATACGTCACCGCACGCGACGCGCTCCTCGCGGAGCGCGTGCCGGAAGGTCACTGGGTCGGCGAACTTTCGACGTCCGCGCTCTCGACCGCGACCGCGGTGATGGCGCTGCACCTCGTGAACCCGTTCGAGCACCGCGCGCGCATTGATGCCGGCCTGAAGTGGCTCGCGGACCACCAGAACGCGGACGGCGGGTGGGGCGACACGGTTAAGAGTTTCTCGAACATCTCGACGACGATGTTGTGCCGGGCCGCGTTCAAGTTGGCCGGGGAAAAGGAACAGGGCGAGACGATCCGGCGCGTGGAAGAGTTTCTCACGCTGAGGGCCGGTGCCCTTCCCGCGCGCCGGGCCGCCGCGATCCGCCACCGTTACGGCAAAGATCACACGTTCTCGGTGCCGATCCTGATGACATGCGCACTGGCGAAGTTGGTTTCCTGGGACAAAGTGCCCCGGCTGCCGTTTGAAGCGGCATATTTACCGCAGAGCTGGTACCGGTTCGCGAAGATGCCGGTGGTGAGCTACGCCCTTCCCGCTCTCATCGCGATCGGTCAGTGTATCCACCACCACCGGCGCTCGCGCAACCCGATCCGCAACGCCGTGCGCCGGTTCGTCCGAAATCGCACCCTGAACGTACTGCGTCGCATTCAGCCGACGACCGGTGGGTATTTGGAAGCCACACCGCTGACGAGCTTCGTCGTGATGGCACTCGCCTCTATGCGCCGCAAGCGCACCGATTCCGAAAAGCAAGTGATCGATGAGGGCGTGCGGTTCATCGTGAACTCGGTGCGCCCCGACGGAAGCTGGCCGATTGATACGAACCTCGCGACGTGGGTCACGACGCTCTCTGTAAACGCGCTCGTTGCGGTTGGCGATGCAGCGTCGATACCGGCTCCTCCAAAGTGGGAAGGCGGCTCACTCTGGGACTGGCTAATGGGCCAACAGTACCGAGTGAGGCACCCGTACACTGGGGCCGACCCCGGAGGTTGGGCGTGGACCGATCTCCCCGGCGGAGTTCCTGACTGCGACGATACGCCCGGAGCAATTCTGGCGCTCTACCACCTCGGTTACAGTCACTATCCCACGGAGAGCGTCGGCTGGGTCATTCGATTACAAAACTCCGACGGCGGGTGGCCGACGTTTTGTCGGGGGTGGGGCACGCTCCCGTTCGATCGCAGCGGCGCGGATTTAACAGCACATGCCCTTCGTGCGCTCGCAGTTTGGTCCAAGCGTTTTAAAGATGACCCTCGCGGCTGGATCGGCAAACCAGAGAGCAAGTATCAATTTCTCATTGCTCACTTAGGTTTGACCTGGAAACAGTACCACGCGACGGTCTCTCGCGGCCTTGCCTACCTCACCAAGCAACAGCGCCCCGACGGATCATGGTTGCCGCTGTGGTTCGGCAACCAGCACGCTCCCGACGACACCAACCCCGTGTACGGCACCGCGCGCGTACTCGCTGCGTACCGCGATTTGGAACTAAAAGATTCGCCGGAGTGCCGGCGCGGGGTCGAGTTCCTGCTGTCCGTGCAGAACGCGGACGGCGGGTGGGGCGGGGCAAAGGATTGCCCGTCGAGCGCGGAGGAAACGGCGCTCGCAGTGGAAGTGTTGCTCGCCCTGGCGCCCGGTGACGCCGTTCAGCGCGGGGTCGCGTGGCTCGTGGACGCGGTCGAATCGGGCCGGTTCCGCGACGCCAGCCCGATCGGGTTCTACTTCGCGAAGCTGTGGTACTTCGAGAAACTGTACCCGCTCATCTTCACCGTCGCGGCGCTCGGTGTTGCTTGTAGGGTGGGTCAAGGCGAGGCTCCGCGAGCCGAAGGCCCACCACAGCCAGCATAGAGCGCACAGGGCGGAAGCCCTGTGCTACGAACGCCGGCCCCTCCGGGGCGGAAACACATTGGCCTTCATTGCCGCATCGAGAACGAGATGAAAGCGACCGGGCAGCAGATGGTTCTCTGTCTTCGCCCCGGAGGGGCCGGCGTTCGTAGCAGAAGCCCTGTGAACCTGGGACGGGGACCAATCCCCAATGCCTTTCCGCCCCGGAGGGGCCGGCGTTCGTAGCACAGGGCGGAAGCCCTGTGCTTACCCCACCCTACTTGCGCGGCGGAAGGATCGGCTTGAACGGCTCCTTGCCCTTCTTGTCGAGGTTCTTGTTCAAGTCCGCCGGGTCGAAGTCCACCTTCGCGCCCTTCTCGGGCACTTCGACCTTCGCACCCCAAAGGATCGCGTTCACCACCACGCGGCGGAAGTTCTCATCGCCCCAATTGCGGTGCGCGTGACCTCCGGTGAAGCCAAAACTGCGCCCCGCGTTCGCGCGCTCGAAGGCCCACGCCATCGTTTCGATTTCGCCCTTGCGCGCCTTCGTGTGCGGTGTGCGCCGCGAATCTTCTGGCGGAACGGCCTGCAGAATCGGCGTAACGCCCTTCATGTCATCGATCCAGCGCATCCCGAAGTACCACTCGTCGTTGAGAGTGAACGGCTTCACCCCGCGCGTGATCTCGTGCTTCGGTAAGCTCCGAATGTTCGCGTCCCAGTGCGGGTTGATCGAGTACCCGGTTTCGTAATAACCGCCCAGCCAGCCTTTCACCGGACCCGCGATGTCGCGGTCACCGGACTTCACCGGGTATTCGACCGCGTAGTGCATGTTGACCCACCCCGCCCCGCGATCGAGTTGTTTCTGGATGATCTTCATGCGTTCCGGCTTGATCGCGGGGTGCCCGCCCCCGCCGTCCATGTACATCACGATGCAATCGGCGGTGTCGAACAGCTTCTCGTTCTTCGGCCACCCGTTGCGGGCCATGATCGGGAACACACCATCCGTTTGTTTGAGCAGATTCATGAGAATCGCGCTTCCTGCGAAGAATTCGTGGTCGCCCGGTCCGTGACTGGCCTGACCCGCGACGATCAGAATTCGCTTCCCCTTAAAGTCGGCCGGCGGTTCGACTTCGAGCGGAACTTTCGATTGGTCATAGGGATCGGTCTTCGGCTCATCGGCCCGAAGAGCGGCAAATGGGGTTAAGAGCAGGAGCGCGGAGAGGAATCGCGTCATGGCGTGAAAGACTCCGAGTTGGGGTGAGGTATCTGGCGGATGGTACCGGGCGACTACACGAAAACGCGCCGCAAGTCGGAACGCAAGCGCTGTTTTCATTTGCGTCACCGGTGGGTTGTGACCAAACTGGTTCTGATACCCGCCGCCCCGTATCTTCTCTCTGCGCGCTCCCGCAAGAGCCGTAACTCGCTTTGCCCCTGCCGTTGCCAAGGGATCAACCGTGACGACTGTCGCCGAAGCCATTACGGAAGCTACGTCCGAACGCGCCCCGACCAAGCCCCCCAAGCTGAACTCCGCCGCGTTCAAAGAAGTCCCCCAATCGCGTGAGGTGCGGGACGCGATCCGCGCCGCGGTCGAGAAGTTCTGCAAGACGGTGGACAAGTCGAAGCCGCTCACGCGCGAATCGACCCGCGAGATGGCCGAAAAGGTGCTCGGCCCGCTCGGACTGGGCGAATCGTGTCTCGGCTTCACAATGGTGATGCTGACCAACGAGTTCTGGCGCGATCAGGTCGCCGCGATCCCGTTCCACCGCCGGCTGATGCTCCTCCCGCACTGTTTGAAGAACGCCGAGGGGTGCCCCGCCGAGTACGACGAACTCGGTTTGGACTGCAAGAAGTGCGGCGCGTGTGAGGTCGGTGATTTTCGCACGAAGGCGGAAGAACTCGGCTACAAGGTGCTCGTGAGCGAGGGCACGCCGATCGTTCTGAAGATCATCGTGAGCGGCCACATCGATGCCATCGTCGGCGTCGCGTGCCTCAACGTGCTGGAGAAGGCGTTCGACAAGGTGCTGCTCGCGGGCATCCCGTGCATCGCCACCCCGCTACTGTCGAGCAACTGCAAGAACACGTCGGTGGACAACGACTGGGTATTTGAGTCGATCGGCCTCCACACCCCCGCGCCGGGCACGAAGACCAAAACGTACATGCACCTGATGCGGGCCGCGAACGCGATGTTCGACGACCCGGAATTGTCGCGCTTGGTTCCGCGCCCCCGGGCGACGGCGCCGGAAACTGATCCGCTCCGCAAGCACGAAACGATCGCTTACGACTTCCTCGCCCGCGGCGGCAAGCGCTCGCGCCCGTTCATCACGCTCGCCAGCTACGATGCGCTCAAAGGCGCGCCGGCCACGCTCTCCGAAACCGGCTGGGAACTACCCGACTCGGTGAAGCGCGCGGCCATCGCGATCGAGACGTTCCACAAAGCGAGTCTTGTTCACGACGACATCGAGGACGACGACGCCTACCGCTACGGCGCCGAGACACTGCACCGCACCCACGGCGTCGGTACCGCAATCAACTTGGGCGACTACCTCATCGGCCTCGGCTACCGCAGTGTGTCACGCGAACGCAAAGTTCTGGGTGCCGAAGTCGCTGCGGATGTTCTCGACAAGCTCGCGGACGCGCACATCAAGCTGTCCGAGGGCCAAGGCGCGGAACTCCTCTGGCGCGACGCGAAGGACCAAGCGCTCACCACGCTCGACGCGCTGAAAATCTACGCACTGAAGACGTCGCCCGCGTTCGAGGCCGCCCTCTACACCGGCGTGCGACTGGCGGGCGAGGCGACCGCTTACGAGAAGATGATCGCGGACTTCAGCCGCAACGTCGGCGTCGCGTTCCAGATCCTCAACGACATCAAGGACTGGACTGGCGACGAGGACAACAAGCTCGTCTCGGGACAAGACGTGCTCGCGGCCCGACCCACCCTGCTCCTCGCACTCGCGCTCGAAGGCTCGTCGCCGGCCCAGCGCGAAGAGCTCCTCCACCTCATCGCCAGCACCCGAACCGCCGGTGCGGACACCGAAGAGATCGTGGCCCGGGTCCGGCACCTATACTTCGCAGCCAAAGTGTTCGAGAAGGCCGATAAGCTCGTGGACAAGTTCCGCGCGAAAGCCGAATCGCTTGCCGACGAAGTGCAGCCGACCGAGTTCCGCGAACTGCTCTACTACCTCATCGATAGTGTGCTGGAGAAGCCCGAACTCCCGCGCCAGGGCGTGGTACAATTTGTGGAATTGGGTAAATAGGCGAACGGCCGGTGTGAGCCGGCCGGTGCGTTCTCGACGCGAGTTCACCTCTGGTACGGCGCCCACAGTGTCAACCCGTTCGACAAGGTAAGCCGGCCGGTGCGTTCTCGACGCGGTTTCACCGGCCGGCTCACACCGGCCGTTCGCCTGAAAGCTCTCCCCGCCCGTGACGGTATCTCTCCGAGCCTGCCAACCACCCCGCCCGTGTTCCCGCTGCGAGGGGCCGATTTGCTCACAACTGCCCCGACTTTTGAGCACCTGTACCGGCTATTCCCCGACTCACCAGACCGCCCCGAAGCGGTCGAGGTACCGGCCAGCGAAGTGCCCGAGCCCTACCAAAAACTGCTCGTCCACACGCACCACATGACGGTCACGGTCGAAGAGTTTTACGGCTCTCCGGTCGATGTCCGCGTCCTGAATTGTCGCCGCGTTGGTAACGAGTACGCCCGGAAGATTCTGCTGTCACTCAAAGAGGACGCGGAGCGCGTGGTGCAGTTCGGCCTCGTGCGAATCAACCTGGGCGTCTGCCCGGAGGCCGTTCGCACCGCGATCATTGAAGGGAAGACCCCACTCGGGCGCGTGCTGATCCAGCACAACATGCTGCGCCGGATCGAACCGCTCGCCTACGTCCGGGTGACGCTCAGCGCTACGATGGCCGAATGGTTCCGCGTTCCTGCTGGGAGCGAAACGTATGGGCGCATCGGGGTCATCTACACGGGCGATCGTCCCGCAGTCGAGGTGCTGGAAATCCTGACGCCGGTCCCGGAGACGAACTGACCGCGTTGGTACAAAAGCTCACGGGCGGCGCGATCAATTCTCGCGCCGCCCGTGAGCTTTTTCGTAGCTCGCTTTCACCCCATCGGGGGGTGATCCTTACCGGGAATTTGCGGCGGAGCGAGCGCCCCCTTGCTGCCGTGAACCAGGGTCACCAAGTCGGGCGCCCCTACCGGAGTCGGAAGCGCGAACAGTTCGCCGTACATGTACCCGCAGCGGGCACCGTGGTAGCCATTCGTCGAGCGGATCAGGTGCTCGACGCGCGCGAACCGGGCCGCGTCGAACTGCGACTCGTAGGCCTTCACGGAGGCGATCTTCAAATCAATGGTGTCGCTAATGTCCACCACGAATTGGCTGTGCCAGTGCCGCTGTTCGGCGTCGAACGGGAACGGCACGTACACCAGGTGCGGTACGCGGTACGGGGACGTTCCCGCGAACCGCTCGTCCCACTTCGTGAGTTGTGAGTAGAACCGAGCCGCTTCCCCGATGAGACCGCCCTGGAGGTGATCTGGTGATGCCGCCGGAGTGCGCCCGGCCGCGATGATGATGATGCCGGGGCGGTAGCGGCGGAACTGTGTGGCGAGCGCGAAGCGAGCTTCGGGGCCGTCCATCAGCACGCGGTTCGGCAACTCGACGTTGACCCGCACCGGCACGTTCAGGACGCGCCGCGCGTCTTCGGCTTCTTTCTTCCGCGTTTCGAGTGACCCGCGCGGGGTCGGCTCGCCGCTCGTGAGGTCAAAGATGCCGACCTTGTACCCCTGTTTCACCAACTTCGCGAGCGTCCCCCCGCACAGGATTTCGAGGTCGTCGGGGTGCGGGGCGACGGCGATCACATCGAGCGATTCCGGCAACGGGTCTTCGGCCACGAGACGTTCTCCGCGGAGTAAAGTGAACACGGAAGTGAGTGTAGTGAGGAATACCCGCCCGGAGCGCACCACTTTCAGGCGGGCAGAAGGCTTGCTGCTCTCTGCTCGGCCGCTATTCTAATTGAGTCCCGGCCAAGTGGCGGAATGGCAGACGCACTCGATTCAAAATCGAGCGCCGCAAGGCGTGTGGGTTCGAGTCCCACCTTGGCCATTTGAACAGATTGTTAGATCAGGACTCCGGGCGACTGAAGTTGCCCGGAGTCCTGCATTTTCTGGGTTCTCGGACGCGCTCCTCTGTGCCAGACAAACAATGCCGGCTACTGACCGCACCGCCTTTTATTGACTTCTCAAAGTCCGCGTCGAAGGTTTGAAGGTAGTAGCCCAGCGCAATTTTCGGTGTTCCCGATCCAAACAGTCACGACATGGATCGGGGTATCAAGCTCGTTCACAATCTATCTCCAGAGCGATCTATTTCGGTCGCAGCTTGCACACAAATTTGATGCTCCTGGTGGGCCTGAATATTCGCCAGAATTTTGAAACATCACGGCCCGTGGCTCTCATCCGTGCCCCACGCGGAACGCAAATTGCTGTCGTGATGTGGACGGTGTCCTGTATTCGAGGGCAGGAGCGAGGCCGGAAATGATGTATCCCGTAACCCCGGACGGGCGGTACTTTGTCGTCCGTGGACGCCTCTGGCGGATGACTAACCCGGCACTCGCGGCGGACGAGCGCGAGCGCCTGATGGGAGACCTGGGACGAGCCCGCGCGGTACTGCGTAGGTCCGCCCACGCGCCGGAAGCGAACCGGCGCCGGGCGCGGCGCCAGGTTCAGACCGCGAAAGTGGGCCTCGGTGAGCGCGGGCCGGTTTGGTGGGCGGATGGCGCGCCGGACTACAACCGGCACATGGCGGTCAACACACCATACCGAGAGTGGTACCAGGGGTTAAAACTTGCCGTGTGAACGCGCCGTGTCCCGCCCTAAACGAACATGGAGCGGGGTGCGATTCCGACGTATCCCGGAGGTAATTGCGATTCAACCACGGCCGAGAGGTCCGAGCGCCAGCGCCCGAAGTTGTCGTTCGCGTACACTACCGGCGCGCCGGCCCGCTTCGCGTGCCGTTTCAGTTCGGCCAGCCGGTCGGCGGCGGAAGCCACGAACCGGAGCAATTGGTCGGCTTCCGGGAAATCAAGCGGGTTGATGACGTCGACCAGAACCAGGCCCCCGGACTGCGGTCCGGCGCGCTCCCGTTTAAATTCTCGCTCGTACCGGGCACAGCTCGCTCCTCGGGTAGCAAACCGCGTCCCCGCTCGGCGGCAGCAAAGTGGCCGTCACTACTGTCGAAGCCGGACGGCGCAGCGTTTGCCAAAGACCTCATGTCCGCATTCAACGCTGGGAGCAATGGCCCCTTCGGCGCCCAGCGCCCCCGCCACCGGGCCACATCGGGACCGACCGGGCTACTACCGAGCGATCGGCCGAGAGCGGGGACCGCGTGTTCGGAGCGAGCCGTAACCCGGTCGGGAAGGCGGGCACCGGCTGTTCCAGAGCAATTTCTTCTGCAAAAGGCTGGTGACTAACGCCTCGATCGTCCGCATGCGGACGATCGAGGCGCGGCGGCCGGGACGGTGTCAACGCGACGTCTTCTTTACCGTAGTAGCCCAGCGTCTTCACGGTCACTCTTTCGGCCTGGCCCGCGCTTCGCAGGAACGACCCACAGCCCGCCCGACCGGGGACAGCGGTCCACTTCTGCAACATTTGCGCCCCCGGCACGACATTGGCGGAAACGCGGTTCATCCCGACACCGCACGGATCAAATTGGTCCGCGGTGCCTCGAACCGGCGGCGCGTATCGATCGTTTGAGAAGTCGGGTTCCCGGAGAATGTGAACGGTGGGACGAAAACCAGTGCCCCCGCGCCGCACGGGCGCCCCACCCGGCGCACCGTTGAGTGGCCGCCACGAGCCAGTAAAATGCCCCCTCAGCACACCGATCACACGTTCGATCCCGTGACCGCACCGTAATGACCCGCCCGGTAGAGGATTCGGTGATTAACAGCGCCCCAGTCAACATCCTGCTCGTCGACGACCGGCCGGAAAACCTGCTCGCCCTGGAGACCGTGCTCAGCGCCCTCGGCCAGACGCTCGTCCGCGCCGGCTCCGGCGAAGAAGCACTCCAGCGGGTGCTCGAGACCGACTTCGCGGTCGTTCTCCTCGACGTCCAAATGCCCGATCTGTCCGGGTTCGAGGTGGCCGAGCGGATCCGCGCCCGCAGCCGGCACACGCCCATCATTTTCCTCGGCCCCGACACGGGCACCGACTTCCCGATCGAGAAAGCCTACGCGCTCGGGGCCGTGGACTACCTGGTCGCACCGCTCGTTCCCGTTATCCTGCGGGCGAAGGTGTCGGTGTTCGTCGAGCTGGCCCACCGCACCCGCGAGGCCCGCGGGGCCGAGCGGCTCCAGCTCTGGCAGACGACGCTGGCCAGCATCGGTGACGGTGTCATCGCCACCGACGCGGCCGGGCGCGTGACGTTCCTCAACCCGGTGGCCGAACACCTCACCGGGTGGCCGACCACCGACGCCCGCGGGCGCCCGCTCAACGAGGTGTTCCGCATCGTCAACGAGACGACCCGAAAGGAAGTCGAGAACCCGGCCCTCCGGGCGCTCCGAACCGGGACGATCGTCGGGCTGGCGAACCACACGATCCTCATCGCCCGCGACGGCACCGAGCGGCCGATCGACGACTCGGCGGCGCCCATCCGGTGGGAGGACGGGACCGTCGACGGCGCGGTGCTGGTGTTCCGCGACATCACCGAGCGCAAAAAGGCCGAGGGCGCCCGGGCGCGCCTGGCGGCCATCGTCGAGTCGTCCGACGACGCCATCGTCGGCATGGACCTGGACGGCACCATCCGCTCGTGGAACTACGGGGCCGAGCGGGTGTTCGGGTACCCCGCGGCCGAGGCCGTCGGGAAGTCGATCACCCTCGTCGTCCCACCCGACCGGCTCGACGAGGAGCGGGCCATCCTGGAGCGCCTGGACCGTGGGGAGCGGATCGAGCACTTCGAGACACAGCGGGTACGGAAGGGCGGCCGCCGGCTGGACGTGTCACTGACTCTCTCTCCCGTCCGGGACGCCGAGGGGCACATCATCGGGGTGTCCAAGATCGCCCGCGACGTGACCGCCGCCAAGCGGGTCGAGCGCGCCCGGGCGTCCGCGCTCCAGGCCGGTGAGGTCGGCACGTACCACTGGGACGTCACCGCCGACCGCGTCACGGGGGACCGCAACTTCGCCGCCCTCTTCGGGGTCGCCGCCGACGAACACGCCTCGGCCCCGGTGGGCGACTTCCTGGCCGCAATCCACCCCGACGACCGGGAGCGGGTGGGCGCGGAGATCCGGCGCACGCTCGATACCGACGCGCCGTTCCGCAGCGAGTACCGGGTGACCGGGCCGGGCGGGGAGCGGTGGCTGCTCGCGCGCGGGGCCGTCGAGCGGGCCGCGGGCGGTGGGGCCGTCGGGTGGGCCGGGGTGGTAGTAGACGTTACCGACCGGAAGCGGGCCGAGGGCGCCCTGGCCGCCAGCCGCGCGCGCCTCGATTACGCGGTCCGAGCGTCCGGGATCGGGTTCTGGTACTGCGACCTGCCGTTCGACGTCCTCCAGTGGGACGAGCGGGTCAAGGCGCACTTCTGGCTGCCGCCCGACGCCCGCGTCACGATCGACACGTTCTACGAGCGCATCCACCCGGACGACCGCGGGCCGACCCGGGCGGCCATCGAGCGCAGCGTGGCCGAGCGCACCGGCTACGACGTCCACTACCGCACGGTGGACCCGGAGACGGGGGCCGAGAAGTGGGTCCGGGCGATCGGGGGAACCTACTACGACGGGGCCGGCGCGCCGAAGCGGTTCGATGGAGTGACCCTGGACGTCACCGACCAGCGCCGGGCCGAGGCCGCGCTCCGCGAGAGCAACGACCGGTTCGCTATCGTCGCCCGCGCGACCAACGACGCGGTGTGGGACTGGGACATGCGGACCAACGCGGTCTGGTGGAACGAGGGCGCCGGCGCGCTGTTCGGGTACCGCCCGGGGGACGTGGGCGCGGACGCCACGTGGTGGTACGAGCACATCCACCCGGGCGACCGGGACCGGGTGGTCACCGGGATCCACGCGGTCATCGACCGCGGCGGCGCGAACTGGTCCGACGAGTACCGGTTCCGGCGGGCCGACGGCACCTACGCCGCCGTCCTCGACCGCGGGTACGCGATCCACGAGGACGGTAAGACGGTCCGCCTGGTCGGGGCGATGCAGGACATAACCGAGCGCCGCAGAGCCGAGGAGCAATTGCGCGAGAGCGAGCAGCGGTTCCGGTCCCTGTTCGAGTCGATGGACGAGGGGTACTGCGTGGTCGAACCGGTGCTCGACGGGGCGGGCCGGGCGGTCGACTACCGCTACCTGCTGGTCAACCCGGCCCTCGAAGCCCACACCGGGTTACGAAACGTCGTCGGCAAGACGGCGCGCGAGGTGATGCCCGCCCACGAGGGCCACTGGATCGAGGCCTACGCACGGGTGGCCGAGACCGGCGAGCCGTTCCGCCGGACCGACCGGGTGACCGACCTCGACCGGTGGTACGACGTGTCCGCGTTCCGGGTCGGCCGGCCCGGGGGCCGGCAGGTGGGCGTGCTGTTCACCGACATCTCGGACCGCAAGCGGTCCGAGGCGCAGTTGCGGGAGAAGGACGAGCGCTTTCAGCTCTTGATCGACCGGGCGCGGGACTACGCGGTGGTGGTCACCGACCGGGACGGGCGGTTGATCGAGTGGGCCGGCGGGGCCGAGGGCATCACCGGGTTCGCCCCCGCCGACGTGCTCGGGGGGCCGGCCGACGTGCTCTTCACCCCCGAGGACCGGGCGGCCGGGGCGCCCGCGCGGGAGATGGAGCAGGCGGCCCGCGAGGGGCGCGCGGAGGACAAGCGGTGGCACGCGCGCAAGGACGGGAGCCAGTTCTTCGCCGACGGGGTCATGGTTCCGCTACGAGGGGACGACGGGGCCCTGCACGGGTTCGGTAAGGTGTTCCGGGACGTGACCGCTCGCAAACGGGCGGAAGAGGCGGTGCAGTTCCTGGCCGATGCCAGCGCGAGTCTGGCCGAACTGGTGGACTACCAGAGCACCCTCAACCGGATCGCGAACCTGGCCGTCGCCGGGTTCGCCGACTGGTGCGTGGTCGACATGATCGGCGAGGACGGCACGCGCGAGCGCCTGGCGGTCACCGCCTCGGAACCCGAAGACGTGTCCGCCGCCCGAAACGCGGCGTTCCGACCGGACGGTGATGTGGCGGGTGTCGTCCCGCACGTGCTGCGAACGGGCGAACCGGAAGTGGTGCCCGACCTGGCCGAAATCGACCCGGCCACGGCCCCGCAGGGACCGGAGCGGGTCGCGAAACTACGAGAACTGGGGGTCCGCTCGTACCTGTGCGTGCCGCTCGTGTCCCGGGGCCGGGCGATCGGCGGGATGACGTTCCTCAGCTCGTCCCCCCGCCGCCGGTTCGGGCCGGAGGAGCTGCGCGTGGCCCAGAACCTGGCCGAGCGGGTGACCGTCGCGATCGAGAACGCCCGGCTCTACCGCACGCTCCAGGAACAGGACCGGCGCAAGGACGAGTTCCTCGCCACGCTCGCGCACGAGCTGCGGAACCCGCTCGCCCCGGTGCGCAACGGGGTGCAGATCCTGCGACTGGGCGGGGCGACCGGGGAGGCCGCCGGGCGCGCCCTGACCATGATGGACCGGCAGCTCGGGCACATGGCCCACCTAGTCGACGACCTGATGGACGTGGCCCGGGTGTCGAGCGGTAAGGTGGTACTGCGGAAGGAGCCGGTCCCCCTGCGGGCCGTGGTCGACGCCGCGGTGGAGACGAGCCGGCAAGCGGTGGAGGCCGGCGGGCACGAGTTGGCCCTGCGAATGCCGGCCGAGCCGCTCCCCTTGAACGTTGACCGCACTCGGCTGGTACAGGCGCTCGCGAACCTGCTGAACAACGCCGCCAAGTACACGCTCCCGGGCGGGCGGATCGTGCTGTCCGCCCAGCGCGACGGGGGCGACGCAGTGGTGCGGGTAGCGGACACCGGGGTGGGCATCCCGGCGGACATGCTCCCAAAGGTGTTCGAGATGTTCGCCCAAGTGGGTACGTCCCTTGAGCGGAGCCAGGGCGGGCTGGGGATCGGGCTGACGCTGGTCAAGCGGTTGGTCGAGATGCACGGCGGGAGCGTGCGTGCGGAGAGCCCCGGTCCCGGCCGCGGGAGCACGTTCACGGTCCGCCTGCCGCTGGCCCCCGCCCCTGCCCCGGCCCCCGCGGTCGCACAGGCGGCGGGAACCGGCGCAGCGGGGCGCCCGCTCGGCATTCTGGTGGTGGACGATAACCGGGACGCGGCAGACAGCATGGCCATGCTACTGGAGATGCGGGGGCACCAGGTGCGGACCGCGCACGACGGCCCCGACGCTCTGAAGGTGCTCGCCACCTTCCGGCCCCAACTCATTCTGCTCGACCTCGGGCTGCCGGGGATGAGCGGGTACGAGGTCGCGCGCCGCATCCGCGAGAGCGCCGAGTTGCAGGGCGTGACGCTCGCGGCACTCACCGGATGGGGGCAAGAGGAGGACCGGCGCCGGACCCGGGAGGCGGGGTTCGACCACCACCTGACGAAACCGGCCGACCCGGGCGAGCTGGATCGCATCGTGGCCGGGGCGCAGGCGAGGGGGTGACCCGGGCAACACAAGCATTTGCGTTCGACCACGGGATCAAAATCATCTTCAGAAACGCGCGCCCCAGGCAGCACAGATGACGCTCGCCCCTGGAGGGGCCGAAGGCGGGCCTGACAATCGCCACAAGGGGCGGATCGGTGCCCCGGGCCACGTGGCCCGCGGGACCGAGAAGCACACCGCTCAAAAGCCGTGGGGATCGGTTCCCGTGAACTAACCCCGGCCCATTCCTTCTTGCTCGACCGCGAGGACGGCGCGTAGCTCGTGAGCGGGTGGGGCGCCCCGTTCATGCCCCTCAAGGGGTACAACAAAAACACCCAAGCCGCGTGCTCGAACCGCGTTCGCACCCCTGATCCCATTAGCCCGGCCATTGATGCGTTATTAGCCCCGTTTCGCGATCCATGTCGCTACCAATCGAGCCGCGACCGCAAGGGCGTGGGGCTTCCCGTGCGTTGAACGCGACCACCAACGGGAGCCCCTCCCGCTCCCTCGCGGTCGCGGCCCGCGACCAGGAAACTGATGTGTCATTAGACCATCTGATTCGTCCACATCCCGTTCGGCTAAACCAATTTTTAAACATCTTTCCGCTCATAATTTCAATGCGATCAGCAGGTCATTTGGATCGCAATTTGCTCATGCCTAGCCGCCTGATTCACAACTCGCGTTAGCACCTCGAGCAGGATGGCCGATATGACCCAGCCGAAGAACCCTCCCGTCGAGAGTAGGGGCGGCGAAACGCACCAGACCGCGCAGGACGGCGCCCCGGTTCTCACCACCCAGCAAGGCGTCCCCGTTTCCGACGATCAGAACACGCTCCGGGCCGGCCCACGCGGGCCGGCGCTACTCGAGGACTTCCACTTCCGCGAGAAGATCTTCCACTTCGATCACGAGCGCATCCCCGAGCGCGTGGTCCACGCCCGCGGGTTCGGGGCGCACGGGTACTTCGAGAGCAACGGCGAACTGGAAGCGGTGAGCCGGGCCGCGGTGTTCAAGAAGGGCGAGAAGACGCCGACGTTTGTGCGGTTCTCGACCGTCGCCGGCAGCAAGGGCTCGGCCGACCTCGCGCGCGACGTCCGCGGGTTCGCCACCAAGTTCTACACGAAGGAGGGGAACTGGGATCTCGTCGGCAACAACATCCCGGTGTTCTTCATCCAGGACCCGATGAAGTTCCCGGACATGGTCCACGCCTTTAAGGAGGAGCCGGACCGCGGGTTCCCCCAAGCGGCCACCGCGCACGACAACGCCTGGGACTTCATCTCCCTCACGCCCGAGGCCATGCACATGGTCATGTGGGTCATGTCCGACCGGGGCATCCCGCGCTCGTTCCGGTTCATGGAAGGGTTCGGGGTCCACACGTTCCGCCTGGTAGACGCACAGGGCAAGTCCACGTTCGTGAAGTTCCACTGGAAGCCGAAACTGGGGTTGCAGTCGGTGGTGTGGAACGAGGCCGTGAAGATCAACGGGGCCGACCCGGACTTCCACCGCCGCGACCTGTGGAACGCGATCGAGGCGGGCGCCTTCCCGGAGTGGGAACTGGGGGTGCAACTGTTCGACGACGAGTTCGCCAAAGCGTTCGAGTTCGATGTCCTGGACCCGACCAAGATCATCCCCGAGGAGCAGGTGCCGGTGAAGATCGTGGGCCGCATGGTGCTTGACCGCCGGGTGGACAACTTCTTCGCCGAGACCGAGCAGGTCGCGTTCTGCACTCAGAACGTGGTGCCCGGGATCGACTTCAGCGACGACCCGCTCTTGCAGGGGCGCAACTTCTCGTACCTGGACACGCAACTGAAGCGGCTCGGGAGCCCCAACTTCACGCACATCCCGATCAACGCCCCGAAGTGCCCGGTGATGAACTTCCAGCAGGACGGGCACATGGCGATGCGCAACCCCAAAGGGCGCGCGAACTACGAGCCCAACTCGTGGGGCGCGGAGGGCGGCCCGCGCGAGTCACCCGAGAAGGGGTACAAGAGTTTCCCCGAGCCGGTCGGGGGGACCAAGGTGCGGGCGCGGTCGGAGACGTTTTCGGATCACTACAGCCAGGCCCGGCAGTTCTACATCAGTCAGACCCTGCTCGAGCAGACCCACATCGCCAGCGCGCTCGTGTTTGAACTGAGCAAGGTCGAGACCGTGGCCATCCGAGCGCGGATGGTCTCGCACCTGTTGAACATCGACGCCGGGCTCGCCGACGCGGTGGCCAAGGGGCTGCGGTTGAAGGAAATGCCGAAACCGGCCCCGGCCGCGAAGCCGACGCGCCGGGACCTGAAGCCGTCGGACAAGCTGAGCATCCTCAAGAACGGTCCCAAGAGTTTCGCCGGGCGCAAGGTCGGCGCGCTGGTCACCGACGGGGTCGATGCCGACGTCCTGGCGGCCCTCAGTAAGGCGCTGAAGGCCGAAGGCGCGACGCTGGTGCTCGTCGCCCCGGAGGTGGGCGGGGTCAAGGACTCGGCCGGCACCTGGCACGACGCGGACGAGAAACTCGAGGGCGGGCCGTCGGTCCTGTTCGACGCCGTCGCACTCTTACCGTCCACGGACGGGGCGACGGCACTGGCCCAGTTGCCGGCGGTCCGGGACTTCGTCGCGGACGCGACCGCCCACCGGAAGTTCATCGGCTACGCGGTGCCCGCCGCGGCGCTGTTCGAGAAGGTGGGGGTCGCGCGGGACGAGGGGTTCGTGCCATTGAATAAGGCAGGCGACTGCGATGCGTTCGTCGCGGCGTGCCGCAAACTCCGCTTCTGGGACCGCGCCGCCGCGCAACGGTAACCCGGTGCCTTCGGGCCGGGAGCCGTCCGCGCGCCCGGCCCTGTTTCGCCTTTCGTTTGGTACCTGTGAGAGCAACCACAATGACTCACGACCGACGCTCCGTCCTCGCCACCATCGGGCTGGCGCTCCCGTTCGGCATCGGCACCCGATTTGCCTCGGCCGTACCCCCACACGGACCGGCGCCCGTTCTCCGCCTGCGCCCCTTCGAGGAGGCCGTGCGCGAGGCGTTCGAGGTCGGCTCGCGTTCGCTACCCGTAGACGTTCCGGGCGAGGGGCGCCCGTGTCGCCGCATCGAGATCGGCCACTCCGAAGGGGTTCTTGCCGGCGTGCAAGGGTGCCACAACGACCGGCCCTTCGCGGGATTCCCGGTGGCGCACCTGCGGATCGTTCGGCTCGGCTCCGGTCCCGGACCGATCGTTCACGGCGTCCGCCTGTACGTGGCCACGGTCGATGTCGCCCTGACCGAGGGGCGGGAAGGCGCGCTCCCGAGTCGCCCACTGAACTTCGCGATACTTCCCCCCGCGCCGGTCCTCACCACGGGCAGCGCGTCAACCGATGAGTTCGCCCCGAAGCCCCGGCCCGGCCGCCCGAAGGGACAAGGAGCGGGCTCATCCCTCCGGACCGGTTGTTAAGACTTGTTGGCCCGGAACACGGTCTCGAACTCGGCCCACGAAATGGCCCCGTCACCGTCCCTGTCTACCTCGCCCATGATCCCCTTCGCCCACGCCCACCGGGTGAGCGCGCTGCCGATCCCGGCGTCCGATAGCAGCACCTTCAGCTCGTCTTTATCGATCGCGCCACTGTCGTTGGAGTCGTAATGTGCGAACGCGGCCCTGTAGTCACCACCGAACCGGCCGCGGACCAGGGTCGTCACCTTGTCGTCGATCTCCTGCTTCTGTTGCTCGCCGGCCATAGCCACCCCCGTTAGTGCGTTTCAAACAGACCGCGATTCGGTCAGAGGGTTTCGATTCCACGCAATCCGGGTGCCACGGCACGCGCCCTTCTACCCGCCTTCCCGTTCGCCACGCTCACCGCATTCCTGGGAACCGAAACACCCCGGTTGCCCCCCCCTCAATGCGATGCCTATCAGTCGTCGTTTCACGAGGCGTTCCGGGTGGAACTGTACGATGCGCTCCCTCCTCCTGGCGCAAACGTGCTCGACGTCCCCTGTGGGAACGGGTTCTACTCCCAGCGCCTGGTGTGCATCAGCGCCGTTTACCTCGCCCGCCCGCGAAGACCGAGGTACGAGATGATTGGATACGTGGCGTATTTCGTGGGATTAGTACGTGTCCGCTCAGCGAACAGATGAACTCAGCGGAATCGAGCCCAGCAACCGCCGGACCTCGTCGAGGTCCACGGGTTTGACGAGGTGATAGTTGAATCCCGCCTCTTGCGACTTTCGCCGGTCTTCTTCCTGACCGTACCCGGTCATCGCGATCAGCGTCGTGGTCCCGAGGTCCGGGAGTTGGCGCACCCGGCGCGCCACCTCGTACCCGTCCATGCGCGGGAGCCCGATGTCGAGGAGAATGATCTCCGGTGAATGGGCCTGTACCTCGCGCAGCGCGGCCGGTCCGTCGTGAGCCGTCCAGACGTTGTGACCCGCGAGGGCGAGCACTTCGGCCAAACTCTCGGCCGAATCGACATTATCATCCACGATCAGCAGCCGGCGCGCGGGTTCAACTGTGGAGCGCGGGGCGCCCCGTTCGTTGGCTCCCTTTGTACAGGTCGGCAGCGCGGGCAGGCGAACGACGAACTCGCTCCCGAGTCCCGGTCCGTCGCTGAACGCGCGGGCGGTGCCGCCGTGGAGCTCGACCAAGCTGCGGACCAACGTCAGTCCGATCCCGAGCCCGCCCTGCGCCCGATCGAGGGTCCGGTTCTCCTGGGTGAACAGGTCGAAGACGCGGAGCAGCATGTCCGGCGCCAGCCCGATCCCGGTGTCACGGACGCGGACCACGGCTTCGTCGCCCTCACGGGAAACGGAGAGCCAAATGCGCCCGCCGTCGTCCGTGTATTTCGCGGCGTTATTAAGCAGATTACCCAGAATCTGGGTGAGCCGCGTCGGGTCCGCGTCCAGGTGAATCGGTTCCGAAGGAACGGAAACGTTGATGTCGTGGCGCCGGGCGTCGATCAGCGGGCGCGCCATTTCGAGGGCGCGGTCGATCGCGTCCGCGAGGACCACCGGCTCCGTCCGCAGTTCAACCGTCCCACGGGTGAAGCGCGAGACGTCGAGCAGGTCGTCCACCATGTGAGCCATTTGCCCCACCTGGCGGCCCAGCATTTCGGTCAACCGCGTAACAACGGGGTCGTGGGTGTAAGTCGCCCGAAGGATCTGAACGGCGTTCCGCACGGGGGCGAGCGGGTTGCGTAGTTCGTGAGCCAACATTGCCAGGAACTCGTCCTTACGGCGATCGGCCTCGGCCAATTCCCCGACCCGCAAGCGCAGTTCCGCGTCCAGTTGCTTTCGCTCGGCCGCCGTCCCGATAATGTCGGCCAGTGCCCGGACGCACTGGATTTCGTCCGGGGTGAATCGGTGCGGGGCGCGCGTGTAGACGCCCAACAATCCGAACGGCCGGTTCCGTCGACCGGGGATTCGGACGACGA
The DNA here is from genome assembly GCF_017939745.1 of Gemmata palustris. NCBI lineage: Bacteria > Pseudomonadati > Planctomycetota > Planctomycetia > Gemmatales > Gemmataceae > Gemmata > Gemmata palustris. Next base: position 1,001,701 of record NZ_JAGKQQ010000001.1, on the reverse strand, counting down.
GCCCGCGCGCGACTTTTTGGTCCCGAAGGTACGCTTCGAGCGCGAACCGCGGGTCGCCATCGGGTTCCCCGAGAACGGCCGACTCGGAGTCGAGGACCGCGAGAATGCGCGGGGTCTCCGCGGCTTGAAAAACGGGTCCGGACGACTCCGGCCACCCGGTGCCCGCGAGCCTAGCCCACCCCGCGCCGCCCGGTTGGAGCTCAAGAACCTCGGCGCAGTCCGCTCCGATGGTTTCCGTCAGGTGGCCCACCGACTCGCCGCACAACACGGCAACGTCGTGGCCCGCGAGTGCCGAACGTGCCGAACTCGCGACCGCCGCTTGCTGGCGCCCGCGCGCCCGGAGCTCGGCGTCCCGAACCACCCGCTCCGTCACGTCTTCGATCAGCGTGAGCGTGCCGAGGACACTTCCGTCGGTCACGAGCGGGAGGATGCGCGCCGATTGCTGCATCCGCCCCCGTTCGGCCCCAACAATGGGCGTCGGCATCGGGAGCACGTAGGTGTGGAAGCGCTGAGAAAGGATGGCCGTTTGGCCCGCGAGAACCTGCCGAAAGTACCGGTCCAGCCCGCGCGCCGGCAAATCGGGAAAGAGGTCGAACAGCTTCCGGCCCAGAACCTCTTCGGCCGCCAGCCCGCTCTGGCGCTCGAGCCACCGGTTCCAACCGGTGACGGTCAGCTCCGTGTCGGTGGCGAGCAGCCCCCAATCGCCGACGGCATCGAGTTGGCTCAGAAATCCCGCCGAGAGCCCCATCGGTTCCCCTACACGTATTAGCCGCGCGCCCGACGCCCGCTAGGAATGAGTAACCCGCTCCGCCCACTCCTCGATCGCTTGGACGAACAGGTCCAGCGAACTCACCCCCAGCACCAGAACCATGCACCCGGTCACCTCGCTCGCGCGCACGCGGAACCGCGCACCGACGAGCAGCGCGTGCCGGATCTCGTCCTCCCCGATGACCAGGGAATCGAGCATCGAGCCGAGCGAATCCAGGTGGAGCCGCGGGACCGCGAACGTGAACCGCACCTGGAGCAGGTCACCGAACACGCCGAGGCACGCGTTGAGCAAGATGTTCCCGACCTCGGCAAGTACCTCGCGGGCCGAAGCGCCCATCTGCGTGGTCGGCGCGCCGGCGTCGGCCAGCAGCCCGACGAGTTTGGCCGCCCCTTCGATGTCCAGCAGGAGAAATGCGTCGCCCGAAACCGGCCCCCCGAAAATCTGGTGGACGGTCGCCACTTCCCCGCGGACGAACCGACCGAGTGCGGGGAGCAACCCACTAATCGGGTGCGCGGACACTTCCGGTACCGCGAGTTCGACCCGGTTCCCGGTGATCTCCGACAGTGCGGCCGCCGTCCGCGAGAAGGCAATGTTCACCAGCTCCGTCACGGCGTCTTTCTGGCCCTCGGTGAGCGTCACTTCGCGCCCCCCTGCCCGACCAGGGCGGCGTCGACGGCCCGGAGGACCGTTTCCGCGCTCAGCGGCTTCGACACGAACCCGGACGCGCCCCCGGTCTCGGCCAGCGCGCGCGTGGAGCTTTGAACGTCCGCGGTGGCCATTACGACCACGGCCGCGGAGTCCATCACCCTGAGCTGGCGGAGCACTTCCAGCCCGTCCATTTCGTTCATCGTCACGTCGAGCAGAACGAGGTCCGGCTTGTCGAGCGCGTACCGCTCCAGCGCGGTCAGCCCGTCCGCGACGTCGGCCACCGAGTGGCCCGCGCCTTCCAAGATGCGGCGGGACACGCGCCGCGACAGGGCGGAATCGTCCACGACCAGAATTCGTGCCATCAGAGCGCTCCCAGAATCACTTCGGTCATTCTATTCAGCGGGACGACGCGGTCACTCAACCCGGCCTCGGCCACCGAGCGCGGCATACCGTAAACGACGCACGTCTCCTCGGCCTCCGTGAACACGCGCCCGCCCTGGGCCTTGATCCACGCGGCGCCCTGGGTTCCGTCCGAACCCATTCCGGTGAGCACGACCGCGAGCACGCGGTCCCCGTACACTTCGGCGGCGGACCGGAACAGCACGTCCACGGCCGGCCGGTGGGTCGTGTCGAGGGGCCGTAGCCCGAGCCGGGCGACAACCGCCCCGTCCGCCCGGCGGACGCACGACAGGTGGTACCCGGCCGGGGCCAGGAGCGCGAGCCCGGGGCGAAACACGTCCCCCTCTTGCGCCTCGGCCACTTTCACTTGAGACACCTCACCCAAGCTCCGAGCAAAGAGCTCGGTGTACCCCACCGGCATGTGCAGAACCATCGCGATCGGGATCGGAAAATCGGTCGGGAATTGGGGAACGATCCGCTTCAGCGCCTGGGGGCCGCCGGTCGAAACACCGATCAGCAAAACGTCAGTTTTTCCGGCTTTTGGAGTCGCACGGGGTGCCGCGGTCTGGGGGCGCGATTCGTTCACCAGCGCGGGCACGCGCGCCGCGGCGACCGCTTTGACCGTTGCCACCAGGTCGTCGGCGATCTCAAACACCTTGTCGGTCGCGAGCGCGGTCGGCTTCTGCACGACGTCCACGGCCCCGGCGTCGAGTGCCTGCATGACCAACTCGCCGCTCTCGCTGGCGGCACTCAGGACGATCACGGGAACCGGGCGCCGGCTCATTTGCTTCTTCAGAAAGTCCAGCCCGTCGGACCTCGGCATGTGGAGGTCGAGGGTCACGACATCGGGCCGGAGCTGTTCGACCAGTTCCAGCGCCTCCTCCCCATCGCGTGCCGCGCCGACGACCTCGATGAAGGGGCTGCGCGACAGCATCTGGCGCACGGCCTTGCGGACGTAAGCCGAGTCGTCCACGATTAAAACCTTCACGACGTCGTTCACAAACTCCTCCGGTGCGATCAGCGCTTCACGTACACGAACGCCCGTCCAACTTCTTCCAGTTGAAAGGCGGTCGTCGCCCGGAGCAGCGATTCCGAGACGCCCGGGAACAAAAACCCGGGGCTCGGCATCCGATCCGCGAATCCGCGCACGACCCGCGCGACGGTCGCGGCCGAGAAGTAGATGAAAACGTTCCGACAAAAGATGAACGGCGCGGTCGCCAAGTTAGTTGTCGAAGCCGGGTCCAGCAAGTTCGCGGTGACGAACTTGATACGAGCGTGCAAATCCGGGGCCACTTTCGACCCACCGGCCGTGGGCGTGAAGTATTTCTCGCGGAGTTCGGGCGGCAATGCGCGAAACGACCGCTCACGATACACCCCCCCCGCGGCCTTCTCGAGTGCGGCCGGACTTATGTCGCTGGCCCACACTTCGATGTCCGCCCGGCCGAACCACCCGGCTTCGTTCAACGCGATCGCGATGCTGAGCGGCTCCTCCCCGGTCGCGCACGCGGCCGACCACACCCGCACCGGTCCGCGCCCGGCCGATACGTGTTGCGGAACGAGTACATCGACCAGCGCGCGGACCTGATCGAGTTCGCGCCAGAAATAGGTCTCTTGAACGGAGAGCGCGTCCGTGAGGCGCGGCCACTCCTCGTCCGAGCCGGGGCCGTACTTCAGCAAGTAGTAGTAGTCGAGGAACGACGTCAGGTTCAGCGCACGGAGCCGGTCCCCGACCTTCCCGGCCAACAGGCCGCGCTTGTCGTCGTCGAACGAAACGCCGATCCGGTCGCGGATGATGTCCCGCAGGATGATGAACGTGCCGACCGGTAAATCGATCTCGTCGCCCCCGGGCTTCATACCCCTCCCCACTTGACCCGCGGTCGGTGCCGCCCGTCCACATTAACAGATCCTACTTCGTTCCGCCCCTGCGCGGTCGGGGGGCGGGGGCGGTTCGTCCCAGTTTGTTCGTGAGTGCGGTCAGTGCAACCGTGCGCGCCCGCAAGCCGTCCGCGGCCCGGTGCGACTCCTGGACGCCCCGGGCCGTGCGCTCGGTGACGTCGCGGATCTCGACGAGCGCCCGCTGAATCGCCTCCCCCGCCGTCGAGTGCTCCCGGTTGGCGCGCGTGATGAGGGCCATCTGTTTGGAGACGTGTTCCGCAGCGACCGTCATGTCTTTCGTGGCCCGGCTCTGCTCGCCAATGGCCTGGGCCACTTGCCCGGACTGCCGGCGCATGTCTTCGACGGCCTTCGCCACCTGGTTCGAGGCGGTGGCCTGTTCACTCATGGCCCGCGTGACGTCCCCGATGAGCCGGACGAGCCGGTCCACCTCGCGCGCGACCTCGTCGGCGGCCGTGGCCTGCTCCGCGACCGCCCGGGCGGTATTGGCCGCGCCTTTTCTCATCGACATCAGGGCCTGCGTGAGCTGGCCGGCGCCCGCCGCCTGTTCGCCGGTCGCGTTGCGAACCTGCTGGGCCAGGGTGCGGGTCGCCTGACCGGATTTAATGATGTCGCGCGCCGCGCGCCCCTGCTCGCCCATCGCCTGGGACACTTGCCGCGCGATCTTCCGCATCTGCCCGGTCGCTTGAACGATCCCCTGCGCCGCGCGCGTCTGTTCCGCGGACGCGATCGCGGCTTGCCGGGCCTGGGTCACCGTCGTGTTAATTCCCGTAACGACCTGGTGCCCGGCCTGGAGCTGCTCGTCGGAGGCCCGCGCGATCTGGGCGACGAGTTGGCTCGTCCCCTGCACCCCGCCGAGAATCTTCTTCAGCCCGGCCATGCCGTCTTCGGCGAGCTGGCCGCTCTCCTGGGCCACTTTCGCGCCCTCGTTGGACGTGGCGACGGCGTCCTGGACCGCGTCCTGCAGCCCCCGGACGATCGCGGCGATGTCGGCGGTGGCCTGGGCCGCGCGGTTGGCGAGGTTCCGAATCTCCTCGGCGACAACGGCGAACCCGCGCCCGGCTTCGCCGGCCCGGGCGGCCTCGATCGATGCGTTCAGCGACAGGAGGTTGGTCCGCTCGGCGATCATGTTGATGGTCGACACGATCCCGCCGATCTCTCCCGCCCGTTTGCCCATTTCCTTGATCGCGCCCGCCGACTGGGTCATGGAGTCGCGGACCCGGCTCAACCCGTTGATCGACTTCTGCACCGCGGCGCCGCCGTCCTCGGCGTCCCGGGCGACCCGGCGCGTCACCTCGTCCGCCTGCTTCGCCAGCTCCGCGACGGCGTGGATGGACCGGTCGAGCTGGGTGGCGCTCGTCGCCGCCGCGCCCGCGACTTCCGTGATCTTCTCGGCGTTCTGGGCCACGACCGCGGCCGACCGCGCGACCTGTTCGATGCCGGTCGCGACCCCCTCGACCTCGGCGGTCAGGCTCTCGGCCGTGGCCGCCATCTGCTCCGTGGAGGACGCCATCTCGTTGATGGCCGACGCCGCGGTCTCGGCCGCGGTGGTCATCTCGTCGGCGCTCTTGGCCACGCCCTGAATCGACCGGGCCATCTCCTCGACGGCGGTCCCGCTCTCCTCGACGGACGCGGCCAGGGCACTCGTGTCGTCGCTGACGCCCTTGACCGACGCCGCCACTTCCACGACGGCGGCGCGCACCTCGGCCGCCGCCGTCGCCATCTCCTGGGCCTTTCCGGTCACCCCCTGAATGGACGCGGCCGTTTCTTCCATAGCGGCCGCGGTCTCGGTCAGGGCCGTGTTGAACTGCACGGTGTTGGCGTTCACCTGCTCGATGGACGCGGCCATTTCGTTGACGGACGAGGCCAGCTCCTCCATCGAATTGGCGACCGCGGCGGCCTGCCCCGCGGTTTCCTTGAGGGACGCCGCGGTCTCGTTCGCCGAACTGGTGGCGTCCCCGAGGGACTGAGTTTGGGCCGTCGTGCCACTCAGAGTTTGTGCGGCGATTCGCGTCAACTCGTCGATCGCGGAAACGACGCCCTCGGTCTCTTCTCGGAGGCGCCCGATATCGATGGACTCGGTGGCCATGTGGATCTCCGGTGTATCGGTTCGTGGGGAAGCCCGTGCGTGCGGGCCGTCAGTGTTCGGGGGGGGCGACCGCTGTTGGGCCGCCGGTGTGGTTCAGCACTTCCGCGACGTTCAGGATCAGCACCACGCGGGCGCCGACCGTGGCGATGCCGCTCAGATAGTTCCCGCTCGTCCCGGCCAGGCCCTCGGGCGGCGGTTGAATCGCGTCCAGTGGGATGTTCACGAACTCGCGGGCCGAATCGACGATCAGCCCCACCGCGCGGTCCGCGTGCGCGACCACGATCAGGCGCGTTTTCGGGTCGTAAGCCGCGCGCGCGAACCCGAACCGGCACCGGAGGTTGATCGCGGGGACCACGCGCCCGCGCGAGAACACGACCCCGTCCAGGAACGCCGGCGCGTTCGGAACCGGGGTGACGTGCTCGATCATTTCCATCCGCTGAACGCTGGCGCTCGGGACCGCATAAGCGGTTCCCGCCAGCTCGAACAGGATGTACGGTTCGGAGGTCGCCACGATCAAGGGCTCCAGCGAGTCAGTGGAGGCGCCGGCGCGCCCGGGCGTACCGGGCGAGGCCGACCGCGTCGAGAATCAGGATGGCCCGGCCGTCGCCGAGCTCGGTCGCCCCCGCCAGCCCGGGCACCTGCACCAGCGGGTCCGACAACTGGCGCACGACGATCTCGCGCAGTCCGACCACGCGATCGACGGCGAGGGCGATCGCGTGCCGCCCCTCGCCCACCACGAGCACCGGGAACTCGGTCGTCGGTCGGGGGGCGCGGAACATGTCGGTCAGGTGCAAGAGCGGGAGCACGCGCCCGTGGTGCCGGATCAGTTCGTTGTTTTCGAGTGCGGTGACGGCGCCCGGCTCGACCAACACGACCTCGCGCACGGCGGCCTGCGGCGCGGCATACGTTTGGGAACCAACGGTGACAATCAGGGCGTCGGCAATGGCCAGGGTTAATGGTAACCGGGCGGTGAACCGGGTTCCGCGCCCGGGGCGGGTCACCAAATCGAGCGCCCCGCCCAGTTCCTCGACCGCGCGCCGGACCACGTCCATCCCGACCCCGCGCCCGCTCACCCGGTCGGCCGCGTCTTGAGTCGAAAAACCGGGCGCGCAAATCAGGTCCAGCACCGCACCCGGATCGGCCCAGCCGCCGGGCGGTACGAGCCCCGCGGCCCGGGCACGCGCGAACACCCGCTCGGGGTCGATCCCGCGCCCGTCGTCTTCGACCTCGACCACGACCGCCCCGCCCGCCGCCGTTGCCCGTAAATCGATCCGCCCGCACGCGGGCTTCCCGGCCGCGATCCGGTCCGCGGTCGGCTCCAACCCGTGACTGACCGCGTTCCGCACCAGGTGCAGGAGCGGGTCGGCGAGCCGCTCGACCACGAACTTGTCGATCTCGGTCCCCTCGCCGGTCAAAACGAGTTCGATTTCCTGACCGGTTTCGCGGGTCAGATCGCGCACGACGAACCGCATCCGCGTGAACACGTCCCGCACGGGAACGAGTCGGACCCGCATCACCCCGTCGCGAAGCGCGCGCAACTGGCGCTCGACGGTCAGGCTGGTCTCTTGCAACTCGCGCCGCTCGGCCCCCGGGAGCAGCGCGGTGACCCGTTCCAGTGCGCTGTCGAGCCGAGCCCGCGTGATGACCAGTTCCCCGACCGTTCGCATCAGTTCGTCGAGTTTCCCCAAATCGACGCGGACGATGTTACTGGGCGCGAGGGGCGCGGAACGGGGCGGTTCGATAGCCGACTTGGGCTCCGGCTCGGGAGGAGCATGAGACTCCACACTCATCCCGTCGCCGACGAAGCGCGATGAGAATTCCGCGTCCGAACTGGCCACAAGGAAACGGAACGAGATCCCCCCGCCGGGAACGGTCACCGGTTCGGCGCGGACGATCTGCCCGGCGGCCCGCAGGCGCTCGCGGACCGTACCGACGTTGACCCCGCGCTCGGCCAAACCGGGTGTCGGGACAAACGTGACCCACCAAACTCGACTCCCCGCGCGAATCGCATCGCGCACGGGGTCCGGGTCGTCCGGGACCGAACGCGCGGGCGGTTGGTGCCCGGCGTCGCTCTGATTTCCGGTTGCTGTAGCCCCCTTCCCGGGGGCCGTGAGCGCCGTCACCCGTGCGATCAGCGGGCCGATCTCGGGCGGCGGGAACCCGTCCCTTCGGGCGCCGATCACCTCTTCGAGTGCTTTAACCCCGGCAACGAGGGCGTCCGCGCCCGTGGGGGTTAATGACACGAGGCTCTTGCGAATCGCCCCGAGGTATTCTTCCAGGTGGTGGGCGAGTTGCTCCGCCTCCCGTACCGCGGCGATCCCCGACAGCCCTTTAATTGTGTGGAAGTGTCGAAACAGACCGTCGAAGTCCTCGCGCCGGGCCGCGGCGGGGTTCGTTTCGAGCCGGAGCAACAGCCGGCGCGCCCCGGTCAGGTGCTCATCGCACTCGACCAAGTAGTCAGGGAACAGGTCATCTGTTTCGGTCCGGTCGTTCGTGGGCACAGAATTCTTGCCGCCGTGTGACCCCGGTCTCTGGACGCGACCCCGCCAGAAGCGAATGAGATAAAGGCTACTCCAAAGTGACTAATTTACCCAGGCGCCAAAGCCATAACCCGACACCACGCCCCGAGTCGAACCCACACGGCCTCTGCAATCGATTTAATCCGCACAGTCGAGGCTCACGACGACCGCGTGCGAGGCCATCGACACGTTCTCCAATAACTGTTAGGCTGATCCCTTTATCCGAGCGAGTGCCGAGCACGCAACGTCATCCGCGGGCGCCCGTGAACACAACTTCCACCAGCCTACTGGAGCGCCTCCGGCACCCCGCACCCGCCGACACCGACTGGCGCCGCCTGCACGATTTGTACCGCCCGTTGATTCGGGCGTGGCTCACCCGAATTCCGGGCCTCACACGCGAGATCGACGACCTGACCCAAGACGTGTTCGTCGTGGTCGTTCGGGAACTGCCCGAGTTCCACCGTCAGCGGCACGGGTCGTTCCGGGCGTGGCTCCGGCAGGTGACCGTCAACCGCGTGCGGGCGTGGCGGCGAACCTACCGGTCGGTGGCGCCGGACGATTTCCGCGGTGCGGACGGTTACCTGTCCCAACTCGAAGACCCGGCGAGCCCGCTCGCCCACCAGTGGGACCGGGAGCACGACCGGCACGTTTTCGACAGGCTCCTCGCCGCCGTTCGTCCCGATTTCACCCCGCCGACGTGGGAGGCGTTCCGCCTGTTTGCCCTGGGGGAGGGGACCGCAACAGAGGTCGCCGAGCAAACGGGCCTGTCCGTGAACGCTGTTATCGTAGCCAAATCGCGCGTCCTCAAGCGCTTGCGAGAAGAAGCGGCCGATCTCATCGATTGAGCCCGCGGATTCGCGACATGTTCGTACCCCTCCGCGCCTTTCCTCTTTGTTGGCCGATCTCTGCCCGGTACCGGAGCCCGACGATGGACGCCGAAGCTGCTCTTCACCCGACCGATGACACGCTGGCCGCGTTCGGGTTCGGGAAGTTAGCGGACGCCGATGCCGACACGATCGCGAACCACGTCGAGGGGTGTTCGACCTGCCGCGACCGGGTCGCGGGGCTCTCGGGCGACAGCTTCCTCGGTCGATTGAGGGCGGCCCAGGGGCGCGACGGAACCCCGGCCCCGAACGGGTCCTCAACGGTAGTCGCTCGGGACGGGCGCCCGACCCCGTGGCCGGGCGCGACGAGTGACGAAGCGGTCCCCTCGGAGCTCGCGAACCACCCGCAGTACGAAGACGTGCGGGAACTCGGGAAGGGCGGGATGGGGGTCGTCTACCTCGCGCGGAATCGGCTGCTGGACCGGATCGAGGTTCTCAAAGTGGCGAACCGGGCGCTGCTCGCGGCCCCCGGAGTGACCGAACGGTTCCTGCAAGAGATCCGGGCCGCCGCTCAGCTCCGGCACCCGAACGTGGTCGCCGCTTACGCGGCCCTGGAAATCGATCCGCTGCTCGTGTTCGCAATGGAGTACGTCGCGGGGGACGATCTGGACAAGGTGGTCAAAGCGGGCGGGCCGTTGCCGGTGGCGAGCGCCTGCTCCTACGCGCACCAGGTCGCTCTCGGGCTCCAGCACGCCCACGAAAAGGGGATGGTTCACCGCGACATTAAACCGCACAACCTGATCCTCGCTCAAGAGGGTAACACCGCGGTCGTAAAGATCCTCGACTTCGGGCTCGCCAAGGTGACGAGCGAGAAGGCCGACAGCGGGCTGACGGGCGACGGGAAGATGCTCGGCACCCCGCACTACATCGCCCCGGAGCAGACCCTCGATGCGAGCCGGGCCGATGTCCGGGCCGACGTCTACAGCCTCGGCTGCACGTTGTACTTTTTGCTCACGGGCAAGCCGCCGTTCAGCGGCACCAGTGTGTTCGAGGTGCTCCAGGCTCACCACTCAACAGAGGCGCATCCGGTCCACCATGTTCGGCCGGACGTGCCGGAGGGGGTGTCCGCGATCGTCGCGAAAATGATGCGCAAGAAACCGGTCGACCGGTACCAAACTCCGGTCGAGGTCGCGAACGCTCTCGTCCCGTTCTTCAACCCGGGCCGGCCCTCGATCTCACCGGACCGGTCCGGGTCGGCGGTTGGATTGGGGGTTCCGCCCACCGGTTCGTGGCCCGAACTAAATGTTGCTCCCACTCTGCCGGTCCCGTCCGTAGCCGAAGAACCCGACCCGGGCACGGCGGAGGCGCACGCGCTCAAGTCGGCGCGGCGGACCCCGTGGGTGTTGTGGGCCGCGATCGTCGCCGGGGGGCTATGTGCCGGGACGGTCGGCGCGTGGGGCGCGGGCTTGTTCAAAGTGAAGACGGCGGACGGGACGATCGTGCTGGAGAACCTGCCGGACGGGGCGGACGTGTTCGTGGACGGGGAGCGCGTGACGGTGACTTGGGGCGACGGCCAGAAAGCGGAGGTCCGCGTCCGCCCCGGCACACGAAAGGTGGAGATCAAGAAGGACGGCGTTACGGTCCGCGGGGAGGAGGTCGAGATCGAGGACGGGAAACGCCGTATCGTGACCGCGAAACTCGAGCCGGTGGCGCCACCCGTGCCACCGGAACAAGGGAAGCAAGTGCCGGTGGTGAAGGGGAAAGAGCCACCAGTTAAAGGTGACGGCTACGTCGCACTGTTCAATGGCAAGGATCTCACGGGCTGGGAGACCCGTAAATTTGGACCCGCAAACCGCCGCCCGCCGTGGGAGGTTGCGGACGGCGTACTGACCGCGCGCTTTGATGTCTTCGGTTCTTGGGGCGCCCTCCTCACCGAGAAGAGCGATTACCAGAACTTTCGATTCCGCGTGCAGATGACCACCATAGAGGGGGACGGGTGGGCCGGGTCCATGCTCTACCTGTGGCGCGAAAGGAATTGGTACCGCGCCCAGATCGGATCGGCTACGGGGCGCGACGTTGCGGAAACGGGAGTGATACAGCACGGGAACCTGCGCGTGACGCCCAAACTACCCGTGCGGTTCCGCACCGGCGAGTGGTTTACGCAGGAAGTCGTGGTCGAGGGCAAACACATCAGCGTGTACATCAACAACGTACTGACGACGGAACACGTGCTCGCTGAACAGCCGCAGCCCGGGCGCCTCGGGCTCTCAGTGTCCGGTATCGGAACGATGCGAATTCGTCGGATGGGGGTCAAGGAACTGCCCCCGCCGAAGACGAGCAATCAGAAGTGACCCTGCTGCGCGTGCCGGAGCCGAGAGTAGGAACTTTAACACAGTTCGTGTGCCGCGCAACTGGTTTCATAACCTCGGGCGAGATCGCTGATCCCGAACGCGACGGACGAATGATCGACCCTTTCAAGTTGCGACCGCGCTCGATACGTTTACCGCACTCCCACCGCACCACCTGTGGTATTCCCGCAAATCCGCGGCGATTCTCGCACGCGGTGAGCGGCCCTGCAACGGTGGTGAAGGGGCTTGAATGCGGGCGTTTCGGGACACATCGTCCGCCCCTTCGAGGCCCTCCCGTTAATCCCGAGGTGTCCGCTGACGCTCGCTTCGGATGTGCGCCGCTTGCAGCGGAACCCGCTCGCGGGCGCGCCCGTGTTTCAAGGGGAATTCCTGCTCCGATCAACACAACTCATCGCGACTGAAAACTGACCGAAATACGCTTCACTTCTCTGTTGCTGCGCGGCATACTGAGCCCCATCCTACCCGCCCGACTCGCAACCCTCCCACCCACGCGAGCCCGCCCGATGTTGTCCCTTTTTACGCGCGAGGCGTCACGCCTCTGCGATCGTGTTTCCCGTCGCGAAGCGCTCACCATCGGTTCCCTCGGCGCCTTCGGCCTCACGCTCCCGGGTCTGCTCCACGCCCGAGCAAAAGATGCGGATCGCGCGCGCGCCCCGGGTGCCAAAAAGAAGAGCGTCATTCTGCTGTTCCTGCTCGGCGCGCCCCCGCAACAAGAAACGTGGGACCCGAAGCCGGACGCGCCCGCGGAAGCGCGCGGGGACATGGGCGTGATCCGCACCGCGACGCCCGGCCTCGTCGTCGGCGAGACGATGGTGAAGACGAGTCGCCTCACGGAGAGGATCGCGGTCCTCCGCGCGTGTCAGACCAACGACAGCGCCCACAGCGCCAGCGGCTACTACATGACCACCGGCTACCCGCACCAGCCGATGCAGGTGGAGAACGCGAAGCCGGGCGCGCCCAACGACTGGCCGAGCATCGGGGGCGTGGTGCGGAAAATCTTGCAACCGCACTGCACGCTGCCCGCATCGGTCACGCTCCCGGAGCAGAGCGCGAACGACGGTAATCTCACGTGGCCCGGTCAAGACGGCGGGTTCCTCGGGCGCGGATCGGACCCGTGGCTCGTCACGTGCGCGCCCGAGTTGGGGAAATTCGAGGTGCCGGGTTTGTCGCTCCCGCCCGAGGTACCGACCGCGCGCTTTCACGGGCGCAAGGGGCTACTCGAAGCCCTGGGGCAAACGGTCGCTCACCGGCACACCGCACCGGGCGAGGTTGGCACGCACACGCAGCGCGCCTTCGAGATGATTTCGTCCCCCGCGGCGCGCAAGGCGTTCGACCTCGACTCCGAAGACGTGAAGACGCGCGACCGCTACGGGCGCTCGCGGTTCGGGCAGTCGTGCTTGCTAGCGCGCCGAATGGTCGAGTCCGGCGTGCCCCTCGTTCGCGTGAACTGGACGCGGGTGGCGAACGCCCCGAACAACGGGCACTGGGACACGCACACCAACAACTCCGAGGGCGTGCGCAAGCTGATGCCGGTGCTCGACACGGCGTACAGCGCCCTGCTCGAAGACCTGTCGGACCGCGGGATGCTCGAAGACACGCTGGTGGTGTGGATGGCCGAGTTCGGGCGCACCCCGAAAATTAATGGAGCCGGCGGACGCGACCACTGGGGGCCGTGCTTCTCGGTCGCGCTCGCGGGAGGTGGGGTGAAGGGAGGGGTCGTGTACGGCTCCAGCGACAAACTCGCGGCGTACCCGAAGGACGGCCGCGTGCTGCCGCAAGACCTGCACGCCACGATCTACCACTCACTGGGCATCCCGCTTGATACCGAGATTCAGGACGGTCTCGGGCGCCCGCTCGCGATCTGCCGCGGTGAACCGGTGAAGCAGATTCTGGGGTGACGCTCCAGCCGGGCGAAGCAGATCCGCGGCGCGGCGCCGCGCACCAGACGCCCGTGCGCGGGTGCTGGGTCGTCGATCTGCTGCTGGGTAAAGAGTGAACCGGGCGCGATTCGGCTCATACAACGACAGCACGAATCCTCTTCCGTTGGAGTTCGGTCATGCAATTCGGTAAGGTGCGGCGCGCGGGTCAGGAGACAGTTGTAGTGGTCGAACACGGGCTGGCGCGCCCGCTCGATATGGGGCGCAACCCCGCGATCAAGACGCTCGCGGATCTGCTCAACACCCCGGACCCGGTCAAGACCGCGGGCGAGCTACTCGACTCGCTGGCCACCGCGGACCGGCTCGAGGGCACCACCTTCCGCGCGCCGATCGACCAGCAGGAAATCTGGGCCGCGGGCGTCACCTACAAGCGGAGCAAGATCGCCCGCGAAGAGGAATCGGTGGGCGCGGCGCAGTTCTACGACAAGGTCTACTCCGCCCCGCGCCCGGAACTGTTCCTCAAAGCGACCCCGGCGCGGGTCGTCCACCCGGGCCAACCGGTGCGCGTCCGCGGCGACGCGACCTGGAGCGTTCCCGAGCCGGAACTCGCGCTGGTCATCTCGCCCGAGGGGAAGATCGTCGGGTACACGGTCGGCAACGACATGAGTTCGCGCGACATCGAGGGCGAGAACCCGCTGTACCTGCCGCAAGCGAAAATCTACAAGGGCTCGTGCGCGATCGGGCCGCTCATCACGCCCGTCGGCCACATGCCGGAACTCCCCGTGGTGGAAATCCGGCTCGTCATCACGCGGTCGAAGAAAATCGCGTTCGAGGGCACCACGACGCTCGCACAAATGGCCCGCACCGTGGAGAGCCTCGCGGAGTGGCTGTTTAAGGAGAACGAGTTCCCGAACGGCGCGATCCTGCTCACCGGGACCGGGATCGTTCCGCCCGACGACTTCACGCTCCAGTCGGGCGACGACGTGAGCATCACCATTACGGGCATCGGGACGCTGCGCAACCCGGTCGCGTGAGGCCAAGTAACAGGCACTTCCGTGCCGCGGTTTCGCACGCGCGGCAACGACGGCACACGGAAGTGCCTACCTTCGGCGATTCGTGAGCGCTCCGCTCTCACAGGCCGAACGCTGCGAGGGCCGATCCGAGGGCTTCTAGAAGTTCCGGCTTGTTCAGTACGACGACCGACCCGAACGCGAGCAACCGGTCGGCGCCGTAGTCCCCCGAACCACTGCTAACGAACACGCACGGTAGGCCGGGGTCGATCTCCCGAAGGGCCGCAAGGGTGGCCGGTCCGTCCATCTCCGGCATTTGCACATCAACCACCGCGGCGCGGACCTCGGCCCGTCGCGCCCGGTAGATTTCAGTGGCCCGGACCCCGCTCTCGGCCGGCAACGGAATGTACCCGTGGTACGCAACCATTGATGCCAGTACGTTCCGAACGGTCGCCATATCGTCCACGACCAGAACCGCCCCTTTCGGGTGCTTTTCCACAGCCCCTCTCCCGTCCCAGGCCGGCGCGTTGGTGTGTTCGATCTCTCGCTCACTTATCAGATTTGCAACCGAGACCCTGTCAGGAAAATGCGAAATCGGAAGAAACAACCCACCGGTTTGAGCCCTGCGGCTCGGATTTTGGTTCTCCTCGGCTCGTGAACCTCGATCCGATTGTGCGACACACGATCTCAACCGTCGAAGTTGAGCGCGGGTGAGAGATCTTTACTCGAGCGGGACGAGGGTGGGGCACGTCCGTCGGAAGCGCGGCGGGTCATAACGGCGCGAAAAACGATTGCGTCCCAACCAGCACGCATCGGTCACACATTTTCGAGCCACCCGCGTTTGGCGGCGTAGCGAACGATCTCCACGCGACTGCGGATATGGAGCTTCTCCATCGACCGCGTCTTGTACGTCTCGATCGTCTTGACCGAGAGCTTCAGTTGGGCCGCGATTTCCTTGTTGCTGTAGCCGAGCGCGATCAGGCGCACCACTTCCGCCTCGCGCTCGCTGAGTTCGACGGTCGCCGGTTCCCGCTCCGGGGCCGGCCGAACGAAGTCACCGACCGCGCCGAGCGCCGGGTCCAAATAGGTTCCGCCGCCCGCGACGGCGCGGATCGCCTGCACCAGTTCGGCCCCCGCCGCGCGTTTCAGAACGTAGCCCGATGCCCCGGCTTCGAGTAACAAGTTCAGGTAACTCTTGTCCTCGTGGACCGTCAGAACGAGAACCCGCCGGTCCGCACGGGCGGCCCGGACCCGTTGGGTCACTTGCGCGCCGGTCAACCCGGGCATCGACACGTCCACGACCACCACGTCCGGGTCGAGTTCGGCAGTGAGAGCCACCGCGAGGAGCCCGTCGGCCGCCTCGCCGACGACCTCCATCTCGGGCTGCAAGTTAATCAGCGCTTTCAGCCCCTCGCGGACGATGGCGTGGTCGTCCGCAAGCAGCACGCGGATCTTGTTCATGGAACCCCGGTCCTTGCGTCAACGAGAGAAAGGCGCCGGTGAAAGTGGACGAGGTAGGGAATACGATGTGGCGATTTGACTGGCGTCCGGGAAACTCCCGACAGACCCGAATGAGACGTCACTCGAGCACGGCGAACCGGCTCCCGGGCTAAAGGCGCTTCGGCGCCTCGGGAGTTTCAGTGGGCTCGAGTTCGTCCGCGGGAATCGTCGGTGAAAGGAGCCGGCGGAAGTGTTCCAGAACTCCGACCAAGATCCCCGGACCGTGCGAGAACGGAATGCACGGAAAAGTGGGGCCGGGGTTGAACCTTTTCTCCTCGTGGAGCATCATGTTATCCGCACAGGCGTGCAGACTGAGATTCAGGTTTCGGCTCATTGGGACAGCACACAGTGTGGGTTCGACTCCCACCCCCTTCACTCCCAACCTTGGAAGGGGTAGCCCAACGGTAGAGGCGGAACTGCTGCCCCGTAGGTTCAGGTTGTCACGCCAGGTTCAGCACCGTGCCGAGGTGTTCAATCGAACGAACGGCCCCAGCCAACACATAATGGTTCGATTCCATTCCCCCGCGCTTCGCCCAACTGTACGCGGGGGTCGCCTAACGGTAAGGCGGTTGGTTAACAAGGTTAAAGGCCGGCGACCGGAGATCGTGGACACTCCCTGAGACGGCACACCCGCAGGCGCGAGCTTGTAGGGCCAAGCCCCGGCGAGCCGGCGAAAGCTCGTCCGGGGCGCTTTTGTTTCTGGACACTTACCGGACATAAAATAAACACCCGTCCAGTATCGATTCCGATGTGACGCGACGGCCGAGTCCCGGAATGGTTCATGGGACGGCGTTTACCGACGAAATAGTCTGCGGATGTCAGCGAATGTTAGCCGCGCACTCGTGGAATTCTGCGTTTCGCCCGGAGAATTCGCGGTACACCGGCGCGGAGCCGAAAATGTTAGCAAATGTTAGCCGCGTGAGCGCCGACTCGGGTTTCGGGCCGCCGGGACCATAACATCAACTCGAAGCCGTGCCGCGAACCCCGAATCACCGTCTCGACAGATATGACCGACCGCGAATTCGCACTCGACGTCGTCCGCAAACTCCAGAGCGCCGGTTTCTCGGCACTCTGGGCCGGTGGGTGCGTGCGCGACGAGCTCCTCGGCCTCGTCCCCGCAGACTATGACGTTGCCACGTCTGCCCGTCCCGAACAACTGCGACCTCTATTCCGTCGGCGGAACGAGATCGGCGCACACTTCGGCGTCGTGCAGGTCATCGGGCCGAAGAGCGACGACGGCGAATGGCTCACGATCGAGGTCGCGAGCTTCCGCGCCGATGGCGTTTACATCGACGGTCGGCGCCCCGAGACGGTCCGGTTCTCGTCGCCCGAAGAAGACGCCCAGCGCCGCGACTTCACCATCAACGGCATGTTCTTCGACCCGGTGAGAGCGGAACTCATCGACTTCGTCGGCGGGCGCGGGGACCTCGACGCGAAGGTTCTGCGTGCGATCGGCGACCCGGTCGCGCGCTTCACCGAAGACAAGTTGCGCATCCTGCGTGCGGCGCGGATGGCCACGCGATTCGCGCTCGCCATCGACCCCGCCACGCACGCCGCCGCTCGAGCAATGGCACCACAAATCCAAGTGGTGTCCGCGGAGCGGATAGCAGAGGAATTACGCAAACTGCTCGTTCACCCGAACCGCGCACGCGGACTGGAACTGCTGCACGAACTGGGATTGGCTGCGGCGATACTTCCCGAGATCGCGGCCGCCGACGTGTGGGCGGACGCGGTCCGCGTGGTGGAGGGGTTGGGGGGAGGTCAAAACAACCCCTCCCCAACCCCTCCCCTAAACGGAGAGGGGCTTAATACCAGCGATGATTTTTCTCCCCCTTCCTTTTTAGGGAAGGGGGTTGGGGGGTTAGGTTCTTCAGTCGCCTCCTTCCCCCTCGTGTTCGCCGCGGTGCTGCACACTGTTGGCAAAGCGACCACCGAGCGCATCGCCGAACGGCTGAAACTGTCAAACGTCGAAACGGTGCGGTTGAGTTGGCTCGTGGAGAAACAGGGGTATCTCGTTGATGCGTCCACAATGCGCGCGAGCAAGCTGAAGACGATCCTCGTTCACCCCGGCATCGACGAATTGTTGGCACTGCACCGGGCCATCGCACTTGCGCGTGGAGGCAGTCTCGAACACGTCGAGTTCTGCGAGCGCGTGCTGAGAGACACGCCCCCGGAAGAATTGAACCCGCCACCGGTGCTGACCGGTGAAGACTTGATTGCCCGAGGATTGAAGCCCGGCCCCGCGTTCAAGCGGCTGCTCGATGCCGTGCGGGAGGCACAACTTGAGGGTCGCGCGACAACGAAGGAGCAGGCACACGCTCTAGTGCGTCAACTACTTGCGGAACCGGCACCTTCGTCTGGAACACCGCCGGCGTGAGTACGGGTGACGTTCCGCGAACCACTTCGCGCCACCAGAAAGAGAACAGCTTTCGGGCCGTTCGCGGAACTTCGCGCAGAGATACTTTGCTCTCGCCCCCAGCTCGGGGGCGGTGCGTGACGGGTATTTCGGTCACTGGCAGGTTCAGTTGTCGCGCGCGGGTCATCATCTCGGTGTTCACGAAGAACCCGCGCGACTCCGGCATCAGCCCCGCGAGGACGGTGCGCCGAAAAATCTTCAGCGCGCA
Organism: Gemmata palustris; assembly: GCF_017939745.1. NCBI lineage: Bacteria > Pseudomonadati > Planctomycetota > Planctomycetia > Gemmatales > Gemmataceae > Gemmata > Gemmata palustris. The sequence continues at coordinate 983,180 of NZ_JAGKQQ010000001.1, read as the reverse complement.
ATCGACGTCACGGACCCGCGTCCCGAGCAGCGCGCGGGCCATCACGTTGTACCCCCACGACAGGAACCGCCGGCGCCAGGGATCTTTTCGGTCGGCACGGTACCCGACCGCGACCGGCACCTCGGTCGCGAGGTCCACGAGCCGCGCCAAATCCGTGAGGTCGAACTGACAGTCCGCGTCCGTAAAAGCGACCAACTCGAACCGCGCGGCCTCGAACCCCGTGCGGAGCGCGGCACCGTACCCGCGATTCCCCTCGTGCCGCAGGAGTCGCGTGTGCGGCGCGCCCGGAAGGGCGTTGCGCACTTCCGCAGCGGTGTCGTCGGAACTGCCGTCATCGACGACCAGCAACTCGAACGCCTCAAAGTGCGCAGCGAGCGCAGTTTCCGCTTCGGCGATCGCACGCGCAATCACCGCGGCCTCGTTAAAGGCGGGGATCACGAGACTCAGTCCTGCGCGATTTGCCGCGTCCATGCGGGTGCTCCCAAGTTGGCCTGGCGCTCGCCATTTAGCAACTCCCCGAAGGTGCGTAAAGTGCGGTCGTTGGCGAAATAGCACTTGTCGGCTGCGGTTCCTCGGGTAGAAATGGAATAGCGGGAGTGCTGATTCCCGAAAGCACTGTTTCACTCGGGCGAGGGCGAGCCGTGACACTGATGAGTCGCAAGGCCGATTACGCCCTCCTCATACTCTCGTATCTTCACCAGCGGAAGGAAGGCGGGACCGCTCGCGCGATCGCGGAGCAGTTCGGCCTCAGCCGCTCGTTCGTGGCGAACATCCTCAAAGAACTGTGCCAGAACGGGTTCGTCGCGAGCCACCGCGGGGTCAAGGGCGGGTACGCACTCGCCCGCGACGCGGCCACCACCAGTCTCGCGGAACTGCTCGAAACGGTGGAAGACGGGTTCCAACTCACGGTATGTAACCACACCACCGACGCCCGGGCCGAAGCCTGTTCGCACGCGACCTCCTGCACGGTGAAAGGGCCGATGGCGGACGTCCATCAGCGACTGATGGGCGTGTTGCAAGGAGTCATGCTCGTCGAACTCTTCGACCCAAAAGCGAAACCGTCCGCGCTCCACGCGCTGCCCCTTTTGGCCGCGACCGGGTGCTGTTCGGCCAACACAGTTGAACAACCTTCCCCGGCGTGACGGCGGTAGCCCCCTGCCCCGCACCACAACAGCCGCCCAACGGCACCAGGACTCGGATACGATCATGACGAAGATGCCGGTTTACATGGACAACAACGCGACCACCCGCACCGACCCGCGCGTGGTGGAAGCGATGCTGCCCTACTTCACCGAAAAGTACGGGAACGCGGCCAGCCGCAACCACCCGTTCGGCTGGGAAGCCGAAGAAGCCGTCGAAACGGCCCGCGGACAGATCGCGGGGATCATCGGCGCGAGCGCGAAGGAAGTCATCTTCACGAGCGGCGCGACCGAGAGCAACAACCTTGCGATCAAGGGCGTTGCGGCGATGTACAAGAAAAAGGGCAACCACGTCGTCACGCAGGCGACCGAGCACAAGGCCACGCTCGACACCTGCAAGCGGCTCGAGCGCGACGGGTTCCGGGTCACGTACCTGCCGGTCGATAAGTACGGCCAGGTCCACGCCGAGCAGATCCGCGAGGTGCTCACCGACAAAACGGTGCTCGTGTCGATCATGGCCGCGAACAACGAGATCGGCAGCCTCCAACCGGTCCGCGACATCGGCCGGCTATGCAAAGAGAAAGGTATCCTCTTCCACACGGACGCGGTGCAAGCGGTCGGCAAGATCCCGCTCGACGTGGAAGACATGGGGATCGACCTGCTGAGCCTGACCGCGCACAAGATTTACGGGCCGAAGGGCATCGGCGCGCTGTACGTCCGCAAGAAAGACCCGCGCGTCCGTCTCGAACCGCAGATCGACGGCGGCGGGCACGAGCGCGGGATGCGATCCGGCACGCTCCCGGTTCCGCTGATCGTCGGCCTCGGCGTCGCGTGCGCGATCGCGAAGGCGGAAATGCCGGAAGAGACGCAGCGGACCTTCGCCCTCCGCGAGCGGCTCCGCAAGGGCATCATGGACAAGCTCCCCGAGAGCTACCTGAACGGGCACCCCACCGAGCGCCTCCCCGGCAGCGCGAACATCAGCTTCGCCTACGTCGAGGGCGAGGGGCTCATGATGGGCATCAAGGACGTGGCCGTGTCGAGCGGGTCCGCCTGCACGAGCGCGAGCCTCGAACCGAGCTACGTCCTCCGGGCACTGGGCGTGGGCGACGAGCTCGCGCACTCCAGCATCCGGTTCGGGCTGGGCCGCTTCAACACCGAGGCGGAAGTGGACTTCGTCGTCGAACTGGTCGTCCGCGAGGTCAACCGCCTCCGCGCGATGTCCCCGCTGTACGAAATGGTGCAAGCGGGCATCGACCTGAAGTCCATCGAGTGGGCCGGGCACTAATTCTGAACCTCCGCGGTCGTTGGCCGCATCATATTTTGTAGGAGAGCGACATGCCGTACAGCGAAAAGGTACTCGACCACTACAACAACCCGCGGAACGTCGGGAGCTTCGATATCGCGGACCCGAGCGTGGGCACGGGGCTCGTCGGCGCGCCGGAGTGCGGCGACGTGATGCGGCTCCAAATCAAGGTGAACCCGGACACGGGCGTCATTGAGGACGCGAAGTTCAAGACGTTCGGGTGCGGGTCGGCGATTGCGTCGAGTAGCCTCGCGACCGAATGGCTCAAGGGCAAGACGGTGGACGAAGCCCTCACGATCAAGAACACCGAGATCGTAGAAGAACTCGCGCTCCCGCCGGTCAAGGTCCACTGCTCCGTGCTGGCCGAGGACGCGATCAAAGCGGCCCTGAAGAACTACCACGAGAAGCAAGACACGACCGACGCGCCCGCTGAAAAAAGCGCGAAACCGGAACCGGCCGGGGTGTAACTCGGCACCCGGGCCGCGGTATAATCCCATAACAAATTCGACCCGATCCCTCGACCGAACGAAAGGTGATTACGATGTCCACCGCTGTTGCGACCGAAACTCAAGGGTTGGGCCTCAAGGACGCGCCTCCGGCCGCGCCGCCCGTCGTTGTGACGGAAAAGGCCGCGCTGGAAGTCAAGCGCCACATCGCCGAGATGACCGAGCGCAAGGAGATCGAGCCGGGCGGCACCCTGTACCTCCGCGTCCGCGTGCAGGGCGGTGGGTGCAGCGGGTTCCAGAACAAGCTCGACCTCGACGCCAAGTACGACGAGAAGTCGGACCACAAGTTCGAGTTCCACGGCATCGAAGTGGTTGTGGACAAGCGCTCGCTCCTGTACCTCAACGGCGCCACCGTGGACTTCCACGACGACCTCAACAAGCGCGGCTTCACGATCTCGAACCCGCAAGCCAAGAGCACCTGCGGGTGCGGTAGCTCGTACAGCATGTAAGGAGGTGTTTCGTTCTCGGTCGAACCAGTCCGCCGAGCGTTCTCGATTGATTGAACACTGAGAACTGAACACCGAACACTATGCTCGAAGACCACTTCCACCGCCTCGGCCTTCCGAGGCGGTTTACTGTTGATGCGGGCGAACTGGAGCGAGCGTACTTGGCGCGGTCGCGCGCGGTTCACCCCGACTTCCACCTCGCGGGCTCGTCGGCGGACCTAAACGCGAGTCTAGAACTGTCAGCCGCGGTCAACGAGGCATACAACACACTCCGCGATCCGTTCGCCCGCGCCGAACACCTGCTCGCGCTCGAAGGCGGCCCCAGTGCGGCGGAACACAAACAGGTGCCGCCCGCGTTCCTCGCGGAAATGCTCGACGCCCGCGAGGAGATCGAGACGGCCCGGGGAAAGCGGCCCGAAACGGAGCGCCTCGAACGGGCCTTCAGCGCCCGGTTCGACGGACTGATGAGTGACGCGGCGGGACTGTTCGAGCAACTCGCCGCGCTCCCGCCCGAAGACGCGCAGCGCGCGAACCTTCGGATTCGAGTGCGGGGTCTGTTGAACGCGGCGAAGTACGTTCGCGGATTGCTCCGCGACCTCCACGACTGAACGGGAGCCACGATGTACGACCCGGCGAACTTGAAGAAACTCAAGACGATGAAGGAGTTGGCCCCGGAGGGCATGGCGGCCTTTGATGCGCTGAACGCGGCGGTGTTCAAAGACGGCGCGCTGTCCGTAAAAGTCAAAGAGCTGATCGCCGTGGCGGTGGCCGTTACGACACAGTGCCTGTATTGCATCGACGTCCACGTCAAGAAGGCGAAGGCCGCCGGCGCAACGGAGGCCGAACTGACCGAGGCGACACTGGTGGCCGCGGCCCTTCGCGCGGGCGGAGCCGTGACCCACGGCACCCACGCCATCGGGTGATAGTTTTTGGGCGTGTAACTCAGCGGTTAGAGTGCCTCCCTTACAAGGAGGAAGTCGGGGGTTCGAGTCCCTCCACGCCCACTTTTCACACATTTCCCGCCCCGAGTTCTCCATGAAGAACGCCTGTCCCAAGTGCGGAACCGCGTACAACGTGAACGCATCGGTCATCGGCCGCAAATTCACGTGCAAGAACTGCGGCACCCCGGTCGTCGTGACCGAGGAAGGACTGGACTACCAAAACGCCGCACCCAAAGCGCCCCCGCCACCCGCGCCGGTGGCCCCCGCGTCATCGGTCGGCGGCGCCTTTGATTTCGATGCCGGAGGGGAAGAGGAACTGCGGCCATCTCGAGCCGCAAAAGCGCCGAAGCCCCCGAAGGGCCGCTCACGCGACGACGATGAAGAGGACGCACGGGACGTCAAGAAGAAGCGGAAGTACGAGGACGACGCCGAGGACGACATTCCCGCGCGCAAGCCAAAGAGGACCGGTAACGAAAAGAACATGGTGAAGGACTTTCTGTTCTTCAAGGAGTTCATCGCACCGGCTTTTGTCAAAGTGATCTTCATCCTGGCGGCCCTGATTATCATCGGTAGCGGGCTCATCGCGGTTCTCTACGGGTTGATTTCGGGGAAGGTTGAAATCATCTTGGCCGGGCTCGGGTATCTCGTCATCGGCGTTCCCTTCTACCTCCTGTTGGCTCGAATCTACTGCGAATTGATCCTCCTCGGGTTCGCGATCTATGACCGGATGGGTGAGGTGAAAGCGCTGTTAGAGAAGAACAACCCGCCCGCCCCGCCCGCCCCTCCAGCGCCGCCGGTGCCCTGATCTGGCGCGGGAAGAGCGCCCGCGTTGGCCGATCTGCTCCGCGACATTCCGAAAGGCGGAACGGGCGTGCGAGGTACATCCAGTTGCCTCTGTGTGTCGATCCGCCTCGTCTCCGTGCATTCGTCTCCGCGGGTTTAAGCCCGAGCTTCGATGCCCTCGCGCCCGCGGACACTTCGAGATTCAACCGGTAAGCACCGCAACATCATGATGAACCCGTCCGTTGTCGGTATCGATCTGGGAACGACTTTTAGCCTCGCCGCGTATGTCGAGAACGGGCGCCCGGTCGTCGTGCGCGACGCGGCCGGTGTCGCGCTCGTGCCGAGCTGTATTTCCTTTCACGACGACGGGTCCGTGCTCGTCGGGAGCGCGGCGAAAGAGCGGGCCCTGTCCGACCCGGAACACACCATCTTCAGCGTGAAGCGGCTTATGGGCCGCACGCTCGCGGACCTGAAAAAAGAACTCGAACTCATCCCGCACCAGATCGTCGAGCGGGAGACCGGGGACAATCGAAAGGTGCTCCGCGTCACTATTGGGGGGCACGAGTACACGCCGGAGGAGCTCTCCGCGCTGATCCTGAAGGAAGTCCGCAAGCGGGCCGGGAACCCGACGAAGGCGGTCATTACGGTCCCCGCGTACTTCGACGACTCGCAGCGCCAGGCCACGCGCGACGCCGGCCGAATCGCGGGGCTGGACGTGCTGCGCATCGTGAACGAGCCGACCGCCGCAGCGCTCGCCTACGGACTCGACCGGCGCGGGTCCGGCACGGTCGCCGTGTACGACCTCGGCGGCGGCACGTTCGATTGCTCGGTGCTGTCGCTCGCCGAAGGTGTATTCAAGGTACTCGCGACCAACGGCGACACGTACCTCGGCGGCGACGACTTCGACCGCTTGCTGATGCACCTCGCGGCCAAAGAGATGGGGATCGACCTTCAAGGGGTTGCGAAAGATCCCGAATTGCTCCAACACCTCCGCGACGCGGCCGAGCGCACGAAGATCGCCCTCAGCACCGCCGACGCCGTGGAGTTCGTGGTCGATCTGAGTTCTTCCGCGCGCGAGGTAATGATCGCGCCGTTCCGCCGAACCGTTACGCGGACCGAGTTCGAGGAACTGATTCGACCACTCATCGATCGCAGCCTGGATCGGTGCAAGGCCGCACTTCGCGATGCGAATCTCACCCCGGCGCAAGTCGATGAAGTCGTTCTCGTCGGTGGGTCGACGCGAATCCCGTATGTGCGCAAGCGCGTCGGCGAGTTCTTTGCCAAAACGCCGCACACCGGGCTGAACCCGGACGAGGTCGTGGCGCTGGGCGCTGCGGTGCAGGCCGACATCCTCACGAGCGGGCGCCGGGACATGCTCCTGCTCGACGTGGTGCCGCTCTCGCTCGGGATCGAAACACTGGGCGGTGTGGTGGACAAGCTGATTCACCGCAACACCACCGTACCGGCCCGCGCAACCACGCGGTACACGACCGGCGCCGACAACCAGACCGCGATCCTGGTCAACATCTATCAGGGCGAGCGCGAACTTACGAAGGATTGCCGGTTCCTCGGCACGTTCAAGCTGTCGGGCATCCCGCCGATGCCGGCGCAGTTCGCGCAGGTCGATGTCACGTTCCTGGTGAACCAGGACGGCATCCTCACCGTTTCCGCGAAGGAGCAGCGCAGCGGCGCGCAGGCACAAGTCACCGTGCAGCCGGCGCACGGGCTTTCGGCTGCGGAAGTCGATCAACTCGTCAACGAGAGCATCGAGAACGCACAAGAAGACTTCACCACGCGGCGGCTCATCGAGCTACGGAACAAGGCCGAAAACGACTTACGTCACACCAAGAAGGCGCTCGCACAGGCCGCGGACAAGCTCACACCGGATCAGCGCGCCGCGATCGCTTCGGCGAGCGAAACCCTGCGGGCCGCCATCACCGGGTCCGAGTTGAACGTACTCCAGCGCTCAATTGACGAATTCGGCGCGGCCACGAACCCCCTCGCGACTCTGGTAATGAACGAGGTACTTCGGCAATCACTCGGCGGCACCGACGCGGACGACCTGAACCCGGACAAGCTGTAAGCGGTTGGAGGATTCCCCCATGACGTGGACCGACGGGCGCGAAATCGGCGAAGCGCTGTTCGACCAGTTCGACACGATTAACCCGCTCTCGGTGCGGTTCACGGACCTGCACAAGCACGTGATGAACCTCGAAGGGTTCACCGGTAAGCCGAACGAGTCGAACGAAAAACTCCTCGAAGCCATCCAAATGGCGTGGTACGAGGAGTGGAAGGACGAGTACGGCGACGACAAGTAACGGTCACGGGCCGGGCTTCGGCTCCGACGGAACGCGGTTGTAGAGCGTCGTGAGGTCGGCCATCCGCTGAATCGCGTCCGGGCGGAACTGGTCGAGCCGGAACCGCCAGCGCCAGTTCCCGGCAGCGACGCCCGGCTTGTTCATCCGCGCGTCGCTGCCCATGCTCAACAGATCCTGAAGCGGCGCGATCGCGACCGTCGCGACCGATGCCCACGCCTCACGAATCAAGTCCCACGACACGTCCCCGATCCCCTTCCCCAGCGTCAGCGCGAGATAGTTCCGGTCACGATCGTTGAGGGTCGCGAACCAGCCGTGAACGGTGTCGTTGTCGTGTGTGCCGGTGTAGCACACGCAGTTGGGGACGTAGTTGTGCGGCCAGTGCAAGTTGGTCGGCCCTTCGAGTGCGAACTGAATCACGCGCATGCCCGGTAGCGCAAGCGCGTCGCGCAGTTCGACCACGTCGGGCGTAATCACCCCGAGGTCTTCCGCAATGATCGGCAACCCACCGAGTGCGGTCCGGAGCCGCTCGAACAGCTTCATACCGGGGCCGTCCACCCACTTCCCGACGCGCGCGGTCAGTTCCGTGGCCGGGATGTGCCACGCCTGCCGGAACCCGCGAAAGTGATCGAGCCGAATCAGATCGACCTGCTTCAACTGGCGCAGCACGCGGGCGCACCACCACGAGTAGCCGGTCGCCTCCATCCGGTCCCAGTCGTAGATCGGGTTCCCCCAGTGCTGCCCGTCCTCGCTGAAGTAGTCCGGCGGCACGCCCGCAACAACAGTCGGCTTCCGGTCGGGGTCCAGGAGGAACTCGTCCGGGTGTACCCACACGTCGGCCGAATCGAGCGCGACGAAGATGGGCGCGTCGCCGATGATCTTCACCTTCCGGTCGGCCGCGAACTTCTTCAGTGCGGTCCACTGTCGATCGAACAGGAACTGCCCGAACTTGTGCATCAACACTTCGCCCGAGATTTGTTTCTCCAGTTCCCCCAGTGCAACCGGATTCCGGCGCAGCAGGTCCGGCGGCCACGCGAGTAGCCCCGTGTTACCGAGCGCCTCGCGGATCGCAACGAACAGAGCGAACCCGTCGAGCCACCCGGCTTCGGCGGTGCAGTAGTTTTCAAAGTCGTGCTTGAGGTGCGCGGCCTTCCCACCTCGAAACGAGTCCCACGCGGTCCGGAGCATCTTCGTCTTGAACGGCGTGACGCGATCGAACTGAACGTCCCCGTCGGCGAAGTGCTCGTTCGCCCACAGATCAGCGCTAACGAGGCCGTCTTGCTGCAACAGTTCGGGGCTGAGCAGGTTGACGCTCCCCGCAAACGCGGAGAGCGACTGGTAGGGCGAGTCCCCCGCCCCGGTGGGACCGAGCGGGAGCACCTGCCACCACGACTGTCTCATCGCGGCGAGCGTCTCCACCCACCGGTACGCGACCGGCCCGAGATCGCCGATGCCGAACGGTCCCGGGAGACTCGTGGGGTGGAGCAGGATACCGGACGATCGCGGGAGTGACGATGTGGCCATACGGACCCTCGGCGCGGAAATGTCTCCATTTGGGGTATCAGATGAGAAGAGAAGAGAGAAGAGCCGCCGCGGATGAACACAGAAGAACACGGGTCAAAACAAAAAACGCGATCCGTGTCCCGGCCCAATCCACCACGTTAGGATGGTTGTGTTCGTGCCGCCAGTACGAGGAACCGATGATGGCGAAAGTCGTGTACTATTCGGGCCACGTTCAAGGCGTCGGGTTCCGCGCAACGACCGCGTGGATCGCGCGGACCCACCCACAAGTCCGCGGATGGGTACGGAACCTCGCGGACGGGCGCGTCGAGTTACTCGCAGACGGGGATGCGCGAGCAATTGCAGCGTTCCTGGCCGACGTCCGCCAGCGCATGGCGGACCACATCACAGCGGAAGAGATTTTCGAGCGCGAACCGGACCACGCACTCACCGGGTTTCTCATCAGCTACTGAGTTCGATGAACCAACGAATCCAATATAACTCAAATCGAAACACAACTTGCGCCAGCGGTCGCACATTACGTCCGCACACGAAAACCGATCGCTGAACGTTTTTTACCGACCGCGCCAACGTCCGCGCACCTCCGTCGTTGGGTTCAACAACACGCCCGTCCCCCGACCCGAGAGCGACATGAAAAAGGCATGCCCGTGCCTCACCGCGATCGCGCTGGCCCTTTCCGTTAGCGCGATCCCCGCCCCGAGCCCGGCCGCACCCACCAACCCGGGTCTGACCTTTGTCCCGGAAGTGGCGCCGCCCCCACACGACCGCGTGCCGCCGTATGCGCACACGGCCATCGGTGCGGTAATCGAAGCGAACGGGTGGAAGGTACCCGCAACCGGGACGGAACTTACCACCGCGCTCAGGAAGCTCGGCGACTTCGTGCAACTCCCGGTCACGTTCTCGGCCGTTGCACTAAACTCCGGTTTGTCGCACCCGCGAGTCGTCATCGCGACGCGCCCGTCATCGCACCCGGGGATGGTGGCGCAAGCGACCGGCGGATTCGGTGGGTGGGGCGGCTCGCGCGGACCGACGCGACTCGTCGCCGGCACGTCCGCACCGCTCGGGAGCGCCGCCGCGAACAGCACGTACCTCGAAGGTCGGCTGTTCCTCGCCGCGAACACAGAAGCGAGTGAGAACGGACCGGTCGTAAAAACCGTCGAATTTATTTCGTGGAACAGCCGGAAACAAAAGTTCGACTTCGGCGTGATCGAGGGCATGAGCGAGAAACCCGAACTAAAAATTCTCGACGGCGCCCGCTGCTTCAGTTGCCACAAGAACAAGGGGCCGATCCTGGGTGTCGCGCCGTGGTCGAACACCGCGTTTAACGAACTGGTGCGCACGACCTCTACCCCGCTGTTCAAGTTCACTTCACGACAAAACCAGGAAGGAAAAGAAGATTCGGCCCTTGGCCTCCGCGATGACATCGACGGACTGAAGCTCCTCGCGCCGAGCGGACCGGAAGTGGACGCCGCGGTGCGACAAGGCGCCGATGTACTCCGGGACCGCGCGCGGTACAAATTACTCGCGCAAACCGCCGAAGGGCGCAAGGCGCTCGTGCTGCTGCTCTCCGCGATCGCCGCGCAAGGGCCGCTCGAGAAATTCGACAAGCAATTGAAACTCGAACTCAACCAGCTCGATCTGGTCCCGTTCCTGCAACAAGCGCACGCCGCGAACAAGGCGCTCGCGCCTAGCGCGCTCGCGGACTTCAGCCCCGCCGGGCCCGCGAACAAGATAGTCGCCACGAAGGGACCGACGGGGACCAATCCGGTGACGAAGTACGATGCGCTCCGGGCGACCGGCGCGCACGGCCTGCCGTCCCTACACCAACCGAGTAACCCCAAAGCGTTCGTGCGCCCCAACACCCCCGCTCCCCAAAACCCTTCGCAACTCGTGAGCGCAGTGGCTCTCGCACGTGCCATCGGACTGAGTGAAGGCGATCGCACGTTCCTCGCGACAAACCTCTCCCTGGCCGTAACGCGAATCGGCCGCACCGACGTCACGCCCGCGACACTCGCAAAGACGGTCTTCACCGGACCGAGTTTCGCGGACGTGCTGAAGGACGGCGTGTTACCGGAGCGCGACGACTTCAAGGACCGGTTCGTCGCGGGCGTGGTCGAGGTGACCGCGCGCCACCAGGCGGGCGCGCGGTTCTGGGCGGCACGCACCACGTACACGAGTACGCCCCAGCGCGACCCGAGCGCGACGAACGAGAAGGAAATCGAAGTGCTGCCGTCGCACGCCTGTGCGACCTGTCACGACTTCCGCACGGGACCGAAGCCCGCCGCATTCAGCCCGATCCCGGTACTGGCGTTCGACCCACTCGACGCGACCACCCGGGACAACTGGCTGAAGACCGCGAGCCGCAAGCAAAGGCAGGACGTGCTCGGGCGGTTACTGAAGCGGATCGACAAGGACAAAGACATGCCGCCGGAAGACTCGGTCGAGGCGGAACTGTACCGCGTCAAAGACCCGACCGCGATCAGCGCCTTGAAGGAGTGGCTCGATGCCGAGTTGAAGAAGGCGAAATAGCTCACCCATAAAAAGCACCCGGCGCCGATTGCAATCGGCGCCGGGTGCTCGCCGTTCCCACAGGTCTCAACTGAACCGGTAAGTGCCGGGCATCGGGACCGGCGGCGTCGCGATCGGCCCCCAGGCGTATTCCTTCGGCGAGAGGTTCTGCTTCGCGTTAAGTGCATCGGCCCAGGTGATCTTCTTGCCGGTGTAGGCCGCTTCCCGGGCCATGATCGCCATCAGCGTGCTGTGCGCAGCGCTCTCGCCGTCGTTAATCAGCTTCCCGGAGCGGATGCCGGCGAACAGCTCGTCGTGCTCGACCTGGTACATGCTCCGCACCTTCGCGGCGCTGCCGAACGCCCACCCCTCCCCTCCGGTCGGGGTGACCGTGTGGTCCATCAGTTGCGCGGAGCCCTTGGTGCCCATGATGTGATCGTTGACGTCCCCGTCGCACCCGTCGGTCTGGCGGCAGAACGAGAACAACTTCGCGCCGTTATCGTATTCGAGCGTCGCGCCGAAGTGATCGTAGACGTACCCGAACTTCGGGTCGCGGCGTACCTGGCGCCCGCCCACGGCGGTCGCCGCCACCGGGAGCTTCCCGAACACCCAGTGCGCCTTATCGAAGTTGTGGCAGTGCTGCTCGACGATGAAGTCCCCGCTGAGCCACGTGTAGTAGTACCAGTTCCGCATCTGGAACTCCATCGGGGACCACTTCGGGTCGTTCCCGCGGTGCCAGATGGCCCCGGTGAGGTACGTGATGTGCATCGCGGCGACGTCGCCGATCATCTTGTCGTGGATGCGTTTTACGGTCTCGCGCTTGGCGAGATCGTACCGGTAACAGAACCCGGAGCACAGGCTGAGGTTCTTTTCCTTCGCGAGCCGCGAGGTGGCGATCACCGAGCGGACGCCGGCCGCGTCCACGGCCACGGGCTTCTCACAGAACACGTGCTTCCCGGCCTTGATCGCCGCTTCGAGGTGCAGCGGGCGGAAGCCCGGCGGGGTGGTGAGTAGCACCACGTCCACGTCGCTCTCGATGACCTTCTTGTACCCGTCGAAGCCGTCGAACCGGCGCTCCTTCGGAACGTCCACCTTACCGGCGATGCTCTTGATGCCGCTCAGGTTGGTGAGGCTGTCCTCCAGCCGGTCCATGAACGCATCGGCCATCGCGACCAGCTTGACCTTGGGATCGGACTGGAGCGCCTCGCGCGCCGCCCCGGTGCCGCGGTTACCGCACCCGATGAGGCCGACTTTGAGTATCCCGTCCCCCGCGGCAAACGCGCCGGGTAAGAGGGACACGGTGGCCGCTGTTGCGGCCGAAGTCTGAATGAAGGCGCGGCGCGTCGTGTCTGACATTTTTGGCTTCTCACTGATAACGGGAGAGGTTGGCAGGAGATGTTTATTGTGCGCGAAGACGAGGGCGGAGGCTACAGTTTTGCCCGGCAATCGAGGGCCAAGAGCTTTCGCCACAAAGGGCGATAGGAAGAATTATTGGACAGGATTCAAGCAGGTATTCCAATCCGGTTTATCCTGTTGATCCTGTCCAATAATTCTTCCCTCGTTCACTCAGGCGATCAGTTCCTTGATGACGTTCGCCTTCTCGACGCCGACGAGCTTCTGGTCGAGCCCCTGGTAGCGATAACTGAACTTGTCGTGGTCGAGCCCGAGCAGGCGCAGGATGGTCGCGTGCAGGTCGCGCACGTGAACCGGGTCTTTCGCGATGTTGTAGCTGAAGTCGTCGGTTTCGCCGTAGACGGTGCCGCCCTTCGACCCGCCGCCGGCCATCCACATCGTGAAGCAGCGCGGGTGGTGGTCGCGCCCGTAGTTCGTCTTCGAGAGCCCGCCCTGACTGTAGATGGTCCGGCCGAACTCGCCGCCCCAAATTACGAGCGTGCTATCGAACAGGCCCTGCCGCTTGAGGTCTTGAATGAGCCCCCAGCACGGCTGGTCCACGTCCTTACACTGGTCCGGCATGCGCCCGCCGAGGTTGCCGTGGTGGTCCCAGTTGTTGTGGTACACCTGCACGAACCGCACCCCGCGCTCGACGAGCCGGCGCGCGGTGAGTGCGGTATGCGCGAAGCTCCCGGACTTCTTCACGTCCGGCCCGTACAGGTCGAGGACGTTCTGCGGCTCCTTCGAGAGGTCCGCGAGGTCCGGCACGCTGGACTGCATCCGGTACGCCATCTCGTACTGCGCGATGCGGGTCTTCGTTTCCGGGTCGTTGAGCAACCCGTGGTTCAGTTCGTTCAGTTTGTTCAGGCCGTCGAGCGTGGTGCGGCGAACTTCGGGGGACACGCCCGGCGGGTTGTTGATGAACAGAATCGGGTCGTTCGCGGCGCGGAAACTCACCGCCGCGTGCTCGCCGGGCAGGTAGCCCGATTGCCACAGCCGGGCGGAGATGGCTTGCACCTGCTCCTGGTTGCTCGGTTTCGCGACCATCACCACGAACGTCGGCAGGTTTTGGTTGAGCGACCCCAGACCGTAACTGGCCCACGCGCCCAGGCACGGGCGCCCGGTGACCATGTTCCCGGTCTGCATGTGCGTGATGGCGGGCTCGTGGTTGATGGCCTCCGTGTGCATCGACCGGATGAACACGAGGTCGTCGGCCATCTTCGAGGTGTGGGGAAGCACCTCGCTGATCCACATCCCGCACTTGCCCTGTTGCGTGAACTTGTACTTGCTTGGCGCGATCGGGAACCGCGCCTGGCCGCTGGTCATCGTGGTGAGCCGCTGACCCTTGCGGACGCTCTCGGGCAGGTCCTTATCGTAAAAGTCCTGCATCTTCGGCTTGTAGTCATAGAGGTCCAGTTGCGACGGACCGCCGACCATGTGGAAGTAAATGATGTTCTTGCACTTCGTGGGGAAGTGCGTGTGCGGCAGCGCCGCGCCGATCCCTGTTTCGGTGCCAGCACCGGCTTTCGGCACCGGCGCCCGTTCGGCGCCGCTCCCGGTCATCGCAGCCAGCGCCGCAGCGCCGAGTGACAGCCCGCTGGACGCGAAGAAGTGGCGCCGCGTGAGTTCGAGTGCGCGCGGGTTATCGAAGAGGTTCATTGTGGGTCTCGTGTATTGGGATGAATTCGCGGACCGCAAATCGCCAGGGGTTTCGCGTTGCTCCACCCTGGCTACATTCTGACGCCCTTCCAGGGCTACAAAACGGTGTTGCCTTCAGCCCCGAAGGGCGCAGGCGAGTACCAGGGTTGGGCGTTGCTCCCCCCTGGCGATCTGGCTAAACCCACTACTTGTTCAGTACCTCGTCCAAGTTCAGTAATTGATTCGCGAGCATGGTCCACGCGGCCAGTTCGCTCGGGTCGAGTTTCGCATCGGCCTTCGATTCGCCGAACGCGATCAGCTTCTTCGCTTCGTCCGGCTTCGCCTTGTAGTGCGAGCGGAGGTTCGTGAGCACGTCCGTCACGATCGCGAGCTCCTCGGCCCGGAACGAGCGCGCCAGCAGGAGCTTCGCGATGAAGTCGATCCGCTTCTCGTCGCCTGTTGCGGAACCGATGGTTTTTTCCGCGAGCACGCGGGCCGCCTCCACGAACTGCACGTCGTTGAGCGTGAGCAGCGCGGCGAGCGGCGTGTTCGTGCGGTCGCGGCGCACGCTGCACGTCTCGCGATTAGGCGCGTTCAGCACCTCCATCGCGGCCGGCGGAGCGGAGCGCTTCCAGAACGTGTACATGCTCCTGCGGTACAGGTTCTCGCCCGTATCGCGCCGGTAGTCGCGGGTGTTCGAGCCGATCATCGCGACCGCTTCCCACACGCCCTCGGGTTGGTACGGCTTCACGCTCGCGCCGCCCAGCTTGCGGACGAGCAGCCCGCTCGCCGCGAGCGCCTGGTCGCGGATCATTTCGGCGTCCATGCGGAACCGCGGCCCGCGCGACATCAGCCGGTTGTCGCGGTCCTTGTCGAGTTTCTCCTGTGTCGCGATCGCGGCCTGCCGGTAGGTCGCCGAAGTCACTAGTAACTTGAAGAAGTGCTTCACGTCCCACGAGCTTTGGAACTCCAGAGCCATCCAGTCGAGCAGTTCCGGGTGACTCGGCAGCTCGCCCGCGATACCGAAGTCGCCACTCGTGCGAACCAGACCGGTGCCGTAGAGTTCTTGCCAGAAGCGGTTCACCGTGACCCGCGTCATCAGCGGGTGATCCTTCGACACGAGCCACTTCGCGAGCCCGAGCCGGTTGCGCGGCAAGTCGGTCGGCATCGGCGGCATGGCCTTCGGCGTGTCCGCCTTCACCGCGTCGCGGCGCTTGTCGTAGTCACCGCGGAACAGCACGAACGCACTCGGTTGCGCGTCCGTGCGCTCGTTCATCACGTGAGCGATCGTGCCGCGCGCCTTGATCGCCGCATCTTCGGCCCGCAGCTTCGCGCTTTCGGCTTCCAAGTCGCGCGTCGGCTTATCGAACGTCGCTAGCCACCAGTTGAACGCCACATCAGTGTCGGCCGGCGTGCGCTTGTCGGCCGCCTTCGCGAGCGCGTCGGCCGCGGCGCCGTAGCGCGCGAGTTGGTCAACTTCGTTCTTCGTCAGTTGGCGGTCGTAGAGACGGACATCTTCGATGCTCGCGCCGAGCAACCGTCCCTCTCCGGTGAACCGCTGACCGACGGTAAACGGCACCTCTGTCAGCGTCGTGGATTTCAGCGAGTTGTAGGGTACGGCCAGCGATTGCGGGCGCCCGTTCACGTAGATCGTGATCCCTTCCGGCGAAGGGGTGCCGGTGTAAACCAGCGCGACGTGGACCCACTGGTTCATCGGCACCGGCGTGTTGCTCACCACCTTCAGCGCGTTCTCCGGAAACTCGTTGATGATGTGCGCACCGATCTTGTCCCCCTCGACCCACAGATCCCAGCCGCGGTGCTTCTTCGCCGAGTTCATCCGGGCGACGATCGCCCCGTTCGCCCCGCGCGTGAGTTTCACCCACGCCGACGCGGTGAACGCTTCCTTCTGGCCGTCAAAGTTCCCCGCCTCGGGGATCGACACCGGCACACCAGCACCGGCGGGCTTCACCTGAAGGGCTTTCCCTCCACGCGGACCCGCGGCCCAAGCAAAGGCTTCGCCGAAGTTCGTGGAGCGAACCTGACCGTCCACCGCGAACCGCGTTTCGGTCCCCGCGCCGTCGGTCAGCGGGGCGTGTAGTCGCAGTCCCTTAACCGGGTTCTCACGCAGAACGTTCGCCGCGGTTGCCGTGGTCAGCCACTTGTCGAAATCCGGTCGAGCGGCAGCGCGCCGGGTCGCGATCTTCTGGGTCACCGAAGTGAGTTCTTTGACGACCGCGTCGAACCGGGCACGATCCTCGGATTTCGGCACCGAGATGATCGGCGGCGTGTTGTGGACGTTGCCGTCCATCACGTTCTGCGTGGTGTTGTTGAAGAACGCGGACAGCGCGTAGAAGTCCTTCTGCGAAACCGGGTCGTACTTGTGGTCGTGGCAGACCGCGCACCCGGTGGTGAGCCCCATCCACACTTGCGAAGTCGTTTCCGTCCGGTCGCGTGCGTACAGGACGACGTACTCTTCGGGGATCACGCCGCCTTCGTTCGTCGTGATGTTGCAGCGATTGAAGCCGGTCGCCACCCGCTGGTCAAGTGAGGGGTTCGGCAGCAAGTCGCCCGCGAGTTGATCGATCGTGAACTGGTCGAACTTCTGGTTCGCGTTGAACGCCTGGATGACCCAATCGCGATAAGCCCAGACCTCACGGAAGTTATCGAAGTGAATGCCGTGCGTGTCGGCGTAGCGGGCGTAGTCGAGCCAGTAGCGGCCGCGGTGCTCGCCCCAATGCGGCGACGCCATAAGTTTATCGACCAACTTCTCGTAGTAATTCGCGTCCTTGTCGTTCACGAACGCTTCGACGTCGGCCGGCACGGGTGGCAACCCGGTGAGGTCGAGTGCCAGTCGGCGGGCGAGTGTGCGGCGATCTGCTTCCGGGGCGGGCTTCAGCCCCGTGGCTTCGAGTCTCGCGAGCACGAACGCATCGATCGGATTCCGCACCCATTTCTTGTCTTTCACCGCGGGGATTTCGGGCCGCGCCGGGGTGATGAACGACCAGTGCGGCTGGTACTCCGCGCCGGCCGCGATCCACTTCTTGAGCAGCTCTCGCTGTTCCGGCTTCAGCACCTTATTCGACTTCGCCGGTGGCATCAGCCCCTCATCGCCGTCCGCGTGGATGCGGGCGATCAGGTCGCTCTTGTCGGGCTTACCCGGGACGATCGCCCCGCCCTCGATCGCGGCTTCGCGCAGGTCGAGTCGGAGCCCCCCTTTGCGGGCCGCGCTGTCCGGCCCGTGACACGCGAAGCAGTTCTCCGCGAGGATCGGCCGAATGTCGCGGTTGTATTCGATGCCGCTCGCGTTCGCCTTCGCCGGTTGAACGGGGGCGGCTGCGACTTTGGGCGCCGGGGATTCGGGCGGAGCCGCAGTTGCGGCCGGGCGAAACGGCGTGAACACCACCGCGCAGAGTGCAACGCACACCAGCGGTGGAATCGAGACGGAGGAACGAAGCATGGGAGCGGCCTCGCGGTCGGGTCGATTAATTCGAGAGAAAGATTACATTCGAGTGTGACCGCGTTCGTGAGATTCACGAAATCGGCGGCCGAAGGCGAGTGCGTTGGAGGGCTGCTTGTCAATCGGTATGATACACGGGCCGCTCCCGAAACGCGAGTGTTCGCTGCCCCAAATCGCCGCATTGTGTAAAATATCCGCATGTCTATTCGTGTCTCGAATCTGCGCTTGCCGGTCGAAGAACCGGAATCCGCTCTCCCGTCGCACTTGGCCCGCGCGCTCGGCGTGAGCGCGCCCGACCTCGGGCGGTGGAAGATCGTGCGCAAAGCCCTCGATCTCCGTGACAAGCGCCAACTCCGGTTCGTTTACAACTTCGAGGTCGATCTTCAGGCCGACGAGCAAGCCGTCGTCGCCCGCGCCCCGAGCGTTGCCCAGGTGGAACTCCACCAGGAGCCCGCGTTCTCGATGCCGGAATCGGGTTCCGCGCCTCTCCCGCACCGGCCGGTCGTGGTCGGGTCCGGTCCCGGCGGGTTGGTGTGTGCGTACTTCCTCGCGCACCTCGGGTACCGGCCGATCGTGCTCGAGCGCGGCACAAAAGTCAACGACCGCATTCGCGATGTGAAGGCATTCGACGAGGGCGGGACGTTCCACCCGGAGAGCAACTACCTCTTCGGCGAGGGCGGCGCGGGGACGTTCTCCGACGGCAAGTTGACGTGCCGGGGAACGGGACCGGACGTGCTCCGCGTGCTGGAACTGTTCGCGGAGTGCAAGGGCCAACAGCCCGGCAAGCCGAGCATCCTCTACTACCACCGCCCGCACCTGGGTAGCAACCGGCTCCCGGCCGTGGTGAAGGCGATCCGCCAGCGGATCGAAGACCTCGGCGGCGAGGTGCGGTTCCTGACCCGCGTCGAAGACCTGCACTTCGACGCGACTGGTCTCAAGGGTGTGAACACGTCCTCGGGCTTCATCCCGGCTTCCGTTGTTGCGCTGGCGGTCGGGCACAGCGCGCGCGACACGTACCGGATGCTGGCTCAACGCGGCGTACCGATGACTCCCAAACCGTTTCAATTCGGAGTGCGCATCGAGCACCGGCAAGATGTGGTCAACGCGGTGCAGTTCGGCCCGCGCCACGAGCGCTACGAGGAGTTGCTCGGGAACGCGGACTACTCGCTCGTCGCGAGCGGCGCGCACGACCTGTTCACGTTCTGCATGTGTGCGGGCGGGTACATCATCCCCAGCGTGTCGCAAGACGGCTATTTCGCGACCAACGGGATGAGCCTCTCGAAGCGCGACTCCGTGTTCGCGAACAGCGGCCTAGTTGTGACCGTGCCCGTCGAATCATTTGAAGGAACGGACGTGCTCGCCGGTATGCGCCTGCAAGAGAAGTACGAGGCGAAAGCGTTCGAGATCGGCGGGGGCCGCGACTATAAGGCTCCCGTTCAGCGCGCGCGGGACTTCGTTCGCGGAACGGCTCCGTCGTCCGCACCGGGGTCCAGTTACCCGCGGGGCGTGATCGGAACCGACCTGCGCGCGGTGCTCCCACCGGTCGTAGCCGAGGCCGTTGCGCACGGCCTGCCTCAAATGGACCGGCGCTGGCACGGCCGGTTCCTCGCGGACGCGGTCCTCGCCGGACCGGAATCCCGCGGGAGTTCACCGGTGCGCATCGATCGTACCAACGACACACGCGAATCGCCCGGCATCCCCGGGCTGTACCCGGTGGGAGAGGGTGCGGGCTATGCTGGGGGCATAATTTCTGCGGCAGTAGACGGGTTGCGCACAGCTCGCGCCATCGTCGCAAAATACGCGCGAATCGGGTGAGAAGATTCGCGCTATTTTTTTGAGCGCTCTTCCATTCAAGAAACAAATCCGCTCTACTACCCTCTACTGAGCGGTCGGCTTTCATATCGCTGCCATACTCCGGCCGCTCATCTCCGGAGAATCGTCATGTCTTTCGCTCAGCGTCGGCGTGGGTTTACGCTTATTGAATTGCTGGTGGTGATCGCGATTATCGCGATCCTAATCGGATTGTTGTTACCCGCTGTTCAAAAAGTGCGGGAAGCAGCGGCCCGAATGAAGTGCCAAAACAACCTGAAGCAACTCGGGCTCGCGTTCCACAATTACGCAGGAACCAACAACGACAAGTTCCCGAACTCGTACCTGTTCGTGACCAGCCCCTCGCCAAATGCTCACGCATGGGGCGTCTACCTTCTTCCGTACATTGAACAAGACAACTTGTTCAAGCAGTACAACCTGAACACCCTATTTCTCGCAGGATCGAACGCCACAGTGATCGCGACCCCGCTGAAAGCGTTTCAATGCCCATCGACCCCAACCGAGAATCGCATCTACACCTGCCCGGCCTCGCTCGCCGGAGCGGTTGGGCTGCCATCTTTCCAGGCCGCAGCCGGCGATTATCACGTCATCAGCGGTGTCATGAGCTCGCTCTGGAACGTTGTGGTAGACTCAAACTCAGGTGGTAGCCGTGATGGTGCGCTTTCTGTGAACGTGCCGACGAGCATCCTGAGCATCAGCGATGGAACCTCCAACACACTACTGCTGACAGAAATCGCTGGGAAAAATGACAAGTGGGTGAACGGTCAAAAGGTCAGTACCGGCACCGAACAGGGTGGTGGATGGGGCGACCCTTTCAGTGGAGAGAACTGGTTGAGTGGGTCAGACACGACTGGCTCGGTATCACCGGGGTCGTGCGTCATCGGCTGCACCAACAGCCAACCTGCACTGTCCACTGGGCGCGGCCTCTACAGTTTCCACACCGGCGGTGCGAACATATTGAACTGTGATGGCAGCGTGCGGTATCTGACCAGCGGTGCGTCTCCGAAGACTGTCGTCTTCCTAGTCACGCGCGCAAAGGGCGAAATCGTCCCGAACGACTAGAACCGTATCCGCCGGCCCCTCGTTCAATCCTAGTGCCCCGGGTCGGCCGTTTCCTTCTCTCCTTTTGGAACTTTCAAGGACGACCCCGTGAGCCTCTCGGCCCTCCTGCGGTGCGGCACTATCGCAATCCTGTTCGTTCTCGCGCTCTCGGCACTCTCGTGCAGCGGCCCGAAGCGAAAGCAGACGTACCCGGCCGAGGGCACGCTCCTAATCAACGGCCACCCCGCCGGGGGCGTGACGGTCTTTTTGTACTCTACGGACCCCAGCGAAACTGAGCCGACGCGACCGTTCGCGACGACGAACCCCGACGGCACGTTCGTGCTCACGACGAGCGCGGCGAACGACGGCGCCCCGGCCGGGGAGTACATCGTGACGCTCCTTTACGAACCGCTCGACTCCCCCCTCGCCCGCGCAAAGGGCAAGCCACCGACCTTCGATAAGAAATACGGCGATCCCAAAACCTCGCCGCTCCGCGCCACGATCGAGGCCAAGCCCGGCAACGTTCTCCAGCCGATTAAACTTCCGTGAACCGCGCCCGTCGATCGCGCGAAGCTTCCGTGAACAAGCGCAGTGCCCTCTTGCGGTCCACCACACCGGTCACATATCCTAGCCGCGCCCGGTGTACCGCTCGTAGCCCCGCTTGACTCGGAGCCGCTGCCAATGAAACAGTTCTTCCTCGGACTCGTCACCTGCGCCGCGATCGGCGGGGTGATCGCGCTGTCGCGGTCCGGAGCCGCCCCGGACCGGGAGCGCGACGGCGACCCCAACGTGCTGAAAATCGAAGCCGGGGAAAAGAACCCCTGGACCTCGCTGAAGCTGAACAACGACCCGAACCAGTTCACGTTCGCGGTGGTCTCGGACCGCACCGGCGGGCACCGCGACAAGGTGTTCTCGCGCGCCGTGCAACAGGTCAACTGGCTCCAACCGCAGTTCGTCATGTCGGTCGGCGACCTCATTGAGGGGTACACGACCAAGGAAGAGACGATCAAGAGCGAGTGGGACGAGTTCGACGGGTACGTGAAGCGGTTCGAGATGCCGTTCTTCTACGTCCCCGGGAACCACGACCTCACCAACAAGACCCAGGTCGCCAAGTGGGGCGAGCGGTACGGCAAGCGCTACTACCACTTCACGTACCGCGGCGCGCTGTTCCTCTGCCTGTGCTCGGAGAACCCGCCGGACATGGGAACCATCGACCGCGAGCAACAGGAGTGGGTCGCGAAGACCCTGGAGGCGAACAAGGACGTGAAGTGGACGTTCGTGTTCATGCACAAGCCCCTGTGGATCGCGAAGGATCTGGAGAAAAACGGGTGGGGCGCGGTCGAAAAGGCGCTCGCGGGCCGGAAGCACAACGTGTTCGTCGGGCACGTCCACCGCTACCAGGTCTTCGAGCGCAACGACACCCAATACTACCAGCTCGCGACCACCGGCGGCGGCAGCCGGATGCGCGGCCCGCAGTACGGCGAGTTCGACCAGGTGATGCTGGTCACCATGAAGAAAGACGCCCCGGTGCTGGTGAACGTGGACCTCGGCGGCGTCCTGCCGACGGACCTGAAACTGCCCGACAGCGACGAGAAGGCCCGCCCGTCGAAGAAGAAGGACACGTTCCCGGTAACCGGGAAGCTGAAGTTCGACGGCAAACCGCTCGCGGGCGCGACGCTCACGTTCCACACGTACAACAAGGAAACCGAGAAGTTCACCCAGGTCTGCGACGGGTTGACCGACGAGACGGGCAAGTTCACGGTCACGACGTACACGAAGTTCGACGGCGCCCCCGCGGGCGAGTTCGTGGTCACCGTGGTGAAGACCGCGAAGGGCGGGTACTACGACGGCGAGATCCCGGAAAAGAGCCAGCTCCCCGAACAGTACGCGACCCCGGGCAAGTCGCCGCTCAAGGTCACGATCAAGGAAGGGACCAACGACCTGAACCTCGAATTGGAAGGCACATAACGCACCGTTGTGTGCTACCGCGAACCGGAGCCGCGGCTCCGGTAGTGGCTCTACTGCAGGGTCAGCGCACTATGAACCGATGACGTTAACGGCACTTACGTCTATACCGGGGTTGTTATGGAGGAGCCCCGATGAGCATTGCGCTGCTGGCGGTGTTTGCGGATGTGCCGGCCCCCTACGTCGCGAAACGAAGAACAAGTTGCATGAGTTGGTGGACATCCTGATGCTGGCCACGTGTGCGGCGTTTGCGAGGGCCGATGGTTGGGACCAAGTGGCGGCATTCGGTCGCGCCAAGCAAACGTTCTCCGCCCCGTACCTGCGGTTACCCAACGGGGTTCCGAGCCCGGACACGTTCGAGCGCGTATTCGCCAAACTGGACCCGAACGCATTCGCGGACCGGTTCGGGCGCTGGATGGCGGCCGCATGCGAGAGCACCGGCCGGGTCCACGTGGCGATCGGCGGCAAGCGCGCGCCGTTCCACCGCGGACACGTTCACCGGGTGCTCGCACTGGTCGAGGCGTGGGCCGTGGAGAACCGATTGATCCTGGGGCGGCGGGCGGTGCGGGCGGGCACGAGATCACCACGGCCCCAGATCTGTTGGGCGCCCTGGACCTGAAGGGCGCGGTGGTGACCGCGGATGCGGCCTTTTGCCAGAAGGCGTTGGTATCCCAGATCCGGGGCCAGGGCGGGCATTACGTGGTGTGCGCGAAGGGGAACCAGAAGGGGTTGTGTGATGCCGTGGCGGACGTGTTCGCGCGGGCCGGGGAGCATGCGTTCGCCGGGTGTGACATGGGGTCCGCCGTCGAGGACGGGCACGGACGGAGCGAGGAGCGGTACGTGACGGTGGTTGCGGACCCGGAAGGGCTACCGGGCGGGTGGGCCGATGTTGGTGCCGTGGCCCTGGTGTGCCGGGAGCGGGCGGTGAACGGGAAGCCGAACGAGGGTACGGCCCATTACTACCTCACCAGTTTGCGGGTCCTGGAGACTCTTCATTATGGTTCAAGAACGCAATTCAGAGCAACTTGACCGTGACACGTTCTGACACCTCCCGTGGCTTCCGGCCGGCGTAGAGTGCCTCTATATCTCGGTGAAGTACCTTTTGAGGGGCTCCGTCGGGATTGTTCCAGGGACCAAAGTAGTGCATCTTCCCACGGATCTTCTTCGCCCGACGCTTCGTTGCGCGGGGAAACGAGGGAAAATCCTCATACAGTTTCTTCGGCTTGCCAGCGAACCCTTGCGCGGTAGAATCGCTCTCAGACATAGCTGCCGTTACTCGAAACGGTTGTTGTGGATACGACTGCAGACGTCACCACCGTCTTCGGTCTGGCGGGACGATACCGGGTGTCAGCTCTGGTATCAAATGCCGCAGAATGGATAGTCAGAAAAACAGCTGATACGCTTGAATTTCAAGCGTTTTGGAGAGGTGGCTGAGTGGTCGAAAGCACCGCTTTGCTAAAGCGGCGTGGGGGTAAAACCCCACCGCGGGTTCGAATCCCGCCCTCTCCGCTCCAGACGTAATCGGGAACCCTCGATTGCCCTCAACCCCTTGGTTTCCCAAGGGGTTGTGTATTTCTGGCCCATCCGCGCCGGCGATGCTCTCTTCCTCAATGATCTCCATGTTTCCTCCCCGACTACCACCTTCTGCTGCTCCCGGTGCTGCTCCCTGTTGTTCCTGGGCTGGCTCGGCAAAGTTATGCCCCGGTCCGCATACTGTGCTGCCGTCGAGCCCCGATACGGTCGGCTTCGGGAGTTTGTTGACCACAGAACCCAGATCGCTGAGCCGGGTGCGAGCATACCGCGAAGTCGTCAACCGCGGGTCACTGTGACGCGCGAGCGTCATCGCTTGTTTCAGGTCCGCACCAGTGCGAAGAACGTCCGAAATGTAACAGTTTCGCAAGGCGTGAAAATCCCTCACCTCGTCACCTTCCGGGCCATTGATCTGCACGGGAATGCCGGCGGCATCAAGGTCGAGTTTCAGCATGTCGGCGGAGCGGTCCACCCAAGTACCCGGCCAAAGCGGTTCTTTCCTCTTCTTCCCCTTGAGGAAGATCCGTAATTCGTCGGCCAATTCAACGGAGAGGGGCTGTACCGCGCCCTTGCGGTTCTTCGTAAATTCGGCGGGCAGGATCGCGGCCGGTGGGCTCGAGTCGAGATCGAAGTAGTCGGGAACCAGAGCGGCCAGTTCTGCGGCGCGGAAGCCCGTGCCAAGGGCAACACGGTAGAGTGTTCGCCGATCGCTTCCGGTGAGCCCGCGAAATGTTACGGTACTTGCCGCGGTCGTGTCGAGTAACGCCCCGATTTCCACGACCGTGAACTCCCCACGCCGGCGGCACGGGTTGAGTTTCGCGTTACCGGGCTTCAAGCGAGTGAACGGGTCGCGGTCGAATCGCTCATTAGCGACCATCCAACGAATGAACTGGCGGACCGCCTGCAGCCAGTCGTTCGAGGTCTGTACACTCCGTTGGTGTTTCTCCCGCAAGTCGAGGAGAAACGTTTCCAGCCCGTCCGCCGCCATATCGCCGGAGAGCACCCATGCACATCCGTCAAATGCGTTGCGCACCCGGGTCAGCTTTAGAGTGATGTACTCCTCGCTGCGCCCACTCGCCCCGAGAGATTTTTCCCAGTCGTTGAGGTGTTCGGTGAGGGGCCGCTTGCGGTGGTCGGCGAAGCGATCTACGACCCCGGCCTTTTCGTTCTCGATCTTCTTCAACAAGTCGGCGAGCATGACGGCGGAGGCGTCACGGTTGGGGCTGAACCGCACGCGCTTGCGCCGGCCGTCCGCGAACCGCACGTCCGCGGCCCACTTCGCGGCGGGCTTGAGGTACTGTTTCCCGCTCTCCGACACCGGGTAGAGCACGGACTTGCCGCGCTCCTTCAAGCGCACGTGCGGCTTGCCGTCCTTCTCGACGATCTCGGGGTTCGCGGGGAGCGGGTACGGGCGGGTGGGCTTGAACAGCGAGGCCATGTAGCGGGTACCTTTCTGAGAACGGGCGGCGCGGCGGGTGCGGTTCTCAGGTCGCACTCCACCGACGCCGACCAAAGGCGGTTGCAGTATACCCGACGCGCGCCGAGCGCGCCAGGGCGGTAGCGGTTCGCGGGTCCTTCCGCGGGGTGGCGCGACGGGCGCCCCACGGGGAACACTCGGGCTCGGGGACACAGTTTGTTTCGCGCGCCGCGCGGACCGTTACTGTGTCTCTAACCCCGCGTGCTCCCGGTACAGCGTCACCCGAGCCGGCGCCGGGAAGAACCTATCGACGCGGTCGGGGCGAACAGTTCGGGCGCGTCGATGCGGGCCGCCGGGCCGATCCGGTCCCAGCGCGCATCGCCCGCGACGCACAGGAGCGTGATCCCGTCCGGGATCGGTTGACCCGGGTTCAACTCGACCACGCGCCCCGTGTCGCCCGCGCACCCGTACCACGCGCGCCCGGCGAGTTGGGCGCGAACGCCCGTGTGGAGCAGACGCAACAGCGGTTCGAGTGCGTCTGGTGGGTCGAGCCCGAGCGCCAGGTCAGGTCCGTCGAGTGCTGGCGTACACGGCCCGAGCGATTCGAGCAGGGCGCGGGCCGTGCGCGCGGTTGTCGTGGTGCTCATGATTCAGCGCGCCTCGTGTGGGGTGTCGTTGTTCCGGTAGCGCCGCCCGGAGGGTGGGCGGGAAACATCGTCCCCCGCGTCCCCGGCGTCCCCGTGGGCGCGCGAAGTGCCGTAATCCTGTGCGTTCTCGCGGGGACGGTCCACGGGGACGGTGTCGGGCGATGGCGGGTCGTACCGTCCCCCGGGATCGTCCCCGCGAGAACGCTGCGAATCGCGGGCGCCCGCGCGTGCCGGGTCGATGGGGGACGCGGGGGACGGTGTTTCCCGCCCGCTTTCGGGAGCCCGGGTGACGTGGACGAACCGGGACCGCTTCCCGCCCGACGCGCCCCCGCTCGCGCGCCCGTCCTCGACACACAGCCCGTGGACCTTCCGCAGGTTCGGGGCGAGCCGGCGCAGCTTGTTGGTCATCACGTTCGGTTTCTTAGGCCAGTCCTTCGGGACCGGCACCGGCGCGAACCGGGACAGGTCCGCAAACAACTCGGCCGGGGTTCCCTCCCAACTCGTGCGCCCGTCCATAAGGGCCACGAGCGCGCCCGGCAGGGGCGAGGCGTCGAGCGCCTGCTCGTGTGCCCCGGCCTGGTTGTCCGCGTAGGCCCCGAGGAACCGGTCCGGCTCCCCGGTCCCGCGCTCGCACGCGACCGCGAATAAGGCGAAGTCGGCCATGCGCGGCAACCGGTCCAGCTTCACCCGCGGTAGTTCCCGCAGCCCCGCGGACACCCGGTCCAACAGCGCGCCGAGGAGCTTCGGGTGCGCGGCCTCGAACGCGGCCCAGAACTCCGATTCCGGGCGCCGCTTGTCCTCGGGGATCGGCGGGTGCCGGAGCAGCACGGACCGCTCCAACAGGTCCGCACGGGTGATGAAGTCCTCGATCCCGTTGACCACGAGCGGGCGCTTGGCGTCGAAGATGGTCTCGTCGTCGTTCGTGTACAGCTCCCGGGTCGAGAACCCGCCCCCGGTCGCGAGCCGGCACAGGGCGTCGCTGAGCCACCCGGGGAGCCCGGACAGGTTGTCGAACCCGAGCACCCAGGCGTTGCGCGCGTGGATCATCAGGTCCCGCGCCTCCTTGGGCTCGGACCGGACCGGGGCCGCGCTCGGGTCGATCAGGCGCTTGACCACGCGCCCGGTGGTGGTCTTGGCGCTCCCCTGCTCCCCGAGGAGCACCAGGGCCGGGAACGGGCCGTCGGGCCGGAAGCACCCGGTGAGCCACGCGAGCACCAGCGCGAACCCGCTCGCGTCCGGGACGTTGAGGAATTCACGCAACCGGTCCAGTGCGCCCCCGGGTTCGGGGTCGGGTAGAGGGAGCATCCCGGCCGGCTTGCGGAACCGGACCGGCGGGTCCGGGCACGCGCGCCACCCGTCCCCGTCGATCTCGATGACCGTCCCGGTGTCGTTGGCGAGGTGCAGGTACGCGCGGCCCGCGTGCCCCGCGAGGCGCACGTGGGCGGCGCGCTCGGGGCCGTCGAACAGGGCCGCGGCCTCGATCCCGGCCAGGGCCGCGGACAGGGCCTCGGCGTTGGGCACCTTGCCCGTGCGTGCCCGGTACGTGTGGACCAGCAGGTGCCGGAACCCCTTGGACCGGACCGCGTGGGAGTGCGGCCCGGCGCTCGCGAACGCGCTGCGGGTCGGGTCGTGCCACAACTCGAGCTCCAACCCGATCGCGGTCAGCACGTCGGCCGCGCTCGGGGGCTTGGTACCCTCGTCCTTCGTGGCGGTGGCGTCCGTGGTCGCGCGGGCACCTTCGATGAGGGCGCGGAGGGCGTCGGGGCCGTGGGCCACGAGGAAGTCGTCGAGTCCGACCTTGGCCCCGTGCGGGGCGCCCGGGAGCCGGGCGCCCCGCACGATGGCACCGACCGCGGTCAGGGCTTCGGCGAGGTGCCGCTCGGCCCGGGCCACGTCCGGGTTGGTCGCCCGGTCCGAGTCGAACGCGATCGTGACCGCGCGCCCGCGCCACGCGACCGCAGCGAGATCGGGGATCAGTTCCCGTGCCCCGGTCTTCTTCCCGTCCGGCCCGACCGTGCGCTTCCGGCACCACCCGTACACCCCGGCCAGCCCGACGCACGGGAACCCGTCCTGGTCCGCCTTGATCGCCTTCTTCATCCCTTCCGTCACCAGGAGCGGGGCCAAAGAATCGGTGAGCGCGGCGCGCGTGCTCGGTGGGAAATACGCCCGGAGCGGTTTCCCGAGCGGGGACTCGTACTTGATCGCCTTGCCGTTCTTCTGGCGCGGGTGGTCCGGCTTGACCATCACGTGCCCGACCGGTGCTCCGCTCGGGTCGAGGAACGGGAAGCACAGGCACGGGCCGAGCGCGGGCGCCGGGTGCTTCCACCCGAGGAGCGCGGCGACGGCCCCCGGGTCCGGTTCCGAGTACACCCCCGCGGCCCGGACCTGCGCGTCCGACAGCCCCGACGCGCGCAGGTCGTCGAGGTGTTGGGGGAGCAGCGCCGGGCACCCGGTCTCCCCAATGTCCCGATCGTTGGGTACACTATCCATAGTCGGTTCCTATCCAACGGGCCGGGGCGTCTTGGCGGGCACCCGGCCCGTTGTTGCTTCGTTGGGGTGAACGGTTCGGGTCAGGAGGCCCGGCGGGCGCGCAGGATCGTGGCCCAGACAGGCTCCCACTCGGCGCGCGGCGGGCATCCGTGGTCGATCCACCGCGCGAGCGCGCGCCGGGACCACCCGACGGACCCGCCCAGGCGGATCGGGGCCGGGGTCAAGCCGGCCGCGCTCAAGCGGTCCCAGGTCGAGGCCCCGACCCCACAGAACCGGGCCGCGGCGACGCGCCGGAGCAGGCCGGGGGGCCGGGGCTTCCGGCGCGCGGGTGTTGCGGGCGGTACGGTGTGCGGGCTCATCCGGTCCTCGTGGTTCGGTGTTGATTCGGCGGCCACGATTATTTCCCCCCCGCGATCCGCATCTCGTTCCAGCGGTCCCGGGGCGGGCACCCGGCCGCGACCCACGCCACGATTTCGGCCCGGCGCCAGCGCCGGGAGCCGCCCACGTACACCTGGGCCGGGAGGCGCCCGGCCGCCTGGTCGCGCTCGAGCGAGGCCACCGAGCGGCGCAACAGCACCGCCAGTTGGCCGATGTCGATCAACAGCCCCTCCGCGCCCGGCGTCGACGCTTCGGTTCCCGGGTCGGTCGCGTGCGTCATGGCTCAAAATTCCTCAAATGGAACCCGGTCCCGCGGCGGTACCCGGCATCCCGAGCGGTGGCGCGTGCCACCGGGTGGGGCCGCGTGCGGGCCGGTGCGTATTACCGGTGATCAATCACGCACGGCGCAAAAAAAGCCGCCCGGGGCCGCGGGCGGGGGCGAAAAAGCCGGGGGAAAGTGCGAAATCAGCCGGCGGAGAAATGGGGAAAATGCGGCGGGACGCGGACCGGCCGTCGGTAATTGATTACCGATCGAACGGTGGCACGAGTGACGCGGCCTCGAACCGGGCGGTCCACTGGTGCCGCTTCCGATCGAACGTGAGCGGCGGGCCGTCGAACCGGAAGAATCGGGCCAGGGCGTCCCCGAGGGCACTCAGGCTCTCGTCCCCGGCCGGCCGCGGTAACCGCCCGCGGCCGCGCACAAGTTCTAACAGTGCTTCGCCGGCCGGTTCCACGGTATCGCCGGGACCAGTGAGCCCGAGATCCGCGAGGGTGTAGTGGATCTGGTGGTCGCGCGCGCCGGTCGTGCCTTCCCACCGGCCGGGATCGCCGTCTTCTTCGCCCCGGACGTACTCGGCCCCGCGCGCCTCAACTGCCACCGCGATCGCGAGGATTCCGGGTTCCACTTCCGTTACGGTGACGTCGTCCCAGGTCGCGCCGGGCGGGGCGGGGAACGTGGCCGCCCCGGCGCTGCGGATCGCGAACCGGGCGCGGTACGGGCGCCCGCGGGGCGTCCGGTGAAACGGGTCGCCGTCGAGCCCCACGAGCGCCCGCAGGCGCTCGCGCAGAGTGCTCACCTTCTGTTTGAGGTCGTTGCCCTTGGTGGTGATTTGGTCCCCGGTCCCCAGCGCCCCGCCGAGCCGCGCGAGCACCCGGAGCACGGCCCACACGTCATCGGGCACGTCACGCTTGCGCCCGTCCTCGAACCCGGCTTCGGCGAACCCGAACCGCTCGACGGTGGCGCCGGCCCGGACCCGGACGTCGTGCTCCCCGACGAGCAGTTCGACCCGGTCCCAGGTGGTGCCGGGCGGCGCGACGAACGTGCGCGCCGGCCCCTTCGATTTGGACCGTTCGCCGGGCGGAAGGGCCGCTGTGAACGTATCCCGATCGAGTGCGAACGGGTCCGTTCCGGGGGCGAGTAGATCGCACAGGGCCAGCACCGTGGGTTTGGGATCGGGTGCCCACAGCGAAGAAGCGGGAACGGCTGATGGGACGAATACAAGAGCGTTTGGGGACCGCAGCTCCGGCACGGACTCGATGACCGCCGCGGCGTCGGGGCGGGTGAGCCCAACGGCCAGGAACCCGGTCCAAGACCGCCCACTCGCGCGCACCGTTCCGAGCTTCCACACCCGGCCCGGAACCCGCTCGACGACCTCACCCGACGCACGGAGCGCTCCCGTGACGAGCCGCGCCAGGGTCCGGAGCCGAACGACCCACCGGCGCAGGTCGGCCGGGTCGAGCCAGACCACACCGAACTCCGGGCACGAAATGCACGCGCGCGGAGGAAGTTGGGGCTCCCGCACCCAGCGCACGGGCTCGACGTGATCGCCGGCGCACGCGTCGCAAGCCGCGGCCCCGGCCGGTCCGACTTCGGCGAGCAACCCGCGCGCGACCAGCTCATCGAATGTGCCCGCGGGCCACCACGCCACCGCCCGCGCGTCGAGGGTCGGGTCAGGCCACTCGGCCCGGGCGAGCATCGCCGTCGTCGGACTCGTCGTCACGGCCGTCCCCCAGAATACCCCATTGCCGCAGGCACCGCTCCCCGATCGCACGCTGGTCGTCGGGCATGCTCTTCAGGTTGCACGCGTCCGGGGCCGACACGTCGAACGTCAGGGACCGCTCGCGCTCCGCACCGGCCGGAACGTACCGGACCGTGAACGTCACCTGGCTCACCCGCAACTCGTCGCGCGGGAACCGGTCGATCGGGAAGTGCAGGTCGAGCATGTCGTACACGTCCCCCGCGCGGCTCGGGTCGGCCTCGAGTACCACGCGCCGCTCCGGGGTCCACATGGAGCCGACGCGCAGGCGCCGGATCGTGACCCCGTTGATCCCGTTGGCCGGGTCCGGTGCCACCGGAAACGTGCGGTCGATAAGCCCGTTGAGCTGGTACGAGCGGCGCCCGGGTGCGGCGAGCGGCGGGTCGCGGTGGAGCACGTGCTCGCAGAACAGGTCGCGCACCGTGTGGCGCCAGCGCCGGTCCCCGTGCGTGTACTGGTCCAGCGTCCCCTCGGCCCGGTCGTACACGTACACGACCTCGAAGGCGGGGCGCAGAGGGTACCGGACCAAGTGCCCGCGCTCGTTGTGCCCGATGTGGGTCTGGGTGTAGTCGTCCAGGTACAGGAACAGGTACAGCGACCCGTGGCGCTCGTACCGGTCCAGGGAGCACTGGTGCCCGCGCCCCTGCTCCCGGTACAGGCGCGCGACCGCAAGCCGGAGCTGCTGGACCGCCTGGGGGGACGCATCATACGGGTGCCCGCCGAACCCGGTGGTCAGGTTCCAGTACCGCCCGAGTGGGGACGCGGCCGCGAGCAGTTGGCGCGCGGTGTGGAACGCGGGTCCGTGGTTCAGGAGCACCCACAGGGCGCGGGCGTGGTGCCCGGGGAGTTGGGCCACGTCCTCGGTGACGTCCCGGCCCCGGTACCGGACCTCGGCGATGAGCGCGCGGACGCCCGCGTCGGACGCCATGTCGTGGACGTGGCGCAGCATCTCTTCGACGCGCTCTCGCGCTCCCGGCGCGAGGTCCAGCCACGCCTGGCACAGGGCGCGCGTGTCGCCCTCGACCAGGCACGCCCAATCGGTCCCGGTGGCGATGTCACTCTGGGTGAGGAACGTGCGGATCAGGTCGAGCGGGAGGTGCCGCAGAACGGCCTTCGGAGCGTACTGGCGCGCCATGTCGTCTCGTCCCGAGAACCGGATTTAATCGACTTGCGTCCATGTTAGTGTACTTATTTCAATTATCCAAGCGCATTCGCGGTATTTTCCCCTCAATTCCTCTCACCGGACTTTCAGCTTCGAACCTCCATATGCTTCATGTCGTCACGCAACGAGTGCTGCACCACCTTTGCTGCATTTCGGGTCGAATGATGATTTATCGGTACCACATGGTTAGCGCTTCGACTCTGGCGCCCAATGGTGTTGGTCGTTGCCGTCATGTTTGTGACCGGTGTACTGCGCGCGGTGACCGCTTGGCTCGCCGGATGATTATTGTGACACTTGAAATTCAAGTTGTCGACAGATTTAATGTGCTTATGGCGACCGGAGCCGCACATCGGCTCGGCACTCGTGACCTTACTGTATCCGTCTAACGAGATACGTTCCCAGCGCGCAGCTTCCTCGACTCGCTCTTCTAGTCCCATGAACGTCAACTTGTAATCTGAGCCGCCCAGCAAGTTCACCGAGCGGCTCTGGTTTCCACTTGCAGTTGTGCGGCGTCGCTTTCTTCGCCGCAATGGTTAGTCCATCTCCGCCTCGCACGAAGTGGACTCACTGTCCGCTGGTTTGAAATCGATCTATGTTTGACTGAACATATAGCCGTGTATCTGCAAGATCCACGAACGCGATCGATGAAGCTTCATGGGCTCTTCTTTGGGTACAGGCGGGAGCCAGCGCGAAATTAATTTAGTCTGAGCCTCAGCGGTCCAATCCCGCGCACCACAGCTGCGCCCGATAGCGGTTCCGTCCGGGGCGATTAGCCAGACGGTGGGGAGCGCCTGCACTTCGTAGCGCGCCAACCCCAACCCCGTTGCTTCGGTCAAGGCCGTTGCACCGGGCGTCACGCGGTCGAGGAACTTCTGCGCGGTTGTCGGGTCGTCCTCATCCGTGCAGACGTGTAGCACTTTCAACCGCCCGTTGTATTGGCGTTCCAACCGTTCGAGGGCCGGGATTTCCTTAATGCAGTGCGTGCAAGTGGTGCCCCAGAAGTGTACAAGCACCAGTTGGCCAGCGTACTCCGAAGGTTTCACGGTCCGACCGGACGAGTTGGTCAGGACGAGCGGGGGCGGGGAGGTGCCCTTCAGGTCCGTGAACCCGACGGACGCCAGGAGCCGCTCGTCCTCGGTAGGTACCCGCTGGACGAGGGGGCCGCTCGTTGCCAGTCGGTGAACGTGTGCGACGACCGCATCAAGGTCCGCCGTGGGCAGCGTGCGGAAGGATGCCATCCCGGTACCGGGGATGCCGTCGAGGGTCACCCGACGGATGACATCCACCGTCGGCTCGAACCGCCACGGGCGCGCGGCAAAGTCACGGGGCGGGGGCTTCAACGTCGCGGCGGAACTTCCATCTCCGTGGCCGTCCGGTCCGTGACACGACGCGCAGTACACCTGGTACACTACAGGGCCACGGTTCGCGCTTGCACTCGCGGACAGGGCCGACGAAGGGGCGGACTGCTCGGCTCGTGAAATCGGCTGTCGCCGCCAAGTACCTAACCCCCAACCGATGCCGACCATCACGACCACCACGGCGGCCGCCGCCAATGGGAACGAGAGCCGCCTCATCATTTCCCTCCAATCGCGCCGAGCCGGGTCACGATCACGGCTTTGCCGGCTTCGTCGAGTTCGTTCCAGGCCACTAGGACGTCCCCTTGGGACGTGACCGCAACAGCCGGACGTGTTTGAAACGCCCCCGGTTTCGGAGCTACTGCACGGGCTTCGCCAAATTGTGTCGCTCCGGTCGGGAGGGCGCGGTACATGACCGCCCGGCCACCGCCACCGCCGGGCTTCGGAGCAACCGGTTCGTGCCGGTGACCGCCCTCCGGCGGTGCTTCTTGACCCATACTCTCCTCCCAAACCGCGTGCAACGTCCCGGCGGCGTCCAAGAAAAGTTTGGCGTTCCCCTGCGTGCCGATCGCGCCGGGATGGAGCTCCCGCGCGGTGAACACCATATCTGCTAGTTTGGCCGAAGCGTGATAGCACCGTTGCGAGCCCGTGCGTGCGTCCATCCAAACGACGTGCAGTGTGTCGCCGACGCGGGCCAATGACGGCCCGTCGTGCGGGCACCCGTTGAACTCCCAAGTCGGCGGCACCACAAGGTGCAAATCGAACCCGGTCGCCCCCGCCTTCTTTACTCCAATAGCGATGTCGCGGAACCCGTTCGCCACATTACGGAAGGCAACATAGGCCGTGCCGTCCGTGGTCAAGAGAGCCGCCGTTGGGCAGCACGGGCAGACCCCTTTGGCGTCGTCACCGGAGTGGACCACAAGTTCGGGGTCGAAGGTCGTTTGCCCCGGGCGCCGAACCGCCGCGTAGCACTGCTGCGCGCCGTTCCGGTTGTCCAACCACGATCCCAAGAGCGCCCCGTCAGGACCGGACGTAAAGGCTGTGAAAGTGGGCCGCGCGCCGGTTCCTTGATGGAGCGGGATCAGCGGAGCAAAGGTGCCACCGTTGTCTTCTGATTTGGTCGCCACCGTTCGCACGCCCGTGCCGCCGGGGAGCGTTTCGGTCCAAGCGAGTTGGAGCGTTTGGCCGAACGCCGATAGATGGGGCACCATCCGAAGCTCGCGCGTCACCGTTTTCCCCTTCATTTGCGACACGCTTTTGAAGACACCGGACCGTGCTACGATCTTGGGAGCGTCGAAAGCGCGGCCGGGTTCAGAGCGGGCGAGGAACAACGTGCGCTCGTTGTCGCCGGTTCGTGACGCCCACGCAGCATACGCGCGCCCCGTCGCGTCGGCTGCCAGGACCGGAGCCTCAAGGGTGTCGGGCGCGTCGGCTGCAGTAAGTGGGAATCGCTGCGGGGACGTCTGGGCCGACCCGTCGGTAGGCGATTGTTCGGCCGAAGACCCGGGCGGCGGATTCGGGGATTGACCTGCTAGGAACAATCCGCCGCCGAGACCTCCGGCCGCCAAAACGAGCAGAGCCAAGTATTTCACCCAACCGGAGCGGGTAGAAGTCGAAGTGGCACTCATGGTGAAATCGCCTCCGTCAAAGTTGTGCGAGAACAAGGGACATCTTGGAGCCCCCAAATAGGGTTAAAAGTTGCCCGGCACTTCCCCACCCGTGCGGGTCGAAGCCGCGCGCCAGGTGTTGAGGTCAATGGCTTCCTGAACAAATCGGACGCTGCCGTCGCACAGGAGCACGTTCACCCCACCGGAGTGGAAACTTGCGGCCTTGTAGAATCCCGCCCCGCTGCGGGCGCAGTCGGTGGTCCGTTGGTTCGGTTTATGGGTGGTGGTGAAACAGACGTTAAATTCTCGACCCCACAGCCAACTGCTACCACGGTTTCCGGCCCACCGCGTACTGGTGGCACAGGTGGCGTCATCGAGTAATGCTCCTTGGCCGCCGAAACTGGCGTACTGGCGGATCGGATCGACCGGGACCGAGGCCGGTTCAGTCTGGACGTTGTTCCCGCGGATCGCTTCGGCCATGAGGAGGGTGTTCGACGTACCGTCGGTGACGTCGGTGATACGGAGCTTGGCCGTGTACCAGACGAGGCCGTCGTTCGGGTTGGCCAGCGACTGGATCGTGATACCGGTCCCCATGTTCACCATATAGTTGTTGGGCGTCCAGTCCGCCGCGTTGTTCTGGTACACCGGCGGGCCGGAGTCGGACGGGCAGAGGAACAGGGTGACCGGTGACTTAGCGGCCGTCTGGTGTACCGGATTGAGGGTCTGCGAGCCCCCGGACCCGAGCGTCAGGGGGAGGGTGAAATCAACGAGCCGGCGGAGGTTATCTTGCTCGACGTAGGGCAGTAGTTGGGCCTGGTACGAGAACGCCCACTGGCTGAGGTTTTGGGTCGCCCCGGCCGGGAATTGACCCATCGCCCCCTCATAGTTGTGGGCAGCGAGACCGAGCTGCTTGAGGTTATTTTGGCACTTCATGCGGGCCGCGGCCTCCCGAACCTTCTGTACGGCCGGCAGGAGCAGCCCGATGAGGATCGCGATAATTGCGATCACCACCAACAGCTCGATCAGCGTGAAACCGTTGCGTCGGATCTTCATAGGTGTGCGTCTCTGGGGATGAATCGAGAACCGCTCCACAGTGGAGCGGGAGCAGTACGGGCGATGGGTGGGTTTCCGCCGGCCGAATCATTTCGCGCCGGGTGCTTCGCGCCGGTACTGCATGTAGCGCGCAGTTTTCTCGGCCTCTTCCTTTCCGTGTAACTTCTCGACCACGTGAAGCGACGCATCGATACCGGCCGACACACCGGCCGAGGTCACGATCTTGCCGTTGTCCACGAATCTCTTGTCTGCGTGAACGGTCGTCTTGGGGTATTCTTTCTTGAGGCGCTCGATCGAGGCCCAGTGCGTGGTTGCGTTCTTGCCGTCAAGGAGCCCGGCCCGGCCCAGGATGAACGCACCAGTACAGACCGAGAGCGTCACCTCGGCGTTCGAGGACGCTTTTTTCACCCACTCGACGACCCGCTCATCCTTGAGCGCGTTCCCGGTCGCACCGCCGGGGAGCACAATAATGTCGGGCTTTGGACAGTCGGCGAATGTGTAACTCGGCGTGACCTTGAGGAACCCCTGACTCGTAATCGGGCCGGCCCCGGCCGCGACGGTAAATACCTTGAACGCCCGGCCCGATCCTGCCGCGGCGAATACCTCTCCGGGACCAGCGAAGTCGAGCAACTCCACCCCGTCGTGAACGAAAATCGCCACGTTCTTTCGCGGCTTCGTGTACTCGTCCGGGGCCTTCAAAAAACCGGCCCGGCAGTGCTCGCAAAAGAACACGTAGATCTTCCCCTTGTGAACCGCAAACACACTCGGGTCGCCCTTCGTCACGGGCGAGGACGTACACTGGCCGTCGTTCTGGATCTCATACCGCTCGGGCTCCTTCTCGAACGCGGCCCGGTTCTGTTCGTTCGCGAACAGGTAGCGCAGCCCCTTACGAACGACCACGAACTTTGCGTCCCCTTTGATCTCCTGGCCCCGTGTGAGTGGCACCGGGTCGAGTCCGGTCAGGGCCAGTTCGCCCGCGTCTTTCGCGGGTTGCACCTTTTCATCAGCGCGACTGGGGCGGTCCGGGAGCGCGAGCCAGCTCGGGGCCATCACGACGAGGGCCGTAAGAGCGGGAACGATGCGTGGCAGGATCATCGAACATCTCCTTGGTAGGGTTTGGGTCAGAAACGGGTGATCTAGGGCTTACCCCAGTTACGACGTTTTCAACGGCCCGGGGCGATCCGGAACCGTGTCAGAAGTCTCCGAGTACCTCGCCGCCGGCGCGCGTGGACAGCGCCCGCCAAGTGTCGATCTGGACCGAGTCGCGGACGAGCCGCACGCTCCCATCACACAGGGCGATCTGTACGCCGCCGACGTGTGCGCTCCTGGCGCTCGTAAGGAAATAGCCTCGAGAACTGGTGTGGCAGTCGGGGGATTTGGCGTTCGGCCCGTAATAGTGGTTGTAGAGCGTGTTTGCGTGCCAGATCCACTTGTCGCCCCGCCCGCCCGACCAGGTCGCACCGGCCGCACAGTTCGTGGGATTAGTTTGTGCCCCACCACTCAACAGGAGCACCCGACGGCGATAGTCGTTGGCTGTTGGAGCGGCATCGGCACCATCACCCAGTAACTGCTCGCCAAAGACGACGGTATTGCTGAGCCCGTCGGTAATGTCCGCAAAGCGATAGGACTGTCGAGAAACGATGACCCCGTCCGCGCCATCTCTCGGCCGGGCAAAAGCGGCGTCACTTTCGGACGTGGTCCCGTTGATTGCGGAGCCATAGCACGCGGGGTAGCTGATGCCTCCATAGTCGGACCCCGTGACGCGCTGACCGTCACTCGGGCAGAGCAGTATCGGGAGCTTTTGTTTCGCGGCGTTGTCGTTCTGAGTGATCGCTGTTAAGTCGTACCCCGACGAACTTACAGATAACAGCGGCGGGACGGAGAAGTTCAGCAGGTTCTGAAGGTTGGCTTGTTCCAAGTAGGGGAGTAGCCTCGATTGGGCGGAAAACACTAAAGGATTTGCCGAACTGCCCGGTGGCAGCATTGAGTAACTCGACTCGTAGTTGTGAAGGGCAAGTCCCAGTTGTTTGAGGTTGTTCTGGCACTTCATACGGGCCGCGGCCTCCCGCACCTTCTGCACGGCCGGCAGGAGCAGCCCGATGAGGATCGCGATAATTGCGATCACCACCAACAGCTCGATCAGCGTGAAACCCGTTCGTTTCGTCATGGTGTGACTCTTCGGTGTGAGTGAAAGGGGCGGGCCGGGGCCACGTAGCTCCCGGCCCGCTCGCTCGCGGTCAGTAATCCCCGAGCACTTCGCTGCCGGCGCGCGTGGACAACCCACGCCAGGTATCGAGTGAGATCGAGTCGCGCACGAACCGCACGCTCCCGTCCCCCAGGCACACGTTCACCCCACCGGTATGGGCGCTGCGGGCCGCGAACCACCCGCGGTTGTGCGCGAGCCCGTCCGGTGACGGGCTGTTCGGCAACAGGTACGCGTTGAACAGGGTGGCGCTCGCTTGCCCCCAGATC
Source organism: Gemmata palustris (assembly GCF_017939745.1). Taxonomy (NCBI): domain Bacteria; kingdom Pseudomonadati; phylum Planctomycetota; class Planctomycetia; order Gemmatales; family Gemmataceae; genus Gemmata; species Gemmata palustris. The sequence goes on along the minus strand of NZ_JAGKQQ010000001.1, from coordinate 944,248 downwards.
CACGGGAACCCCCGCGTCCCGTCCCAGGACGTGGCCCCTTGGATGTCGCCCTCGGTGAACATCGGGCTCACCCCGCCCGGGGCCGTCCCGACGCGACTGCGACCGGCGCTCAAGGCGGCCGCCACGCGATATGGCTTCGGCAGGCCGCTCATCGGCCCGGTTGCCGCGGTACCCCCCGGGCCGAGCAGGGATTCGGACAAGATCACGGTGTTCGAGGTGCCGTCGGTAATGTCAGTGATTCGGACGGAGGAGTCGAACCAGAACACACCGTCGGTAGGGAACGCCGGGTCGTAGTAAGCCCGGGTCGTCCCGTCCGTGGTACCGGAACCGGTGTTCGCCATGTAGTTGGTCCCGGCCAGGTTGGTCCCGAACGATCCGACCGTTCCAAGGGGGGCTTGCGAATCACTCGGGCAGATGAGCAATGAGACGACCACCTTGGCCGCCGGATTGGTGAAGCCGAGCGGTGAGCCGCCGAGTACCGGCTGCGTAAAGTCGATCAGCTTCTGCAGGTTCTCTTGTTCGACGAACGGCAGGCACCGGGCCTGGACCGAGAACGCATATGTGCTGGCCGTTAGCCCGGCGGACGCCCCGCCCCGGGTCCCGGCGCTCGGGAGCTTCTGATAGGTACTATCGTGGTTGTATAGCGCCAAACCCAACTGCTTGAGGTTGTTCTGGCACTTCATACGTGCGGCCGCGGCGCGGACCTTCTGGACCGCGGGTAACAGCAGGCCGATGAGTATGGCGATGATGGCAATCACCACGAGCAGCTCAATCAATGTGAATGCGGATCGAAGGCGCATCGTGTATCCCTGGTGTGAGTCGGGGCATCAAAACCGCGGGCGGCGCGCCGCCCGCGCCGCGCTACTTCAGACGGATCGCCGGGATGACGCTCTCCCCCGGCCCGACCGTCACCCGGGCGACCGGCCTGGCGGGGTCAGCGTGCTTTCCCTTGAGCCGGTCGGGCGACATCCCAATCGGAGCCTCCCGCCAGGTGACGGTCAGGACGTATTCCCCGGCGGGTATGCCCTCGGTGTCGTCGCGGAACTGTGGGCGGAACGCGCCGTCGGCGGCGACGGTCGCCCGCGGGCGCGGGGCGGCCGGATCGCCCGTCGGGTGAAAGACGATGACCGCTCCGGCGGCCGGTTTGCCACCGACGAACAGCTCCCCGCGAACCGGATACACCGCGACGCGCGGCGGCTCGCCCGGTCCGCACCCGCACACGACCGCGGCGCACGTGAGGGCCGCGCCCACCGCTCCGAGTGTGCGGGTCACAGGTCCCCCCCGGACAGAACTTCGCCGGCCGCCGGGCTCATCGCCGCGAGCAAGAGTTGTCGGTCGAGGCCCTCGCGGACGAACCGGACCGAGCCGTCCAGGAACGCCACGTTCGCCCCGCCGGTGTGGAAGCCGTAGACGCCGTTGGCGTTGTTGCAGTTGACCGTGCAGGTGGCGAGCGGGTCGTCCGCGGCGACTTCGGTGGTCCCGTCGGCGCGGTACACGGCCCAGTCGCAACCGCCGAAGCTGGCCCACGGAGCGTACAGGCTCGTCATCCGGGCGTCGGTGGGGTCGCCGTCGGCCACCATCCGCCCCTTGACCCAGTGCTGGGCTCCGCCGGCCCGCTCGTAGAACGCGACGGTGTTCGAGGTGCCGTCGGTGACCGCCGCCAGAGTGGGCTTGCGCACCGCGAAGAAGGAGTTGATGGGCGACAGCGCGCCGACCACATACGGGTCGCCCTGGTACACCGGGAGGGAGACCGCCACCCGCGTGTAAAACGGGGGCGCGTAGTCGCCGACGCCGCCCACGTTGTCGTCCCGCGACGGGTTGTACGGCACCAGGAACGGGGTCCGTGCCAGCCCCGTAATCGTCCGTGGTCCGACGGCCGCCGGGCACTGGTACGTCTTCACCGGCACCGAGGCGACTTGTTGGTTGACCCCGTCGTCGCACCAGTGCTGGTTCCAGTCGTACCGCCGGGCGAGCGCGTCCTGTTCGACATAGGGGAGCAGTTTGGTGAACGGGCTGCCGCTCTTCTCGCCCGCGGCGTCGGCCGGCGGGTGGCCGTAGATCGCCTTCGGGTACTCGCTCAGAGCCGCCTCGTAGTTCGCCAGCCCCAGGGCGATCTGCTTGAGGTTGTTGGAGCAGCTCATCCGCGCGGCCGCGGCCCGGACCTTCTGGACCGCGGGCAGGAGGAGCCCGATCAGGACCGCGATGATCGCGATCACGACGAGCAATTCGATGAGCGTAAAGCCCGTGCGTGTGACTTTCATGGTGCCTCCTCGTGTGGGTCACTTGCCGAGCCGCTTGATGGCGGCGTCGAGCTTGGTGTTGAACGGGACGGTCATGGCGCGGAGCAACTTCACGTTGTCCGCGTCGGCGGACAACGGGTTGCCGTCCTTCGGGAACGGCGGCTGCGGGTCGTACTCACTCATGAGCTGGATCGCCTTCGCGTACTTCTCGTCTTTGAGCTTGGCGGCCAGGGTCAGCGCGAAGTCGATGCCGGCGGTCACCCCGGCCCCGGTCACCCGGTTGCGGTCGGTCACCACCCGCTCGGCCACTGGCACGGCCCCGAACCCCCTCAGCGCGTCCAGCGCCAGCCAGTGCGTCGTCGCCTTGTAACCCGTGAGCAGCCCGGCGGCCCCCAGGACTAGCGCCCCGGTGCAGACGCTGGTCACGAACGTGGCCTTCGCCCCGCGCGCCGCCACGAACTCGCGCACCGCTTTATCCTCCATCGCGGCCAGAGTGCCATCGGTGCCGCCCGGCACGAACACCACCGCCGGTTCCTCCGCGCATTCCTTGAAGGTCGCGGTCGGGCGAACCGGGATGCCGGTGTCCGACACCACCTCCTTGGTGTCTTTCCACACCAGGCGGGTTTTGAACTCCGGTCCGAGCAGCGAGAACACGTGCTGCGGGCCGACCAGATCCAGTGCGGTGAACTTCGGGTACACGAGCATCAGGATCTCGCGCGGCTTCTTCGCGTCGGCCGCACGGACCGGCGCCGCGGCCGCGGGCGCAACGACCGCGGTGCCCAGAACCTTCATCGCGTCACGTCGGGTCATGCGAGGGCTCCTGTGGAACGGGCTGACGGGCGCGAGCGGCCGCGGGTTGCGGGTTCGCGCGCGGGCGGAATGCGCATCGCGATCCGCTTCGAGATCACGGCGACGACGGTGCGCCCGAGAGCGGTCGCGACCGCTTCGTCCACATCGGTGCCCAGTCGGGCGACTTCATTTGCCGCCCACGGCCTGGGCCGCACGGCCGCACGGAGGAACGGTGGAATGCCCCGGGCGCACCGCTGCCGTCTCACGGCCGCAGCGGTGCGCCCGAGAGCGGCCGCGACCACTTCGTCCATATCGGTACCCAACCGGTCGATTTCGGCCGCGCTCCACGCGCGCTTGCCAAAATGCCCGATCGGCCCCGGTCGGGTCGAGTGCGGCTCGGGCCGAGGGGATTCGGTACTCGCGACACGTGCCCCGCCGGCCCCCACTCGTGCCCCCTCCGGCCGGGGCCGGATCACTGTGGAGCGCGCCCCTCGTTTCTGGCACTGGAGCTCGCGCGTTCCCGGCGTCCCGACGTGCCCCGCGACCCCGAACGCCCGGCGCCACCACGTCACCGGCTTCGGGCTCAGGCCGAGCCAATGGGCCAGGGCCAGGGCCGATTCGGTGCGGATCGCGCGCTCCAGGGTCACATCGACGAGCAAGCCCGGGCGCCCCCGGACCCCGATCTGCTGAACCCGGGGCCACCGGATCGGCCCGGGGCTCCACCCCGTGACCCGGCACCACCCCTTGCGAAACCGGCAGTACACCCGGTCCCCTTCGCGCACGTCCGGGGGCACGTAGGTGCCGATCAGTGGCGGGGCCGGGAGCGAACCGCCGCCGGCCGCGTTGTGCTGGTGCGTGCTCACGGCGTCCCTCCCTTCGGCGGCGCGGCGGCGTACCGCCCCTCACTCGCGGCGAGTTCGCGGAGCAGCGTGGTCGTGTCGGTGAACGGCTCGTCCCCGGTGCTCGCCCACCGCACCCGCCGGTCCCGGCCGACCACGAACGTTCCGTGGGCCTGCCACTTCGGTAAATCACCGGCGGCCGGTCGGAACACCCCGTACTTGCTGGCCACGGCCCGTTCGGGGTCGCTCAGCACCGAGAAGTGGAACGCCCCGTACTCGGCGTACCGCTTGAGGGTCCGCGCCGGCGGGTCCGGGCTCACGGCGACGACCGTTGCGCCCACTTCGGTGAAGTACGGCAGGTCCTTCTCGATGCCGAACAGTTGGGCGACGCAGTGGTCGCACGAGTACCCGTAATAGAAGACCAGGACCGCGGGGCCGCGGGCGAGCACGTCTCCCAGATCGACCGGGCGATCGTCCGAACCGGTCAGCACGAAAGTCGGGGCGGTCTGGTTCAGGAGCGCGTGGGGGGCGGTCGGAACCGACTTTTTCTCCGGGTCCGCGAGCAGCGCCTGGAGCGGCCCGGAGAGGGGCTCGACGCGCTTCGCGCGCAGGTACTCGGCCGCTTCGCGCGCGACGTCCGGGTCGGCCCCGGTCCCGTGCGTCGGGTGCGCGCGATCCGCGCACCCGGTGACCAGTGCGAGGGCCGCGATCAACGCGACAGACGTCGCGAAGCGGGGCAACGGGTGAATCGGTCCTGTAACAAAAGGGGTCATTTTGTATTTCCGTGTTGGGGATAGTTCCGGGTCGGCCGCCGCGCACGGCACCAAACGACTACCAAGCACACGCTCCCGAGTACCGCAATCGCGCCGGCGCCGGCGAGCCGGAGGTGCCACGGCACTACGGGAGCGGATCGGTCTGAAGGCGGCGGCGGTGGCGTGCGCTCCGGGGGCTGACAGCACTCGGCGGCACCCAGCACCGGGGCGCGGGGCGGGGTTACGGTGCCGTCAGCGGAGAACGTCAGCGGGACCGGGGCGGACGGCCCCAGGCCCAGGTTGAACACGACCTGACAGTCGCCCCGCCCGACCGGGAGCGGGAACGTGCCGCCCCCGGCCGGGCCGGTCTCGCCGGACGCCCAGACCCTGGCACCGGTGAGAACCGTGACGCGCGCCCCGACGACGGGCGCGCCGTTCCGCTCCAGGGTGAAGTTCACCCACCCGTCGGCGCGCGTGAACGACGCCGTCGGCGGGTCGGCCGCGCGGACCGGACCGGCACTGAGTACCATCGCTAAGACCAGGGCCGTGCGACACATGGTGGCTCCGGGGAACGGGTCGGGCACGCACGGGGTCAGACCGGCTTCACCTTCAGATCACCGAGGTCGAGTGTCGCCCCGGCCTCGACGGTAACCTGTTGACCGAACCGGCCCGCGGTCCCGCCCTTGAACCCGAGCGTCTCCTGCCACACTGTGAGGCGCCGTTTGCCCGCGGGGGCGAGCTTGATCTCGAACCTCCCGTCCGGCCCGGTGAGCGCGAAGTACGGGTGGTCGAACACCCGTACCCACGCCTTCTCCCAGGGGTGCGGGGCGCACGAGAACGGCATCGGGATGCGCTCCGCCTTGAGCTTCTCGAACTTGACCTCCGAGTCCTTCGGCATGGCCCGGTTCCCGTCCCCGTTGTTGTCGCTGGTCCACACGAGCGAGTGGAAGATCGGGGACGTGTTCTTGACCACCAGCGTTTGCCCGGCGCGCAGGGCCAGCGCGTGGGGCCGGTAGCCCATCGGCTCCTGGTCCATCACCACCTCGACCGCCTTCGCTTCCTTGAGATCGGCGTGAACCGGGAGCGGGTCCGGGTTCCGGTCGGTGGAGTCCGGGCGGAGCCAGACGAAGACGTGTTGGAGGGCCTTCGATTTGGGGTCGATGATCCAGTCCTCGTAAGACACCTTGCCCTTTGAGGTGAAGAACTTGAGGTCGTCGCCCCCCACCTTTGCCTTCTCGAAATCCACCTCCCGCACTTCGGGCAGCTTGGCCGAGTCGTCCCAGACGATCCGACCCTTGACGGTGCCCCAGTCACCGGCCGGCGCCTTCGGGTCGGCGGCCAGAGCGCCCCGGTCGGGCCAAAGCACCTCGTGGGTGAGCAGCGCGCCGAGTGACGAAGCCAGCGCGAGCTCGCGCAGCGCCTGTCGGCGGTCGGGGAAATAGTCCTGCGGTTTTGCGGTGTTCATGTGTATTTCCGTGCTTTGTCGTATGCGTGTGCGCATGGAGATCGACCCGACGCGCCGCGCGGGCGGATCGGGACGGTCACGGTGACGACGCGGGAACCCGGGACGCCGACGGACGGGCGCGGAAGCACCTCGGGCCGCGTCCGTGCGGGAACGCGGTGCGGGTGCGATTACCGGCCCGCGGACGCGGCGGCGCGAGGACGCACCGCCGGTCCGACGACGGACGATGGCCCGGCGGGGTTCGTGGCGTGTGAGTTCGGTTTGATGGGGCTAGAACGGTCGCGGTGGCGGTGTCGGCGGGCGGTGGGACGTGGGGCCGGCGCGGTCCGAACGCGGGGCGGGGTGAACGGAGCGTTCGGGTTCGGGGAAGACGGGCAGGGCCGGATCGGAGGCGATGCCGGGGTCGAGCAGGAACAACCCCGCCGGGCCATCGCCCCGGCACTTCTTGGCGTGGACGCCGATCACCCACCGAACGCCGGAGGCGCGGTCTTCGCTAGGCGCCTTTCGTTCGCGGCAATTCGATGAGGGCTTGGCGGCGCACTGAGAACAATCGGCAACAGTTTCTGCCGCGCACGCGCCGGGTACTTCGGGCGGGGATGCGGCTTCCGAACAGCACGACTTCTTCTTTTTCAGGGGCGGCGCCGGTCGCGCCTTGCGGGCCTCGACCAGCGGACGAACGTGAGCGGGCGGAACAATGCCGTTCTCCCCGGCCCAGTGCAGCTTTTCCTCAAGGGTGAAGCAACAGCAGTCGCCCTTCCAGCACTCATCGGCCGTGAGGCACCCGCACGGACGAGACTGGCACGGGAAGGGAACGTCACCCTTTTTCGGAGACGACCCAAGCAACGGGAAGCCAAACGCGGAAAGCAGATGACACATGAGTGTCACAACTGCTAGTCCGCGCCTCCCGCCGCCCGTTCGCATCGCGTCGCCTCGCGCTTAATACATCAAGCGTCAGTCTTACAATGCGGACTGCCGAGCGGCTAGTTCCGCTGAACCTCACTTCTTTTCCGCTGGAGTGTCGGTGGGCGTCTCTCCCACGATTTTCACACCCGATTAACGCCCAATAATTCACTATTTCAGTCACCGGCGGATGAACCGCTCAAGGCGCTTCTGCCCGGCGGTCAGCACCTTGAGCGCGAGCCCGAGCTGCGAAACCGACATTCCGCGAACGTCCCCGAACTCGTGGAGGTGTGCCCCGCGCCGCAGAGCCGCGTACACCCGACTGTCGCTCTCTTGAGTGCTCCGGTACGCGAGGCTGTGGCAGTGCCGGCACCCGAAGTATTTCCCGCGCCGGTACAACTTCCGGACCCGGCGCCCGCATGCCACACCGTCCCTCACCAGTGGGCATATAAACCACCAGCGCACCCCACCCAGGTGGCACCCCGTCGTCACCAACCGGATCGCGTAATCGAGGGACTCCGCGGGCGGGCCGATCTGGTACTGCAACCGGAGCACGCCGTTTTCTGCTCCGGCCGCGAGCACGTAAGCGACGGAGGACGACGGCTTCTCCTCACCGCCGCGCCGCCAGTCCAGAACACCGGCCCGGTCCGTTCCCCGAACCAGCATCCCCCAGCGCTTGAGGTCGGCGGTATCGAGCGCGTCGCAGGACTCGACCACGCGCTTCTTCGACCCGCGGTACCCGCTGAACGTTCCGCCCATCGCCCGCCCTCCGCTCGTGCTCGGATTCTCCGAAATCAATTGCGGGCTGAGCACCAATCCATCGCCCCGCGCCGCCACCAAGTCCAATTCAGCATGCAGGTTCCGTCGATTCCACGGGGTGCGATTGTGTGCGTCGTCTTGCTCCCGAAAGGCCCAAACGCACTCCGTTACCGTGTCGAAACCCCGAGAATCGAGCGCGGATCACTCACCCGCGCGCATCCGGCGCATGATTCACCACCGTTTGGGTCGTGGCGACGTTCAGTTGCGCGAGGATCGCCGGGGCACGGAGCCGACGGACCCGGGCCAACTCGCGCACGGCCTCGGCGAACCGCTTCTGTGCGCGGCCCAGGGCGCGGTCCAGGTACTCGCACTCCTTCGCATTCGCCGGCGGGCGAACCGTGAGTTCCAGCTCCAGCGTGTGCGTCGCGATCCATCCGTTGACCACGCGGCGCACCAGCAGTTCCTCCAACACGGTCGGGGTCGCGCCCAACAACTCGGCGCGCATGGCACTGACCTTCTCGGTGATCCCGGCCTCCCACACGGGATCTCCGCCCGAGGCCCGGCGGATCAGTTGCCGGGTCGCCTGACGCCCGAGGTTCCCGAACGAGTCCACCCACTGGCGCTCGCGCAGGTGTGCGCCGACGCACTTCTTGGCCTCGGTGTCCCCGGCCCGAGCCCGCGCGAACAACTCGACCGCTTCGGTGTCGCTGGCGGGCGCCTCGTACCGGACGAGCGGCTTCGGCTCCGCGGTGTCGTGTTTCAACTTCTCGATCGCACTTCTCAGGTGCATGAGTTCGCGCGTCATTCGCCATTCCCCCCGGTTGTGCTTGTGGTACCCCAGCGCGTAAAGCGTTCCGTCCGCCAGTGTGCGGAGGTCGGCATTCGCGGCCTCGGTCGCAGCGATCAGGGCGTCGATTCGTTCCCGGAACGCGGCACCGGCCTCCCGGGACAGCCGGCGCAGGTCGGCCGCGCGATTCTGGAGCCGCTCCAGTGCGTGTGCGAGTAGTACACCCGTTCCGAACCGGTCATCGGCACCGAGGTACTCCTTGACCGGCTTCCCGTTGACGCGGCGGTTGCGGTACAGGTACCGACGCCCGCCGTGGCGCACCTCCCAGCCCATTGTTCACTCCCGGCGTGTACTACGTTCCGCACCACTGCCCCGCTCGGCGGACGTTACCGCGGTCCTTTCGGTGATTCGGTTGTCGTGGCGACGAGAGCGAGAATGGCGCGGCGGATGGGGTCCGGCATGTCGGGCCAAGCCGTAACGACGAGAGCGAGGTCTGGGTCGGCGGCTGCTCCCGGTGCTGCTCCGAGATGAGTGAATGCCGCAGAAACGCTGGAATTGCCAGTCAATTTAGAATCGGCACACCGCTTTGCTAAAGCGGCGTGGGGGTAAAACCCCACCGCGGGTTCGAATCCCGCCCTCTCCGCTCAAGCAGTGAAGAACTGCGACGAAACCCCCTGGGAAACCAGGTTTTTTCGTGTCCACACGTCCGTTTTTGGCCGCCACTGCGAGACACTCCGGGACGCTCCCTGCCCCTCCGAGACCGGGTCTGCTAGACCGAATAATGGGTCTCCACCCGCCGAAAAGGAGCCCCGATGTCGCTGTTCACCCTCATCAAAATCACCCGGACCCGCCACCTGCTGGGCAAAAAGCAGGTCGCCCCCGGCACGCCCGGTTCCGTGAAGGTGAAGGAAGAATCGGCCAACTGGTACGCCTACCGCCGCGACGGCTCGAAGCAGATCAAGGTGAAGCTGTTCACCGACAAGGCCGCGTCGGTCTCGAAACTCGCGAAAATGAACACTGCCCTCGAGCGGGGGCAGGCGGAGATGACCGACCCCCGCAAGGAGCACCTCAAACGGGGCGCGGCCGAACACCTCGACGAGTTCCTCCCGGTCATGCGGGCGAAGGGGAAGTCGGAGAAAGACAAGGACCGGAAGGAAGCCGTCCTGCGGGCGTTCGCGGGGACGCTGAAGTCCGCGAGAACCCGCCGGGTGCCCGCGTCCCGGGCCACCCAGACCCACCGCACGTCGCCCTTGGAACCCACGAAACTCCATATCTCGTTGGCCTCGATCACCACGACCGGACCGACTTTTTGGGGTCCGGACCGGGGCCGTGCGGGGTGTCCTCTCGGTACAAGGTGTTGACGAACCGCTGGACCCAGGATCGGGCTCGACCGGTGGCTCAAGCGCTGTCCCGCACCCCGAGTCGATCGGCCAACAACCGGCTCACTCGGGCCTGATCCTCGGGGCTCAGCGGGGCCTACTTCGGGGCCGCCACAACTCGCCGGACGCACCCGCGGCACCGGGACGTCGGGGGGCCCGACTCGTTCGCACCGTTACGCACCACATGCTCACCGGCGCAACGCGAGCACGGTAGGGTCGGGTCCGAACTAGGTAACTTCACTCATCCCGTTAGCCCAGGGACGTGCTGTCAGTGGGGCCACTACCCACTCCGACTCGTACACGAGCAGCACCCGGGCGCGTACCCGGACCGACTTGCTCCCGGCCACCGGCGAGCAGATCCTGGACGCACTCGATGCCGTGATGCGCCGGGTCTGAGCGAGAGCGAACGTCATGCGGCGGTCGGCGCGGGTACAGAAGTTGGAGGACACCGACCCCTGGCACGGGTCGCGCCGGTTCCGGCTCGCGCCCGAAGGGCACGTACCGAGTGACGCGGGTCGCACTGGGGCTCGGTGCGGTTGGTGCCACGTGCTCGTCATCGTAGAGCGACGGAATCACTTGAGAACGAGCCGGAGGTGCGGTCGTGAACCGGAATCGCGTGGTCAAACTCGGGCGCGTGCGACGCGCTCGCCCGTGCCCGAGATGCGGGTGGGTCGACAAGCCGCTGCACACGCGCTGCGGCTTGTCGACTTCCGCCGATTGAGCCGGTCCGAACTGAAGGAGTTGGGCACGCTGGTCCGAGGAATGGCTGCGCCGCCGTGCCCCGGTGCGGGCGAAGCGCTCACGACTTCGCGCACGTGACCGATGAGCAACTGCATCGAACGCTCGCGCTTTTGCGGAAACTGTTAAGCAAGGAATCCAAAGGAGCAATCCCATCCGGATCGGCGCGCCCGACGAACCCGCTGGGGCGGTTCGGCGCGGAGGCGCCGGGGGAACATCGGACAGAGGTTCACCCAACTGGTTCTGATCTCGAAACGCGATCAGTCCGACACGCCCTTGCGATAGAAGAACGCGGAACCGTGCTGTTCCGAAGTGAAGCCCTCGGAAACACCGTAGAGGTTCTCCGCCGCCCCGAGCACCAGCGCCCCACCGGGGCGTACCACCGCGTGAAACCGACGGCAGATGCGGCGCCGGGTCTCTTCATCGAAGTAAATCAGCACATTGCGGCACAGGACGAGATCGAACAGGCCGGCGCTCGGCGTACCATCCAGGAGGTTGGCGCGGCGGAAGTCGATGAAGCGGCGCAGCGGCTCAACGACCTGCCAGTCGTTGAGTTGTTGCTTGAAGTAGCGGCGCAGGTACGGGGACCGGACCCGCGCGACGTTACGGTCGCTGTAGACGCCGGCACGGGCCACGTCCAAAACGCCGGGGGAAATGTCGGTGGCAAGGAAGGCGAAATCACCGAGGCCGAGGTCGCGCCGAGGTCGGCCCTGTACCAGTTCATCGAGTAAAATGGCCACACTGTAAGCTTCCTCACCGGTCGAGGCGCCCGCGCACCAGATCCGACCGTGCGGGCGGACGCCCAGCGCCCGTTTCCGCTGCCCCGCCGCCTCGACCAGTTCGGGCAAAAGAACTTGCCGCAGCGCCTCAAATGATTGGCCGTCGCGAAAGAAGGAGGTTTCGTGCGTCGTGATCGCTTCGATGACCTGTTCGTGAAGGGGCGACAAGGTGGGAGAGCGGAGCCGATCGCACAGTTCGTCGTAGTCTCGCAGACCGGACTGAGTGACGATGGGCTCCAGGCGATGATGAATCAGGTACGCTTTGTCGTTGGTAAGCACCAGGCCGCACAACCCGTAAATGAGCTGTGCGAGCCGATCAAAGGTGACCTGCGGCAGCGGCAACATGTCAGGGGGACCGCTTTTTGCAAAGAGAATTGATGCGCGCCGCTATCTGATTTAGAGGTAACACCTCGTCCACGTGTCCGGTCGCCACGGCGCTGCCCGGCATGCCCCAGACGACGCTGGACGCCTCATCCTGAACGAGGACCAGACCGCCCGCCCGTTTGATTGGCTCAATTCCCTCACTGCCGTCGTTGCCCATGCCCGTGAGCACGACCGCGACGACATCCCCGCCGTAAGCCAGAGGCGCCGAGCGGAACAGCACGTTGGCGGAGGGGCGGAACCCGTTCTCCGGCGGTTGCTGATTGAGTACGATGCGCACGCCCTCGCGAACCGTCCGCAGCAGCATGTGTTGGCCGCCCGGTGCAATGTAGATCGTGCGCGGCTGCACCAAGTCGCCTTGAACGCCTTCAACGACGCGCCGGCCCGACTGCCGGGCCAGGCTCTCGGCCAACGGTTTCGTAAATTCCGGCGGGATGTGCTGCACGATGAACACCGGCTGGTCGAGCTGTGGGTCCAACTCGGTGACCAACTGTGATAAGGCTCGCGGCCCTCCCGTCGAGACCGCAACAACTACGGCCCGCACCGCGCGCCGCGGAGGCGCTGCGGGTCGAGGGGGCACTGCGACCGGTTGCGACCCGTTCCGGCGGTGACGTTGCTGAAAAGCGCGAATCTTGCCCGTCAACTGCTGCCGGAGCGATTGCACGTTCTGTGCGTGGCTCGCTTCCTTGGGCTTTTCGATGAAATCGAAGGCCCCGGCTTGCAGCGCTTGAAGGGTCGCCTCGGCGCCCCGACTGGTGTAGGCGCTGACCATGATGACGCCGACTTCCGGTTGGCCCGGCCGGGTGGCGTTGAACGCCTGGATCGCTTGCAGCGCGTCCAGACCGTTCATGCCCGGCATCTCGACGTCGAGGGTGACCAGGTCCGGCGGTTGGGCGCGAACGTGCTCCAGCGCCTTGGGACCGCTCCAGACCGATCCGCAGACGACGATACCGTCCTGGCCGGTCAGCGCTTCTTCGATGGCCGCGCGGTAGATGCGCGAGTCATCGACAATCAGCACCCGGACCGGGAGGCTCATCTCACTTCTCCAGCCGGAACTGGCCGACGGCCTTGATGAGCTCGGCGGCAATGTTGTGCAGATCCTTGGCGGACTGGTTGACCTTGGAGGCACTGGCCGTGCTCTCCTTGGTCGCCTGGCTGACGTCGTGGATGTTGGCCGCGACCTGCTCGGCCGCCCGAGCCGCCTCGGTACTGTTGCGCGACACGTCGGTCGCCCCCTTCGAGGCCTCGCCGGTGTTGCGCGACATGTCGGTCGCTCCCTTCGAGACTTCGGCGATCGACTTCGCGATGTTCGCCACGCGGCGGCTGGCTTCCCCGACGTTATTGAAGATATTCTGTGCGACCTGAGTCTGATTGGCCACGGCCTCGGAAATGCGCCCGGCCGAAGAGTTGATGGTGTCGATGGTCTGGGCCACCCCGTCGATCACCTTGACCGCGTCGCGCGTGCTCCCCTGAATGCCTTCGATTTTCCGGGCGATCTCTTCCGCCGCGCGGGCACTTTGACCCGCCAGTTCCTTGATTTCGCCGGCCACCACAGCGAAGCCCTTACCCGCTTCCCCGGCCGAAGTCGCCTCGATCGTGGCGTTCAGGGCCAACAGGTTCGTTTGCAAGGCGATCATTTTGATCACCTCGGTTACTTTGTTGATCTCGCTGGCCGACGCATCGAGGGCGTTCATCGTCTCCGTCGCGCGGGCGGCCATTTGACGCGCCCGGTCTGTAACATGGGCACCCTCTCGGGCGTCGCCCGCGATGGTTTGGAACGCCCGGGTGATACCGTCAATGGCCGAGTTCACGGCTTCGACGTTCTTGGCGGTGTCGTCGGCGGCCTGGGCGATGGTGCCGACGTTGACGCTGATTTCTTCGCTCGCCGACGAGATCGACGACATGTTAACGCTCATTTCTTCGGCGGTGGCGGCCATCGTGGTGATGTTGGTCGCCATCTGCTCGGTGCCGCTGGCCACCGAGACCGCTTGCACGCTCATTTCCTCGCTCTGCGTCAACAGCCCGTGTGAAACACGCGACAGGTCATCGGAGGACGCCGATATCGCCTGCGACACGCCGCGGATCTGACCGACGACCCCGTGAAGCGTCTCGCTCACCTTATCCATCGCTCGGGCGAGTTGGCCGATCTCGTCTTTTTGGTCGAGATTCATTCGGCAGGTAAGATCCCCTTTGGCAACCCCGTTGAAGAGATCGGCGCACTGACCGAGCGACCGGGTCATCGACCGGCTGATCCAAACGGCCAGCGCCAGGCTGAACGAGATGCCGGCGGTGGCGCCGCAAACCATCCACCACTTGTTCGATTGGTAGGCGCGCTCCGCGTCCTGTTTGTCCTCGTCCATTGCCTGCGTCAGGTTTTCGACCAACTTGTCGAGGTCGGCAATGGCGGCAAGGTTCGCCTGACGCGACGGCCCCAGCAGAATCTCGCTCGCCCGGCCCGAACTGTTTTCGTGCGACAGGGCCTGCGCGTCTCGGCCGATGGCCTCGATCTCGGCTACCGTCCGGACGACGCGGGCCAACTCGAGCCGCTCGCGGTCGTCGGCGCCGGCGCGCAATTCGCTCAAGTCGGCCCGGATCTTCGCATTGATGTCCTTGAGGAGCCCGTCGATGCGCGTTTTTTCCTTGTCGTTTGGTGCCACGACGTGCAAGTTCGATTGGACGTTCAGTTCGCGCAGTTCATCGAGCAGGTCGCGGAGCACGCGGGCCTTCTTCCACAGCGTGCCGGACCGCTTGGCGTCCTTGGGCACGTCCGCGGCGGCCAACTCGCGGTCAATCGGGTCGAGCAATGTTTGAAGGTTCGCGACGGCCTCGGCGGTCCGGTCCTGGAGGCGGCCGGACACCAAGTTCGCGGCCTTAATGTTCGTGTGTTGGATCGACAGTTGCAGTGGCTCTTTCTGAATTTTTTTGAACTCCTCCCAACTGCGGCCGAATTCGTTCACCACCGCGCGCTCTTCGCTCCGATTACCGAGGAGCTTGAGGAGCGCGTCGCGTTTACGATCGGCGCGGTCATTCGCCTGTCGCGCCGCGTCGACATATTTCTTGGACTCCTCGTCCTCGGAGGAGATGACCGCGTTCCGCTCGTAGCGGATCGACTCGAGCATATCGATCCGGATTTCGTGCGCGGTCTGCACGCTCTTGGCCGAGACGTCGACGAGGCGCCGCACCTCGTTGTTGAGCGAGCCGAGTTGCGTGACCGCGACCACAGTAATGGCGATGGCCGTCAGAGCCAACACCCCGATCATGATCGACATCTTGTAGCTGAACTTCAGGTTGTTCATGGGTGCAAATCCCGGAGCCAAATTGGGTGTGTCTCACCGGTCGGGAGAACGTCGGTACCTCCGGATGCGGAGCCCCCGTCCCCGTTCCCCGTCACATACTTTTTGCCACCGCACGCAGCAACTTTTCGGCCTGTACGAGGATCACCAACTCGCCTTGTAGTTTGCCAACGCCCCCGATCAATTCGCTGACCCGCGGCGCGCCCGTGGCCCCTTCCAGTTCCGGGCGGCAGTCCTCCGTCTGGCCGGCGTCCAGCGTGACGATCTCGCCAATGGCGTCGACGAGCACGCCGAACGATTCGCCCACTGCGGCTTTGAAAATGATCAATCGGCTCTCGGGGGTCCGCGCGGCCGGCTCCATGCCGAGTAAGAGCCGCAGGTCGAGTGCCAGCACGATGTTGCCGCGCAGGTTCACGTAGCCGCAGACCTCGGGCGGCGCGTGTGGGATCGGGGTGAACGTCGCCTGCGTGTTGACTTCCTTGACCGCGAGAATGTTGAATCCGAACAACCGCCGGGCCAGACGAAACGTGCAGTAATGGCCGGTACCGGCCTTCTCCGTGGTCTTATCCATGCTTACCTTCCTCGCCCGCTGTGGCCCCACCCGGCGCGAGCAAACGGGCCACGGTCGCTAAAAAGCTCTCACGCGCCAGTTTCACCTCGTGGGCGTTGAAGCCACTTTCCAGGGCGCGGTTCCGGTCGCGGTCGCTGCTGAGTGTGGTCAGCGCCAGCATGGGAAGCTCGTGGTTGCCGAGCTGCTCGCGAACCGCCCGCGCCATGTCCCAGCCGTCCATCTCGGGCATGTTGATGTCCGAAACCACGAGGTCGTACTGGTTCCGACTGATCTCGCGGAGGCCCAGCGCGCCGTTGACCGCGGTGAGCACTTCGTACCCCTCGTCCTCCAGAGTGCTCTTGACGACCTGGCGAAAGAACTGCGTGTCCTCGACGAGGAGTATGCGCTTGCGCCGCGCGGGCGCCTTCCGGTTCTGCGTCTCGCTGGCGGCGCGATCCTCCGCTTCCATGCGCTCGCCCAGTCGGTACAGGTGCGGGAAGAGGGTCATACGGTCGTGGATGATCGCCGTGCCCATGAGCCCGTCCTGGTGGTGGCTCTCGGTGTCGATCTGGATCGCCAGCGACTGGGTGTCGAGGATCCGGCTCAACAGGATTCCCATCGGCTGGCGCAAGTTCTTCGGCAGGAGCAGGTACATCGTGTCCGACTCGACCGGCGGCGAGACCTTCAGATAATTATCGAGCCGGAGCACGCGGACCGCCTGCCCGTGGAGGTTCCAAAATTCGCGGTCGCCGACGCGCTCGATCCGCGAAACTCGAATCTCTTCGATGCGCCGGATCATGACGACGGGGATAGCGAACTGTTCGCGCGGACCGTACTGGAAGAGCAGAACCGTCTGCGACTCCGTCCCGCCGGCGCCCCGCACCGGCGGCGCCTGGCGCGCGTCCTCGAAGGACACCCCGGCGTGTCGGGCGACGCCCTCGATATCGAGAATCAGCACCACGCGCCCGTCGCCCATAATCGTCGAACCCGAATAACAGCGCAGCGGTTTGAGGAGCGGGTGGATCGACTTGACGACGATCTCTTCGGTGTTGAGCAAGCGGTCGACCACCAGCCCGAAGCGCGCGCTCCCCACCTTGACGACGGCGATGTACGTCAGCCCCGGTGTCTGGTCCCGGTGCCGGTTCATGATCTCCGCCCGGGTCGCGGCCGTGAACGGCTCGGGCCGCGCCAGCACCTCGCCGAGACGAACGAGCGGCAAGAGCCGACCGCGGAGGCGATAAACCTCCTGGTCGTGCGTGCGTTCGACCTTTCCGGTTCCGACCCGGCCGCTCAGACAAACGAGTTCTTCCAGATCCTTCTGCGCGATGGCGTAGCGCTGGTCGCCGACCACCACGGTCAGGCACGGGATGATGGCCAGGGTCAACGGCAGGCGCAAGTGCATGCAAGTGCCCGTGCCGGGCGCCGATTCGATCTGCAGGTTGCCGCCGAGGTGTTCGATGTTGGTGCGCACGACGTCCATGCCGACGCCGCGCCCGGACAATTCGGTGACGTTGTCCGCGGTGGAGAAGCCGGGCAAGAGGACGAGTGCTTGTAACTCCGTGTCGCTAAGGGCGCCCAACTCGGCCGCGGATTTCAGCCCGCGCTCGAGGGCCTTGTGGCGCACGCGCTGCGGATCGATGCCGCGGCCGTCGTCGCGGACCTCGATGCGGATCTGCCCGCCCTCGTGGTGGGCGTGGAGCAGGACGTGCCCTTGGGGGACCTTCCCGGCGGCGATGCGCTCGGCCGGTTTCTCGATGCCGTGGTCACAGCAGTTGCGGACCAGGTGCGTCAGCGGGTCGGCGAGTTCTTCCAGAATAGCTTTGTCCAGTTCAACTTCCGTGCCGCGCGTGGTCAACTCGATCTGCTTGCCCAGTTTGCGGGACACGTCCCGAACGAGCCGGGAGAACTTGGAGAAGAGGTTGCCGACCGGTTGCATCCGCGTGAGCATGACGACCTGTTGGACGTCGGTCGTCACGCCGTTGAGGCGCTGGACGATTTGCCGCATTTGCGAGTCGGTCGGGTCGGCCGCTTGCATGGCCTGGTTGCGAACCAGGACCAGCTCGCCGGCCAGATTCATCAGGCGATCCAGGATTTGCACGCTGATGCGCACGCTGCTCGGCCGCTCGGTTTCGGGCCTACTGGCCGGCTCCGTGCGGGCAATAACCTGTGGCTCTGCGTCTTCTGCGGCAGGCGGTTCGGGTTCCGCGGGTTCGGGCTCTGCTGGTTTTGGCTCCGTGGGTTCTGGTGCTGCGGCATTGAACTCTGTCAATTGCAACCGGAGTTGCTCGGCTAGAAGTTCGAGCGGAACCGTCGAGGTGTACTGGCACTCGTAGCGAACGGGGCCGCCCGGCAATCCCTTGCCGATGTCGTGTTCGGGAAGAAGCAGGCACGGCTCTCGCACCTGACCGTTTGCTTCCAGATCGGCAAAAAAACGAGTGAGCGAGCGACCCGTTCGGCGGACGTAAGCGTCCAGATCGATCCGAAGCGCGTGCGTGGGCGCAACTTCCGAGTGCGGTGCGGGTGATTCGGCGAGCAAGCCCTCCAGCCGCGCAATCGCATCGCCAATGTCTACGTCGTTGCTGTTGGCCGCGTCGTCGAGTAGCGCGCGGATCAGATCCGCGCCGGTCAGCAAACCGTCCGTCAGATGCGCGGTCTGCGCGAGTGTGCCCTGGCGGACGCGGTCGAAAATCGTTTCCAGCGAGTGAGCCAGGTCCGCAATCTGGTGGCAGCCGACCAAACTGGCAGATCCTTTGACGGAATGCACGGCGCGAAACAACCGGTCGAGCCGCTGCTGCCGGTCCGCCCCGCTCGCCTTTTCGAGCGCTAGCAGTTCCTCAGCAACGGTGGTGAGGTGCTCACGTGACTCGCCGACGAATTCGTTCAGAAGTTCCTGATTTGTCGAAATCATGCTCATCGCTCCTGCCCCGGGAGCACCGTCCAAGATGTGTCGAGACCGGTGAGGTGCAGCACGCGGCTCACCTCGGGTCGCACACGTGTCACCTCAATGCGCGGCGCAGACCCGTCGCGGCACGGCACGCAAGCAAAGAGCGCGAGCACCGTCAGAGCGGCCGGTTCGATCTCGCGAACGTGGTCGAAGTCGAGGCAGTAAGACGTGGCCCCGCGCTGTCGGTGCTCAACGAGCTGCTGGCGCAGGTGCTCGCAGCCGGTCGCGACCAGGTCCGGCAACCGCAACAAAGCGGAACCCGTTGACGGCGCAAGTTCAGGCTCCTTTTGCTGGCGCAGGGCCGCAATCGCAGCGACGACTTCGCCGAGCCCCGCGTCCGTAAGCGGCGGCGCACTGGTCCGTGAAAAGCTCCCGAGCACATCGACCCCGCGGAGCAACACGTCGACCGCGCCGGGGCCGAGGCGAATGTCCCGTTGCTGAGCGGCGACGAAGCAATCTTCCAGAACGTGTGCGACCCGCACCGCCCCTTCGACGCCGACGATACGGGCGGCGCCCTTGATGGAATGGGCCGCGCGCATCAGCGCCTCGAACCACTTGGGCTGGTCACTGTTCTTTTCAAGGGCCAGCAACCCCTCGCTGAGAACGGGCAAATGGCTGTCCAACTCTGCCCGGAACAACTCGAGCATCGCGAGATCGCCCGTGTCCTCGCCGCCCATTGCGATCGTCTCCCGAGAGAATCAGCGCCCGTGGATATTCCTTGAAGTGTTACATTGTCCCAAAGGTAACATGGAATGCGCAAGAGAAAGCCTCCCAGATTATCCATTTTACCAGGTCGTCACTCTTGAGGCACTAGAACCGCTACAATCCAACAACAATGCAGCCGAAGCGTAGTTGTGGCAGTCTCAGCTCGAATTCGCGCCGCCGGGCGATCGCGAAATTCGTCGCGTGCGGCATATGCCTCCACAGTTCAATCTTCGGACTACTTCTAATAAGTGGTAGGCGGTGGCTAAATGGAATTGACGATGAAATCGCAAATAAAAGAAGCAACAATCGATCGCGCCATAAGGGTACTACTGGTTGACGATCAGACTATTATCGGCGAATCCGTTCGACGAATGCTGGCCACGGAAACCGACATCGAGCTGCACTTTTGTCAGGACCCCCTCAAGGCGCTGGAGATGGCGCGCGCGGTGCGGCCGACCGTGATCCTCCAAGATCTGGTGATGCCGGATGTTGACGGACTCATGTTGGTCAAGTTCTTTCGGGTCAACCCGTTGACGCGCGAAACGCCGATGATCGTGCTTTCGAGCAAAGAAGAAGCCGCCGTCAAGGCGCAGGCCTTCGCACTGGGCGCCAATGATTATCTTGTCAAATTACCGGACAAAGTTGAGCTGATCGCCCGCATCCGTTACCACTCGCGCGCCTACCTGACGCTGCTGGAACGCAACGAGGCGGCCCGCCTCTTGCAGGAGAGCCAGCGCTTGTTGGCGCAAGAGATCCGGCGGGCCGCGGAGTACGTGCAATCGCTCCTGCCGGCGAAACTCAAGGCGCCCGTCCGGACCGATTGGCGCTTCGTGCCGTCGATGCACCTCGGCGGCGACATGTTCGGTCACCACTGGCTCGATCCCGACCACCTGGCCATCTATTTGTTGGACGTCAGCGGTCACGGCGTCGGTTCGTCCTTGATGGCGGTGTCCGCGATGAACGTCCTGGCGGGGCAGTCCCTGCCGAACACGGACTTCCGTGACCCCGTCGCCGTGCTGAAGGGGCTGAATCAGATCTTCCAGATGGAGAAGCACAACGAGAAGTATTTCACCCTCTGGTACGGCGTGTATCGTCGGGCTTCGCGCGAACTGGTTTTCGGCAACGCGGGGCACCCGGCGACGCTGCTGTTTACGGGGCCATCGGAGGACCAAGCGCGGCGCCAGGAACTCGCATCCCACGGGTTCGCCATCGGCATGGTGCCGGAATTCGAGTACGAGTCCGAGGTCGTCAAACTGGATGCCTACGCCCGGTTGCTGATCTACAGTGACGGCGTGTTCGAGATCGAACTACCGCAAGGCGGCATGTGGACGTTTGAAGAGTTCGTCGAGCACGTATCGGGGCTCTCGCCGGCGGGCGGGTCGATCATCGATCAACTCTTGGCACACGTTCGGGCACTGCACGGTTCCGAAACGCTGGGCGACGACTTTTCGATGGTCGAGATCCACTTTTGAATACGCCGGTGACGTGAAACGAACGGAACTGTGGTCGTGTTTGTACGGGTGTCGACGGCGGAGTAAAAGTGTGGCGCGCAACGGGAGCGTCGGGGCCAGGATGATGGAAGGTCCAGTCATCCTGGCCCCGACGCTCCGAGGTGCTCGTCAACATGGAACTCTGGGCTGAGATTCGCCGGCGTGTGCTGACTCACGAGATCAGCACGCGCGAGGTCCACCGGCGAATGGTCGTCGGTCCGTCATAACCGCACACCAGGCCACACACCGCGATCACCATGATGTCGATGAACAAGTGATTGCGGTGCTGAGCATGCCGAGGGTCGGTCAGGGACTCGAAATAGGAACCGATCGATTCAACGGTGATCCGCTTGGTTGCAATAGGGCGCACCAGGCTTCCGACGGAGAACGGACCCACGCGTGCGGGCGGCGTGAGAACCACTGCCCAAGTGGTAGAACGGCGCGGCACCGCGCGCAAGTCCACGCAACGTCCCCGGCCGCGCGCGTTGGCCGTGCGCGAGCGATGGCCCGAACCCCGAGGCGCTCGGCCAGCAGCCGACGGACCAGATCTTTGGTGGCCTCCGGGACCGGTCCGGCCTTCGGGCGGCGACGAATTGCCGGTCGCACCCCGGCACCGGAACCCGGGCGTGCCCGAGTGGGTGAGCCCGTTGCGGACCACGTGGGTCGCACCGCAGCGGGGGCACGGCGGAATCGGGGGTTGAGGGGGTGTTGCGTCCGGCATCCCAACGCTTTAGAGCAATCCCAACCGGTGGGCCACTACCGAAAATCGCGCCCGCACCGCAGGGCTCCGACAAATGAAAAGTGATGATTTCTGTCGTGGAGGTCACGCCGCGGTTTGCGTGTTTGGGGTGTCGTCTTTCTCCACTGGCTGCCGTTTCCGGAACGGGCTTCCGGATCGGTCAGTGAAGTACCGACTCAAGCGATCGTCCTCGCTCAGAACGGCCGCCCGGAGTTGCAGGATGGATTCGGCCCCGTCCGGGCGGTTCCAGTGCTTCTGCTTCCCTTTCACACGAGCGCTGAACTCACCCACCAGCGACTCCACCAGGCTGCTCGTCGTCGGCAACCCCTCACGCCGGTATCTCGGGTAGTCCATCCGCTTCTCGTTGTTCCTCAGGTAGCACCTCGCCTCGGCCACCAACCGACGTGGGTCACGGCGGTCCTCCGCCGTCCTTGCCTCACCCGCCGGCGACTCTCCCAGGCGTTCGTGCCACCCGTCCAACTCCACCAGCACCTCGGCGACCCGGCCCTTCCAACACGAACGCATCCACGCCTCGTACTGTCGCCACCCGCCCGACTCGTCCCCGCCCACCGCACGCGCCGACGAGTACACGTAGCACAGCACGTGCAACAGGTCCACGACCGGCTCGAAGTCCCGGAAGTACCCCTCGTGGATCGACCAGTTGTACGCCGCCCCGTCGGCCACGAACGCCCGGCGCCTCGCCTCGTAGAAGTGCCGCTCTTGGGCCTCCGCCGCCACCAACGGGCCGAACGAACAACTCGATCCCAGGCTCGCCACACACGTCCGCACCAACTTCTCCGGTGACCACCGCCCGGCCGACCCGGTCGCGATCGGCTCGACTCCGGCCGTGGTCGATTCGTCCGGGGTTTCTTGGGTATCGTCCCGACCCGAGTGCCCCTTCATCTGGCTCACCAGACGTTGCACCCGGCGGGGGCAGAGGAACGACTCCGGCGGTTCGGGGCACGGGTCGGCGGCGAACGTCGGACCCTTCAACGTGGCCAGACCGGCGATCTTGTCCTCCTTGTTCTGGGCTTCGTGGACACCAGGGGCCGCCCCCGCCGCGCGGGTACGGATGCGCCCCCCATCGACCTCCACCACGACGACCTCGGGAACCACCCCCGTCCGCGAGGCCAGTTGCCGGCGGCGGTGCTCGACCGCCTTCCGGTCCCGTTCGGCGACCAGTTCCGCCCCGACCTTGTGGGCCAGCCGGCGGACCTGGCTCTCGCTGATGCCGACCCGCGACATCTGCACGGCGAAGGTGGCATCGCGGAACGACGCGAACCGGGCGGCGGCGGTGACGATACGCTCGAGGACGGAGGAACTGTACCCGTGCTCATCCAGGCCCAGAGCCGTCCGCAGGGGGGAAAAAGTCCCGGCGGCAGTCGGGACAGTGGGCCTTGCGTTCCGTCTGCTCGACCTCGGCTCCGTCCGCGGTGAGCGGTCGGGTGTGCGGCGTCGTGGGACAGAGCGTGCCGCACGCCGGACACGGCTGTTCGGTGGAGAGCTTGTCGGCCTGCTGTTGGAGCAGCAGTTCGAGTGTGCCCTCGGTGAGTCCCCGGGCCGCGGCGGTGGCGATCTGCTCCATGGCTCGGAAGTCCACGTCGAGTCCGGGGCCGTCGTCGCCGAAGGCCCGCTTGGAGACGATCTTGGCCCACTGCCGGGCGAGGTCGTGGAGTTGGCGGAGTTCCTCGGGCGTGAAGCGGGGCGTCGGCATGGCTCGTCCTGCCTTGAGGTTGCGTCGACGACGGGTTGGGGATTTCCTATCCCGCCCTCGAAACACTGCTAGCCCCCAACAAACCGTGAACTGACCTCTCTGTCGTGACATTTCTCACAAGAGCTTTACGGCTGTTTCCGGCGCTGGTAGCATCAACGGTTCTCCGCGATCAGGTCCGGAAGTTGCGTTCATACGCCCAATTTACGGCCATCATTTGGAGGCAGGTCGTTCCTCTCCCTACGCGGGGACACAACCCGGAGTGTGAGCCGATGTCCTTTCCCAAACATCGTCGTTCGGCGTTTACGCTGATCGAACTGTTAGTCGTCATTGCGATCATCGCGATCCTGATCGGCCTGCTACTACCCGCGGTCCAGAAGGTCCGCGAAGCGGCCGCGCGCATGAAATGTTCTAACAACCTCAAACAGCTCGGGCTGGCGCTCCACGCCCACCACGACGCGGCGAACGGCTTCCCGGCCGGTTGGAAGACGACGGGCAACTCCTCAACGGGGTACTGGGGCTGGAGCGTTTGGGTGCTCCCGTACCTGGAACAACAGAACCTTTACAACCAACTGAGCCCGACCACCCGCACGTTTCAAGCGGCGTTCCAGAGCAACCTCACACTCTTTCAGACCCCGCTCTCCGTGTACATGTGCCCGTCGGACACCGTGGCCCCTCTGAACACCAACCGCCAGTTTTTGGTGATGACCGGTACGAAGACGCCCGTCGCCATCTCCAACTACCCCGGTAGCGGCGGCAACGACGGGGACACCGGGCTGTTTCAGGGCGACAAGCAGATCCGGATCGGCGACGTCAGCGACGGGACGAGCAACACGCTGGCGGTCGGCGAGCGGAAGAGCAAGGACAACGGGTTCGCGGCTCTGTGGGCCGGGTTCAGCGAGGCGTCCGGCGAGACCGTCGGCGGGTCGGGCGGCGCGCAGGGGTGCGTCCGCGCGTACACCTACTACCGGATGCCGGACGGGGTGACCAACACCGGCGTCACGTACCCGGACCTGGCTTACAGCAGCCAGCACACGGGCGGGACCAACTTCGCCCTGTGCGACGGTTCAGTTCGGTTCATCAGTACCGGCATCGCCTGGACCGACCCCAACACCCCCAAGACGTCCTCGGCGTTCGGGACGTTCAACCGGCTCGGCGACCGGGCCGACGGGCTGCCGGTGTCCGATTTTTGACACCGAACCAACCCGGAGGACGCACTCATGCACGTTGGACGAACGAAGCTTTTCGCCCTCGCGGGCGCAATTGCGGTCGCGCTGGCCGGCTGCTCGAAGAACGACGGCGGGAACGATTACGACCGCATGATGGAGCAGAAGCAAGGCGCGGCGACCTCGCTCGCCGGGTCCGGGGCGAAGACCCACGAGAAACAGTACACGCTCGGCAAGGCGTGGGTGGTCGATTTGCGCGGGTTGACGATCACCGACGGCCTCATCCAAGAGGTCAAAAAGTTGGGTAACGTCGCCGAACTCGACATGGGTCGATCGACGGTGACCGACGACCAACTCAAGTTGATGCACGAGCTGGGGCTTCACACGCTCCTGGTCAAGCTCGATCTGAGCCAGACCGCGGTGACCGACACCGGGCTGGGCCATCTGGAGGGAAGCATTTTCCTGGCGGAGTTGAACTTGACGGGAACGAAGGTCACTCCGGCAGCCGCTCAGCGGTTTAAGAAGACCCGCGAGGCGGACCCCAAGTCCAGGGTGAAGGTGACGAACGTCAAGTTGTGAGCGGCTCACCGCCCCCAACCTCAACCGCCCCCGCACGACCACGATCGCGCGGGGGCGGTTCGTTTTCGGAGAAGCGGTTCGAGGATCTCGCGCCGGATCGTGGTATTCGATAGTTGAGGTGCGTAGCGCACACGATCATCACCCCACACTACGGAGCGCCTCCCAGAAGTTCCGGTCGGCGACGGACGGCGTCGAGCAACCGGTCGGCGATGAGCCGTTGCCCCAGCGCGTTGGGATGGCGATCCGCTTCGCTCAATTTCACTTCGGCCGGCTTTCGGCCGTCCGCCCAGTCCGACAGATCGACGACGACCAGCCCGGCGCGCTCGGCCGTCCGCACCAGTTCCGCTTTCAAGCCGGCCGGTTCCGCGACGCCCGGCATCGGGACGTAGACCCACGCCGCGAAGATCCCCCGCCGCCGGCACTCGTCGGCCAGATCCCGATAGACGGCGAGCACGATCTCCGGTGCGAGTGGCTGAAATTTGGCTTGGGCCTCGCCCGGCGGGGTCTCTGCTGTGACACCAGCTTTCCGCACCACCTCCCGCAAACCCGGGTACGGCAGCTCGGTGCCGTTGGCAACGAGTTTCGTCAGGTGGGGGACCGGGCCGAGGAACTCGTCCTGGTGGGCGACGATGTAAACGACGTCCGGGTCGAACCCGATCACCTTGCGGTCCAGGAGCACGCGGCGGTGGATGGCGAAGCTCTTTCCCGTCCCGAAGTTGAGCACCTCGTACCGCGGAGCGCCGGGCGCCCGCCGCGCGTTCAGGCCGGCCTCTGACAGGTGCGGAAACGTCTCGTCGTCGGCCACCCCGTAGCCCATCACCACGCTCGACCCGACGACCACGATCCGGCGCACGCCCGGCGCCTTTTCTCGAACGCGGTCGGGCCGGTCCCGCATCCCGAATTGATTGACGGAGATCGGGCGACCGGCCAGTTCGCCGCGCCAGCCGGGGATGAGTTCCTGTTCGAGCAGGTCGTCGGCGGGTCGGGTCATGTCGGTGTACTGGGTCTGTCGGGGCGGCGCCCGACCCTCGATCTCCTCCAGCCACGCCCCGGCCCGCACCGGCGTGTCGGCAATTTCCTCGTAATAACCCTGAACCGCGCGGGCCGCTTCGACCGGCGTCACCGATTCGCGCTGGAGTTCGCCGATCTTGCGCGCGGTCGTCGCGCCTAGTTCTTCCGCGACTTCGGGCCTACCTACCGCGACGACCGCTGCGAGGATCACGAACTGCGCGACCGCCACCCGCACCGGAGGGGCCTCGAAGTTCGCGAGGCGCGGGCGGGCGGCGATCCACTTGGCGACCGCGCCGACGGCGATCAGCCCGGCCGCCACGACCGCGACGGGCCACGCCGTCGCGAGCCACTCGGCGTTCGTGACCTGCGTTCGCAATAGGAAGAGGAAACTGGGGGTGCTCCAACACGCCCAGAAGAAGCTCACCAAAGCGAACATCCCGACGACGCGGGCCGCGTGGAGCGCTGCGGCGCGGGCCGACGTGTCCGGTGCGGGCCGGGGCTCGCGGGCGCGGGCTAGATCGCGCCGGATGTTCCACGCGACCAGCGCCCCGACGACCAGCCACAAAACCGCGTCGGCCCCGCGCACCGGGAGCCGACCAGTGAGCCAGAACACCTGATAGGCGTGCAGCGCCCACGTCACCGCGAACGCCCACAGTGCCGCCACGACGACCGCGGTCCGCGTGCCCAGGCGCCGGGCCGCGAAGAACGCGGGGAAGAAGAACAGCTTCGCGACGAACTCCTTCCAGGGGATGTTGATCCGCCGCCAGATGTCGGTAAAGCTCGACGCCAGGAAGTAATTGTGGTGGGTCCGCGGCAACCCGAACCCGAACAGGCGGAACAGCCCCGTAATGATGTGGAAGTACCCGGAAACGTGCAGGTATAGCGCGTAGTTGGCAGCGAGGAACAGCGCCGCGGTCGGCGCGTCGCCGAGTTGGTGCGGCGAAGGCAGTACGTAGTATTTGACGACGCGGTACGCGAGTAGGTGTGACAACCCGCGGACGACGTACACGAGCCCGCCTTGGGCGAACCGCCAGTCCGCGTCCGGGCGATAAGTGTCGCGGAGGGTGCGGAAATCGACGATCGGAAAGAACAGGAAGCACACGTTCTGGAACGGGAAGAAGTACGCCGCGGTGATCGCGAGCGGCGGCCGTCGGGCCTCGCGCCTCAGTTCGTGGAGGTAGACGATCAGCCGGAACATGAACATCGACCCGAGAACCGGCCAGAACGTCTGGCTCACGTCGAGCCGGAACAGCGCGAGCGCGCCCCCGACGAACGCGACCGCGGACGCCCGCAGCGCGAACGGGGCCGGCAGGTGGCAGAGCGCGATCAGTCCGCTGCCGATACCGATGACGATCGCGCCGTCGGCCCACCCGAGTACGAAACAGATC
Source organism: Gemmata palustris (assembly GCF_017939745.1). Lineage (NCBI taxonomy): Bacteria > Pseudomonadati > Planctomycetota > Planctomycetia > Gemmatales > Gemmataceae > Gemmata > Gemmata palustris. The sequence goes on along the minus strand of NZ_JAGKQQ010000001.1, from coordinate 916,867 downwards.
GTCACCAGCGACAGGAGGCAGAAGAACGCGAGGCGGAACCGGGGCGGCAGGGCCGCGTGAACGAGCCACCCGCCGGCCGCGACGCACAGGACCGGGAAGAGGTGGAGCCGGTACCCGACCTCGTAGTCACGGACGACGAGCAGGACGAGCACGAGCTGCGCCGCGACGAGGGCCAAGCCCCCGACCGCCGCGGCGCGGGTCGAATCGCCCGCCGCAGCGGTTGCGTCTGGCTCTCCCATCTCGCCCCCCGCACGAACCCCGAACGTGTCCCGCGAGTGTATCGAGCGTCGCGGCGCGCCGCCACCCGCTCTCAAACGCACCGGCATGGCCGTGGCCAGCTTCAGAACAGAGGCGTGCGTTCGGTTTATATTTAATCTGTACTTTCCGCATCTTTATGTGTCTGCGACAACTGATGGCGTCGTCTTTCGTAGCCAACTATGCCAGTCCAGAATTGTCACCTCGCTCGCCAGCCCTCGATAAGGGCAGTGAGCCGCACCAGCGATTCGCGAACCCGCGCCTCCTCTCCGTGTTGTAATCGGAAATACGCTGCTTCCGCGGCGCGCTTCAGTCCGAGGTAGTTCGCAACATTTGAGGGCTGGGAGCCGCTCCCGGGCGTGGAATCCCATTCCCTCAGCACCAGTTCGCGATCGAGGCCGGAGAGCTCGACGTCGGCTGTATCCAGTCGCTCTTGTGTCGCGACCCAGTCAAGAACGCCCTCCCTGGAGGGGTGCCCTCGTCCCCCTCTGAGCAATGCGATGGCGTCGGCGTGCAGGTTCCACAGGCACGCACCAGGGGCGTTGAAATCGCTGGACAGGAAGGGGTACAGGGTCACCCGCGTTGCGGCGACGAGGTCCGCCGGGAGATCAAGCCGCGGTCCCGCGTCGCGGCCGAGCGGCTCACCGGGTTGACCCCGGTACATGTAGTCGAGGAAGCCGTACTGCTGCCGGTACTCTTCCGTCGTCTTCCAGCCGTAGTGCAGGCGGGGGTGCTCGGGCGTGTACCCGGCGCCGGCGTCCGCCGCCAAGAAGAAGACGAACTCCCCGCCGCTCAGCAGGGGCAGGTGCTTGTACCAACTGTGTGCCCAGCTAACGTGGGCCACGAACTGGGCAAGTTGCTCATCCGACGGTGGCCGGAGGGACAGGATCTCGTCCCGTGTCACCACACGTCTGCCGCTGTTGTCGCCAACCAATTCCATTGGCTTCCCTACTCGCCCGGATCGCCCCGCCTCTGTGCCCGGGTTGAAGGCGGATAGCATGACCGACTCCGTCCTGAACGGAGTCGGTCATGCTATCATCGCACCTGCTCCCCTCGCCGTGCCACTGGTTTTCCCGCCCGGCGTCGGCCCTCGATCCGCGCTCGGTTCCGCGTCTGGCGTGGCTACTCGTCGGGGCCGTTCTGGTGCGAGGCCTTCGTAGTGCGGCAGCCCTACGGTAAGACGTTCCACATAGAACAATTGGACGAACCCGCGCACCTGACTCGTAGCGTGAACCGGACACGCGAGGCCCTGACGTGACTGCTACCGGCGGAAGAGCCGATTGCTCGCGAAGCGCCGATCGCGTGCCGCCGTTCTGGGCCGGGTGTGGGGCCGTAGCGTGGTGGCGGCTGCTGCGGCGCGGGCGGTTCGCGGTCGATCGATCGCGGGTGCGGCGCGCGGCATTCATTTCGGCGTCGAGTCTCGCGCAGACCGCGCTCGGGTTCGCGCAGGGCGTACTGCACGGTCGCGAAATTGCCGAAACGGAGGCGCGGGCCCCGGTGTTCGTGCTCGGCCACTGGCGCACCGGCACCACGCTGCTCCACGAACTGCTCGCGTGCGACCCGCGGTTCGCGGCGCCGACGACCTACGACTGCTTCAACCCGCACCACTTCCTGCTCACGCGGTCGTGGCTGCCACCCCTACTCCGACGGTTCTCACCGACGCGCCGGCCGATGGACGCCGTGCTCGCGGGGTGGGAGCGCCCGCAAGAGGACGAGTTCGCGCTGGTGCTGTTGGGGCAGCCGTCACCATACGAGCGGATCGCGTTCCCCAACGAACCCGAAGCCGGTACTGCGGCGCTGGACCTGCACAATTTGCCGACGAGATCGCGGGCCGAATGGGAGCGCACCTTCCGGCGCTTCGTGCAGGCGCTGACGCTCGCGAACCGTGGCCGGCAGCTCGTCCTCAAGTCGCCGCCCCACACCGCGCGGGTGCCGACGCTGCTGAAGCTGTTCCCGCAATCGCGGCTCGTCCATCTGGTCCGTGACCCATACGCGGTGTACGCCTCGACCCTCAACCTCTGGCGCGTGCTTGGCGCTGCGCACGGCCTCCAAACCCCGCTGTGGGAAGGACTACCCGAATACGTCCTGAGCACGTTCGAGCGGATGTACCGCGCGTTCGATAGCGCCCGCGAGCTGATCCCGCACGGGCACCTTCACGAACTTCGGTACGAGGATCTGGTTCGAGAACCTGTGGCACGATTAGAGGAAATGTACCGCGCGTTGGGCCTGGGCGACTTCGAGCCGGCGCGGGGGCCGGTCTCGGACTATTTGTCGCGGGTGGCCGGCCACGAGAGCGCCGCTCATGTCGTGACCGCGGACGAGCGCCGCGCGATCAACGACCGCTGGGGCGATTATTGCCGGCGGTACGGCTATCCGCTTCGGGCGAGTTGAACGTCGGTCACGGCTTCTTTTGCCGCGCGACCTCTTCCGCGAGGTAGCGGGCGAGCGAGTCGATGGTGGGATGAGCGACCAGCGGGTTCGTGCGGAACCGGTAGCCGAGCCACTTCTCCAGGTCCGCGGCGAGTGCGATCAGCGCGACCGAGTCCAGCCCGTGGCGCGTCAGCGGCGCGCCCGCGTCCACCTCGTCGGTCGGAATGTTCGTCAAGTGACTCACCCGCGTGACGATCCAGGTTCGGATTTCTTCCGCAGTCGGCGTCATGTCGGCTTGACCCTCCACGTCCTCAACTCGCCGCACTCATACGCGGCCCGGCAACTCGCCCTGCGGACCTTTCCGCTCGATGTCTTCGGTACGCTGCCGGCCTCAACCAGTACGACATCGTACACCTGCAACTCGTGCCGTTCGGCCACGGCCTGGCGCACGTCACCGGCCAGTTGCGCCCCGTCCGCGGACCGGAACCGGCGCTCGACCTCTTGAACGACGACCAGCCGCGGTTGCCCGTCGCGGGCCACCTCGAATGCGGCGCCGCACCCGGGTCGGAACGCCGCGTTCGAGGCCTGTACCGTCGCCTCGATGTCGTGCGGGTAATGGTTCCGCCCGCGGATCACGATTACGTCCTTCGTCCGCCCGGTGACGAACAGTTCGCCGTCCCGCAGGAAGCCGAGGTCGCCGGTGCGCAGGTACGGGCCGCTGCCGTCCGCGAGCCGCGCGCGGAACGTTTCCTCTGTCAGGTCGGGGCGGTTCCAGTAGCCGCGCGCGACCGACGGTCCGCGAACCCAGATCTCGCCGATCGCGCCGGCCGGCACCTGTGCCCGCGACTCCGGCCCCACGACGCAGACTTCCTGATCGAGCCACGGACCCCCGCACCCAACGACCGGCACCGCGCCCTCGCTCGCGGCGTCGAGGGCGCGCCCCTGTTCGAGCGCACGCGGATCGAGACGGCGCACGACGGGCGGGGCCGTCCGCCCACCGCCGGTTACGAACACGGTCGATTCGGCCAGCCCGTAGCACGGGTAGAATGCCGCGGGCGCGAAGCCGGCCGGCGCGAACGCCGCCGCGAACCGCTCCATCGTTTCCGGATTGATGGGTTCCGACCCGATCGCCGCGACGCTCCAGGCGCTGAGGTCGAGCGCGGCCCGCTCTTCAGGGCTGCTGCGCTGCACGCACGCGTCGTAGCCGAAGTTCGGGCCGCCACTGGTGTCGGCCCGGTAGCGGCTGATCGCACGCAGCCAGTTGAGCGGGTTCTGGAGGAACGCGAGCGGCGACATGAGCACCAGCGCCGCGCCGAGGTAGACGGTTTGCAGCACGCCGCCGACCAGCCCGAGGTCGTGGTACGGTGGCAGCCAGTTCACGCCCACCCCGACGTGCCGAAAGTGCTCCAGGGCCGTCGCGATCACGCGCTGGTTGTGCATCAGGTTCCGGTGCGCGATCATCACGCCCTTCGGCTCGGACGTCGAGCCGGACGTGTACTGGAGCAGCGCCAGCGCGTCGGGATCGAACCGCGGCTCGCGCCACCGGTTCGCGCCGGCGGGGTCGAGGTCGTCGGTAACGATACAGGGCAGTTGTGCGAGCGCGGGAGCTGCGCCCCCGGTGGGGATGTACGGCGCGACGACCCGGTCCGCCAAGATCACCCGGGGCGCGCAGTCGGCCGCGACGTGACTGAGGGCGCGCCAGCCCTCGGCGATCTGTCCCGGCCGCGGGGGGTACGCGGGCACCGGGACGACGCCCGCGTACTGACAGCCGAAGAACGCGGACACGAACGCCAGCCCCGGCGCGAACACGAGCAGCGCCCGGTCGCCGGGTTCGCACACGTCCCGGAGGGCCGCGGCGACTGTGCGGGCTTCGCGGTCGAGGGTCGCGTAGTCGAGCCACGGCCCCTCGTGCTCGCCGTCGGTCAGGAAGCAGTACGCGCGGGCGCCGGGCGTTCGCGCCGCCCGGATCAGCAGCACCTCGGCCATCGTGCCCGCGGCGTGCGCGGAGTCGTTCGCGAACAAGGCAGCCTCCGGTTACTTGCCGTCCTTCTTCGCGGGCGGTTCGTATTTTTTAACCACGAACTGGTACGGCTGCGGCTTTGCCACGTTGCGCTGCATCTCGACGATCTTCGTGTCGAACTCGCCGGACTGTTTTCCGAGTTGCCCGGCCGCCGGGGAGCCCGGGATGGCCGCGCGGAGCTGCGCCCCTGCGGAAAGCACCTCGTACCGGGCGTCGGTGAGCGCCTTCAGCGCGTTGGCCTGCGCGTTCCACGGCCCGCCGGGTTGCCACGGGTCGGCCGTCGCGGACGCGAGGTCCACCCCGCCCGCCAACTGCTCTGCGGTGAACACCCCGAGCCCGCGCCCGTCCGCGGTCACCTCGTATCGGCCCTTCGGCAGGCTCTTCACCGTGAGGAGGTAGCGGTTCAGTTCGGAGGGCACGGGAACGTAGCGGTAGTTGAGCGCGTAAAAGATGCCGTAGTTGAACGGCAGCCCCTCGTCGAGCCGGGTGAACTCCAGGGCGCCGTCCCGCGACGTGAGATCCTTGACGGCGCAGCCCTTCGCGGCGACGAGCTTCGCTCCGTCGGCGTCGACCGTGACGGCCGAGACGTCGGCGGGCGCGCCCAGCCCCTTGAGAATCGCATACGCCATCGCGAGCTGGCCGAGGTCGTTCAGGTGGACCCCGTCGGGCGCGTGCAGCGTGTCGTGCTTGGCCTTGTCCGCGACCTTGGCGTTCGCAGCCCAGATCGACTTCTGGACGCCGCGCATGGCGCGCTGAATGTCGATCGCGTGTCCGCCGAGCGACCGCGACAGCTCCATCCCGTCGTCGCACATCTTCTGGAGGTACCCGGCCTCGGACTTCGCCGGGTCTTCGGCCGTGGCTGCCGCCGAACAGATGTAAACGCGAACCTCGCGCTTCTTGCACGCCTCCACGATGCCGCGGATGCCGTCCAGATACGCCTTCTTGTGTTCGGCGTCGGCCTTGGTGCCCCAGCCGATGTCGTTGATGCCGTATGCAACGGTAACGACCGTCGGTTTGTGTGCGAGGACGTCGCGCTCGAGGCGCTTCAGCCCGCCGGCAGCGGTGTCGCCCCCGACCCCGGCGTTGACGAACCGCACCTTTCGGTCGGGGTAGCGCAGCAGCGTGTAGTTCTCGACGATCTTTCCATACGTTTGGGCCGCGGTGATACTGTCGCCCAGGAACACGACCGTGTCGCCGTCGCGCAGGGCGAACTCGTCCGCTCGGATCGCGGAGATCGGAAGGAGAACTGTAAGAACGGCCAGGAGGTATCTCGGGGATCGCATGAGTTGTCCCGGAAGAAGTATGAAGGTGCCGTTCAAGCTAATATAGGCTAATTGACCGTCCCATAGGGCCATGAGGCCTTGCGGTAACGAAACGGGGCATCGTCGTTGGTCGGGCGGAGGCGCCAGAGCATGAGCCGAATCATGTCCTCGGACATGCGGGCATCGCGTCCGAGGACGGGCTGCGACAGATCGATCCGCCCTCCGATGGGATCAGTTTCGATCAGCCCCTTCTTCCGCGCCCACGGTACGGCGGCGAGGATCAGTGTCCCGGCGTGGGCCTTGCTGGTGTTGTTCCAGTTGTCCTGCTTGCCGAGCTACTCTTCCACCGCGAGCGGCTCAGGTCTCGCACCCGGAGTTTCCCGAACTTCGCCGTGAACCCGCGGGCCATGACCTCGAACACTCCCGGTGCGCCGCTCTTGCGGGCCGCCTTCAGGTGCGCGCGGTACTGGTTCATCAGGGCGGAAACGAGATAATCATCTGTGCCCTTCCCGTCGTCCTGGGCGACGAGCCTGCGGAACCTGTCGAGTGCTTCACGGTAAGTCGAGCCGGCCCGCGGGCGAGGAAGTGCTGGTCACCTGCGATCGAGCAACCGTAGGCTTTCTTCGACTTCAGTACCGCACCGACGGTTTCGGGCCGGGCTTCATGGTGATATCCTGAAAGGTCCGGGATGTTGGCGGGAGGGAGAGCACATACTGAACGTTGTCACACACAGAACAGCAAGCCGTGACCGAATTCATGATAATCAAGACGCAAAATGCTGGCAAATAAGGAGATAAAACCACCATGAACTACATCGACCCGCATGATTTATTGCCGACTTGATCATATCTAAGGTGCTGACGAAGCAAGGACTTGGGTCGATCATGTGGATGTGCTGAACGCGCGCTTTTTGGCTACCGTTTCCACTGTTTCCAGCTTATTCGGCACATCCCGGCATCAGGACGCACGGGCGAAGAAAACGCAGCGGCACCGCAGTCCGGGGTTTGACTCGGAACGCCGTGTCCGTCCGTTACCTCCGGGTAAGCTGCTTGAGAGGGTCGTGCGCTCGGCAATCCGAGTCAGCGGAACCGGCGATGGCCACGCAGGTTGCTACCCCCTCCCCCGCGCGGTAAACTCACCCTCAAACTCTGCCCCCGAGGAACAGCTCATCATGGGTGACTTCGACGGTTTGGTCCTCGTCGGGCGGAGCGCTCTGTTTCGAGCAGTGTGTCTTTGACGGCAGGTCCATGACGCTGACTGACTTCCACAGCGCGTTCTTCGCCCACGAACTGACTAAACGATGCCCCTCCGACAGCATCGAGAAGTTCGCCGGTGCCCTCGTTGATGCTCAGGTCAAGCTCCATCCCCACCAAGTCGAGGCCGCGCTATTCGCGTTCCGCTCCCCGCTCTCCCGAGGGGCGATGCTCGCAGACGAAGTCGGGCTCGGGAAGACGATCGAGGCCGGGCTGGTGATCTCCCAGAAGTGGGCAGAGCGTAAGCGAAAGCTCCTGGTCATCACCCCGTCGAACCTCCGCAAGCAGTGGCACCAGGAAATGCAGGAGAAGTTCTCCCTGCCCTGTCGCATCCTGGAAGCCAGGTCGTATAAGGCGGCAGTCAGGAGCGGCACGCCCTCTCCGTTTGAGCCTGCCGACGCAGTGGTTATCTGCTCTTACCAGTTCGCGAAGACAAAGGCCGCCGACCTTACCGCCGTGCTGTGGGACCTCGTGGTCATCGACGAAGCCCACCGGCTCAGAAACGTCTACAAGCCGTCGAATGTGATCGCCAACGTCCTGAAGAACGCACTCGCCGCCGCTCCAAAGCTCCTGCTGACTGCTACGCCGCTTCAGAACTCGCTGCTCGAGCTGTTCGGGCTGGTGAGCTTTATCGACGAGCACGCTTTCGGAGATCTGAAGAGCTTCCGGGAACAGTTCGCCAACCTGAGCGAGGAGGAAGTATTCGAGGCGCTCAAGGCTCGGCTCCGGCCGATCTGCCACCGTAGCCTACGGAGGCAGGTGGTCGAATACGTTCCGTTCACGAAACGTCACGCGATGGTCGAGGAGTTCACGCCTGCGGACAGTGAGGATCTACTTTACAACGAGGTTTCCGCGTACCTGCGCCGTGACAACCTGCAGGCGCTCCCGACCAGCCAGCGATCCCTGATGACAATGGTGCTCCGCAAGCTGCTCGCGTCATCCACGTTTGCCATCGCTGGCGCGCTGGAGACGCTGATTGCCCGACTCAAAGGTAAGCTTGTCACAAAGGCTCCAGTGACGTCCCTCGAAGAGGAGTTCGAGGAAGAATACGAAGGGCTTGACGAGACGGCAGAAGAGTGGGGGGAGGAGGAAGACGACGAGCCCCCGCTCTCTGACAGTGACCAGGCTGCGATCGATCAAGAGGTTCGCGACCTCGAAGGATTCCGTGACCTCGCGATGAACATCACTCAGAACGCGAAAGGCTTCGCGCTGCTGACCGCGCTCGGCAAGGCCTTCGAAGAGGCGGATCGCCTCGGAGCCGCCCGCAAGGCGATCATCTTCACGGAGTCCCGAAAGACTCAGGACTACATTCTGCGGCTTCTGGGCAACAGCCCCTATCGCGACGGAATTGTCCTCTTCAACGGCTCGAACACGGACATCGGATCGAAGGCGATCTACGCCGAATGGGTGAAAAAGCACGCCAACACGGAGAAGGTGTCCGGCTCACGCACGGCCGACATGCGGTCTGCCCTCGTGGACTACTTCCGCGACACTGGCTCAATCATGATCGCCACTGAGGCAGGGGCGGAGGGTATCAACCTCCAATTCTGCTCCCTGGTAGTGAACTACGACCTGCCGTGGAACCCGCAGCGGATCGAGCAGCGGATCGGGCGATGCCACCGCTACGGCCAGAAGTTCGACGTAGTGGTCGTGAACTTTATCAACCTGAAAAATGATGCCGACCGACGCGTGTTCGAGCTGCTGGACGAGAAGTTCAAGCTCTTTGAGGGCGTTTTCGGGGCGAGCGACGAGGTGCTTGGGGCGATCGAGTCGGGCGTTGATTTCGAGAAACGGATCGCAGAAATCTATCAAGGATGCCGCACAGCGCAGGAAATTTCCGAGTCGTTCGTCCACCTCCAGCGGGAGTTGACCTTACAGATAAACGAGGCGATGACAAAAACCCGCCGTCAGCTTCTGGAGAATTTCGACGATGAGGTTCACGAAAAGCTGAGGATCAGCAAGAGCGAGAGCGACGGTTATCAATCCGGCTACGAGCGGATGCTGATGCGGATGACCCGCCACGAGCTGAACGGCCATGCGCAGTTCAACACTGACGACACGGCTTTCGAGCTTCGGGCAAACCCGTTTCCCGACTTGCACATGCCGATGGGGCGATACGAACTCCCTCGGCGAAGTGGCGAATCGCATCTGTACCGAATCGGGCACACGCTTGCACAACGCCTGCTTCACCAAGCGCGAGAGAAAGTGCTTCCTCCAGCCGAAATCGTATTCGATTACGCGGGGGTATTTCCGCGAGTCGCGGCTTTTCAGGCGTACAGAAACCTGTCCGGGGAGTTGCTCGTTCAGCGGCTTAGCATCGAATCGATGGACCAGGGTGAAGACCACATGATGGTCGCCGCGATCACCGACAACGGAAAAATTCTGCCCTCCGATTTTGCTTGCAAGTTTTTCCTCATGGCGGCTTCAGCGGTCAATGACCTGTCGGCATTTCCCCCAGACGAGCGACTCGTCGCCGAAATCGAGCGTCAACAGGCTGCTATCCGACGAACGATTTCCGAGCGGAACGGCAAGCTGTTCGAGGAAGAAGCCTCGAAGCTTGATGGGTGGGCTGACGACCTGAAGGTAGGACTGGAACGGGAAATCAGGGATCTGGACAGGCAACTGAAGGAAGCCAAGAGGGCTGCTTCGGCAGCTCTGACGCTTGAGGAGAAGCTGGCCGGGCAGAGGTAGGTCAGAACGCTCGAATCGCTAAGGAATGCAAAGCGCAAGTCGCTGTTCGCCGCGCAGGACGAGGTTGAAGCTCGACGTGACGCGCTCATCAGGAAGGTGGAAGGCAAGCTGGAGCAAACCGTCAGTCAGCGAACAATATTCTCGGCGCGGTGGAGACTGATATGAGCGTCGTCGAAAAGCCTTACGAGATCAACCACGTTCCCCCTCGCTTACACAGGGATTTCGAGGGGCGCGTACCTCCCGCGAAAAGCGGTAAGACTGATCGCGAAAAAGAGAACAACTTCCTCTCCCGAGCGCTTGCCGCGTTTGCCGTGCACCGACTGAGCGGCTGCGGTCTGGACGAAGCTGCGGCATCGGTAGTCGATGGCGGTGGCGATGCCGGCATTGACGCGGTGTATCACACATCGACCTCGAACACGCTCTATGTGGTGCAGTCAAAGTTCATCGAATCCGGACGGGGAGAACCCGAACTGGGCGATGTCAGCAAGTTCCGCGATGGGGTCGATAACCTGTTGCGCGGCATTTGGACGGCATTCGAGACGAACGCGGCGTGGGTCGCGATCCTGCCGAGGGTCAAGCAATACTTCGACGACGCAAGCCTTCGTGTCCGGGCGATCCTTGTCTACTCAGGCATCAACACCGTATCCGAGGCACGCCTGCACCTGTTCGAAGCACTCGAAGCGCGGGTGAATCACGGCGAAGAGTATTTCCGTTTCGCGAGCTACGGCCTTTCAAGCGTTCACGGGTGGATCACTGGCGCAGACGAAGCTGCGGGTGTGGATAAAGTCGAACTTGAAGTGCTGAAGCCGGGGATGGTTACTGAACCGTTCCAGACGGTGTACGGGCAGGTTCGCATCGCCGATATTGCCGCTCTGTACGCGACTCACGGCGCGAAGCTTGTCGCCGCCAATATCCGGCGGTACAAGGGGCTGACCGAGGTTAACGAGCGAATTCGGGAGACGCTTCAAGGCGAACCCGCGAATTTCTTTTACCTGAACAACGGCTTGACCGCGTACTGCCAGAAGCTCGATGTTGCGCGCACTGATCTGGCAAATCACGAGAAAAAACGTGTCACGGCGAAGGGTTTCTCCATCGTGAACGGCGCGCAAACGCTCGGTACGATCCACGCCGCGGACGCCACGAGCGAAGGCTACGTGTTCCTGAAGATCATCTCCCTCGAAAGGTGCGAGGACGAGACAACTTTCGCGCGGCGGATCACCGAATCGACGAACTTCCAGAACCAGATTGGCGCGCGGGATTTCGTTTCCCTCGACACACAGCACGAGCGCATCGCGCTCCAGCTTGGGATGGACGGCATCAGCTACCACTACAAAGAGGGCGACGACATTCCCGAGTCCGACGCAACCAACTTTAACCTCGAAGACGCCGCAACGGCCTTGGTGTGCTTGGAAGGTGATAGCGATTGCGAACTATGCGCGATGCTGCTGAGTAATCGGAAAGCTGTCTGGTCTCCCGATCAGGTTTACCCGAAAGAGCAGCCAGAACAGACGCTATGCCAGAGGTTGTTCCGCCCTGAGTGACTGTCCCATAAGGGGCAGTTGGGGTGGGTAAAATGGTTCATGAGAACCCAATCCTACCCGAGCGATGTAAGCGACGAGCAGTGGAGGTTAATCGAGCCTCACATCCCGGTCTATCCGGGCGGTCGGCCCCGCGACCGACCTGCGGGATGTCGTCGATGCCGTGTTCTACATCTTGCGCACCGGGTGCCAGTGGCGCTACTTGCCCAAGGACTTCCCGCCCAAGTCCACGGTCTGGCGGTACTTCGACGAGTGGCGTCACAACGGTACCCTCGACACCATACACGACCTGCTCCGCAAGAAGGTCCGCACCCAGGAGAAGCCGTGCGCGCGCACCACGGCGAGCGTCGATAGCCAGTCGGTGGACACGACCTCCGGCGGCGAGCAGCGGGGCCGGGACAACGCCAAGAACGTCGACGGGCGGAAGCGCCACATCGTCGTGGATTCCTTGGGGTTGCTGCTGGCCGTGCTGGTGACCGCCGCGAGCGTGGACGATGCCCAAGCCGCGCAGGAACTGTTCCCCGCTTGGAGGGACAGCCGGTCGGCAAGGTGGTGCGGATGTACGCGGACAGCAAGTACCACAACTTCGCCCTCTACGCGTGGGTCGAGGACAACGCCCGGTGGGATCTGGTCATCGTGCGCCCCCGGAGGGGTCGAAGGGGTGGGTGAAGCTGCCGATCCGGTGGACCGTGGAGCGCACGTTCGCGTGGCTGGGCACGTGCCGGCGGCTCACCAAGGACCGGGAGGAAAGCGTGATGTCAGCGGAGGCGTTCATCAAACTGGCCATGATCCACCTCATGCTCAACCGACTCGAACCCAAATATGCCGACCCCGAATTCCAATATCACAAAGCCGCGTGACAACCCCTTATGGGACAGTCACTGAGCGCTCGGCCAGAACCGTTTGGCGGGCGGTTCAGACCCGGAAAATCGTCATCGAACGCCTCCGCGAGGAGATGGACGGCGACGGGCGTGCGAAAGGTGTTCTTGGAAAATGTCCGTTGGCTAGTGTTGAACCTTCTTGCTTCGGGAACGTCTTGAACAGGGGAACGCATTGGAACTGTCTGAGTGACTGTCCCATATGTGCGAAAAAGCCTGAGAAATCGTGGGTGACAACTCGAAAATACGGCGATTTCGAGGCATATGGGACAGTCACTGAGCCTGAGAAGGTGAAGGCGAGTGAGCAAACTCTTGTTATCACCGAGACGATTTGGACGGTAGCGGGGAAACTGGCTACGTAACAGGGAGCGGAGATACCGCGCAGTCCCAAAAGCACTTTCGCTCCGTCTTCTGCAATGCTGGCGACTGCCGCAGACTGCGAAACGTGGCGCTCGCCAAGTTGAACGCTCCACCGCCCAGGCCGGCAGGCAACACGACGGAAGGAGTCCCGTCTTGAACGCGCGCAAACAGAAGCTCGAACTGATGTGGATTGGGAAAGAGCATCGGCCTCGCCTCGAACCACGAATCCTGCTCGAAGACGCCGCACGTAGCTACGCCGCCGCGAAACGGGTTGCCGAGACTGACGTGTTCGATAATGGGTAGTGGCCCTAATGTCGGGATTCGTTGTACAGGCGTATGAAATACCACAAGGCGCCGAGGTGGTTCCTGGGGCACTTGGAGAACGTGAGAGTCTTGCGCACGAGTCGGGCGCATCGTTGTCTCAGGGTAAGCCAGAACCGTTCGATGTGGGCGGTGAGGCCCGTGTCCTGCCCACGGGTCGATGCCGGGCGCGTGGGATCACGCCACGGTACGAGGCGAGGAAGTCGGTGTACACGGTGACCCCGGTCCGGTACCCGCGCGGGCGCGTCCCAGAGCCGTTGGGCCGTGGCTGCGGACCGGTCCCCGAGAACCATTGCGAGCACCCGCCGGGTGCCCAAGTCCAGGGCTACCCAGACCCAATGGACATCACCCTTGGAACCCACGAAGCTCCACATTCGTTCGGGCCTCGATCACGACCGGGCCGCACTTTTTGGGGCGGTCCCGGCTCGTGTGGGGTCTCCTGTCGATACAGCTCGTTGACGAACCCTTGGAGCCACGACCGGGACACCCCGACGGCCCGCGCGATGGCCCGGATTCCCATGCTCGGCCAACAGGCGCCGCACCAGATCCTTCGTGGCCTCCGGGACCGGTCCGGTCTTCGGGTCCGCAACGAACGCCGGTCGCACCCCGGCACCGGAACCCCGGAGTGCCCGAGTGGGTGAGACCGTTGCACACCACATGGGTCGCACCGCACCGGGGGCACGGCGGAATCGGGGACGAGGGGTGTTGCGTCCAGCATCCCAACACTTTAGAGCAATCCCAACCGGTGGGCCACTACCCGATAATCGCCTTATCTTCGGCGACAACCTGCTTGCTCTGAAGGCTGGAAGCGGAGTTCACGGGAAAGGTGAAGTGCATATACATCGACCCTCCCTACAACACGGGGTCTGCTTTTGAGCAGTACGACGACGGCATCGAGCATTCGCTGTGGCTCGGACTAATGCGAGATCGGCTGGAGCTGCTGAAAAGATGCTCTGCAAAGATGGAAGCATCTGGATTTCGGTCGATGACAATGAAGCCCATTACCTCAAAGTGGTTTGCGATGAAATCTTTGGGAGGGAATGCTTCATTTCCGACATCACATGGAAAAAGCGCGACGGCGCGCCGAACGACCGGAAGATAGGCTCTGTGCATGAGCACATCCTCGTATTTGGGAAGCACCGGTCGGGCAGCAGCAAGAAGACTGACGCAGAAGAGAGCTTCAACCTGATGCCCAGAACCGAAAAGGCGGACGCCGAGTATCGGGTGTTCGATGAGCCGGACGGTCCGGACGAACGCGGCCCGTTTAGGAAGATTGATACGACCGCGAACGGAAAAGGCGGGCGGCACGTCGAATCGCTGATGTTCGCGATTACCAACCCCTACACCAAGCAGGATGTGTTCCCAAGGAAAGGTACGTGCTGGCGGCACAACAAAGAAGAGATGCAGCGCCTTCAGGATGATCGGAGGCTTTACTGGGGGTCAACGGCAAGTCAACGACGCCGATGCGTAAGTTGTTCCTGTCGGAGGCGAAGCAGGGGATGACGACGCCGACGATTTGGGACAATGTCGCACTGAACCAGCACGCCAGCAGGAAATGGAGCTTCTATTCGGCGAAAAGGCGGCATTCAAACGCCAAAGCCCGAGGCACTCATCGAGCGCATCATTCACATCGCCTCGAATCCGGGCGAGATAGTACTCGATTCATTCGCGGGCTCGGGCACGACGGGGGCGGTTGCACACAAAATGGGGCGGCGGTGGATCATGGTCGAGCTGGGAGCATTGCCATACGCACATCATTCCCCGCCTCACCAAAGTTGTCGATGGCCAAGACTCGGGAGGCGTTACAGATCTCACTGGTTGGAAAGGCGGGGGCGGTTTCCGCTATTACCGACTCGCCCCTCGCTACTCATGAAGGACAAGTGGAGCCAGTGGGTCATTAGCAAGGAGTATAACGCGGCAATGCTGTCTGAGGCCCTGCTGCAAGCTTGAAGGGTTCACGTACTCCCCGAGTGATTCGGTGTACTGGCAGCAAGGGCAAAGTACGGGCGCGACTTCATCTACGTCACCACCCAGTCGCTTGGCGCGCAGAGCAGCTTCAGCAACTGTCGGATGACGTGGGCGAAGACCGCACCCTACTGATCCTCTGCACCGCTTTCCGCGGCAAGAACGATCGCTGGCCGAGGCTGACGGTCAAGAAGATCCCGAAGGCCGTGCTAGACAAGTGCGAGTGGGGTCACGATGACTACTCGCTGAAAGTTGAGAACCTGCCGAAAGCGGCAAAGAAGCCGAAGCAGGTGACACTGTTCGATGTCGAAGGGGAAGGCACATGAACCGGCAGGTCAACAGCCTCGCGGGCCGGCTCAGCCTTCGCCCGCCGCAGCGCACATCCTTGGAAATACTGGACCGCATTTGCGAGATCGCGTACCCCTCGAAGGGGCGGATCGGGCGGCGTCCCTCGCCGCCATTCAGTCGAATAATACTCCAGCGTCACCGATTTCGAGCGGGAGTTCCCATCGATCTGCTTCGCGCTCGCAACGGGGGTCGGAAAAACGCGGCTGATGGGAGCCTTCATCGGCTACCTGTACCTGGCGCATGGGATCAAGAATTTTCTTGTCCTCGCACCAAATTTGACCATCTACAACAAGCTTGTCGCGGACTTCACGCCTAACACCAAGAAGTATGTATTCAGGGGCATTGCGGAGTTCGCAATCGATCCGCCGTCCATCATTACTGGGGACAACTACCAATCGCAGGCCACGTCGCTTTTCGACACCCCGACGACTGCAAGGTCAATATCTTCAATATCTCGAAGATCAACAGTGAGGTTCGCGGTGGCAAGCAGGCGCGAATCAAGAAGATGGTGGAGTACCTCGGCGAACCCTACTTCGACTACCTCGCCGGCCTGAGCGACCTCGTCCTTTAATGGACGAGTCGCACCGGTACCGCGCGCCCGGTGTGAAGGCGATCAACGATCTGAGGCCGATCCTCGGCCTGGAGCTTACCGCGACGCCGTTCGTCGAAGGCCCGCGCGGCGGTGCCGTTCAAAATGTCATTTTCGACTACTCCCTCGCAAAGGCGATGGAGGACGGATTCGTGAAGGAGCCGGCGGTCGTCACCCGCAAGGACTTCACCCCCGCCGGGAAGACGACGGAGAACATCGAGCAGATCAAGCTAGAGGACGGGGTTCGCCTCCATGAGAGCGTGAAGGTCGAACTGGAAACTTACGCCGTTCAGACTGGCCAGCCCGTGGTCAAGCCGTTCGTGTTGGTAATCGCCCGCGACACCACGCACTCGAAGCAGCTTCTCGAACTCATTCAAGGGGACGGCTTCTTCGAGGGCCGCTACAAGCAGCGGGTGATTCAGGTCGATTCGAGCAAGACAGGCAAGGAAGAGGACGAGATGATCGAGCGACTCCTGGGGTGGAGAGCACCGAGGAGCCGACAGAAATCGTTATACACGTCAACATGCTCAAGGAAGGCTGGGACGTAACCAACCTCTACACCATCGTCCCGTTGCGTGCGGCGAACGCGCGCATCCTAATCGAGCAGAGCATCGGGCGGGGCTGCGGCTTCCCTACGGGAAGCGGACGGGCGTGAACGCGGTGGACCGGCTGAACATCGTCGCGCACGACAAGTTCCAGGAGATTGTTGACGACGCCAAACGTCCGGACTCGCCAATCCAGCTACAGCATATCGTTCTCGACCCATCGACGGGCATACAGAAACTCGTCACCGTCATTTCAAAGTCCACCGTGTCCGAGCTGCTCTTCCCTGACAAGGCGGCGGAAGCGGCCGGTCCAACGGAACAGCCACCCGCCCCGCTGTTTGCTACGGAATCGGAGCGCAAGGTTGCCCAAATCGCCTACAGATAATCCGGACTCTGGAGGGCAAGCCGGGCACTGTTCCGACCGTCTCGCACCTTCAGAGCAAGGACGTGCAGGCTAAGGTTGTTGAGGAAGTCCGCCGTCGAATCGGCCCGAAGCAAGCCGAGATGTTTAGCACCACGGATGCAATTGCCGAGGTTGTAGCGAAGACAACCGAGCAGATCGTTCTTGGTACGATTGACATTCCCCGTATTATCGTCGTGCCCAACGGCGAGGTACGCAGCGGCTACAAGCAGTTCAAGCTCAACGTGACCAGCATCCGCTACCCGGTGCCATCCGATGAACTGTGGGCACAGAACCTTCGGAGCGGCCAGCGGGAGGTGATCAACCTCGGCCGGGGCGGTATCGAAGAACAGCGGCTGGAAGATTACGTCGTCGGCGGGCTTGTGGACTTCGACGACGTGTCCTATGACGACCACGCCGACATGCTCTACGACCTCGCCACCCTGACGGTTAACCACCTGCGCGGCTATCTCGTTGATGAGATGGATGTGCGGAAAGTCCTGCGCGTCTACCAGAAGCAGATTGCGGAGCTGATCCATTCGCAAATGCAGCAGAACTATTGGGAAGAGGCGACCGGGTACGAGATTGTCGTCAGCAAGGGCTTTACAGAGCTAAAGGACAGTGCCTTCACCGCTTCGGCAACCGACACCGTTCTCGACTACCGCCAGCCGCCCGCCGACAAAGGCAAGATCGGGCAGTTGGTCTACGCAGGCTTTACGAAGTGCCTGTACCGGCTTCAGAAGTTCCAATCGGATACCGAGCGCAAGATGGCGGTCATTCTGGAGCGGGACTCCTGCGGTGGTTCCGGCCGGCGAAAGGGCAGTTTCAAATCTTCTACCGGATTTCACACGATCAGCAGGAATACCAGCCTGACTTCGTCGCCGAAGCCGATGATTGCATTTACATGATCGAGACGAAGGCCGCTTCTGCGATGGCCGATGCGGATGTTGTTGCGAAGCGGGATGCCGGTGCGAACTGGTGCTTGAACGCGTCAAACTACTCGAAGAAGCACCGCGGAAAGGTGTGGAAGTACCTGCTGATACCTCACGACGTGGTTGCGGACAACATGACCCTGAGAGGCTTGGCGGAGGCTTACTCGGGCAGTTGACTTTGATGGATTTGGTGCGCCGCTTCACACTTTACCCCGTATCGCGATCCGAGCAGAATCGCGATGTCGGTAGGTGAAAAAATGGTTGCGCGAGCAAGACGACTCGTCTACGGTCGGTCGCGTAACGGCCCCTTGGTCTAACGGTTCAGGATGCGTCTCTTTCAAGGACGAGGAGCTGGGTTCGATTCCGCAGGGGCTACCAAATTGACAGTGAGGTGGGATGACTAAAGCGGTAATCTTCGACATTGACGGTACTTTGGCCGACGCGACACATCGACTGCATCACATCCAAAACGGCTCCCACAATTAGACGCCTTCTTCACCGAGTGCGTGAACGATCCGGTTATCGAGCCGATCCGCGAGTTGGCGGTTCTCGTCGCCCAACAGGGCCACAAGATCATCCTCGTCTCCGGCCGCAGCGACGCGGTTCAGCAAGAAACGAAAGAGTGGCTCGGCCGCAACGGAGTGCCGTACTCCGAGCTACACATGCGGCCCGCGGGCGACTACCGGCAGGACTTCATCATCAAGTCCGAGATACTCGACAATCTCCTCGCCGCAGGTAACGAGATCGCCTTCGTGGTGGACGACCGTCCCAGCGTGGTCGCCATGTGGCGCGAGCGCGGGCTGACGTGTTTACAGTGTCGCGATTGGGACGAAGCCAAGCCGGCGAAGCCCGGCATCCTCACGCTGATGGTCGGCACGTCGGGCGCAGGTAAGACGACGTGGCTGCAAAGCGAGGAGGCCGAAGGCGATTACGGCATAGACCCATCGCATGTGATCAGCAGCGACCAATTCCGACGCGAACTGTGCGGCGATTTCCGCGACCAGACCAAGAACGATGCAGTGTTCGCTGCCGTTCACGCGGTCGCCAAGACACGTCTCGGGCACGGACTGCCGACAGTGATCGACGCAACCCACCTTCGCCGCAAGGACCGAATGGAGTCTGTTCGCCTCGCCAACGGCGGGCCGGTGCTACGTCTTGATCGACCGCCCGATTGAAGTGAAGCGACGCGACGCGGGATGGCGAGCTGAGCTGCCATTCGACCTGTTCGCAAAACATGAGCAGACTCTTCGCAGTCAGCTCAAGGACATTCTCCGTGGTGACGCACAGCCCAACGTCCAGGTCATCGACCTGCGGAGGGCCGTGTGACCGGGTCGGTGCATCCGGCACGGATGATGGCATTCAACGATCTGTGGTGCGGCTTGCAGCGGGCGGTGGCCGAGAAGCGGGTGAAAGAGAACGTCGGGGCCGACGGGCTGCGGCTGTACTGCTACGCCGAGTCGACGGTGTACGACCGCGCGTGGGACGAGTTCACCATGTTGGCACGAGGGATCATTCTCGATCCAGTGGCCAAGCGGGTGGTCGCTACCCCGTTTCCAAAGTTCTTCAACGTCGGCGAGAGGTTGGACTCGATCCCCGATCTGCCGTTCGAGACGTTCGAGAAGCTCGACGGCAGCCTGATCATCCTGTTTCACCACGGCGGCGAGTGGCGTACCGCGACCAAGGGCAGTCTCGGCCCGATCAAGCGAAGTGGGCGGCGGCGCAGATCCGCGACCACGACCTGTCGCCCCTTGACACGGAGACGACCTACCTCGCCGAGGCCGTGTACCCCGAGAACCGTATCGTCGTTCATTACAGCTACACCGGTCTGGTGCTCTTGGCCGCGTACAGCGGCGAGGGCGCGGAGGTGGGGTTCGACGATTTGCTGACGGTCGGGGATCGCCTCGGGTGGAGGGTGGCCAAGCGTCACTCGTTCGCGTCCGTCTCGGAACTGCTGGCGCTGGCGAAGACGCTGCCCCTTCGGAGGAAGGGTTCGTGCTGCGATTCTCCAGCGGCTTGCGACTCAAGGTGAAGGGTGACGAGTATTGCCGAATCCACCGCTTAGTATCACGACTCACGCCTTTGGCCATGTGGGAAGCGATGCAGGCTGACGACGACCTCGAAGCCATTCGCGCCCAACTGCCGGAAGAGTTCTGGCTGGATTTCGACAACATTATCGCGATTCTGCAACGACACGTCGTTGAACTTGTCGCGGCCGTGAAGGCACAGGCGGGCCTCGTCGCCGAATTGTCGGACAAGGAGGTGGGGCTGCGACTCGACTCGTTCCCCGCTGAAGTGAGGCGGTTCATCTTCCCGTACCGGAAGGCCGGCGGAGACTTGCTGACCGGTCGCACACGCGATCTTGTGTTCCGTAGCATCCGCCCTGACGGGAATCGCTTAGTGACTGTCCCATATGCCTCGAAATCGCCGTATTTTCGAGTTGTCACCCACGATTTCTCAGGCTTTTTCGCACATATGGGACAGTCACTTAGCCGGTTACGCGCCATCGACGGCGGTGAACCGTGTCATGGACGAGGCGGCATGACACCCGCCGAACTCCGCCGCATCGCCGACGGGTTCGGCAAGAAGCCTCTTGCTGATGCTCTTGGCTGGACCGTGCGCACGCTGGACAGGAAAATCACCGGCCAGCATGCTATCACGAAGGCCGATGCCATCGCAGTCCGGGCCGTCATCACCCAGCCGCCAGCCGACACGTCAGCCCGCTGATCTTGCCGCGGTCGACCGCCACGCGGAATGTCATGATGAGCGGGTCGGGTAGCCCAGTCCGATCGAACGTGCCATCCACCTTCCCCGTGATCGTGGCGTCGCCGTCGGTGCCGCTCACGTTACGCACCTCAAGGGTGACGTTCGCTGCGAAGATGTCGTGGGCGGCCCACTCCCGGATTGCCTCGCGGCCTCGGATCTCCCGCCCGGCGTCGTCCACCACCGCGTCCTCTGCAAACAGGGCGATGAACCCGTCCGGGTCACGCTCGTTGATCGTTCGGACGTAGGCCGCTGCCGCCGTGGGTAATTGCGCGGTCATGCTCGTCTCCTTGGTTCGGTTTGGTTCCTTCACTTCGCCCGCTTCAGTTCGATCACCACGTCCGCGTGCTTCGGGTCGAAGGTCTTCGGGCGGTCTTTACCGACCCACTTCTTGCCCTTCCACTGCCCGACCACGCAAGCCACCTTCAAGGTGTCGGCGTCGAGTTCGTAGATGCCGAGGACATCGTCACCCGTTTTCTTCCCGCTGTCCGCCCGGTGGTCCCACACCTTCGATTGGCCGTCGGGTCGATCTCGAACGTCCCGGCCCACAGCTCTTTCCCTTCCTTGTCCAGCGCCGCGTAGGTGCCGTCCTTCCTGAACAGCAGCTCGGCAGCCTTCGTCGCGCCGTCGGGCGACACCTTCACGATCTCCCAAGAACCGGAGAACGACTCCAGGGCTTTTGCCGCGGTCTGTTGCTTGTCGCCCTTCGGCTCGTCGGCTGTGGCCGTGAAGCCCAGACCCATCATCAACGCCATCAACAGAATGATCCGTTTCATCTCGAGCTCCTTTGCTGGGTTGAGCCGCTCTACCGCAGTCCGCCGGAAGCGAGGAGGATCTCGCCGGTGAGCCAGCCGGAATCGTCGGATGCGAGGAACGCAACGACCTTGGCGATGTCGGCCGGCGTGCCGACGCGGCCGAGCGGCGTCATGGCGACCAACTGCTTCTCGAACTCACTGTCCACGCCGTACAGCCCGGCCGCCCGCGTGCCCTCGCTCAGCGTGGCTCCGGGATTCACGGAATTCACCCGGATGCGGCGGGCCGCGAGCTCCTAGCCAGCACTCCGGTGATTCCGTCGAGAGCCGCCTTGCTTGCCGTGTACACCGCGAAGCCGGGCGCGAACATCCGCGACGCGGCAGACCCGACGTTGATGATGCTCCCGCCCGCCGGCCCGAAGTGCTTCAGCGATTCCCGCATGACCAGCAGCGGCCCGAGCACGTTTGTGTTGATCTGGCGGTGGAACTCGTCCTCAGTTACCGACTCTAGCGGTGTCGGCGAGTACACCCCGGCGTTATTGACCACCACGTCGAGTGCTCCCAGCGTGCGTGCCGTCTCGGCGAGGAGCCGGGCTACGTCGTCCGCCTTCGACACGTTGCCGGGAAGTGCGACGGCCCGGCCGCCAGACGCTGTGATCGCGCTGACCACCGCCTCCGCTCCGGCCCGGTCGGACGCGTAGTTCACCGCGACCGCCGCGCCGCACGCGGCGAGCTCCGGGCGATCCCGGCCCCGATCCCCTTGGAAGCCCCGGTGACCAGGGCGTTCTTTCCGTTCAGCTTTGTCATGATTTGACCTCCTTACCCCCGTAGACACGGTGGGAGGCCGAATGTGACAGAAGTGACGAGATTATTTAGGGTAGCGCAGCGCGCGGTGCGAACGGCGGGTTGGTCCAGGAGCTGGCGCAGCCAAGCGACCTGGTCGGGCGGCTGGTGGAACGGGTGGTCGCGGAAGATGTCCGCGTATTGGCGGTCGAGCGTATCCTCGATCTCACGGACCGTGTCGCCGGCGGCGTTCCGAACCTGCAGGGCGTGACGCGAGGCGAACAGCAGGCGGTCGGGATCGACGTGGCCGGCTTCGATGAACCCCTTGGTCTTCTTCGGGCACCGGCAGGGTTGTCCGCGTTCACCAGACCGCATCGGTCGTGCATAAACTCGTACAGGTCGCGGCGGGCGCGAGGCACTGCCGGAAGTTGTCGCCCGACATTTCGAGGACGTCGCCACCGATTGTGTCGCTGACGCCCATGATCTCGCCCAGCGTGAACACCAACCGCTGTCGGCGGTCAAGGCAGAGCAGCATCCCGGTCGTACAGGTGAGTTTGGCCTCCTCGACCAGGAGCGGCACGTCCACCGGGACGGTGTTCGGGTCGGCAGGTCCAGGTCGGTGACGCCTGTCACCGCGGCGGCGTACTCCGCGAACGTGTGCGGATGAAGTTCCGCCCGCGCGCGCTTCATGTTCAGGACGTGGTTGGCGGCGATGCGGTAGAGCCAGGTTCGGAACTGACTGTTGCCTTGAAATGTGCTGAGTCGTGTGACGGCTTTGATCAGAACTTCTTGGGTGACTTCTTCCGCGTCCTGCGGCTGAAAGACCATGCGGACGGCGATGTTGTACACCCACGCCTGGTGACGCAGGACCAACTGCTCGAGCGCGGCACGGTCGCCGCTTTGGCTTTCTCAACCAGTTCGATATCGGTCGGCCCGCTCGCGGACTGCTCGCTGAAAGGATTAAACACGCGTCCCCGCTTTGCCAAATGAAAACATTGTGGTAGGTACGGAACTCTCCGAGGGCTTTGACACCGCAGGGCTATGTCTGTGACAAGTCGGGCAGAAGAATTTTAGAAACCCTTTGTGTCGAAGGTATAACTTCAGTGGCCCATGTCTTTTACGTCTTTGCGCTTTGCGCCGCCATCGACGGCGATACTCTCCGCTGCGGCGACGAGCGTGTTCGCCTCGCTCGCATCGATACCCCGAAAAGGCGAGGCCGGGTTCTACGAAGCGAGAGACGCCATGCAGATGCTTATCAAGGGCAAAGAGGTCAGATGTGTCGTGCGGAAGCGTGAGAAGTACGGCCGCCTGCTGGGCGAGTGTTCGACGGCCGACTCAGCTTCGCTCTCCGACGCGATGCTGGCAAACAAGTTGGCTGTAGTGGACCCCATTGTCGAGACCAAAACCGGCGATTCTTAGCTACTTTCTCGCCGGCTCTTTAGACCTTCCCGCCCGGTACACTTCGACCGGGGTTTTGTACCCGAGCGACTGATGCAGCCGGGCTCGTTGTAGAAGGCGAAGTACGCCCGCAGCCCCGCTCCAACTCGGGCACCGACTCGTACCCCGCAGGAACACGTCCTCGTACTTCACCGTCCGCCACAGCCGCTCGACGAACACGTTGTCCAGGCACCGCCCCCGCCCGTCCATGCTCACCCGCACCCCGGCCGCCTCCCCCGCTCGACCCACGCCCCGGCCGTGAACTGCACCCCCTGGTCGGTGTTGAACACCTCCGGCGTCCCGGTCGCCAACGCCTCGTCCAGCATGTCTCGGCAGAACGCCCCGTCCAGCGTGTTCGACAGCCGCCACGCCACCACATACCGACTGAACCAGTCGATCGTGGCCGCCAGGTACATGAACCCGGAGGCCATCGGCAGGTATGTGATGTCGGCCGACCACACCTGCCCGACCCGGTCGATCGGCACGTCCCGGAGCAGGTACGGGTACACCTTGTGGCCCCGCCCGGCCGACAGCTTCGGCTTCGGGTGGATGGCCTCCAGCCCCATCACCCGCAGCAGCCGCTGGACCCGCTTCCGGTTCACCTCGTGGCCCTGGGTCGCCAGCCACCGAGTGATCCGCCGGCTCCCGTAGAACGGGCACGCCGTGTATTGCTCGTCGATCAACCGCATCAGTGCTAGGTTCTCGGCCGACTCCCCGGTCGGCTCCCGGTAGTAGGTCGCCCGACCCAGCCCGATCAACTGGCACCGCCGACGGACGCTCAGTTCGGCGTGCCCGTCGTCGATCATGGCCCGCTTGGCGTCAGCCGAGGGCGGCAGATTTTTTTTCACCCAGTCGAGTTCGACCTTGAGTCGCCCGATCTGCTCGTACAACTCGGCGGTCTTGTCCTCCGGCGGTCCGGTGGCCTTCGCCCCGGAGGCGAACACCGCCTCGGCCCCGGCCAGGAGCTTCTTCTTCCAGTCGTGGATCAGGGTCGGGTGGACCCCGAACTGGGCGGCCACCTCGTTGACTGTCTTGTCACCCTTGAGAGCACGGCCAACGCGCGCGACTGGGGAAGTTGCGTGGACTTGCGCGGTGCCGCGCCGTTCTATCACTTGGGCAGTGGTTCTCACGCCCGCCCGCGGGCCCGTTGTCTGAAGTCCGGTGCGACCTATGGCCACCAAGCGGGTTACCATTGAATCGATCGGTTCCTATTTCGAGTCCCTGCCCGACCCCCGCCATCCCCAGAACCGCAAGCACCTGTTCGTCGACATTGTCGTGATTGCGGTGTGTGGCCTGGTGTGCGGGTGTGACGGTCCGACCGCGATTCACCGATGGGCCACCAATCGCCGGGATTGGCTTAGTGACTGTCCCATATGTGCGAAAAAGCCTGAGAAATCGTGGGTGACAACTCGAAAATACGGCGATTTCGAGGCATATGGGACAGTCACTTACCCGGTTCCTTACGCTCCCCAACGGCATCCCGTCCCGCGACTGCATCCGCCGGTTGCTCATCGCCCTTCAACCCGAGGCCTTTCAGCGGTGCTTCCGGGATTGGATCGCCGACGCCCTGGAGCCCGACGGGATCGGCCCGGCCCGCCTGATCGCCATCGACGGCAAGACGTGTCGGCGGTCCCACGACGCGGTCCACGGGCTCGGGCCGCTGCACATCGTCAGCGCGTGGGCGAGCGAACACGGGATCGCCTTGGGCCAAGTGGCGGCCGAAGAGAAGTCCAACGAGATCACGGCTATTCCCCTCCTGCTGAAGCAGATCGAGTTTCACAAGGCGCTGATCACGATCGACGCGATGGGATGCCAGAAGGACATCGCCCGTGACATCGTTACGGGCGGCGGGGACTTCGTGATCGCCGTGAAGGACAACCAGCCGAAGCTGTCCGAGGCTATCGGGGCTCTGGTCCTGAAGCACCTGGAAGGCGAGTTGAAAGCCCTCAAGCACCGGACCCGAGAGACCGACGAGCGGGCACGGTCGGCGCGACGAGCTCTCCTACTTCGTGGCCCAGGTGCCCACGGATTTTGCGGCCCAGGGGAGTGGCCGTGGATCAAGGCCATCGGCACCGCGGTGCGGATCACCACGCACGCCAACGGGAGTCAGAGTGACGAGGTGCGGTTCTACATGCTGAGCCGGTTCCTGAGTGGCAAGCGGTTCGGCGAGGCGGTTCGTGGGCACTGGGGCATCGAGTCCATGCACTGGGTTCTGGACGTCACGTTCCGTGAGGACGAGAGCCGCACGCGACAGCGCGTTCTGGCCAACAACCTGAGCTGGCTCCGACGGTTCGCCGTCACCCTACTGAAGCGCCATCCCATCAAGGACAGTATCCGGGTAAGATGATCCGCCCCTCATGAACACACAGTTCCTCGACGAAGTCCTGACTTTACAAGGCGATTAGTACGCGCTGGCCGTGCCCTTGAGAGCGGCCAGTGCGACCTGGGCCTTGAATGCTGCCGAGTGACTCTTTCGCTTGCCCGCCATTGGTTCCCCTTTCCTGGGCCTCCGGTGTAGCTTAACCGGCGGTCCAGTTTTCGGGGTCCACTATAATGCTCACCTTCTCGCCTTCGCGATTGCGGTAGGTCTTGCCCACTTCTATCAGCATAACCATGAACTGTCCTTCCTTGGTTTAATTCGTTCTTGCCCGGTTCCGTTGTTTCTGCGATGCCCGCTGCTGCTTGCGCGCTCCAGTCTTCTTCTTTGACCGGGGAGCGGCTTATGCTCTCGAAGTGAAGGTGGCCCGCTAGGCAGTTCGTGCAGGAAACGGGACAGCGCAAACGCCGCCGATAGTGATAGCAAAGACTTCATTCATCCTCTTTTCCGCCTCGTGAGGCTTTGGTTATTTCGTTTCTTCTCGATTAGGTCCACGAACCCTGGCTTCTTCTGTTCTCCCGCCAGCGCCTGCAGGCGGTCGATCTCCCCGGTACACGGCTGCAATGGCCAGCAAATCGTTCACCTGCTTCCGAGGTTGCCCTGCAGCAGAAAGCCAGGGAGCGAGTTGAGAGGGCGTGCGTCGGCTTCGGCGACAGTGTTGATGCGGGTACGGCGGGTCATGGTTCTATAAACAGCAGGTTGGTGCTCATGCTGTTATCGTTTCGATCTTGCGGTGCTCGGCGTGGTTGCATCCTTCGCAAACCCGAATCTGATAGAGCTAGATGTTACGCAGTGCGGCATTTTGGGCCTTGCGCGGGTGTGGGTGTGGGTCTACGATCGTGTCATGAGCGTGCCCAAGGTGTTCCCGCAGGACTACATCGACTTCTTGATCGCGACCCCGAAGGGGTACTCGGGTACGGAGGCAGCTCGGGTACAACCGAGCCAACCCGACCCGCCGGCCCACGATGCGTTTACCCGTCTGCTCGCGCGCGTGGAACCCGATCCCGACACCCTTTGGGCCGAAGCACGAACCCAGGTCCGGCGACGACGGGGTGCTGGTCGTGGACGATTCGACCCTGGACAAGCCCTACGCCCGAGCCATCGAACTGGTCACCCGGCACTGGTCCGGCAAGCACCACGCGGTCGTTCGGGGATCAACCTAGTGTCCCTGCTGTGGACCGACGGGGACCGACACATCCCGTGCGACTACCGGATCTACAACAAGCCGACGCGACGACGCGCACCAAGAACGACCACTTCGGGGACATGATCCGGGGCGCTATGCCCGGGGCTTCAAGCCCCGGGGCGTCGTGTTCGACGGGTGGTACAGCAGCCTGGACAATCTGAAACTGATCCGCAACTGCGGGTGGGTGTGGCTCACCCGGCTCAAGTCGAACCGGCTCGTGAACAAGGATCGAGAGGGCACACGGGCGGCTGGAGCACGACCATCGCGGCGACCGGCGGACGTGTGGCTCACCGGATTCGGGTTGGTCAAGGTATTCGGGATTGCCACCCCAGACGGGGCACCGCGTATTGGGCCACCAACGATCTGGGGATGACGGACCTGACCCGGGTGCAACTCGCCGAGTTCAGTTGGGCCATCGAGCACTACCACCGGGGATCAAGCAATGCACCGGGATCGAGCGGTGTCAGTGCCGAACGGCCCGCGCCCAGCCGCAACCACATCGGGTTGGCCCTTGCGCGCGTTCCTACGGTTCGAGGCGCATTGTTTTGCGACGGGCATCAGTTGGGTCGAAGCCAAAACCGCGATCATTCGTGAGGCCGTGCGAGACTACCTGACACGACCCCACATTGGCTTCCCAAACTGTACTTTGCGCGACTTCCTGTATTCGAGCGGCTGAGGCTTAGCGTGTAGACAGGCGCCGGCCCGTCCGAGACGATGGGGTTACCACACCACCCTCGCCCCGGACGGACGCGGCCATGCCATCATCGCATCCGCTACCCTCGTCGTGCCACTGGTTTTCGGTTCTCGCGGCGGCGTTAGACCCACGATCGGCTCCGCGGCTGGCATGGTTGCTGGTCGGAGCCGTTCTGGCTCGGGGCCGGCGCACCGTTACGACCTGGATTCGGTCCGCCGGGCTGAGCGATGAGTATCGCCCGTGCTACACCACGGTGGCCGCGCTTGGGGCCGGACCGACCGCGCGGCGTCACACCTGCTGCGGGAGGTCGTGAGGCCCCTGGCGGCGGAGGCCAGACGGCTCACGTTGGCCCTGGATGACACCCCAACGGAACGATACGGGGCAACGGTACAAGGGGCCGGGGTGCACCACAACCCGACGCCCGGGCCGGCCGGCGGACCGTTCGTGTACGGGCACGTGTGGGTGGTCCTCGGGCTCCTGGCCCGGCACCCCTCTTGGGGCATCGTTGCGCTCCCGCTGCTGGCCCGGTTGTACGTGCGCCGCAAGGACCTTCCGGGGATCCCGGCGAGGACCCGGCCCGGGTTCCGGACCAAGCTGGAACTGGCCGTCGAGTTGGTGCGGTGGGCCGCCTCGTGGCTCGGGCACCTGGGCAAGCCCCTCTGGGTGGTGGCCGACGGGGCGTACGCCAAGGCCCCGGTACTCAAGCCCCTGCGGGAGCTCGGGGTGACGGTGGTGAGCCGACTGAGGAAGGACTCGGCCCTGTGGTCCGTGCCCGGCCCGCGGGCGCCCCACCAGCGCGGACCGAACCGGACCTATGGGGACCAGCGAATCGAGTTGGCCAAGCGAGCCGGACAGACCCGCGGGTGGGCCACCGGGACGTTCGACTTGTACGGGAAACCGACGGAGAAGAAGTACAAGACGTTCGTGGCCACCTGGCGCCCGGCCGGTGGGGCGATTCGCGTCGTTCTGGTGGACGAGCCCACCGGGTGGGTGGCGTTCTTCTGCACCGACACCGCCGCGCCGGTGGGCGACATCCTCGGAAGTGTCGCGAGTCGCTTCAGCCTGGAGATCGCGTTCCGCGATCTGAAAGAAGTTGTCGGGGCGGGTCAGCAGCAGGTGCGCTCGTGCGGGCCAACGTCGGGGCGTTCCACGTGTGCCTGTGGGCGCTCACGATGACCGAAGCTTGGGCCTGGAATCGGGATGCCAGGCGTTGGCCGGGCACCGGCCGCAAGTCCATGGGACGACGGGGAACGGCGACCGAGTCACGCGGATAAGCGCCGCGCCTGGCGCCGTGAGCTACTGCGGAACGAAATTCAGGCGGTTCTGCGGCCCGGGATCAACGAGGCCGAATTACAAGTCGCCGCCGAACGACTACTCGACTTGGCCGCTTAATGGTGATGAAGTTGCGCAAAGAGCAGTTCCCAAACCACCGCACTGCGTAACACCTAAGAGCATCTTGGCTGAGCTGCCGCGATTGATGGTTTCAAGCGTCTCTGGCTCACACCACTTGCCCCATTTATGCTTGCAGTCCCGAGTGCATTATCACCAATGCCATGCAGCCGGTTATGCAGAACCCCACCAAGGGCATAATCAGGAAGGTTAAAAGCATCGCTTCAGACTGATCGAGGGCGCACACGACTGCCGTATTCATGCTTTTGCCTCCGGAGTAGTCCAGCAATGCTTGCAACGCAAAATGGTGGGGACGCGGGGTGTTGCCGCCCGCAGTTATCCATTCGTGGCGACCCGCCTCACAGTTCAGGCGTACCACGTTGCTTTGCAGAAGGCGCATCTCGCATTCTAAATCAATCAATCTCTGTCGGTGTTTACTGGTGAAAATCATTCTGTATCCCTCTCATCTGCCTGTTCGATATGTGATTTCGCCTCCTGCTGCTTCTCCACCAGACCAGCTTCAAATTCCTGCCGAATCAGCCTCTCCATCTGCGGGGTGATGCGGTTCCGCCCCGAAGCCCAGCTCCGCACGGTGCGTGAGTTCACGCCGAGGCAGCGCGCGGGCGGGACTGCCAACCGGGGAACGGTTCACCGAGGGAGCGGAGTTCGGACGGGGTCATGCTGCCTGTTCGACAACAATGACTGTGAAATGCCACTGGCCTTTACCTGAAACGGGCTCGACGGTCATGAAGTCGAAGCCCAGCTTTTCACCAAGGCGATGCCACGCGCGGTTAGCATTTTCTTGCGGCGTGCCGCCCATAGGCGTGCCACCACCAGGAGCATTGCTGGTGTGGGCTTGCAGGCTTCAAGCAATTCGCCAAGCTCTTGCTCGGTCATTTCAAACTCTTTCCTCATACGCGTTCCTCTATGTCTCGCCGGGCTTCATTGCCCTTGCGTGATTTACACCCTAGGGCATCGCGCCCCAATTCTCAATCAATTTAATCGCACGACTGTCAAATAAACCGCTTGCGCGAATCTCAAATCTGTGTGCCAACTCGCCGGGTTTCTCCCAAAGGCTTGTGAAGTGTTTTCACACGCCTACGGGATTACCCGTGTGGACTTTCCCCGTGGAAACCAAACGAGGGCTCTTGGTCGCTGGTAACGAAAAACTCGGTATGTCGGTGTTTCACTTCGACGTGCCGCCGGTGTCACCTGCCCCGGACGGAGCAAGCGGTGCGAATCGCTTTGCTACTGTCGCCGGGGCCGGTTCGTGTTCCCCAGGTGATCGAACGCCTGGAGTGGTGCTACGAACAAAGCAAGCGCGATGACTTCGCCAGTCGCATGACGGCAGAGATCCATCGCAAAGGCTGTCTGGCTGTGCGTCCCCACGTAAGTGGTGACATGTATAGCCCTGGATACGCGCGAAGTGGCTGGAAATCGTTTCCAACTGCCCGCACACGAAGTTCTGGCTTTACAGCCGGAGCTGGCGAATTCCCGGCATTCTGGAGGTGTTGGCAGAACTGGCCAAGCTCCCGAACCTCTCCGTGTGGTTCTCAGCGGATGAGGAGACCGGATACCCGCTGACCGTCCCGGAAGGGGTGCGGGTCGCGTGGCTGATGGATTCTGACGAAGAGCCCGAGGCTGCGGATCTGATCTTCCTGAACCACCCATTGCGGTATCAGGACAACAAGCGGATCAAGCTCGACTTGATTTGCCCGACTGAGACAGAGTCTGGTCGGAAGAAGGGTACGTCCTGTTCTACTTGCCAGTTTTGCTGGCCTGATTGATCTTTGACCGGCTCCGCTCAACCCGTATGGGCAGAAGCAGGGCCGGTCCTTTTATCTCGTATCGAGTGCGAGCGAAGCCGCGATTTGCTATGTCGTCGGCGCAGCAATGTTGCACCGGTCCATCTCTATCCCCTTGTAATTTTCCCACTTCCACAGCACTGTACTTTCCGCGAACTTATAGCGTTTAAGCAGCCAGATCCAGGCACCGGTGCGCGAGGGCGCGGATTCTCGCGGGGTCGTGGTGCTCGCCCACAACGGCCTGAATTTCCTCGGCCAGCAGCTCCTGTTGCCAGGCCCGGCGCTTGTCCGCGTGGCTCGGGCGCCGGTTCGGATCGTCCCACGGGGCCGCCGCCCGATGGGCCACCAGTTCATCCGCCTTCTGGTTCCAGGCCCACACCTCGGTGAGCGTGAGGGACCACGCACACAGGTGGAAGCATCCCACGTTCGACGCGACCCCGCGTACCTGCTGGTGACCGGCGCCCGCGACCTGTTTGAGATCTCGAAAACAGGTTTCCAACGAGAACCGGTCCGCGATCAGGCCCAGGATGTCGGCCACGGAGGCCGTGGGGTCCGTGCAGAAGAACGCGACCCACCCCTTGGGTTCGTCCACCAGGACGACCCGGATCGTGCCCCGGCCGGCCGCCACGTGGCCTCGAACGTCTTGTACCGCTTCTCCACGGGCTTCCCATACAGGGTGAACGTGCCCGTGGTCCACCCGCCCTTGTGCCCGGCCCGCTTGGCGAGCGACACCCGCTGCTCCCCGTACACGCGGGGCCGCCCGCGGGCGCTCGGATCGCGGGCCGGGGGCACCGTCCACAGGGCCGCGTCCTTGCGGAGCCGGCTCACCATGGTCACCCGGAGCGCGAGTAGGGCCTTGAGCACCGGGGCCTTGGCGCACGCCCCGTCGGCCACCACCCACACGGCCCGGCCCCACGTCTTCAGCCACCCGTGGGCCCACCGGACCAGGTCCACGGCCATCACCAACTTGGTTGCGAACTCGGGCCGGTCCGGCCCGGGATGGCCCCGAGATCTTTGCGGCGGATGTACAGGCGGGCCAACAGGGGAGGGCCACAATCCCCCGAGGGGTGTCCCACCAACAACCCGAGGACCACCCACACGTGCCCGTACACGAACGGGCCCCGGCCGGCCCGGGTGTCGGGTTGTGGTGCCCCGGCCCCTCGAACCTTGGGCCCGTACCGCTCCGTCGGGGTGTCGTCGTCGAGGGCCAGCACCACCCGAGCGCACCGGCCACCATGGGCTTGAGAACCTCGACCAAC
Source organism: Gemmata palustris (assembly GCF_017939745.1). Taxonomy (NCBI): domain Bacteria; kingdom Pseudomonadati; phylum Planctomycetota; class Planctomycetia; order Gemmatales; family Gemmataceae; genus Gemmata; species Gemmata palustris. The sequence goes on along the minus strand of NZ_JAGKQQ010000001.1, from coordinate 884,698 downwards.
AACCGCATGGCGATACGCTCGGTGCGGCGCCCCACGGCCGCGGCCGTGGCGTAGCACCGGCGGTACTGGGGCGACAGCCCGGCGGCCCGGATCCAACCCGCGAGGGTGCGGCGCCCGCGGGTCAGGATGATCCCGAGGAACAGGACCGCGAGCCGCCGCCCGGACCGCGGGTCCAGAGCCTTGGCCAGGGTTGAAAACCAGTGGCACCGAGGGCCGGAGTATGCGAAGATGGCATGGCCGCGTCCGTTCGGGTCGGGAGGTCGTGTGGTAACGCCATCCTCCCGGACGGGCCGGCACTCGTCTACCCCGACCCCACAACTTACGCCAACCGCCTATAACTTCGCGGAAAGTACAGACAGCACCGAGGGCAGGCCCTCTTCGCGGCGGCGGTCGAACTCGGTTTGTGCGGTCGGGCTCCCATCGCTGCTCTCGTACCGATACGAAAAGTGCGGCAGGCTCTCCCAAAGCCCTTCCGTCCACTCCACGTCCGGCGAATCAGTGATGACGTAAACGGCCATCGGGTGCTCCGAATTCAGCGTCGATAAGACCAAGCGGAAATTATCTCGCGCTCACCGGCACGGTCAAGACGCTCCCCCCTAAAACAGCGACCGCTGCTGGAGCTTCTTCACCCGGACTGCGAACGCCGGAACGGTTCCATGCGTTCCCGGACCACCCTCAGGCTTATCGTCCGCAGGCTTCGTCTCTTCCGGCTTCGGCTCCTCGACGGGCTTCGCCTCTTCAGCCGCCGGTATGATCCGCTCGACGCGCCGACGTTCTGCTTTGGGCTTCTCGCGGACGCGGGCAGGCACCGCTTCCACGAGGTGGCCCGCTTTCAGCGATTTGATCCGCTCCGCCAGCTCCGCCGACGTGGATTCCCCCTCCGCCGGGGTGCCCGAGAGTGACACCTTCAGCCGGTCGCGCAGGCCCGTGAGTTCCTCCATGTAGGCCGCATGCGTGAACACGCGCCCAATCCGTGCCTGGTAATCCGCAACCTGCCGCTGTGCGAGGTCGCGGTCCTGCTTGGCCCGGTCGATCAGTTCTCCGTAGGAATCCGCCACCCGCCCGAGCGCGTTCAACACGGCGCGGGGGCCGTGCGACGACAACAGCCCCGTCTGCGAGGCTTGCCCTTCGAGATACACGTCCGATCCCCCGACGGGATGGCTCTCGATTCCGAAGGTGAGACCGCGGTACTTTCCGATGGGAAACCGGCGGGTGTAGCTCACTGTCTCGGGGATGCGGTCCAGGGCGATCGCCAGAGCAGGGTCTTGGGGCGTCACGCTCCGGCCTCCCACGATCAGAACCCCGGCGTCACCGCCCGCGAGCGTTTTCGCGTCCGTCTCCAGTGCCGCAAGTCGCTTTTCTGTCCGGTCGATGGTCTGGGGCAGCTCGCGGAGGTTCTTCCGCGCGAGGTACTGCTCGTCGGCGTGGTTTCGCTTCAGTACCCCGAGCCGCTGCAATTCGGCGTCCGCTTCCGCGAGTGTGAGCACGGCGGGGTTCCCGGATGCGATGGCCTTCACCTCAGCGTAACTCAGTTCCTGCCCACCCACGTCCTCGGCCTTCCGGAGGCCGGATTCACCCGTCATGATCTGCCCGATAAATTTCGCCTTCGTCTCCAGAGCCTGCCACATGTACGCGTCGAAGCTGCCCTCGGTGACGTAGCGGTAGATCGCCACCTCCTCGTTCTGGTTCCCCTGGCGGAGGATGCGACCGTCACGCTGTTCTACCTCGGCCGGTTTCCACGGTGCATCGAGATGGTGCATCGCCGCGAGACGTTTCTGCACGTTGGTGCCCGTGCCCATCTTCGACGTCGAGCCGATCAGCACCCGCACCGCGCCGTTGCGGACCTTCTCGAACAGCGCCTGCTTTTTGGCATCGGAATCGGCGTCACCCATCACGGCGATTTGGTCGCGCGGGATGCCGTGGGCGGAGAGCTTCTCCACGATCTCGTCGTAGGGGCAGTACCCCCACGAGGTAGGGTTCACGCCCATGTCGCAGAAGACCATCTGCGTGCCCTTGGTCACGGCGGTCTTGCGCCAGATGCCGACAACGTTCTCCACCATCCGGTTGACCTTCGAGCCCTCGAACTCCCTGCCACCGGCGGTAAGCATGCGCGCGTCCAGCGCCAGCTTCCGCCCGTCGGTCGTGATGGCGAGCGCGTTGTCCTCGCGGGGATCGACCCCGCCGTTGCGAATGCGCTCATACCGCTCGACCAGCTTCTGCTGCAATTCAACCTGCTCATCGGACATCGAGCACGCGACGACATGGGGCTTCCCGCCTTCCAGCTTCGGCCGGGGCAGGTTCAGCATCTCGGCGGTCTGCACGTCGGAGAACGCGCGGAACATCTGCTGGAGTTCGGGCAGGTTCACGAACCTCGAGAACCGGGCGCGGGGCTTCAGGGACTTGCCGTCCGGGGAGATTTCCATCGCCTCAACGACCTCGCCGAAAGTCGAGGCCCAGGCGTCGAAGTGCTCGATGCCGCGCGATTTCAGTCCGATAGGGTCGAGGAACCGTTGCATCGTGTAGAGTTCGACCAGCGAGTTGCTGATCGGGGTGCCGGTCGCAAAAGTAACGCCGTGGCCGGGTTGCTGGTCGTGCAGGTAGCGGCACTTCATGTAGAGGTCGAACGCCCGCTCGGAGCCGCCGGTCTGGATGCCCGCGACGCGGTCCATCTTGGTCGCCACCTCCATGTTTTTGAAGTAATGCGCTTCGTCGATCATGATGTGGTCGACGCCGAGTTCGTCGAACACCAGCCCGTCGTCCTTCTTGTCCCGGGCGAGGAGGTCTTTCAGTTTGGCCTCGCGCGCCGCTTTCTGCTTCTCGATCGTCTTGATCATGTTGCGGTTGGACTTCGAGAACTTTTCCGCCGCCCGGTCGGCCAGAAGCTCGTCGTACTCGGCGATCTGCTCTCGCAGGAACCGCTCCTGGTAATCCCGCGACATGCCCATTCGCTCGAAGCTGGAGTGGGTCACAATGATCGCGTCCCATTCGCCCGAAGCGATCTTCGCGGTGAGTACCTTGCGCCGCTCCTTGGTAAAGTCCTCCTTCGAGGCGATGAGGATCTTCGCGTTCGGATAGAGTTGGAGGAATTCGCGGCCGAACTGCTCAAGCATGTGATTGGGCACACAGATAAGCGGCTTCTTGGCCAGCCCCGCCTGCCGCAGCTTCATCGCCGTCGCGGCCTGGACCATGGTTTTGCCTGCACCAACCGTGTGTGCGAGCAGCGTGTTGCCGCCGGACATCCCGCGCCAGATGGCGTCGATCTGGTGAGGTCGCAACTTGACCCCATCGGACATCCCTGGAAATTCGAGGTGTGACCCGTCGAACTGGCGAGGGCGCAGGTTGTTGAAGGCGTCGTTGTAGGTCCGCACCAGCCGCTCGGTACGGTCGGGATCAGCGAACACCCACGAGCGGAACTGCTCCTTGATCTGCTTCTGCTTCTCCTTCGCTCGCAGCGTCTCTTCCTGGTTAACCATTCGTTTGTCGGGATCGCCCGGAACCGGGTCGTAAATCACGGGCGTCTTCATGTTCAACGCGAGTTCAAACAGCCACAACCCGCTCGCGCGTGACGTGCCGTAGTCGGAAGTGACGGCTACGGACCGCTCGGCCGTGTAATCTCCCTCCACGCTCCACACCGCGTCCTTGGCCATGTGGGCGATACTGATCGAGGACGGCGCGACGTGGAAGAGTTCCGAGGCGAACTTCTGGACGTCACTCACCGGCACCCACGGCGCACCGAGGTTGGCGTCGATGTCACCCGGCAGCACGTCCTCGGGCTGGACAGTCTTCAGGGCATCAACGTTCCGAGCGGCTCCGGCCCGCTCGGCAGCCGAGAGCTTCGCGCGAACGTTTCCCGACAGGTACGCGTCGGCTGTCTCCCACCGCTTCGATTCGGGGTCGAGGTAAATCAGATCGCCGAGTTCGGCGACGACTTTCTCCTCGGGCTTGCCATAAAGCTTCGCGATCAGGAGCAGGTCGACGCCACCGGTGCGGTCGAGCGAAACGAGCAACCCTTCTTCTGCCGTCGCGACGTGCGTGACCGGCGGCGTCTTGCCCACCACGTCCTTGAGCAGGATCGGGGACTTCTTCGCCTCGCCCGTCTGTTCGTCGTATTCCTCCAAGGCCATCACCAGCATGGCGTCCGGGTCTTCGCGGAACTTCACCAGGTTCGGCATCCGGCGGTTCGAGGTGCCGTCCGCGGTATCCGAGATAGTGGTCTTGTTGATCGGGCCGTAGGCGGACTTGAAGATGTCGTAGGCGGCGTTCAGTTTCCGGCGGGCGTCGTCGCGGGCCGATTCCGGCCAGCCCTCGTTCTGTGACTGAAGCACCCTGCGAGCGTTATCGCGGAGTTCGATCAGCGAGCCCATCCGACGACCGACCAGCGCGCCGTTGGCCCACAGCTCCCCGCCCCCATACACGACGGGCGCGGCGGTGCCATCGACCATCTGATGGATGCGCCCCTCGTGGACGAAAAAGCTGCCCTCGGTGATGTGGCGTTCGGGCGAGGGAGGGACAAAAGAAGGGGCTACTTGATGAGTTACGCCGCTTACTTGAAGAGTTTGGCCTGATACTTGAAGCTTACGGGGCAGTCTTCCCACCGCAGCCTTCAACTGCTCCGCAAGATCGCCACGCGACAGGACGCTGTACCCCTCGCCGTAGAGCGAGTCCTTTCCCGAGTACGTGCCCAGAACCATCTCGGGATGCGTCTTGAAGTAGTGGTTAATCGGTAGCGCGCGACCGTCGATCTCGGTGGGCTCGGTCTTCAGCCACTGCGGGTCGGCGTGGTGCGCCGATTCGCCCGGTGCCCGCTTCCGCAGGAACACGATGTCGGTAACGACCGCCGTGCCCTCGCGCTTGAACGCATCCGACGGCAGCCGGATCGCCCCGAGGAAGTCGGCCTTATCGCCCAGGTACTCTCGGATCGAGGCGTTCTGCTTGTCCAGGGTGTAGTGCGACGTGACCAGCGCCAGTACGCCGCCAGGCTTCAGGGCATCAACTGACTTGGCGAAGAAGTAATCGTGGAGCGCGAACTTCTGTCCGTGGTGGTCGAGCTTCAGGTCGGCAAACGGGACGTTCCCGATGACGGCGTCGAGTTCGGGCAGCTTGGTCTGCTGAAAGTCCTCGTTGCGGATGTCCTGGCTGGGGTGCAGCGCCTTCGCGATCCGCGCGGAGATGCTGTCGAGTTCGACCCCGATGTACCGCTTGCCGGGCCGCAGGAACGTGCCAGGCCCGCAGCCCGGTTCCAACACCAGGCCACCATCCGGCACTCCGAGCTGCGTCAGCGCGGCGTGCATCGCGTCGACGACGGCGGGTGAGGTGTAAAACGCGTTAAATGTGGTCCGGCGAGCAGAGGCGTACTCGTCCGGCGTGAGGAGTGCTTTCAATTCCTCGCCGAGAGAGCGCCACGAATCGTCCTTGTACTGGCCGTTCGCGGGATTCGGGAAGATGGAGAGGGCGACTGGCCCCACGCCTGGGTATCTGGCAAGTGCCTCGCGTTCTTCGGGTGTAGCGGGTGTGCCGCGCCTCTCGACCTGGTGAAGAGTCTTGATCGCCGTGATGATGTCGCGGGCCTTGCCCTTTTCCCCGCTCGAAAGCGGAGGGCCTCGCACTACTTCAGGAACGGGATCGACGGGCGGGATGCTCTGCGCGGGGACTGCCGGCGGCTGTGGCCGCACACGCTCGGCGAACGTCGCTGCTGGCGGTTTCTCCCCGACACGTTCGGCGAACGTGGCTGGCGGTTCGTCGTCGAGGTAGTCGAACAGGGATGGGCCGGACTTCTTCTTGGGCTTCGGGGGCATCTCGAGACGGGACGTGGGGTTGCTGTGGCCACAGTTTGTAAGGCGGATTGGCGGCAGGCGCAAGAAAAAGACCGCGACCACGGGTGCGATCACGGTCTGTTCAGTACGGTAATGCCCGGGTTACGACGCGCCGCCAAAATCGTGCGTAATTCCGCGTTCTTTGCGGGTCATTTGGCACACTTCCTCGAACACGCGGTCGGCATGCACGCGATCCTGAACGCGGGTTTCAAAGTTGATCGGGCGCGTCCACTCGCGGTTTTCGCTTCGGAAGGTGAACCCCGCCTCGCGCATCTTCCCGCGCACGGCGTCGCTTGGCTTCTCGTCGAATTTGATGATGGACAGGTAGGGGTCGTGGTGCTCGAACACTCGGACACCGACCACGTAATCGGTTTTGCCCTGCTCGTTGTAGCGCGGCTGGCGCTTGCCCACTGCTTCCGCGTGGCTCTTGCTGGGTTCCCGGTGCTGTGGGTGGCGGGAATGGTGCGCATGCTCGTGGTGCGGCGATTGGCCGTTTTCGTGAGCTGCATGCCGCTCGGCTTCAACTGAACGGGATTGCTCGGCTGCGGCAGGCTCCGTCGCTGGGGCGTGAACGATGTTTTCGGGTTGGATGCTGATCCGAGGCGACTCGACGGGTGCCGGTTCGGTGGCGACGGGTTGCGGTTGCTCGGTGGGCGTTTCAGCGGCGGTGGGTTCCTTTGCTTTCTTGCGACGTGCCATGGGCGAATCCTTTCTCTCGGTTAAACGCCTGCCCACGACCGAGAGGACGAGAGCAGGCCCGACTAGAAGTGCCAGAATTGAAAGGCGTTGGCAAGAAGAACGTGCGGATCGGCTAACCACTTCAAAACTCAGGCAATACTCCGCCTTCCGCAGACATCCGGTAACCCCTCTGGGCACCGATGCGGTGTGAATGCCTGCTCTGCCGCCTGCGTATCCCCCGGCTCGCTGTTTGTTCTCGCGGTGCGCCTCCGCGCCGGTGCTGGTACGTCGCCTCCAGCAGGCTAAAATGTCGTCACCGTCGTGTGGCCGGGTTCTGCCCACGCGCTGCAGGGCAACGTGAGCGGTGCGGAAGTCCAAATGGCGAAGACACCCGCAGGCCGTCGCCCCTTTTAGAGGGAGGGGCTACCTTGGGCGGAACATTCATATACTGGTTGATCTTTAGTGCCGGATGTGGCACAAGGAAGGGGTATACCACACAGGGCTTCCACCAAAGACTGTGTGCCGCCCTCCAGGTTTCCAAGACTTGGGGGGCATTTTATTTGTAGCGTAGTTCAGAGCTGTAGGGAAGCATTTCAACATGCACTGAAGTGCGTCACCAGTGACGTATGCCAGACTAGTAAAAAGCGTCGGTGGACACCTAGATTTAAAGACGCTGCAAAAGACGCTCATTCGGTAGATTCGGAACGAAATGTCTACATTTTGTACATTTGATCAGTATGTTTATGTAATTTATGCTTTACGCATTCAGGAGTGACACATTGCCCCAGGTCTGGAAGTTGTGCGTCAACAGAGTGGCCAGCTTCTGGCGGTGTTTGGTCGTCAGATCAGCCAGGCACCCGTCGATGGCGTCCTGAAACTTTTTGAAATCCTGATGGTGGCGGCTGTTCAGAACTTCCATCTTGACGAACTTCCACAGTCGCTCGATCAGGTTCAGGTTGGGCGAGTAACTCGGCAGGAACAGCAACTCGATACCCAACTCCTTGGCCGCGCCCTGCACCAACGCGCACCGCTGGTACCGGGCGTTGTCCATCACCAACGTGACCGGTATCGGCATCCCTCGGTTCGCGATCGTGCGGAGCAACGCACACACCGAGGTCGCCGTGATGTAGGTCGTGTTGATCTCCGTCACCAGTTCGTGCGTGACCGCGTTGAGCGCGCCCAGCACGTTGTACCGCTGCCGGCCACTCGCCGCCCGCACATACAGCCGCACGAAGCACCACACCCACCCCAGGAACGACGCCAACACGAAGTGCGACGCGTCTACGAAATACACGGTCCGGTTACCGCCCCGAGCCTGCGCCAGCTTCGGTTCCAGTTCCGCCTTTTAAAAAGTCCGCCTGCGTTCGGGCGTGTTCCACGACGGTCTTCTTCGGTGGGACCGGGATTGGGGCCACCTTCAGGCACTTCATCCCCAGGTCGTCCTTCAGGAACTTACGGACCCGTGATGGCTTCCGTCGGACGCCGGTCCGCTCCTCGATCCGCCGCGCCGCGTCGTGAGCCGTGTGCGGCGGACGCGCGCGGAACTCCTCTTCGATCGTGGCCCGGTGCGGCGTCAGGGCGCTGGGCTGGCCTTTCCAACCGAACGACCGGACGCCGTCCAGACCTTTGACCGCGAAGATCCGCAGCACCCGCTGGACCGTGGACCGCGACACATTGGCCAGCTCGGCGATGCACCCGTGGGTCTGGTTCTTGCTCTTGAGCCAAAGGATCTCCATGCGCTCCTGAACGCGCGGGTCCGGGTGCCCATACCGATCACGCGCGATCGCTTCGACCACGGCCTCGGGAAACGAATATGTGGGGCGCATCATCGGCCTCCCGAATACGGATTACGGCGACAGGCCTATCCTCTGCTGACGAGCGCTGACCCGCAAGGACGACTTGTGTCACTTCAGGGGACGCCGAGAATAATTATCGAAACAATTTGGCGCGGAGTATCTCGCCAACACATCAAGAATGCACCCCTTACCCAAGCTGGAGCAAATCACCGAGGGTGAAAAACGCAGAAAAAATGACGGATGAGTCGGTATAACAGCACCCCATTCGCCATTTCCTGAGATTCAGCTTCGGAGGCGCACTGCAAGCTTACCATTTCCTCAGTTTGCCCGCCTCAGACGCATGCTGCAAACGACAGCCAAGCTTGGTTGGAAGTCATCGGTTTGCGTCCTTGTTGTCACAAAGCTAGCCACAGTTTTTGCACGGCGTCGGCCCGCTCTGTGAGCGATGCCGCTAGGCACCTGCGTACCCTTACGGAGTTTTCCGGTGGACGAGCCTGACCCGCTCCCTGGGCTCTTGCGCTCACTGAGGCGAATTACCCTCCCTGTCGAGGACAAGGAAGACGCCGCTCAAGATGCCGAGGTTGCGCTTCTGATGCACAAGGGAGAGCCACCGAACAACACGCTCGCATGGAAGGTCACCGCCGCTCGCCGGAGGGCATTCAAAATCGCTCGAAAGAAGCGTGCGTGCGACACGTGCGATCTCTGCGGGGTCGAGCTAGCCGAAGCCGACTCGGCCAGAGAGGTGGAGCAGCGAGACTGTGCCCGGGCCGTAAGGGAAGCCGTTGCAGCCCTCCCGGAAGATCTCCGTGTGGTAGTGGTCATCTGCTACCTCGAAGAGAAGACTGGAATTGAAGCCGCCTGTGCGTGTGGGGTGCGGCCAAGCACCGTCTGTCGACGCCTCCAGCAAGCCCTCGAGATGCTCCGCAGCACTATGACCGCGCGAGGGTTGGGGCCGAGCTAACGAACTGCAACGCAATTCCTCTGCCGCCCGGGGCACTCTATCGGTGAAGCCTCGCAGCTACTCGCCGCAACTCGCCCAGAACGTTCCAAGACCCACCAAAATTTAACCAAGCAACCGGCTGCACGTTGTGCAGACGACAAGGGAGCCACGTTATGTCAGAAGTATCCAGCAGCGTGGGGAGGTCCCCGCTGCTGATCGCTGGTGGGCAGAACCCGTCAGCTTTAAACCTGACACCTGCCGATCCGGCCGAGATGGAACGCCAAGCCTTCGAGTTCTTCGCGCGGAATCACTCTGCGAAGCAGTACCAGCCACTGCTGACTCAGCTGTACTCGCTTTGCCACGAGTACAACAGTCGATTCTTTGGCAGCCAGCTACTCGTCCCGCACATCGGCGTCGGGCGGACGTGCCCCCGGCGGTTCAGTCAGTGCTGGCTGACGACCAGCTACGGCGCGACGATTGACATCATGCTGAGCGAACGAATCGCATTCGGGACGGATGCTCGGATCGTCCGCGATCCTTGGCCTGCCGAAGGCACAAGACGATTCCTTGCTGACCTACTGCTCGCAGAAACCGTGAAACAGTCGATCTTTCAACTGAAGGGTAGCACCGAGAAGGGTTACGGAGGGTACGGCCCCTTGTTCGCGGCGGAAGCGACGCGTATCGGACCGGAGATCGGACTGCCCGTAGAGGTTTTGGCCCGGCGGCGCGGGACTCGAGGGCGCGGGGAATCTGTCGCTGCCACGTGGCCGTGGGCCTTCCGGAATGAAAGTTACTACCTCGGGCACATCCGGTTTGCACAGCTTACTGGCTGCAAGAAACCTAGCCGTTCACAGATCCAGTCCGTCGTTCCGGGTGTGTACATATACCCACGGCGAGTATCGCTTTACCGCCCGCCGGGGGCGAAAAACCGTGGGCATGATCCGCCTTTCTTACGGCGGGGCCGCGCCGCTCACGGCAGATCAGTGGGTGGAAGGCGTCGTCAAAGGTTACGTCGAGGCTAACGCGCTGGAAGACATGGTGGAACAACTACCGGCCTACCGCGTGGAGGCCGAAAAGTGCGGCGGCCAACTCTTGGAAGTCGTGAAACATCTGGCACGCCGGGGAGGTGATCTCGACGCGCTAAGAGTGGTGCTCGGTATGAAGTCAGAGGCCTGACGCCCCTGCAATCAGTTGTTGCGCGAGCGCTCGAGGTGTGGCATGGTCGGAGAATGCAAGCGACGTTCATTTCCCATTCGTGCCACTTTTCCGCAGCAGGCGTTGTCGCTTGCAACCCGTCGCGTCTGCTGCGGAAAGCTGGTAGAGAGTGAGGCAAATGTGACCATCTGGACCTTCTTCGACAGCCACTGTTTTCTGGCCTTCCTGGCATTGTGCTCCACGTACTATTTGTGCGTGCGTCTGATTCGAATGGTCATGGTGTTGGCTCGTGGTTGGCCCACACCACCGCTTGACGCTGACGGCGAAGTTGTGCGTCCCGAGAAGCCAGAAGGCGAGGCGGCATGATACCGACGGTTACGGTTCTCGCCACCGGGTACGCAAAGGGGTATTCGCCCAACCAGTGCGTTCATTCCACTGCCCGAGAGGTCTTTTACTGGGATGAAGAGCGGGCGATCAATCGGCTGGTCAGTGAGCATCCACTCTGCGCGTCCATCATTGCCCTTGCCCGTGCCAAAATACTTCAGGCCCTGCTTGATATCGGCTACCGGGGTACGAAGTCGGAGATGATTGCGGAACGGAACCGGGCATGGGCCTGGCTGTTCGCCGAGCAGAGTGATTTTCGGGAATTCTGTTCTGACGCCGGATACTCGCCACGCATCGTTCGAGCAAAAGCAATTGAAATTTCTCAGCACGGCCTCCAATGGCGGGCCGCAGCCGGAACGGGGAAGCGATATCGGAACAAAGTAAGCGAGGCAGCATGATCTGCGGCGTCTGCGAGGGAGCCGGTTACCTACTGTTCCTCAAGCTGCGGGAATACTGGCACTGCCCGTGTTGCGGTGGAGCTGGTGTGAGCGTTCAGCACGGCCCGTCGTTGATCGGCCCCGGGACCAGAAGGCGGAAGAAGTCGTGACCCCGCTCGCGCAAATCGCCATCGACTTCGCGCGAGAGTGCCTCAAGTGGCGGAAGGCGGAGTTCTCAGGAACATCCCTCACGGAATTGATGTGGTTCAACGCCCCAGGCGGAATTCGCTTCCTGCGCTTTGGCGACCTGAGCGCTGTGATGAGTGCCGTCCGCGAATGGTGCGATCGGACGGGATGCCGAATTGAGATGCACTACTCGCCCGATCAGAACGGCTTCGGTGTGCTGTGTGAGGGCGTTGACACCTGGGATGCCGATCCCTGCCACGCGCTCCTCGAAGCTTGCGTTGAAGCCAGTCGAAAACTGAAGACCGCGTAACCGCCCGACAACCTGAACCCCGCCAGCAGAGGCATCATGCCGTCTGCCCAGGACACCACGCGCCTAAAAGGAGACTCCGATGAGCTTCGATTCGAGACTCGCCGAGGACGTGATGTACGCATCGGCGTTTTGCCTCTGCGATGGATGGCCGGAACTGGTTGACCTGACCCCGGCCGAACGGCTGGATAGCATCGTCGCGTACTTTGAAGCGGCGTTCATGGCCTACCGCGACGGGCTTGCGGGGTGGGTGCCCGAGCCGAGCGCGAATTGACCGTTCACCGAACTCACACCTGGGGACACCGTGACTGAAACGCTCCTGACCAAAGCCGAGACCTGCGCGATACTCCGCTGTTCCTCCCGCACCCTCGACCGGTGGCGGTCGATCTGGCGGGCGAAGAAGCAGAACCCGCTTGGCGAGGTGAAGATCCGGAAGCGGGCATGCTTTCAACGAGCAGCCGTGGAGAAATTGTTCAGCCAGCCGAAACTGTGGCTGGCGTGAACAGCATCACACGGCATCGGATGGGGCGTCCTTGCTCTCTGCCTCGCCGCCGACCACGAATCGCCACAGGCGGCTCAGCTCCCGGACCACATCGGCCATGTCGCCGGTGCGTTCGTCGTCGTATCGCTGTGTGGCGAGATCGGCCGCCGAGTGCCGCAGGAACCGCTGCCGCTGTCGGAGCGGGACTTCTCGCCGGCGGAGGAACGTGTTCACCGTCTTGCGGAGGCTGTGCCAGTCGGCATGGCCTTTGTCCGTTTGGTACGGGATGTTCGCCATCTTGAGGTGGGCCAGGTGCGGCCGTCGGAGGTTGTGCCGGTCCGGAATGGCGATCAGCGGCGCTTCGCTGTCCTTTTCGGCAACCCACGCCTTCAACTCGGTGACCAATCTCTTCACGAGTGGGATGACGGCCCGACGGCCGTTCTTCGTCTTGAGCCCCGGCAGGTCGATCACCCCCTTCTTCAGCTTCACCTCTTTCACCTGCACCCGCGACAGCTCGCCCCGCCTCAACCCGGTGAACGTGGCCAGAAGGTACATCATCCGCCGCTCGCGTCCCTGCTCCTCCAGTTTGGCGACTGTTTCCGGTTTCATCTTGGTGGTGCTCGCCGCACGTGGGGAGCCGTCGCTCTTCGGTCGGCCGCCGCGGTTCAGCTTCCTCGATTCGACCGGGTACGAGCCAGCCGTGCGGATCAGGGTCCGCAGGTCGGCCGTCTTGAGTGCCCGCCGCTTGCGCGCGGCTACCGGCTCACCCTTTGGGGGCTCGGCACGGGGGACGCGCTCGACGACGTTCTCGGGGTGCCGCTGGCCCTTTCGGAGCCACTGGAAGAACGTGTACACCGCCGCCCGGTGGTCGCTCTTGGTCGTCACGCTGACGGGGACCGGGTCGCTCCCCTCCTTCACGCGGGCGTCGGTCATCGTCCGGAAGAACGCCTTGAGCTTGTCCGCCGTCACGTCGCGGAGGGTCTTCGCCCCGATGCCGTCGAAGGTGCGAGCAAGGCGGGCGGCCACCGCGCCGTGGTACTGGGTGGAGGTGCCACCGTGGCGGACGTCTTCGAGGTAGTCGCCGATGTGCTCCCTGAGCGGCCGGTCGAGGTGGATCTTGAACGGGTCGGTCAGCTTGGCGTCCCCGCGCTCCAGGGCGGCCACGATGTCGGCCAGCTTCTTCTGAGAAGCGGCCTTGTCGGTGTACGCGGGCACGCGGTTCAGCTTCCCCTCGTGTTTGTAGACGACGTACCACTTCGCAGACTCCACCCGCACCTTCTTGGCCCCGGGCGTGCCGGGCTTCACCCGCGTTCCGGTTCGGTCCTCCCAATGCGTAGTGACCACCTTTTTCAGCGTCGCCATGGTGTGCCGCCCTCCGTTTTTGTTTGTCACTCCGTTTGTCACCGAATTATGCTCGACGTGTCTCGGCGTGACGAGGTCCGACGGAGTGAATCGAGAGGGGAACCATTACGAAACGCTATAAATCGCAGTAAATAACGCGATACGGCGGGCAATGTCCCGATGTGGCTGGAAGTGGCTCGGAAACCCTCTTCTACATTGACATTGTGGGGGTCACTAGTTCAAGTCCAGTAACGCGCACTCAACAAACCGGCCGCAAACCCAAGCGAAACAAGGGTTTGCGGCCGGTTCTTTTTTGTCCCGCCCTACCCCTCATGTTTGTCACCTGGCTCGTCGTCAGTTTCGCCCGCGCCTATCTCGGACCGCGACAGCAGGTGCCAGCACAAGAGCGGATCTGCCGTCCAGATTGACCGCAGATACCAAGCGGCAGAAGGATAACGAAGTTTACAGAGTAAAGGCACAAGCAACGAACCCCGCGAACCACCGCACAGAAAGTGACTCTGGTCCGCGCGGCTCAGGGTCAATCGTCCACCTCATTGCGCGCGGTATGTAGCTCTTTTCCGTCACCGTGGCGTGCCCGGCCTGCGTGAATTCCACGGGGTCAAGCCGACCAGCGCACTGGACAAGTATCGCTCGGCACTGGAGAACGAGTTCCGGGACGGTGGTCGTGTGCCCCCCACTACTTCACCGGGGCGGAAGCCCCCGGATTGGGAGTGCGGGGGCGCACCGAGACTTCGCCCCCCGGTGAACCGTGTTCTACCCCACACAGCGCCCGCCCGGATGCCGAACTGACCCGGAAGGCAAAGGGGGCGATCTGGTCCGACGACAGCCCCGCGCTCCGCACCCCGACCGAGATCCGGGACGCGGCCCGGCACGCGCGTCGGTACCGAGGCAAAGAGGAGCCGTTCGCCGGGCTATACGACCGGCGAAGTGGGCGGTTGACGGGTGGGCCGGCGACGCTGCGAAGTTGCTCGACCCGTGATCCGAGACCTACCCCGGTCAAGACCGGTGCGCGTGCTGGAGGTCTGTGGGGCAGCACTGAAGAGCACCCGCGGCGATCCTCGAACTCCCGGCCCGCGACCGGTAAGTTCGTCCGAATTGAGTATCGAACGCATCCTGCCCCGGGCTTTGGTGACGCAGTACCCAGTTGCTCCGCCACGTACAGAGCCGGCGCTCATTTCGGAATCTCCCCACCGCCCTGCGCGATCGTGCCGGGGAGTTCGCCTTCGCGAACCATCCCCCTCCACATCCGTTTGCCCCACACCAAGAAACGCCTACGCGCTCCGGGCACCGGTCGAAGCTCACCGGCGGAGATCGGGTAGCCACCGATTCGGTACGAGTCTCACAGTCCGTGCCCGAATCAACTCTTCTAATTCGTTTCCTTCACATTTCCATTTTCTCGTATTAGGATTGGTGAATCTCCCGCAAGATCGCGCCTTCCGTTCCGACCAGCGCCCACCATGCCCGACCCATTTGCCACTCTCACGGAACGCCGCGCGGCGGTTCTGAGAATCCTGTCGAGTCGAGGACCGCTCACGATTCAGCAACTCGCGCTCGAAACGGGTTCGTCGCGACACGCGATCGAACGGGTACTGAATTGCGAGTGGTTCGAGCGCCTCAATGGGGGGCGCGCGTCGCCCTTCGGGCTGTCCGCCGCGGGGAAAGAGAAAGCCGACGAGTACGGGGGCGTTTAAACGCAAAAGCCCCGCGGTACCTCCGCGGGGCTTCGGAAATCGTGATTCGGCCACGTGATACTACGACGCGGTCCCGGTCGCGGGCATCGAGCGTTCGCCGTCCGCGGCACGGGCGATGAGTTCGCCGCGCGAGGGCAGCCGGACCCGCCACGCGAGCCCGCAGAGGGCCAGCCCCCGGATCACCAGCCAGCTCAGGTCGAACTGCCACCACTGGAGCCCGTGCCGGGCCGACGACGGAAAGGCGTGGTGGTTGTTGTGCCACCCCTCGCCCAGCGCCACCACACCGACCAGCACGTTGTTGCGGCTCTCGTCGCCGGCCGCGTAGGGCTTGCTGCCCCACAAGTGGCAGATCGAGTTCACGCTCCAGGTGGCGTGGTGCCCGAGCAGAATGCGAACGAGCCCGCCCCACACGAACCCGGTGAGGGCACCGTGCCACCCGCCGAAGGCGTACCCGATCGCGGCCGGGATCAGGACGCCGAGGAGCGCCCACAGCGGGAACAGCGCGCTGACCGTGCGGATCACCGGGTCGCGGCGCCAGTCCCCGGCGTAACGGTCCAGGCCGTCGGGCATGGGGGAAAACGCCCAGCCGATGTGCGAGTGCCAGAAGCCCTGGAGCCAGCCCTTGAGCCCGCGGGTGTGCGGGTACGGGGAGTGCGGGTCGCCGTCCTTGTCGCTGTGCTGGTGGTGGAGCCGGTGCCGCCCGACCCAGTCGAGCAGCGGCCCCTGGAAGGACATCGACCCGAGCACGCCGAAGAGAACCTGGATCGGGCGCACGGTTTGAAACGAGCGGTGCGTGAAGAGCCGGTGGAACCCGACCGTGACGCCGAGCATGGACATCAGGTACATGCCGACCAACAGCGCGAAATCGACCCACCCGAAGTAGCCCCAGCCCACCGCCAGAACGATGCCCGCGGCCAACCCCACCAGGGGGACCGAGACGCCGACGAACGTCGTGACCCACGACAACACCTTCCGGCCGGTGCTAAACACCTGCTGCGGCGGCGGGAGGATGGCCTCGGGAACCGACTCGTTCGGTTCGGTTGCGGGCGGGGCACTAGGCAAGCTGGTGCTTGACAGAGTAGGCAAGCTGAGGGTTCCTGACTTAAAAGTGACAGGCGCGTGCCGTCGGGAGCGAGAATCCCGGCCGCCAGCACCTGAAAAGGAGGGCGAGGGGCGGCGACACTCGCCGCCCCACAGAGAGTTTAGCTTATATTCGGAACTTTAGTAGCGACGGCCACCGCCGCCGCCACCGCCGTAACCACCACCGCCACCGCCGTAACCACCACCGCCACCGCCGTAACCACCACCGCCGCCACCCCGACGGCCGCCGCCACCACCGCCGCCACCGCCACCTTCCTTCGGACGGGCTTCATTCACCGTCAGCGGGCGGCCCTCGATGACCTGCCCGTGCATCCCGGTGATGGCGGCTTGCGCCTCCTGGTCGGTCCCCATCTCGACGAACCCGAAGCCCTTCGAGCGGCCGGTGTCGCGGTCCATGATCACCTGGGCCGAAACGACGGACCCGTAAGGGGTGAACATGTCTTGCAGCTGCGAGTCGGTAACGCCCCAACTCAAGTTGCCGACGTACAATTTCTTACCCACAACGAACTCTCCCGCGGCCCGGTCCCCGGCCGCTGCTTGGATCAACTTCCCGCGCGGGACCGCGCGGCGGGGACGAACGAACTGGCAAGTGGGTGAACCACCGCTAGCCACACCTGTCGGGCGATCCTGGCATTTCGGAGCCGCCTCCGATAATCGATCCAGGACTCTTCGAGCGGGAGAAGCGAGCGTTCGGCGTCGGTCAACGGGACAACTCCGTTGGTTGTGGTAGACTTTATCAAGAGGAATGTCCCCCCGCGCTAGGATTTTTCGCAGATTCTTTCGTCCCCGCTTCTGAACTACACTGGTACCGCGTAGGTAATTTAGGTAAGCACCAATTCCCGCGCGAACCTCGCGAACCCTCCGTTAATGGACCGCGACCATTTCACTTCTCGCTCCAAATTGTCCCACATCACCCAAGTAGCCCGGCCTTTTCCAAAATGGCTTTCAGTTTGGCCCTCTGTGCGTCACCGAACGGCGCAACCGGGGCGCGCATCGGCCCGGCGCTGCGCCCCAACAGCGTCATCGCTTCTTTCACGGCGCTGTTACCGGTGCCCAAACTCATTGCCATCCGCACGCCGTGTAGTCGCGACTGAAACACCTTCGCGCCTTCGACATCTCCCTTACTAAAGGACTCGTAAATCCCCACGCACAGTTCGGGCGCGATGTTGCACGACGCCGGTATCGCCCCTTGTGCGCCGGCCTGAAGCGCGGCGAGGATGAGCGTGTCGCGCCCGTTCAGAACACTGAACGTGTCGCGCGGCGTTTGGCGAATGATCTCGATTGTGTTCTGCAAGTCGCCGGACGAATCTTTGATCCCAATGATGTTGGGCACTTCGGCGAGCTTCGCGACCGTTTCGGGCTCGATGCTGAGCCCGCCGCACGTTGCCGGGTTGTTGTACAGCACAACGGGCACCGACGTGCTCTCCGCGACGCGGCGGAAGTGATCGAAGAGTTCGGCCTGGTTGGGCTTGATGAAGTACGGCGTGATAACGGACACGCCCGCGGCCCCTTCCTTCTCCGCCATCTTCGTGAGTCGAATGACTTCGCGCGTGGTCTCCGCGCCGGTGCCCGCGTACACGGGCGCCCGCCCCCCGACGTGTGCGATCGCGTCCGCGACGATCTGTTGCTTCTCGTGTTCGTCGAGCGCGTAGAACTCGCCCGTCGTTCCGAGTACGAAGATTCCGTGAACGCCCCGCGCGAGCATCAGGTCGATGTGCTTGCGGAGGCCGGGGAGATCGACGGCTTGGTCCGCGGTCAGCGGCGTAACGACGGGCGGGATGATACCTGCGAGTTTCATGGCTGATACCTGTTCGGTTGGGTTGTTGTTTGCCTAGCCCGCGCCCAGGCGATGGGTATACTGTTCTTTTGCTCACATTTCACTCAATGACTTCACTGACACGACCGAACTGTCTTTGACAACTCAGTCGTGCCGGTGGCTGCCGCCGTTCGGCCGATACGGGAGAAATGAACGGGTGTCCCCGGCGGCAGCCAGAACTGTTGAAGTTGGGAGTAGCAGAGTGCCGATGTCTAACCGAATCAATATGGGGCAGTGCAACCGGATTAGGTGGTATCTTGAACGTCATGCGAACGGTTGAACTCTTCGCTGGTATCGGTGGGTTCCGCATCGCTGCTGACCGCTTGGGCTGGGAAACCGTCTGGGCGAACGACAGTAGCGAGAAGGCGTGTATCGTCTACCACGACCGCTTCGGGCCGAAAGAACTACATCAAGGTGACTTCACCGAACTAAAAGCGGTTGTGCCGGACCATGACGTGCTGACCGGTGGATTCCCGTGTCAGCCGTTCAGCAGCGCCGGGAAGAAGGAAGGGACGCGGGACGCAAGGGGCACGCTCTTCGAGTTGATCGTTGATGTGCTGAAGATGCGCCGCCCGAAGTTCTTCGTTCTCGAAAACGTGAAGCGGCTGCTGACGATGGAAAACGGCGGCCACTTCGCCACCATCCTGGGTTCGCTCGCGGAACTCGACTACGCGCTCGAATGGCGTCTGCTGAACGCGATGCACTTCGGGCTGCCACAGAACCGCGAGCGCGTTGTCATCTTGGGAGTGAGGAAGACGCGGGAACAGCTAGACCCTCGAATCCGGCTGGCACTGCCCGAAGACTTCAGCACGATCAAAGGGCGACAGCGTGACCGGCTCGCAGAACCCGCGACGTGGAACACGATCCCCGAACATAAGGCACGGTTCCCTGATTGGGGGCTGGCATCAGCCGGGCGGTTCTTCGGGTTGGATTTGGAGAAGTTCACGACTGCCTGTCCACTGGTGAGGCTGGCAGCCGTGCTTCAAGACACCGTGCCCGCCGAGTTCGACTTCACCGAAGCAACGCTGAAGTGGGCCCACGAAAATGATCCGGTGAACCGCTTCATTCACGGTGTCGAAATCCTGAGCAACCAACGCGGCGGCGCAAGGATGGGCTACACCATCTTCGGCACCAACGGTGTTGCCCCGACGCTGACATCGACAACCAGCCGCCACTACGAACGGTACAAGATCGGTGAGCGTTACCGCCGGCTGACGAACATCGAGTATGCACGCATTCAAGGCTTCCCCGATGAACACTGCAAAGCAGTGTCGGTTTATGACCAGTACCAGTTGTTCGGTAACGCGGTGCCGCCGCCGCTCGTTGAATGGGTGCTGAGCCGGTTGTCGGATGACGGTATTACACGGCACGCATTACCCCGCCGCAAAGAACCCGCAACCCTCTTTGACGATGCCAACTAAAGAAGAACTCCGCGCCGTCGTCCGCGACAAACTCAATGCAGCCATTGCGGGCGTAAACGCTGCGCTGAGTGGCAAGAATCTTGATGTCGTCGAAGCCGTGTTGAAGAGGCTTGGGCGCGGCGGACTTCTTCCGCACTGGTATGAGAAGCTGAAGAGTGACGCTACCTTGCCGAATCTCGATGGCAAGACAATAGGCAGTGTGGTGGAGATGCTCCTCGTTGCCGTGCTGGAAACCACCACACTTGCCGGGTTAGGGTTACCGGGTAGTGGCCCACCGGTTGGGATTGCTCTAAAGTGTTGGGATGCTGGACGCAACACCCCCTCGTCCCCCGATTCCGCCGTGCCCCCGGTGCGGTGCGACCCATGTGGTGCGCAACGGTCTCACCCACTCGGGCACTCCGGGGTTCCGGTGCCGGGGGTGCGACCGGCGGTTCGTTGCGGACCCGAAGACCGGACCGGTCCCGGAGGCCACGAAGGATCTGGTGCGGCGCCTGTTGGCCGAGCGCATGGGAATCCGGGCCATCGCGCGGGCCGTCGGGGTGTCCCGGTCGTGGCTCCAAGGGTTCGTCAACGAGCTGTATCGACAGGAGACCCCACACGAGCCGGGACCGCCCCCAAAAAGTGCGGCCCGGTCGTGATCGAGGCCGACGAATTGTGGAGCTTCGTGGGTTCCAAGGGTGATGTCCATTGGGTCTGGGTAGCCCTGGACTTGGGCACCCGGCGGGTGCTCGCAATGGTTCTCGGGGACCGGTCCGCAGCCACGGCCCAACGGCTCTGGGACGCGCTCCCGCGCGGGTACCGGACCGGGGTCACCGTGTACACCGACTTCCTCGCCTCGTACCGTGGCGTGATCCCACGCGCCCGGCATCGACCCGTGGGCAAGGACACGGGCCTCACCGCCCACATCGAACGGTTCTGGCTTACCCTGAGACAACGATGCGCCCGACTCGTGCGCAAGACTCTCACGTTCTCCAAGTGCCCCAGGAACCACCTCGGCGCCTTGTGGTATTTCATACGCCTGTACAACGAATCCCGACATTAGGGCCACTACCGGGTTACCGAACCTCAAGATCAACCCGGCGCGTGGTGTCGATCTCCCGGACTTGGATTTGGGGGTCAAGTCGCCCTCAGAGAACTACTGCACCAGTGAGCCGTTCTTCTCCGGGTATGAGCGGTTGCTGGGGAGCGAGCATGATGCCGTGGTCCTTTTGACGGACTACCAAGTGGCAAAGAAGAAGCCCCCGCTGCGGCTGCAAATCACGAAGTGGTCGTACCTCACCAAGTCGCAAATCGCGGATGAAAACCTTTGCAAATTGGCGAAGGCTCAGCGGGAATGGCTACTTGAGAAGAACCAGTCATGGGCGAAGAAAGCCTTCCGCTTTTTGGCGTTCGTCAACCAGAGTGATTGGCGTGCAAAGATCTTGGTGCGACTGATTGCTCACTTACAAGATGATGCCCAAATCAAAACTATCATCGCTGAGGCGGAAACTGATTTCAAAACGAAGAACATCCAGAAGGCGAAGACGGACAAGCCGCTCATCCCTGATTCCGAAGTCGATGCGATCAAGGGCATCTTGAAGATTACGCCGCTTCACATGGGCGTGATCGATGCCGCTGACAGTTGGGTCATTGAGGTGCAGAAGGATTTCGGGCGGTTCCCGAATGACAACGAATGGAACAGGTTCCTTGCTAGCCCGCTCGATGGCAGGATCGGGATGAGCTACGCGCTTCAGTGGCGGTACAACTTCGGCAAGGTGTTTGGCGTTAGAGTGGAAGAGGAGTCGGAAGAATAGATCCGAAGCTTCAGCCCTACGTAAAGCATACCCAAACACAAGGAGAAGGTATGTCGAGAGGTGGTGAACTGAACGAAGCGGATTTCGTCGGGCGGTGACAGACGTGGCAGCAAAGAGGAGTTGGTATGGCTTGCTGGAATGGTTTGGGATACGCCCGGCACCGGGCGGTGAGTTGATCGAGCAGGCGAATCCCCGCGTCCGGGTTGTTGGCCGCGTAGTAATCGGTGATCGCGTCGAGATCGGCTTCCGCTTGGGGCGTGTTGCGAAAGCGCTTCATGTCGGCTGTTTCCGCGCGGCTTCGAGTTTGTCCCGCAACCGCTTCATCACGACCTCGCCGTCCACCAGTTCACCGCGGTCGGCCTGGTCGATGCCGACTTGCACGGCCTTTCGGAGCGCGTCAATTTCCGTGTCCGCGTCACTTTCCAGTTCGGTCCCGACGGTTCCCAGCGCGTACATCACGAGGTCATCGAGCGTGCCCCACTTCTTCTCGGCCAATACGCGGTCCACGAACGCGGCGACATCGTCCGGTAGTGTGATCTGGTACGTCTTCATGCGTGCCTCCGGTGATACCGCATCGTACCACGACCCACTCTCGCTCACCCAGACGAGTTGCCCCACCCGCGGTCCCACTCACCCTTCCAGTTCCTTCGGCATTTCGCCGCTGTAGCTCGCCCACAGCGCATCGACCGGGTGCGCGCACCACACGTCCGGGTCGAGTGCCTTTAAGTGCCGCGTGATCTGCATCAGGCAGCCGACGTTACCCGTGAACAGCGCCTTCGCGCCGGTCGCGGCAATGTTCGAGGTCTTCCTCTTACCGAGGCGGTCGGCCATTTCGGGCTGCGTCAGGTTGTAGCTCCCCGCCGCGCCGCAACAGAGTTCGCTTTCCGGGAGCGGAATCAGTTCCAGCCCCGGGATCATTTCGAGCAGCGCGCGGGGTTGTTTGAAGATCTGCTGCGCGTGCCGCAAGTGGCAGGCGTCGTGGTACGTCGCCTTGATGTTCAGCGGGTGCGTGGGCTGGACCGGGCCGAGCTCCATCAGGAACTCGCTCACGTCGCGCACCTTGCTCTGGAACCGCGCGGCGGATTCCGCCTCGGGCGTGTTGTGCATCATGTGGGCGTAATCTTTGAGCTGGTACCCGCAGCCGGCCGCGTTGGTGATGATCGCGTCGAGCGACTTGAACTTTTCCGCGTCGTTCGCACCGAACGTTTCGCAGTTCGCGGCCGCAAACGCACGGGCCGGGGCTTCTTCCGCCGAGTGATAGTGCAGCGCGCCGCAACAGCCCTGGCTCCGCGGAATCCACACCTCGCAGCCGTTCGCCTGGAGTACCTTCGCGGTCGCGTAGTTCGTGTCGGGGTAGAGCGAGTCCGCGACGCACCCCAGGAAGAGCGCGACGCGGGCGCGCGGCTTGCCGATCGGCTCCAGCACTTCCGGCAGTTGCCCGTAGTGCGGCTTCAACACGGGAAGCATCTGCTTCATGCTGCGGAGCGATTGTGGTACCAGCCCCATCAGGCCGCTCTTTTCCGTCAGCCAGTCGAGCCCGGTCCACTGCATCAACCGCGCCGGTGCGAGCGACACGCGGTTGCGCCACCGGTACGGGAACACGTGGAACAGCAAGAACTTCTGGAGCGCGTTGAGCGACTGAACCTGGCGCCCCGGTTCGAGTTCGTTCATGAACTCGCGGAACGGTTCGATGAGCCGACCGTACTGCACCCCGGACGGGCACGCGGTTTCGCACGCGCGGCAATTGAGGCACAGGTCGAGGTGCTGCTTCACGTCGTTGTCGAGTTCGAGCGTGCCGTCGATCACGCTCCGCATCAGGTAGATGCGGCCGCGCGGCGAGTCCGCCTCGTTCGACGTTTCCACGTAGGTCGGGCAACTCGCGGTGCAGAGCCCGCAGTGGACGCAATCGAGAACGAGTTCGTAATCGATGTTCGGCCCGTGCGCCCCCGAACCGCACGTGTGCGGCGGCGCGGGGATCGGCCCGCCGGTCGCGGTCGCGGCGGGCACGTTCGCGGAGAGAATGGGCAGCGACTTCCGCTGCGCTTCGGAGTCGGCCAGGTCGGGAGTGGTCGCGGCCATGTGAAGTTTACAGTGGTTGGTGTCGTCGGGGGTCTTCGGTTTTTTGCCCTCTCCCCTTGCGGGAGAGGGTGTCGAGGCTTTGCGAGACGGGTGAGGGGTGGTCGCCGTACTCGGGAAGCAACCCCTCACCCGGTCGGCGAAGCGCCGACCACCCTCTCCCGCAAGGGGAGAGGGCAAGAAGAACGTCTACCTCGGCTTCAAACTCACTTCTTGTGAACTCGACGATGCGGCTTGATCGATTGCAAGGGCGATGCAATCGAGAACCCATTCTAACTCGTCGTATACTTCCGAGTTCCAGAAGCGGATCACGCGGATGCCGTGAGACTCGATGTACAACTGGCGCACGGCGTCACGGTCTTCTTTGCCCATGTGAGAATCGCCGTCCAACTCGATCACAAGACGGCTCGCCGCACAAAAGAAATCGGCAACGTACCAATCGAGCGGCTGTTGCCGACGGAACTTCGCTCGGGCAAAGCGCCGGTTCCGCAACTCGTTCCACAGAATCCGCTCCGCCGAGTTCATATCGCCCCGGAGCCGACGCGCCCGGGCGTACAAGAGCGGAATCCGGGTCGAGGTCGCGAGGTTCATCACACGTCCCCGAATAGACGGCCGGGGTTGAACACGTTATCCGGATCGAGGGTCCGCTTGACGTGCCGCATCAGTTCCCAACTCGAAGGCTCCTGCCCTCCGTCGGGAAGTGACTTTTTGCGTTCCGTGGGGCACCGCCGAACGGTTGTGCCCTCGGGGAGCGTTTCGGCACCGTGTACCCACGCGACGCCGCTCAGTGCGTGGGCGTGAACCAGCGATTCGCTCGGCAGTTTGACGACCGCATCGGCCAGATTGCTCGGCAAGACGGAGAGCTTCCCGATGAACCGCGACTCGGCCCTCAGTTGTAACGCCGTCAGTGTGTCGAAGATGGACATATCGGGCAATTCGATCGCGTCGCCCACCGCAACGGCCTTCAGTTCGTCGATCAGCATCGCGACTTGCCAGCGAACCGCCGCGGTCTTTTCCTCGAAGCCGACCACGATTCGCCATTGCGCGGTTGTGGGGACAGTGACGCGCGCTTCGCGCCACGCGGCGGAATTCAAGAGTTCGACCGCGACGGGGCGCGTTTTGGATGCGGCGAGGCGATCGAGTACCGCGCTGAGCGAAGCGGAATCGCAACCAAAAATCACCGCGGCGGAGGCGTCCGGCTTCGGCTTCACTTTGAACGTGAGTTGCGTGACAACCCCGAGCGTACCGAGGGCACCAATTTGCAGCTTCATCAGGTCGTAGCCGGCCACGTTCTTCACCACGCGACCGCCGGCCTTCACCTCCACGCCGTCGTCGCTCACGAAGCTGATGCCGATCACGTAGTCGCGGAGCGTGCCGTAGCCGAAGCGCCGCGGGCCGCTGGCGTTCACCGCGACCGCCCCCCCGAGCGTGGCCCTTTCAGGCGCCGCCACATCAACCGGGAGCCACTGCCCTTCCCTACCCAGTTCCGCCTGCAGTGCCGCGACCGTGGTCCCGGCGCGGGCGGTGATCGTCATGTCGCGCGCGGGGTAATCGATTACGCCGGAAAGGGCGGTCGTGTCGCACACAACGCCGGGCTTCGTCGGTGGGAGCCCGATGTCGAGGGTCGTGCGCCCGCCGACGGGGTACAGCCCGTGTTTCGCGGCGCGCGCGTGCGTCACGAGCGCGCACAGGTCCGCGACGCTCGCGGGGCGCTCGACGGGTAGCGGGCCGAATGAATCGAGGGTAATGGAATTTGCCACGGTTGCGGGAACGCCCGGGAGGGTGGGAAGGCAACCGTAGTGTTGTATGAACCGCGCCACGCGCGGGCGTCAAACGACCCGAAGTCGGGTCGTCCGACGGGTGCGGGTTCAGAGCCGGTCCGTCGGGGCCTTGTCCGCGAACGCATTGCGGAGCGTGGACGCGGTGGGGTCCGCGAACACCGCGGCGCGCTCGCGCTCGAGTTCCTGGCGCGAGAGCGTGTGATCACCGCTGGCCGCGTTCCGGCGCTCGGCGGCCTCGCGCTCGAGGAGCACCTCGAGTTGCGGCCGAATCCGCACGAACGCCTCCACGCACCGCGGGTCGAAGTGCGTCCCGGACCCGGACTGCAGCTCGGCGAACGCGCGGGCCGCGGGCATCCCGGCGCGGTACGGGCGGTCCGAGGTCATCGCGTCGAACGCATCGGCGACCGAGACCACGCGCGCCGGGAGCGGGATCGCCTCGCCCCTCAGACCGTCCGGGTACCCGCGCCCGTCCCAGCGCTCGTGGTGCCCGCGCACGACCGGCAGCGCCCACGACAGCCCGGGGATCATCTGCACGATCTCGGCCCCGCGGAGCACGTGCGTCTTCATCGTGGCGAACTCGTGGTCCGACAACCGGCCGGGCTTCCGCAGCACCTGGTCGTCGATCGCGATCTTGCCGATGTCGTGCAGCAGCGTCGCCACCTGCAGCTGCCGGCGCTCGTCCTCGGGCAGCCCCATTTCCTCGGCCAGCATGAGCGCGTAGGTGGTCACGCGCTGGGTGTGGTTCCCCGTGTACTCGTCGCGCATTTCCACGGCCTGCGCGAGCGCGGTCACGGTCTGCACGAACAGCGCCCGGTTCCGCTCGACGAGCTGCTGCCGGTCCACCCCCAGCGCGACGGCGTCGGCCAGGGTGTCGGCGAGGTTCAGGTCGGCCTCGGTGAACGGGTCGGAGTCGGTCCCGCGGTCGAAGTGGAGCACCCCGAACTCGCGGTCCGGCGCGCGGAGGACCAGGCACATGATCGAGTTCATGTCCCCGCGGACGGCGCTCTCGGCCTGGTACTTCGCGGCCTCGCTCTGGTCCGCGAACAGGAGCGACTGGCGGCGCCGGAACGCGAGCGTGGCCAGCGTCTTGCCCGGCGCCCGGGCGGGAACGAGCCCGCCCGACGTCGCCGAGAAGCACCGGACCGCGAGGTTCCCGGTCACCTCGTCGAGCAGGAACAGCCCCCCGCGCCGCGCGCCGAAGAACGCGACCGCGCCGTCGAGCACCTCCTGGAGCGCGTCGCTCATGCGCGCCGATTCCGACAACCGGTGCGCGGCGCGCACGAGCCGGAAGAAGCTCTTCAGGTCGCGCGACATTTGGTTCTGCGGCGGGTCGAACTCCGCCGGCCCCAACTGGCGCCGGGCCGCGGCCTCGACCTGGACCGTTTTGTTACCGAGCCGGACCGTGACCGGGCGCACGTGAACGTGTTCGACTTTGAAGCGCAGGTTCCCGATCTGGATCGCGTCGCCCGCCTTCACCGGTTGCGGGGTCCGCCCGATCCGCACGCCGTTCAAAATGGTCCCGTTGGAGCTCCCGCGGTCGCGGACCACCCACCCCTCGTCGGCCAGGTAGATTTCGGCGTGGAGCCGACTCACCGAGAGGTCGTCGAGTGAGACCTCCAGTTCCGGCAACCGGCCGATGCGCAACTGAGACGCGGACGCCCACGTGCGCGGGGCCGCACCACTCTCCGAAAGTGAAAGAACGACGCGCGGCGACTCCATGCGTGACTCTCAACACGAGGGGCGAACCGGAAGAAAACTTCCAGCTGGGTTGGGTCTTCGCGGAACCGGGGAGCGGGGTTCGCGCGCCGTAACAAAAATCAATCGTGTGCAAGTATAGAACACGAATAATAATGAGAATTCGCGCACCCGACCGTTTCACACCGACCCACCGAGCGATCCCCGTTCGCGCCGAGCACGAGCGCGGAAATCCTGATTCATCCGTCAGTTAGAGATCAACACTTCTGGATCGAGGCGGGGCCAATCGCCCGCTCGCGATCTCATAACGCCAGACAGTCAAAAATAAATCATAAATACAAATTCACAATCGTCACCGGCATTCCGCTTCGTTCGAGCGGACCGCAACGAGGGCACCAACACCAAACACGATACCCGCGACACACAGCGAAGTCCCCAACTCGATCCCCATAAGGAGCCAAATGATTCGCGCCGGCGGGGTCGGTTCTGTCGAATTCTCGGACATCGCACACAGGGCGCCGGCGAGCACCGCCAGAGGGAGCGGGGTCAGTGCCACCAACCCGAGTAACTGTGCCGGCGTGCCAATAACCACCCTCGTCCGGGTGACGGGCAATCTCCGGCGCGTCAGCGCTAACACGCCCACAATGACGAGTGCGACCTCAATTCCGAACATGCCCATCCTCAACCAAGAACGGGGCATTGAACCGGGAAAATCAAACGGCAACAACAATCTCGCGCATTCAACCTCACACCGCGGCGCGACGAGCCGGTTTCGTTTGCGTGATGCCCATTGAGGGTTCCGAGCACCCCCCCGCGGTCGGGAGCATCTTCCCCGGGCTGCACCGCCCGTCGGGGTTGAACGCGGTGCGCAACCGCACCATGTAGTGCAAGTCGTCGGGGGTGAACATCAGCGGCATGAAGTCGATCTTCTCGACGCCGATCCCGTGTTCGCCGGTCACACTGCCGCCGAGGTTGATGCACTCCGCGAGGATCTCGTGACTCGCGTCCAGTACCTTTTGTACCTGCGCCGGGTCGCGCTCGTCGAACATCAAAATGGGGTGAACGTTCCCGTCGCCCGCGTGGAACACGTTACAGATACCCAGGCCATATTTTTTCGCCGTCGCCTGAATGTGCCGCATGATCTCGGGGAGCTTCGTCCGCGGTACCACACCGTCTTGCGTGCAATAACTCGGGTATCCGAGGCGCCCGATCGTGCCGAACGCCTGTTTGCGAGCCTTCCACAGCGCCATGCGTTCGGGCTCGGTGTTCGCCTTCCGCACCTCGCGTGCCCGGTTCTTCTTCGCGATGGCCTCGATCCGGTCCGCCTCTTCCTGCAAGCCCGCGGCGAGCCCATCGACCTCCATAATGACGACCGCTTCCGCGTCGAGCGGGAACCCGAACCGGAACGCGGCCTCGACCGCGGACAGCATCGTCTTGTCGAGCAGTTCGAGCGCGGCGGGAACGATCCCGGCGCCGATGATGTCACTGATGGTGTTCGTGGCGTCATCGATGGTCTCGAAGATGCCGAGTAGCGTGCGGTACGCTTCGGGGTTCTTCGTGAGCCGCACCCACACCTTTGACACCACGCCGAACGTCCCCTCGCTCCCGACGATCGCGCCGGTCAGGTCGTACCCGGGGCCGTCCTCGGTCGGCCCGCCACACGTCACCACGCGCCCGTCCGGGAGCACGAGTTCGACGCCGAGGATGTGATTGACCGTGACCCCGTACTTGAGCGTGTGTGGTCCGCCGGAGTTGGTCGCGACGTTCCCGCCGATGGTACACGCGCCCTGGCTAGAAGGATCGGGCGCGTAGTGGAGCCCGTGCGGTTTGAGGGCGTTGGTGAGCCACACGTTCACGACGCCCGGTTCGACGACCGCGTACCGGTCGCGGACGTTGACTTCGAGGATGCGCTTCATGCGCGCGAGCGCGATCATCACGCCGCCACCGACGAGCACGCACCCGCCCGCGAGACTCGTCCCGGCCCCGCGCGCGAGGAACGACACGCCGAGTTCGTTGCACGCCTTCACGATGCCGACGATGTGTTCGGTGGACGTCGGGAACACAACGACATTGGGCTTGGTCTTCGCAATGGTGAAGCCGTCGCACTCATACGCGGCCATGTCCGCGGCCGCGGTGAGCACGTTGTCGTTCCCGACAATGGCCTTCATGCGCGCGACGAGTGCGACGTGGTTAAAGGACGGAGTTGCGGCGGGGACGGGAGGGGTGAGGGTGTTCATACAGGTAGTGTAGCGGCGAATTGATACAGCGAAACACGGCGAAGAACGGAATCGGGCCGCCACCGGCGAGAGCGGGCCGTTCACCGTCGCGGTTACGGAACTGGTCCGCCTCCCCAGTTCTGGCAGTGAACCCACCCACACGAATTGGATTAGTTGGTCCGCCCATCCATAAACAGCATCAGCAGATCGAACTGTTCCGAATAGTTGTCCCTTTCGTCGAGGTGCTGGTACCACGCACACAGTTGATCGAAATGGTGGAAGCCGGTGAGTTCGGCCATTGGCCGCAGGCGCGATACGCTCTCTGGGTGATGCCAATCCGCGGATTCTAACAGCCTTATAAAGAGGTGCGCGAGTAATCCCTGTTCGGTTCGCGCCAAGAAACGTACTGTCGGGTCGTCGTGGTACAACTGAACGAACTCGATCCGTCCGCGTCGCATCCAGAGCACCGTCGGGTCCGAGCCACAACACCAGAGCGGGTAAACTCCGCTCACTTCCCGAGGAATGGCACAAGCCCACCCCGCGTGAGGCGAGTCGCACCAATAATCGAACGGTTTGGGCTTTGATTCGAGAAAAATGAACGTGACGAACCTCGGCGACAAGCCGAGGTCGAGTAACTCCTGCGGCTCGTAGCCCGCGCGGTAGACGATTTCTTCCTTCAGACGGTGGCCGCACTGAGGGCAGATCAACTCCACCGCGTCCATTAACGCTTCACAGCGCGGGCACTGCGGCATCTAACCGACTCCAAAGTAACCGGGCACCTGTACTCGGAAACCCGTTCACCCCCGCTTCGCCGGGCGCTTGCCGCAGGTGCCGTACACGTCCGCCACCCGTCCGCTCTCTTCGAGCGCGACGTGGTAGCGCTGCTCGCCTTCCAGCCGGTGAACGGTCATGTGATAGGCGTGGCCCACCGAGGCCAGGTACGGGCGCTTCTCCGGTGTCCCCGGCTTCCGCAACTGCCCCCACGAGCCGTCACCCAGGTAGGGCACCCCGTACTTGTCCTTCAGCCCGTCCTTGAGCGGGTGGGTGCGCTTGAACGTGTGGTCGTGGTGCTCCAGGACCGCGTCCACGCCGTACTTCTCGAACAGCGGGCACCAGTGGATGCGGTTCGCCTCGCCCGTGCCGAACGCGCCGGCCTTGCCGGTCGCGGGGTCGCGGAATGATGGGTACGCCGGGACGTGGTTCGCGACGATCAGGTGCGGGCGCCCCTCCCGTTCCGCCAGCGCGGACGCGAGCCAGTCGGTTTGTTCGCCGCCGATCGGCGAAACGTGCCCGCTGTCGAGCGTCACGAGGCTCAGGTAGTCGCCGAAGTCGAGCGCGCCGTAGGTGGTGTCCTTGTACAGCCCGTCGAACAGCGGGAGGTAGTACGTCGCGTCGGAGCGCTTGCCCTTGTAACCGCCACGCACCTCGTGGTTCCCGAGGCACGACACCATCGGAATGAGCCGCCCCTTCGGGTCGACCATGTGCTTCGCGTAGTTCTGGAGGAACTGGATCGCGGTCTTCGCGGAGGTCCCGTTGTCGTACCCGAGGTCGCCGCCGATGAACGCGAAGTACGGCTCCTGCTTGGCCGCGATGATGTTCGTGCCGATCGCGTGCGGCCCCGTGCCGCAATCGCCGCCGGACACCCACTGGAACGTGTCCGTGGCCTTCGCCGGCATCGTGCGGAACCGGTACGATTCCGTCCGCCAGCCGATCTGGTACGCGAGCGCGTTCTTGCCGACCTGGAGCAGGTACTCCGTACCGGGTTGAAGCCCGGTAAACTCGCACCGGTGAACCTTCAGGTCCGTGGGGCCGAACGGTTTCTGCTCCGTCGCGCCCGTTTTCCACAGATCCCCGTCGCGCGGCACGACCCGAAGCGGCGTCGGTTCTTGTGTCTCTGGCCCGACCCACTGCACGGTGATCGTCGTCGTCGGGTCGCGCTGCCACGTCAGGAACAGCGTGTCTTGGGGCGTGAGATTCGTGGGAACGGGTCCGCCGACCCGTCTCGGGGGCGGCGCGACATCAACGTTGGCGGCGGAGGGCAAACTGTGTCCGGCGACGAGCGCGGACGTCAGCCCGCCGGCGGATGATCGCAGGAAGGCGCGACGACTGAACGGCGTCATGTGGCAGCGTTTGGGTTCGGGGTTTTGGCAGGAAAGCGTGGGGAGGCAGCTATTTACCATCGTGCGCCGGCGCGCGGAGAAAAGCGAGAGGGGAATTCAAACTTTCGCACCTCCTTCGCGCATCGTACTCGCGTATTCGGAGGTGATGAACTGCGACGGGGCCAAGCCGAAAGCCAAGGAAGAGCCACGGATCACGCGGACAACGCGGATCAAGCAAACACCACCCGCTCGTTGACACTCGCGATTCGCAAAACAGAGCCTAATCCAACCGCACCCGAGGAACCGATCCGCGCGCACCGCCGGGTAGGATTTCAACACAAGACAAGCCACTGCGAAATACCCACGGACACGGTGGGGCGGGCGTTCCCCGGGCGAAGTCCGGCGCACGCGGCCGCGGTCGACCGGTTACAATGCAGCGTCGCCACCGATTCGAGGACCGCGATGGACCCCCAAGAAGCACAAACGCCGGGCGGGATCGTTCACACGTACCAGGGGTACGACCCGGTGAACTTCCCCAGCCCCACCGCCCCCCCGCCGGACATGGTTTCGCCGCTCATGGAGCACATGCTCCGGTTCGGCGACGTCGACGAGTTCACCGAAGAACAGTTGGCCAACGCGATTCACCTCGATGCGTCACAAATCGCGGGACTGGGGCCGAGCATTGATGCGCTGAAGGAAATGCTCCTCGAACGCAAGCGCAAGATCCTCGCGACCTACGAGACGAAGGCCGCACAAAAGGCCGCCGCGACCGCGTTCCGCAGTGCCGCACAGGACGTGAACCCGCCCAAGAAACTCGCGGCCGATTTCCGAAAGGCCGTCAAGGACGAGCAGCTCGCGGACCTCGAATCGCTGTACTTCCGCGCGGGGGACGACAACTCGCCCTTTGCAAAGGGGCTGGTGCCGCTCGTTGAGCGCCTCGGCGACAAGTACCAGGTGGACGAACTCGCGGGGAAATACGAGTTCACCGGTCGCGAAAAGATGAGCGTCCCCACCGCGCTCGAAGTGAAAGAGGAACTGGAAACGATCGACGAGTTGCTGAAGCAACTCGAAGAGGCGAAGAAGTCACCGGCGCAACTCGCCATCATCGACCTGGAAGAACTCGAAAAATTCGCCGAGCCGGGGGAAATTGAAAAGCTCCAGGCGCTCCAGCAGCAGGTCGAAGACTACATTCGCGAGCAGGCCGAAAAGCAGGGTTTGGAAGGTGACGGGAGCGGCAAGTTCAAGCTCACACCCAAAGCGCTCCGGCTGTTCCAGTCGAAAGTCCTCACGCAAATCTTTAGCGAACTCCAGGCATCGCGGAGCGGCCGCCACCCCGATGCGGTGACGGGAGAGGGGGCCGTCGAGTCGCCCAAAACGAAGCCCTACGAGTTCGGCGACTCCGTCTCGCAAATGGACATCCCGGCCAGCATGGTGAATGCGCTCTTACGCGCCGGACCGGGACTACCTGTCCGAATGAAGCCCGACGACATCGTGATTCACCACACGCGCGTGAACCCGAAGGCCGCGACCTGCGTGCTGCTCGATATGAGCGGCTCGATGCGCTACGACGGTCTGTACGCCAACGTGAAGCGCATGGGGTTGGCCCTCGACGGGCTCATTCGGAGCGAGTACCCGGGCGACTTCCTCCAGTTCATTGAGATGTACACGTTCGCGAGACCGCGGCACCTGTCGGAAGTTGCGGGGCTGATGCCGAAACCGGTCACGATCTTCAGCCCGGTGGTGCGACTCAAGGCCGATATGAGCAACCCGGAGATCAGCGAGTTCCGCGTCCCGCACCACTTCACGAACATCCAACACTCGCTCCAGACCGCGCGCCGGTTCCTCGCGAACCAGGACACCCCGAACCGGCAGGTGGTGCTCATTACCGACGGCCTACCCACCGCGCACTTCGAGGGGGGCACGTTGTACATGCTCTACCCGCCGGACCCGCGCACCGAAGAGGCGACCATGCGCGAGGCCCTGCTCTGCGCTCGCGAGGGGATCACGATCAACATTTTCCTGCTCTCGAACTGGAACCAGTCGCAAGAAGACGTGCAGTTCGCGTACAAGATGGCGCAGGCGACGAAGGGCCGCGTCGTGTTCACCGCGGGCCGCGACCTCGATCGTTACGTGATCTGGGATTACATCAAGCGGCGCAAGCAGATCATCAGCTAAAGGCGAACGGCCGACCATCGGAACGGCCGGTGTAAGCCGGCCGGTAAACGCTCCCGAGGTAGTTTGTCGCCCGGGGCGCGGAAAAGGCCGAGAGCAGGGGCGCACCGGCCGGCTCACACCGGCCGTTCGCCCAGCGATTTCGACATCTCCACTTCCTTCGCCAACCCTTCCTTGTCGTTGAACTCGACGACCGACACCGCTTCCGCGTCGATATGAACGTCCGCGGTTCGCGGCGCGTATTCCAGTCCGAGCACGTCCACGACCGTGGGGTGAACCTGCGGGCGCTCCGGCGACACGAAGTAGCCGTGGACCTCGAGTGCTTCGGCCCGGTACTCGTCGTATCGCATTAGCAGCGTGTGGAGCTTCTTGAGGCGGTAGTGCGGGACGGTCGCGTACATGTGGTGCGGCAGGTGGTAATCCTGGCCGAACGGGAACACCGCGAAGCGGATCACCGGCGCGACGAGAAACGTCCGCGTGTTGTTGATCCACCCGCGCCCTCCGTTCCCGTGCTGCACCAGTTGGCGCAGGATCATGAAGAACGCGAACGCGGTGAACAGCGGCGCCACCCACAGTAGCAGGAAGTACGGCACGGCCGGCGCGCCGGTCAGTTTGGTAGCGACCGCGAGTGACGTGAGCAACAGCGTGATGAACCCGACCCGCAGCGCGGAAGTGTACCGCGCGTGGATCACGGGGCGGAGCTTGCTCTGGTGGTACTTGTGGTCCGGGAGTTTCAGGAACACCGCGACAACAATGACCCACATCGCGAACGTCGCCGCCGGCATCACCCACCAGTCTTGCGCGAGGTAGAAGAGCGCGGTGAGCGTCGCCACCATCGCGAGCAGGTACAGGATGCCAACTCGCACCGCTCCCTTCGAGGGCTTCTGTCCCTTAATCATGTAGGGGTTCTTGTCGGTACCGGTCGCGTTGTACTGTGCCCGGATTCGCATGAACCGGATCAACCGAAACGGCGACAGTTGCCGCCTGAATGCCCGGATCACCTCGCGCCGGGCGAGCGGGAACCCGAGCCAGTGACCGCTCGTTTTGAGTTGCGACACGTCTGGGTCGCGGTCCGGGTCGTTGACGAACTGGTGGTGCGCGAGGTGCTGGAGCCGATAGTGGTAGATGCTCGCGAACAGCGGGAACATAGTAAATAGGTCGGACGCCAGATCGTTCACGAACCGGTTGCGGAACAGGATGTAGTGCGAGCCCTCGTGCGCGAGGCCGCTCAGTTGGTGCTGTCCGGCCCCCACGAGCACGATCGCGAGTAGCGCAACGGGAACGTTCGCCCACCAGGAAACGTCAAAGGATTCGCGGTTCTCAAAGAACCACACCGCCCCGCCAATCACGAGCGCGAGGTACAGATACGTCCGAACGACGAACCACCAGTTCCGGACGTTGTCCGTTCGGCGCAGCTCCTGGAGCGCGGCTTTCAGCTCCGGATCGGAGAGCGTTTTTGCGGGCGCGTCGATGGTGCTCGTGCTCATAAGGCGGTCACTTCGGGTCTTCGAGGCTCGTCATCAGTGTGCGGTACGTCACCTCGTCGATCTGGTCGGCGAGGAACTTGTACGTCACCAGGTACTTCACGATGCGCCGTTGATCCCAGTCGAAGCGCGCCGGGTCGATCACGTTGCGGTCGAGCCGGGAGTTGTCGGCCAGGTCCGAGAGCTTCACTTGCCGGGCGATCGCATTACCCTTCAACCGCACCACGTAATCGGCATATTGCGCGCCGTGTGGTCGCGTCAGGCACTCCACTGCTTCCAGAATCGGTGCCGCGAACCCTTCGACTTGCAGGTGGGCGAGCGTAACGCTGGTGTCTTCGACGAGGTCGTGCAGCACGGCCGCGATGCGCGCGTTCGGATCGTTGACCGCGAGCGCCACCCGGAGCACGTGCAGTAAATACGGCTGCCCCTCTTTATCGACCTGCCCGGCGTGCGCGGAAGCCGCGAGTTGCACCGCTCGGTCGAACGTGGCCATCCGTAGTCCCCTGTGCGAACGCCTCTTCACCGTGCGCGAGAAGCCAATTCGTGAGGCTTTTGTAGGGTGGGTCAAGGCTTTGCGCAGGCCCACCAGCCGGTCTTCGGTCGGCCGATAAACGGCGGGCCGTGTCGCGCGGGCTCTGATTACATTCGCGCTCATGATACCCTGGGGGCTGGTGGGCCTGCGCAAAGCCTTGACCCACCCTACAAAAGCGCATCCTACGAGTACAGCTTCTTCACCTTGCGCGCGAGGAGCCAGTTCGTGAGCCGCGGGAAGTAGCGGTTGAATCGCAGCAGGCGTTTGGCCTCCGAACCCAACACCGTCTCGGTGCGGTTCTTCTGGACCGCGTCGATGATCTTCGCTGCGAGATATTCCGGGGTCATGCCCTCCTGGAACCGCAAATCCGCCTTGCCGTCGTTGCGAAGCCAGTTCCGATCGAACCCGCTGTTCGTCATCCCGGGGACGATCGTGAGTACATCAATATCGAAGCGCTCGAACTCGCCGCGCCACGCCTCGGACATTCCGACCAGTGCGAACTTGGACGCGGAATACTCGGGCCACGCGGGCATCCCCTTCCGGCCGCACATGGACGTGACGTTCACCACCGCGGACTGATTACCCCGCATCAGGTGCGGCACGGCCAGTCGCGTTAACTCGATGGGGGCGAAGAAGTTCACTTCCATCACGGTGCGGCAAATCGCTTCCGTCGAGTCGGCGAAGTGCCCCCAACTCCCGACGCCCGCGTTGTTCACGAGTAGATCGAGCCCACCGAACGCACCCAGTGCGCTTTCGACCAACCGCTGTCGGTCGTCCGCTCGGGTGAGGTCAGTCGGTACCGTGATCGCCTCGCCGCCCGCGGAACGAATCGCGGTGGCCAGTTCGTTCAATTTATCGGTGTTGCGCCCCGCGAGCGCGACGCGCGCACCCGCTTTTGCCAGCGCGGTCGCGACCGCGAAGCCGATCCCGCCACTCGCGCCCGTCAGAATTGCTCGTTTGCCCGTCAGTTCGCGCCGCATTTTAGCCCCCCTCGCCTTTCCATCACTTTAAAGGGTGCGGGGTTCTCGGGCGCTAACTCGGGACAAAGCACAAGCACGGAATCTCTTGGCTCGCCCTCTCAAATTGCGCTGGCGGTACAACCGGAACCGGATTGGGCTTCCCAAGCCGCTTTTCGACCCGGTACTATTCCTGTTCTATCTCGGGGGCGCGGGCCTATTGCCCGCAGAGCTATTTTGGGGGTCGGCAGACCGAGTCTGCCGAAGCGGGCGGGACGCTCGCGCTCCGGGGACGCACCAGGGACGGTGTCATGCGCTGGCTGCTCATCGGCTACATGTTCCTGTTCATCGAGCGCCCGTTTGAAGTGTGGACGTGGCTCGGCGACATGCACATCGAGCGCATCTACATGCTGTTCATGCTCGGCGTGTGGGTCATCTACCCGAACAAGCGGTTCCTGCCAAACATTCAACACGGCGCTTACGTCGCGTTCGTAAGTGCGGTGCTGTTCGCGTGGGCGCTTAGCCCGTGGTCGGCTTACGGCCAGCCCGTGGTCGAGGACTGGCTCAAGATCGTCGTCTTCTACGTGCTGCTCGTGACGTGCATACACGACGAAGAGGGGCTCAAACACATCGCAGTGGGCTTCCTCGCGGTAATGAGTTTTTACCTGCTCCACTCGTTCCGCGAGTACCTGGCGGGTCGGCACACGTACCGCATGGGCATCTCGCGCATGATCGGCGTCGACACCACGCTCGGCGACCCCAACAGTTTCGGGGCGAGCATCGTCTTCGCGCTGCCGCTGGTGGTCGCGCTGTGGAAATCCGGGATCGGCGGGCGCCTCGGCCGCTGGGCGCTACTCAGCTACGTCGGACTGTCCTCGCTGTGCATCCTGCTCACGGGCTCCCGGTCGTCGCTGCTCGGACTGCTCCTCTGGTTCACGATCATCATTTGGGGCACGAAGTACCGCATCAAAGCCCTGGTCGGGTTCGCGCTGATGGCCCCGGTCGCGTTCGTGGCACTGCCGGAGTCGCTCCAAACGCGGTTCGAGACGATCATCAATCCAGAAGTCGGCCCCGCGAACGCCCGCGAGTCTGGCGAGGGGCGGTACCAGGGCCTCGTCATGGGCTTCCAGCAGTGGGCGAACAACCCGCTCACGGGGATCGGCCCCGGCGCGTGGCGCCCGGCCAATCACACCAAGATCGAGTCGCACAACCTCTACGGCCAGCTCTTCGGCGAAACCGGGTCGCTCGGTGGGGGAGCGTTTATTGCACTGCTCCTGTGTTTCTGGATCAACCTGCGAATGGTTCGGCGCATCCGAAAAGAAGTCCCGGCCTGGGAGCACGACCTCGTCTTTACGCTCCCGAGTGCGATCGGGATGGCGGTGTTTCTTCTGCTGTTCATGGGCAACTTCGGGCACAACCTGTTCCGGTTCACGTGGCTCTGGTACGGCGGGTTCCTCATCATCGCGCGGTACTGCGTCGAACGGCGCCTCGCGGCCTGGGACCCGGAAGCAGAACCCGAGTTCGAGGAAGAAATGGAACCCGAACTCCCACCGGGGTGGATTCTCCACGGCCCACACGGGTGAGACGACGCGGTACCACCCGCTCGTTCGCGGTTCGCCCAAGTCTTTTGGCGAACCGCGCGTGCTAACGAGCGGGTGGTACAATCGCCCTATTCTTAATGAAGGGTGCCGAGGCGAAGCGTACTACCCACTTCTTCCGCTATTCGCGTCTATTGCTTGCTTCAGACATCCGGTTCCGCCACAATGGGTGAGTTGCGCTCCGAACCGACTGATCGCGGCCCGTTCCGGCCGCACCTATCTCATTGCGGGTTCGGCGCTGAACGCTGTTCGGAGGCGACCCCTCATGTCCGCCGGCCGCCGCGGTTTGCTGCTCTCGGTCACGTTCTTCGGCCTCGTGCTGTGGGTGAGCCCCACCAAACAGGCCCGCGCGCAACCCCTCAAACCCCAGCCGGGGAACGATCAGCAACACTTCCAATTAATACTGGGACACGACCCGCACGCCGGGCGCCACACCATCTGGCAGCGGGACCTCCGCCCCG
Source organism: Gemmata palustris (assembly GCF_017939745.1). Lineage (NCBI taxonomy): Bacteria > Pseudomonadati > Planctomycetota > Planctomycetia > Gemmatales > Gemmataceae > Gemmata > Gemmata palustris. Next base: position 846,327 of record NZ_JAGKQQ010000001.1, on the reverse strand, counting down.
ATCAGATCCGCGACCTGCTGGCCAAATTCGGCCAGGGCGACGGCGGCGCGAACAAACAACTCGAAGACGTCATCCGCGACTCGGTGAAAAAGCGGAACCCGAGGGCGAACGACGAGCAAGTGGACGCGGCCATCAAACGCATGATGGCCGACAAAGAGTTCATGAACCGGATGATGGACCTGGCGCAAAAGCACAAGAACGAGAACCCCAACCGCAACCCGGGAGATTTACCCCGGCTCACGCCCGAAGACCTCGAGAAACTCAAGAGCCTGCGGCCGAACGGCGACAACGGCGGCGACCCTTTCAAATTGCCGAAGATCGATCCCAACACCGTCAATCCGAACCCCCCGCCGCGCATCGATCCCAACACCGGGCGGCCGGTCGATCCCCCGATCCCGCCGAATATCGGTCAGGGGCCGCCGAACGCGGGCGGCCCGCCCGTGCCCCAACCAATAATTGACCCGAAGACCGGTCAACCGCTGGACCCGAACCCGGACGGGCGGCGGAAGTTCGACCCCGAGAACCCGCTCGGCACGCCGAACGACTCGCCCGAGAAAATGGCGAAGACCAAGACCATCGAGACCGCGACCGCCCTCTGGGAGAAGAACGTCGGCCCCATCGACGAATCGCCCGCGGTCAGGCGCGCACTCATCGACCTCGTGAGCGACCCGGACGCGATGAACGCGCTCTCCGACGGCAAGGGGAACAGCATCTTCGACATGTTCAAGGACACCGGCGGCGGCGAGAGCATGAAGGATCTGTTCGGTGGCGGTGACGGGAAGGGGTTCGAGTGGCCCAAACTCGACTTCAACATGAACTGGGGTCGAAACGATCGCAACATCGACATCCCGGACAGCAACAGCCGCAGCCGGTGGCCCGACGTGTCCATGCCCGACCGGCGCGGGGGTTCGGGTTCGTCAATGGGCGGCATGGGCTCGTTCAACTTCGGCGGAACGCAGGTCCCCTGGCTCGTGATCCTCATCCTGTTGGCGCTGATCCTCACCGCGGTGCTGTGGTGGAAGTGGGCCGTGATCTTCTCGCCCGGCGCCGGAGCCGCTCGGTCCGCCAACGGTCCCGGCCCGTGGCCGATCGACCCGCGCGCGATCAACACCCGGGAAGATGTCGTGAAAGCGTTCGAGTACCTGAGCGTCTTGATCTGTGGGCCGGGCGCGAAGACGTGGACGCACTCCACGATCGCCGACGAGTTGACGGAACTGGCCGCGACCCACGGCGGTGCGGCGCTGAAGCTCGCCCGACTTTACGAACTGGCCCGGTACGCACCGATCGACGAACCGCTGACGCGGGCCGAGGTGCTCGAAGCCCGGCGCCTCGTGTGCGACCTCGCGGGAGTGGACGAGGCATGAAATCGCCGACCCGTTTTCACGGTTGGTCGTTGGTTCTCGGCGGGGCGCTGACGGCGGCCCTGCTCACGGTGCCGGCCGCGAGCGCGCAGCCGAACCGGTTCCCCGAGCCGCAGCCCCCGCAGGTTCAGATCCCCGGCGGCGGAACCGAACTCCTTCGCGCGCTCCTGGACCGCGAGGGCATCGAGCCGATCCGAGAGTTTGACGCTAACAAACCCCTCGATCGCAACACGATCGTCATTTCGATCGGCCTCCTGGACGGAACGGACTGGAACGATCCCCTTCAGCACGTGCGCCGGGTGATCGCGGTCGGCGGGGCGGCACTGATTGCGACCGATAGCTTCTCGCGGGTCCACGAACACGACCGCGACCCCCGGACGAACAACCCGGTCGGCTGGTTCCACCGCGGCACCGTCACGGCCGACTGGCAAAATCCCCAACACACTTACAATTCGCGCCCCGATTGCCCCATCGTCGTACCGGTTTCACCGGACGAAGTGGGCGACGCGCCCGAGCGCCCGGGCCGGGTCTGGAACGTGTTCCGGGGGTTAAAGCGCGTCGTCACCAATCAGCCCACGTACTTCCAAGAGAGGCGCTTCCGGCAAGAGTACCAGTACCCGCTCGCGCGGCTTCCCAAATCGTCGCGTGCGAGCGCGGACGAAAATCCCAATGTCAGCCGGGCCATCAATTCGCCCCTGTTCGCGGTCGGTGGGGACGGTCCCGACTGGTTCGGGAACCCCGGCTTCTCGTTCCTCGCGATGGCCGATTCGAGCGTGTTCATCAACCAGATGTTGATGGAGCAGAACACGGACAATCTCGAATTGACGCTGCGCGCCATCGAGTACCTACAAGGGCCGGACAAGACGCGGACCAAGTGCCTCTTCTACGAGAACGGCCGCGTCGTCGAAAAGTTCGACGGGCTGCGCAACGCAATGGCCAAACCGCGGCCGAAGATTCCGCCCGAAGCGATGCCGAACCTGGGCGGCGTGCTCGGAAAGAACCAGGACAAGCTCATCGACGCGGCGAACGGGTTCGCCGACCAGTTGCAGAACCGCGACGCGATCCACAAAATGCTGGTCGGCGAGCCCGGCTCAGAACGGGAGCGCAACTCCGCGGCGAACTGGATCGAGCGCACCGCGATCGTCGCGTCGGTCGCCGTAATACTGTTCCTGCTCCGGCGGTTGTGGCGCGCGAAGCACCCGCAGGACATTCCGCCCGCACCCGTCACCGGGGCCGGGGCCGCGTCCACCGGGCCGCCCGGGGTGTTCGATCGCCGGCAAAAGGAACTGGTCCGCCGGAACAACGTGTACGAGCCGGTGCGCCAATTGACGCGCGAGTTCTTTGCCACCGCGGGCGCGCCGGAGAACCCGGGGCCGCAGATGCCGGACCTCGAAATCTCCGACGCGGTGCGCAAGCCGAACTCGCTCCGCCAGGCGCTCCGCGACATGTGGCGCCTGGCCTACGGCCCCCCCACGCCCATGAGCGCGCAGCGCTGGTTCGAGTTAGAACCGTACTTCGAGCGATTGAAACTGGCCCACACCGAGGACAAATGGCGCTTCGTCCGAAACGAAGTGTAATACGGAGTCCCCGGGTGCGGACTTTTGCTCGTCGGCCGCGGTTCGGCTTTCCTATGGAGCCGCACCGTTGACGGTTGGCGCGGATCGACGACATGCAAAACATCATCCACGAGCCCGAAACACCAGCAGTTGGTGCAGTTCCCACCCGGCTAATCGTCCCCGAAAGCCAGAAAGTTAGCGAATGTGAGTGAGCGCCCCGCGCCCTTTGCGGGTGAGAGACTGTAGACTGCGATTCGTGATCGACACCGACGGGAGTACGGCATGAGTTTGGCCTCGACATCGAACCCCGGCACCCTGGCCCCGCCGACCGACCCGCGCGCCGCGGCCCACGAACTGGCCCAGGAAGCGAAGCAACTCAGCCACAAGGTTACGGCCGAGGTCGCCCGCGTGGTGGTCGGGGCCGAGGACGTGACGCGGCAGTTGCTCATCGCCCTGCTCGCGGGCGGCCACGTGCTGCTCGAAGGGGTCCCGGGCGTCGCGAAAACGACGCTCTCCAAAGTCTTCTCCCGGCTCCTGGGGTGCCAGTACCAGCGCGTGCAGTTCACACCGGACCTGCTCCCCTCGGACGTCACCGGGACGTCCATCTTCGACCGCAACAAGAACGACTTCGTGCTCCGCAAGGGGCCGATCTTCACGCAAGTGCTCCTCGCCGACGAGATCAACCGCGCCCCCGCGAAAACGCAATCCGCGCTCCTCGAAGCGATGCAGGAGTACCAGGTCACGGTCGACGGCGTTTCGCTGCCGCTCGCCCTGCCCTTCCTCGTTCTGGCGACGCAGAACCCCATCGAACAAGAGGGCGTGTACCGGTTGCCGGAAGCGCAACTCGACCGGTTCCTGCTCCGCGTCGAGATGGGGTACCCGGGCTTCAAACACGAGGTGGGGTTGCTGAAGCTCTACAGCAAACCGATCGTCGAAGTGCAGCCGATGTTCACGCCGGAAATGATTATCGGCCTCCAGCGGAAGCTGCCCGGTGTGTACGGCGCGGAATCGCTCTACGAGTACATCGTGCAACTCGCCGAGGAGAGCCGCAAGCACCCGGACGTGGCGCTCGGGGCGAGCCCGCGTGCCGCGCTCAACTTGCTCCGCTGCGCCCGCGCGCGGGCGGTACTGGAGGGGCGCCACTTCTTCACGCACGAAGACGTGCAAGCGGTCGCGTTCGGCGTCCTGGGCCACCGGCTCATCCTGCGCCCGGAGGCCGAAATCGAGGGCAAGCACGTGGCCGAAATCGTCCGCGAGATCCTGGACGCCGTTCCCGTTTTGGAAACGGTCTAGCGTGACGTTTACTCGCGCGAGCACACGTCGGCCGATGTCCCAGGTGTCTCAACGAGTAAGTGTCGTTTCATGATCGCCCCGGTTAGGTCGGACGAGCCGCGACCGCAAGGGAGCGGAAGCGCCTCCCGCCCTTGCGGTTACGGCTCACTAAAATGAGCCCGAAAACGGGTTAATATCGCTCGAAATATTGTCACCGCATCTAAGTCAGTGTGTTTATGGTAGTGGGGCACGAAACTGCCTCTTGGCATTGCGAACACTAGTATACAATCGATTTACGGCAACTTATTGGCGGACATCACCCGCAAAGGTACGAGAGGGGTTGTTGAAGGCGCGTGCTCTCCTGTTAGTGGTACAGGCCTCTGGCCTGTGAAAGCACTACACAGGCCAGAGGCCTGTACCACGAAATCAAACTCGAATCCATCGTTTCAGAAGAGCAGTGTTGAGAGCTAATTTGGGGTCGAATGTTAGCCGGATCGAGTCGAATGAGGACCGGCAATCGCGGATTGTTAGCGTTTGTTAGCCGCGTTGAGTGCCCCGTGGAGCACGGCACGGTCAGAAGTTGTGCCGAAAGTCTTGGACCATCAGTAGTTGCGCGTCGCCCGCCGGTTCTCCGTCGGTGGGTACGCCCCGCAGAGCCGAAAATGTTAGCAATTGTTAGCCCGGCCGGGGCCACCAGACCCACAACAAAGGATCGATGACGAATGCTTACCGCTCGGGGCTGGTGGTTCGTCCTGATCGTCAGCTTCATCCTGGTGTTCGGGGCGTTCGTCGTCCCCAATTACACCGCGGTGCCGGCCATTCTCGCGGTCACACTGTTCGTGTGGTTCGTGTGGGAGTGGGTGCAGTTCCATTTCAAGTCGAACGCGGCCGTGTCCCGGTTGCGCGTGCGCCGGTGGGTCATGCAGGGCGGGCGCGACGCCCCCATGTTGTGGGCCAACGTGCCGTTCGAGGTGCGCGTGCGCGTCCGGCACGACGGGTTCGCGACCATAGACTACGCGGTGGTCGAGGACCGGCTCCCCTCGGGCGCGGACATCATTGAGGGCGAAACCGGGGACCACGCCACGATCGCGCCGGGCCAACCGGCCGACGTGATCTACACGCTCAAGTGCCCCGCGCCCGGCGTGCTCCGGTTCGAGGGCGTGAAGGTGCGGGTCGCCGACCTCCAGGGGTTCTTCTACCGCCGGGTGTTCCTGCGTGAAGCGATCGAGTTCCTCGTGCTCCCCCCACTGGTGAACGAGGAGGGCAAGCAGCGCGCCGATAAGCGGTTCAACACGCTGCCGCCCCCCGGGATTCACCGCTTGCGCCGGCCCGGTTCGGGCGACGAACTACTGGACCTGCGGGACTACCGGCCCGGCGACGCGCCGAAAATGATCGCGTGGAAGGCGTCGGCCCGCAAAGACAAGCTCATCACGAAGGAGTACGAGAGCGACGTGCCCGTGCGGTGCGTGCTGTTCCTCGACACCAGCGAGGGCGTGCGCCTGGGGCCGCCGGGCAACACGCTGCTCACGCGCATGGCCGGGGTCGCGGCCGTCGTGGCGCAAGCGTCCACGGCGAACCGCGACCTCGTGGGGCTCACCACCTTCGACGACCAGACGGCACAACCGATCGCACCGGCCCGCACGCAGACGCACATGATTAACGTGTTGCGCCGGTTGGCGGAAGTGTCCGCGCTGCAACCCGGAACGAAGGGCGTGCCGGCCGAGCACCTCACGCGCCGCGCGTACCCGCTCGCGCACGAACTGTACCCGGAACTGATGGCGAAATCGGCGAACTCGATGCCGCTGGGCCGATTGTGGATCCCGCTGCTCGACAAATGGTGGGGCTGGATCGTCCTGTTTTTCGTGGTCGCGCCACCGTGTTTGCTGGCGTACCGGCTCGGCGGGATGTTCAGCCCCGGCAGCGCCCCGCTCCCGGGGTGGCTCCAGAAGGTTTACGCGAGCTGGATGAGCGGCACGTTCGAGTTCGCGGTGCAGCGCACCCGCGGGATGCAGTGGGCCGTTCGCATCGCGCTCACGCTCTTCATCTGGATCAACTTGCTGATCCTCCCCTCGGTCATCGCCGGGTTGTTCTGGCTCATCCACGGGGTCCGCGGGTGGTTCGGGCCGAGCGCGGGCGAACTCACGCGGCGGAAGCGCCTGGCCGCGCTATTTTCGCTCCAGGACGGCACCGGCCCGGACGCCATCGAGCGCTACGTTCACGACGACGAAGTTTATGCCGAGCGCGTGGCACAGTTCCTCCAGCACCACCAACTGCGCTGCCCGATCCCGCTGTACGACGAACAGGGCCGGTACCGGTTCCGGTGCGCGGAGAAGGCCGAGGTACTCGCGGGCGCGATCGTCCGCGCGGTGAGCCGCGCCCGCGACAACGAGCTCTACGTGCTGCTCGCTGACATCGCGGAACTCGGCCCCGAGCTGGAACCGCTCGTGAAGGCGTGCCGCGTGGCCCGCGCGCGCCGGCACCACGTCATGGTGATCGTTCCCTGGCCCGCGGACGTGCCCTCACCCGATGACGTTCCCGGGCCGGTGGCCGCGGCCCCGGACAAGAAGAAAAAGAAGCGCCGCCCGGACGACTTCGACCACGCGGCGCGGCAAAAGAAGATCACGAAGATCGTGCAGGACAATCTCACGCGGCAGTACCACGAAACGTTCCGCAAAATGCGGCGCGCCCTCGGCGGCGTCGGCGCCACGGTCATGCGCGTGAACGACGGCGACGCGGTGCGCCTCGTGCTCGACCGCCTCGACCGACTCCGCGGGATGAGGAGCCGCCGATGAGCCGCCCCAACGAGATCCAAAATGCGGCCGACCCGACGCAGCGGCAGGTGCTCGACCTCCTGTTCCGCGACCGGGCCGTGCGCGCGTACACGTTCACCACACTCGGCGCACTGGCCGTGATCTTCGTGGTCATGTTCATGAACGGGAGCGACTTAGGCGGCGCGCTCGTCGCGATCTTCGGGTGCGCGGCACTGGCGCTCCGGTGGACCGCAGTGCCCCCGTTCCTGCTGCTCGTCATCGGGTACTTTCTGGTGTTCCCGTTCGGCATCCCGGACCCCGGCACCGAGAACCCGTTCGAGATCCGCGAAACCCACTTCCGCGTAACGGACGCGGTACTCGTGATGGCGGTTCTCGTGTACCTCCGCGCGCAGTACCGCGTCTTCGGGTTCGTCCACCAGATCGTGCCGTTCGAGAACGTGCTGCGGCGCAAGGGCGACGTGCCCACGCGCCGCCCGCCGAGTCACATCCGCTCCGACGAAATCGCGTGGCTCATTGGGATCGCGGCCGGCATCGTGATCGTCGGCCAGATGGTGTGGTGGCTGGTGAACTCACTCGAATTCGCGCCACTGGAGGATTTCCCGCTCCGCTGGGCCGACAAGACCTCCATGACCTCGTACCGGCGCGCACTGGCACCCGGTGAATTTCGGCCCGGCCAGAACCGGTTCTTCATCCTGATCGGCGTGCTGTTCTTCGGGGCGCTCCTCTTGCGCCTCGTGTTCGGCTACTGGCGGCTCCGGGTCATGAATCCGGCCGAGGGCGCGATGGTGCTGACCGACACGAGTTGGGCGGAGTCGCACCGCGAGCGCGTCCGCGTGGAGAAGTGGCGCATCTGGGGCCGCCAGCGCGCCGGAGAAGAAGCGAAGCGGCCCGAGGCGCAAGCGAAACGGGCGAACGCACCCAAGAGCACGAAGCGGCGAAACTGAGTACCAAAAGGGTTCGTCATGAGATTCGCATACTGGAGCCGCGAACTGGCCGGGTGGGGGCTGATCGCGGTCGGACTGTGGCAGTTCTGGAACACCTATACCCTGCTCACGAACCGGCGCATCTTCGAGGCCGGGCCGTCCGCGTTCATCGCGTTCATCATTTTCCGCGGCGGGTTGCACCTGCTGAAAGTCGCGGTCGCGGCGCAGGCGGCACGGTCGCTCGCGGACCCGGCGCAACCACACACGCGCAAGGCGAGTCGCATGGCAACGCGATCGGTCGCGCCCACCCCGGTGAAGACAGTGGTGCCGGGACCGAAGAGCCGCGCAGCGGCTGCGGCCGCGAACGGGATGGCGGATTAACGTGCCGATCATTCCCGTTCACGCACGCGCCATCTTTTTCGACGCGGTCGGCACCCTGCTCTTCCCCGAGCCGTCGGCCCCGGCGGTCTATGCCGACACTGCCCGGCGCTACGGCCTCCAACTCGCTCCCGGCGAAGTGCGGAGCCGCTTCGTTGCCGCGTACCGCGTCGAAGAAGCCGCGGACGTCGCAACATCGTGGGCCACGAGCGAAGCCCGCGAGCGCGAGCGCTGGCACCGTATCGTGACGCAAACACTGACCGGAGTTTCCGACCCGGAAGCGTGCTACCGCGACCTCTTCGACCACTTCGCACTGCCGGCCGCGTGGCGCGTCGCGCCCGATGCCGCAGAAGTGCTCACGGCGCTTCAGTCACGCGGCCTGATGCTGGGAATGGGTTCCAACTACGACGCCCGACTGTGGCCCGTGTTGGGCGGCTTCCCAGAACTCGCCGCGCGGCTCGATCATGTGGTCATCAGTGCCGCGGTGGGTGTGCGAAAACCGGGCGGAGGGTTCTTCCGGGAAGTTACGCGCGTCGCGAACTGCGCGCTGAACGAAGTGCTGTTTGTGGGCGACGATTTGGAGAACGACTACACCGGCGCGACCGCCGCCGGGATGCACGCGGTGCTCCTCGACCCGCGTGCGGACCACGCCCACATCCCGCACCGCATCACGGACTTGGGTGAGTTGCTTCACTGACGTGCGATTCGCGATATGCGTACCACAAAATGAGCACGAACGGAACCCACCAGATCAAGTCGTTCGTGAGGCAGGTTATCAACCCCTCCGGTCGCGCCTGTCCGGTGGCGACACCGAACGCCAATCCCACCGGTCCGAAGAGTTTGCCCAACAAACCGACGAGAATTACGGGCCAGTGGCGCGCCGGGTCACGGGCGGCAAGAATGTACGCGACGCCATAAACACCGACGATCATCCCGATGCACTGCCACAGTTGTGGGTAGTAGAGCGGCTTGTCCGGGTCTCGCATCCCCGAGTTGGCGAACGACAGTGTCGGAAACAGCACCGCCCACGCGCCCCACGCGAGGTTGTACACCCCCGCGAGGATCAACACGAAGTACATCCACTTGGGCGCGCGGCGCGGCATGGTCACTTCCGCTTCTTGGGCTTCTTCGTGCCACCGGATTTCGGCGGCTTGGTGGGCTTGGGTGCGGGCCGGAGTTGCTCGAACAATTGCCCCACCCCGACCTCGAACCCCGGCAGCACGTCACCCCCATCGAGCGCGTCCGTTTCGCTCAATTCGGTCACGTCGTCGGGTGATGTGTAGACCCGCACCGTGCGCTTTCGCGGATCAATGAACCACACCAGCGCGACTTCGGAGAGGAAGTATTCCTTGAGCTTGCGGTCCATTTCCTCGCGCGTATTGCCCTCGCTGATGACCTCTGCGGCAAGATCGGGCGCGAGTTCGGGAACCGGTTCGTCGGGCACGCGGCGCTCGGGAACGCGGTCCCAGTTCGTGAACGACACGTCCGGCATGCGGACCAACTTGTCCATCAGTTTAACCGGCCCGTCCGCGCCGAGTACCATGCCCAAGTTGCCGTTTTCCGCGTTCCACATCTTCAGAGCGAAAACGAGTTCGAGGGCGACGAACGACTCCTTCGCCCCCATGATTTTCTCCACGAGGGTGCCGTCGATCAGCTCGAACTTCCGTTTGTACAGGTTGAGTAACCGGACCACGTCGCCAACAGTTGCTGTACCCGGCGCGGGGTACAGCCGGACGCGATCCGGGGAAACCCCGCCCAAGTTGACCAGCAGTTGGCCCATCGACTCGGACCCGAATTCGAGTTCCGCGAGTTTCGTACTCACCGCGAGCCCTCCTTTGCGCCAGTCATACCACAACTCAGCTCGCGGGGACAACTTCGGTCGGCACGTCGTCGGTCGGCTTGAGGCGGTCGCGGAGCAGGCGCGACGCGACGCGGTTCACCACTTCGAGGTACGCCAGCGCGCTCGCTTCCACCACATCGAGGCTCACCGCACGGGCGCGCGACCGCTTGCCGGCGTGCTCGATCTCGATGTTCACCTCGCCCAGCGCGTCCATGTCCTGACTCACCGACCGCACGCGGTAATCCACCACCTTCACCACCGCGCCGGTGATGCGGTTGATCGCCTTGATGAGCGCGTCAATCGGGCCGTTGCCGATGGCGGCGTCGCGGCGCACGGTGCCATCAAGGTGCTTCAGCGTGACCGCGGCGGAAGTCTGAGAGCCGGTTCCCGCGGTGCTGGTGAAGCCGACGAGGGTCCACAGGTTCCCCGTGCCCGCTTGGAGCAGGTTCTCCGCCAGCGCCTCAATGTCGCCGTCGTAGATCTCTTTCTTCTTGTCCGCGAGCTTCTTGAACTCCTCGAACACGCGGTTCAGTTGTTCATCGGTGAGCCGGTACCCGAGATCGGTGACCCGCTGTTTGAGGGCGTGCCGCCCGCTGTGCTTGCCCAGCACCAGTTCCGTCTGCGGAATGCCCACGTCTTCGGGCTTCATGATCTCGTAAGTGCTGCGCTCCTTCAGCATCCCGTCCTGGTGAATACCGGCTTCGTGTGCGAAGGCGTTCTGGCCGACGATGGCCTTGTTCCGCTGGACCTGTTGGCCGGTGACGTGCGCCAGTTTCCGGCTCACGGGGTACAGGTGCCGGGTGTTGATCCCGGTCGTGAGCTTGTAGAAGTCGGAGCGCGTGTGCAGCGCCATCACCACTTCTTCGAGCGAGGTGTTGCCGGCCCGCTCGCCGATGCCGTTGACGGTGCATTCCACTTGCCGCGCGCCCTCGCCCAGCGCCGCGAGGCTGTTCGCGACCGCGAGGCCCAGGTCGTTGTGGCAGTGGACCGAGAGCACGCACTTGTCGATCCCGCGCACGTGCTGCTTCAGGTGCCGGATGATGGCGGCGTAGTGCGTGGGGACCGCGTAGCCGACCGTGTCGGGGATGTTGAGCGTGGTCGCGCCGGCCTCGATCGCGCGCTCGACCACTTCGGCCAGGAAGTCGAGTTCGGTGCGCGCGGCGTCCTCGGGCGAGAACTCCACGTCCGCGCACCGGTCGCGGGCGCGCTTCACGCCCTCGACGGCGCGCTTCGCGACCTCTTCCGAGGTCATGCGGAGCTTGAACTCCCGGTGAATCGCACTGGTCGCGAGGAACACGTGGATGCGCGGCTTCGGGGCGTCTTTTACCGCGTCGGCGGCGCGGTCGATGTCGGCCGGGTTACACCGCGCCAGCCCCGCGATGATCGGACCGTGGATTTGCCGCGCGATGGCTTGTACGCTCTCGAAGTCGCCGGGCGACGCGATCGGGAACCCGGCCTCGATCACGTCCACGCCGAGGTCCGCGAGCGCGCGGGCCATCTCGAGCTTCTCGGGAAGGTTCATGCTGCACCCGGGGCTCTGCTCCCCGTCGCGCAGCGTGGTGTCGAAGATGATGACGCGGTTCGGGTCGGTCGGCACAGGCATGAGTAGCTCCAGAAACAGAGACGGCCCCGGAACTGAGTTCCGGGGCCGCTGCAACCTCGTGGATCGAATCACCTCGGATCGAAACGCGAAGAAGACCGGCCCCGCGGCGGTCCAAGAAGTCGAATATCGAGGAGCAGCGGCAGAACGGTCATCGGGGTCACGTCTCTTTCGGGTTGATCTCCCCAAAGTGTACGGCGCGAAACGCTACGGATCAACAGGAAGTGAGGGCACAATCTTAGCCGCGTGCCCATTGGCAAAGATTACTTGATGCCATCCAGAGCCTTAGTGACGGCCTCGCGCACGAATTCTGATTTGTCGGAGAGGAGGGTTCCTGCTCGCCAAGAGGTGCTCGAAATTTGGGTGCGGAAATGACCCACCGAGCGCGTGGCGACCCAACCAAGCGCCCGACCCACTACAGTCGTCAGACGGAAAATCACTCAGCGCCCAAAGTCGGGTCGAACGCGCGTGCGACGCGGACGAACACGCCCGCTAACACCCCCAAGCCCGACATGACCACCAGAGCGGAGATCGTTCCGGGCTGGAGCAAAAACGCGAGCAGCTCCACCGACCACACGACCTTCGGCGGCTTCGGCGCGTCCCGGCGATCAAGAAGCGCCATTTCATCGGCGCGCGGTTTCACGACCTCGGCCGGAATGCGCTCGTCTTCCTTCACCTCCGACGGGTTCACGCCGTAGGGTGTCGAATCATCGTCGTCATCGGTCCACGTGCGGGCGCGTTCGAGCGGGCGGTCGGACTTCGGGCGCCGCGGGGGTGATTGCAGTGGTGGAAGTGGCGGAGGCTCGGGCGCAAATCGCAGCGGCGGCTCCAATTCCGGCGGCGGATCGTCCTCCACGATCACCGCTTTCACGCGCTTCTTCGGCGCGGGCGGGTCGTCCGCCATCAATACGTTGTAACCGGCCAACTCACCGTCCGGCGTGTTGATCGGCGCCATCTCGCTGGGTTGAATCGGTGCGAGGGGCGCCTCGTCAAACTCGGTGTCCGCGTCCGATTTCGCGGGCTCATTCTTCGGCTTCTTCTTTTTCTTCCGCTTGAAGAGATTTTTGGTGAACATCAGCGCGAACGCGAGTCTTCCAAGTAGTCGGGCGTAAAGAAGTACGGCGAAGCACAGAAGCGGCACGCCCGCGAACAGGAGCGGGAACTCCCCTCGCGTCATGTACGCCCATTTGAACGCGATCCCGATCAGCGCGAACACTGGCAGCGTGAGGGCGAAGAACCCGATCGTCACGAGAGGCTTTTGCGCGAGTCGAGCGAACACGTCCAAATTCATGGGCACCCACACGCTCGACGCGCTGAGTGAAGCCAACTGGCTCAAGGGGTACACTACCCAGATCACCAATAACGGTGCCGCGAGTTTGATCCACGCGGCGTCGCTCCCACTCGCGATCGCGCGCCCCACGAAGTACGCGGGGCCGGCCCACAGCCCCATCAGCCACGCGAGGTAGAACACCTTCGTGAAGTTGTTGGTGATCGCGTCCCCCTCCCAGGGGATCTCCCTCGCGCCGGCCGCGGTGCCCTCCAAAACGCTGAGGTAGTAGTGTGCGGCGAACATGAGGAACACGAACCCGACGATCACGCTCCCGGTCAGCGCGGGAACGAAAATGACGGCGTCAAGATTCATGAAAGTACCCGAGGGTGTGATTCCCCAACAGGATACAGACGCGGCGCGGCGGACGCGATTTCAAGAGTGCGGTCATAAAGCCGCCGCGGATAACGCAGATAACGCGGATCAAGACAAGAGATCGCGTTTTAGCCCCGTCAGGAGCGACAGCGCGTAGCCAGGGGTGAAGCGCAACCCCTGGCGGACTCCGCGTGAGAAGCCGGAAAATCCGCCGCGGATGAACGCAGGTAACGCGGATCAAAACCGCAGAATTTTTGGACAGGATTAACATTCGGAATCCTGCCGATCCTGTTAATCCTGTCAAATGCTCTTCTGCTTCTTGTCTTGATCCGCGTTATCTGCGTTCATCCGCGGCGGATTTTCAAACAGGAGCTACACCACGGCCAGTTCCAGGCTCAGTTTCTTCGCGTCGGCGGCGAGCTTGCGCACGTCCTGCGTGATCCGCATCGAGCAGAACTTCGGGCCGCACATCGAGCAGAACTTCGCGCTCTTGAACACGTCCTGCGGGAGCGTCTCGTCGTGCATCCGGCGCGCGGTTTCCGGGTCCAGCGAGAGCTCGAACTGGCGGTTCCAGTCGAACTCGAACCGGGCTTTCGAGAGATCATCGTCCCGCTGGCGGACGTTCTTGCGCCCCCGGGCGATGTCGCCGGCGTGGGCCGCGATCTTGTACGCGATCACCCCCTGGCGCACGTCGTCCTTGTTCGGCAGCCCGAGGTGCTCTTTCGGCGTGACGTAGCACAGCATGCTCGCCCCGGCCTCGGCCGCGAGCGCCGCGCCGATCGCGCTGGTGATGTGGTCGTAGCCCGGCGCGATGTCCGTCACGAGCGGCCCGAGCACGTAGAACGGCGCGTCGTGGCAGAGCTCGCGCTCCTTCTCGATGTTCATCTTCACGAGGTGCATCGGGATGTGCCCCGGCCCCTCGATCATCACCTGGCACCCCATCTCCCACGCCTTCAGCGTCAGGTCGCCGAGCGTCTTCAGTTCCGCGAACTGCGCCTTGTCGTTCGCGTCCGCGAGGCAGCCCGGGCGCATCCCGTCGCCGAGCGAGAACGTCACGTCGTACCTGCGCATGATCTCGCACAGCTCGCCGAAGTGCGTGAACCACGGGTTCTGCTGGTGGTGCGCGACCATCCAGCCGGCCATCAGCGACCCGCCGCGGCTCACGATCCCCGTCACGCGCTCGCTCGTGAGCGCGACGTACTCGAGCAGCACGCCCGCGTGGATGGTCATGTAGTCCACGCCCTGCTTCGCCTGGTGCTCCACCATGTCGAGGAGCTGGCGCGGCGTGATGTCGCGCGGGTCCTTCACGTTCTGAATGATCTGGTACGCGGGCACGGTGCCGATCGGTACGGGAGAGGCGTCGATGATCGCCTGGCGGATGCCGTCGATGTTCCCGCCGGTGGACAGGTCCATCACCGTGTCGGACCCGAGTTCGACCGCGGTGCGGAGCTTCTCCAGTTCGTCGTCGGCCTTGCCGGTCACGGCGGAGTTGCCGATGTTCGCGTTGATCTTGCACTTCGCCGCGACGCCGATGCACATCGGCTGGAGCTTCTTCGAGAGGTGGACCGTGTTCGCGGGGATGACCATGCGCCCGCGCGCGACTTCGGCGCGAATGAGCTCCGGGTGCAGGTCCTCGCGCTGCGCGACGAACTCCATCTCCGGCGTAACGATGCCCTTGCGGGCGGATTCGAGCTGAGTCATTGGGGTCTCAGAAGTGCGGAGCGCGGGACTCGGAACGCCGGAACCGTCAGAAACGAAACCCGGCGGGTTTCCCTTCGCGTTCCGCGTTCCGCACCCCGCGCTTTGAGTGGGGTCGCCTTCTTGGGCGGCATAACCCGCTCAAGTTCCGAGGGTGTGTTCTCAGCCCGCGCAGCCGGCGCGAGCACCCCTGGCGATACCGCCTTTGTACGCGGGCACAGCGCCCGCTTCAATGAGAACGACCCCGCGATGCGTCGCATCGCGGGGTCGCGCCGGAGCGTCCCCCAAACACCCCGGCTTTGATCGCACTCACGGGAACCGCTGTTAGTACCGAATCCCCGTCGTGAACTGGAGGTTAATGTTGTGCAGGTTCCCCTGCACCGGCGGCACCAGGTTCGTCCAGTCGTAGCCGTACTCGACCCGGATGCCGTTCGTCCAGATCCACGAACCCATCGGGACGTCGAAGGTCGTGTGCGCCCCGACGAAGATCCCGTGGTACACGTTCTGGCGGCGGGAGTACCCGTTGGTCTCGTCGAGCGGAACCATGTCCACGTGCGAGGTACCGTAGCGCCCGCCGACCCAACCGCCGATGCGCCAGTTGGTCCCGTTCTGCCCGCCGGTGCTCCCGTCGCCCAGGAGCCACACGTCGCGGCCGAAGGCGTAGTTGAAGCTCGACCGGCTCACCCCGCGCACCGCGGTCAGTACGAACCGGTCCGGTTGGACCTGGAACCCGCCGTTCTGCTGGTTCTGTACGGGCTGGCTCCGCAGAAACAGGTTGGTCGGCTCGTTCTCGCCCTGTCCGCGGTTGTACGTGTAGCTCCCGCCGAGATCGACGGTCCACGCGGCCGTGTGGGTCGGGTTGAAGAACAGCGTGCGAACGCCGCCCCCAACGGTCCACCCCGGGGTCTTCAGCAGGTCCGGGAGCCCGTTCCCGATCGTGAAGTTCAGCCCGGCGTAGCTGTAGACATCGTACCCGATGCGCCCGTCGCGCCCGAGCGGCCCACAGCACCCCGGTCCGTCCGTGTAGTACGGACTGGAATAGCTCCCGGGTGGCAGCCCGCCCGGTCCCGGCTGCGTCGGTTGCCCCGTGAGCGTGCCCACGGGATCGCCCCTCCCGTAACCGGGGGGTACGTTCATTTGCTCCAGACTCGTGACCGCGGCCGGCGGGCGCCCCGGGGGCATGGGCGGCCCCGGCAGCCCCGGCTCCTCGGCCCCAACCGGCCTCACGTTCGGTACAAAGTCGGGAGAATCCGACCAGGCCCCGCCGCGAGGTTGAGGTTGGGCCAGAGCCGGCCCGACACCCAACGCCACCACGAATCCGGGAAGAAGGAATCGCGTGATCCTCATGCGCCCCTCGCCCGGCCACCGCGAACACCGCCACGCGACAGCCGTAAACAGTTCGATCCCAATCCACGTCGCTTTTCTGATCGGCATCGAGCGCGGGAAACTTTAACGACCTGCGCGATTGTTTCGATTGGGGCAGTCGCACCTCGAATTCTGCAATTGTGTTCTGGAGCACCGATCTGAAGAAACCCGCGATTCGTCGCTCTCTGCCCGCATCAGACCGCGGACGGCCGGTGGAACGTGCAAACACGCCGGCGCGCAACACCCGTCGCAGTAACGGGGTTTGGTGCAACGCGGCGCACGCGGTATAAGTGAGGGGGAGAAACTGCGAACTCTGGAAGGCCAATGGACCCGATCGAACTGCGCGACCTCGACGCGGCCCGCCGATACATACTCGACGGGTTGCTGCTCCAGCGCGCCCTCAAACCCACCGCGAAAACCGTCAAACCGGCCCTCGAATGGGCGATGGAAATCGCGTCCGGGGGGCACCCGCTCCCGCCCATCGGGTTCGTCGCGGACGTGGGTAACGTGGCTCTGGGAGTCGATGCCGAACAGCGCGTGCGCGAAGCGCAGCCGGTTCCGGGTTGGCCCCCCGCGCTCGGGCGCAGTTACGAGGACCACGTCCTCGGCAAACTCTACGCCGACTGGACCTTCGAGCGCGCCGGGGACGCGCTGCGTAAGTACAAGGAAAAGGACCGCGTGCGCGGGTTGGCGTACATCGTGAACCAAATTTGCGAGCGCGCGGGGATCTCGGGCGTGCTACTCCCGCCCGCGGTGATCCGCGCGCTGCAAACGACCAACCCCGACGAGGTGATTCAAACCGGCTACGACGGGCTCGTGCGAGATGGCCCGTCCCCGCTGCTCGTGCAGATGTACGAGGCTCTGGTGTCCGCCGGGCGCCGGATCGCGGAGGTTCTCGCGCCCGAAGACGTGATCGCGCTCGAACAGGGAACCGCGCTCGCCGACATGGGCCAGTACGTTGCGCACCGGCAAATCCTGCAAACCACGGCGCGGATCGAGTCCCGGCTCCCCGCGCGCCCGGTGAAGCCGCTCGTCGGGCGCAAGGAAGTCCCCACGCGCGTGCTCGACGAGGACCAGTACCCGGTCGGCGGGTACACGTCGATCTCCACGAAGGGCTCGATCGAGAGTTTGTTGCACTCGCAGCTCGCGTACATGGAGGACGAGAGCCCGGACCTCTTCGACATGAAGTTCGTGCGCGACGAACTGTTCTACTACTCGCGCGACGAGAACCAGTTCCTCCGGCGCCGGCGGGCGTTCGTGTTCGTCATCTTCCCGGACCTGATCGCGGCGCGGTTCAAGGACGGCGAGTTGCCCTACCAGCGCATCGTGCTGCTCCAGTCCACAATTCTCGCGCTCGTTCGCAAGTTGACCGACTGGCTGAGTACCGACGCGATCCGGTTCGAGGTGCTGTTCGTACAGGACGGCGGAAAAGCTCCGCTCGCAGAAGAGGCCGCACTCTTGCGTCTGCTGCTCCGCGAGCCGATCGAGCGCGGCGACGGGTTGGTGGCGACCGGCGACCGGACCGCATCGGGCAAGAGCACTCAGGAACAAGAGGCCGCGGAGCGGGCCACCGAGAGCCGGGAAGCGGTGATGACCTACCTCAACCGGTTGTCACGGAACTCCCAGGTTCACTGCCTCGCGTCCGCGACCGAGCCGTTTGATATGGAGATGGACAACGTGGTGGTCACGGAACTGATCGTGGGTGGTCCGCGCCCGGAGATCGGTGCGGGCGACGGCGCGGTCGCGGCCCTCGACGGCGAAGACCCGTTCGACGTGTGGCAGGAAACCGTGATGCGCGTGCTGCAACTGTGGGTTTAGCGCGCTGCGGAGCGTTCTCCCTGTCTCGGGAGTTCCGAAGAAGAGGTCGGTCCCGGCTCGCGTTCGTTCGCCTTCGGCGCGAAACTCTGGAAGTTAGAACCGGGAACTCCTAAACAGAGTGCGAACCGCCGGGCCGGGGACGGCGTATGGCGGGTAACGTCTCGATTCGCACCGACTCCCGGACCCCGCGCATGTTTTCGACGTTGACCAACGATCCGACCGTGCTGTTGGCCGGCGTGGTACTCGCCACCTTACAGTTCGTCGCCGCCCTTCCGTGGCTCTGGGCCATCGACCCGAAGGGCTTCAAGTCCGCCGCGTCCAGTCCCGCGTCGCTCGTCTACGCGATCCTGGGGCTACTCGTGGCCGGGGTCGCGGCGGGCGCGTACCTGGTTTACAAGGGCGACGCCTCGAACCTCTCGGTGAACGGGCGCTACATTTACGGCGGCCTGCTCCACCTGCAACTCATCGTGGACCTGTTCCTGCTCCTGCCGCAAGTCGTGATGCTGGTGTGGCCGAAGGGCGGGGTGGTCGCGTTCGCCGCGTTCCGCGAGAGCTGTCGGCAGCCCATGTTCTGGCTCATTACCGGCGGCGCCACGGTCGCCATCTGGATCTCGGTCGCGATCCCGTACTTCACGTTCGGCGACGACTACAAGTTCATGAAGCAGATCGGGTTCGACATGGTGATGCTGGCCGCGACCCTGTTCGGGGTGCTGGCCGCGAGCATGTCGATCAGCGAGGAAATCGAGGGGCGCACGGCGGTCACGCTGATGAGCAAGCCGGTGAACCGGCGCCAGTTCCTCATCGGCAAGTTCCTCGGCATCGTGATGGCGTGTCTGGTCATGTCGATGCTCCTCAACTGGACGCTGACCTACGCGCTGCGGGCGAACCGCGAGTACGATTCGATCAACAACGCCGCGGACCCGACGGACCCGCTCGCCACGCCCACGGAAAAGATCGTCGACCCGATGACCTATCAGGCGCAGAAGACCGTGGTCCCGCCGTTCAAGCGGG
Source organism: Gemmata palustris (assembly GCF_017939745.1). Taxonomy (NCBI): domain Bacteria; kingdom Pseudomonadati; phylum Planctomycetota; class Planctomycetia; order Gemmatales; family Gemmataceae; genus Gemmata; species Gemmata palustris. The sequence continues at coordinate 827,092 of NZ_JAGKQQ010000001.1, read as the reverse complement.
TCGTGCCGAGTGTGCAAGGGAAAGCCGTCGCCGCTGGTGCCGGGTTGTGGTTCTCCGACGCTGTTGCGCACACGTTCGGCGTCATGCTCGGTTTCGGGCAGGTCATGATCTTGGTCGCGGTCGCGTCGGCCCTGGCGACGCGACTGGCGTTCATCGTGAACCTCGTTCTGTGCCTGCTCGTGTTTTTCTTGGGCCACCTCGCGCCCGTCGTGGTGCAGGTGACCCAGCGCGCACAAACACAGGGCGGGGGCACGGGCGTCAGACTCGTCGGCTTCCTCGGGCGGCTGTTCGACGCGCTGCTCCCGTCGCTCGAGTCGTTCAACATGAGCCGCGCCATCATCCGCGAAACCGAACTCGACCTGTGGCAGTTCGGCACTTATGTGCTGACCGTGACCGGTTACTCGCTGATTTACACCGTCATCGCGCTCCTCGTCGGGCTACTCCTGTTTGAAGACCGGGACTTGGCGTAACGCAGGTAGGTGGGGTGGAAACGGGGCCGGGTGACGTTTTCTCCGGCTTCGCTCGTACTCCCGCTCACACGCGCCCCGGTTCTCTGCTAGTCTGAACTTCGTGGCCCCACGAGCGTCGCGGGGCCGCGGTCCCGACCCGCCCATTCCCTGCACCGAGGGCGCACGTGGGCAGCACTGCACTCGCGCAAATCCACAAAAGCTTCGTCAAATCGCCCAGCGCTCGCTGGGCGGCACTCGTCAGTTCCATTGGGGCGGCCGTTACCTACGCGCTGCTCCTACTGCTCCTGTACCTCTTCGTCGATCTTCTCGTCTGGCGCGGCGAAATCCCGACCTACGCGCAACTCTCGGCCACGCGGAAGCGCGAGTTCGCCGACGAATGGGCCGGGCGCTCGGACGCGGACCGAGCCGAGGCGGTCGCGCGCCTGGGGTGGCCGGTGCTCCGCGCCAAGCGGCTCGAAGCCCGCACGGACGAAGACCTGAAACCGCTCGCGAAGGCGCAGGGCGAGGAGCACCTCTTTGCAGACGAGTGGGAAGCGCGCTGGCAGTCGGGCGTGTACCTCGCGCTCCGCGACCGCGTGAACCAAGCCGCGGCCGATAACTACTTGCCGCCCCCGGGCTGGGAACGCACGGACAAGTCCGAGAACGTCGACCCGGAGGCGCGCCCGCAGTTCGGAATTCTGAGTCTCGTTGTGCGCGAACGCAACCGGTGGACCGGTCCGGTCCTCGGCTGGCTCGCGTCGTGGAACAAATGGACCTGGGCGCCGGGGCCGAAGGGTTCGGCCAACGTCCCCTATCTGACAGGGCTGTTCGTCCTGGCGTTCGGCCTCGCCGCGGTGCGCGGGGTACTCGTGAACGCGCTGGCGTACCTTTCGGCCGCGGTTACGCTCGACGCCGTCACCCGGCTCCGGCGGGCCGTCTACTTCCATACGTACCGGCTCGGGTCGCTCACGATGCAGACCCTGGGCACGGCCGAGGTCGCGGACCTGCTGACCCGGCGCGTCGAGGAGATCGGCGACGCGATCCAGGCGCGGTTCACGTCCGCGGTCCGGTACCGGTTGCTCGTGGTCTTCTTGGTCGGGTTGATCGTACTGGTGAACTTCTGGTTGGCGCTCAGTTTCCTGGCACTCGCCGCACTGGTGTGGTTGGTCGGGGGACAGGTGGCGGCACACTTCCGGCGCGAGGGGCGGATCGGCGAGCGCCAGGCAGCGGCCACGCTCGCGCTTTTAAGTGAAAGCATGGCGCTGTTCCGACTGGTGAAGTGCTTCCAGATGGAGCGGTTCAACCAGGCGCGGGTCGAGCGGCAGTTGACGGAATCGGGCCGCGCGAACTGGCGCCGGCTGCGGGGCACCTCAATGGCCGCCCCGTTGCTCGGCTCGGTCGTGCTCGTTACCGGGGTCGCGCTACTTTATCTTGCCGCCCGCGGGGTACTCGCGGGGGGGTTCTCGGTCGCGGGGCTCGCGGTTATGGCCGTTGCGCTCGTGTCGCTCGCCGTACCGATCGCTAGGCTGTTCGATCACGCACTGAAGGTCCGGCGCGGGCACGAGGCCGCGGACGCGATCCTCGAGTTCCTCGAACGGCGCGGCGAAGCGGCCGAGGCCGCGGACGCGGAGTTCCTACCGGGGCTGACGACCCGGATGGAGTTCCGGCACGTCACGCTCAACGACCCGGCGACCGGGCGGCGGATTCTGGAGGACGTGACGTTCGCGGTGCCCGCCGGCGCGAGCATCGCCATTGTGGGGCAGAACGCCGCAGAAAAGCACGCGCTCGTGTCCATGATCCCGCGGTTCCTCGATCCGACGTCCGGCGAGGTCCGAATCGAGGACAAGAACATTCGCTGGGTGACGCACGAATCGCTCCGCACCCAGGTCGCCCTCGTGATGCAGGACGACCTCACGTTCACCGACACCGCGGCGAACAACATCGGCGTCGGCGACCCGTCGCACAACCTCCCGCAAATCATTGAGGCCGCAAAACTCGCCCACGCCCACCAGTTCATCGAGAAGTTGCCGTTCGGCTACGAAACGCTCGTCGGGAACGGCGGGCACTCGCTCACCCCGGGCGAGCGGTTCCGGATCGCACTGGCGCGTGCCCTGCTCCGCGACCCGTCGATTCTCATCATCGAGGAGCCGACCGGCCCCGTGGACGAGGACACGCTCGCGCTGTTCGACGACACGCTCGCGCGCGTGTCCGGGGGCCGCACGGTCATCTTCCTCGCGCAGCGGCTCTCGACGCTCCGCAACGTGGACCGCGTGTTCCTCTTGAAGAACGGCCAGGTCGAAGCGGACGGCGCGCACGACGAACTCTGGAAATCCAACGACAGTTACCGCCGGCTGCAAATTCTCGCCGACGCGACGGCGACCGAGCACCCCGCACTGAAGACCGATTCGTAAGGAAGTCCACCCGCTCGCGAACACGCGGTTCGCCCGGAAGTTTCTTGGCGAACCGCGTGTTCGCGAGCGGGTGGTACAACTTCGGAGTGATGATGACGTTTCAGGACGAACTGTCCGCGGCGCGCGAAGCGGCAGCACGGGCGAGCGATTTACTCCGGCGCGAGTACGAGCAGTTCACCGCGATCCCCGACGCACCGGTGACGATCAGTACCCACGCGGACAAGGCGTCCCAAGAACTGATTCTGGGGTTCCTCCACGACCGCTTCCCGGCGGATGCACTGTGCGCGGAAGAATCCACCCCCGCGTTCGATTCGCTCCCGAAAATCGGGCGCCGGGCGTGGGTGGTCGACCCGATCGACGGCACCCGCGGGTTCGCGAAGAAGGTCGGGCAGTTCTCGGTGATGATCGGTTTCCTTGTCGACGGACAGCCGGTCGTGGGAGTCGTGGCGGAACCCGCCCAGAACCGGACGACGTTCGCATCCGTTGGAGGCGGGTGCTGGACCCACACGGGCGACGCGGAGCCGACCCGCTGCCGGGTGTCGGCTCACGGGTTCAGCGAGTTAGTTTTGGTTCAAAGCTGGTCGAAAACGGGCATGTCGCCGAAGCCGGTTCAAGCTCTCACACCGGTTCGAGTGGTCGAGACGTATTCCGGCGGAGTGAAACTCGCACACGTCGCACGCGGAGAAGCCGACGTGTACGCGAACACTTATGAGGCGTTCGCCGACTGGGACATCTGCGCGGGGCACTTGCTCGTGACCGAGGCCGGCGGTGTGGTCACCGATCTGAGAGGCAATTCGATCGTCTACCAGGGCGAGAACTTCAAACAAACACGCGGACTGATCGCGACCAACGGTTCCATCCATGCCGAAGCCGTCTCGCGACTCGCCACAGTGTGACGAGCCGGCGCCCCCCACCACAACGAGACGAAAAAAGCCTCGCGCATCGGGAACTTTCGCCACCGTGCCGGTTCATACCACGTTGCCCAGAGCGCGCAAATCCGTTATTCTCATGGCGTCCCGGTCGGCCACCGGAGAAATTGCCCGATGACTGACACAGAACTGAGCGCTGCGCTCGATGAGGCGGCGGATTGGCTCCGTATCGCGGAGCGCGTGTGCGTGCTGAGCGGCGCGGGAGTGTCCGCCGAAAGTGGAGTGCCCACGTTCCGCGCGAGTGACGGCTTGTGGGAAGGGCACCGCATCGAAGACGTGGCCAGCCCCGACGGGTGGGACCGCAATCCCTTATTGGTGTGGCAGTTTTACAACGCCCGCCGCGCGAACGTGGCGACCGTGAAACCCAACCCCGGGCACCACGCGCTCGTGGAGATGGAGAAGCGGTGGGGCGACCGCTTCACCCTGGTCACGCAGAACGTTGACGGGTTGCACCTTGAAGCCGGCAGCGTGAACGTGTTGGAGATTCACGGCAGCCTTCGACAGACCCGCTGTACGGCGTGTGAATCCGTCGCGAATCGCGGATTAGAGCCGCTCGGTGACGCGCCCGAATGCCCGCAGTGCCACGGCCGGTTGCGCCCGCACATCGTGTGGTTCGGTGAGGGTCTGCCCGACGACGTCTGGAGCGCGGCGATGGTCGCGGCACACGAGTGCAACGTGCTCCTCGTTGTGGGAACGTCGGCGGTCGTCCACCCGGCCGCGTCGCTGATCCCGATCTCCAAGCGACACAAAGCGGTACCCGCGAAGGTGATCGAAGTGAACCTGACGCCCACCGAGGCCAGCGCCTACGCGGACGTCGGGTTGTACGGGCCGTCCGGCGAAATACTACCGAAACTGATGCAGCGGTTGGGGTGAAGACGATATGGCGGCTCAACGACTCGATGGAAAAGCTCTGGCCGCAACGATGCGGTCGGAGATCGCCGCGCGCGTGGCCGAACGCGCGCGGGCCGGGAAGCGCGTGCCCGGGTTGGCGGCCGTGCTCGTCGGCGAAGACCCGGCCAGTCAGCAGTACGTGAAGAACAAGCACAAGGCGTGTCAGGACGCGGGGCTCGCCACCACCGTTCACCGGCTCCCCGCCTCCACGACACAAGCGGAGTTACTCGAACTCGTCGCGCGCCTGAACGCGGACCCGGCCGTTCACGGCATCCTGGTGCAGCTCCCGCTCCCGAAGCAGATCGACGACGGCGCGATCATCCGCGCGGTGTCCCCCAGTAAGGACGTGGACTGTTTCCACCCCGAAAACGTGGGCCTCCTCGCCGCCGGGCACCCGCGGTTCTACCCCTGCACGCCGCACGGCGTGTTACAGTTGCTGGAGCGCAACGGCATCGCGACCGCGGGGAAAGAAGTCGTCGTGGTCGGGCGCAGTAACATCGTCGGCAAGCCGCTCGCGGTTATGTTGATGCAGAAACCGACCGCGACGAACCCCGCGGCCGGCGACGCGACGGTGACCGTGGCGCACACTCGCACCCGGGGCCTCGCCGACGTGTGCCGGCGTGCCGATATCCTCATTGCGGCGGCCGGTGTCCCCGGAATCGTCACCGCGGAGATGGTGAAACCGGGCGCCGCGGTGGTCGATGTGGGTACGAACAACGTGGACGGCCGCTGGCTCGGGGACGTTCACAAGGATGTTGAATCCGTAGCCGGGTGGCTCTCGCCGGTGCCCGGCGGCGTCGGACCGATGACGATCACGATGCTGCTCTACAACACGCTGGACGCGGCCAAGCAAATTGACGGGTAACGTGAACTCGGCCCGGCGCTCGTGCCCGGGAGTGACCTCTGCGGGTACGAACTCACGATGAATCTAAACATCACGCTCGCGACCCGCATCGGGCTGAACCTGTGTGCCATTTTCGGCATCACCGCCGCGCTGTTCCTCGGCAGTAGTATCTTCATCCCGATCGTGTTCTCGGTGCTGCTCGCCTCGGTGCTGTTCCCGTTCGCGAAGTTCATGCACGAGCGCCTGCACCTGCCCTGGTTCTTCGCGTGCCTCACCGCGCTGTTGGGGCTGGTCGCACTCCACCTGGTCGTGATCGGCGCGTTCGCGTGGGCGATCCCAAAAACCATCGTCGGGCTGCCGCAAGACGAGCAGGCGTGGATCGCCCAGTACAACACGATCCAGTCGAACCTGAGTCAGCTCTTCCCCATTAAGGACAACGACGAGTTCTTCGGCCGGTACGACCTGAACCGAACGCCCCCGAAGGCGGTCAGTCTGGTCCGCAAGCAACTGACCGAGGAGCAACTTTCGAGCGGGCTCGTCAAGCTGTCCGTGCTGGGCCTCGACCACCTGTGGCAAGCGATCCTGGTCCTGTTCGTCACGCTGTTCCTGCTGCTCGAAGGGCAGATGCTGGCCGACAAGGTGAAGGCCATTTTCGGCCCGTCGCTGGAGATCCGCGGGCGCGTGACCGTCGCGCTGGCGGAGATGTCCGAGGCGATCCGCACGTACCTCGTGTGGCGCACGATCGTGAACCTCGGTCTGGCGCTGGTGCTGGGCAGCGTGTACTGGTACCTGGGGCTGAAGCACTGGTACCTGTGGGCGCTGCTGGTCGCGGTTCTCAGTTACGTGCCGTACATCGGTACGATCGCGGCCGGCATCCCGCCGCTCGTGGACGCGCTACTGTTCGTCGACCCGTACACCGCGCCGATGGGCAGCGCACTACTCACCGCGTTCGGCATCGCGGTCTTCTACACGTGCGTGGTCACCTTCGAGGGCTACATTATCGTGCCGTGGGTGATGGGGCGGAGCATGGACTTGAACGCCACGACGGTCCTGCTCGCGTGCCTCTACTGGCACCAGGTTTGGGGCGTCGCGGGGCTGTTCCTGGCGATGCCACTTATGGCGGCGCTCAAAGCGATCTGTATGCAGGTGGAGGGGTGGCAGGGGTGGGGCCACCTCATGGGATCCGGCCCCGCGGTCGAACTGAAGCTCGACAACTCGGCGACGGAAAAAGCGCGGCTCGAAGCCATCGAACAAGCGATGGGGGGCAACGGCGAGCAGACGGTCGTAATGGACCCGAACGACGATCGGAAAGGCGCAGCCCAGCCGGGCGACACCAAAAGCGGCGGGTACGCCCCCTGAGATCGTCCGCGGCGCCCGCGCTGTGAAGCGCGGGCTCACATGGGCTTCGGCCGGGATCGCGCTCCTGCTCGGCGACGCACTCGCGACCGACCGCAAGGGTCGGCAGGAGAAGCGACAGAACCGCGCGTAGGTTTCGTGTCGGGGCTGTAAGTGACTGTCCCATATGCCTCGAAATCGCCGTATTTTCGAGTTGTCACCCACGATTTCTCAGGCTTTTTCGCACATATGGGACAGTCACTAAGAGGTTAGTGGGCCAGCCCAGCGCCCGGGCCCACCCGACACGAACTACAAGAACGCCGATCACTCCTTGCCCAAGCGCCGGAGCGCTTCCTTCGCGTCCCAATACTTCGGGTGCTCTTCGTACACCGTGACCGCGTTGTAATACTTGATCGCGTTCGCGGGCTCGTTCATCGCCTCGTAGCACTTCGCGATGTTGAACAGCGTGTCCGCGCCGCTCTTGTGATAGTCCTTGTAGTCCAGGTAGGCGCGCACCGCGAGGTCCGGGCGGCTCAGTTCCTCGAGGTACAACTGACCCAGGAGCCGCGTCGCGTTGTACCACGCCTCTTCTTCGTCCCCCGAACCCTTCGGCCCCTCGCGCACGTCTTCCAAAAGCTGGAGCCCCCCGTCGCGCTCCCCGCGCCGCAGCAGGCACCGCGCTTCCAGCATCCGCACGCGGTTACTGGTCGGTTCGATCACCTTGGCCAGCCGCGCGAGGTGCGTGGCCCAGTCGAGCAGGTCCGCGTCCGCGTCGGAGCGGTTCAGGATGCTCATCGCCTTCTTCACGCAGTACCCCACGTCGAACCACTTCCCGACGCTCTCCTTCGCCCGGGTCAGGCGCTCGATGGTCACCGAGTAGTAGTAGCTGTCGCGCTTCTGGAGCAGGTCCGGGTCGCTGCTGCTGTACTCCAGTGCCGCGGCCGTGTTGATGACCGCGTTCAGCGCGTCGCGCGTCTTGCCGTACAGTTCGGCGATCTTGCGGTACGCTTCCAGAACGGCCCCGCCGCCGTCGTCGCGGTACAACTGGAGGTCGGTGATCGCGGACTCGTAATAGGGCCTGGCCTCCGCGTCCTTCTTCTCGCGCCCGACCGCGTCACCGTTCGCATCGGCCGCGTCCGCTTCCGCCTTGATGACGTCGCCTTCGGCCTCCGCAAGTGCCGCGAGTTTGCGGAGCGCGTTGAGGTAGATTTCCTTCTGGTCCTTCGCGAAGTTCCGCGGGCCGAACGTCCGCCCGGCGAGCTTGATCTGCTCCGAGTAGCCGCGCGCGGTGTGAGCGTCCCCGTATTTTTCACTCGCGTCCGCGAGCTTCTTGAAGATCCCGGGGGCACGCGCAAGTAGCCCGCGCCCGGCAATACGGAGGTACCCCAACCCGCGCTCCCGGCGCTCCGGGTCGTTGTCGTCCGCGAGTTGGTAGCCCAGTTGCTCGACGTAATCGTAGTTGAAGTCCTTCGGTGCCCCGCCGACCGCCACGGCCGCGACGAACTCCCCTTCCTGCAAGCCGGAATAGAGCACGTTGCGGTACTCTTTCGCCTTCTCGTTGTTCGCATCGGCCGCGAGCTTCCGCTCGACGGCGCCGATCGCTTCCATCCGCCGGCCGGGTTTGTTGAGTTCGGGCCAGCCCATCCGGTCGGTCAGCCCCTTCGGGCCGTCAATCGCCAGGAACCACGCATCGAACAGCACCTGGTTGCGCACGGTCGGGTGGTACCCGGGGGTCTCCGGGCTGAGGAGCCGTGCGAGCGCCTCGCTCGCGAACTCGTACTGCTTCGCGTGAACCAAGGAGATCACGCGCAGGTAATCGACCCGCGCGAGGTAAACCGGCTTCTTCTTCTCCACCAAGTCGAGGAACCGCGCGGCTTCATCACGCGCCGCCTGCGTCGGCGGGACCATGAGAAGCGCCGTGGAGCGATCGAGGCAGAGTTTGAAATCGAGTTCTTCGATCAGGTCCGGGTGCCGCTCGAGCGTCGCCAGTGTGAGATTGTTGTGGAGCCGGTGCATCCCCTCGAGCGCGAGTTCGCTGTTCGGGTTCAGTTCGAGCGCACGGCGGAAGAACCGGATGGCGAGCGCGAGTTGCCCCAAGTTCATGTAACTGAACCCGCGGAGGACGTGTTTGAACACCCGCAGGCCGGGTAAGACGCGCGTCGCGTACACGAAGTACAACACGATCGGAATCAGAAACGGGGCCGCGGCGCCGACACCGGGAACCGCCGTGGCGAACCCGACCAGGTGGAGCGCGATCCCGAGAACGCCGCAGAACGTCATGATCTCGACCTCGGACTCTTCCGCCTCGCCGCAGAAGGTGAGCAGGTAGAAGAACGGCAGCCCGAGGAGCAGGTAAATGCCCAGGTTGACGCGCGACGCAGCGCTCTCGAACAGCGACACGCTCTTTGTCGCGTCAGTCGGGTCCGGCACCTTGATTTCGAGGATGTACTCGGACGCGAGGTACACGAACGCCGCAGCGACGCCAATGCCGGTCAGGAACCGCCACCGGCCGTCTTCGATCTGCCGCATGCGGTACAAACCGAAACCCAGGACCGCCCCGCCGAACGCGCAGAACGAGAGCCATTCGCTGACGGGCGGTGTGTGCTTGATGTCGTCCCATGTGAGGCCGAAAAGTTGAGCGAGCGGTCGCGCCCACGGCTCGGCGAGTTCGCGGCCGGACAAGATGCCGCACATCAAGCCGGTCATGATCCCGGCATAGATGAACACCGAGCTCTCGAGCAGAACCAGCAGCGGGAACGCTTTCCAGTTGGCCCACGGTTTCACGCCGCGGCGCACGAGCCGGCCGACGCCGAGCACCAAGCCGACGGCGAGCCCGGTCCCGACCCAGCCGAGTACCCAGAAGATGTCCTTCCAGGCGTCTTGGGACGTGGGGGGAACTTGGAGTGCGAAGAAGGCCCACAACCCGAAGAACAAGCCCTTCAGGATGTATTCGTTACGGTGCCAGGGGGTCATGCGGGTAACCCGGATAGATGGGGATTGTGTCCCGCCGGGTCGCCGGAAGGTCGGCGCGGGACCGGAGTCGATTCCTCCCAGCGCCGCGCCCCGGAAGGTCGAGAGCAGCAGAAGGGACCGAAGGCATGGCAAGCCACACCTAACAATATCGCGCCGCCCGCGCCTCTGGTAGGGGTGTGCGCAACGCGAATCGGTGCTTGACTCTGCTTCCGACGGTGCCTAAGCTCGCTTCGTTGCGTCATTCCGGGGAGCGTCGTGTTCGCACGGGCCGCCACACTCCGATTCGCGGTCGCGGTCCTGGCCCTTTTCGGCCAGTTGACGCCCGTTGTCGCGTTGCCGGTGGGTGCCGCTCTCCGACCAAAAGCGGGCTCTTCGCTTCTCGGCTGTGCCCCGCTCTCGTGCGATTGCGCGCCGATCAAGAAAGCCCTCATGGGCTGTTGCTGCAGCAAACCGGAACAGTCTCCGCCCAAGAGCGCGGAACCGAAGAGTTGTTGCAAAGCGCCTCCGGCGGCAAAGCCGCCCACTTCGAGTTGTGAATCCGAAGACCGCCAACACCCTCAAACCGTCGCCACACTTCCGCACGGAGCAACCGGCGCGAAGCTCGCTCCCGGCGGTAAGTGCCGGTGCGACAAAACGAGCAACACAGTGACTGCGGAACCAGCGGTTCCGGCCGTGGTCGTACCTGTGGTAGTGCGCGATCACGCCTCGCGCCCCGAACGGCCCCGCTTGTTCCCGCTCGCCGCGATCAATCCTCTCCCCCCACCCTCCCCACCACCACGAATTGACCGCCCCTCCGCCGACCCACTCGCCACCGCACCCTAATCCGATGCGGCGCGAGTCGTTTGCGCAGGTTCGCGTGAATATCGTTCGCACGGCTCGCGTCTCAACCGGCGAGAGGCCGATGTTCACGACCTTCGTCAGCGCGCCCGAACCGCGAGAGGTGATTCTGTGAGAGGAACCCCACGCTCTCGGTGATTGGCAACGATCCGGCCGGGCGCTCCGGCGGCGGTCCAGTCGGCGGCGGGTTCGATCCCCGCCGCGAGCCACTGCCCCAAACACACCACGCGCGAACCACTCGAAAACTCGACGGAGGGTTCGCGAACGGGATTCTGTCGAAAGCTAACAATTTTCCGCCCGGCCCGCACCGGACGGACTGAGATAGGCCGCCCCAGGAGCGTTTGACGGTCACTCGCTCCGAAGGGCGGTCTGTGTTGAGGAGTTTCCATGTTTCGTAAGCTCATTCGGGCGAGTTTGTTCGCGGCTTTGGGAATGACGGCGGTTCTGCTCGCCTACGGGAGCGTCACGGCGTCCCCGGCGGCCGACGAAAAGCTGCCCGACATTTCTGAAATCATGAAGAAGGGCCACAATAAGACCGAAGGCTACGTGGCCAAGATCAACGCGGCGGTGAAGGACGGGAAGTGGGAAGACGCCCAGAAATACGCCAAGACGCTGGCGTTCTTCGGCGAGAACCTGGGCAAGAACAAGCCGCCGAAAGGCGACGCCGCGTCGTGGAAGAAGTTGACCGACAAGTACGCGGAGAGCACCAAGGCCGCGCTCAAGGCAACCGACGACAAGGACGCCAAGGCCCTGAAAGCGGCGCTCAACATCAACTGCAAGGCCTGCCACGACGCGCACAAATAAGCACGTGGTGAACGGCGAGATGCCCCGGGACCGTGAGTTCATCGGCCCGGGGTATTTCACATCTGGCCTCGCGGGTGCATCGCGGGCGAGTTATCATCACATCAACCCAAAATCGATTCGGTTTGTTTTCTTGTGGCCCCATCTCAAACAGTAGCCCACCACGCCACAAAACAGCAAACGGAAAGCGCGCGGCCCGGTTTACCGGTCTGGGACCGGTGCCCCAAAAAGATGCTAATAAACGTAACGTGAGTTAGGCACAAAAGAAACGTCCACCCGGGTCGTCCCGCTGTAAGTTCGGGGCGAGTCGCGAAATCCGAGCAAAGTGAGACCGGCTTTCGCGTATTATGGGTGAGCGATTCGTGTACGAGTTCCGCCGTCACTGGGACCAGGAGACTCGTCTTGCCGCTCACGCAGGAGCAGCCCATGTTCGACCCGGCCGAAGTACCGACCGATGGCCCCAAACAGGCCGCGCCGCGCGCGGCCAAGAAGCCGTCGCGCGCACGCGGCCCGGTCAAGAAGCAGCCCCGGCCTGAACCGGCCACGAAGCTCCCGGACGACGGCTCCGCCCTCTTTCTCGGCTGGGAAGGCACGGCGCACAAAGCCACCCTCGGCTTCCGGTCCGCGCACATCGACGCGGCCGAAGCGCCCGCGCTCACATACGGGGGCGACGGGCACCTGCTCACGATCGCGCCCACCGGCGCGGGCAAGGGCGTCGGCGCGATCATCCCGGCGCTGTTGACGTACCCCGGCTCGGTCATCGTCACCGACGTCAAGGGCGAGAACTACCAGGTCACGGCCCGGCGCCGGCGCGAGATGGGCCAGCAGGTGGTCGTCCTCGACCCGTTCGGGCTGGTCACGGGAAAGGACAAGGGCGACAAGCTCAACCCCTTTGATTTGTTCCACGTTCCGGGATCGGACCCGGAATCGGACGCCGAAATGCTCGCGGCGCAACTCGCGGTGGGCCACGAGTTCAGCACCGACCGGTACTGGGAAGACACGGGCCGCGGGCTGGTGTCGGGCCTCATCGCGGACGTCGCGACCAGCTCCCCGCCGGACAAGCGGAACCTCTGCACGCTCCGCGAACTGCTCTACAACGACGACCTCGACTACACGCTCGCGGTCGCGCTCGACACGCGGAAGAAAACGATGTCGCCGCTGGCGCGCGACGAGTTCATCGCGTACCTCGCGGCCCCGTCCGACAAGACGCGCCCGTGCATCCGCACCACCGCGACCACGTTCGTAAAGTGCTTGGGCAGCACCGCCGTCGGGCGGTGCCTGGAGCGGTCCACGTTCGACCTGAACGACCTCCTCCACAACAAGCCGATGACGATTTACCTCGTGCTCCCACCGGAAAAACTGCACAGCCACCGGGCGCTACTGCGGTTGTGGGTGGTCACGCTTTTAACAGTAGTGATGCGCCGCACCAAGCTCCCGAAACAGCGCACCCTCTTTTTGTTGGACGAAGCGGCGCAACTCGGATCGCTCGACTTGCTGCCCCAAGCCGTCTCGCTGCTCCGCGGGTACGGGCTCCAGTTGTGGACGTTCTGGCAGGACCTCAGCCAGATGATGAAGCTCTACCCGAACAACTGGGAAGCGCTCGTAAACAATGCGGCGGTGCTCCAGGCGTTCGGCGTACCGGGTCACGCATCGCGCCACAGTTGGCGCGTGATTCTCGGTGAGGCGGACGCGCAACTCGCCTCCGAACTGCACCCCGAGGAGATGCTCGTCGCGATCACGGGCAGGGGCATCGTCCGGCACACGCGCGCGAACTACCTGAAGGACAAGCCGTTCACGGGCCGATTCGACTCCAACCAGCGGTTCCTGGGCTTGGAGAAGTAGCACTTCGCAACATCCACCCCGCGCGTTTCTGGATCACAGCGCGGGGTGCGAACCGATCATTTCTCCGGCGGTTGGAGCGGACCGGTCGGGATGCTCCCGCGATCCGAGACCGGGTACCGCGGCGAAATCGATAGCCCCTTCCGCCCGCCGATCGGCAGTAGCGGCCCCCGCTGCTGGAACTCCAACCACGGTCCGGCCCGACTCAGCGTACTTTCCCCCGGGCCGACCCCGGGCGGTAGCGTGCGCCACGGTTCCTGGGAAGCGATCACCCGCCGCCCCTCCTCGAACATGGCGGTCATCACGACCGGTTTGAACTCCGTGCTCGACAGCGGGGCCGGGTACGCCTGGGGAATGGCCGAGACGTAGTAATCCATTCCCGTGAGTAAACAGACCGTGTACAGGCGCTGGAGGTCGCCGCGCGTCTGCGCGTAGATCAGCGTGGAAACGCTTTTCCCGGCTTGAGCCAGGGACCACGGCCGAATCACTTCCGGGTCCGCATACATCTTCCCGGCCACGATCACGTACACTTTGGTGCCCGCCAGATCCCGCGCAGCCACGTCCGACCGCTCCGACGGGGGCACATACGGGGGGCGGAAGAACACGGACTGCGACACCCCGCCGTCCACGTGCCGCTCGGTGTACAGGGCACCGTTCACGGACACCTCGATCTTGGCCGCGGGGAAGAACCCCGCCGGGGCCGCAGAACCGAGGAGCACTTTTTTCATCAGCGCGCGATCCCCGGGACCGTTCCGGACGGCCATCGCGCCGAGGTCCCAGACGACGAACTGCTTGCCCTCTTCCTCGGTCGTCCCCACGTACAGGCGCCGACCTTTGCGGTGCGCGTCCGCCAGATCCGCCATTGCTTCGGGCGTCAGGAAGGCATCGATCTGCGCGGCCATCGGCGCGGTGTCGGCGAACGACTCGCTAAAAAGTGCGCGCAGCGGGCGCAGTCGGTACAAGTCGCGGCTCTCGAGCTCCGTGTAAAACCGCTTCAGTTGCCCGTCGTACTTCGGCCCCAAGAACGCGAACGGGGCAATGAGAGCGCCGGTGCTGATCCCGGTCACCACGTCAAATTGCGGGCGGTCCCCGCGCTCCGACCACCCCACCAAAACGCCCGCCGAGTACGCCCCGAACGACCCGCCACCGGACAGGCAGAGGACGTTGCGGTTCGGCTTCGTGGTGGCCGTTCCGCCCTCCTTCTTGGACTGCTCTTCGAGCTTCTTCTGGCGATCTTTGCGCAGCCGTTCGGCCGTCTCAGCGAGTTGGCCCGTGGGCGTGAGTTCTTCGGCCTCGGCCTGGGAAGCGGGGTCGATCAAATCGCGCGTGTTGATCCCGGCGGCCGCTGGTGAAGGCTCCATCGCCTTGTACTGGCACCCGAAAGACGGGCCGAGCACCAGGCTCAGAATGGCGGCGAACAGTAGCCCGCCGGCGAACGTGCGGACCATACGCGACTTCCGAAAGACTGGGTGCAAAACTTCGCGACGGAATCGGGCCACAACCGCACCGATCGCGCCGCGCCGACGCCTTCGCCCTGCCCCCTTGCCCACGCCGTCGGGTGCAATTCGGCTCAGGAGAACATCGGGAACAAGGGGCACTTAACGCCGATGCCCTTCGAGAGCAAGAGGAAACCGCTCGAATTCAACCGAGGAAATGGTCCGCGGCCGGCCGGCGCGGAGCGAACCCGGCGGGCGGCTGGCAACACGTGTCACCGCTTCAGCACGAGCACAACGACGCCGGCGGTAACCAGTCCGATGCCGGTCCACTCGCGAACGCCCAACCGCTCGCGCAAGAACACCACCGCGAACACCGCGACCAGCACCACGCTCAGTTTGTCCACCGGCGCAACCTTCGATACTTCACCGGCCTTCAGCGCGCGGAAGTAGCACACCCACGACGCGCCCGTTGCGAAACCGGACAGCACCAGCAGCGCCACCGTGCGCCGGGGCAACGGTTCGGACGTGTTCCACTTCCCGGTGGCTGTGACGAGGACGAGCAAACAGACGAGCACAACCGCGGTGCGAACGAGCGTGGCGAGGTCGGGATCGATGCCGTCGGAACCGGCCTTCGCGAGAACGGCCGTCGCTGCCGCGAACGCGGCGGAGAGAAGTGCCCAGAACACCCACGAGTCACTCATCGCGCGCCCATCAATGAGAGGGGCGCGCAATGGCAGGCGCGCCGTAAGTCGCGTCCCACTTCTTCGGGGAACCCGGGAGCGTGACACCGGGCACGGAGAGGTCGTATTTGGTCGCGTAGCGCACGAGTTCGCGCGGGTACTCGGGCCACTTGCCTTCAAAGAACCGCAGCGCCCCCCTCTCCTCGCTGGTCAGTTTGGGGAACAGTTCCTTCGTCGCAAAGGTTCGCACAGGTTCTTTGAACTCACTGAGTCGGGCCGGGCCGAGTTGCGGGAAGTTGGGCGGTCCGAACTTACCCAGCGGCACGTCCTTCAGCACTTCCAGTGGGAACTCGGGCCACTTCCCGAACGTGTTCGGTTTGAGCCGGCTCGCGCCCCCCTTCTTCGTCGTCGCGCGCGCGTATAATTCCGGCAAGTCGTTCGGCTCGGTAATCATCTGTTTCGCTTCTGCCGGTTCGGGCAGGTACGGGTGCAGCCGACTGAGTTCGTAAACGGTCAACCCGTACCAGGCCCAAGTGCCGTCGCGCCGGGCGAGTTCGAGCGTGCGCCGGTACTCGGCCAGTTGATCGGGCGACAACCGGCCGCGCTTTGTGTCGTCCACGCGGAAAACCGACTGCGCGAATTCCATCACCTCTTTGCGCCCGGCCTCGGTGTCGAACGGCCACGGCGACTTGTTCGCCGCGAACGCCTCTGCGTGCTGGCGCACGAACGCGAGCCGGTCGCGGCGCACCGCCTCGTCATCCTTCCACTGCTTGATGAGTTCGGCCTTCTCGTTCGCGCTCGTCAGCGTGTCCACTTTCTTGCGCAGTGCCGTTGGGAGCGCGTCCAGCCACTGCTGCTCACGCAGATCGCGGACCACCTCGCGCCGGAGGTGCGGGGTGGCAGCGCCCAGCACGCCGCGCCGGTCCGCGTCCGGGAGCCGATCGAGCCACACGGCGAACGCTTCCAGCGCGCGGAACAGGCGGTCGCGCTCCCGCGGCTCTTTCGCGTAAAGCTCCTGATCGAGCTTCACGATCTCGGCCTGGCGGGTTGGTGGGAGCGCGCGGAACGACTTGGCGAGCGCCTCGAACTGCTTGCCGGTCGGCTTGTCGGCCGTGTCACCGTGCGGGATTTTGAGGCTCACGTCGTAAACGACCGCCGGTTCGTCGCCGAACAGTTCCGGCTTCGCGAGGTCCTGAACGAACGCGATGTCGTCGGCCACCGCAAACAGTGGGAGGTTCTCGATTACGCGCGCGTCGGGGTCGTGCTTCGTGCCCTCGTCGCGTGCGGGGAAGAAAAAGGGCCGCGCCGCCGCGGTTGCGAAGTACCCCAGCACGGCGAACACCACGATCGCGGCGGTTACCCCCGCCGCGCGCAGTAGTGGGCGCGAGCGCCGACCAGTTGCCGGCGCTTCATCATCAAAGAGCACGACCGGCATTGAAGTGGAAACGTTCGCGGTCGGACCGAATTTTGAACCGACCGCCCGGACGGAGGTGGTTCCGGCCGTGCGCGACGCGGGGGACTTGACCGGGGGAAGCAGTTCGAGCGTGCGCGTCGTAAAGTTCGCCGACGGCTCGGGTTTAGGAAGGTAATCGAGTAAATCAAAGGACTTCTTCAGCGCCGCGGCTCGGGCACGCGCCTCCGGGTCCGCCGCGAGCCGCGCTTCGACCTTGCGCGCGGCGGGCGCGTCCAGTTCGCCGTCCAGGTACGCGACCAACTCGGCCTCGAACGGATCGGGCGCGGGGCCGTCTTCAATTTCCGTGTTCTCGGAAGCCATCATCGCCCCCGCTACTGGTCCGCGTCCCCGGTCACGCTCTCCCCCGGTACCTCGGCATCTTCGGCCGGAGGTACTTCCCCGTCCATGTAAATATAACCCTGAAGGGCCTCGCGCAGCTTGCTCCGGGCGCGACTTAATAACGATTTCACCGCTTTCGTGGTCAGCCCCATAACGTCCGCGATGTCGGAATAGTTCATGTCCTCGAACTTGTTGAGGACGATCGCCATCCGCTGGCGCTCGTTGAGGCCGTCGAGCGCGGTCCGAATCACGTCGGCGAGTTCCTGCTGCTGAAGGTTGTGGGCGGGCGGGTCGTCGCGCGTGGGGGCGAGGGCCTCGGTGGGGCGCGGGCCGAGCGGCCCCGAGTCCCGCACTTCTAACGGCATGACGGGCCGGCGCTTCCGGTCGCGAAGGGTGTTTAGCGCGAGGTTATTGGCGATGGTGAACAGCCAGGTCGAGAACTTGGCTTTTGGCGTGTACTTCTTGCGCGTGCGATAGACCCGGAGGAAGACTTCTTGCGCGAGGTCTTCGGCCTCCTCCGCACTGCCCACGATGTGGTGCATAACCGCCACGAGGCGATGTTGGAACCGCTCCACCAGTTCACCGAACGCGGATGTGTCGTCGTCCCGGACCAGCAGCATGAGCCGGATGTCCGGGTCGCGGAGCGCCATCTGCGCGCTGGTGTGACCGATCGCCATCCGCCCCCCGCGCCCGGCGGTTGATACCGGCCGGTCCTTGACTACTGGGCCGAGCGGCCCGTTCGTGTCCGATAAGAGCCGGTTCACTCACACCGGCTGGCCGCTCTCGACTTTCCGGCGCAGTTGGCCGCACGCGGCGTCGATCTCGGACCCTTTGCGCTTGCGAACCTTCACACTGATGCCCCCCTTGCGGAGCGTATCGATCAGGTACTGAAGGTCCGCGTCCTGCGGGCGGCGGTACGGCAGCCCCTCCACGTCGTTCCACGGGATCAGGTTCACGTGCGCCTTGCGCCGCGTGAGCAGCCCCGCGAGTTGCCGCGCGTGTTGGGCCTGGTCGTTCAGCCCACCGAGAACAACGTATTCATAGGTCACTTGCCGGCCGGTTTTCTCATAGAACTCGTCGGCCGCGGCGAGGATCGCGTCCAGGCCCGTTTTGTCATTAGTCGGCACGATCCGCGTGCGGAGGTCGTCGGTCGGGGCGTGCAGCGACACCGCGAGGCTGTACTGTTTACCGCTCTCCGCGAGCTTGCGAATCTTGGCGGGCAATCCCACGGTCGAGATCGTGACGTGCCGGGCGCCGATGCCCAGCCCGTTCTTGTCGCCCGCGACCGCGAGCGCGTCGAGCAGGTTCTCCAGATTTGCGAGCGGCTCGCCCATGCCCATCACGACGACGTTCGTTAATCGCGGCGCCCGGTCCGGGTTCGTGCTGTTCGCGTCCGTCAGGTTGCGGAGCATCACGAGTTGTTCGAGCATCTCGCCGGTCGTTAAGTTCCGCACAACGCCGTTTAATCCGCTGGCACAGAACACGCAACCCATCCCGCAGCCGACTTGCGTGCTGATACACGCGGTCGCGCGGCCGTCGTCCTGGATGAGGACCGCTTCGATCATCCGATCGTCGGCGAGCCGCAGGACGAGTTTGTGCGTGTCGTCCTTGGCGAACAGGTGCCGCTCGACGCGCATGGAGAACGCGCTGAAGGATTCGGCCAGTTCCGCCCGCAACTGTTTGGGCAGATCGGACATAGCTTCAAACGTCGTCGCCCGGCTCGCGAGGACTTGGCGCCGAATTTGGCCCACGCGCATGAGCGGCTGTCCGCGCTCCTGGAGCCACGCGCGCAGCGTGTCGGTCGGCACATCGAGGATGCCGGGTTTGAGGGGCGCGGGGCTGGCGCCCGCGGGCACATCGGAGGCAAGAAGCGGTAGCGTTGCAGACATAGCTGTTATTCTAGCGCGCCGAGCGGAATCGGGGAAGCAAATCGGGCAAGACGTCTCAGCAGTGCCCTTCCGCACATCCGTCACGGAGGCAGTTCGGCGGTCGAGCATCCGGTTGACCAATTCGGCGGTGGCCCGGAACCGGATCTCGCTCCCTCATCCGCGCGTGCCGGTTGACGTGTATCACGGCCCGGAACCGGCGCAACCGACCGATCGCGTGCTCGGCCACGGCCCGGCGAAACGCTCGACGGCTGTGAGATTGGTGAAGGGGTGCAAAATCGGTGGGGAACACGTGCGTGAAGAAATGGCGCCAGGGGGCCGATAAGTAGCGTTACGGGCCGGTCGATCACTCCCCGTCGAACTGCCGCGCGACCACCGCCCCGTGAAGTGAGTGCAATGCCGTTTTTCGCAGCCCGGACCACAATCGTGGCACTCGCCGCCGTTATTGCGTTGGTCGGGTGCCAGTCCCCGTCCGGCGGACCCACACCAACGAGCGCCGGAATCCCGCCGGCCGAATTGATCGACCCAACCGGGTACGGCGACAGCCCCTCTCTGCCCGTGGACCGTGACATTTTTCGCGTGGGCGAGCGCATCCGCGCGGCCCAACGCCCGACCAAACTGCCGGGGCGCAAGACCTGCCTGGCCCTGTCCGGGGGTGGGGCATACGGGGCGTACCAGGCGGGGCTCCTGGTCGGTTGGAGCGAGGGCGGCACGCGCCCCGCGTTCGATGCGGTGACGGGCGTGAGTACCGGCGCGCTGGTCGCGGTCCTGGCGTTCCTGGGTCCGGAGTTCGACGGCGAACTGCGGCGCGTCTACACGAGCCTCCGCACCGAGGACATCTACACCCGCCGGCGCGGGGTGCGGAGCCTTTGGTCCGATGCGCTCGCCGACAACGCGCCGTTGGCCCGGCAGATCGACCGCGTGCTCACCCCCGAAGCGGTGTCCCGGTTGGCCGCCGAGCACCAAAAGGGGCGCCGACTCTACATCGGCACGACCGATCTGGAGGGGCGCCGACCCGTCGTCTGGGATCTCGGGGCCATCGCCGCGCGGGGCGAACCGTGGTGCCGGGATTTGATCGCCAAACTGCTCCTGGCGTCGGCCGCAATTCCCGCCTTCTTCCCGCCGGTCGAAGTCCCGGTGGACGTGGACGGCCGGCGCCTGGTCGAGCGCCACGTGGACGGCGGGGTGACGCAGAACGTGTTCTTCCGCCCGCCACAGGTGCCTCCCGAACTGCGGCTCCGGCCCCCGGCCGAGTTCCTGTATGGATCGGACCTGTATGTGATTGTGGCCGGTAAGTTGTTTGCCGACGCAGAAGTGGTCCGGCCGCGGGTGCTGAAGATCGCCGCCGGAAGCGTGTCCACCCTGATTTACGCCGAAACGCGTGCCGAATTAACCAAGCTGTACATGACTGCGATGGTAGCCGGGATGAACTACCATTTGGCGGCACTCCCGGCAGATTTTCCCGCCCCCTCGTCGAGCACCGAGTTCGATCCGTCCGAGATGACGCGGATGTTCAAGGAGGGGCGCCGACAAGTGCTCGCGGGGACCGCGTGGCGCCCGGGTCCGCCCGGAACCGCCGACGGCGAGACCCTGGCCCAACGGGCGGGCACGCGGCTGACGCGCGCCCCGCACGAAAAGCCCCCAGCCCCCGTGGACCGATAGACCGCGCGAACGGCACACTAAACCTTCTCGAACTGAACCACGTCCCCAATGTCACCGCCGAAAATTCAATTCCCCTAAGCTATTGAATCAGCAGGCACTTGCGTCATCGCACGGATCGCACATTTGTCACGGAATGGCCCGTTTCACACCCTTTTCCGTGACGGATTCCGTGACAGCAACGCAGCCGGAATCACCCGGCGACACGAGTGCAGATTCGAGCCCGACGCCAGCGGTTTCTTTGTGTCCGTCTTCTCTGCCAAGATCTGCCCAGAAACGGGCCGCACATCCCTTTCCCGCAGGATCGCGCAACGGTGCTCGCAGTGGAAACACCGCGATCCTTAAGCAGTTGAAATTGGTGGCCGAGATTTTAACGTCCGGTGCGGAGGTGCGAGAGCCGAATCCACACCGGCGTTCCTGACAAAGTTTTGGGGAAATCATCCGGTGCAGCCCGAGTTGAAAGTGTACCAGCAGGTATTGAGACACCACAGCCATTCCGGCGGGCTGAATTCGGTGCGCCTGCACTTTACTGCACACGTTGCCAGCACATTTTGCGCGACAAATATGCTGCGGCGCGTGGTAAAAAATCGATTCCGTGAAAAAGCGTAGGAAAACCCTTGACAGCACAAGCTCGCATGAACAAGATGCTGGCGAGGATGATCGGTAGTCTAATCAATCGACCAACCCACCAATGCAACTGCACTAATGCGTAATCAGAAAATTGGCTTGTTCGCCCTATTAAGTGGCGCCGGAATAATTGTCGCATGCTCGCTCGCCTTTAACCGCAATGGCCGAGCCGCAAACGCACCGGCAGACTGTGGGGCCAGATCACTCGCCCGTGTGTGCGAGGCCGATGAGCGGCCGGTCGATCTCGATACACTTCGTCAATTAACCAAAACGACATCGGAAGGCACGACGCTACTTGAAATCAAGAACGCCGCCGAGTCCTTAGGATTCGAGGCCAGAGGGGTGAAAATCGCGCACGAGGACCTCGTCCAATGTTTAGGAAAAAAAAGGAGCTACGCGATCCTTCACCTAAACAGAGGGCACTTTGTTGCCGCCATAGGCGTTGCGGAAGACGGTCGATTAAACCTAACGGACGCGCCGGAAGGGTCACAATTCTTTAGCGAACTAGAGCTACGAGACCGTGGGTGGTCCGGGTATGCCTTGTTGCTCAATCCAAAGCCAGATGACAAAAGCACATTGAAGCTTGAATCAGATCACCTCGATCTTGGCAAATTGCGAATTGGCGAGGAAAAGGCGTTTCAGGTCCAAGTGCATAATAATGGTGATCGCGAAGCAAGAATCGAGTCAATTGAGGCGGGATGTGGCTGTATAAATATTGGGGCAAAAAACCCCGCCATTGGATCACCTGTACTTTCCGCGAACTTATAGCGTTTAAGCAGCCAGATCCAGGCACCGGTGCGCGAGGGCGCGGATTCTCGCGGGGTCGTGGTGCTCGCCCACAACGGCCTGAATTTCCTCGGCCAGCAGCTCCCGTTGCCAGGCCCGGCGCTTGTCCGCGTGGCTCGGGCGCCGGTTCGGATCGTCCCACGGGAGGCCGCCCGATGGGCCACCAGTTCATCCGCCTTCTGGTTCCAGGCCCACACCTCGGTGAGCGTGAGGGACCACGCACACAGGTGGAAGCATCCCACGTTCGACGCGACCCCGCGTACCTGCTGGTGACCGGCGCCCGCGACCTGTTTGAGATCTCGAAACAGGTTTCCAACGAGAACCGGTCCGCGATCAGGCCCAGGATGTCGGCCACGGAGGCCGTGGGGTCCGTGCAGAAGAACGCGACCCACCCCTTGGGTTCGTCCACCAGGACGACCCGGATCGTGCCCCCGGCCGGCCGCCACGTGGCCTCGAACGTCTTGTACCGCTTCTCCACGGGCTTCCCATACAGGGTGAACGTGCCCGTGGTCCACCCGCCCTTGTGCGGGCCCGCTTGGCGAGCGACACCCGCTGCTCCCCGTACACGCGGGGCCGCCCGCGGGCGCTCGGATCGCGGGCCGGGGGCACCGTCCACAGGGCCGCGTCCTTGCGGAGCCGGCTCACCATGGTCACCCGGAGCGCGAGTAGGGCCTTGAGCACCGGGGCCTTGGCGTGCGCCCCGTCGGCCACCACCCACACGGCCCGGCCCCACGTCTTCAGCCACCCGTGGGCCCACCGGACCAGGTCCACGGCCATCACCAACTTGGTTGCGAACTCGGGCCGGTCCGGCCCGGGATGGCCCTGAGATCTTTGCGGCGGATGTACAGGCGGGCCAACAGGGGAGGGCCACAATCCCCCGAGGGGGTGTCCCACCAACAACCCGAGGACCACCCACGTGCCCGTACACGAACGGGCCCCGGCCGGCCCGGGTGTCGGGTTGTGGTGCGCCCCGGCCCCTCGAACCTTGGGCCCGTACCGCTCCGTCGGGGTGTCGTCGAGGGCCAGCACCACCCGAGGCAACGGCCACCATGGGCTTGAGAACCTCGACCAACAACCGCATGGCGATACGCTCGGTGCGGCCCCACGGCCGCGGCCGTGGCGTAGCACCGGCGGTACTGGGGCGACAGCCCGGCGGCCCGGATCCAACCCGCGAGGGTGCGGCGCCCGCGGTCAGGATGATCCCGAGGAACAGGACCGCGAGCCGCCGCCCGGACCGCGGGTCCAGAGCCTTGGCCAGGGTTGAAAACCAGTGGCACCGAGGGGCCGGAGTATGCGAAGATGGCATGGCCGCGTCCGTTCGGGTCGGGAGGTCGTGTGTAACGCCATCCTCCCGGACGGGCCGGCACTCGTCTACTCCCGGCCCCACAACTTACGCCAACCGCCTATAACTTCGCGGAAAGTACAGGATCACGGCAGTCCACAGTAATTTCTGGCACATTTCGCGCCGGGGATAATGCCGGCACGTTCCGAAAGCGCATCCAAATTAACATGGCCCCCCCACATGCGGCCACCTCGTTTGAAATCTCCGGCACCGTAGCCGCGTCAATACAAGTGGAGCCAAGAACCGCATCCGTGTCCCCGGACTGGAAAACCAACAAGGCCGCATCCACAACAATTAAAATAAGCAATCTATCAAGCGAAACTGTCGCGATGCTGATCGAAGAGTCGGCCAAGAACATTGAAGCTGCGTTCGATCGCTCTCAATTGCCCCCGGGGGGCACGTGCAACCTGACACTGACGGCTGGGCCTAAATGGGCATCGAATGCCCGGGAAGTTATAAAAATTAGAACAACACATATTCGCGAATCGCTAATCGAATTACCGATTGATATTTTACCACTCGATCCACTAAAGATTGAACCGCCGTCGATTCGATTCGGAGTGGCTTCAAGAAAAGAGGTGCAATCACGCCGCCTCCCGCCGTTAACGATTTCTGGCAATCGCGCAGATTCGATCGAAGTAAGCAAGATCGAATTTCCGGACTTTCTCACAGTATCCGAATTCAAAAGAATAAATGATGGAATTCTATCAGCAACAATAGAGTGCCACGGTCCAATAAAAGGCCTGACCGTAGACGGGAGTATTACTTTGCACCTGTCAACAAAAGGCGGAGCACCGATTGTGCACACCATCCCAATCACTGGTTTGCTACGGGGCGAGCCGTGAGGCACGAGGCGGCCGAAAAGCTGCCAACTTTTTTTTGGAGATGCGACGATGCCTGCATGGCGACGCGGACTGTCACGTGGATTTACGCGAACGGCTCTGGCGCTACTCGTATTCTGTGGCGCGTATCTTCTGACTCAAAAAGAGGTTAGTACCGCATCCACCGGGTTCCTTGATGATGCACAGCTGTCCGGCCTAAGGGGTGGCGAGCCAGCCACACCTGGTACACCTGGGGGGAATAGCTGGTGCGTCCCCTACTCAGACTGCATTGGAGTCAGCACCTTATGCGTCGATAACCCGGTCGCCGGAAAGCAACCCGGCGACTCCTGCGGAACCATGATTACATACTATAATTTGATGCACTGCGACAGTATCTCGGGATCATATCCTGTTTGCGATAGCCCACAAACCCTCTATGAGGATCGCCTCTACTATTGGACACACGATTGCATAGTGCAAAAAGCCGAGAACGTGAACTTCTGTTTTATAGTACAGCCGGCAACCTCCAAAATTAAGAAAACAGGCTTAATCTCTTTAACCTGCTACTGACAGATGCCGGGTCGTCAAGATATTTTCTTATTTTTTGGAATCTCAGCCTAGGCTTAGGAGCCCGTGCGGCCCAACTTGGCTGCACGGGCATTAATTTTCGAGTCAAATGTCCGGCACGAGTAAACCACCTTGGGGAGCAAGGCGAAATGAGCCATTTCCGCACTGGCCGCACACTCATACGCAATACCATCATTTCCTCTCTAGCTATGATCATCTCGGTAAATTCCTCAAATGGCCAAGAATTAAATAAACCGATCGAGAAGCGAGATCTAATTAAAATGTGCCGCGAGGCATGGATGGCCAGTTTTTCCTCGCCCAAGGGCGTAATAGGTTCGGGCGAATTTACGGTACAAGCAGACGGAAAGTCGATTGTTGCAGCGGGATTTCGTGTTGAAATGTCAGAAGAAAAATATCGAATTGATTTAGATTATACAAAAAATCATGATGACGCAATTACCAGCCAAGCAATTATTCGCGAGCCAGGCACGCTGTTTATACGAGACGCTCTTAGAGCAGGCGCGCAACAAAAAATAGTAACCAGAGGATTCATACTTAAAGAGGATCATCCACTTATTCTGCCACCATTCACTGCGTTTACTATTAATTCAATTAGATTTATAAAAGCAATAAATATTGAAAAAATGAAAGATGGAGACATTGACAAAATATCAACACTAGAAAATGGAGATATTGAAATATTATTTTCAAAAGATTGTAAAATAATATGTTCTAGAAAATACGAATTCAATGTTTCACTCGTCGAATGTTATAGGGGCGGATTTAATGGAATAGTAGTTGATTCAGAATCGCTCCAATGGAAGAAACACGATTCAACTTGGTTCCCGACTGAAATAACGCGGGTTCACAAAAAGTTGCGCGACGGAAAGCCGATTGGAACCGTTCAAGAGCGACTAACTTACAAAAAAGTCGACTTCGGTATGGTCCCACTAAATCGCTTCTCCCCGGATGAAGCCGGTTTGCTACCTGGATCAAGGATTCAAGATCGCCGCCCTGATGCCAAGCAAAAAGATTATTACTGGCGTCAATCCGAGGACAGCAAGCCTTCGCCCTCATTACCCGAGGCGATGGACCGATTACCGACTACTCCTCCCGGTCAGTCATCACGTTTCCGTTCAACTTGGATGATTCTTGCCTATTCCGCTGGGGGAATTCTGCTCCTGTCGGGGGCCGCGATTGTTTGGAGAAGTCGGCACAGCAAGATCGAGCAACCCGGCTAACAACGTCAGCCATGCGATCCTCCAACGACTCTTAATCGCACGCAAACGGCCACATAGATTTTAACTTGTGTTGAAACTATGCTTATGCAATCTACCAGGCGCCGACGGGTAGGATTTTCATTGGTCGAGATTTTGGTCACCATTTTTATCATAGCGACGCTAATTGGATTATTGATTCCGGCGGTTCAAAAAATCCGCATGAGCGCGGCCGCGACCAAATGCCAAAACAATCTCCGTCAGATCGGACTTTCGCTCCACCAGTATGAGAACACCCACAAACAGTTCCCCCCGGGCGTAAGTTGGGAGTCTGGGCGTGCGCCGTACCCGCACATGAGCTGGCTGACGCGCTTACTGCCCTACATCGAACAAGATCACCTCTGGGCGATGAGCACTCAAGCATATGAGAAGCAGAAATTCTTTGAATCCCCCCCGCATTTGCCCCTACTGGGACACGTCGTCCCCGCTTTCATCTGCCCGACCGATTCTCGGTGCTCTCAGCCCCACGATTTTGGAGATTTTAAAGCGGCGTTTACCACGTACCTCGGGGTCGAAGGAACGAATCAACGGTTACAGGATGGCATTCTGTATCTCGACTCGAGAGTGCGGCCGACCGACGTGCGTGACGGCCTGAGTAATACGCTGCTTGTGGGCGAGCGGCCGCCGAGTTCGGGACTGACTATGGGCTGGTGGTACGCGGGTTGGGGACAAGATAAAGAAGGTTCGTGCGATATGCTTCTGGGGGCGAGAGAAATCCTCACCGCCTCTAGGTATTTGAGCTGCCCCGCCGAGAATAACCGCTTCGTGCGCGGTTACCCAGATGCGCGATGCGATTTTCTTCATTTCTGGAGCCTCCACTCCGGGGGGAGCCATTTTTTGCTCGCAGACGGCGCGGTCCGATTTCTCCGCTACGAGGCCGATTCGATCATCCCCGCACTCGCTACCCGTGCAGGTGGCGAAATGGTCGCCGTTCCAGACTGATTCGCCGGCATGTCTCCAAAATGCCAGTGAACGTTTGATGACAAACAGCCAGCAGGTACGCTCACTCCGAACCGGCCTCGGTCACTGAGGTGTTTTGGGCGACGCCTCGCTGATTCGCGGCCGGTTCTTTTGTACCCCAGAAACAACAAGAAGGCCCCGAGGCGAATAATCGCTTCGGGGCCTTCTGCTTTGGCTTCACCGTGATCCGCGGATTGCGCGTGAGTCCGCCCTGCTGGACGCCCACGGCTCCGCCCGCGCGAACTCGTGCGCCCGCGGTCCCTCCTTGTTGCTGTCGTCAGAGCCGTCGCCGCCCGTTACGGGCGCAAGCGTCTGGCGGCACGCGGACGTGCCCGGCGCAATGCGCGCTGGGTTTGAGTCCGGGTCACGACCGAGCGCCGGAACCGCGAGCACCAGGGAACCACCTCATGTCTACCGAAACCGTCGGCCTGATCGGACTGGAACGCGCAGAAGTGAACGAACTCGAGCCGCGGGTCGCGTGCCGCTTCGCCGCCTTCGAGATGATGCCGAAGGTGCAGGTCCGCGACCAACGGCTCTACCTCGCGCGCTTCGGCGCCTGGGACTGGACCGGGCCGGTGGACAAAGTCATCTTTCACGGGATCTTCGAGAACGATTTGCCCGGAATTGCCGCGCTCGCGCTGTGGGGCGGGCCGTGCTTGCCGAGCGCGTCCGGGTTGCTCGATTGCCGCCCGCGCATCGCGAACCTGGCCCGCGTCCGAAAGGTGTCGCGGTTCGCCGCCCTGCCCCGCTCGTACACCGATGCCGGAACCGCATTCACCACGGAAGTGCCGTCGGTCGCGAAGTGGGGCGAGTGGCACTGTGGCGAGGGGAAAGAACGGTTCGCCGACAAATGGACCCCGAGCGAACCGTCACTCATCGAGCCGTTCCTGGGGGGCGAAGCCGTGCGCGTAACGGCCATCGGCGATGCGCTGTTTCAACTGCGGCTCGGAGGGGACGACTGGAAGAAATCCATCCACCATTCGACCGCGGCGCACATGCCACTGGACGAGTCACTCGCGGGGGACGTGTGCGCCCTTCGCGACCATTTCGACCTCGCCGTGTGCGCGGCCGATTACATCGTTTCCCCCGACGGCACACCAAACCTTCTCGAACTGAACCACGTCCCCAACGTGACGCAGTTCCCGGAAATTCGTGCGGCTTATCTCGATTTTACCGCGAAGTGGATCAACGAGAGCCCGCGCGCGCAACCTGTCCGTAAGGTGCCTCGCTCCTAAGATGTCAAGCGATTACTCAAATTTTGCAAAGAGGAGAATCGCTCCGATGGCCACAACTTCGATTACGCGCCTCTACGGACTCGGTCTCACGCCCGGCAAACTCCGCGGGTTGCAGCGCATCAGCAACGCGAACGGCACGCTAACGATGGTCGCCACCGACCAGAACAGCTCCATGATCTCGATGATGAAGAAGGCGACGAAAGAGGCCACCGGCGCCGACCGCGAGCCGACCTACGCCGAGATCGCGGACGCGAAGGTGATGCTGTCGCGGGCGCTCGCCCCGCACTGCTCGGGCCTGCTCGTGGACGGGTTTTACGGCTACGCCAGCACCGTCTCGGCGTTCGCGGTGCCGCCCAGCACGGGGCTGCTCATCCGCGTCGAGAAGTCCGGGGCCGACAAGAACGCGGCCGGCGCGCCGTGCGGCGAGGTCGAGCCGGGCTGGAGCGTCGCGAAGATCAAGCGCTGCGGCGCCGACGCGGTGAAGCTGCTCGCGCAGTTCGAGCCCGACGAACTCGATTCGGCCGAGCGGAACTTCGCGTTCACGCAGCACGTTTACGACGAGTGCGTCAAGCACGACATCCTGTTCCTGCTGGAACCGCTGCACTTCGCGTACAAGATCAACGGCGTCGAGGAGGCGAAGGACAAGGTCGCGGCGCGGAAGGCCAAGACCGTCATCGACACCGCGAAGTACCTGAGCCGCTACTGCGACATCTACAAGGCCGAGTTCCCCGGCACGTTCGGCGTCGAGTCGGACGCGCAACTGGTGGACAACCTGAAGCGGCTCAACGACGCCTGCGTGAAGCCGTGGGTGCTGCTGTCCGCCGGCGTCGATTACGACAAGTACAAGAAGCAAGTGGACATGGCGATGAAGGCCGGGGCGAGCGGCATCCTCGGCGGCCGGGCGTTCTGGAAGGAATTCTTCACCTACGCGTCGCCGGCCGACCGCCAGAAGTTCGCCGAAACCGAGTGCGTGAAGCGGGTTCAGGAAACGGACGCGATCGTGAAGAGCGGCACGCCGTGGTTCGCGAAGTACGGTCTCACGATGGAAGACCTGCACGGCATCCGCACGACGGACGGCTGGCACGCCCGCTACGGCGGCGGCACGGCCGCCAAGGGCGCGAGCGGCCCGTCCGACCCCAACGCGGTCTATTGATCTCGACTGCATTTGTGGCGGGATCGCGATCGTAATAGCGTAAGAACGCCCGGCTGGTTCAGGGAGTAGCGTTAGCTGCTCCCTGAACCAGCCGGGCGTTCGACATTCTATCGCTCATCACACCGCAGCGGGTACCCGAATCACTCACCCGACCGCGATCCCGCCCAGAATGTCCCCGGGCAGCGCGTACGCGAGCTCGATCGGGCTCGCATCGATCCCACGGAACGCACGCAGTTGCGGCGCCCCATTGGTCAGCCCGGTCGTCACGATGTCCGCGATCCCGTCCCGGTTCACATCCGCCGTTGCGAGCCCGAAACCCGAATATCCCGACGACGGGTACGCTTGGAAGCTCACACGGGTCGAACCATCCACACTGAACACTTTCACGTGCGAGGTTCCCACTGCTTGCGTCACGATCTCGGACACACCGTCCCCGTTCACATCTGCCGCCGAAACTCGCACGCCCCCGGTGAACCCGTTGTACGCTGAGAAACTCGCCAACTGCTCCCGCGTTCGACCGGAGAACGCCTTGACGTGCCCACCCGGAGCCCCAGCCCCTGCCCCCGTGATGATGTCCGCGAACCCGTCGCGGTCCACGTCCCCAACGGCAACCGACACGCCACCACGGAACGCACTGTCGTAGGTCAAGAACGATGTGATCCCTTGTCCCGGGGAAAGATAAGCTCCCGGGAGATCTGGGTAGGGGGGAACAGTACCTTCAACATAAAGGGCCACGGGAGGTACTCGCATGGCCAGATAAAATACCTTGACGTGCCCGCCGGCGCTACCCTCCCCCGCTCCGGTCACAACGTCGTCGAACCCGTTCACGTCGCCAACCGCGACCGAAACGGCCCCGTTAAAGCCCTCATACGCCAAAAAGTTCGCGCGCTCCGCGCCCGTCGCCCCGTCGAACGCGCGCACGTTCGAGCTACCACCCGCGCCGGCGGCAACCACCAAATCCGCAATCCCGTCACCGTTCACATCGCCCGCCGCGACCGAGATGCTCCCGCGAAACCCGGCGAACGGTTCGACACGCAGTACCTCCGCACCCGTGCGCGAGTCGATGAGCCGGGCCAGGGCCGGAGCACCCGCGGGGCTGCCAACCGCGATCACCGTTCGCGCCCCAATGCCCGGGGCGACCATCAGAGAAGGCGGTAGAGTATCGCCCAGAAGAGATATTTCAGTGGGGGGAGGGTACAGAGTCGACGGGTCGTCATACGGAACGGCGATGCTTAGGTTCGCGGGCGTCAGGCGGTTTTCGAGGGACTCGATCCCGAGGCGCGTCTTCGGCCGTGACGGGTTGAAACGAGACAAGGCGACCTCACTTGGCTAACTGGTGACTAAGAGAGACACTACTGTAGATTCGGACATATTCGAGCACAAGATCAGTAGTGCGTTCATCGACTTTCAAATCCGCCAATTGTGGCACCTTACTCCCGATCGATTACAAGATCGAAATTGTATTAATCACAATTCCCGGTGGAACTCGGTACGAAACACCTGTCGCTGCGGTTTGAGATAATGCCCGGGTACGGGGAACTTGCGCTGCGCAAAACGAAGTGTGCCATGAATCAGACGCGAAACCGAGCGCCGTCCCACACGGTAATCCGACGTTTCGCGTGCGCCGAATTAAACGCGCGCGACGATTTTTACCGAATGTGGCGGGTTCCCTGCGGAAGCTCGGGGTTCCGCCCACTCGGGGCCGGGTGCTATCATTGAAGACCGTGACACCCTGGAGCCGAGATGCGCCATCGACTCTTCGCCCCGCTCGTCGTCTTGTTGTTTGCCCCGCACCCGGCCCGCGCCGCGGTGGTCGTGATCGGGAATTACACGGACGCGGAAATCGCGTTCCGCATCGCCGAGCCGAACGAGAAAGCGCGCGCGCACAAATTGCCATCCAACACGGTCGCGCCCGTGTACGTCACCGGACCGGCCGACATCACCTTTACCGCGAAGGGGCGCGAGACGAAGTTGCGCCTCGATGTGTACAACGCCTACCTATTCCTGCCCGACCCGGTGACGACCGTCCGGCTGGAAGGGCTGGAACTGCCCGGCCCCGCGCTCGAGCGCGACGCGCGCGCGGAAGCGAACCCGGTCCCGCGCGACCCGCCGGTAAAAGTGCCCGTAACACTGCTCGTGGACGACGCGGACCCGCGCGCGGACAAGCTCTGGCAGGCCGAGCTGCGCAAGCGCTTCGACGGGGCCGCGGGCGTGATCGAGAAGGCGACGAGTGTGCGGTTCATGTTGGCGGGCTTCGACACCTGGAAATCGGACCCGGGCGCGCAGAGCACGACCGACTTGCTTGACGGACTCGAAAAGGCAGTACCGGCGAAAGAGGGGACGCTCGTCGTCGGTTATTCGAGCCGCAAGATCGATGAAAAGGCCGACCCCACGTTCGGGGTCGGTCGCGGTCTGAACGGGCGCCACGTTCTCATTCGCGAATGGAAGCCGCGCGGCGAGACCGAGCGCGGCGAGGTGCTGGTTCACTTTCTCGCACAGGCGCTCGGCGGAGTGGGCACCCCGGACCCCGGTTCGGCGCTGCGGGAGAAACTCGGCAACGGCTACGCGCTCTACCCGGGCGCGGTGGTCCGGCTCGATCCACTCAACGCGCTCCTACTCAACCTGTGGGCCGACGAGCGCCGGCGCGAGCCCGGGGCTAACCTGAGTTCGCTCACGGTCTCGAACCGCGCGCGCATGACGCGGCTCTACAAGGCGCTCCTGAAGGCCGCCCCGGGCGATGCGCTCGCGCTCGCGTACCTCAACGAACTCGACCGCGACGTGGCGAAGATCCCGGACCCGCCACTCAAGAACCCGGACCGCCCGCCGGTGAAATCGAACGTGCGCGACGAGATCGTGCGAAAGGTGGTGAGGGCGGTGACGGCCCGCGCGAAGCTCAACGCCGAGGCCGGCGCAAGTGCTTTAAAGGGCGACGAACTCACGGCCGCCTACGTACACGCGGCCGCGGATTCGGCGATCCGTTCGCGCGGCCCGGAAATGGTGTCCGCGTTCCTGATCGCGCTCGGGGCCGCGCTGGACGAAACCGGCGCCCTCGCGGACGACGCGGCGACCGCCGGCGCCGTGGCGGGCGCCGAAACGCCCGAAGAGCGCAAGGAGCGGATCGCGGTGCTGGGCAACCCCACGCTCGCGGGGCGCCGCGACCTGTGCCGCCGATTCTTCCTCGGCTGCGCGCTCGGGGAACTGCTGCGCGACGCGGCCGAAGACGCCGCGGTCGGCCGGGCGCTGTTCGACTTCCACAAGCCCGCGAACCTGTGTTTCCCCGCACTCGCGGCCGAGTTCGCGGGGATCGCTTTTGCCCGTGCCGCGCAACAGGACGTGGAAATGGTCCACGACGTACACCGCGCGTTCGCTGCGGCCGATTACGTGCCGCCGATGAAGGGCCTACGCGACTGCCTCTCCAGGGAGAAGTTCGAGGAACTGTACGGCGACTCCAGCGACGCACGGTTCCTCGCCGTGCTCACCGACATCCGCAAGCGTCTGAAGGAAATGAAGGCGTACAAGTGAGCCGTGCGGCCGTCGGGCACGTCCCCCGCCGGCGACCGGGCCGCGACTCACGGGCGCGCGCCCAGAGCAACGGGGGCCTCGAGCACCCGGAGCGTTCGAGCGTCCGCGTCGATCTCGACGACTTCCCCGTGCGGGAGCGTGGCGTTGAACGGCGTGTGCCCGACCGGGTAATTGGTAATCACGGGCACCTTCCGGTGCCCGAGGTATTCGCGGATCACGGTATCGAGTTCTTTCTCGTCCGCCCCGTCAAACGTGCCCAACACGAACCCGGCGAACTTGTCCAACAGTCCGGCCAGTTGCAACTGAGAAAATACCCGGTCGATGCGGTACGCCTTCTCGCCGGTGTCCTCGAGGAGCAGGATGTTCCCGTCCGCTTCGATCTCGTAGGGGGTGCCCATCGTCGCCCCGACCAGGGTCATGTTCCCGCCCACCAGCCGACCCTTCGCTTTGCCGGTCACGAGGCCCTGGGGCTTCGGCCCGGTCGGGGGCAGAGGGACCGTGAACCCGCTATCCCCCTTCGGGTACTTGTCCGCGCGCACGGTCCGCCAGAACACCTCGGACGAGTACCCGAACCCGTCGTCGTCGCGGTACAAACCGTACTGCGGCATCGGGGCGTGGAACGTGACCAGCCGGCACTTCTTGGCCACCGCGAGGTGGAGCGCGGTGAGGTCGGAGAACCCGGCGATGATCTTCGGGTTCTCGCGGATCGCGGGGTAATCGATGCGGTCCAGGATGCGCGTCAGCCCGTACCCACCCTTGATCGCGAACACGGCTCGTACCGTCTTGTCCTTGATCGCGGTGTTGAACTCGGCGGCCCGGTCCTCGTCGGACCCTGCTAAATACCGATCCCTGCGCGTGGTCAGGGTCGGGGGCACTTTTACCTTGAATCCCATTTTCTCGAACCGCTCCTTCGCCTTCGCGACCTTCTCGGCGTCGGCCGGCCCCGCGGGCGCAACGAACGCGATCGTGTCGCCGGCGCGGAGGGCCGCCGGGCGGAGCCACTCCGGGCGCTCCGTCGCGGGTGCGTTTTTTTGGGGCGCAAGCGGGAGCGCCGGGGAACCGGCGAGCGCAACGAGCGCCAGAACCGGCAGAGAGCGGATCACGGTGGCGATCATGATTGTTTGGTCTCGGATTTCAGTGAGCCGGCGCGTCACTTTGCGGGCGGGACGGGCTTCTCGAAGTGCTGATAGTCCTTGAGCGATTTCCAGTTCCCGCCCCACTCCCACCCGCGTGCGAGGAACGCCTTGGTGACCGGATGGTCGGCGGTGAGTGTGCCGGGGGCCTTGGGGTCATATTTCGCGTCGGGCGGGAGGGTGATTTTGCCCTTGATGTACGGGTTCTGTACCGGGTTGATGTCGATCGCGCGCCCGAGGGCGTGCTTCGACAGTGACGAGCCGCCGGTCACCTCGCGGTAGTTGAACGCGGACGTGTTGTTCGCAGCCATCGAAAGGTCGTCGTCCCACTTCTCGTTCTTGCGGAATTTCGCGTGCGCGACCGGGACCACGGATCGGATCGGGAACTTCTCCTTCAGCGCGACCTCGAACACCTCCACAACGTCTTTTTCCAGTTCCTTGTCCACGACGAGTTGCCCGCGGTGGACCTTATCATCGAACCCCCAGTACGTCACGGCAACGACCTTTTGCCGCGCGCGGAGCTCCTTCGGGCACCGGCGGTCGAGGCCCTCGAGCGCCTCGTCTGCGGTCATCTTGCTGTCGACGATCGGGTCGGGAACGGTGCCCGCCGCCGGGTCCACGGGGGCGGGGCGCCCAATAACGGGCGCCAGCACCAGGGCGGCCCACGCGAGTACGAGTCCCGTTCTGCTCATCCGACGTCCTCGCGCGCGTACCGCGGTCACTTCAGGTCGATGTCGATCGGCTGGCCGGATTTCGCCTCGGCGGTGAGCGCCGATTTGTTCGGGTCGCCGTACTTGTCCGGGATCGGGAACCAGCTCTTGAGAACCTCCGGTGCGGCCGGGGGCATATTGGGCGGCGGCTTGTCGTCGTCGCTGTCCCGGCCGTCCCGCCCGCCGGCGGACTTGCGGGTCGGTTCGGACCCGGGCGGCGGCGGACTGGACACGGCCACCTTGACCGGCCCCGGGCGCACCCCGCTGACCCGGTACGTTCCGTCGGGCTGGATCGCGCCCGATTTCGGCGCCCCGGCGGCGTCCAGAACAACAACCGTTCCGTAGGCCACCGGTTTGCCCTGGTACGTCACCTTGCCGGAGACCTCGGTCGTCGGGTCACCGCACCCGGTCAGCGCGAGTAGTACCGCCATCAGAACAGTGGGTCGGATGAATCGAGTCATTCGGAGATCACCTCACTCATCGCGCGGGTGGACATCGCGGTGATGATCGTCGGGCCGGCAGAGTACTGGAAGAACCGGACCGAGCCGTCCGCGAGGGCGAAGTTCCCCCCGCCGGTGTGGTACGACCAGAAGTGGTACCCGTCGCACTGGCGCGGGGGCGAGGCCGGGGCCTGGAAGTACATCGGGAACGGGCACGGCCCGACCGCGTCGCTGGTCCCGAGGGAGGCCGTGTCAGCCGACGTGTACTGCGCCCAACCAATGCTGTCGAGGTTCGGCGAACCGCGCAGCACCCACCCCCACTGCAAGTCCGCGGTCGGGGGGCGCTCGGCGAACGCGATCGTGTTACTCAGCCCGTCGGTCACCGCCGAAAAGTTGATCTTCACCGGCTTCCCGGTCACGTCCGTCACGGCCACGATCCCGGTGTCCATGCTGAACCCGGCTGGTGACGCCTTCCAGTCGCTCCTCTGGCGCCCGGTGACGCCCAAGTAGCTGCCGAGTGCGGTCACAGTGGCCCCACTGGTGAGGGTCGTAGGCAGCGGATTACTCGGACAATTGTACGTCGAGATCACCCGCGGGCGGACGAGTGCGTCATACACGACCCGAGTGGGAATCGTCTGGTTAGAGATGTTGCCCTGTTCGATGTAGGGGAGCAGAACGAACGACCAGTTCTCGGTGTACCGGCGCGGGTCCGTGGACGCTAACCCGGCCGAGTAGTACGGCGGAAAGCGGTCGTTGGCATCGTGGTAGGTGTGTAGCGCGAGCCCGAGCTGTTTGAGGTTGTTACTGCACTTCATTCGGGCAGCCGCTTCACGAACCTTTTGCACAGCGGGGAGCAGGAGCCCGATGAGGATCGCAATAATCGCAATAACAACGAGCAGTTCAATCAGCGTAAATCCCGAGCGGGATCGCGGTGAGCGAGGTCGCATGGTGCGTACAGCCCCAGATGATGGGTTGAATTGGAGAGGCGGTTGGCTACTCAAAGCAAGTCTGATGCCACTGCCCTCTGATCCAATTACGGCCCAAAAATCTGGCTGCTTTTCAGCTAAACTTCACTGTCGAAGTGTCGAAGCGTCGGGAAATCGACACCCTTGCGTCGGCATTTCGTCACTCCTGAATGACGCGAGCTTCTTTGGCGGTTTATGAGATTATGATTTGATGATCGTTAGACTGCTCGTTCGCGTGGGATACGTACCCAACGGGGCGATGCAAGTCGTTCACCAATTGATGTTTACTCGGTTTATTCTCGATCTGCGCTGTCCGCGTAATCTGCGGTTCTTCGTTATTACTGTTCCCCGATCACTCCGGGGAACGGCCCATCAGGTACGAGCGGAGCTCGATGAACACCTGCGTGCATCGCTGGCGCCAGTTGCGGTCGGTGAGTAGCGCCGGGTGCGACGGGCGAAACAGGACGTGAACGGTGAGTTGGTTGTCCTTCGTCGGGTCGAGGTGGTGCAGGTGCAGTTCCACATCGATCGGGTTGGACGCGCGGCGCAGCCCGAGCCACGACAGCGCGCCGCCGGCCGGGGCCTTCTGCCCGCCGAGCCGGACCTTGATGAGCCCCGGCACGCTCTCCACCACTTCCCCGCCGGCGTCGTGGACGAACCCGCGGAGCTTCACAATTGCGATCCCCTCCGGCATCCACGCTTCCATGTGAAACGGGAGCGCGGCCTGTTCCCGCGACCCACCGGATTGAGTCAGTGACGCGGACGATGAAGGTGGAGGTGTGGTGATCGCGGACGCCGGCAGCCCGGGGCGCGAGGGCGTGGAACCGGGCATCGCCCCGGGCGCCTTGACGCCCGATCCGGGGGCCGGAATCGATACGAGGCGCGACCCGCGCGATTCCGCCTTCACTTGTGCCCGGTTCAGTGCCGTATCGAACCGTTCTGCAAGGGCGCGGGCCGTTTGCGGGCGGTCGTCGGGGTCTTTGGCGAGCGTGTCGAAAACCAGTTCCTCGATCTCGCTCGGAACCCACCCGCCCAGCCCCAGTTCCGCGAACGTGGGCGCGTACTCGGTCGCGTGCGCGAGCAGGATGTCCATGCTCGTCGGCCCGTTGAACGGGAGCCGCCCGGTGAGCAGTTCGTACATCATCACGCCGACGCTGTACAGGTCGCCGCGGTGGTCCATCTCCTCGCCGCGCACCTGTTCCGGGCAGATGTAGCCGGGCGTGCCGACGGCGAAGTCCACGTTCGTATCGGTCACCTTACGCGCGGTCGGTTCGCCCTCGACCAGCTTTGCGAGGCCGAAGTCCATGACCTTGATGCGCTCGCGCGGGGTGTCCGCGTCCACGATCATCAGGTTCGCGGGCTTCAGGTCGCGGTGGATGATCCCCTCTTCGTGCGCGGCCTGGAGCACCTCGCACAGTTCGCCGATGATCCGGCCGACGCGCGGGGCGCTCATGCGCTTGTTTTTCGCGAGCAGCGATTCGAGGTTCAGGCCCTTCACGTATTCCATCACGATGCACGGGCCGAGCGGGTCTTCGAGGGTCGCGTCGTAGAGCGTGACCGCGCCGGGGTGCTGGAAGCGAGCCATTAAGAGCGTTTCGCGCAGGAACCGGTCGCGAAACTTGGGATCGGCAGCGATCTGCTCGTGCATCACCTTGACGACGACCTCGCGGCCCAGATCGATCTGGCGCGCGAGGTACACCTTCCCCATGCCGCCCTCGCCGAGCTGCCTCCTGGTCTCGTAGCGACCCATGAATACGCGGCCGATCATTGATTGCGCTCGCTCGACGTCCTGGCAGGGACGGGGTGTGGCACGGAACTCTAGGTCGAAAACTCGGTACAGGCCAACGCAGTTGTCACATCCGCGCGATCGACTGATTCAGGCACGGGCGGAAGTGAGGGGACGCGCGAAGAATTGAGGGCGGGTCACGGGTTCCGCACAACTATAAATTCGTCCGATCTTCCAAATGTAGCACGAGCATTCACAGCGTGCGAGGCATTCAGCAGGCCGTTCCACTCGCCCCCGGTTCGCGGTACACTGTCCCCACCTGCCTCGAACTCTCCCTCGCTCCCGGAGCCCCCCGCGTATGCCCCGCCTCATTTCGCTGGCCGCGTTTCTCGCGTTCGCTGCACCCGCGTTCGCGCAGCCGAAGGGCGGCGGGCCGCTCCCGCCCGAGAAGGCCCTTGCCGCGCTCAAGATCGCGGACGGTTTCCAGGTGGAACTGTTCGCCGCGGAACCGATGCTGATTAACCCCACGAGCATCGACGTTGACCACAAGGGCCGCGTGTGGGTCGCGGAGGCGGTGAACTATCGGCGCAAAAACTTCGGCCGGCCGATCATCCGTAAGGAGGGCGACCGGATCGTTGTGTTGGTCGACGCGAACGGCGGCGGCAAAGCGACGGAGGCGAAGACGTTCTACCAGGGCGAAGAGCTGTACGGCCCGCTCGGTGTGTGCGTCGCGCCCTACGCGGACGGCAAGGGGCAGCGCGTGTTCGTGTGCCAGTCACCCGACATCCTCGTGTTCGAGGACAAGGACGGCGACCTGAAGGCCGACGGCCCGCCGAAGAAGTTCCTCACCGGCTTCGGTGGGTTCGACCACGACCACGGCGTTCACGGGCTGAACATCGGGCCGGACGGCAAGTTGTACTTCACCGTCGGCGACGGCGGCCTGACCGGGTTGCAGGCCAGCGACGGGAAGGGCAAAAAGTGGGTGACCAACACCACCGACTGCCAGAAGGGGACCGTGTGGCGCTGCGACGCGGACGGTACCAACCTGGAACTGATTGCGCACAACTTCCGCAACAACTACGAGTGCTGCGTCAACAGTTTTGGCGAAGTGTGGCTCTCGGACAATGACGACGACGGCAACCAGCAAACGCGCATCTGCTTCGTGATGCCGGGCGGTAACTACGGCTACGGCCCGCGCGGTCCCGGCCAGTCGCACTGGCACGAGGAGCAACCCGGGATCGTTCACAAGACGCTCCGGGTGGGACAGGGCAGCCCGACCGGGATCACATTTTACGAAGGCGCGCTGTTCCCCAAGAAGTACCAGGGCGCGCTGTTGCACTGTGACTGTGCGCCAGCGGAAGTGCGGTGGTTCTTCCCGAAGGCGAAGGGCGCGGGGTACGAGCTCACCAAGGAACTCCTCCTGTCGAGCAGCGACCCGTGGTTCCGACCCTCGGACGTGTGCGTCGCCCCGGACGGGAGCATCTTCGTGGCCGACTGGTACGACCGCGGCGTCGGCGGACACGGCATGGGGGACCCCACCGACGGCCGCATTTATCGCATCACCCCCAAGGGCCACACGGGGTACAAGGTGCCGGAGGTGAAACTCGACACGTCGGAAGAGATCGCCACGGCACTGTGCTCGCCGAATCTCGCGGTCCGAGCGACGACGTTCGCGAAGCTTCGCAACATGCCGCAGCTTCAAGTGAATACCATTCTCTCCTCTGCAATGCTCAACTCAAACAGCAACAGCACTTTATATTTGATCGCAGGTAAGCACTTGCGTGGAATCGTGGAAGTCGAGGATGTTGCGAAAGAAATGAACCTAAAAGCCGATGATTTTCTGAAGAAACTCACTGGAATTGGAGAAGGGTTCATCAAGAGTTCCGCGACATTCCGAGCGGGTGACACTCGAACCATTCCGTTTGCTGCAGGCAAATATGCGGCACCTGGTACGGTCGATTTTGAGGACCGCGTTCGAGAAATGCTTGTGGCAATGGCCGGCCAAGAAGAGAATCAGGGCTGGAAAAGCCCCGCCGTCTATCGTGAGTGCCTGATACAACTGCGATTTCTCAAGCCCAACGAAAAAGTTGTTACGTTCTTCTACACTCTCGCTGAATCCTACGACGGCCAGGACCACTTCTACCGCGCCGCCCTCAACATCGCGTGTGGAACCGATCCGAATCGGCGCGACGCGATCCTCGCGGACTTCGACAAGCACTTCCCGGAGTGGAACGATAAGGTCGCGGACCTCGTGTGGGAACTGCGGCCGAAGTCTGTTCTCCCGAGGCTCGGCAAACTGCTCGCCGATCCCAAGCTAACTGCCGCACAGAAGGCCCGCGTGGTCGATATCCTCGCCACGAGCGACGAACTCGCGGCCGGCGTCACGATGCTGGACGTGCTGAAGAGCGACGCGGCCCCGGAGATGAAGGCCCGCGCCATTGAGAGTCTGAAACTCTTCCTGCCGACAAAGTGGAAGACGCTGCAAACCGGCAAGGAACTCGCTTCGGCGCTCGACGCACTGCTCGCGAACGAAAAAACGACCGCCACCGGTCTCCAACTCATCGCTGCCGCGAACGCCGTGGACCGCGTCGACGCGGTGGCCGCGATCGCAAAGAACAAGGACGCCGCGTTCGACTTGCGCAAAGAAGCGGTTCGCACGCTCGGTAAACTACCGGACGATAAGAGCGTGTCCGCACTCATCGAGGCCGGCAGCCCGGAGAACCCTCTCTCGGTCGCGTGCATTCAGGCGCTCGGCGAGCTGCTCCCGAAGGGTCAGAAGGCGCCGAAGTACGCGACGGTTGCTCTCGATTCGCTCGTGCGTGGCATCAACGCGGGCGACCGCGGAACGCCCGAACTCAAGTCCGCGTGCCTGACGACGCTGGCCGGCAACCGCGCCGGCACAACGTGGTTGCTCGACGCACACGCGAAGGGCGATCTCCCGAAGGAACTGCTCGCCGAAGCCGGGCGCCTATTGCGGAACTCGCCCTACGCGGACCTCGCGAATCGCGCGAAACTCGCGTTCCCGGCGCCGGGCAAATTGAACCCCAAGAGCCTCCCCGCGGTCGCGGAACTGGCTCGGCGCGCCGGTGATGTGGCGCGCGGTAAAGCCGTCTGGAACGCGACCCTTACGGGAGCCGCCCAGTGCGCGAAGTGCCACATGGTTCGCGGGATCGGCGGGCAAGTCGGCCCGGACCTGTCGATGATCGGCAAGAAGGTGAGCCGCGAGAACCTGTACGAATCGCTGCTGACGCCATCGAAGGCGATCGCGGACCAGTACATTCAGCATTCCGTCACCACCAACGCGGACGTTACCGTCAGTGGGCTGCTCGTTTCGGATACGCCCACCGCGATCACGCTCCGCGACGCGAACGGCAAGGACACGACCGTTCTCAAGAAAGACGTCGAAGGACAAGTGCGCAAGCTGAAGACGTCCATCATGCCCGATGACATCATCGCGGCACTAAACGAAGACGAGTTGGTGGACCTCGTCGCGTACCTCGAAACGCTGAAGACTGCGGCACTTACGCCGGACAGTTTCCAGATCGTCGGTCCGTTCCCGGCGAAGAACATGGACGAGGCGCTCGATGCGGAGTACGGCCCAGAGAAGAGCGAATTCGACGCGAAAGCTGTGTTCCGGCTGCAACTCCCGAAGAC
Source organism: Gemmata palustris (assembly GCF_017939745.1). Lineage (NCBI taxonomy): Bacteria > Pseudomonadati > Planctomycetota > Planctomycetia > Gemmatales > Gemmataceae > Gemmata > Gemmata palustris. The sequence continues at coordinate 785,412 of NZ_JAGKQQ010000001.1, read as the reverse complement.
GATCGGCGAGGCCGTCACCGGCGAGTGGAAGACCATCCGCCCGGACGGGAAGGGATACTTCGACCTCGCCGCGTACCACGGGAACCGCTCGACCAATTCGGCCTCGTACATGCACGTGGAGATCGAATCACCGAGCGACCAGGCCGCCGAGATCCTGCTCGGGCCGGACGACGGTGCGCGACTCTGGGTGAACGGCAAGGACGTGTTTTCTTCACGCGAATCAAAAGCTGCGGCGCCGGAATCGCAGAAGGTTTCCGTGAAGCTCGTGAAAGGCAAGAACACTGTGTTGCTGAAGGTCGCTAACGGCAACAACCCACACGGATTCTATTTCAGCCTCACCTCGGCGGAAGAAACGAAGGTCGTGCCGAGGAAGTAAAACGCGACCACCAATCTTTCTGGTCCGTCCCACAGGCCCGCGGGCCTGTGGGATGGTTCAAATACGCAATCACACCCTAGAGGCTCATCATGCGCTGTGCCACATACAGTCTCGCTGCCATATTCGCGCTCGCCGGAGGCGCCCGCGCCGAAGACAAGCCCGTTGTGGTGAAACTCAACAAGCTCTCCGCGCCCGCTCCGGCCGACTGGAAGAGCGAAAAGCCATCAAACCGGCTCCGCACCTACCAGTTCAAGTTACCGGGAGCGAAGGACCACCCGGCAGCGGAACTGAGCATTATGAACGAGAGCTTGCCGGGCACCGATAAGAACTTTCCCAAGTGGAAAAACACGTTCGTGGCCCCGGAGGGCAAGACGGTCGATGACCTCAGCAAGACCGCGAAGTGGGAGGTACCCGGCGCGACCGTGAACGTGCTCGACGTGACCGGTACGTGGAAGTTCAAGGAGCGCCCGCTAGACAAGAAGGAGACGCTACTCGAAGACTGGCGCGTGATCTGGGTGATCGTCGAGGAGAAGGACGAAACGCACCACATCCGCCTCAACGGACCGGCCGTCACGGTGGCAGAGCACGCGAAGGCGCTCGAGAAGTGGGTGAAGTCGCTGCGCTAGTGGGTAGCTGTTGGGCCGGTTCCAGTCCGGTATTGCAAGCAGGCATATGTGCCTGCTTTTTTGTTTTTGTGGGATCGAGTTGAGGTCTTCGTGGCGGTACTGTTGCGATCGAAAAGAAATGAAGAAGATTCGCAGAATGTGACCGATTGCCGGGCGGTCGCTGTGGATAATCCCACATCGAGCGGTACAAGATTGGTCCGCCCTGAAATCAAGAGGCGCGGTCGACCGCACTTTGAGGGCACAGTTCCAGGAACGAGGGGACTTCAATGAGTCGGGTTGTGTGGTACTCGGCGGTCGGTTCGGTCGCCCTTTTCGCGGTGGGTTGGTTCATAGTTGGAACCGCAACTCCGGCCCCCGTTCCGGCTCGCGCCGAGCCGGACTTCGCCAAGGTCGCTCAGGAACTTCGTAAGGATCGGCGCCAGTTGGCCGAGCGACTCATTGTTGTCATTGAAGACGTGTCGCTGCCCGAGGGGAAGCGGTGGCAGGCCGCCGTGACCCTGGGCGATGTGGGCGGGCGGACTGCCAACGAATACCTGATTGAACATATTCGGCTGCGACTGAGAAATCCCAACCCGTTCCAGAGCGAAGTTCTCGGTTTGGACGAGCCGTGCTACTGGGCACTGAGGACGTACCAGCCAGGGCGGGATGTGGACGGCGACGACTGGAACCTGGCCCAGGCAGTCCTTCGAGCGGTCGGGAAGCCGCGGACCGAGAGCGAATTAGTAGCCTTCGCGACCGTTCTCGAAGGCTCACTCGGGCACGGTCGTTACAGCGACAAACTGGTGCCGAACCGGAGTCGGGCGCTGGCCCTTGTGGAAGCCGAACTGGTGGCCGAGCAACTGCCCACGCAGGTGCCCGGCGGCAAGGACGAGGACCGTGCCGACCGGCTGAAAAACCTGAAGGAACTTCAGCGCATGCTCTCCAAGCCGCGCTGATCGGCTGCCCCCAACATGCACCGTGGTGCCGGGCTTCTGTAACTTCTTGGCGACGCGGATCAAATCATTTGTATCCGCTTGTTCACTTGCGTATAATTGGGGTGGCTATTGAGCTAAACAAACCGTGGAGCACTTTGTGTTTTTGGACCGAGTAGTGGTTGGAGACCTTGGGTGCCGTTCGGAACCACACTAGAACGGCAAATTGTTAGCCGCGTGTGGCTATCCGAGTGGCCGGGAGGAACAGCGTGTTCCCCGGAAGTCCAGAAACATCAACAACTTGTGCGTTGATTGCCCGGTGCCGCCCCGCGCGGATCGCGGAAGCTCCCAAAATGTTAGCATCTGTTAGCCGGGCGGTCACACGAAGACCCAATGAACCGCTTGGGGATGCCGGAAAGCGTTTGATTTCCGGGGTGTCCCTTCACTAGCCCAGCTATCTGTTTGAATGATTCAAGCGGTCCCGAACTGTCGATCGCCCGCGTCGCCGAGGCCGGGCACGATGTAACCAACTTCGTTCAGTCTGGAATCGAGGGCGGCGAGAAAGAGGGGGACATCGGGGTGCGCGGCTTGCAACGCGGCCACGCCCTCGGGCGCAGCAATAAGTCCAACGAACATCAGGCGTGGGGTACCGGTCTTCCTCAAAATATCGAGCGCCGCGATCGCGCTCCCACCGGTCGCGAGCATCGGGTCGAGCACGATGCCGACGTCCATGTCCGGCTTCGGCGGCAGCTTGTTGTAGTACGTCACCGGCTTGAGTGTCGCGTGGTCGCGGTAAAGGCCCAGGTGCCACACGGCCGCTTCCGGGAGCGCTTCGAGCATCGCTTCGGCCATTCCAAGCCCGGCCCGCAGAACCGGAATGAAGCCCACGCGGTCCGCGATCCGGTGGCACGTCGTTTCCGTGAGCGGCGTTTGTACGCTCACCGGCGCGAGGCGCAGGTCGCGCGTCGCCTCGAAGAGCAGCCCGCGCGAGATCGACGCGACCAGCTCGCGGAACTCCGGCGGCCGCGTGTCCGCGTCCCGGAGGCGCGCGAGTTTGTGTTGGATCAGCGGGTGCGTCGAAACATAAACGGGTGCGGGCATCAGAACGCCTCAAGCTCCGGGTTCGCCGAGTTGCTTTGCATCAAACGCGCCGGGGATCAGGTCGCGCACGGTCCACGTCACGACGTCGCCCTTGAGGTTGGCCAGGAGCACCTCGGCGCCCGGCGCGAACTCCCAAAGTAACTGGCGGCACGCGCCGCACGGGGGCGTCGGTGTCGCGGTGTCGGTGACGACGGCCACGCGCGTGAAGCACTGAAAGCCGTCGGCCACGCCGCGGAAGATCGCGACCCGTTCCGCGCACATCGTGAGCCCGTAGCTCGCGCTCTCGACGTTGCACCCGCGAACGATCGTACCGTCTGGAGTTTCGAGTGCGGCACCCACCCGGAACTTCGAGAACGGCGCGAACGCTTTTTCGCGCGCGGCAGTTGCGGCCGCGACCAGCGGATCGGTCACGCGAGTTCCTCTAAAATCAGCGGCTCGTCCGCCGGTGGCGCATCACCCACTTGGAACGCTTCTGCCAGGAGCGGGAGCGAGAGAGCGAGCTTCGCGTCGTCACGATAGTGGACATCGAACACCGCGTCTCGGGACGTGACGCGCTCGCCGAGCTTCGCTCGCACGATGATTCCGACCGCAGGGTCGATGGCGTCTTCCGCGCGGCTGCGTCCGCCGCCGAGCACCCGCGCCGCGATCCCGACCTTCTCCGCATCGATGGCGGTGATGTAACCGGTCCGGGCCGTGTTCACGTGAACGGTCGCATCGGTCGAAGGGAGGCGCGAATAGTCATCGATCACCCGAGGATCGCCGCCCTGTTGCTCGATGCACTTGCGGAACACGTCGAGTCCCGTACCGGTCGCGAGCGCCTCGCGCACCAGCGCTTCCGGCTTTGTGTCGTCGGGCGCACCAAAAGCGATCCGCACCATGCGCGCGGCGAGTTTCACCGAGAGTTCGGTCAAGTCCTTCGGGCCGTTGCCCTTCAGTGTTTCGATGGATTCGACCACTTCGAGCGCGTTGCCCACGAACCTGCCCAACGGGGCGTCCATTGCGGTGATAAAGGCGCTCACCTTCAGTCCGTTCGCGGTGCCGACCTTCACGATGGAATCGGCGAGCGCTCGTGCCCGAGCGCGGGTCTTCATGAACGCTCCGCGCCCGCTCTTCACATCCATCACCAAGCCCGAAATGCCTTCCGACAGCTTCTTACTCAGGATGGACGCGGTAATTAGGGGAATGCTCTCCACGGTCGCGGTCACGTCGCGCAGCGCGTACAGCGTTTTGTCGGCCGGCGCGACGTCCGCGGTCTGCCCGATCATGCCCAGGCCCACGTTCTTGAGCGCGGCGCGGAACTCAGTTTCACTCAGGTGGACGTTGAAACCGGGGATCGATTCGAGCTTGTCGAGCGTACCGCCGGAGTGCCCCAATCCGCGCCCGGACATCATCGGCACGATCACCCCGCACGCCGCCGCGAGCGGACCGAGTATCAGCGACGTTTTATCGCCGACCCCGCCCGTACTGTGCTTATCGACCTTCGGCCCCTCAATGTCGGAAAGATCGAGGCGCTTGCCCGAATCGGCCATCGCCCGCGTGAGGTGAGCCGCCTCACCGGGCGTCATGTCGTTCAAGTAGATCGCCATCAGGAGTGCGGTGAGGTGGTACTTCTCCCACCCGCTCCCTTCGAGCCGGGCGGCCGCGCTCACGAATGCGTCGATTTGCTCCGGCGACAGTGTACCGCCGTCGCGCTTCGTTTGAATTACATCGCCGGGTCGCATGGGCTCTCCTCGCGGCTCCGTGCAGCGAAGACAAGCATACCCCTTTCGCACTGGTGGGGCCAACACTTCACGTTCGGGTTGCCGGGCGCGTTCGGCGCCCCAGGTTCAGAGGGAACGCGAACGGTCCGGGATCACTCCCGGACCGCGTTGTTTTGCGCTTACCGTCAAGTTCGGACGGGTGACGAATAATAGACAGACGAGGGGTGGCGTGGACACGTTTGAGTCCGCTTGACCTCGGACACTCGGGGGCACATACTACCCCCACCCAAGCTGATAGTTCGGAAGTTGCGCCGAGCACGAAGCGCCGCGGTCTGAAGCCCCGCGGCGTTCCCGTTTCCTGGTGCGAGTGGCACGCGGAGCGCCACACGCTGAGTTACTTCTTCGGCGGAAGGTGATAGCCCTCCGTGTTCAGTTTCATGCGGTACACGCTCTTTCCGGCCGTGATGTACAGCACGTTCGCATCGGCCCCGCGTGCGAAACCGACGTTCGTGGGCACCTCGGTCTTGATGTACCCGATCTCTTTACCCTCGGGCGAGTACACGTAAATACCGGGTCGCGTCACGTCGCGCACTGCCACGAAAAGGTTACCGGCCTTATCGCAAATCAACCCGTCCGGGCCGTCTTGTGGGGCGTAGTCAACCAGTGTTTTGCGGAACTTGGCGGTGCCGTCAGAAGCGAGATCGTATGCCATCAGCGCCATCGCGCCCTTCTTCGCCGGCTCCTTCTTCTCGTCCAGCCGGCCGATGCCAGTGGTGCCGTTGTCGTTGCTCACGACGTACAGCGTCTTCTGATCGGGCGAAATCGCCACACCGTTCGGCTTGCCCGCGTCCGTGATGATGCGGTGAATCGTGCCATCGGTATCGACGCGGTAAACGGCCTGAATCGGCTGGTCCACGGGCTCGTTACCGACGTACCGCGGGTCACTGAAGTAGATGCGGCCCTTCTCGTCGATCGTGATGTCGTTCGGCGAGTTCAGCGGCTTGTCGTCGAACTCCCCCGCGACGATGTATGCCTTTCCGGTCTTCATATCGGTGCGCGTCAGTCGGCGCCCGCCGAAGTCCGCGCCCTCGGCCGCGAGCAAGTGGCCCTCCGCATCGAACTTCAGCCCGTTCGACATGCCGCTCGGCGACCGGAAGATTTCCGTTTTGCCGGTCTTGGGGTTGTACTTCCAGATGTGTCCGGCTTCGAGCGGCTGCTTGGCCGCCTTCGCGACGGGCGTGAACGTGATGTCGCTGAAGTACACCATCCCGTCGGGCGCGACCGCGACGCCCTCCGCAAGAACAAACCCACCGTCGAAAACCTTCTCCAGTTTCGCGTCCGGCGGCACGATCGGATCGGCCGCGCTTGCAGGGTTCGCTAGGAGCAGGAGCAGCAAAACGGTTCGTCGCATGGGGAGGCTCCGATGGGAGAGGGCCGAACTAACTGATGATCCGCTTCCACTTCGCTTGAAAACTGGGGCGCTCGAGCACCTCGCGGTTGACCACACCGCGCGGCACGCGCCCCTCGGCCAGCGCGCGCATACCGTCACAGACCACGCGCCCGATGTCGCGAAAGAGCTCATCCGTCCACGCGATGCTGTGCGGCGCGAGTAGCACGTTATCGAGATGTGCGAACGGGGGGGTGCGGTGAGCGGTTCGTTGACGAAGCAATCGAGGGCAGCGCCCGCAATTCGGTTCTCGCGGAGAGCGGCTTCAAGCGCCGATTCGTCTACGATTCCGCCGCGCGCGGTGTTGAGCAGGTACGCGGTCGGCTTCATGAGCGCGAGTTCGCGTGCGCCGATCAAGTTCCGCGTGCCGTCGGTGAGCGGGCAGTGAACCGAAACGAAATCGGCTTCCGCGAGGAGTTCGTCCAGGCCGACCGACCGCGCGCCGTGTTTCGCCGCGTCCACGGGGTTCACGAACGGGTCGAACACGAGCGGCGCGTTCATCCCGAAGCCCGCGAGCAACTTCACCAGCGCCCGGCCAATGCCGCCGAAGCCGATTATGCCGACCGTGCGGTCGCGGAGTTCGCTCCCCATGTACCCGCTACGGGCGTCCCACGACGCTTCGCGAACCAATCGGTCCTTCGTGCGGACGTGGTGACAAAGGGCCAGCATCCAGCCGACGGTCGCCTCGGCCACGGGGCGATCGACCGCGCCGGTCGCGATGAACAGCAGCACGTCGGCCGCAGTGCAAGCACCCACATCCACGCTGTCGTAGCCGACCCCGAACCGCCCCACCGCAAGCAAGTCGGGCGTATTGAGTAAGCTCGCAACGGTCACGCGCGGGGTCAGCACGATCACGCCGTTCGCGCCGGCGAGTTGATTCGCCCCGACCTCCGCGCGGTGTTCCGCGAACGATTCGACTTCAACGGCCGTTCCGCGGAACCGATCGAGCCCGATGTCACGGTACTTCGTGCTGCCGTCCGCATTGAAGAAGTCGCCCGTGAGCGCCACGCGGAACGGCTTCGCGTTTGAGTGCGGACCAAGCGCTCCTCGGACGGGTTCGGGGGTATGCGCGTCACACGAAAGGTCCGCACGTATCGCGCGGTCGCGCCCCACGGCCGCAAGTGACGCGCGCAGCGAACGCAGCAATAGTCCCGCGTCCATACCGAGGCCGACCGCGCGAAAGCCCTGTTGCACGCGCAGTTGAACATTCTCATCACTGGTGCCGACCACCCCGCAGTGCTTCCCCGCAGCACGGAGCACGTCCTTCATGCGAAGGATTTCGTCGGCGACCCCTGGCCCTTCCCACTGCCCGCGGTGCCCCGCCGATGCCGAATAGTCCGCGGGGCCGAACCAGAAGAGATCAACACCATCAACCGCACTCATGGCCTGAACGTTCTGTCCCCCTCTCACCGTCTCGATAATGGGCACAACGAAGACGTGCTCGTTCGCCTCGCCCGCGTGTTCGGCGAGCGCCTGTCCCCACGCGGTCGCGCGTTCCGCACCGATCCCGCGTACCCCGTCGAGCGGGTACCGCGCGAAACGCACGGCCTCGGTCAGTTGCTCCGCACTTTCAACCCACGGAATCACGACGCCATCGGCACCGATATCGAGGGCGCGCTTGATGAGCCCGCCATTGAGTTCCGCGAGGCGCACGAGCGCGACGGTTTCGCTCCGCACGGTCGCGCGGACGTGTTCTGCGATCTCTTTCCAGTCGAGGTGCCCGTGTTCCGCATCAATGACGACCCAATCCATTCCGAGCGCAACGGCCATCTCGGTGACTGCGGGTGAATCGAGCGTGACCCACAACCCGAACGTGGGTCGGTCGGAAGCGAGCGCGTTGCGAAGTGTGCGGCAGGCCGCGGTCTTCATGGTGCATCATCAGTGCGCGCGGGAGAGATGGGAGAGTGATATCCGCGCGCGGAGTGAGACGCAAGAAAGTAATGTGCGGAGCAATAACGAACCGGAACATTCAGCGATCGAGGGCCGCAGTGATCCCCGGAAGAATTGCGGCTAGACCCGTGTCGATTTCCTCTTTCGTCCGCCGTTGTTTGTCCGCGTCGGTCAACGGTGCCATAGCCGCAACGGGAACAGGGGCCGGAGCCGGCGCCTTGTTCAACAGCGCGGTGAGTTGCGCCACGTCCGCGTAGCCGACGTGCCGACCGATCACCTTTCCCTCGGCGGACGCAAGAACCAGCGTCGGGTAGCTCTCGATTCCGAGTGCGTCGGTCAATTGTCGGTGCTTCTGGGCATCAACTTTCACCGGGATGAATCGCTCGTTGAGCAGTTTGGCCACCTTCGGATCGCGGAACGTGGTCGCGTCAAGTTTCTTGCACCAGAAACAGGCTTCGGTGCCGAAATCGAGCAACAGGGCGCGCCCGGTTTCGGTCGCTTCCTTCCGCGCCGCCGTGTAATCGGTGCGCCATTTCACGTCCTGCGCGGACGCTGTACCACACGAACCGAAGAGGCATGCGACCGGCACGAGAACCAGGACGATGGGGGTGGAAAACAGCGTTCGCGACATGTGCGGCATCCTTGCTCGCGTTCCGAATGCGCGGGGGATACCCGCCCCACCATAAGCGCGTCAACCCGAACTACCGAGTCCCCGCGCATTCCCATCGGCGCGCGGACCGGTTACAAAGAAAGGTAGCTCTCCATGCCCGAAGGGACCGACATGGACCACGAACCGAACCCCTCCGCAAGTGGCGGCCCCGCGGACCAGCCGCCGCAGCCCGCACCGGAGGCCCTGTGCCCCGAAGAGTTTACCGGACTCAAACTCTCGAAGCCGAAAACGGCGGCGGCCGGGGCCACGGCTGTGGTCGTGTCGCTCGGGCACGTCTTCGGAACCGCCGGCATTCGGCAAGGGCTACGCGCGCTCACCACTCTGAACCAAGCGCAGGGCCTGGATTGCCCGAGTTGCGCGTGGCCGGACCCGGACGCCCACCGCTCGTTCACCGAGTTCTGCGAGAATGGCGCGAAAGCCGTCGCGTGGGAAGCGGACACTCGGCGCCTGACTTCCGAGTTCTTCCGCACGCACTCCATTGATGAACTGGCGAAGGAGTCCGACTACTGGCACGGGCAACAGGGGCGGCTCACCGAACCGCTCGTACTGCGCCCCGGCACTCGACACTACGAACCGATCAGTTGGGACGAGGCGTTCAAGCTCGTCGCGGAGGAACTCAACGCGCTCGCGTCGCCGGACGAAGCCCTCTTCTACACGTCGGGCCGCACGTCCAACGAGGCCGCGTTCCTGTACCAGCTCTTCGTCCGGCAGTTCGGCACGAACAACCTGCCCGACTGCTCGAACATGTGCCACGAGTCGTCGGGCAGCGCGCTCGTGCCCTCGGTCGGCATTGGTAAGGGCACGGTGAAACTCGAAGACTTCGAGAAGTCGCAACTCATTCTCATCCTGGGCCAGAACCCGGGCACGAATCACCCGCGGATGCTCACCGCGCTCCAAGCCGCGAAGCGCGCGGGCTCGAAGATCGTCGCGATTAACCCTCTAAAAGAAGCCGGGCTCCTGGCGTTCAGGAACCCGCAAGAAGTCCGAGGGATGCTCGGGTTCGGCACCCCGCTCGCCGATCTCTACCTCCAAGTCCGCATCGGCGGCGACCAGGCGCTACTCAAGGGAGTGATGAAGGCCCTCGTCGAGCGCGGAACGGCACTCGACCGGGTGTTCATCGCAGAAAAGACGGACGGCTTCGATGCCTTCGCCGCGACCCTCACCGAAGCGTCGTGGGAGCAGATCACCGCGCAGAGTGGCATCGCGCGCGATGCAATCGAGCAGTTCGCGGACCTAGTCGCGGCGAACGAACGGATCATCGCGTGCTGGGCGATGGGTCTGACCCAGCACAAGCACGCGGTCGCAACGATTCAGGAGGTCGTCAATCTGCTGCTGATGCGCGGGAGCATCGGCAAGCCGGGCGCCGGGTTGTGTCCCGTGCGCGGGCACTCGAACGTGCAGGGCGACCGCACGATGGGTATTTTCGAGAAACCGGCCGTGTGGTTTCTCGACGCACTCGGCCAGGAATTCAACTTCACGCCGCCACCGAAGCACGGCTTCGACACCGTCGAAGCGATCCACGCGATGCGCGACGGGCGCGCGAAGGTGTTCTTCGCGATGGGCGGGAACTTCCTCTCGGCCACGCCCGACACCGAAGTGACCGGCGCGGCGCTGAAGAACTGCCGGCTGACGGTTCACGTCTCGATCAAACTGAACCGTTCGCACCTCGTCACCGGACGCACGGCCCTCATCCTGCCGTGTCTGGGACGCACCGAGCGCGACACGCAGAACGGTAAAGAGCAGTTCGTCACCACCGAGAACTCGATGGGCGTGGTGCAGATGTCGCGCGGGTCGCTCGTGCCGGCATCGCCCCACTTACTCAGCGAAGTAGCGGTCATCGCCCGGCTCGCGGAAGCGACCCTCGGGGAGCACTCGTCCGTACCGTGGCGCGAACTCGCGGCCGATTACGACCTGATCCGGGAGCGGATCGAGCGCGTGATTCCCGGGTTCCAGGACTACAACGCCCGTGCGCGGCAACCGGGCGGGTTCTATCTGCCGAACAGCCCCCGCGAAGGTTCGTTCCCCACGGATACGGGCAAGGCGCGGTTCACCTCGCACCCGTTGCACGAGGTGGGCGTCGAACCGGGCCAACTGGTGATGATGACGATCCGCACGCACGATCAGTTCAACACGACGGTTTACGGGCTTGATGACCGGTACCGCGGTATCAAAAACGAGCGCCGGGTCGTACTCATGAACACGGCTGATATTCGTGCAGCCGATCTCACCGCGGGCGCCGTGGTGGACCTGACCAGTCACTTCCACGGCGACCAGCGGGTCGCCCGACACTTCATCGTGGTGGAGTACGACATACCGCCGGGCTGCTGCGCGACGTACTTCCCCGAAACGAACGTACTGGTGCCACTCAACAGCACCGCCGACATCAGCAACACCCCGACCTCGAAGTTCGTCGCGGTTACAGTCGCCCGCAGCGCGAATTGATTCCGGGCGAGGCCGCACTTGTTATTTCCGTCTGTAGCCGGCCTCTGTGGGGCCGGGCGCCACAACCGGCAGGGCTGGCCCCACAGAGGCCGGCTACAGAAGACAAATAAGTAACACAAGCGCACCCCGACGCGCCTGGGAGCGAGGGCGATTTGATGCAAACGCGGGACGCAGACATCCGCGCAGCGTGCGCGCCCGTTCGCGTTCTCACGCTGCGCAGCGACAGCGCGGGGACCGAGCGCGCCGACGCGGTCGCGGTTGAAGCGCCCCTCGAAGTGCGCATCGGTGGCAAGCCGGTGACCGTGCTGATGCGCACCCCCGGGCACGACGAGGAACTGGTCACAGGCTTCCTGTTCGGCGAAGGCGTGATCGCCGACGCGGACGACATCATCTCGATTCAGCGCCCGGCGGTCGCGAGCGACAGAGAGCGCGGGAACGTGGTAGAAGTGCAGTTGATGGTCTCGCGGCGCGTGTTCGACGGCGACCGCCTGTTCTACAGCAGTTCCAGTTGCGGCATCTGCGGGAAGAAATCGATCGCGTCTATTGAAGTGCGCGGAACCCCAACGCACTCGCCTCTCACCGTTTCCTCTGCTACCCTGACGGCCCTCCCGGATCGCTTGCGCGCCGCCCAGCCCGCGTTCGCGCGCACGGGTGGCGTTCACGCTTCCGGGCTGTTCACGGCGGACGGGGCGCTCATCGAGGTGCGCGAAGACGTGGGTCGGCACAACGCGCTGGACAAGCTCGTCGGCTGGGCGCTGGACCGCGGGGACGTGCCGCTCGCGGACCGCGTGCTGCTCGTGTCGGGGCGCGTCAGCTACGAGTTGGTACAGAAAGCGATCGCCGCGGGAATTCCGATCGTGGCCGCGGTCGGGGCACCGTCCTCGTTCGCGGTGGACCTCGCCGAACAGTTCGGCATCACGCTGATCGGCTTTCTCCGCGCTTCGGGCATGAACATTTACGCGAACCCGGACCGCGTCACCGCGTGAGAGTCGAGGGGAGCCGAACCGCCTCGCGCCCGTGGCCGAGGTCGGTCCGGCACCCCGGATTGAAACTCCGTGCTACTTGCTCCCGCGCCCGGCGCTTTTGACCTTCTTGGTCTTCTTCGGCCGCTCGGCCGCGACCGGTTCCACGGCCCTCGGCTTCACGGGCATCTCGCACTCGCCGTACTCGGCCGCGTACTCGCCCTGTTCCGTGAGCAAATAGGTCGCGTCAAAGGGCGCGGCGGCGGTCCCGGCCGCGCGCGTCAACAACCCCAGTTCAACCATTTCGGTCAAAAACGTTCCGTCCTTGGTTCGGCGGCTGGGGACCAACCGCAGCGCGCGCCCGGTCAGGGGCTTCTTGCTCCGCTTGACCGTTCGGAGGCACTGCCAAGTGAAGTGATTCACGGGAAGAAGGGGCATGAGGAGATACCGTATTAAGGGAATCGCTCGGCGCGGGGCACGAGCGACGAGTCGAGGAGTATTTGAACAAGCGGAACGCGGCGAAGCAAGAGCGTGTTGGAAATGGTTGTGGTTCCGTTACGTTTTCGGGCGCCGGGCGGACCGCCACGCCTGCCAGTCGCGCTCCACCGCGCTCGCCATGTCTTTCGCGGCCCTCTCGAACCACCCGCTCGGGAGCCGTACCACGTGCCGCAGCACCTCGGCCCCGGCCCCGGGCGCGCCCAGGTGGACGTTCGCCGTCTCCGCTCCCATCGCCGCTAGTACGCGCCCCGCGTCGACCTTCTTCAAGTGGTCGAGTTCGATCCGGGAGCACCGGGGCGCGAGCCGGCGAATCACCCACCCCCCTTCGACCCGGTAGAACGGGTCCGGCGCGCGGACCGCCTTCTCGACAACTTCGGCCAGTTTGGACGAACCGGTTCCCCGCGACCCCGATGCCCACTCGGTCGCCGGCGGGGCGAGCGCTTTTGCCTCGCGACACATCCACCCGCCGCGCCACTCCAAAAGTGCGACGAAGCGCGGGCGCCCCAGACTGCCCATCCCGGCGCGGGCACGGAAGCGAAACGCGGGCGCCCGGCCGTCCGACGGGAGCTCGCGAACCAGCGCGTCGCGGGCCGCGGCCGGGGGATCAACGACCGGTTCATCGAGCAACTTCGTGAGTTTGGCCCAGAAGCGAACCGGGGCACGTTCGCTCGCCATCCCCATCGTGCGGATGGCCGGGTGGTGTTCCTCGAGTACGAACGGGGTTCCGCCGGCCGCGAGCGCGTCGCGGTACCCGTCCAAAATTACGCGACAGGCGTCACTCGTTTTCATGTCGAGGGCGCCGGACCGGCGCGCGAGTCGGGCGCTGGTCGCGAGCCGAACGAGGTCGCTCGTGTACGGCAACGTATCGGCCTCGTCGAAATCGTTCACTCCCCAACACAACCGCCCGTCCACGTCCCGCCAGGTGCCGAAGTTCTCGACGTGGAGGTCGCCCGCGGCGGGGACGCGCGGGGCGCTCACTAGTTCCGGACACGTCGCGGCCCACACCACGGGCCAGCGGTAATAAGTGCCGCGGAAAAATGGGAACGGGTCGTCGGGATCGGCCATCCGCTCGCGCTTGTACGCGAGGTCCGGGGCGAAGAGCGGAAAGAACCGGGCGAGCCAGGCTTCGTAATCCTGCGTCGCGGTGACGATGTTAATCAACGGGGCCTCACTTTCCCTGGTGCGACGCGCTCACGGTACCCCGGGCGCTGGGGAGCACACGATTGCACCGCGCCCCGCGCTACCCTCCGAACAGGGTCCGGACCGGTTCCCCTTCGCTCAAGCGGAACGGGCGCGCGGTCTGGTCGCGCACCTCGGTCGCGGGGTCGATCCCGAACCGCCAGAAGACCGTCGCAGCGAGATCGGCGGGCGTCACCGGATCGGTCGCCGGGTACGCTCCGATCTTGTCGCTCGAACCGAGCACCGCGCCGCCGGTCACCCCGCCGCCGGCCACGAGCGCGGTGTAGCAGTCGGGCCAGTGGTCGCGCCCGGCACTGCCGTTGATCTTCGGCGTGCGCCCGAACTCGCTCAGCGCCAGCACCAGCGTCGAGTCGAGCAGCCCGCGCGCTCCCAGGTCCTCGATTAAAGCCGACAGCGCTTGATCGGCCGGCGGAATCAACTGACGGTGCCGCGGGAACAGTTTCTCGTGGCTGTCCCAGTTCGCGTCCTGGCCGTTGGTCCGCCCGTCGAACGCCGTGACGAAGTTCACCCCGCCCTCGACCAGTCGGCGCGCGAGCAGGAGACTTTGCCCCAACAGGTGCCGCCCGTAGCGGTCGCGCACGCGCTGGGGTTCTTTGTGGATGTCGAACAGGCGCCGAACGTCCGGGTTCGCGAGTAGGCGCACGGCGCGGTCGCGGCTGACCGCGGCCTGCGCGACGGGACCGGGCAGCGCGGACCGGTCGAGCCCGCGCAACAGTTCGGCGCGGGCACCCAGTTCGGTCGCGTTCTCGAAGGCGGCGATGCGAAAGTCGGGCGCGTTCGGGTCGCCGGTCACCTGGAACCGGTCGAACGCCCCGCCGAGCAGCCCGGGCGTCTGCCCCGGCAGTTGCACGACGTTGTAAATCGTGTAGGGGAGCGCGACGTAAGGCAGGCTACCGGCCCGCGCGCCGAGTGCGAAACTCACGGCCGAGCCGAGCGTCGGGATGCCGCGCGGGTCGTCGGCGAGTAGTTCCTGGTCGCCGCCCGCCGGGGTGCGCCCGGTGAGCGCTTCGGCCGCCGCGGAGTTGTGGTTCCGCATCGGGTGGTGCAACCCGCGAACCAGGGCGACGCGGTCCAGAACGCGCGCCATGCGCGGCAAGTGCTCGCTCACCCGGACGCCGGGAACGGCGGTACCGATCGTGCGGTACTCGCCGCGCACCTCCGCCGGGGCGTTGGGTTTCGGGTCGAACGTGTCGAGGTGGCTCGGACCGCCGTAGAAGAAAACCAGGATGCACGAGCGGATGGTGCGTTTCGGCGCAATCGCAACGGGCGGGTCCGCGGCCCGCACGCGCGCCAAACCCGCGAAGCGGGTGCCCAGCGCGCCGAGTTCCAGCAATCGCCGCCGAGTGAACCCGTGTTCGACGTTCATCGCGTCGGTCCCCTGGCATCCCGTTTCGGTTCGAGGTCGGTTCCGATCCCCCCGACCATATGGTTTGCCAATTGGTCCCTCGCGTCAAACAATAATGGAACTAATATCTCCGCGATTGAAGAAACACCGATCCGCGTCGCTGAGAAATGCTTCGGTGCGGGTAGTGGGAGAATTGGGGCCGCAAAACAGCAACGCCCGTCAACAATGTGTTGACGGGCGTTGCTCTGCGGTCGGGAAAGCTCCGGGCTGTTACAGCGCGGCCCGAGCAAGCGCTTTCGGAACCGCTGAATGCTACTTCGTACCGAGTTCTGCGGTCGCCTTTTGTGCCGGAGCGACGGGAACGGGCGCGGCCTTTCGTGCCGCACGCACGATCGGTTCGGGGTAGATGCCGAAGAAGAGAGTTGCGGCCGCGAGCGTGACCGCGGCCACGAACGTGGGGACCGCCCGTGCCCGGGTCGCGGGGCGGAGCGGCGTCCGCAGGTACATCACCCCCACCACGCGGAGGTAGTAATACGCGCCGACGGCCGCGTTGATTGCGGCAATCACGGCCATAACCTGGTACAGGTTCCGCATCGCCGGTGTGTGTGTCGGAGCGCTGAAGGCACCAACGAACAGCAGGAACTTCCCAGTAAAACCGGCCGTAAGTGGCAACCCGATTAGGCTGAACAGGAACACGGTCATCGCGCCGGCCGAGACCGGGTGCGACTGCCCCGCGCCCGCGAGGTCGTCGATGGATTCGACCGGCCGCTCGGGGGTGCCGAGGAACAGAATCACCGCGAACGACCCGATCGTCATCATGCCGTAGGCGACGAGGTAAACGAGGAGCGCGTCCATTCCGCCCACACCGGGTTGCCCGGTCGCGTCCGGGAGCGAACTCGCGATCACGATGCCCATGAGCATGTACCCGCCGTGCGCGACGCTCGAGTACGCGAGCATCCGGCGCACGTTGTCCTGCAAGAGGGCCAGCACGTTGCCGATGCACATCGTCATCGCGGCCAGAATCCAGAGCAGTAGCGGCAGTTGCGTGTTCGCATCGAACGGGATGTGCCGCACGTCAGCGCCGACCAGCCCCAGGAGGCGGGCCAGGGCGATGAACCCGGCCAGCTTCGGGAAGAACGCGAGTTGCGCCACCACGCCCGCCGGCGCCCCCTCGTACACGTCCGGGGCGTAGAAGTGGAACGGCACCGCGGTGATGCGGAACCCGATCGCGGCGATCACCAGTACCGCGCCGACGAGCGCCATCGGGTTCAGCGCGTCGGTGTGCGCCTTGGTCAGCGCGTCAGTAATTACCGTGAGGTTCGTGCTCCCGGTCAGCCCGTAGAGGTAGCTGAAGCCGAACAGCATGACGGCCGACGACATCACGCTCAGGAGGAAATACTTCGCGGCGGCTTCCTGGTTCAGTTTGTTGCGCGCCGGGAGGTACAGCAGGATGTACGTCGGGATCGAGAGCAGTTCGAGCGAGAGGAACAGCGTAATGAGATCGTTCGCGCGCCCGACGAGCGACACCCCGGCCGCGGCGACGAGCAGACAGCCGTAATATTCGGCCGCGTTCGTGCGGTCCACTTCCGCCCACGACACGAAGAGGAGCACCGCGACCGTAATCAGAGTGACCCAGCGAACGAACGCCGCGGTCCCGTCCGGGACGAGGGGCGCGACGGTGAGGAGCGGCGGTACTTCCGTCTGGACTGTCGCGGCGAGGACCGCGGCCGCGACGACGCCGATCAGCGACACCGTGAACCACAACCACCGCCGGTTGTGCAGGCAGCCGAACAGGAACACGACGCACGCCGTACCGATGAGCGCGATCTCGGGCACGGCGAGTCGGAACACGCCCTTCAGTGTCTGTTGCAGAAGCGGGTCGGTCATGAGGGGTACCGCAGTTCAGGGAGCAGAAATCAGGGGTCCGCGCCGAGCGTGTCCGCCTTCTGGTCCCTGTCTTTTCGTCCTCGGGTGTGTCTGCTGATCCGGGGCGCCCGGGGCTCAATGTCGCCCCGAACCGGTCCGCTATTCGAGGGAAGCACCTTTGCCTTTGCCACCCTTCCCACCGCCTTTAGCTCCACCGCCGGGCGGGATCGCACCTTTCCCCCCACCGAGCGGCGGAGCGCCTTTCCCACCTTTATCAATGTCAATGGGGGCGATTGGTGCGGGAGGGAGCGGCGGTTGCTCGTCAATGTACACGTAGGGCACACCTTGAACACGGGCACGGGCGGTGTCGCCGATGATCGACAGCACGCGGACGTCCTGTTTCATCGTGTCGAGGAGCGGGAGCGGGAACAGCCCGAGGACCAAACACAGCCCGGCGAGCGAGCCGAACGCGAAGAACTCGCGCCGGCTCACATCGTGCGCGGCCGCGCCGGGCACCAGTTCCGGCTCCTTCGACGGGTTGAAGAACACCTTCTGGAGCATCGTGAACGTGTACCACGCGCTCAGGAAGACGCCGAACGCCGCGATGACGGCGAGCCCGAGGCGGTGAACGCCCGGGTTGCGGGCGTCGAACAGCCCGCCGAGCATCAGCATTTCGCTCACGAAGTTGTTCAAGCCTGGGAGCCCGACGCTCGCTAGGCAGAGCACGAACACGAGGACCGCGTAGTTCGGGTACCGGCCCATGAGCCCACCGAACTTCGCGATCTCAGTCGTCTTGTAGCGGTCGACCAGGAACGCGAGCGCGGCGAACAGTGCCCCCGTGCTCAGCCCGTGGTTCACCATGTGCAGCACCGCTCCCGACAGCCCCTCTTTGTTGAACGCGAACAGTCCCAGCACCAGGAACCCCAGGTGCGACACGGAGCTGTACGCGATCACCATCTTGATGTCTTTGGAGGCGTAGGCGCACAGCGCCGCGTACACAATACCGAACGCCGCGAACCCGCCGATCGCGGGCAACCCGTAGGCGATCGCCGCGTCCGGCACGAGGGGCAGCACGAGCCGCAGGATGCCGAACGTGCCGAGCTTCGCCATGAGCGCCGAGAGCATCACCGTCACGCCGATCGGGGCCTCGCCGTAGGCCGAGGGCAGCCACGTGTGGAACGGCCAGATCGGAACCTTCACCATGAACCCGGCCATCAGCGCAATAAAGAGCCAGAACTGCGTGCCCTGCTTCGCGGCCAGATCCGCGCCGTCACCGGCGAGCGCCTTCTGGTGCGCGTCGTGCAACCCGTGCTGGACGTTCAGCATCAGTTGCGGGATCGAGAACGTGATGGTCCCGTCCGGGCTCGGGTTCGTAAGAACGACGCCGATCACCCCGACGAGTGTGAGCAAGCTCCCGGCGAGGGTGTACAGGAAGAACTTGCGGGCCGCGTCGCGCCGCCCGGACCCCACGCCCCACTTCCCGATGAGGAAGAACGACGGAATCAGCGTCAACTCGAAGAAGATGTAGAAGAGCACCACGTCGAACGAGAGGAACGCGCCGATCACGCCCGCCTGGAGCAAGAAGAGCCACCCGAAGAAGGCCCCCGGTTTCTCCTTTACGGACTCCCACGACACCAGGATGACCGGGATCAGCATGAGGCTGGCGAGCACCACGAGCCACAAGTTGAGCCCGTCGATGCCGATGTAGAGCTGCACGTTCGGGCCGGGTTTACCGGGCGCGAGTTTCTTGTTTGAAAGGCTGAACAGCGTCCACGTCGTGCGAGCTTCCGCGCTATCGTTTTTGGCCCCGGGGTCGCCGGGTACGAACTCGGGATGGAACTGCGGCGCGAACACGTCGCCCCGCTGCGAGCTCTCGCGTTTGGCGTGCTCGTCGAGGAACGGGATCGCGATCGTGACCACGGCCGCGGTCAAACCGAGGTGGACCAGCGCGAGCACGAGTGCAACCCGGCGCGCGAACCGCCCGAACGCCGGCACGATCACCGCCGACGCGAGCGGCAGCACCACCAGCAGCAGAACCAGCACGCGGATGACGGCGTAAGTGGACATCTCGTTAGTCCCAGATCCCCGGTTCCGGTGCCAAGTCAAGAGAGCGAGCCGCCCACGGGCCGGACCCATCAATCTTCCACTTGAAACTCGGAACCCGGAACCCGGTAATTTCCTATCGGGTGATGCGGAACACAACGAACGTCAGAAACACGGCGACGCCCAGGGCCATCGACAGCGCGTAGAACTGGACCAGGCCGTTCTGGATCGGCCGAACCCAGCTCCCGATGAACCGCGGGACCGCGGAGATCAGGCGCGCGAGTCCGTCGAGGAACCCGTCGAACACGCGGGCCAGGAACGCGAGCACCTCCGCCGGCTTCACCAGCAGCGCGCCGTAAATCTCGTCCACGAACAGTTTGTTGCGCGACAACTCGAACACCCCGGCCATGCCCGCGGGCGCCTTCTCCGCGCCGCCCTTGCGGTAGAGCGCGAAGGCGAGGCCGATGCCCCCCAGGGCCAGAACCGCGCTCACGCCGGCAATCGTCCAGTTAAAGTGGTGCTCGACCTCTTTCGCCGGGGTCGCGCCCCTGGCCTGGCCGAGCGACGGGGTGCCGCCGAGGAAATCGCTGAACCAGTGGGTGAACGGTTCTACCACGACACCCACGAACAGCGCCCCCACCGCGAGCACCAAGAGCGGGATCGTCATAGAGGGCGGGGACTCGTGCGCGTGGTGCCCGGCCTCGTGCGGGATGCGTTCCGGCCCCCAGAACGTGAGGAAGTACGCGCGGAACGTGTAGAACGCGGTCAGGAACGCGGTCACGCAGGCGACAAGGAGGAGCGCGAAGTACCCCGCGGTATAGGGGCTGTTCGACTCACTCGCGGCCGTGAGCGATTCCAGGATGAGATCCTTGCTCCAGAAGCCGGACAGTAACGGAACGCCCGCGAGGGCCGCGGCCCCGCACAAGAACGTCAGGTGCGTGGTCGGCAGCACCTTCCGCAGTCCGCTGAACTGGCGCACGTCGATCACCCCGCCCATCGCGTGCATCACGCTGCCGGCGGAGAGGAACAACAGGGCCTTAAAGAAGGCGTGAGTGAACAGGTGGAACATCGCCGCGCCGACGGCGAACGCCGGGCTGATCGTACCACTCGTCCCGAGTGCCAGGAACATGAACCCGAGCTGGCTCACCGTGGAATACGCCAGCACGCGCTTCAGGTCGGTTTGCGCCAACGCGATGAACGCGGCGAGCAGTGCCGTGATCCCGCCGATCCACGAAACGACGATTTGGGCATCGGGTGCCATCGCGAATATCGGCGCACACCGCGCGAGCAGGTACACACCCGCGGTGACCATCGTGGCCGCGTGGATGAGCGCGGAGACCGGCGTCGGGCCTTCCATCGCGTCCGGCAACCACACGTACAGCGGGAACTGGGCGCTCTTGCCCACCGCGCCGCAGAACAACAACAGACACGCGAGCGTCAGCGACCACTGGTCGGGCGGGAACTTCTGAATGTGATCGAACAACAGGTTCAGGTCGGTGTTCCACCCGCCGAGCTTCCACAGCATGAATATGCCGAGCAGGAACCCGGTGTCACCGATGCGCGTGTAGAGGAACGCCTTCCGTGCCGCGGCCGCGGCCGACGGTTTCTCGAAGTAGTAGCCCACGAGCAAATACGAGCAGACGCCGACCCCCTCCCAGAACGCGACCAGCAGGAGGAAGTTGTTCGCGAGCACCAGCCCGCACATGCTGAAGACGAACAGGGCCATCACCGCGAAGAACCGCGGGAACCCCTTATCGCCGCGCATGTACCCGCCGGCGAAGAGCGCGATCCACGTGGCGATGAACGTAATCATCACCAACATGATCGACGAGAGCGGGTCCACGGCCAGGGTGAACCGAATGTTCAAGTGCCCCGCGGCGAACCACGTAATCGGCCCGGAAATTCGGCGCCCGTTGTCGAGGTCCAGCACCTGCAAGAGCAACAGGATCGCAACCACGGCCGCACTCGCGCACGCGAGGATCAGCGGAACGTGCGCCAGTTTCTTCAGGGGCGAAATGTACGCGAAGAGCGTTGCTAGTAGGCTCGCACTGAGAGGCAGCGCGAGTACGACGAGCGCGAGCGTGATCGGGTCAGACACGGACGGCCTCCTCCGCGATCGGTTGGGGCCGCGCCCCGGCCGGCGTGAGCGTCGGTTCCGGTTCCGCCGTGACCTGTACGAGCGGGTCTTCGTCCACGGCCGCCGGGACACCGAGTTCCCGCAACTCTTGCCAGTCGGACACGTCGAGCGAGCGCCGGCGCCGGTACAGGCTCAGGAACAGCGCCAGCGCGATCCCGGCCTCGCACGCGGCGACCGCCAGGATGAACAGCACGAACACCTGCCCCTGCAAGTTGCCGTGGAACCGGGCGAACGCGACGAAGTTGATCGCGACGCCCTGGAGCATCATCTCGGCGCACAGGAACATCGTGATGAGGTTGCGCCGGGTCAGGAACCCGACCAGCCCGATGCCGAAGAGCGCCGCGGCGACCGCGAGGAAGTGCCAGAGCGTGAGGATCACTTGGCGCCCCCCTTCCGGTGTGTGACCGCGACCGCGCCGATGACGGCGACGAGCAACAGTGTACCCGCCAGTTCGATCGCCAGCAGGTGTTCCGAGTAGAGCACGAATCCCAACCCCCGCACGTTGCTCGCGGGCAGGTCGCCGCTGCCGCGGAGGAGCACGACTTCGTCCCGAAGTTCCCGCACCGCGGCTTTCGCGGCGGCGGGGTCCGGCTTCTCGTTGTTCATCAGTTGGCGAACGGTTTTGAAAGTCTTCGCGCTGGTTTCGCGAACACCGGCGGCCCGCTTGACGCCCGCCCGCGCCTGTTCGTCCTCGCGGAACAGCGACGCACCGTCGCCGTTCGGATGGCCCGAGAGCCGCACGAGCCGGGCGTGAATCGAACCGTTCGTGTGCTGGTCCGCGATCGCGTCGAGTTCCGAAAAGTCGCGAACCGGGGCACTGTCGCGCGAGTACGCGCCGCCCACGACTTGAGCCAGATCGTTCTTAATGGGTCGGTAAGCGTCCTCGAACGCCACCAATCGCTCGGCCCGCGCGGTGTGCGTGCTCGCGTCGCCGTCGAGCAGCTTTTCCGCGTCCTCGAGCCGCGTCGCGATGCCGGCGAGCGACGTCCGCTCCTCCGCGGTGACGACCTGTGCGAGCAAATGTGTTTGAGCACCGGGGGCGCTCGTATCGGCCGCCCTCGAGGTCTGGGCCGTTTGGTAGAGCGTGAACAGCACCAAGCCGACGAACGCGAATCCGGCGAACGCGCCGTAGAGCGGCTCGCGGCTCCGGTCGTTCTCGTTCGACGCCCCGTCCGCGTGCGACAGCATCAGCACGAAAAGGAACGTCACGATGATCGCGCCGGCGTAAATGATGATGGTCGCGGCCATCAGGAACGGGGCGGCGAGCAGCAGGAACAGCCCGCACGTGCTGAGGACGACGAACGCGAACGCGATCGCACCGCGTGCGGGGTTCTTCTGGGCCACCAGGACCGCACCAAAAACCAGTGCCCCGGTCGAGAACAGCCCGAACAGCGCGGTCCCAATGATGTCGGGGAGCGGGCGACCGAACGTGGTACACACCCACGCCCCGAAGACCGCGGCGGACGCGACGAGGGCCGCGATTCCGCCCGGTACGAACCGCCCGCGCGGGCGCGGGAGGAGGAAAAAGAACCCGACGGCGCCGAGCACGGCGGCCAGGGCGATTTGCCCGCCGGCTTCCTGCGTCGGTGAGAGCGCGAACAGGTTCATGCGGACTTCGTGAAGGTTGTCACAAGCGAGACGACGATGGTATATAAGGCGGACTGTGATCGGCGAACCCCGCCCCCGAACGGCAAGGCCTTTTTCTTCCCCACACACCCTTACGGGCGGCGCGCACCGACACGCGGCGGCAAAATTAGTGCGCCGGCGGCGCTTCGCTCGCGGGTCCGAGTTTGCCGGACTGCGTGCGAACCGGATCGGTGCCGGCTTTTGTGGTGGTGTCGAACACGCTCAGGAGCTTTTCCTTGTCGAACACCATTTGTTCGCGGCTTAATCCGGTGAGGTCGTAGAGTGTCGTCAGTTCGATCGCGTCCACCGGGCACGCCTCTTCGCACATGCCGCAATAAATGCAGCGCAGTTCGTCGATGACGAACGTTTCCGGGTACTTCTCGCGGCCGTCCTTTTGCCACTCGGTCGGGGCGGGCGCGGCCACGATGTCGATGCAGTGGGCCGGGCACGCGGTCGCACACATGTAGCACGCGACGCACTTCACGCGCCCCGCTTCGTCCCGGTTGAGCCGGTGGACGCCGCGGTAGTTCAGCGGCATCTTCGGTTCTTGTTCCGGGTACTGCTCGGTGATCTTCCGGCTGACCATGTGACCGAGCGTGGTCTTCAACCCG
Source organism: Gemmata palustris (assembly GCF_017939745.1). Lineage (NCBI taxonomy): Bacteria > Pseudomonadati > Planctomycetota > Planctomycetia > Gemmatales > Gemmataceae > Gemmata > Gemmata palustris. The sequence continues at coordinate 761,961 of NZ_JAGKQQ010000001.1, read as the reverse complement.
TCGATGAGCGCGGGGATGTAGAGCTGCTCCCACAGCCCCAACTTGGTTTCTTCCACCCACGACACTTCGGATTCGGTAATCGGCATGAACCACCCACCCGTGCTTACTGTTTCCGCGTTTGTGGTGACACAGGCACGCACGCCCGGCGCCACGCACGTACCTATTTTCCAGCGTATGTGACGCCCGCGGGCAGGCCCGGCGGGAGCTTCTTGACCGCGCGCTTGGGGTTCGTGATTGTGCCGCGGGTCCGCGCCCCGAGCACCCCCGCGCCGAAGAACAACAACGCACTCACCCCGGTCAGGACGATCAGCGTGACGCCGAACTGCTTCACGATCATTACCGCGAGCAGGTTCAGCAGCGCGAGCGGGATCATCACCTTCCACGCGAGGTTCATCAGTTGGTCGAAGCGGAACCGGGGGATCGTCCAGCGCACGAACTGGGCGAAGATGCACAGCGCGACCATTTTCCCGCTCAGCACGAGTAACTTCACGACCGCGCCGAGGATCGGGTTTTCAATCAGTGACTCCAGCCCGAACAGGCTCCACCCGCCGAGGAACAGCACCGACAACATGAAGCTCGCGGTGACGAGGTGGATGTACTCGGTGAGGAGCATCAGACCGAGCTTCAGCGAGCTGTACTCGGTGTGGTACCCGCCGACGAGTTCCTGTTCCGCTTCCGGCAAGTCAAAGGGCAACCGGCTGCTCTCTGCGTAGGTGCTCACCATGAACAGCAGGAGCGCGAGCGGCTGGAACAGAATGAACCACCCGTGCGACAGTTGCCACGCGATGATCTTTTCGGGGTTCAGTGACCCGACCACGATGAACACGCCGAGTACCGACATTCCGAGCGGGATCTCGTAACTCACGATCTGCGCCGAGGAGCGCAGCGAGCCGAGCAGCGAGTATTTGTTGTTCGCACTCCAGCCGGCGAGGATCACACCGTACACCGCCAGCGAGCCGAGCGCGAAGATGTACAGGACGCCAATGTCCAACCCCGGCGCGAGCACGAAGTTGAAAGTGTCCGCGTAGGCCTTCTGCTGCGTCTCGAACGTCTCGACGGCACCCGGTTGGGTCACGGCGACCGGGTCCGGGACGGGCGTAGTCGCGCCGAACGGCACGATCGCGAGTGCCAAGAGCGCGGTGCCCACCGCGACGGCCGGCGCGAGCAGATAAAAGACCCGATCGACGTGGTCCGGGATCACTTCTTCTTTGAGGAAGAACTTCCCGCCGTCCGCGAGCGGCTGGAGCAGCCCGCCGGGACCGACGCGGTTCGGCCCCACGCGGTCCTGCATCCAGGCCGAGATCTTGCGCTCGCCGAGCGTGAGGTAACCGCACACGCTCAGCACGCCGGCGATGAGGCCGACGATGACGATCGCGGTGATAATGGGGTCGAAGGTCGGCATGGGTCTCGTCGTGTGGGTTCGTCGGCAATGTCTTTCGCGGGCGGCGCGGCTCAAGCCGTTGCGGTTTCCAGGGCGATGCGCGTTTCCGGGGCCAGCCCTCCGAAGAACGGCACCGCCTTCGCGAGTTCCTTCCGCACCGCGTCGGGCTGCACGAGCCCCTTACGCCCCAACAGGTCGAACGCCAGTTGCAACTCGGTCCGGGCCTCTTGCGGCGGACGGGCGGCGCGGCCGAACGTCTGAACGTAGTTCGCGTGGTTCACGAACGTGCCGTCCTTCTCGAAGCCGGTCGTGCCGGGGAGAATGTACTTGGCCGACGCGGTGACGACCGTCGGCAGGATGTCCTGCGCCACGAGCAGCGCGGGCGCCTTCCAGTCGGTCGGGACGATCGCATCGAGCTGAGACTTGTCGGGGTAGCCGCCGCTGAACCACATCGCCGCGAGCGATTCCTTCGAGACGCTCGCGAACGGGATGACTTCGCCCTGGAGTTGCTTCAGCACTTCTTCGACGCCGAGACGATTCGGAGCCTTCTCCGCACGGATGGTGAACTTCACCGGTTCGACGGGTTCGCCCTTCGCGTTCTTGGGATAAGTATCGTCCACACCCACGACCGGAACCGGGCCGAGCACCAGCCGGACGTTCTTGGAGAGCGACTTGAAGTAGCTCCCGAGCAAGTACGCTTCTTCCACCGTAAGGAACGGCGACAGCACCGCGACCACGCTCGCCGCGTTCGCTTGCACGGCCGCCGAGAACGCTTGCTTGAGTTCCGGGATCAGCGCGTTCCACACGACCGGCTTGAACTTACCATCGACCTTCGCCACGGGGCGGACGAAGCGCTCGCCCGAGTTGGCGTGGTGGTACCCGTAGCGCCCCTCGTCGCAGATGAAGTGCCCCTGCGCCTGGGGGTTGTTCCGCGCCCGAACGCGGTACACGATGTCCTTGTTCGCGTCCACATACGTGCTGCACCCGGTCGAGCACCGGTTGCACACGCCGTCAGTCGTCTTCAGGTACCAAACGCGCTGCTTGTAGAGGAAGTCCTTGCTGCCGAGCGCCCCGACCGGGCACAGGTCGACGACGTTGCCGGCGAGTTTGTTCTCGAGCGGCCGCCCGGGGAACACGTCGATCTCTTCGTGGTGCCCGCGCCCGACGATTTGGAGTTCCGCGGTGCCCGAGATCTCGCGCGTGAACCGCACGCACCGCGTACACATGATGCAGCGGTCGGTGAACAGCGTGATCTTGCTCGACAGGTGCGGCTTGTTCGCGGGAGTGTTCTTCACGTCCACCATGCGAGACTCGGACCGACCGTACTTGTACGAGAAGTCCTGGAGCTTGCACTCGCCGGCCTTGTCGCACACCGGGCAGTCGAGCGGGTGGTTGATGAGCAGGCCTTCGAGCGTGTCCGCTTGGCTCTTCTTCGCGCGGTCGCCGAGCGCCGCGGCCTTCGTGTAGCCCGGGTCGTAGGGCAGAGCCGACAACCCCTTGTCGCGCTTGTCGTACTCGCCGGTGACGATGACGGTGCCGTCTTTGACCGGAGTTTGGCACCCGGGCAGCACCTTCGGCTGCATCGTCACCTTGCCGTCCTTCAGGTCGCCGACCTCGACCAAACACATGCGGCACGACGCCACGACCGACAGCGCCTCGTGCCAGCAGTAGTGCGGCACGAACACGCCGGCGAGTTCCGCCGCCTGCACGCAGTTGAGCCGCTTGGTGCCGATCTCGACCGGCTTGTCGTTCACGTAAACCGTCGGCATTGCAAGTCGTCCGTATGTTCCCAGAACCGCGGGTGCCAGCCCGACCGGTCTCGAGCCGGAAAAAGAGCGGGCGGGCGCCCGCGGTCCCGGGATCGTTACTTCCCCAATCGCGCTTTCAGTTCCACAGCAGTGAGCGTTTCGACCCCGTTCTGGCTCACGACCAGTCCGCCGTTCAGGTACGCCCGCGCCTCGAACGCCCACACGCTCTCGCGCTGGTTGGCGCCGGTGAGGATGATCGCCCCATCCTTCACCAGTGCCGCCGCGGGCGATTTCGCTTCAACGAGCGCCGCGAAGGTCGTGGCGGCGGCGGGCATCTTTCCGCTCGCGCCCGAAGCGTTCTCGATGAAGACCCAAACTTCCCGCATGTCGGCCATCGCGACGAGCTTGTTCGCGGCGCCGATCGGAGTCCCACCACCGACCGCAATCGGCGGCGGGTTCACAGGCACAGGCTGGAGCACGCCCGCGGCCGGCGGCTTGCCCCCTCCGATCGGTTGAACCCCGGGCACCGGGGCCGCGAACCCGCCCGGCGGCGCGGCTCCGACGTTTACCGGGGACGGCGGCTTTGAAGCGACCGGCCCATTTTCAACTGGGAGCTGCTGGTCATTCTTCTTGTTCTGGAACCGGTCGTCCTTCAACCAGTTCGGCTCGTCCTCTTTGTCAGTTTTCTCGGCCTTCTTGTCGTTCTTCGCGGCCGGCGATGCACTCGCGCGGGCCTGTTCGTTGTTGCTGTTGTTGTTCGCAGGGGCCGTGTTCTTCGCGCCCCGCTTCGCGCAACCAATCATGAGCAGCAAACACAGTCCGGCGACCAGGATTCGCGTACCCATTGGCGAAACCTCACGGTTAACCGAGGTTGTGGTTCCCGACGGGAACAAATGGGCGATTACGACCCAACACAGCCGGTCAACCGGTCCCGCCATCAATTCAGTGTGAACCGGCTAGGGCGAGCGACTTCGCGTACTTGCTCTTCGCGCCGCTCTTGATCGCGGCCTCGAACTCCGCGCGGAACTTACGGATCGCGGTCTTCACGGGCCACCCGGCGCCGTCGGAGAGCCCGCAAATCGTCGTACCGGGCATGATGCCGATTCGGTCGCCGACGTCAATCAGGATGTCCAGATCTTCCTTGCGCCCGAGCCCGCGCCGGAGCCGGTCGGTGATCTTCAGCATCCAGCCGGTCCCCTCGCGGCACGGGGTACACTGCCCGCAGCTCTCGTGGCTGAAGAACTGGCAGACGTTGTGCAACACGTCGATCATGCTGGTCTGGTCATCGATGACGGTGACCGCGGCGGTACCGAGCCCGAGGCACCCGACGCGCCCGGGACCGTTGAAGTCGAGGGGAATGTCGTACTCGGTCTTCCCATCTTCGCCCTTGAGCGGCGCGTTCACGTCCACGAACCCCATGCTCAACCCGCCGGGGTTCACGGCCTTCGCCTTGCGGCCCTTCCACACGCCACCGCCGTGCTTCTCCACGAGATCGCGGAGCGTGATGCCCATTGGCACCTCGACGCACACCGGCTTCTCAACGTGGCCCGCGAGCGTGTACAGCTTGGGACCGTAGCTCCCGGCGTCGCGCGGGTTCTTCGGGTCGGGCGGCACGCCGAACGACTTGAACCAATCGATCCCGCGCTTCATGATCTGCGTGACGCACGCGAGCGTTTCGACGTTGTTCACGATCGTCGGCTTGCGGAACGCGCCCTCGATCGCCGGGAAGGGCGGCTTGATACGCGGCCACGCGCGTTTTCCTTCCAGACTCTCGATGAGCCCGGTCTCTTCCCCGCAGATGTACGCCCCGGCGCCGCGGTGCAGCACGATGTCGAGGTTGAACCCGCTGCCCAGAATGTTCTGGCCGAGCAGTTTGGCCGCGTACAGTTCGTCGATGGCAGCCTGGAGCGAGCGGAACGAGTCCCCGTACTCGTAGCGGACGTAGTAGAACGCCTTCTGGGACCGGATGGCGTAGCACGCCAGCATGATCCCTTCGAGTACCTGGTGGGGGTCTTTCTCCATCAGGATGCGGTTGTTGTACGTACACGGCTCGGACTCATCCGCGTTGACGCACAGGTAGATCGGTCCCGGGTGGTCCTTCGGCAAGAAGGTCCACTTGAGCCCACAGGGGAAGCCCGCGCCGCCGCGCCCGCGCAGCCCGGAGTCCTTCACCTGCGTGGTGACATCGATCGGCTGCTTTTCCTTCAGGGCGCGTTCGATGGTGGCGTACCCGCCGTCGGCGCGGTACCCCTCCAGCTTGCCGCTGTTGGGCTTGTTAATGCGGGCCAGGAGTACGGGTTCGTATGGCATAGCAAGTTCCGGGCGAACGGCCGGCGTGAGCCGGCTGGTGAAACCAATGAGTTTAAGAGGCTCGCACCTCTCACCAGCCGGCTCACGCCGGCCGTTCGCCTATTTGAGCTTCAGCTCCGTAATCAACTGGTCGGCCTTTTCGGGCGTCAGATTCATGGCGTGGACGTCGTTCACCAGGCAGGCCGGGGCACCGTCGCACGCCCCGATGCACTCCGCGAACTCCAGCGTGATCTTGCCGTCGGCCGTCGCGTGACCGCACGACACGCCGAGCTTGTGTTCGCAGTGCTCGATGAGTTCGTAAGCCCCGCGGAGCATGCACGCCAGCCCGCGACACACCCACAACCGCGTCGTACCGAGCTTCTGGCCCTCGCCCTTGAAGAACTCGTAGAAGGTCATCGCGTCGTGAACTTCCGACGGGTGCAGCTCGAGGATCTCAGCGATCTCGACGATGGCCTCGTTCGACACCGTGCGCATCTCGTCGTGAACGAGGTGCAGCGCCGGCAGCGTCACCGCCTGCTTTCGCGGGTACTTCGGAATGTACGCCTTGATCTTCTCGCGAAGCTCAGGACTCAGCGCCGGCATTGTAAGGCCCCGGAAATCAAGCAGTGAAATCAGCCGCAGATAACGCGGATAACACAGATCAGAGAAAATAATTGCATTCTGTTCTTAATCTGCGTTCTCTGCGCCGATCTGCGGCTCCTCTTCTGTATTCCTCTTACCGATCCAACTCGGCCGCGATGATGTTCAGGCTGCCGAGCACAGCGGGCACGTCCGAAATCTGGTGCCCCTCCATCATCATCGGGAACACCGCGAAGTGGATGAACGACGGCGGGCGCGTCCGCGCACGGAACGCCTTCCCTCCCCCATCCGCAACCACGTAGAACCCGAGTTCACCGTTCGCGGTTTCGTGTGCCCCGTATACCTCTTCCGTCGGGGTCTCCCACCGGCGGTTCCACATGAACAGCTCGAAGTGCTGGATCAGCCCCTCAATGCTGCGGTAGGTCGCGCTCTTGTCCGGGATCGTGAGCTTGTCGTTGAGATCGACGTTCACGGGACCGGTCGGGAGGTTCTCGACGGCCGCGTGGATGATCTTCCACGACTCCAGCATTTCGCCCATGCGCACCAGGTAGCGGTTGTAGCAGTCCCCGCCCTTCCCGCACACGATCTTGAACGAACCCGCGAGCTCCTTGTACGCGAGGTACGGCTCGTCTTTGCGTAAGTCTCGCACCACGCCACTAGCCCGGGCCACGGGGCCGGAGCAACTCGTGTTGATCGCGTCTTCCTTCGATAGTACGCCAATACCCTTCGTGCGGTCGATGAAGATGCGGTTGCGGTTCAGGAGCCGGACGATGTCCGCGTGGACTTTGGGGAACGTCTTCACGAAGTCGCGGATCAGGTCAACGACGTCGTCGGAGATGTCGGCCATCAACCCACCGACGCGCGTATAGCTCGGGTGGAACCGCTGCCCGGCGGTCGACTCGATGATGTTGTAGACCTTCTCGCGGGCGTTGAAGGCGTACAGGAACGCGGTCAGCGCCCCGAGGTCGAGAGCGGCCGCGCCCACGCACAGCAGGTGATCGCTGATGCGAGCCAGTTCCGCCAGAATGGTGCGGATGTACTTGCACCGCGGCGTGATCTCGATCCCGATCAGCTTTTCGATCGTGTGGTGCCACGCGACCTCATTCGCGACCGGGGAGATGTAGTTCATCCGGTCGACGATGGTCACGTACTGGTTGAAGTCGAGGTCTTCGCCGAGTTTCTCGAAGCCACTATGCAGGTACCCGATGTCGGGCACGGCCTTAACGATGGTCTCGCCGTCGAGCGTGAGAATGAGGCGCAGTGTAGTGTGCGTGGCCGGGTGCTGCGGCCCGAAGTTTAGGGTGTAGAGGAACTCCTGGTCCGCACCAGCGAGGTCTTCAACGGGAGCGGCGGCTTCGATCGGCATCACGCACCTCGTGGCGAACGGCCGGTGTTAGCCGGCCGGTGACTCGCCCACGCCTCATACTTCGCACACTGACTGATACCGGCCGGCTAACACCGGCCGTTCGCCTAACTGTCCGCCCGGGTCACGGTCGGAAAGTTGTGTCGCTCGCCGTGCCCGCGGAGCGGGTAATCCTTACGGAGCGGGTGCGCGGTGTACTCCGACGGCATCAGAATCCGGCGCAGGTCCGGGTGCCCCGGGAACCGCACGCCGTACATGTCGTAGACCTCGCGCTCCATCCAGTCGGCGCCGCGCCACAACTCCACCACCGACGGCAACTCCGGGCCCGGGTCGTTGGCGAACGCCTTCACGAAGAGGCGCTCGCCGGTTGTCGTGTTCGTCAGACCGTACACGACGCAGAACCGGTCGGTCGCGTCGGGGTAGCCCAGGTAGTCGATGCCGCCGAGTTCCGCAAGGAAATCGAATCCCAGCTCGTCTTTCAGGCACTTCAGGAGCGGGAACAGCACCACGGGCGTTTTCTCGGCGCTCACGAGTACGCGATGATTGTCGCGGAACGCGGACGTGGTGAACGCCCCGGCGAACTTCGCGTTGAGTGTGTCGAGGACCGGCATGATCGCGTTTCCCGACCTCCCCCCAATCTTCCCTGCGGAGGGAGGAATTGAGGAGAGATGTTCGTGTTCTCAGTTCACCAGTGGGAGCGAGCGCAGTCGCGTCGCGGTGTTGTAATCACCCGGGGCGACAATGGCCTCTTCCGCTCCGAGTTCGCGGGCGAGCGCGGTCGGCCCTTCGTAGGCGGTGCGCGACGCGAACTCGCGCGCGTCAATGGTGCCGGTGCGCTGGATCTTCTCTTGCAGGTCGATGATCGAGCGGATCAACTGTTCGGGCCGCGGCGGGCACCCCGGCACGTACACGTCCACGGGAATGAACCGGTCGATCCCCTGAACCACCGCGTAAGTATCGAACACGCCGCCACTAGAGGCACAGGCCCCCATACTGATACACCACTTCGGCTCCGGCATTTGCAGCCAGATGCGCTGCATCACCGGCACCATCTTCATCGCCACGCGACCCGCGACGATCATCACGTCACACTGGCGCGGGCTGAACCGCATGGCTTCGGAGCCGAACCGGGCGATGTCGTAGCGACTGCTCGCGGTCGCCATCAGCTCGATCCCGCAGCACGCGGTCGCGAACGGCATGGGCCACAGGCTGTGCTTGCGGGCCATGTTCGCGAGGTAGTCGAGCGGGGCGATCATGAAGTCCGGCAGCAGGTTCGTTAGCGCCACTGGAACACCCCCTTCTTCCACGCATAGACGTAGGCAATCACAAACGTGACCAGAAACACCATGATTTCGAGGAACACCACGGTGCCGAACACGGCCCGCCACGTCTGGTCGCCGCCCTCGCCGTAGGCGATCACCGCCCACGGGTAGAGGAACAGCAGTTCCACGTCGAACACGAGGAACAGGATCGCGATCAGGTAGAACTTGATGTCGAACTGCATCCGCGCCGACCCGATCGGGTCCATGCCCGATTCGTAGGGCATCTGCTTGATCTTCGTCGGTTTGCGCGGCTTGAACGGGAACAGGTGAGTTCCGGCAATCGCGCCGACCGCGAACAGGATGCACACGATCGCGTAAATCAGGATCGGATAATACGCGGTGAGGTCGAACGCCGGTTCGATGCCGCCGGGGGTTTGAACGGGGGTGACTGACATGCCTTCCCCTGTCGTGCGGGCAACTATGGCTTCTTTGTGAAGGATTTCACAAGGGTGACCAAAAAACAACCTCGACGGGGCGGTCGAGGCGTGCATTTCGTTCCTTGTGATAGTACGGAGACGGGTTGCGCCGTCAAGAAAGGCGCGCGGTTGGGTGCCCGCGTTGGGCGTTCGTAGGCGGCAAACTCACCCGAACCGGACCGCGAGAATCTACGGAAGCGTTCGCGTGCTCTCTGCAAGAGGCAGCTTTACAGTGAACGTGCTCCCGTGCCCGAGTCCGGGGCTTTCAGCCGTAATGGTCCCACCGTGCATCTCGACTAAGCGTTTGACCAGCGCAAGCCCAATGCCGAGTCCGCCCTGCGCGCGGTCGAGCGTTTTGCCGGCTTGGGTGAACATCTCGAACACTTTGGGCAGCATTTCGGCCTCAAGGCCCACACCTGTGTCAGAAATTCGGATAACGGCCGTGTCCCCCTCCCGTTCGACTACCAACTCGACGCGCCCACCGGGGGGCGTGTATTTGGCCGCGTTGTTCAACAGGTTCGACACGATCTGAGTGATCCGGACCGCGTCGGCGTGAAGAACGAGTGGCTCGCTCGGGATGGTCACGCTGATTTGGTGGCCGGCCGATTCCAGCAGCGGCGCACCGGCGTCCAGAGCGTTCTCGATCACCATCCGGACGGTAACGCGGTCCTTGCGAAGTTCGAGTTTCCCGCGACTCACGCGCGAAATGTCCATCAGGTCGTCGATGAGTCGAATCAGGTGCGCGAGCTGCCGGTCCATCCGCGTGCGGGCTTTCTCGGCCGCAGGGCCGCCGGCCGGGTACATCTTCAAAAGTTCCAGGCCGTTACTGATCGGAGCGAGCGGGTTCCGAAGTTCGTGGGCCAGGATCGCCAGGAACTCGTCCTTGCGCCGGCTCTCTTCCGCGAGAGCAGCTTCGGCCCGTTTCCGGGCCGTGATGTCTTCGATGATGGCGCACGCCCGAATCGGCACACCGGCCGGGGTCCGCACGACGGTCGCCGTCACCCGAACCCAAATGGTAGCCCCGTCCTTGCGCACGTACCGCTTCTCGACCGCATATTGCGGTACGACTCCGCGCATTAGCGCCCCGAATCGCTCGTCGCTCGCGTCCCGCTCATCTGGGTGGGTTACGTCGCGAATGGTCAATTTGAGAAGCTCGTCGGTTGTGTACCCCATGAGCGCACAAAACGCGGGATTCACACGCACCAGTTGGCCGGTAGTCGGATCGGCATGCGCCTTTCCCACGCCCGCTCGCTCAAAATTCGTGCGAAATTCTTCCTCACTCGCACGCAGCGCTTCCTCAGACTGCTTCGCCTCCGTCACATCAAGAAAGGCGCCCAAGCACCGCATTGCCTTCCGCGCGGAACCCACACCTGTGAAGAACGTTTGCCCCCGAACCCGGAGCCAGCGTTCCTCGCCGTTGGGTCGAATAATGCGGTGTTCGAGTTCAAACGTTCCCGCCCCGGTCGGCTCGAACGCGGCCAACACCCGGCTCATCACCCCATCCCGGTCGTCCGGGTGGAAGTGTTCCTGAACTCGGGCGAACGTGGTTCGCGTGCTCGCGAACCCGAGCAGCACGCGCCCCGGTTCGTTCATCACCACGACATCGGTCAGGAGCTCGATGTCGAACGTGCCCATCCGGGCAATATCCACGGCCAGTTTGAGCCGCTCCTCGCTCTCCTGAACGGCCACTGCCGCCCGCTCGCGCTCGGCCGCTTTGAGGGCCTCGGTCTTCTGGTACAGTTCGACGAAAACGGCGACCTTCGCCCGAAGAATCATCGGGACGAGCGGCTTAGTCAGGTAGTCGACGGCCCCGAGCGCGTAGGCTTCGGTGGCCGAGAACCCGTCCCCGTCCGCGGCTGTGAGGAAGATAATGGGGGTGGTCCGGGACCGCGCACGTGTGCGGATGAGCTGCGCGGCCTCGAAGCCGCTCAGCCCCGGCATCCGCAGGTCCATGATGATGACCGCGAAGTCGGTTTCCAGAACCCGACGTAAGGCTTCGTCCCCGGACCCGGCCCGGATGATGTTCTGGCCCAAATCGGCGAGCACCGCTTCGAGCGCAAGCAAGTTCGCTGGTTCGTCATCAACGACCAGAATATCTACCCGCCCCACTTCACGCGACAACTGCCAGCCCTCTTTGGTGTTAGCGAGCATTTTGAAGAATTATCACCGGTGAGTCGAGGGGGCGTCTATCGTGCTACGGAAATAGCCACACGTGACCGCGGAACGACTCTAATGATCGCAAAAAATCGCGCCGGCGCCCTGGGGTTGACATTGTCACTCCGAGTATGGGAACCTGTGCCCGTTAGCTCCAAAATTCGCGCTGACGAGAACGGCTCTTGGGACCGAGGGCCGCGCATTTACCGCGCAAGGATCATGGAATGATCATCTGCCGGACGCCATACCGCATTTCCTTCTTCGGCGGCGGGACCGACTACCCGGGCTGGTACCGTCAGCACGGCGGTACCGTGCTCGCTACCGGCATCGACAAATACTGTTACCTCACGTGCCGGCACCTGCCGCCGTTCTTCGAGCACCGCATCCGCATCGTTTACCGGCAAATCGAAACGTGCTCCGCGGTGGACGAGATCAACCACCCGGTGGTCCGCGAAGCGCTCAAGTTCCTCGAAATCGATCGCGGCGTCGAGATCCACCACGACGGCGACCTGCCCGCGCGCAGCGGAATGGGGTCGAGTTCCGCGTTCACCGTGGGCCTGCTCCACGCGCTCCACGCGCTCCGCGGGGAGATGCCGACCAAGCACCAGCTCACCAAGGAAGCGATCCACCTCGAACAGAACGTTCTGGGCGAAACGGTCGGGTCGCAGGACCAGACCATCGCCGCCTACGGCGGGCTGCGCCACATCCGGTTCCAGACCGACGGCGAAATCGAAGTGTCGCCGGTGGTGCTCCCGGCCGGGCGCATCGCGGAACTGAAGTCGAACCTGATGCTCGTCTACACCGGCATCGCCCGCACCGCGGCCGACGTCGCCCGGAGCTACGTCCCGGGGCTGGAGAGCCGCCGGCGCCAGTTGCGGATCATGAAGGAGATGGTGGACGAGGCCATCGAGATCCTGACCGGCGGGGTGAACCTGATCGCGTTCGGCGAACTGCTGCACGAAGCGTGGCTCGCCAAGCGCAGCCTCAGCGCGGAAGTCTCGAACGCCGAGGTGGACGGACTGTACTCCGCGGCACTCGAGGCCGGGGCCATCGGCGGGAAACTCACGGGGGCGGGCGGCGGCGGGTTCCTGTTGTTGTTCGTCCCTCCGGAACGCCAAGCCGATGTACTCGAAGCGCTGAACGGCTGCGTTCACGTCCCGTTCGAGTTCGAGTCGGCCGGTAGCCAGATCATCTTTTACGAACCCGGCACGGACTACGAAGCCGCCGACCGTGCACGCGGCCAGCGCCGGCGCACGTTCAAAGAACTGACCCGCCCCGCACTCAGCGCGGAGGCACAATGAACCGCGACGCTCGTATTTTCGTCGCCGGTGGCGACACGCTCCCGGGACGCGCGCTGATTGATCTGCTGCGTGCGGAGGGGTTCACGAATCTGGTCGGCGCCGGGGCGGACGAGCCGAACCCGACGCGGCCCGCGGCCGTTGAATCGTTCTTCGCCGCTGCGAAGCCGGAGGTCGTGTTCCTCTGTGCCGGCAAGTCCGGCGGGATCGGGCTGAACCGCTCGCATCCCGTCGAACTGATGCGCGACAACCTGCTCACGACCACAACCGTCCTCGATGCCGCGCACCGGTACGGCGTGTCGAAGCTCCTGTACCTCGCGAGTTCGTGTGCGTACCCGAAACACGCGCCGCAACCGCTCGCGGTGGAGTCACTCGGCACGGGACCGATGGAGCCAACGAGCGAAGCCTATTCGACCGCCAAATTCGCCGGCTGGAAGCTGTGCGAAGCGTACCGCCGGGAGTACGGGTGCCGGTTCATCACCGGGTTCCCGGCGAACGCCTTCGGGCCGAACGACGATTTCAGCGCGGACGGTGGACACGTCATCCCGGCCCTCATTCGCCGGGCACACGACGCGAAGAAGCAAAACGCGCCGGAACTCGTGGTGTGGGGGAGCGGAACCCCGCGCCGGGAGTTCGTGTATTCGCGTGACCTCGCCCGAGCATGCCTCTTTGTCACGGAGAACTATGAGGGCGTGGAGCCGATCAACCTCGGCGGCGGCACGGACGTGAGCATCGCGGACGTGGCCCGAGCGGTCGCGGACGTGGTCGGGTTCCGCGGGCAACTCCGGTTCGACGCGACGCAACCGGACGGCGCCCCGCTCAAAGCACTGAACTCGGCACCGCTCCTGGAAATGGGCTGGCGACCGGAAACAGAGTTCCGCGCCGCTCTCGCTGAAACTTACGCCTGGTTCCTGCGCCACCACACCACGGAAATCAGTTCCAAGTTCCACGTTTCAAGTTCCGTGTCGAGAGGGCGCTGAGAACGTCTGCTTGAACTGTGATTAGTTGACTTGAAACTTGGAACACGGAACTTGGAACTCACGAGAGGACACCGGACATGCACGCCAGGCTATTTCGATCGCTGTACCGCATTCGCCGGGTCGAGGAGGAAGTCGCGCGCGTCTACGCGACGGACAAGATCAAAAGTCCGGTCCACCTCTCCATCGGTCAGGAAGCCGTTTCGGTCGGCGTGTGCGACGCCCTTCGCGCGGACGACGTGGTGTTCGGCACCTACCGCGGGCACGCACTGTACCTCGCCAAAGGCGGGGACATGAACGCGATGGTCGCGGAACTGTACGGCAAGGTGACCGGCTGCACCCGCGGTAAGGGCGGGTCGATGCACCTGATCGACACCGAGTGCGGGGTGATGGGCACGTCCGCGGTGGTCGGCACGACGATCGCGAACGCCGCCGGGTACGCCTACTCGCTGAAGCTCCGCCGATCGGACGCGGTCGTGGTGTGCTTCTTCGGCGACGGCGCCACGGAAGAGGGCGTGTTCGCGGAAACGCTGAACTTCGCCGTTCTGAAGCGCCTGCCGCTGCTGTTCGTGTGCGAAAACAACGGCTACGCGATTCACACGTCCCAGGCCAAGCGCCAGGGGCTGCCCGACATCTGCGCCCGCGCACGGGCTTACGGCATGCCGGCTGAACGGCTCGACGGTAACGATGTACTGACTCTTCGCGACAAAGCCGAAAGTGCCATCGCCAAACTGCGAGCCGGCGAAGGGCCGCAATTCATCGAAGCCACGACGTACCGGTGGCGCGAGCACGTCGGCCCGGGCGCGGACTACCACCTCGGCTACCGAGAGAAGAGCGAATGCGCGCCGTGGGAAGAGAATGATGCGGTTCGCGTACTGGCCGAACAGATCCCGACCGAACAGCGCGCCGTAATCGAGGCCGCGGTGGAGCGCGAGATCACAACGGCGTTTGAATTCGCGGAAACCAGCCCGTTCCCGCACCCGTCCGAACTCATGACCGACATCTTCACGGAGGACGCCAATGATTTCGCCGCTTGCCAAAGCTAAATCGCCCCAGGCTCTCCGCGAGAGCATCAAGACGACCGAGCGCACGCGGACGTTCGTGGAAGCCGTCCGCGAGGCGACCGACGAGGAAATGGGCCTCGACCCGAACGTCGTGCTGTTCGGCCTGGACGTGGACGACCCGAAGGCCATTCAGGGGACGACCCAGGGGCTCGTGGAGAAGTACGGCGCGGAGCGCGTCTTCGGCACGCCGCTCTCGGAAGACGCGATGACCGGCGCGGCCATCGGGATGGCCCTCGCCGGGCTGCGACCGATCCACGTCCACATCCGCATGGACTTCCTGTTGCTCGCGGTGAACCAGCTCCTCAACGTGGCCGCGAAGAGCCGGTACACCTACGGCGGGCGCGTGAACGTGCCGCTCGTGGTCCGGGCGATGATCGGCAAGAGTTGGGGCCAGGGGGCGCAGCACTCGCAGGGGCTGCACAGCTTCTTCATGCACGTCCCGGGGATCAAGGTTGTGGCGCCGTCCACCCCCTACGACGCGAAGGGCTGCCTCACGGCCGCGATCCGCGACGACGACCCCGTGCTGTACGTCGAGCACCGGCTGCTGCACTTCCAAAAGGGACCGGTGCCGACCGAGTCGTACACCGTTGAGCCGGGCAAGGCCCGCATCGCGGTGGCCGGCGACGACGTGACGATCGTCGGCATCTCCTACATGCAGGTGGAAGCTCTGCGTGCCGCGAAGTACCTGGAAGACGTGGGCATCCGGGCAGAAGTCATTGACCCGATTTGGCTGAACCCGTTAGACACCGACACCATCGCGGAGTCGGTGCGGCGCACCGGGCGGCTCCTCGTTGTGGACACCGGGTGGACGAATTGCGGCGCGGCCGCAGAAATCGTCAGCCGCGTGGCCGAACGGTTGCAAGGCGAGCGCGCTTTCCGTTTCAAACGTATGGGGTTCGCTCCGACAACGTGCCCGACGACGCCGGGACTCGAAGACCTGTTCTACCCGAACGCCCGGACCGTCGCCGCTGCTGCCCGCGATCTGGTCGAGGGTCGTGCGTGCAACTGGCTCCCGACCGAGCGCGCGGACCTGCGGAGCATCGAGTTCAAGGGACCGTTCTAACCGACCTGTCGTAGCGAGCTGACGAGCCGCGACCGCAAGGGAGCGGTGGCGCATCCCGCTCCCTTGCGGTCGCGGCTCGTCAGAGCGTTGATGGCCTTGCCGCTCCCTTGCGGTCGCGGCTCGCTACGAGAAACAAAACAATCCCCGGCACGGGCAAGAAGGTCCGTGCCACATGCAGCCGAATGTAGTCGAACATCACGGAGGATCAGCGTGCCGACGACCAAATCCGCCACCGCTCCGGCCAAACTGAACTGGCCGTTGATGAAGAACAACATCGCCCGCGAAGACCTGAACGCGGTCATCGACCTGCTCCAGCAGGACGATCCGATCCTCACGCAATCGAAAAACGTGCGGGCCTTCGAGGAAGAGTGGTCCCAGTGGCTCGGAGTGAAGCACAGCGTCTTCGTGAACTCCGGGTCGTCGGCGAACCTCGTCACGATCGCGGCGCTGAAAGAGCTTCACCCCGAGGGGGGCGAGGTGATCGTCCCCGCGATTACCTGGGTGTCGGACATCGCGGCCGTGTTGCACTGCGGGTTCACGCCGGTGTTCGCGGACATTGACCCCCGCACCCTGGGCATGGACCCCGACCAGATCCTGGCAAAAATCACCTCGCGCACGCGGGCCGTGTTCCTCACACACGTGCTCGGGTACAACGCGCTGACGCGCCCGCTCCTGGACCAACTGAAGACCCGCGGCGTCCCGCTCATCGAAGACGTGTGCGAGTCGCACGGGGCGACGTTCGAGGACCAGAAGCTCGGCACCTTCGGGTGGGCGTCCAACTTCTCCTTCTACTACGCGCACCACCTCAGCACCATCGAAGGCGGGATGGTCTGTACGGACGACGAGAACCTGTACGAAGCGGTGCGGATGTTCCGGGGTCACGGAATGGTCCGCGAGCTGAGCAGCGACAGCCGGAAGCGGGACTTTGTGGAGCAGTTCCCGGACCTGAACCCGGACTTCATCTTCGCGTTCCCCGCGTATAACGTTCGCAGCACCGAAGTCAACGCGGTCATCGGGCGCTCGCAGTTGCGCCGGCTCGACGACAACAACCAGCGCCGCACCGCGAACTTCATGCTGTTCCTGCGGAACCTCGACCCCACGCTGTACCGCACCGACTTCCGCACCGAGGGGAGCAGCAACTACGCCTTCACGCTCGTTCTTAGGGAACCGGACCAAGCCCTGTGCGACCGGGTGACGACCGCGCTCCGCGCGAGCGGCGTGGAGTTCCGGCGCGGCACGGCCGGGGGCGGTAACCAGCTCCGCCAGCCGTACCTGCGCCGGCTCCTGGGTGACGACGCCTGGAAGCAGTGCCCCCTGGCGGACCACGTTCACTTCTTCGGCTTCTACATCGGCAACTACCCGACCCTGGAAGCGGACCGCATCCTCCGGCTGTGCGACCTGCTGAACGGCCTCGCGCGCTGAACACCCTCAAACGCGGAACCACCATGACGGCGAACCGACTCGATATCGTTCTGATCAACCCGAGCAGCCGAACGCAGGTGTACCAGTCGCTCGGCACCGACCTCGCGGCCGTGGAGAACCCGGTGTGGGCCGGGCTGATGGCGACGTTCTGCCGCCAGCGCGGGCTGTCGGTCGAAATCATCGACGCGGAAGCCGAGTGCCTGTCCGCGTCGGAAGTCGCGGACCGCGTCGCGTACCTCAAGCCGGTACTCGCGGCGGTGGTGGCCTACGGGCACCAGCCGTCGGCTTCCACGCAGATCATGACCGCGGTGGGCCGCGCCTGCTCCGCGATCAAAGTGACCGCACCGGACCAGCCGGTGTTGCTGTTGGGCGGCCACGTCGCGGCCCTGCCCGAACGAACGCTCCGAGAAGAGGAAGCCGACTTCGTCGCGGCCGGCGAGGGGCTTTACACGCTCGTCGGGCTCGTGGAATCACTGAAGTCCCCCGCGCCCGATTTGAGTGCGGTCCCCGGACTTTGGTACCGCGACGGCACGCGCCTCTGCAAGACCGCGCAAGCCCCGCTGCTCACTCGGCTCGATGCGGAGATGCCGGGCATCGCGTGGGACTTGCTCCCGATGAGCCGGTACCGCGCGCACAACTGGCACTGCCTCGGCGGACAAGAACGCCAGCCCTACGCGGCGATCTACACCACTCTGGGTTGCCCCTACCAGTGCTCGTTCTGCTGCATCCAGGCGCCGTTCAAGAACGGCGAGGTCGGCGCGCCCGGTGAAAAACAGCCGCCGAACAGCTACCGCTTCTGGAGCGTCGACCACGTCCTGGCGCAGATCGACACACTCGTGAACAAGCACGGCGTGCGGAACATCAAGATCGCCGACGAGATGTTCGTGCTGAACAAGCGACACGTCGTCGGCATCTGCGACGGCATCATCGCCCGCGGCTACGATCTGAACATCTGGGCGTACACCCGTGTGGACACGATCAAGGACGGGATGCTCGACAAGCTGAAGGCGGCCGGGTTCAACTGGCTCGCGGTCGGCATCGAGGCCGGGGCCGACCGGGTGCGCACCGATGTGGATAAGGCGTTCACGCAAGAGCAGGTGTACGGGATCGTGCGCCAGATCCAATCGGCCGGAATCAGCGTCATCGGGAACTACATCTTCGGCTTGCCGGAAGACGACCACGCGACCATGCGGGCGACGCTCGATCTCGCGCTCGATCTGAAGTGCGAGTTCGCCAATTTCTACTCGGCGATGGCGTACCCCGGTTCGCCGCTGTACGCGCTCGCGCTGCGGCGCGGGGTGCCGCTGCCGCAACGGTGGACCGGCTACTCGCAGCACTCGCGCGACTGCCTGCCCCTCCCGACACGATACCTGCCGGCGCGCGAGGTGCTCAAGTTCCGCGACGCGGCTTTCTTGAAGCACTACACGGACCCGGGGTACTTGCAGTTGATCGAGAACCGGTTCGGTACGAAGTCGGTGGAGGACATTCGCCGCATGACGGCCCACCGGCTCGAACGCGACCTGCTCACCGGTGCGCTCGACGTTCCGCCGACGCTCCTCCCGGCAGACAACACGGTCAGTGCTCCCGCACCTGAAGTGCTCCAACTCACCCGGCGCTAGGCTCGTTCGGACCGGCACTGGGCGAACGGCCGGTGTAAGCCGGCCGGTGAGGACGCCAACCCACCCGCGAGTGTTAACGAGCGGGCGGTACTTTCAGATCTTGATCGTGTCGATCCTGTCAAAAACTCTTCGCGGCTCTCACCAGCCGGCTCACGCCGGCCGTTCACCCGGACTCATCTCCGTCCGATTCGGCGCACCCATTTGAGCGGTTTGCCCAGCACCGAGTACGCGCGATCGGCGAGCTTATGGCGGCGCGGAGGCTGTGCGTTCTGCATGTACTCGAGCTGCTGGTGAAACCCAAGGAGCGCCGTCCACAGCGCGAGCGCATCGGCAGGAGGAAGTGTGCCCGGGTTCGCGAACTGACGCAGCACCCGCTGGTGGTTCGCGAACCAGTTCGTGCTGCGCGAGAACCCGCCCGGGCGGTGCCGGTAGTAGAACAGATGCTCCGGCACAACGCCGATCTTGTGCCCCGCGTGGACCAGTTTCACGAACGCTTCCCAGTCCTCGCACGACGTTCCGCGATCGGTTTCGTACCCGCCCACAGCCTTCAACGCAGCGGTACGGAAGATCGCGTTCGCGTCGCCGTACACGTTGCGGATACCGGCCAGAGCGTGCGGCCCGCCCACCGGTCGGTGCGCGTAGAGGTAACGTTCGGGGTGCAGGTTGGGTGCGTCGACATCGAACGCGAGGAAGTAACACGTCATCGCTGACAGCCCCGGATTGCGCTGCATCCCGGTGACGAACCGCGCGATCATGTCTGGGCGCGCGAGATTGTCTGCGTCGACGGGTACGAAGAATTCGCCGGTGGCGAGTTCGAGGCACCGGTTCCGAGTTGCTCCGATGCCGGCATTCTCTTGGCGGAGGAACCGGTACGCCGGGTACCGCGCCCGCATCGACTCGAACACTTCGACCGAAGCCACGTCCGTCGAACCGTCGTCGATGGCGATGACTTCGATGTTCGGGTACGTTTGAGCCGCAAGCGTGGCGAGCGTGTCCGGAAAGTAGCGACCGAGGTTGTGGTGCGCGATCGCGATCGTCACGAGCGGTAAGGCGCTCGCGTTGGGATTAGCAACCGCGGGCGACCGGCTGTACCCAACCGCAGAAGTCACGGCATCTGGTCGAATGGCCCACCCGTTCCGTCGCACAAACGCAGCCAGTGCATCGTCCGGCACGCACTGAATATCGGCACCCTCGAAGGCGAATCGTTCGAGATAATCGCCCTCCACCGCAGCGAAGTCCGAGGGCCAACGCTGACGACTTTCGCGATCGCGTTGTGTGCTCCCGTCGAGCCGCACGGCCAGCGCCACGTCCGTGAGCGCCAGCCCCGCACACTTCGCCTGAACCGCTCTCGCGCCCAATCCACCGCGAGCGCTGAACTCGATGACATCGAAGTTGTGTTCGCGATGCAGCCCTTCGACCGCGTGGCGCGCCAACTCCGAGCGCTCCGCGGGTCCGTCGCCGTGAAGTTCGTGTACACGAAAATCAGCCGGTGGCTCGATCGCGGTGAGGTCGGTGTAGCCGATACCAGCCGCGCGCAGGCGCGTTGCAACACCAGCTTCAGTTCCCGCACACGCGAGGACGTGAACAGTCCAACCGTTTTGAAGCAAATCGCGCAGAGCCGGGGCGTCGGTAATCAGGCCGCTCGGGTCGTCGACGACGAGGCAGGCGCGCCCGCGAACCGGCGGCGAATCGTTTGGAAACACGCCAGAGACTCCTGAATCACCTCGTCGGTGTTGAAGTATCGGTACTGCGCGAGCCGCCCGCAGAAATACACGCCGTTCCGCGCCGTTTCCGCTTCCGCCAGTTCGCGATACCGGGCGTACAGGGCCGCACTCTCGCGGCGCGGAACGGGGTAGAACGGCTCGCCCGTCGACGCGGACGTTTCATAACTCACTACCGTTTCCGAATGCCGCTGACCGGTAACGTGTTTAATTTCCACCGACCGCGTGTAATCGAAGTCGTTCGGGTAGTTGATCTGCACACAGGGCTGCCGCCATTCGGTGGCGTGCGGCACGAACTCGAACCGGAGCGAGCGGTACGGCAACTTGCCGAGCCGGTTCCCGAAGTATTCGTCGACGGGACCGCAATACACGGTCGCGCACCGCGGGCGGATCAGGTCACGCACTTCGGTGAAATCACAGTTCAACAGCGTGCGGATTTTGCGGTGCCGCAACATGCGCGCGAACAGTGCGGTGAACCCACCCTTTGGCATCATCTGGAACCGGTGCCCAACGTATCGGGCGTCGCGGTCCAGGCGCACCGGGACGCGCCCGCACACTTGCGGGTCGAGGTCGCGCGGGTGAACGCCCCACTGTTTCAGCGTGTAGTTCAGGTAGAACGCTTCGTACAACTCGCGACCGACGCGACTCAGTACGAATTCTTCGGAGTTCGCCGGGTTCGCGATCGGCACGCGCCGGGCGGCCAGGAGTTGCTCCGCGGCTTCCGCATCGAGCGGCTGACCGAAGAACTGCTCCAGCGTGGTGAGGTTGATCGGAAACGGGAATGATTCCCCGCGAACGTGTGAGCGCACCTCGTAATTCGCGGGGATGAACTCCGTGAACCGGGATAGGTAGCGGAGCAGTTCTTCGTCGTTCGTGCGGAAGTAGTGCGGGCCGTAATTGTGAACGAGAACCCCGTTGGACGCCGGTGAATCGTGGCAGTTTCCCGCAATGTGCGCGCGCCGATCCACGACGAGCACCTTCCAGCCGAGCACCGTGGCCGCGCGCTCCGCGATCACGCACCCGACCGGCCCCGCCCCGCACACCAGAAGGTCCACATCATCGAGCACAGCGATCCCTCGTTCACCCGCGGGCCTTATCGAAGGCGTTTTTGAGAGCGGTGTTCCACTGATGGGGGGTGAATCGCGTCTGCACGTCCGCGCGGGCCGCGTGTCCGAGCCGCCGGCGTACCGCGCGCTGCTCGATCAACAGCGACACCGATTCGATCAACCCGTCGACCACTTTCTTGTCCGCTGTGTACATCGGACCGTAGTTCTCGCGGAGCACACCGGCCTCGTGGTCGGCCCACGATACCTGCCCGTATCGACCGGGAACGATCAGCCCCGTGCGCCCGTGCTCGACGTACTCGTCCATTCCCCATCCGTCGGAAACCACCACCGCCTGCCCGTAAGACATTGCTTGGAGAACCGACACGATGTGAATGCGCGCGGCCGGGAGCAAATAGATGTGCGATTCGCGCTGAAGCTCTGTCATCCGCTCGACGGGGAGGAACCGGTCGATCACTCGAACCCAGCCCGATTCCAGAATGCGGTAGTAGCGCTCGTCGAGCCGCGGAAGGCCGGAACGGATCGTGAGCCGAAGTTGCGGGTAGCGTCTGCGAAGCACGTCGAACGCTTCCAGCACATCCAACCCACCGCGAAGGAAGAAGCTGTCACGATTCTGGTGCCAGGAATTGGTGAACAGTAGGTTCACCGTGCCGTCTTCGTCGTGCGTTTGCCACTCGTCCGGCAGTTGGACGCCGAGCGGAGCATACGTCACCTTCCGGGCGATCGTTTCGCTACGGAACAGCGCGGGAATCATGTCCGCCGTGGACCGCATGTGCGTCACGATCCCGCGGCAGTTCTCTGCTTCGAGCAGCGCCTTGACGGTAGCGAAGTACGGCGATCGCTGGACATCCAGCCCGGCCGTCTGGCCGTTCTGAATGAACGGGTAGAACAGCGTCGTCGCGTCCTCGATTTCGATCACCCACGGGTTCTGACCATAGGTGAAGGGCACGCTCGTCAGAAAGGCGAGTTCCGCCCGCCGCGGCGCCATGACCTGTGACTGGAAGTTCCGGGAGTGCGCGAACCGCACCGCCGGCATCACGCGACCCGTTTGGCGAATCAGCCCGACAATCAGCCGCACGCACCAAAACAGCGTAACGAGACTGCGAATCGCCCCGAACCGGAATGCCGTCTGTGCGAACACGGTCACCGACATGCCGAGAGTAGAGAACGTCCGCGTGATTCGCTGACCGCGAGTTAGCGGTAGTGTCTCGTCGTCGGCTGTGGCGCGACCGGAATGAACGAACTTGTAGCCTGCTGGGGGAGCCTCTGTGTGTCCGAAGAGTGGATGCGTTCCGCAATTCCCGAACCGCTTGAAGACCGGCAGCCACCCGAGAAACTCGACCGGTGTGGCGGCTCGCGTCGCACGAACGGAGTCGATTGTTTCTTCCGGCGGCGGGGGCACGGACTTGTGCGAGGTGGCGCTCACGGAGTTCCTTCTCCCGCGCGGGGTGCCCATCACGATGATTGAATCACTCGGGACGGAGAGCCTAGCCCGGTTGTTCGCGCGGTGTCAAGATCGGCCGGCCGGGGAGTCGCTTCCGGAGCGCCTGAATGATTCCTCGTGCGCTCTTGTGTCGGGCGCGTCCGAGCGCGGCCAAAGCGTTTCGCACAGCTTCCCAAGATGCCATCCACCAAGGGGTTCGCACGACGAGTTGCCGGCCGGGGGTGCGAATATCGAACGACAACGTCACGGCCTCGAGTGTCGCGCGTCGCACCCGTTCACTCTCGGGATCGGTCCGCGCTTCAATCGCCGCACGCACGCGAAGCGCGAGTTCTTTACGCTTCGGAAGCAGCGTATCGAACCGCGGCGCGTCCAGAGCCAGAATCACGGGATCGGACATGTACACCAAACCGGCTTCGGGGTGGTGAACCGCGTTGTCGTGCTCGAACACCACGTCCGGCAAATACACGACGCGCTGGGTACCGAGCACGGCCAACAGGTTGAACACATCTTCAATATGGTCGTCGATCCGGTAACGCGCGTACTCGGGCGGGCAAATCCCCCCGACCAGTTCGCAAAATGCACGCGAGGTGAGCGGGAACGTGCAAAGGTGGTCCCGCATCAGCGTATCGTTGACGTGGACCAACACGAACGGATCGGGGAACCGGTGGAAACAGTTCAACGCGATCGCGTCCCATCCGGGGGTCCGCACAATCACGTCGTCGTTGAGCAGCATCACATAGTCGCCGGTGGTCGCCTCGAACCCGGCACTGTTCAGCGCGCCCATCGTTAAGCCCGGTGGCACAACGACGGGGCGCACGCTCAGTTTAGGATGCTCAACGAGGCTCGCCGGGTCGTCCGCGTCCACCACGAGCACGACTTCGATCCGCTCCGGGTGGTACGCGGTCCGCGCCACGCTGTCGAGGAACCGGCGAAGCTTTTCGCCGCGCCCGCGGGTCGGGACGATGAGTGAGAAACTCGGTCGCATGCGGTTCCCGTTACGCAGTTCTCGTCAGGCCATCGTCGGGTCGACGGTGAACCCGCGGCTCAGCCCCTCGTAGTGGAACATCCGCACGTGCGGGGTCACAACAATCGACCGCCCCTTCGCGCGAATCCGGCGGCACAGGTCCGCGTCGTTGAGCGAGAGCGGGAGGTTCTCGTCGAACCCGCCCACGTCCTCGAACACATCTCGGCGCACGAGCATACAGGCAGCCGTCACCGCGGGAACGGTCCGCACGATCCGCAGTTCGCCGTCCGCACCGGGTTCATCTTCCGGGTGGCCACGGTAGGGGTGAACCCAGGTGCCGTCGCTGCGTGGGAACAGGCCCGCGTGCTGAATGGTGCGGTCCGGATACAGCAGCGTCGCACCCACAGCGCCCACCGCGGGATCGGCCGCCAACAGCAGGAGGCGCTCGATCCAGTCGCGCGTGAACACCTCGGTGTCGTTGTTGAGGAACAGGAGGTGATCGCCGGTCGCCCGCGCGACACCCGCGTTACACAGGAGCGAGAAGTTGAACGGCCCGGGACAGCTCACGAGGCGCACGTTCTGGCGCGCCCCGATGCTGGCCAGCAAGCGCCCGGTCCGCGGGCTTTCGCTCCCGTTATCGACGAGCACGATCTCGGTGTTGCGGAACGTGCTCCGGCGCAGGCTCCGCAAGCAGTTCCGCAGCAATTCGGGGCGATCGCGGAACGGGATGATGAGGCTCACCCGGGCGTCCGGCACCGTCGTTTCCGGCCCGCGGTACGGCTCGGCCTTCTCGGTGATGAACTTCGGAACGATCGCGGGGTGCGGGATGAACCGCCGCAGTTGCACGCGGAGCCACTCCGCGGCCTTCGCGAACTTGGACCCCTGCAACCCGTTCAGGTCGTTCTGAAGGAGTTCCGCGCGCTGCCACTCGTCGTGGTACCGCTTGTTCAGCAGGTGGATCAGCCCGGCATACGGGTTCCGCCGCCGGCGCCGCCGACGGGATACGCGATCGTGCATCGGTCGTGCTCCTTCACCCGGCGTTCTGGTACGGCCCCCGGCCCATCATCCGGTAGCCCTTAATCAGTTCGCGAATGCCGTCTTCCAGCGAGCGCTTGGCCTCGAACCCGGCCTCCTTGAGCCGCGCGCTCGACACGATGTAGTTGCGCTTGTCCGGGTCTTCGCCGATCGCCGCGAAGTGGATGTAGAACTTGGGCACCTGCTTCTTCACGGCAAGTGCGAGTTGCTCTTTCGAGAGGTTCGCGGAGTCCAGCCCGAGGTTGTAGGGTCGGCCGGACATTTTCGAGCCGTTCACCAGTGCGTGCAGGAAGCAGTCAGCCACGTCCCGGACGTGAACGAAGTTGCGCTTGAAGTCCTTCTCGAAGAGGACGATGTAGCCATCCTTGACGGCCGAATACACGAAGTGGTTGACGAGCAGATCGAGCCGCATGCGCGGCGAGAGCCCGAAAACGGTCGCGAGCCGGAACGTCACGGCGTTCGGGCTGTCGAGCAGCGTGCGTTCGGCCTCACACTTCGTTCGGCCGTACAGCGAGATCGGTTCGAGCGGTGTGTCTTCGGTGCAGAGCGCGGACCCGGTGGTGGCGCCGTACCCGCTGTTCGTGTTGGGGAACACGACGAGCTGGTTCGGGCTGCGGAGGCGGTTCAGGAGCCGCACCGATTCCAGGTTCACGGACTTGGCCAATGCCGGATCGCGGTCGCACGCCGAAGCGCCCACGATCCCCGCCAGGTGAACGATCGCGTCCACGCCTTTAATGGCGTTGCGCATCACGCTCTCGTCGCGGACGTCGCCCTTGATGAAATCGAACGCGGGGTTGGCGCAGAGGTGAAACAACCCCTGCCCCGCTCCGTACATGAGGTTATCGAGGGCGGTCACCTCGTACCCGGCCGCGAGGAAGTGTTCGCACGCGACACTGCCGAGGTAGCCGAGTCCGCCGGTTACGAGAACGCGCTGCGGCACGATGCAGTCTCCTGAAGTTTCGCGGAACAAAAGAGTTCCAGTCGAACGCTCCGCGCCGCGAACCGGTCCGTCCGCCGGTCCCCTGTTGGCGGTTGTGTCGCGACCCGAGTGTTGGGTGGGAAGTGTAATGGGCCGAATCGTCGCGAATCAAGCCCACTCGTCGCGAGGCCCCTTTGCCCAGCACCGTCACGTCGTTGCCGGTCGTCACGCCCGTCCGGTCCAATTCGATTCTTCACGCAGGCGCGTCACACGAAATGGCTCGGCCGCGTCCGGGTGGCTCGGTCGTGGCACCTGAAGAGAGAATCCCTACTGCACCGGCCCGCGCCACCCGGTCTCGGGACGAACGCCGGTCTGCCACCGCTGACGGCTGGAACCGCAGGCTTTCGGCCTGCGAAAAGATCGATCCCCAATCCGGGGCACTTCATTGGGGCGAAGCCCTGGAAAGCTCTCAGCCCAAAGGAGGCGCCGTGGGGCACGGCGCCATCCCACCAAACATTCCACTTACTGCAACGGCAGCGTTTCGCCCCCTTGCGAAGTTCCGGCGGCGCGCCAGGTCGGCAGGTCAATGCTGTTGCTCACCATGCGCACGCTGCCGTCGCAGAGTGCCACGTTTACGCCGCCCGTGTGCCGCGAGCGGGCGACGAGTTGCCGGGGGAGCGTGCCGGAGCTCGTCGTGGTGCAAGGGTAGAGGGCCGTGTTGTTGCTGCCGCAGGCGCCGCCGGCGACGACGTCGGTGGAACTGCTGCTGTTCGGCAGTTGAAACGTGGTGAAGCCCGCAGAGCCGCCCCACCAGACGTAACCACGGATGTCCGCCCCTTGGGTCGGTGCTTGCAGAATTTCGGCCACCGCGAGCGTGTTGCTGGTACCGTCGGAGATGCTGGCGATGGTGTATTGCTGCCCGGTTTTGGCATAGCCGGCGTCGTTGTCATTGGTGACGTTGGAGGCGTCGCCATAGAAACCGAAGGGCGCGCCACCGAAGCTGACGCAACTTCCGGAGCCGATGGTGGTGCCGCCGGTGCAGTTGTAGGGGATGTTCTGCTGGTACAGGCTCGTGTTACCGGCATTGAGAACGTAATTGTGCAGGACACCGGACCCGCCGTTCCAGGTGGTGGCGGTGTCGCTGGGGCAGGTCATCATTTTGAGGCGGGTGGCAATGACAGTGGGATTGGACCCGTAGTTGGCGGCCCCAAAAGTGGGCGCGATGCTGAACAGGCTCTGCTGTTCGAGGTACGGCAGTATCGGGATGATCCAAGTGCCGGCGCAACACCCACCGGCCTGGCTGACTCCGGGTAGGAACTTCTGGTTGGCGCTTTCGTAGTTCATGTTCGCCAGTCCGATCTGCTTGAGGTTGTTCTGGCAACTCATGCGGGCGGCGGCCTCGCGGACCTTCTGCACGGCCGGCAGAAGCAGCCCGATCAGGATGGCGATGATGGCGATGACCACGAGCAGTTCGATCAGCGTGAACGCACTTCGATGAGAACGCATCGGGGACCTCAGGGGAAAATGGGAAAACGAAGGCGAGAGGAAGGGAGTGGGCGCACTTTGCCGCGCGTCCCGGCGGCCGGCCGGGAGCCGGTGAACGAATCACTTGATTTCAAAGTCGAACTTGTTTGTTCCTGCGGCCTTCACTTCGACCTGTTGCTTCGACTTTTCGCCCCATTCCGCGGGAATGGTCGGTTTCTTCACTTCGGTCTTGTGGCTGCCGGGGAGGTTGTTGCCGCTGGGCGTGAGCGGGGTGTTCGGATCGAGCGGCTTGCTTTGCCCTTCGTTGGTCGAGACGCGCACCAAGTACATCCCCGGCTGGAGGCCGTTCGCGGCGCTGATGGAGTAATTACCGCCGACCAGGACCACCGAGGCGGAGGTGTTTTGCTTCTCCAACGGCTCGAATTGGATCACTCCTTCCGCAAGAGGAGTACCCTTGAGCGAGACGCTTCCGGTAATGGACACCCTCCCGGAAGTCTTGTCGTTGCCGGAACACCCGACGAACACGGACAGGCCGAGGAGGAGGGGACCGACGAAATAACGGTGCTGCATGGGACTCTCAGAAGAACGAGTCGGTGGCACGGGGTAACAGAGACCGCTTGCGGCTTCTGACAAAACCCCTGGATGGGGCCGTTTTTAAGGTGATTTCGGGGGGAGACGGAGCCTGTCATCACCTGGGCGTGGAATTCGATCACGTGTGGACACGGGTGCGCGCCGGACGCCGCGCGCTCGTCGCGCCTCACTTCCCGAGCGAATTAGCATTGTACGACGCGGGCGGTGAGAAAATAAGGATAAAGGGAATTGCCTTCTTGAATCCCTATTGCACGAAGCAGATTAACAAAAAATGACGTCGATTCACTAGAATATCCACACTAGTCCGAGCCGGTCGAGAAAATCGATTCCAAGGTTGCCATTAGTCCGGCACCGGGCCGTGAACCAGACCCGGCTCCGTGCGCGTCGGCACTGGCCCTTAGCTGTTGGTTCGCACCGACGGAGCCCGCACTTCGGCCAGGTCGCCAGTCCCGTCGGGGTGTCCGATGAAACCGAAGATACCTCACAGTCACTACAATCGTACAATTTCGTGCTAAATTAATCTCGTTAATAATGCCACATCTATACAGCCACGAATGAGGCCTTGCCGAACGTCTGGAACTCCAGGGTTCACTCCAGGCGCCATCTGTTCGCGTCCCGCACTCGGGCATTTGGGCTAACATTCGCTAACAATTTCAGCCCGGAAGCGTCGCGTGGGTGCGATTCTCAGCGAGTGCCGACTCGCTCCGCGCACAGTAAATCACTGGATATTCTCGTTCTCCCTCGAAGCGCAGCTAACATTTTGGCCCCACCCGGTTTTGCCCCGGCGGAGCGTGCTCTCGCGGTTCCGACGCCCGTAAATGCGCAGGTGACGCCACCTGAATTATATCGCTTCAGATAGTGAACTAAGTATAATTTATTACAATTTGTACACATCGAACACTACTTTGCGTCCTGCATTACGATTTGCCCAGCACCAAGTCCAACGCCCAGCACCCTTTGACGTGCGGCCCGTCGCCTCGCAGGTGATTCAGGATGTCGTCGTTATCGCACCCGGCGTCCTGAAGGGCGTCCGCCAGGATGGGAAGGCGGTCAAAGGCGCGTTCGACGTAAATTCCTGTGGCAAGGGCGATGACATCGGACGTGAGCCAAGAGGGATCAACGGCGACTGGACAGAAGGGGTTGCCGAAGATGTCTCGAACGAAGGAGATCATCTTCGGTTTAGCGTCGGCGCTCGGCCTGCCGTTGTCGTCCGTAGCCCATGCCGCTACCTCGACCGCTCTCGTCGCTTCGAGCCAGGCGTCGTTCTCCTTCCAGGGATAGAAATGGTCCTGTTCCCGTGTCACCGTCCACCATTCTTCGTGGGTCGCCAGTCCGTCCGCATAGCGCTCGCAGAGTTCGATCCGCTCTAGAGGGAAGTCCAGACCTGGACCCATGATTTCCCGATACTTCCGAACACACTCGCAGGCGAACAGCCGCAACTTCCGGTCGCTCGACTTACCTCGCAGGAAGTCTAGCATCGGCGTCGGATCATTCGTCGCAACAAGCCATTCCTCTTCGGTCATCACTTACCCCCGATTTTGTGTCACCGCGATGATGCCGGGTTCTCGGATAGCGCGAAACGGCCGTGGAACTTCCGCGGTGTGCAGTTAAACGCGCAACGCCCCGCGGCCGGAAGCTTCCGGCCGCGGGGCGCGTGTTTCGGACGTTATCGGTGATTTAGCCGTGGATCTCGGCGACCGCGAGGTACAGCCGGGCGAGGGTGTGCCAGCCGCTCGTTTCAGGGATCGCGTCCACCGCTTTTTGCAGCAGCAGGCGGGCGTCGGCGATCTGGCCCAGGAACAACCGACCCATCCCACGGTTGAACAGCACCGCGGCCGATTCCGGCAGCGCGTCCCACGCGGCGAGGGCTTCCGCACACTTGCCCCGCTGCCACAGCAGCGCGGCCTTCTCGTTCTCGGCGCCGGTCGCACCGGCGAGGAGCTTCGCGGCGATATCGAAATCGCCCAGCGTTCGTGCGAGGCCCGCGGCCACGAGCGGGTTCGTCGGGCCGTTCTTGGCGATCCAGGTCCTTAGCCCCGCAAACGCGGGCGACGCGCCCTGGGTGCCGGTCGGCCGCAGTTCGGCCGGACTGAACTTCGTGAGCAGCGGTTGCAGGTCTTTCACCCGCTGCGGGAAGTGCCCGGCCGCCATCGGCAGAGCGAACGCGGACGACGGCTGGCCGACGAGCGCGGCCCATTCGTTCGGGAGCTGGCCCGCGGGGGCGGGGGCGTTCCCCCCCATTGTGAGCGGCGAAGTTGCGTCGAGCCATGCTGCCCGCGGGTCTACTCGGAACCCGGCCGCGACCTCGTGCGGTTCAACCTCGCTCTCCCCCGTCTCGACTGCCGAAGAAGCGGCGTCTGAGCGGTTGGCGAGAAAGCGCATCATCAGGGCTTCGATGGTCGGTTGATTCGACGGGTTGCTGGCGGTCGAGCGGGGCATGGTTTCACTCCTCACGGTCCCGGTCTGTCCCGCCGGGTTCACTGCTCGAACGCCGAGTTCTGTGGGGCTTGCGCAGTGACCCCAGAATATTCACGGGGATCGGCCAAATAAAGTATATCCCGCCGGAGTGGGCAGAGGCTTTCAAAGAATTTGAGCGTGACGTGTTCGCGACCGGATAGGGAAGCTGGGTAATTTGCATTATGCAGAAAGGACGCACAAAGATGCACAGGGCTTCCACCCTGTGCTACAAAAGTCGGCCCCTCCGGGGCGGAAACGCATTGAGAGTATTGGCCTTCGTTCCAGGAGAGTTTGGCGGCCTGGTGTAAAGCACCGGCTCCGCGGCGAAGGCGGCTTTAGTTTTCGCCCCGGAGGGGCCGACTTTCGTAGCACAGGGCGGAAGCCCTGTGCGCTCCCGCCTGTGTTCTTTTGTCACTGTGGGGGTGGGTTCTGGTCGGGGTCTTTCTTTTCAGGTTCCTTTTGCTCCTGTTCTTTCTTCTCGGGCTCCTTTTTCGGCTCCGCGGGGACGATCGGCGGGTTGTAGCCCTTCAATTGGTTGGTGAAGTCCTCACCCTTAAACGCGATCATACCCTTCAGCGTCAAGAATTTGGCACGAAGCTCGGCGTCCGGGGTGATGTCCGCGTTCGACTGATCGGTCACCTCGGCGATCAGTTCGGGCGTCGCGGCGTTGCCGTTCGTGCGAACGTGGCGAATCACTGCGTCGGCGGCTTTCCGGCGCAGAGCGATCGGGGTGGTACCGATTTTCTTGGTCGCGAGTTGGAGCAGCGCCTGCTGCGCGGTGGCCGATTTGAAGCGCTCCAGGGCATCGATCGCGGCGGAAGCGAGGTCCGGGTCGGGGTTGAGGACCACCGCGTCTCGGAGTTCCCCTTCGACCGTTTTGATTTCGTAGCCGGGCAGGTCGCCGACTGCCATTTGCCGGATGAAGTCGATCGCGGTCCGCGCATCGGCCTTTTTCACGGCGGCGTCGCGCGGGACCATCATCGGGTCGGCGAAGAGCGTTTTGAATTCCGCTTCGAGCGCGAGCCGCGAGTACGGTTCCGGGATGATCTTCACCGCGGGGTAGCTCTTCAGTGTGCGCGCGAGGCGGGCCTCGATCGCCGGGTCGCGGAACGTTTCAAAGGTGATGCCGACGTCCTCGGAATCGACCCGCGAGCGGAAGAAGTCGTAGCGCTCCTGCGCGATCTTGGATTTCGCGACGTCCAACTCGAACCGCTCGATCAGCTTCATGAGATCCCGCGTCGCCAGGGTGGTCCCATACGCCGCGGACGGCGGTTGGAGGTCGATCTGCTTGCGGATGCGTTCGAGTTCCGCGACCGTTTCCGGTGTGGATTCGGGCGAGATCGGGAACTCGGCCGCCAGGATCGCGTAGGTCATGAGCTGAATGCGGAGGTCCATCAGCCGCTTCTGGCTCTCGGTGAGTGTGAGCGGGAGCGTGTCCGTGACGCGCTGGAGGCGGGACGTGCGGACGGCCGCGGCACTGCGGAACACTTTGTCACGGGACTCCTGGCTCTTCTTTCGCATGTCGGCTTGTTCGATCGCGGTGTACCGCGGGTCGACCACGAACGGCGCCGGCATCGCGATGATGTCGTTCTCGGTCGCGGCGATGAGGGCCGAGGTGCGGAGCAGGAGTTGGTCGAACGTCGGCACTTTCGGCTTGTCCGCGGACGCGATCACGAACGTCGGCCGCGCGGCGGTGCGGGTGTCGGTCGCGAGCTGCGACACTAGATCGATCAGTTCCGGGTTCGGCGTGTGGTGGTCGATGAAGATCAGGTCGAAGTCCGAGGCGCGGGCGATCCGCCGGATCAGGTCGCGCCCGGTGGTGAAGTGTTCCACCTCGTAGCCCAAGCCTCGCAGGAGGACAGTATTAGCATCAGCCCGGAACTTGCTGGAATCGGCCATCAGCACGGTGCCCTTCGACTCGCCCACTTTCCCTGGGTCGGTCGCGGCCGCACGTCGCAGTGCTTCAACAATGGCGGGTTTCGTCGCGGCCGGGACTGGAACCGGCGAACGGAGCAGCGCGGTGGCCGCCGCGAACTGGACCGCGTGGTCCGGGTAGCCCAATGCACGGACGAGGAGCGAGGGCTTGTTCCCGGCCCCGGCGGGCGCGGTCGCGGCCTCGCGGTCGGCCCGGTCGCCCAGCACCTGAACCATCGCGAGCACGAGTGCCGTGCGCTTCTCGGTCAGCCCGTTCGAGAGCAGTTCAATGAGTACCTGTGAGGGGGCATCGGCGAGCAGTTTGTACGCGGCCGGTTCCGCGACCGCGAGGTTGCCCCCCTTCGCCCGTTCCACGGCGCGTTCGGACGCGAGCGCCAGTACCAACCCCTGAGCGGGGGCGTAGTCGGGCTTCGCGTCCAGCGCCCAGCGCGCGTACCGCAGCCCGAAATACTCTTCCGCTTGGCCGATGGGGACTTCCGGCAACTTGGTGAGTTCCGGCACCGCGCCGCGCTGAACGATCACCCAAAGTGGCACCCGCGCCGGGGTGCCATCGGAGTTCGTTCGCGCGCCCGAGTAGCGCGCCTTGTGGTCGTAGAACTTGCGGGCGAGCGCGGTGAGTTCCGCTTCCGGGCGCTTCGTGTCCGCTTTGGTGCCCGGGACGATCTTGTTGACGAGTTGTTCCGCGAGATCGTACAGCGTCGGGTTCGCGGACCGGGGCCGCGACAGGATGCGCCACAGGTGCGGCGTGAAGTCCGTTTGCGCGACCTGGAGCAGGCTCAGCACGTCGCGGCGCTTGGCCATTTCGGTGAGCACGCCGTACTGCCGGTCCGGGGCGAGCCCGTCGAGGGCCGCGACCCATCCGGCCATCGTTGCACCCTCGAGGACCGGAATGGTCTCGAGGATGCCGGTGTACAGGTCCGGACCGGGGTTGGTGCGGATCGCGTCCACCAGGAACGGGATCGCGTAGTCGCCCGTGCGCTTCAACTCTTGCTGGGCGAACACCTTCTCTTCGTAAGTCTTGCCCAGGTTGTTGATGTACTTGAAGACGCGCTCTTTAGAGTAGAGCTGCTTGGTGGCGACCGCCTGCCCGCGCTTGTTCAGTTCTTCGATGTTGGCCCGGATCTTCTTCTCGGTCGCGGGGTCGTCGGAGTATTTGGGCACGGTTCGGAGCGTCTGGAACACGGTCGTCCCGTACTTGCGCTCGATTTCGAGGAGGTCCGCGTCGGTCGGGTTGCTCTTGAGAAACTCGTCGAGGAAAATCCCCGCGACGTCGAACTTCCCTTCGTCCATCG
The DNA here is from genome assembly GCF_017939745.1 of Gemmata palustris. Classification (NCBI taxonomy): domain Bacteria; kingdom Pseudomonadati; phylum Planctomycetota; class Planctomycetia; order Gemmatales; family Gemmataceae; genus Gemmata; species Gemmata palustris. Next base: position 728,338 of record NZ_JAGKQQ010000001.1, on the reverse strand, counting down.
TGGTGCGGAACCGCTCGTAGAGTTCGAGCGGTTTGAGCACTGGGCCTTTGGGCTGCGCGACCGCGCGCCCGTCGAGCACCAGCGCGAGAACCAAGGCGAGTGCGAGGAACGAAGCGGTTCTCACCGGGTGTCTCCTCAAGCGGTCGGGCGCGAGTAAGAACTGATGGCAACAACAGAACCACACCTTTCACGCTAACCGGCGTAAAAGGTGTGGTAAAGTGGGTAACCTCGGTCGGCGGGGCACAATTCACGAGCTTTCGGACCGGTTACACCGCCACACGCTGTTCACGTGAGAGGGCCAACACACGTCCGAATCACCGCGCCTGCGCAGACCGGGATCATCTGATGTGCATTCTGGAAGCGCCCGTCACGTTAAGCAATCCTCTTCACACGCGACGAGGTCCGCGAACGTCTCGCGGCGGCGGATCAGTCGATGTGTGCGGCCTGTAACGAGGACTTCGGCCGCCCGAACGCGCGAATTGTAGTTCGAGGCCATCGCCATGCCGTAAGCGCCGGCCGAGAAGACCGCGAGCAGATCGCCGCGCTTCATGGTCGGTAGCGGCCGGTCCTTCGCGAGGTAGTCTCCGCTCTCGCACACCGGCCCGACCACGTCCTGCGTGAAGCAGCCGGACATGGAGCGGAACGGGTTCGGGTCGTCCGGGTCGCCGTTCACATCGGGCCGCACGGGGACATCGGTCGCCGGGTTCACCGGCCACACGCGGTGGAACGAGCCGTACAGCGTGGGGCGGATGAGGTCGTTCATCGCCGCGTCCTGAATGATGTAGTGCTTCCCGCCGGTGGACTTGGTGAACACCACCCGGCTGAGCAGGATCGCCGCGTTGCCGGCGATGAAGCGGCCCGGTTCGAGGATGAGCTGGCACCCCGATTCCTTCACCGCGGGGATGATGACCTCGGCGAACGCGCTGGCGGGCTTGGCCTCGTCCTTGCGGTAATTGATCCCGAACCCGCCGCCCATGTTCAGGTACTTGATGTCGTGACCCTGAGCGCGGAACTGCTTGATGAGCGCCACGCCCTTCTCGGCGCCCATGCGGTACGGCTCGGCCTTCAGAATGGGCGAGCCGAGGTGCATGTGCAGCCCGACCACGGCGAGCCCCGGGTGCCCGACCACGCCCTTCGCGACGTCCACGATGGTTTCGATGTCGAGGCCGAACTTGACGCCCTTGACGGACGTGTCGGTTTTAACGTGCGTCTTCGGCGGCAGGTCGGGGTTCACGCGGAGCGCGACGGGGGCCTTCACGCCGAGCTTCTGAGCGACCGCACCAATGGTGTGCAGTTCCTGCTCGCTCTCCACGTCGAAGAGGAACACGTTGTTCTTCAGGGCGAACTCGATCTCGGCGTCGGACTTCCCCACGCCCGCGAACACGATCTTCGACCCGGCCGGTCCCGCTTTGAGGGCGCGCTGGAACTCGCCCTGGGACGTGACATCGAACCCGGCCCCGTTCTGGCCCATGAGCCGGCCGATACTAAGGTTCCCGTTGGCCTTCACGCTGTAACAGATGACCGGGGCGGCTTCCGCGAACGCGGTCTGCACTTCTTTCAAGCGGTCGAGGAGTGTGGCCTGTGAGTACACGTACAGCGGCGTGCCGTACTTCTCGGCCAACTCGGGAACGGGAACGTCCTCGCAGAACAGCGTGCGGTCGCGGTAATCGAAGTGGTCCATGACGGGTCCGTGAAGGCTCTGTGAGTTCCCTCTGAGTTCGTTTCAAAAGGAACGGGGAAGGTATCATAACCGTCGAACCCTGTTACGTCTTGAGCACACGAGACCGAGAAATGCGATCCGTCCTTTTGGCGGCGTTTCTAATTGGCGCTGCCGGCTTTTCTGCGGGCGCCGACGAGCCGTTCGCGAACCCGCCTTCGTGGAAGCCGCTCTTCGTTGGAGTCGAGCAGACCGATTTGGCCGCCGAAAAGCCCCGGCTGATGAAGGGGCACGCGGTCCGCATCGATCTCACCGCGCCCGGGATCGAGTTTCTGGCCACGCCCGGCAACGGGGACCGGCCCGGCGAAACAGATGGGCTGAAGACCAGCACGTTCCTGAAGCGGCACAAGCTGCAACTCGCGATCAACGCCGCGCCGTTCGCGCCGATCCACAAGGACGAGGAGAAGGAACAGGACGTGGTCGGAGTTCAGGTCAGCCGCGGGAAGTTGGTTTCGCCCGGTCAGCAGAAATTGCCCGCCCTGTTGCTCACGAAGGACAACAAGGCAACGATCGCGGCCCCGCCGTTCAACTTTGAAGGGATCGAGAACGCGGTCGGCGGGTTCCACATCGTTCTAAAGAAGGGTGAAGTAATTACGGGCGACAAATCGATCCACCCGCGCACCGCCGCGGGCGTTACCGCGGACGGCAAAACACTCATCTTCCTCGTGATCGACGGGCGCCAGAAAGAGTTCAGCGACGGCGCGATGACGAGCGAGGTCGGCGAATGGCTCAAGGCGCTCGGCTGCACGGAGGGAATCAACCTCGACGGCGGCGGGACGACCGCGCTCGTGGTGGAAGGCGCGGACGGGGTGCCGACTGTCGTGAACCGCCCGATCCACGCGAACAAACCCGGAACGGAACGGAGCGGGTCGCGGCGAGCCACCTCGCGGTTTACGCCCGCCCGCTGCCGAAAAAGTGACCGCGTGTCGTTACGTCACCGGCGCGGTGGGGGCGTTGGCGTCTTCAAACGCCTTCAGTTTGCGGTCGATGACGAACGGCCCGAACGGGACGATCGACGCGACCGCGGCCATCCCGACGTGCTTCGCCCGCAGCGCGCCCTGCCCCCACGCGGTGAACGTGATAAGCGCGTAGGCGACGAACAGCCCGCCGTGGATCGCGCCCACCCAGAACACCACTTCTTTGCCCAACTCCGGCATCCCGGAGAGGTACTTCAGCGGCATCGCGATGAAAAACAGGATCAGTGCCGAGACGCCTTCAACGAGGCCCGCGGCGCGGACCCGCCCGACCGGAGTTTGAAACACGGACTACCTCTGTAACGGTGCGAATTAGCTGCTCTGAATGGTATAGCGGTGCGGAGGGCAGATGAGGCAGATCGTATTACCGGGGCGGTCCACGATCAGCGAGAACAGGTGGAGAACGTCGTAGCCGAGAACAGAAATTTCTATCGCGTGTTCGACCTGAAACGCAGAGTACGCGCCCTCAATGTTTGCTGCACGTTTCGTTGGTCGTGCGCCATTCACGGCGAGGCGATACAATCTTTGGCCCCCGGTGAGTCGAGAGACGCAAACTTACGAAACCGTAACCCGGGTACGGGTGCGCGGCCGTTGCTCGTGCCATGACTTCGATGGAGTCGTCCCCGACAAACAATTCTTGACCCGCGACGCACACGAACTTACCCGTGTGGGCGTCGCGGATCTCCTTCACGTGCGCGTTCCACCACGCGACGTTCTTTTTGAACTCTTCGTTCGCGGCGATCCCGGCGGCGCGCTCCTCGTCCGAAACTTCCGGGAACTCGATTACGAGCGGCGTGGGCTGAAGGGCACGGATCATGGTTCGGCCTCGTGAGTCTGTACACACCTACGATAACCGCTTCAGCCGCACTCGCAACGGCTGCTTGTCCTCGGTGCAGTTTGATCGCTCACTTGAGCCAGGGCTTCGTCGGATCGCGTTGCGGCTCGCTCGCGACCGGTTCGGGTGGAGGTGACGGGTTGCGTTGGGCGCGCCACTCGCTCCATTCGGTGCGCATGATCGCGACCGCGTAGCACCAGAGCGTCGCAACTGTCGCGAACACGACCAGGGCACCGAAAACCAGGACCGCCGGCCCTGCGGGGTCGATGAACGCGACGCTCGCCGCCCCAATTGCGGCCGCGAGCACGAACGTGACCCAGAACGGCTTGCGCGCCCGGCGCCAGTTCGGGGTGCGCGGTGGGAATAATGCGAGCACAACCGGCGGGAGGAAACACGCGAGAATCGCGATCCAGGCTTCCATAAGGCGCCTCGAATAGCCGGGCTACAGTTCGAGCTTTTGCTTCCACTCGTCGAGTCGTTTAGCCACCTCGGTCGGTGCCGTCGATCCGTAGCTCTTGAACGCCTCCAGTGCGTTCTCCACTCCCAGTGATGCTTTGACCGCGGTACCGTGCGCGGGCGCCACGTTCTCGAACATCGAGTCGGGCAAGTCTTTGAGCCGGCACTTGCGCTGCTCGCACGCGCGGACCAGATTGCCGACCGCTTCGTGGGCGGAGCGCATCGGTACGCCCCGAGCGATGAGCGCTTCCATGAGCGTGGTCGCGTCGAGGAACCCCGCGTCCAGGCGCGACGCAATGACTTCGCGCCGGAGCTTGGTCTGGCGCACGAGCGGGGCCGCGACCGCGAGGCACCCGCCCACGGTGTCCATCGCGTCGAAGATCGCGGTTTTGTCTTCCTGAAGGTCGCGGTTGTACGCCAGCGGGAGCCCCTTCACCAGCACGAAGAGGTGCTGGAGCGCGCCGATCACGCGCCCGGACTTCCCGCGCGTGAGTTCCAGTACATCCGGGTTCTTCTTGTGCGGCATGATGCTCGACCCGGTGCAGAACGCATCCGGCAAGTCGAGGAAATTGAACTCGGTGGTGCTCCAGATGACCCATTCTTCTGCCCACCCGCTCAGGTGCGTGGCGATCACTGAGAGACAGAACACGAACTCCAGCGCGAAGTCGCGGTCACTGGACACGTCCAAACTGTTGCGCGCGACCGAATCGAAGCCGAGTTTCGCGCGGACGGATTCGCGATCGATCGGCAGGGACGTCCCCGCGAGTGCCGCGGCCCCCAGCGGAAGGACATTCAATCGCGCGCGGCAATCGCGTAGTCGCTCGCGGTCGCGCTGGAATTTTTCGACGTAGGCCAGGAAGTAGTGCGCTGCGAGTACCGGTTGCGCGCGCTGCAAGTGCGTGTAGCCGGGGATGATGACGTTGTGCTCGCGCTCGGCCGACTCGACGAACGCTCTCTGGAGATCGAGTAGCAAGCCGTCGAGTTGGTCGATCGCGTCGCGGGTCCACAGCTTCAAGTCCGTAATCACCTGATCGTTACGGCTTCGGCCCGTGTGCAACTTACGACCGGTGTCCCCGAGTTTCGCGATCAGGGCCTTTTCGATGTGCGTGTGAATGTCTTCGAGCGAGATGGTGAATTCCATCTTGCCGTCTACGATCTCTTGGCCGATTTCGTCCAGCGACGTAACGATTTGATCCGCTTCGTCCGCGGTAATCAGCCCGACTTCTGCCAACATGCGGGCGTGGGCCTGACTGCCCACAATGTCATGTCGGAACAGGCGCTGATCGATGTTAATCGACTCCGTGAACGCTTCCACGCGGGAGTCGGTGCTGCCCGTAAATCGCCCGCCCCATGTCTTCTGGCTCATGTCGGTTCCTATGATAACGCACCTCGCTGTGCCGATACCGGCTCCGCGAATCGGCGCGACGAAGTGGTTTTAGGATTTCCCAACTCCGCTGACACTTTCGGGCGCCCGGTAAGGTACAGTCACTCGCCAGTTACTCGAAGGAGATTTCCCAATGCGATTTCGCTGGTTGGCCGCGTTCGCGGCCGCACTGTTCTCGTCCGGTCTCGCGTCCGCACAAAAGGCCACCGAACCCACGGTCGAGATCCGGCTCCGCTCCGTGAACGATCTGGTGGACAAGTTCGAGTACCTCGCGGGCCTGGCCGGTAAAGAGGACGCCGCGAAACAGGGGCGCGAGCTGATTAAGGCGCTCAGCGCCGACGGAAAGGGGATCGAGGGCATCGATCCGAAGCAGCCGATCGGAGCGTATGCCGCGCTCGAAAAGGACGTTGCGACCAGCCCGTTCGTCCTCCTGCTCCCCATCGCCGATCAGGACCAGTTCCTGAAGGCGCTGAAGACCCGGCTCGATGTGACGCCGGAAAAGGGTGACGACGGCACCCTGAAGGTTGCCGTGCCACTCATCAACGAACTGCACCTCCGGTTCGCCAACGGGTACCTCTTCGTTTCGCAGAAGGCCAAAGACCTCGATCCGAAGGGGCTCGTTTCGCCCAAGGCCTACTTCGCGAAGGATGATGGGTCGGTCGCGTCGGTGATCGTCCACATCGATCGCATCCCCGCGGACCTGCGGACGTTCCTGTTCGGCCAGTTCGAGCTCGGGGTCAACGAGGAGCGCAAGAAGAACGCGGACAACGAAACCGCCGCGGAGAAGCAGCTCAAGAACCTCCTCTTCGACTCGATCCTGTCCGGCGTGAAGGGGCTCACCGAAGACGGCGAGCGTCTGAGCGTGCGGCTGTTCGCCGACGCGAAGACGGACGACATTAGCGCCGAGGTCACGCTGACTGCGAAGGGCGGTTCGGCGATGGCAAAGAACTTCACCGCGCTCGGCAGCAAGACCAGCCTGCCCGCCGGGATCGTCGCCTCCGCGGACGCCGCCGCTCGCGGGAACGTGAAGGTCGGGGTGACGGATGGCTCCAAGAAAGAGTTCGCTGCGGCCGTTGATGCACTGCTCGCGGACGGGCTGAAGAACGCCCCGGAAGACCAAAAGGACGTTGTGAAGGCGCTCATCGCGGCCGTCGGGCCGACGCTGAAGGCCGGCGAACTCGACGCCGCCGTATCGCTGATCGGCCCGAACGCCAAGGGCACGTATCAGCTCATCGGCGCGGGCGCGGTGAAGGACGGCAAGGAGATCGAGAAGTTCGTGAAGAAGGTCGTCGAGGACTACGGGGCGTTCATCGGCGACTTCGTCGAGTTCAAGTTCGACGTGGAGAAGATCGGCGACTTCGCGCTCCACCAGATCAACTTGAAGCAGGTGGACGACAAGCTCGAAAAACTGTTCGGCACGAAGACGATTTGGCTCGCCACCTCGGACAAGACCATTGCCGTGAGCATCGAGGCGGACGGTGCCGCGATCCGCAAGGGTCTGAAGGCGAAGGCGGTTCCCGTAGCGGTCGTGTCGAGCGAATCCGCACTCGCCAAGCTCCTGCCGCTGGCGCAACCGGACCTGAAGGCGGACGAACTGAAGGCGCTGCTCAAGGACGCATTCGGCGACGGCTCGACGAGCGGCAAGGACACGGCCACCTTCAGCGTGGAGGGCGGGAGCCAACTGACGGTGAAGTTCAAGGTGAAGGGGAAGGCGATTCGCGCGGGCGCGGCGCTGGGTACGCTGAAGGGGAAGTAATCGCGATTTGATGCTGTCACCGCGACTGCAAGGGGAACGATTGGCGTTCCCCTTGCGGCCGCGGTTCGCTTTGAGAGGCTGAAAACTTAACCTTCGACGACTTCGATCACGACGCAGGACACGTTGTCGCGCGAATTCTGGTCGAGCGCGAGTTGTCCGAGCCCTTCCGCACACTGCTGCATGTCGGTCGCGGCGGTAACGAACGCGGCAAGGTCGTCGTCGGTGACGACCCCGGTGAGGCCATCGGTGCAGAGCAGAAACCGGTCGTTGGCCTGGAGCTGTACGACCGCCACTTCCGGCCCCTCGCCCACTTCCTTGCTGCCGAGGTACTTCCAGAGCACGTTGCGGAACCGGTGGTCCTTCGCCTCGGCCGGGCTGATCGTCTTGGCTTCCACGAGGGCTTGGGCGAGGGAATGGTCGACGGTGAGTTGGGAAATGCGCTTGTTGCGAACCAAATAGCACCGGCTGTCACCAACCCCCGCGACGAACATCTCGCCACCCTTCCGCCACACCGCCATCACCACCGTCGTGCCCATGTTCTTCATGTCTTTGTCGAGGGCACCCATCGCCATGATTTCTTCGTTGGCCTGCACGATGGCCCGGCGGATCGTGGTCTTCACCCCTTCGGTGTTCAGGTGCGGGGTGAGGTTCTTCCGCAGTTCGCGCGGAATGATGTCCACGGCCTTGCGACTCGCGATCTCGCCCGCCGCCTGCCCGCCCATCCCGTCGGCCACGATATTGACCGTCAGGTCCGGGAAAATCTTGACGTCGATGGAGTCTTCGTTGTTTTCGCGGTAATTGCCCAGCAAGCTGCACTTACCGATGTTCAGTGTAAAAGCCATCTGACGCCTCCCAGACAGGTACCGGTCGGAGCCTTCCGCCGCCCTGTGCGTGTCCGTTGGGATTGGTAAACCGCCCCAAATCCCGCGACGGACTGTCTTCAACTTACAACGCTACCACACGTGACGCAACGCGGGAGGTGCGATTCGGCGTTTTCCAACGAAACGCACAACCCGCGCCGCTATCACCGGTTCCGTCGGCCGAAACCGGCTCCCCGCGCCACTCCCGGCCCCACACGATCGGCACACCAGGCCGCCTTCCGCGGGTCCGCACCTCACGCTACACTCTACCACCCTTGAATCTTTCAAACGGGCCGCCCGGACGGGCAAAGACATTGAGGCCGCGCATGGATGCCGCCCCGCGACGCGAACGTGTGGTTCTGGTTCACGACTGGCTGACCGGTACGCGGGGCGGCGAAAAGTGCCTCGAACCCCTGTGCCGCCGCTGGCCGGACGCGAAACTGCTCACGCTCCTTCATAAACGCGGCAGCGTCCCCGCCACCATCGAAGGCACCCGCATTCACCCCAGTTTTCTGAACGCGCTGCCAAAGGTCGAGAAATACTACCGCTACCTCCTGCCGCTGATGCCGTTCGCCGCGGGCTGGGCCGTCACCGACGCGGACCTCGTCGTGAGCCTGAGTCACGCGGTGGCGAAGTCGGCCCGGCCGCCGAAGGGCGTTCCGCACGTCTGCTACTGCTTCACACCGATGCGGTACGCCTGGCACATGCAGGACTCGTACTTCCGAGAAACGGGTTTCGTTGGCAAACTCAAGGCCAAAGCCGTCGATACACTCCTCGGGCGCATTCGCGAGTGGGACCGCCGGACCGCGAGCCGGGTGACGCACTTCGTGGCGATCAGTAACACCGTGCGCGACCGCATCCGCGACTGCTACGACCGCGACGCGACCGTGATCTACCCGCCCGTGGACACGGACTTCTACACGCCCTCGGGTGAACCGCGCGAGGACTTCTACCTCGTGGTGTCCGCGCTCGCGCCCTACAAGCGGTTCGATCTCGCGATCGACGCCTGCGCGCGCCTCGGGAAGAAGCTCGTCGTGATCGGCAGTGGTCAGCACGCGGCCAAACTGAAAGCAACTGCCGGGCCGAACGTAAGTTTTTTGGGTTGGCAGTCCGACGAGGTGATTCGCGCCCACTTGCGCCGCGCGAAAGGCCTGTTGTTCCCGGGCGAAGAGGATTTCGGCATCGTACCGCTCGAAGCGCAAGCGTGCGGGTGCCCGGTCATCGGGTTCGCGCGCGGCGGGTTGGCGGAAACGGTTCGACCACTGGGCGAAGCGAGCGAGCCGACGGGCGCGTTTTTTGCTGAGCAAACGGTCGACGCGGTGTGCGAAGCGGTCGAGCGCTTTGAACGCGCGATTGATCGCTTCGATCCGCGCGCGGCCCGGCGCCAGGCGGCGCTTTTCCGCAAGGACCGGTTCGAGCAGGAGTTGTTTTCGTACCTCACTGCAATTCTGCGAGGTTCGCCCACAGAAGTGCGCAAGGCGGCATAATCGGCACTAGACCACGGCCCGGTGCAACGGGATAATGGAGGTTACTATTATGAGGGTCTCCATGAGTAGCGCGCCCACTCCCGCCGTAGCCCCCAACCCGTCCAGCGAGCGCCGCGTAGCCCCGCGCCGCCAGCCCGCGATGGGCACTGTGTGCCGGCTCGACTCGCCCGACGGCGGACCGTCCGCGCTGGCCCTGGTTTGGAACATCTCTCAGTCCGGCATTAGCATGCTGTTGAACGCCCCACAGCCCGCGGGCACCGTGCTCGCGGGCTACCTGGAGTCGATGGTCAGCGACGCGATGCTGCGGATCGCGATGAAAGTGGTCCACGTCAAGCCACTGGACACGGGCGACTACTTCATCGGCGCGCACTTCGAGAACCCGATCGCCGCGGACGACATGAAGCCGTTCATCGCCGAAGAGTGAACGCGATTAATTACAACGAGCGCGTCCGACCACCGAGCGCGGGTGCTCGGACGCGCTGATCCCTTGTTCCGAGCGCCCCGCCCTTCCCCGTGCAATTCGCTCACGCCGGCTCTGCGCCCTCAGTCGATGCCCCCGACCGTGGGCTTTCGCGCACCTCACCTTACAATACCCGCACTTCCCTCCCCTCTCCGTTGCAGGAACGGTTACCGATGCCCGAATACCGCACAGAAACCGACAGCATGGGGCCGATCCGCGTACCGGCGGATCGCTACTACGGCGCGCAGACGGCCCGGTCGCTCACGCACTTCGCGATCGGCGCGGACACCATGCCGCGCGCCGTGATCCGCGCGTTCGGCACGCTCAAGAAGGCCGCAGCGCTCACCAACAAATCGCTCGGGCTCATGTCCGCAGACAAGTGCGACCTCGTGTGCAAGGCCGCGGACGAAGTCATCGCCGGGCACCTGGACGATCACTTCCCGCTCCGCGTGTGGCAGACCGGGAGCGGCACGCAGACCAACATGAACGTGAACGAGGTGATCTCGAACCGCGCGATCCAGATCGCCGGCGGCGCGATGGGGTCGAAGAAGCCGGTCCACCCCAACGACGACGTGAACATGTCACAGTCGTCCAACGACACGTTCCCGACCGCGATGCACATCGCCGCCGCGGAAGAGATCGTTCACCAACTCGTGCCCAGCGTTCAGCAACTGCGCGACACGTTCGCCGCGAAAGCCAAAGAGTTCGCGGACATCGTGAAGATCGGGCGCACGCACCTGATGGACGCGGTGCCGCTCACGCTCGGCCAGGAGTTCGGCGGCTACGTCGCGCAGCTCGATTACGGCATCACCGCGCTCAAGGCGACACTGCCGATGCTGTACGAACTCGCGCTCGGCGGCACGGCCGTGGGTACGGGCCTGAACGCGCACCCGGAGTTCGCGGTCAAAGTGGCGAAGCAGATCGCGGACCTCACCGGCCAACCGTTCGTCACCGCGCCGAACAAGTTCCAGGCGCTCGCGGGCCACGAGCCGCTGGCGTTCGCGAGCGGGGCGCTCAAGGCGCTCGCCGCGGGGCTCATGAAGATCGCCAACGACGTGCGCTGGCTCGCGAGCGGCCCCCGGTGCGGGCTGGGCGAGCTCACGATTCCCGAGAACGAGCCCGGTTCCTCGATCATGCCGGGCAAAGTGAACCCGACGCAGTCCGAAGCGATGACGATGGTGTGCGTACAGGTGATGGCGAACGACGTCGCGGTGGGCATCGCGGCGTCGCAGGGCAACTTCGAGCTGAACGTGTTCAAGCCGGTGCTGATCCACAACTTCCTGCACTCGGTCCGGTTGCTCACGGATGCGTGCCGTAGCTTCCGCGAGCACTGCGCGGCCGACATGCCCGAAACGGACTACGAGGCGCTCGAGTACGGCGTCGGCAAGGACAGCGGCATGGTGGAAGTGGACCAGTCCAAACTCAAGCCGAAGACCGGCGGGAAGACGCGCAAGGGCATCGACGCGGAGCGCAAGCAGATCGCGGCGTACCTGAACAACTCGCTGATGCTCGTCACCGCGCTGAACCGGCACATCGGGTACGACGCGGCCGCGAAGATCGCGAAGACCGCGCACCACAATGGCACCACGCTCCGCGAAGAGGCGATCAACCTCGCCCCTCCGCTCAAGGACGGAAGCGGTCCCCTCACCGCCGAGAAGTTCGACCAGATCGTGCGCCCGGAGAAGATGACCGGACCGGGAGCGGATTAAGCGAACGGCCGGTCTTTTGGGCGCTCCCGCCCACAATGCGAGTCACAGCAAGTAGTCACGAGAGGTGAACCCCGCCCGCAAGGGCGGTGGGTCGCAGCCATGTGCGGCAAGCCGCAACTGTGTGCCGCGGGCCGCAGTCACCAACACGTTGCTATCGTCCCCTTGTCTGCGATCACCACATCGGCCTCGCGTTCGTCCAGCGCCCCAATCCCGGTGGCGCCGAGGGATATTTCTGCCGACCTGTCATTGGCTAACATTCGCCAACACTTCACTTCCTAATCACCTCCGTCCCTCGAAACGCTTTTATGTTGACGTGCGATTCGGTCGGTGTGCAGTTGAGCTGACAAAGTAGGTAGTCGTCAGCCTCAACTTCCGCCTCTCGATCTTGTCTTCAAATCGATTATCGACGACAATAGCCATCGACATAGTAGTGTTTGTTCCCACCTTCCGACCGCTCCGAGACTTGGCCAGCGGTTGTCGCTGACGCGAAGTTGACTGAGCTACTACGTCGACCTCTCCAATTTCTTGCCCACGCCATGCAGAGGATCGTATGTATCGCCACATTAATGATTTACGGAGAGCATTTACGCTCATCGAATTACTCGTCGTCATCGCGATCATCGCGATCTTGATCGGATTATTGCTGCCGGCCGTGCAAAAGGTCCGTGAGGCGGCCGCCCGGATGACCTGTGCCAACAATCTCAAGCAAATCGGACTCGCAGCCCATAACTACCATGCGTCCTACGAACGACTGCCGCCGGGGTACTACGGCGGTAACCCGGGCAACCTCAACGTCAACGACACCGGGTACTCGAGCGCAATGCTCACCGGGACCGGCACCCTGCCCGTACTGTTGCCCTACATCGAGCAGGACAACATCTACAAGCAGATCAACCCGCTGATGTTCACCGATTCTAATTTTCCCGCCACGACTCTGCCGGGGTACTGGGAGACGGACGCCAACACCTGGAACATGGCCCAAGTTAAGATCAAAACCTACCTTTGCCCGTCCGACTCCGACGTGCGGGCCAAGTACACGATGGCGTACTGGTACTACACGAGCCTGACCGCGAACCTCGGTGCCGACTCGGTGGGGTTCTCCTACTGGACCAGCGACCAGAACTTGGCCAAGTCGAACTACGCCCCGGTCGGCGGCGGTTACGGTCAGAACGGCAGCACCAGTTCCCGGTTCGGCCCCGGGGCCAACCTCCGCAAGTACGCCGCCACCTATGGCAACCGTTCCAAGACCACGCTCCAGGGCATCACGGACGGCACGAGCAACACGCTCGCGTTCGGCGAAGGCACCGCCACTGGTAACGGCAATTTCATGTGGCACTGGTACAACGTGACCGCCATCCCCACTACGGCGGGCCTCAGCAACGATCCGAACGCCGCGAGCGCCCAGTTCCGCTTCGCCAGCCGACACACGGGAATCGTTCAGTTCGCCCTGGGTGACGGGTCGGTCCGTGGCATACGGCCTGGGGCGACCACCACGAACGGGACGGTCGCCGGTACCCCGGCCTCAAGCGACTGGTGGGTACTCATGCGTCTGGCGGGCACGGCGGACGGAGAGGTTCTCGACAACTCATTCGGGGGTTGACCCGCGACGCGACCGATTCATACCAAACCCAAGAGGTTCCAATGACATACGCACTCAAGAAGAAGTTCCGTCCGACCGGCTGGCTCGTCGCCGGCTTCCTGGCCGCGATCGCCGCCGCCGGATGCGGTAACGGGAACAAATCAGAAACGCCCGCGCAGTTCTCCCCGCAGCCGACCACTCCGCCTAACGGCGGCCTCCCAAAGAAGGCGGGTGACAAGACGAGGGGACCGGGGGACAAGAGCAGCGATTAATGATCGGGCCAATCGAGATGAAGCCCTTCGGGGCCGTAGGCCGGCCCCAATTTCTCACCTGAGTAGGCGAACGGCCGGTGTCAGCCGGCCGGTGTTTTTGGGTGAACCCGCCCGCCAGGGCGGTGGGTCACAGCCACCATCACTGCAAGCGGCCCGCGCTCTCGAATACCACCGCCCTGGTGAGCAGTGTTCGCCTTGTTGCGCTCACTGACCATCGCCCAAATAGTACCGCCCGGAGGTGCGGGGACACCACCGGGCGGCCGGGAGATCGGACCCACGCTGGGGTACGATCTTAGTATTAACGTAAACGTATTACGCTCCTGGTTCAATGGGCAAGGAGCATTTTTCGGCCGGTGCGACTCGACACACGTCTAACGCGGTAAGAAAATTCGCGCGCGGCACAACTATTTGTTAAGACGCCTCGTCTTGACTGAACCGGGGCACCCCGCGTCGCCTGCCACCATTTCCTGGAGCAATCTCGCATGCGTCACCTGATGACGGCGGTCGTCGCCGCCCTCGCGCTCGCGGTTTCAACGAGTTCGGCCTTTGCCCTGCGGATCGCAGCGCCGCCGCCGCCCGCACAAATGGCACTCACCGCGCCCGTCGTCGTGACCGGCAAAATCACGGCCATCGAGAAAGACACCGTTGACGGCACCTCGCCCTACGCCGGAGCGAACGACAAGGTCGCGTACAAGGTCGCGGTGGTGAAGATCGACAGCGCTCTCGTGGGCGCGAACAACCTCACGCACATCAAGATCGGCTTCATCCCGCCCGCCAAAGCGGACCCGAACGTGAAGCCGCCCGTCGGTGGCGGCCGGCCCGGGATCGGGCGCCCCGTGTTTCAGGCGCCGGAGCTGAAGGAAGGCCAACAGATGGCGTTCTTCCTCACGAAGCACCCGACCGCCGACTTCTACGTCATGCCCGGTATGTACCACCCGGTGGATATCACCACGGATGCCGGCAAGAAGGCACTGGAAGAGGTCAAGAAGGCCACGGCCGTGCTCGCCGACCCGATGAAGGGCCTGAAGAGCGACAAGGCCAACGTGCGCACCGAAACCGCCATGATTATGGTGACGAAGTACCGCGCCTACCCGCTCACCGGTGGCGACGTCAATGAGGTCGCGATCCCGGCCGAGGAGAGCAAGCTCATCCTCAAAGGCATCGCGGAAGGCGACTGGACGAACAAGCCGCGCCCCGGCGCCGCGTTCACCCCGAACGCGCTGAATGCCTTCTACCAACTCGGACTCACCGACAAGGACGGCTGGACGGAGCCGATGTTCCCTCAACAACAGCCGGGCCAACCGCCGATCGATTTCGGCGCCATCACGAAGGACGCCTTCGTCAAGTGGCTCGCCGGTGCCGGCAAGGACTACCAGATCAAGAAGGTCGTGCCGAAGACGACCGAGAAGTAAGGGACCAGACGCGGACAACTGGGGTCGAGGAGCGGGGCACTTGATTGGCCCGTTTCCCGACCCTGCTCCTTAAAAATCGACTCCTCTGGCACTGATCCCGACCTTTTACACCGGGTGCCCCGTGATCCGCACTGCGCTCGTCGCGCTCGCAGTATTCGCATTCGCCGCCCCCGTCCGTGCCGATCGGGTCGCACCGATCGCGTCCCCCGTTCAGCGCGCGCTGCGCTCACCGGTCGTCGTCATCGGTAAGGTGACGTCCGTCGAGAAGGACGTCGTAGACGCCCCGCTGTACCCCGGCGCTACGAACAAGGTCGCGCACAAGATCGCGGTCGTGAAGGTCGAGACCGGTCTCGCAGGTGCCGCGAACCTCACGCACCTCAAGATCGGTTTCGTCCCCCCCGCGGCCGGGTTGCGGCGCGGCCCGGACAACCCGGAACTCAAAGAGGGCCAGGAGTGGCTGTTCTTCGTCACCAAGCACGCGGACGGCGGGTTCTACGCGATCCCGTACCTGACGCCGCCGGTGGAGTCGAAGGCCGCCGACTACAAGGCCCAGGTCGAGAGCATAAAGAAGGCGCTCGCCGCCATCGCGGACCCAGCCAAGGCCATGAAAGCGGAAAAGGCCGAGGACCGGTACAACGCGGCCGTCGCGGTCGTCTACAATCTCCGCTCCGTGCCCGAAGGCACGCGCGGTGAGATCGAGAACGTTCCGCTCACGGCCGAGGAGAGCCGCCCGATTCTCAAGGCTCTGGCCGAAGGGAAGTGGAAGGCCGAGATCGCGTCGCAAGCGTTCAACGGGTTCAGCGTGTTCTCGATGCTCGGACTGGAAGAAGCCGACGGCTGGAAACCGCCCGAACCGCAACCCGGCCAGGAGTTCACCGAGCAAACCCGCGAGGTCTTCGCCAAATGGCTCGACGGCGCCGGCAAGGACTACCGAATCAAGAAGATCGTACCCAAGAAGTGATTTTGTTAGGTGGGTCAAGGCTTTGCGCAGGACACCGTCTGATATCGTCTCGAGTTGATTTCTGGCTGTAGCCGACCTCGTAGAGACCGGGGAGCCACTACCAAAGGGTGGCCCGGCCTCGCAGAGGCCGGCTACAGAAAACCATTCACCCACAGTTGAGTGTTACTCGAAAGGTTTTCATGACTCGCAAACTGCTCGTTGCGACCGTGGCCGCGCTCGTTTTGGTGGCACCGGTCGAAGCCAAGCGCATCGCTCGCAACTTCTCGCCGACCGAGAAACTCGTCCGCGCGGACGCGGTCGTGATCGGTAAAGTGTCCGCGATCGAAAAAGAGCTCGTGAACGCGACCCCGGTACCGGACGCGCCCGATAAGCTCTCGTACAAGGTCGCGGTCATCAAGATCGAATCCGGCCTCCACGGGGCCGCGAACGCCACCCACATCAAGGTCGGGTTCCTGCCGCCCCCACCGGCTGCGCCGGCCGCAGCCGGCGCCCCGCCGGGCCGCCCCATTCGCGGCGGGCTGCCGCCGATCAATCTCACCGAGGGGCAAGAGGGGCTGTTCTACCTCACCAAGCACCACTCGGGCGACTTCTACACGATCAGCCCGATGATGCCCCCCACCGACGCCAAGGCCGAAGATTACAAGGCGCAAGTCGAGCAGGTCAAGAAGGGGCTCGCGGTCCTCGCCGACCCGGTGAAGGCGCTCAAGAGCGAGAAGGCCGACGATCGGGCCTTTGCCGCGCACGTGCTCGTCAACAAGTACCGCGCGTACCCGGAGGGCGGAGGTGAGGTCGAAGACGCGAAGGTCCCCGCAGAGGAGAGCCAACTCGTTCTGAAGGCCATCGCCGCGGGCGACTGGAAGCCCGACCCGAACGCGAAGGATGCCATCAACTTCTACCAGGCGTTCGGCATGCTCGGGCTGAACGACGACCAGGACGGCTGGAAGTACCCGATGGTGAAGCCCGGCGAGGACTTCACCGACAAGACCAAGGAAGCGTTCGTTAAGTGGCTCGACGGCCCCGGTAAGAGCTACCAGATCAACAAATTCGTGAAGAAGAAGTAGCGCACCGGCGACAAGTTTGAGGTGGGAATCGGAACCCGCTGCGATCGATCGCAGCGGGTTCCGTGCTTTTTACCCCCGCACGCGCTACTTGCGGCACACGAGGTACTTGCGAATAACACGCGCACCGGCCAGAATTCATCCAGGGGAACTAAACCGCCCGCCCGCCCGTCCGAACCGGTAGGTCCACACCGCTGGCACTCGCATTTGGTGAACTGGGAGCCCTCATGTTGTTTCGCGGACGATCCTTCAACCCGTGGCTCTGGGCCGTCGTGATAGCGGGATTGTCCGTCGCGCAGGGCGCGGCCCAACCGCCCTCCCCGCTCGACCTGGTGCGCGGGTTGCGCGAGAACGGGCAAGTCGATCTCGCGATGGAGTACCTCAAGCAGTTCGAGGGCAAACCGCTCGCCGGTGCCGACAAAGGCGCGTTCCTATTGGAGCGCGCCAAGTGCCTGCTCGAGGTGTCCGAGTACGAACCGGACGAGGGCACCCGCCTGGGCATGATCGCCGAAGCGAAGGAGGGGCTGAACACGTTCGTGCAGGACTACCCGGACCACCCCCGCGCGGTGGAGGGGTTACTCTCCGTTGCCAAGCTCACGTCGCTCGACGCGAAAGAGATCCTGAGCCGGGCGCGGAAGATGGACGTCCCGCCGCCCAGCGACGACGCGGACGAGCGCCAGGCGCGCGAACAGGCCCAACATAAACAGGCCAAGGAAGCCGAGAAAGCGCGCCCGCTGTTCCAGCTCGCGTCGAGCCGGTTCGCGAGCGCCTCCGCGAAACTGAAGGCCCGACTGGACGACCCGGCACTCGACCCGGGCGCCAAGAAGGGCCTAGAGAACGAGGCGTTCGAGGCGGAACTCGCCAGCGGCATCAACCAGTTCAGCATCGCCGAAACGTTCATGCCCGAAGAGATCCTGGACGGCCCCCAAAAGGAGCAGCGGAACAAGTTCCTCGAACAAGCGCGGAGCAAATTCGACAAACTGGACCAGGGCCCGCCCACGAGCCGGTCCGTCTGGGTCGCCCGCGCCTGGGTCGCGGAGGTCATTTACGAGCAGAACGACTTCGGCACCGCCACCACCAAGGTCGGAAACATTCTGAGGGCGACGGCGCCCGAGGCCGAGGACGGTAAGCGGCTCGCCCGGTTCTTCCAGCTCCGCCGCAACGTGCGGGCCGCACTCGCCGAGCGCGTGGCGGCGAAAATCACCACCAGCGAGAACGAAATGCGCCGGTGGTTGACGGAGTTCGGGCGCGCGCAGAAGCCCACGCCCGAGGTGTACGCGGTCCGCTACTACCTCGCCCGCTCGCTCCACTTCCAGGCCGACGTCGCGACGCCCCAGCCCAAGCCACCCGCGGTCCTCGCGATCGGGGCGGCGGCCCGCAAGCAGTTGGAAGAGGCCGAAAAACTCTACCGCGGGCTGGCCCAAACCGACCACGAGTACACCGCCCGCGCCGCCCGCTACCGCACCGCCGTCGTGCGCAAACTGCTGGGCACCGCGGACCAGAACCCGCTCAGCTACGAGTCGTTCGAGAAGGCGCAAATGGCCTCGCTCATCCAGTTGAGCAACTTGGTCTCGGCCGAATCTAAAGAGGCCAAACTCGGCGCCGATCCGAAAGCGGACCCGAAGAAGGTCGAAGAGGCCAAGTCCGAAGCCCGGTCCGCGCGCCACCGGGTCATCGCCCTACTGGAACGCGCCCGCGAACTGGCGACCCCGCAGGACAGCCTCGCCGACGTCACCGACGTGCAACTGCGGCTGATCTACTTCTACCAGCAGAACGAGCAGTTCTACCAGGCCGCGGTGCTCGGCGATTTCGTGGCCCGCACGGTGAAGACCACGGGCGGCAAGTCGGCCCTCGCCGGGCTCCTCGGGCTCAACGGCTACCTCACCGCGAGCCGGGTCATCAAGGCCGAGGAGCGCGACGCCCTCGCCGCCGCGCGCCAGTGCGACCGCGACCGCGCTGTTGCACTGGCCCGGTTCCTGGACGAAAAATTCCCCAACGACACCGCCACGGACTCCGCGCGCCACCAGCTCGCCGGGCTCTTGACCGACGACAAGAAGTACATGGAGGCGTTCGACGTTCTGGTGAAGGTGCGCCCCAGCTACGCGCAACTCACCAACGCCCGGTTGCTCGAGGGCTTCGTGGTGTCGCAACTCGTTGTGCCCCTCGACTCGAAGTTGTCAAAGGACGACAAGGCGCGCCTGTTCCGCCGGGCCACAAGCGACCTCGCGAAGATCCCTCAACCCGCGCCCGTCGCGACCGTCGACGAGGTGCGCAGCTACCTGTCGGCCCGGTGCCGGCTCGCGGCAATGATGCTCGCCCAGGACCGCGCCGACGGGGAAACGGAGCGGACCAACGCCGGGTTCAACCAGGCGCTCGACCTCGCCGGGAAAATTCTCGCCGAGGTGCCCGCGTTCGAGTGCATGGTCGGCGAAGAGAAGAAACTCAATCTCGACGGCCAAGAGATGCACCTCCTCGCCCTCGATACTTACACCCGCGCGCTCTACCTCCGCGCCCGGGCGATGACCGCCAACAACCAGTTCGAGGGGGCACTGGCCCTGGTCAAGCCCGTACTCGATCAGGTGCAGGCCGGCGGACCGCTGTTCACCGGCGAGATGAAAACGTGGGCCGCGGGCGCCGGGAACCCGGAACCGGAGGCCAAGTCGAAGGCCCGGAGCGCTCAGCTCGCGGCGAACATCGATAAGAACCGCGTGGACGTGATCCTGGCCGCGTTCCGCGTTCAGGTGCGGCAGGGGAAGGCGGCCGAGGCCTCCAAGCTCCTCGACCTCATGGTGCGTGCCGGCGGTACCGTGGACGAGAGCCTCCCGCTCCTCGAGCCCGTCGGCCGCGAACTGGCGGCCCTCATGGTGACCCGCCAGAAGGAGGGCAAGGCCGAAGAAGCCAAGAACCTCGGTGCGGGCCTCGGCGTGCTGCTCGAGAAGATTCGCGCGGTGAAAACCCTTCCCGTACCGTCGCTCCTATTCGTCGGCCAGACGCTCCAGTCCATCGGCAAGAACGCCGAGGCCCTCGAGACGCTCAAAAAGGTACCCGCCCCGACCTACCCGGATTGGGACAAGAAGAAGCCCGAAGAGTTCCCGGAAGCGGACCGCGGAAAGGTGCTCAACCAGGTCCGCGACCACGCGCTCGCCCAGCACTCCATCGCGAAAGCGCAGATCGAGTTGAAGCAGTTCGCCGAGGCCGAAAAGTTGCTGAAGGGGGTCGTCGGCACGCCCGACAAACCCGGTTGGGGGGCGAACCGGCTCTACTTCCGCAAGGCGCTGGCCGAGCTGTTCGAGGCCAAAGGCGCGGCCGAACCGGACCCGAAAAAGGCGAACGCCGAGTGGGGGCAGGCCGTCCGCGAGTGGGGCGCCCAGGTCGGGATGCAGCGCAACCGGCTCTCCAACCCGCCGAAGGACGCGACGCCCGATCAACTGGCACAGTTCCGCAACGCATTCGCGGATGCGTTTTTCGACGTCCAGCGTTGCACCGTGACCGCGAACCAGCAGCTCCAGAAGAGCCAGCCGGACAAGCTCCAGAAGACCTACGACGACGTGGGCAAACGGCTCACGGAGATGGAAAAGCAGATCGTCGCGGCCGACTGGCAGCCGGAAGTGCAAAACCGGTACTTCGAGTTCATCAAGGCTAACCCGCCCCTCCTGAATGCGTACAAGGCGTCCGGTGGGAAACTGTTCCTGGAGAAGATGCCCCCGCGCCCGTAATTCGCGAATCGGGCACTGATCGGGCGCCGTTGGTGATTCCGGGTTTTCGGACCCGGGTCGCCAACGGCGCCGGTGTTCATTCCGTTAGGGCTGCGCCGGGGCATCGCCCGCCCCTTCAAACTGTCGCGTCCCTCAAAAGTCGAGGCTCCTCATGTCCCGAATCGCGTGGCTCGTGGCCGTATGCGGGTTGGCACTCGCACCCACTCCACTGTTCGCCGCGGACAACAAGCCCCGGGACCAAGTCGAGAAAAGCCTGGGTATTCTCCTGGACCAGAAAGTCGACCTGGGTGACAAGAACGTCAGCGAAATCCCGATCTTCGAGCTGCTCTCGTTACTCTCAAAGCAACACGATCTGAGCTTCGTCATTAGCGAAGAACGGTTCAAAGAAATCGGCCGCCCGTACATCAAAGAAGAGAAGCCGAAGCTCGCGGCGACGCGGCTCAAAGGGGTATCACTCTACCAGTTCCTCACGGTGGTACTCGACAGCGCAGACGCGACGTTCCTGATCAAACAGAGCGGGATCGAAATCGTGCCGGTCGAGTACGCGGCGCGCGTCACAAAGGCGCCCGTGAGCGACGGCGCAGGCAACCCGCGGCTCGACGAGCCACTGGTAAGCGCGATCGTGAAAGAGAAGCCGCTGAACGAAGCGGTTGCGAAGATCGCCGAGCAGTACGACCTGACGGTAATCGTCTCACCCCAAGCGGGCGACGCCAAGACCGGTTTCGTTACGGCCCGGCTCCTGAACGTGCCCGCCAACAAAGCGCTCGAACTGCTCGCGGTGCAGTGCGACCTCCGCGTGGTCCGAAGGGGCGCCGCGTTCCTCATCACGAGCAAGGACCAGGCGAACGAATTGTTCAACGAGAAGTTGGACAAGGAGCGGCAAAAGATCGAGGTCGAGAAGTTGCGCGAAGCGCCCGCCAAGTCCCCCGCGCCGCCCGCTCCCCCGGAGAAACCGTCGGAAAAGCCGGTCCCAAATTAAGGTGCGACGTAAGCCCCGGTGTCGTTGGCGCGTCGGATTTTTGGCCCCGAACCACCAACGGCGCCGGTGCCGTTTCCGTTAGGGCTGCACCGGGGCCGCGCCCGCCCCTATTAAGTGTCGCGTCCCTCAAAGTCGAGGCTCCCCATGTCCCGAATCGCGTGGCTCGTGGCCGTCTGTGGGTTAGCACTGGCGCCCACTCCACTGTTCGCCGCGGACACCAAGCCCGCGAGTAAGGCGAGCACGGCCGAAACACTTCGTGCCGCGCTGCAAAAGCAAAAGGTCGAGATCGACGGCACGAAGATCGGCGACCTGACGCTGGTCGACGGTCTCAAGCAACTCTCGAAACAACACACCGTCTCGTTCGTCGTTCTGGAAGAAGAGTTCAAAGCCCAGAAAGTGACTGATATCAAGGACAAGAAATCGTTTCTCAAGACGCTGGACACAAAAGACTTGTCCGTTTCCCAGTTCCTCAACGTGTGGCTGACGACCCTCGGTGCGACCTACAACGTGGCTCCCGATTACGTCGAGATCGTCCCAATCAGTCGCGTGAACAACGACGCGGCGAAGACGGTCGAGAGAGATCAGGCCGAGAGAGATCTCAACACCCTACTCACCCGGGAGATCGACCTGGGCGAGAAGAACATCAACGAAATCCCGATCTTCGAGCTGCTCTCGTTCCTCTCGAAGCAACACGATTTGAGCTTCGTCATTAACGAGGAGCGGTTCAAAGAGGTTGGCAGCCCGAACTTCAAAGAGGAGAAACCGAAACTCACGGCAACGCAATTCCGTGGGGTATCGCTCTACCAGTTTCTCACGGCGGTGCTCGACAGCCTGGGCTCGACGTTCCTGGTGAAGCAGAGCGGGATCGAAATCGTACCCACCGCGTTCGCGGCCGAAGTCACCAAATCCACCACCACCAAAATCACCGAAGTGCGCGTGCGCCTGAACGAGCCCCTCGTGTCGGTAATCGTGAAGGATAAGCCACTGAAAGAGGTTGTTACCAAGCTCGCCAAGGATTTCGATCTGAACATTGTTATCCTGCCCCGAGCCTGCAACGGGGACGTGAAACCCGCAACGATCCGCCTGTTGAACGTGCCCGCGGACAAGGCGATCGAGGTAATTGCACTTCAATATGATCTTCAAGTCGTGCGAAAGGGTACCACGTTCCTGCTCACCCGAGAAGACGGTAACTAGCGGACCGGCGCGCACGCGCCGTGAAACACGTTGGGGATGACGTGTCTCCTGTAGCCGACTGTTCGAGGTCGGCTGCAGGAGACACTCAAAACAAGAGCACATCATATCGCGTCACAAATCCTCAAGTTTTTGCTTGTCCGATCCGAGGCCCACGCTATAGTCCCGCCCGCCGGTACCCCCTTACCGCGGAGGACACTTATGTCGTCTCGTTTCCCCGCCTTCTTGGTCGTGCTCGTTCTCGCCGCCGTCTCTTCTGCCGAACCGCCGGCGCGCGAGTACCGCGTCACCACTCCCCCCGCCCCGGACACCGAGACACAAATCGCCTGTCAGGTCCGGGTACTGACCGTGCGAGACGACCTCTTCGAGCGCCTGGGGCTCGATTTCAAACCGACAGATTCGCTTTCCGACGCGCAACTCCGCTCGCTGTTGGAAGCGGCCCAGGGCGACCGGCTCTCCAATGTGAGCCAGACCCCGAAAGTCACCACGTTTGACGGCCAGGAGGCCGTCGTTCGGGCCACGCAGCAACAGCTCTTCGTCACCGGGGTAGAGGTGACACTGGTCAAAGGGAAGACCGTCCTGGTCCCGAAGAACACCCCGATTGAGACCGGTACCACTCTGACCCTGTGCGGTCGGGCGTCCGCGGACCGAAAAACCGTCACCATGCGGGTGGGCTACAAGGACGCGCGGGTCGAGGGGCCGGTCGAACTGATCCCGGTTACGACCCAGATCACCCCCGTCTTCGAGGGCGGCTCCCAGGGCAAGCCGATCCCGTTCACACAGTACCTCCAGGCGCCGAAGGTCGAGACCCTGACCGTCGAGAAGCGGGATTTAACCGTCCCGTCCGGCGGACACGTGATCGTCGCCGGGCCGACCCGGACGCAGGAGGATCGCTATGAGTTCGGCCCGCCGGTTCTATCGAAGATCCCGTACATCAACCGGATGTACAAGAACGTGGGCGTCACGCGGACGACCGTGCGGACGTACCTGATCGTCTCGCCGCTCGTGCTCCACGTGCCCTAGGAACCGGCGCGCCGATAAGTGGGAAAGCGGGGGCACGAGCGGGGTCGAACCGCCGTGCCGTTCCCGTCCACATCGAAGTAACGTGAACGAGCGGAGCTACACAGATACCAGAACTCAAAGCTCTTGGAGCAAGGGACGGCCCTTCACACGCGACACCGCACCGACGCCGGACCGACTTTTTATTAAAGCGGTCCAATCTTGTTCGCGGGGTGTCGCGTCTGGTAGGGTGCGTGAGTTCGTTCCGGCCCCGGCGCGCACGCCGGGGTCGTCACATCTGTGGAGCCGTGTTCAATGCGCTCGACCCTGTGTCGGATGTTCGCGGTCGCCGTGTTCACCGCGACCCCGGTGGTGACTCCGTCGCTCGCGCGCGGGGCCGCCCCCGCGCCGGCGGCCACCGCCAAGACCACTTCCCCGATGGACGCCGCGCGCAAAGCGCTCGACGAGGTCGGGGACATGAACTACCAGGGCAAGTCTCTCAACGAGGTGATGGGCGACCTCAAGGAGAGGGCCAAGGTCAGCGTGACCATCGACCCGGCCGTGTACCAGTTCGGGCTCGACCCGAACCAGCCGAATGTCACGGTCGTGCTGAAACAGGTCAAGTTGAAGGACGGGCTCCAGCAGGCCCTGGCCCCCTTCAATTTGAAGTGCGGGCTGACGAAGGACGGGTTGTACATCTCTACCGAAGAGGGGCTGGTTACCAAACAGTTCCGCCAGCGCGTGAGCGTGAACTGCGAGGGCACCGCGTTCGGCGCGGCCGTGAAGCAGCTCTCGGCCGATTGCGGCGCGAACATCGTGCTCGACCCGCGCCTGAAGGACAAGGTCAACGCCGCCGTCACGCTGAAATTGGACGACGTACCGCTGGAAACGGCCATCCGGCTCCTGGCCGAGGTCGCGGACTTGGGCGCGGTGCGGATGAGTAACGTGCTGTTCGTCACCACAACGGAGCGCGCGGAAAAGTTGCGGCCGAACGCCGACGGGCCGACGCAGCCCGCGCCGGGTAACCCCGTGTTCCCCTTCCCCGCCGGTGGCCCCGGCGGTCCGGTTCCGTTGCCCGGCATCGGTGTCCCGGGAATAGTGCTGCCGGCTAACCCGGCTCCGGCGCAGGATCTGCCGGCAGTTGCACCGCCCGCGCCCGCTACTCCGCCCCCGGCCCCACCCGCGCCCGGAAAGCCATAAGCTGGGGCCTCTGCCACCTGTTTGTCGAGTTCCGTTTCCTTCCCGTGCAGTTCCAGTTCGATCCGCTTGCCCAGAAATTCGACGAGCACGCGACGACCAAGATCAAGCTGCAACAGCGGTCGGGGGTCGTGCCGAAGCTGAATTCGGCCGGAACAAATCGAGGTGCAACTGAGGGCGCCGAGTAGTGCACCGACGCCCGGCTCCCAGCTGCAGAATGCGGTGGTGTGAAGCACGGAGGTAGTCCGAAGCCATCGGCAGTTTACCGTGGCCTTATCGACCTACACCCGCGAGATGTGTCGGGCAGTAAGCACTGGGGCCGGCACTTGGCCGGCCCCGGTGATTGTCACTTCTTTCCCTTGAAGGCGTACAGCGTTTTCTCGGTCATCACGTACAGCACGCCGTTGGTCACGTGCGCGGTCGAGCGGATGGGGGCGTCGAGTTCGATCTTGGCGATCAGGTACTTGTCGGCCACCTCTTTCTGCCGCGCCTTGATCTGCTTCCGCGCCTCCTTCAGTTCGGTCGCGGTGATACCCTCCAATTCGTCGATCTTCGCCGGTGTCTTCTCGTGTTTGAACACGAACAGGTCGCCGGAGTCGGTCGCGAGGTACACCTTGCCGTCGACGAAGTAGGCCGATCCCCAGATCGACGCCTTCGTGTCGTACTTCCAGTAGTGCTCCCCGGTCTTCGCGTTCATGCAGTGGATCTGCCCGGCCAGTTCGGAGATGTACAGGATGTCGTCCACGATGCACGCGGTGGACATCGTGCGCCCGAACTTGAAGTCCCGCAGCGCGAACTTGCGCGCCTCCTCCCCGCCGAAGTGCCAAACGACGCACGAGTTCGGGTTCGGCTTCTCGCCGATCACGTCCTTGCCGTCCGCGCCCTTGGTCTTCACCTCCAGCACCCCCGAGATGTCGCCCTTCTTGTCCTTCTTCGGGGCGATGCAGAAGAAGTGCGAGATCCCGGTGCTGTGCTCCGGGTCCTGGCCGAGCCCGATGTAGATCTTGTTGTCGTAGATGACCGGGGTGCCGATGTAGTCGCTCCGGGTGCCGGTGCCGCCCAGTTCGTACACGGAGTCCTTCGGGTTCCCGTCGAACTTCCAGATGAGCTCGCCCGTCTCGGGGACGAAGCTGTAGACCCACCCGTCGCCGCCGGGGAAGATCACCTGTTTGACGCCGTCGATCTCGGCGTAGGTCGGGTTCGACCACTGACCGTGCATGATGTTTTTGCCGGGCAGACTGTTCTTCCACAGGAGCTTGCCGGTCTTCTTATCGAGCGCGATGAAACTCGGGGCGTTCGGACTGGGCAGGTTCAAGTGCCCGTCGTCCACGCCGTTGGCTGTGTGAACGAAGAGGATGTCGCCGACAATGAGCGGGCACCCGGCCGACATGTTGTGCGGGAACACGTTGAGTTCCTTCATCATGTCGTACTGCCAGACGACGTCGGCGTCGGTCTTCTCCTTGTACTTCTCGCCCTGGAACCCCTGGTTGCCGTCCGCGAACCCGTTGGCGTCCAGGCACATCACGGTGCAGCGGTTGCTGACGTAATACACCCGGTCGCCCTCGACCGTCGGCGTGGCGCACACGCCCTCTTCGGGCCAGTCGTTCACGCGCCCGGATTCCAGTTTATCGTGGACCGCTTGCCAGAGGAACTTCCCCGTCTTTTCGTCGAAGCACATCAGCACGCCCTTGTCGAGCGGCTCGACCATGCCGTCCTTGGTGCGGTGGATGTCGCGGTCGTTGCGCGGGCGCTGGTTGTTGGTCCCGACGTAGATGCGCCCGCCGGCCACGGTCGGCCCGCCATAGGCCTTCGACCCGAGGTCGGCCTTCCACAACAGAACTTCCTTGTCCTCGGGCTCGAACTTGCCGGGAATGTTCTTGTCGGTCAGGTTCACCATGTTGCGGGCCACGGTCCCGCCGAACATGGCGCTGCCGCCCTTGTCGTTCTTGGGCTGGCCCGGGGGCGGATCGACCGCCACCAGTGCGGAGCCCCCGGAGACCACGTAGCGCGCGCCCGCCGGAGGACACGCGCCCTCTGAGCCCCCAGCGGCCAAGAACAGTGCCCCCGCGGCCAGCGCGACGAGGGCGACGAACCGGGTCGGCCGCGATCGGAGTTGGTGCATCATCATTCGCTCCTTGGATCGGAGGGTGAGTTTGATCGAGTCATCCGAGTCGTGTTGATTGATTTCAGCAACCGGCCCGTCGCACGGGCCGGCCGCTTACCGAAACGAACCCACGCGAGTCGGCGTCACTTCTTGGCGTTGGGGGTAATCGTGATGTTGTCGTAGTAACAGTTCGCCCCGGTCTCGACGGCGGTGCTGTTGGTCACGTACCCGTACAAGCCGGCAGCGCCCACACGGTTCGGGCTGGGGTCTTCGAGTTCGACGGTCCACGCCTCCGGTTCCGGGTCGCCCTTCTTCCACACCTTCCCGCGAACGATCGCCGTCTTCTCCTTGTGCTCGATGGCGAGTTTGGCCGTGTACCACACGCCGGGCTGCCAGTCGAAGTCCTCGACCCGCGTGATCCGCGGGCGGGCCTCCCAGGACACCAATCGGAGCTGGCGCTTCTTGCTATCCGGGTCGGTCTTGCCGTCGAGAACGAGCGTGTAGCGCGAGTTAATGAGACCGAAGTCGCCCATGCCGCCGCGGATCTGCGTGCCCATGAGGTCCGCCTGGATCGTGTAGTTCGCGGCGTCCGGCAGGGTGATAAAGGCGTTCGCCTTGGCCAGCGGCGGGCGCGGGTCGTTGTTGCTCTTCATCAGCACCTGGTTCCCGTCCGGGAGCTTCACAACGGAGAATTTACCGTTGGCGTTCACCCACCCGCTCGGGGACGAACCCGCCGGGGTTTTCTCGAAGTCCTGCTTCCAGGGGACCAGTGCAGCAACCCGGACCCGAGCCCGGGCCTTGATGCCGCCGCTATCGAACTCGACGTACCCCTGTTGCGAGGGGATCGGAGCAACAGTCAGTTCCCCGTTCGCGACGGTGCCCTGCAGCGCGGGCGGTTGGGCGCCGGTGGGCGTCTTGGCCGGGAGCGGGAGCGACCACACTGCCGCGGGCGACGGGCGGTTGTCTTTCACTTCGCGGCCGTTCGCGTCCACGAACACTACCTGGAACTGGACCTTCTCGCCGGGCTTCAGCACCACGTCCGCCGGGAACAGGCGCGCCCCGGCGATGGCGCTCTCCTGGAACGGGGTCTCGGCGGGCGGCGCGGGGTACTTGGCGGTTTCGGGCTTCGTGTCTGGTGAACCCAGGCACCAGAGGCTCGCCGCCGAGACAAAATAGACGTGCCCGTTCACGGCGATGGGGGTACCGTTGGTCTCGGAGTAAATCCCCTTCGGCTCCTTGAACCGGTACTCGAACGTGTCCAGCTCGTCGGGCTTCTCGTTGCCCTTCAGCGTGAGGATGAGCATCCGGCGCTGAACGTCGTTGATGTAGACCTTGCCGTCGGCGATGAGCGGCGACCCGCGGACCTCGTTCGCGTAGCGGTACTTCCACAGAGGCTTACCGGTTTTCGCGTTGAAACAGTGCAAGTCACCGACGTCGTCCGGGGCGTACAGCCGACCCTCCGCCAGCGCGGGGGACGCGAGCCCGAACCGCACCGACTTCTTGAACTCCCACACGAGCGTCGGCTTCCCGTCCTTGTCGAGCTTCGAGGTGTCCAGGCAGATGATGCGCCCGTATGGGCCGCCCTCCGGGTTCTCGTCGCCGTGGACGGCGTAAATGAGGTTGCCGTCCGCGATCGGGGCCGGGTTCGCCGCCCCCGCACAGTATTGATAACTCCACACGCGCTCGCCGGTTCGCACCTTGACCGCGTGCAGGTAACCGTCCCCGCCCCCGGTTACGAGGACGCGCTGACCGTTCAACACGGCCACGATCGGGTGCGAGCAGTAGGTCTCCTTGCTCGGGAACCCCGCGTCGAACCACCACACCACTTGCCCGGTCTTGCCGTCGAACGCAACGAACCGGTTGGTCCCGCGGGCGAAGTCCCCCCAGCTCGAACTAATCATCCCGACGATGACCAGGCCGCTGTCGAAGATCGGGGACGGGATGCGCCCGCCGTACCCGCTCGCCCGGCCGTACTCTTCGGTGAGGCTGTGTTGCCAAACGAGTTTGCCGTCCTTGTCGACGCAGAGCATCAGCCCGCCGGTCGTCTGCGCGTAGACGTACCCGGTGGCCGGGTCGCCGGTGAGCGGCGCCCACGCGAGCCGGGTGGACACGATGTCCGTGTGGAACACGTTGACCCGGTAGGTCCAGAGCAATTTCCCCGTCTTCTCGTCCACGCAGACCATTTGTTCAGATTCTTCGAGGCCGGTGCCGGTCCCCTGGAGCACGTACACGCGGCCGCCCATCACCAGCGGCGCGCACCGGCCGCCGTAGGGGGCGGACCAGATCACGTTGCCCTTGGCGCCCGTCGCCGGGTTGAACTCGGCGGGCAGATTCTTCTCGCGCGAGAACCCGTTCTGCTCCGGCCCGCGCCAGTGGATCCAGTCCGCGGCGCGAGCCGAAGACCCGTCTGTAACGAACGCGAGCGAGAGCAAGAGGAAGGGGAGGGTTCGCGAGAGGGACATAGATACTCCTCACGGGTGGCGGGTACTGGTCCTCGTGTCGCCTTTGGCACGGCGCCGGACGAGGAGACGCGGTCTCAGAGCGTTCGCGTCCTCAGTGGGGTAATAAGGTACGAATGAGACCGTGTTGTGGTGAAAACAGGAAGGTTCATTCCCGACGGGCTTCTCGACCGTACCGTGCTGCGCGCCTGCGCTTACACGCGGCTCAAGGAATTGTACAATGTGGCCGACCGAGCCGGTACCCGGCCCCAGAACGGAATGTGCCCCACGAGCCGCCTCACGCGAATGGCTCGGTCAGGCCGGTAAGCGGACGTGAAGAGTGAATTCGCCGATGTCGCTGGTGAACGCGACGAGTACGCGCGATAGAACCGCGAGCGCGGGCGGGCCGGTCGCGACGGTCGGGGTACCGAGCACGAAGTGAAGCGGTGTGCCGACGAGGAGCGTTTTCGCCTGACCCGCGATGACGTTGACGACCTCACCGAGGCAGTCGCGCATCATCTCCGGGTCCGGCGCGGCGGTGACGTCGGCCAAAATCAACTTCGCGAGCGCGGTCCCAACGGCCCCGGTGAAACTCAGCACGAAGTACCCTTCCCCGGCCCGCGTCGTCACGACCAGAACCGCGGAAACGTCCGCGAACCCTTCGAGTGCGGACGCGGCTCCCGCGGTGCGCACCGCGGACTCGACGCCGACCAGCGCGCGCAACGCGCCCGTAACGGCCTCGTCGAGCGTCGCGACCAGTTCGTCCGACGTGGTCACCGGGTCACCTGCTTCGCGAGTTGATGGAACCCGCCCTTAATGTTCTCGACGCGCTGGAACGGGGTATCGAGATTGAGAGTCGTTTCGGCCCCGCCCAACAGTAAGTAACCGTCCGGGCACAGTACGCGAGCCGCGCGCTGGAGGACGGCCTTTTTCGTGTCCACATCGAAGTAGATCATCACGTTCCGCAAGAACACGAGATCCATTCTCGGCAACGCGGGCCAGGGCTTGGTCAGATTGAGTGCGCGGAACTCGACCGCCCGGCGCACGTCATCGGCCAGTTGCCAGGTGGTCCCGGTCTGTTTGAAATAGCGCACCATCAGAGCGGCCGGCAGCCCGCGGTTGATCTCGACCTGGTTGTACCGCCCCGCTCGGGCCTTCGCGAGCACTTCCTCGGACAAATCGGTCGCCAGTACACTTACGTTCCAGTCGGCCAGTTCCGGGAAGTGCTGGCGGACCAGCATCACGAAACTGTACGCCTCCTGCCCCGTCGAACACGCCGCCGACCACACGTTCAACTGGCGCTCGCCCGCGCGGCGCCGGATCAGGTCCGGGAGCACCGTGGTTCGCAGGCTCTCGAACGGGTCGCGGTCGCGGAAGAACAGCGTCTCGGTCGTGACCATCGCCTCGACGACGCGGGTCTGGAGGTCCGCGTCGCGCGTCGCACGCAGCTTCGCGATCAGCGCGCTCACGGACTCGAGTTGGAACTGCCGCGCGACCGGCGCGAGCCGGGTATCAACGAGGTACTCCTTGCCCGAATCGAGGACGATCGAGCTGCGCTCGCGCACGAACTTGCACACGAACTCGTATTCTCCGGGGGTCATCGCGCCTCCCGACCGGCGCGGAGCCGGCGCACGATCTCGGGCGCGATCAGCGCGAGGGGGAGAACTTTGTCGGCCAGCCCCGCGCGCGCCACGAACCCCGGCATCCCCCAAACGACCGATGTGGCTTCGTCCTGTACGACGACCTGCCCGCCGGCCGCCTTCACCGCTTCGCACCCGCGCAGCCCGTCCTGGCCCATTCCCGTGAGCACCACCGCGAGCACGTTCGGCCCGTAGACCCGTGCGACCGAGCGGAACAGCACGTCGGCGGCCGGGCGGCACGAGTTCTCCTGCGCGCTGCGCTCGATGACGAGTTTTACACCGGTCGCGTTGCGCTCCACACCCATGTGATAATCACCGGGGGCGAGCCACGCCCGCCCGGGAGCGAGCGGTTCGTCCGCCAGCCCTTCTGCGATCGGCAGTGGGTTCTGCGCGGAGAGCCGTTGGGCCAGCAGTCCGGTGAACACCGGGGGCATGTGTTGGACGATAAGCACTGGAACGGCGAGGTCCGCTGGGAGGCCCGCGAACAGAGTGGTGAGAGCGCTCGGGCCACCGGTCGAGGCCGCGACCGCGACGACATCGACGCGCGCCGGCAGCGCCGCGAATGCCCCAGAAGGGCCGGCCCCGGGGCGCCTGGTGCTCGGCGGTGTCAGGCCCGCGGACCGGTGCAGGCCCGGCGGCGCGAGTTGCACCCGGGAGCCGCAAATCGCTTTAATTTCGGGAATCAGTTCGTCACGGATGATGCGGAGCGAGTCGCCCAAACCGCCCGTCGCGGCGGGCTTCGTGAAGTACTCTGTCGCGCCCAGCGAGAGCGCCTCGAGGGTCTCGGTCGCGCCGCGCTCGGTGAGCGCGCTGAACATGATGACCGGGAGCCGCGGATCTTTCTTGCGGATCTCGCGGAGGGTGGCGAGGCCGTCGAGTTCCGGCATCTCGACGTCCAGGAGCACGACGTCGGGTTTCACCTGTGAGAGTTTGGTGAGCGCGATTTTGCCGTTGGCCGCGGTGCCCACGACTTCCAGTGCCGGGTCCGCGGAGAGCTCCTCCGTGACCATGCGCCGGAACAGGGCGGAATCGTCCACGACGAGGACGCGGATCTTGGACACGCTCACGACTCCCCGAAGACGTCGAGGAGGCTCAGTTTGGCGACCAGGATCTCTTTGGTGAAGGGCTTCATCACGTACTCGTTGGCCCCCGCATCGAGCGCCCGGACGACCTGCTCCTGCTCGGTCTCCGTGGTCACCATCACGAGCCGGACCGGGTCATAGGCGCGGGTCGCGCGCACGGCCTTGATGAACTCGAGCCCGTTCAGTTCGGGCATGTTCCAGTCCACGAGAACGAGCCCCAGATCGGGGTTCGCGCGCATCCGGTCCAAGCCCTCGCGCCCGTTCCCGGCCTCGATCACCTCGATCCCCATTTCCGTGAGGATCTTGCCAATAATGAGGCGGACCGTTCGGGAGTCGTCGAGAACCATCGCGCGCATTCGTCACTCTCCCGTAAACCAAGTCCGGTGGGTGGCTCGTCCCGGTTGCCCATCTGACCGGGCAGACGATCTTGCAACCATCGCACCGAATTACTCAGTTTGGAACGGGTTCGTTGCGTGAACAGGGACCGATCACCGCGCGGGTGCGGCTTCAGATTACTAGGACGCGATTCCGGGTGCTGTACGCCGGCGCGAACGGAAGGGTCCAAACGCCCACCACGAGAGAACTGGCCCTGTGCCCTCGTGATAAATTTCGCGCCGCAGAGGCGCTCCAAAAGCGCCGTGCGTACCTTCTACTCGCTCCGACGAACCAGCGGCACCACTACATCTTGAGCTGCGCAACGAGCTGTTGGAGCCCAACGGCCATACGAGCCAGTTCGTCGGCCGCGAGTTTGGTGTCGTTGGCCCCTTCGGTCGTGCTCCGGGCGGCTTGAGCCACGCCCGTGATGTTCAGCGCGATTTCCCCACTCCCGTGTGCGGCTTCAGCCACGTTGCGGCTCATCTCACCCGTCGTGGCCGTTTGTTGTTCGACCGCGGACGCGATGCTGTTCTGGATGTCGTTAATCTGATTAATGATCTTACCGATCTGGCCAATGGCCTCGACCGCCCCTCGGGTGTCGGTCTGAATGGCCTCGATCTTACGGCTAATGTCTTCGGTCGCGCGGGCGGTTTGCTTGGCGAGTTCCTTGACCTCGTTGGCGACGACCGCGAACCCCTTGCCCGCTTCACCGGCTCGAGCGGCCTCAATGGTCGCGTTCAGTGCCAAGAGGTTCGTCTGTTGGGCGATCGAGGTGATGACCTTCACCACGTTACCGATTTCCGTACTGCTCTCCCCGAGTTTCGCGATCATGATATTGGTCCTCTCCGCGACTTTAACCGCGGCCGTCGCGACCTTCGCGGCATCGGTCGCGTTCTTCGCGATCTCCTTAATACTGGCGCCCATTTCCTCGGTACCCGCGGCGACGGTGCCGATGTGCTCGCTCACGTCCTCGGCGGCACCGGACGCGACGTTCGCCTGGGTCGCGGTCTCCTCGGCGTTCGCCGCCATTTGTTGGCTCACGGCCGTCAGCTCGCGGGCAGAACCGGCCAACGATTCCACAGTTTGTTCCAGGGTCGCTTCGATCTTTTTGAGGTGCGTTACGTCGGTCGCGTACTTGACAACCTTGTACGGCTTGCCGTTCAAGTCGATGATGGGGAAGTACGCCCCCCGGGTCCAGACTTCCTTGCCGCCCTTGCCGAGCTGCCGGAACTCGCCCGTCTGATATTCCCCGCGGACCAGGCGCGCCCAGAGATCTCGGTACGCCGGGCTGTTGCGCTCGGCCTCCGCTACAAACATGCCGTGGTGGTGCCCGCGGACCTCTTCCAAAGAGTAGCCCATCATGTGAAGGAAGTTCGGGTTGGCGCTCACGATGGTGCCGTCCAACTCGAATTCGACCACCGCCTGGACCCGGCTGAAGGCCGTGATCTGGCCCGCGTAATATGCGTCCCGCTCGCGCGCCGCCTGGAGCGTGCCGATGGCGGTGTCCAGTGCCTCACCGACGCGGCCGACCTCGTCGCGCGACCGGATCTCGGCCCGTTGAGTCAGGTCGCCCTTAGCGACGGCTTCGAGGACCGTCATTGCCCGACTGAGGGGGCGGGTCACCGATACGGTGAGTACCACGCCCAGCGCAATCGCACTGAGTACCCCGACCGCACTGATGCCCCAAAGAGTGGCCCGTGCCTCCGCGTGTAAAGCAACGGCCTGTTCTTGCTGTACTTTCGCTTGTTCGTTCTGGTTCTCGATCAGCTCGTTGAGCAGCTCGTTCAGCCGGCCCGCGTTCGGGATCGCGGAATAAATGATCCGCTCGGCCCGGTCCAACTCGCCGGCCCGGACCGCGGTCTCCCCGGCCTCAAAATCCCGCTTCCACTCGTCGAACCGGGGCAAGAACTGAGCCCACAAGTGCTTCTCGCGGTCGGTCATCGGTAGGGATTCGTACTCGGCCGTCCCCTCGCGGATGTACCGCCAAGCGTTCTCTTTAACCAAAACGGTCGTGGCCCGCACCGGTTCGTCTTTGGCCCGCAGCGCCATCAGATTAGTGCGCTCGGCCCGCTGTGCGGCGAGCACCCCGCTCCTCACCTTCGCGAGCGCGTAGAGGGACGGGACGAGGTTGGTGCTGGAGTTCGTCATCAGCACGTTGACCTTGTTAATCGAGCGAACGCCCCAGTAGCCAACGAGCGCACAGACCAGGGCAATGAGAACGAACCCGCCGACGAGTCGGGGACCGATCGGAACGTTCGTGAGTAGCGCGAGAGCGGAGCGGGTCATGGCGGACTCGTGTGTTCGGGTCTCAGTTCGGCTCGGCGGTGACGCGGGCGGGGTCGAGAACCAGGAGCAAGCGCCCGTCGAGCGGGTACGCGCCGCGGATCAGCTCGCGGACCGCACCCACCAGCGTTTCGGGCACCGGTTCGAGAACGGCCCCCGTGACGTCCAGAACGTCCCCGACCTCGTCCACGAGCAGGCTCACCGCGCCGTCGTCGGTCGGTACAACGACGTTCACCGGGGGCCGGTCCGCCGGGCGGTCGGGCAGTTCCAGTCGGCGCCGCAAGTCGATCGCGGTCACGATCCGCCCGCGCAAGTTAATCAGCCCGCGCACCGCGGCGGGCGCGAGCGGCACCCGCGTCATTTCCTGGGGGCGGAGCACCTCTTGCACCTTCAGTACGTCGATGCCGAAATAATGCCCGTCGAGGTAGAACGTGCAAACCTGGCGCGACTCGGTCACGGTGTCCTCCGGGCGCTCGCGCCGGTCGGTCCCTGTGGGAAAAGCGCGATCATCCCCGGGCCTGCTGAACGAGCGCGTCCACGTCGAGGAACTCGGTGATGCGGTCGTGGACCACCGCGTTAAACAGCACCCCGGGGCGCGCCGCCTTCGACCGGTTCACGGCCGGGCTTTCAACGATGTCGAGGACGCGCTCGACCACCAGCCCGAAGTGCGCGCCCGCTCCCGTGAACACCACGACCTGAACCGGGGCGCCCGCATCGCGGGGGACCGCGTCGGTTGCGTGAAGCAGCGGCAAAATCGTGCCCCGGTACTGCACCATGATCGCGCCGCCGACCGTTTCGATGGCACCACGGTCGAACTCCTCGAGGCGCGCAACTTGGTCCAATGGCACGGCCACGCGCCCGTCGCCCGGGGTCGCAAACAGGAGGAGCAGCTGACGCGCCTCGGGGCCGGTGGCGGCGCCCCTGTTACCGAGCGCCCGTTCGCGCGCCCCGCGAACCACGTTCGCCCGTTGCGCCAGCCCCACAACATCGAGGATCAGTGCGACCCGCCCGTCGTCCATGATGGTCGCGCCCGCGAACACCGCGGCGCCTTTAAGCAGCTTCTGCAGCGGCTTGACCACGATCTCGACGGAGTCGCGGATCTCGTCAACGACCAGCCCGAAGCGCCGATCGTCGGCCTGGAGGATGACGATGTTCACTTCACTGTCGGGGGGCTGAAGGGACTCGACCCGCAGCTCGCGTGCGAGGTAGACCAGTGGAAGCAGGCTCCCGCGGAGCCGGTACACCGGCGCACCGTGGACGAACTCGATCGCACTGCGAACCTGATCGGCTTCGAGTCTCACCAGTTCGAGCAGGTTCACTTGTGGGATCGCGTACCGATCCCCGCCGGTGACGACGGTGAGCGCCGGGACGATCGCGAGCGTGAGCGGGATCTTCATTTTGATGGTGGTGCCGCGCCCGAGTCGGCTCTGCACGTCCACCACACCGCCGATCTTCTCGACGTTGGTTCGCACCACGTCCATGCCCACGCCGCGCCCGGAGAAGTGGGTCACACGGTCGGTGGTCGAGAACCCCGGCAGGAAGATCAGGTTCAATAACTCCACTTCGGTCATGCGGGCGGCGCCTTCGGGCGTAACGATCTTGGCCGAAACCGCCTTGTCGCGTACCCGTTGCGGGTCGATCCCGCCGCCGTCGTCACCGATCTCGATGACGACCTTGCCGCTCTCGTGATAAGCGTGGAGCAGCAGTCGGCCCTCGGGCGGCTTCCCGCTCTCGGTGCGGGCGCGCGGGAACTCGATCCCGTGGTCAATCGCGTTGCGGACGATGTGCGTGAGCGGGTCGCGGATGGCTTCGATAATGGTGCGATCGAGTTCCGTTTCCTGACCGTCCATCTCGAGTCGAACCTGTTTACCGCACGCAATGGCCAGGTCGCGCACGACCCGCGGGAACTTCGCCCACACGTTCCCGATGGGCTGCATGCGCGTTTTCATCACGCCGGCTTGTAGTTCCGTCGTGAGCCCGTTCAACCGCTGAACCGCTCCCAGAAACCCGGAATCTTCCTGCGTCCCGCTGTATTGCACGATCTGGTTGCGCGCGAGGACCAGTTCGCCCACGAGCGTCATAAGTTTGTCGAGTAAGCCAACGTCTACGCGGATGCTGGAGTCGGACACGGCCGGCCCCCGGCCCTCGCCGGATTCTGGTGCGGGCAGTTTCGGCTTGAGGGCTGGCGGGGGCATTTCCAACCCACTCGGCGCTTGTGCGGCCGGAGGGGGTGGAGGCGGAGGCACGCCCCCCGGCGGTGGGGGCGAAGGCGGCGGAGTTACTGGAGCCTCTCGGACTACGGGCGGCGAATGTGCGAGCGAGCGCGCGGCAGTGGCAGGGATGAGTCGTTCGAGAGCTTGAATGACTGAGGAATAATCGCCGTCGCCCTCGGTCTCGTTCGCTTCGAGCGCGGCGAGGATTTTCCGAACGGCATCCACCACACCCAACAGTGCGGTCGCGATGTCGGCGTTAAACGTGAGTACGCCAGAGCGAACCTTACTCAGGAGCGTTTCACCGGCGTGACCGACGGCCTGGAGCTTCGCCAGCCCGAGGAACCCGGCCGTGCCCTTTACCGTGTGAATGACGCGGAATACCCGCGCCAGCGTCTCCCGTTCCCCCGGCTCTTTTTCGAGGGTGACGAGGTCGAGGTCGAGCTGCGCGAGGCTCTCGTGGCTTTCGACCAGGAACTCGCGGATGATGTCATTCACGGCGCGTCGCGGACGGAAAATGGCCCTTCGGCACGAAATTTTCGTGCCGAGGGGAAGTACCGGTATTCTTGGTAACTTGGGATAACTATGCAAGCAGATGGGATTTAATGACTTGCACTTTGCCGCGCGAAGCGGCCCTACAATCACACCGCGCCGATCCGCCGAAGGGACCGGCGCGAACCTGGGATCACGGCCCGATCGCTTCGGACCCGCGCTCGCCGGTACGGATGCGAACGCAATCTTCGAGCGAGAGCACGAAAATCTTCCCGTCGCCGATGGTGCCCGTATCGCCGGTGCGCGCCGCGTGGATGATGGCTTCGACCGTCGCTTCGACGAACGCCTCGTTGACGGCGATCTCCAGTTTCAGCTTCGGAATGAGCCGAATTTGCACTTCCGTGGTGCGGTACACTTCGGTGTAGCCGCGCTGGCGCCCGCACCCGCGGACGTCGCTCACCGTCATCAGGTAGACGTCGCGCTCCGCGAGCGCCTTCTGTACATCTTCGAGCTTTTCTGGACGAATGATCGCAACAATGAGTTTCATGGGAGTGAATGGTAGTGTGAGTTTGTGGGGAAGGAACGAGCGTGAGAAGCGCGCGGGTGAGCGGAAGGCGAAGAGCTCCTCGAGCGGCCCTTCGCTCCCACTCACGCGCGTGCCCGCACTCACACTTTCGTGGCCGTCACGGGCTTCTTCGCGAGGCGGGTGAACAGCGACGCCAGGCGCTTCGTGATCGCGGCCGGGTCACCGTCACGGCACCGGAACGTGGTCCCGCGGATCGTGGTCACGTGCGGGTACACCGCGATGAAGTCCTTGTCCGGCGCCCCATCGGTCGGCTTGCACAGTTCGGACCAGATCGCCATGAGTTCCTTCGAGTCGGCGCCGGCGATTTGCACGTCGAAGCGGCCGTTCCCGCGCGGGGCGCTCGCGGCCCGCGGTTCGGTGGAAACGACCGTGGCCGATTCCGTAGCACCGCTGAAGTCGAACCCGACTTCGCCGTGCTCCGTCCGGTCCAGGCCCTCGGCCTCCGACTTCGCATCGGTCTTAAAGTTCCCGAGCGTAATCGCTTGCGTGAGGAGCACCAGACCCAAACTCAGCACGAACGCGAACACGACCGAGAACACCGCGGCCTTGATCTGGATGAACAGTTGCGAGAGCCCGGACTTGCCGTCGACGTCCTGCTTGTCGGCAGTCGCTTGCAGCGCGGTTTGATCGTCTTCCATCTTCTTTGCTGCGTCGGCCTTCAGCGTGGCCTCGTCCTTGAGCTTGTCCAGCGGGTCGGTCGCTTCCTTCAGCTTCTCTTTGGCTTCGGTGAGCGCCTTGGCTTCGGCTTCGCGCTTTCCGATCGTCGCTTCGGTGAACTTCTTCTCGGCTTCGTCCTTGGCCTTGGTCAGCGCTTCGATCTGCGTCGCGGACTCGGTTTCTTTGGCTTTCGCGTCGGCAGCGGCCTTGTCCGCCTCGGCCTTCGCGTCCTTAATCATCTTGCCCTCGTCCTTCTTCAGCGCTTCCAACCGGCTGCGGTGCGCGGAAAACGCGAACGGGCCGTCGGTGCCGGCAGAGTTGACGAGCGTGGAGCAGAACACCCCGGTCAGGATGGCCCCGACGAACCCGCCGACCCCGTGGACGCCGAAAGCGTCGAGCGAGTCGTCGTACCCGAGCACGTTTTTCAGTGCGACCGCGAGATAACAGAGAACGGCCGCGGCCAACCCGATCAGGACCGCGCCCCACATGTACACGAACCCGCTCGCGGGCGTGACAGCGACCAGCCCCGCGACGATACCGGACGCCAAGCCCAGCGCGGTCGGCTTGCCCTTGTGGAGCCATTCGACCAACATCCAGCCCAACCCGGCGGCAGCAGCAGCAGCTTGGGTCGCGGCGAACGCGGACCCGGCCAAGCTGTCACCCCGAACCGAGCTACCGCCGTTGAACCCGAACCACCCGAACCACAGCAGGCCCGCACCCAAGAGCGTCAGCACCATGCTGTTCGGGTGCGCGATCTGCTTCGGGTACCCGGCCCGCTTCCCGAGAACCAGGCAGCACGCCAAACCCGCCATACCCGCGGCAATGTGAACGACGGTACCACCAGCGAAGTCGAGCGCGCCCATTTTCCCGAGGAGTCCGATCGCCGCACCGCCGCGCTTGGCCAGAGGGATACCGTTGTCGAACCAGTCGAACGCCCAAACCATGTGAGCCAGCGGGCAGTACACGAACGTGACCCACAGCACCATGAAGAGGCAGAACGGCCAGAACCGAATGCGTTCCGCGATCGCCCCACTAATCAGGGCCGGGGTGATGATGGCGAACATGCCCTGGAACATGACGTGAACGTAAACCGGGATGTCGTAGCCACCGAGCTTCGCGCCCGGCTCGATGCCCTTCAGGAACAACAGATCCCAGCTCCACCCGAACAGTCCACCGTCCGTGACACCAGCCACGTCGATTTTGATGACCGAGGGGCCGAACGCGATCGCGTACCCAATCGCGACCCAGTAAACACCGACCACTGCGAGGGCAGCCATGCTGTGCATCATCGTGGCCAGCACGTTCTTGCGCCGCACCATACCGCCGTAGAAGAGCGCCAGACCCGGCACCATGAACAGCACGAACGCACTGGAGGTCAGCATCCAGGCGGTGTCGCCGCGCTCTTTGCCCGTTGTTGCAGCAGCGCCGGCATCGGCCACGCCCTTCTCGGCCGCCTTCTTGATCTCTTCCGCGGCTTTCTTGCTCTCTTCTGCACCCTTTTCGATCGCCGCGAGCTTTTCCGCGGCAGCCTTCGGGTCACCCCCAGCGGCTTTGACGGTTTCGAGCTCCTTGGTGAGCGCGTTGGCCTTCACCGTGAGTGCAGCCAGCTCGTCCTTCGTGGTCGTCGCGGATTTCGTTGCCGCATCGATTTCCTTCTTGAGCGCATCGACCTTCGCGGTCGCGGCCTTCGTGTCGGCGGTCGAACTGGTCTTCAGATCGCCGAG
Organism: Gemmata palustris; assembly: GCF_017939745.1. Taxonomy (NCBI): domain Bacteria; kingdom Pseudomonadati; phylum Planctomycetota; class Planctomycetia; order Gemmatales; family Gemmataceae; genus Gemmata; species Gemmata palustris. The sequence continues at coordinate 687,745 of NZ_JAGKQQ010000001.1, read as the reverse complement.
GGCTTTCTTCGTCTCAGCGAGTTCCTTCTGTGTGGCTTCAAACGCCTTCTTCAGATCCGCGATCGCTTTCTCGGCTGCCTCCAAGTCGGGCTTGGCTGCAGATTTCTTCTCGTCTTGGGCGGAGGCGATCCCTCCCAATGGTGCCCACAGACCGGGCATCATACTGCAGCCCGTGAAGAGGAGGAGGGCCAACAAGAGGCGACGAACTTGCATTACGCACCTTGGTTACGCACATTTAGGCGGGAGAAAGCCAATTCTTCAGCACAACTCACGAACGATAAGTTCGGCGATACATCTGGTGCGAGCAAGCAGGACGGGTGCCACGTTCTGCAAAGTGCCGAAATAATTTTAACTCCTGTAGAATCATAATCTTCCGTCGTGAGATTGATGTAGACACGAAATGCACAACCTCTTTGCATGCTTAATTCATGTGCATCTGTGCCTTACCAGTGACGGGCCACTTGAAGTGCCTTTCGTGCAATTGAGAACTCTTCCTCGGCATAGCCGGAATAACCGGTACTTTCAGCGGTCAATTTGCACTGAGATTATTGATTCCCCTCCTACTTCCGTTCCAGTGGTGCCGATCCGTACTCTCGCTGGAGTCACACTAAACGTTCCTTCCGGTTCACGGACGAATCGGGGGGGAATCCACACGGCTTAATCCCGCTACTCCAGCGGCTTCAAGGAAGGATTCCATGAATTCGCTCATCCTGTTTACCGCCCTCGCCACCGGCCAGCTCCCGGATACGCCCCCGCCCGCTGGTGTTTACCTTCCCCCGGTCCCGCAAGTGGGAGCCCCGGGCCGCTTTGTCGGAGCACAACAGCCGGCCGCACAGCCGGTGCCTGTGAAACCGATGCCCCCCGCCGGAATGCCTCCTGCGGGTATGCCGCCCGCCGGGATGCCCCCCGCGAACGGGAACGGCAACGGTGAGAAAAAGGAAGAAGAAAAGAAGGAAGACGACCAACCGCCGCCCCCGGAGCCCTACGCTCTGATGCGCATCCTCTCGACCACCCGGTTCGGCCCGCGGCTCGAGGAGAGCGGGATCACGATCTCCGGTTGGTTGCAGGGGAACTACTCGACCAGCACCGCGCACCGGAGCAACCAGCCGGTGACGTTCAACGACCGCTCCGACTTCTGGCAGTTCAACCAGAACTACCTCAAGATCGAGAAGACCGTTGACACGAGCAAGAGCGAGTTCCAGTTGGGCTTCCGCACGGACTGGATTCTGCCCGGTACCGACGCCCGGTACTCGATCTCCCGCGGCCTGCTCTCGAACCAGAACGGGGTCGGTGCTCCGGGCGCGAAGGACGCCTACCCGGTCGACCTGTTCCAGGCCTATGTCGATGCGTTCCTGCCGAACGTCGGGCCGAAGGGTACCACCCTCCGTGTCGGTAAGTTCGCCACGCACATCGGGTACGAACTCGTTCAAGGTGCCGAAACGCCGTTCCTGCAACGCGCTTACCTGTTCCAGTACAACCCCTTTACTCACACCGGTGCGTGGGCGATTACCCCGCTCAACGACACCTGGACCGTGAGCAACGGGCTCGTGATGGGGGCGGATAACTTCTTCGGCGTCGCGCAGCCCACCTACATCGGCCAGTTGAAGTGGGCGCCGAAGGAGGGGAAGACCACCGCGTTGTTGAACGTGATGGCGACCGACCCGCGGTTCTCGACCAGTGGCTCGTACCCGTTCTACAACGTGTACAACTTCCAGGTGTCGCACAACTTCACCGACAAGCTGACCTACGTCTTCGACTCCTCGTTCTCGCACATCGACGGGGCGCCGCTCCCGAGCGAGGGCGGGGCGTCCGGCTCGGCGACGTGGTACGGGGCCGCGAACTACCTCCTTTACAAGCACACGGACCAGGTGACGAGCAACTTCCGCGTGGAACTGTTCGAGGACACCAAGGGGTTCCGCACCGGGTCGAAGGGCCTGTACACCGAAGTGACCTACGGGCTCGCGTACTCGCCCACGCGGTCGCTGATGTTCCGCCCCACCGTGCGGTACGACCACAACAACTCGAGCCGGCCGTTCGATGGTAGCTCGAACCTGTTCACCGCGGCGATGGACGTCATCCTTCGGTACTGATCTGAGTGACCGCGATTCGTTCGCACGCGACGGCCGGGGAAACCCGGCCGTTGTTCGTTTGGTTACGCTTCGTCCACATGGGTGAATTCGGTCGCGCGTTCGACGCGACAGATCCGAAGTGCGAACCACTGGTACCACTTCTCGCGCCCGAACTTCTGTGCCAGTAAGTGTTCGGCGTTCCGGCCCCACGCGCGCACGTCCTCGAGCGTGGCCCAGTACGAAACCGTGATCCCCAAACCGTCCGCGCCGCGGGCGGATTCGACGCCCAAGAAACCGGGCTGTTGAGCCGCGAGTTCTTCCATGCGGTCCGCGGTCGCGCCGTACCCGCCACCGGGTTCGGCCCGGCGCCGCGAGGTGAAGAGGACCGCGTAATACGGTGGTTCGGGCACGCTCATCCTCCGAGTTGGACCACGCGACACAGGGGGGGCGAACCGTTCCGGGCTAACAATTGCTAACATTTTGGCCCGTGCGGGCGGCCGGTCGATTGTATTGCAGGGCGAATGATGCCGAAATGCTGGTATTTCAAGTCTGTTCGCCACTCTTCCCTCTTTGCCGCCCGTCGTTGCGGGTCGGGCGCGGCTAACATTCGCTACAACTCAACCAGAATCCGCGATTCCTGGCTAACATCTCGACCAGCATTCCCCCAATTCGACTAACAATCACATTCAAAACCCGGCTTCCGCAATCACTCAACCAGCATCGCGTGACGACATCTGCACTGACTCCATACAGCCAATTCTAAGCAAGTGGACACAAGAACACAAGTAATTTCACGCGCGCGGGTGCCGGCTGATTTGGGAGTTGTCTTCCGCGGGGCCGGCGCCCACAATGTCGGTCCTGCCCGAAATACTTCCGAGACTCCTCCCATGACCCGCCTCCGCTCCGCACTCTTCCTCCTCGGCATCATCTCCGTCACGCCCGCGGTCGGCGCCCAACCGACCCCTCTTAAAGCCCACGGCGCGCTCGTTCACTCGGTCGCGGTATCGCCGGACGGCAAGACCCTGGCGACCGCCGGGTTCGATAACGTGGTGAAACTCTGGGATCTCGCGCCGGACGGGGCGCTCAAAGAGAAAAAGGCGCTCACCGGGCACACCGGCCCCGTGTACGCGGTCGCGTTCCACCCCACCGACGCGAAACTCGTCGCCACCGCCAGCCAGGACAAGACCGCGCGGATCTGGGACGTCACCGACGGTAAGACCAAGTTCGAGCTCAAGGGCCACACCGACATCGTGGACGCGATCGCGTTCAGCCCGGACGGGAAGTCGCTCGCCACCGCCGGCGCGGACAAGTCGGTGCGCCTGTGGAACCCGGCCGACGGCAAGGAGGTCAAGAACCTCGGCGCGCACGACGGGTCCGTGTACGTCGTCGCGTTCAGCCCGGACGGGAAGACACTCGCGTCCGCGGGCGCGGGGAAAGACAACCTCATCAAGCTGTGGAGCGTGAAAGACCTGAAGGAGCTGAAGCAACTCAAGGGGCACGAGCAGCCGGTCACGTCCATCGCATTCACGGGCGACGACAAGGTGCTGGTGTCCGCGTCGATGGACCGGACCATTCGTGTATGGAACGTGGTCGACGCGAAGGAAACTAAGAAGCTCGGCCCGACCACCGACGACCCCTACGCGCTCGCGTGGTCCGAGAAGGCGAAGACGGCCGCGGTGTGCGGCTACTCGGGGCTGATTACGGTGTGGGCGCTCGACGCGGACAAGCCGAAGTTCACGAAAGCGATCAAGAACCCGGGCTACTGCGTGGCGTTCGCGGCCGACGGGACGTTCGTCGTGACCGGCCACGACAACGGAACGGTCGCGGTCACTCCAATTGGGAAGTGACGGGTTCAACGGGCGGTTGCGGCGGTTCGATCACGGACGGCAGGAACGGCGCGGGCGGGGACACGGGGTCGCGCGAGAGCCACACGGCCCGCCCCCGGCGCAAGAGCGGGTCGCCCGCGTAGGGTTTGTGGGCGAACCCGCACCCGACGAGTGAGAGACCGGCGCAGAGCATCGCGAGGCGTACCGCGAATCGCATTCAGCACCCCGCCCAGTGGACCGCCCTTCTTTATCGGCGCGCGGGGTTAGGGGAGTTGAGAAAGAAAGCACCGGGCTTCCCCTCTGTGCTTCGGAAGACCAAAACGTTCCACGTGTCGCGCTACTGCAGGTAGGTCTTGGCGCGCTCGCCCCCGAGCACGCCGACGTAAACGGCGCTGGGGCTAGTAGGCTGGCGCGGTACGGGTTCATAGAGAACGGACTGTCCTTTAGCGAAGCGGGTACGGCGCAATGACACTTGAAGACTTCGCCAAAATGATGTCGATCACGCCCGTTCTCGCCGAGGATGTTCCTGGGAAGTCGTCAACGGGTATCTTCCGAAAGCTGCGCGACGAGTTCGTCGACAGCCTGCTGCCGGGTGACACCGTGTATTTTTACGACTCGAACGAAGCCGATTGGCAGAAGACGATGGGGCGCGAGGGTTACATTCTTGTGCGGCAAGGAGTCATTGTGGCGGACCTGATGACAAAAATGAACTGAGGACACGAGGCGCGCACTCACTGTGGCGCGAATCACATCTCGGGATGTCGCCTAACCGCGTCCCGTAACTCGCTTCGCGGCGCCCCGGGGCAGACGCTTACGACACGACAACCGCCGGTTATGTGGGGAGGAACTCAATTCACTAAAGTGCCGGAGGGATTCGGCTATTGATCGCCTCGGCGAATCTCTCGGGGTCGCCCTCCGACACCGCATCGTGGGGAATAATGTGTGCCGTCGTGGCGCTGATGAAGATGAGTGTGTAGCCGTCATACGTGACCACGCGCTCGACCGCCTCTATCCGCAACCGCGACTCGGCGTAGGAGGATCGGGAGATCAACTCGCTCCCGATCAGTTCAAGTTCGCGAGTCCCGAGCACACTCTTATTCGTTGCTTCCGCGTACATCCGGCGGGCCTGGCGCTCGGCCTGGCGCCGAAATCCGCCCGGCATACGGAGGAGGGATATGATGAGGGAAATCAAAATAATCGATGCAAATATTAAAGGGGCGACCCATGCCTCGGTCCCCTCTCCGCGCGCGTGCCGGGCCTCCCACATCTTGAAGGTAACCCCGGCGGTGATCGCCGAAACACCGACGGCAAACAGCCACGTCGCGCGCACACGTACCCGACGGGCCGCAGGCGAGTGATCGTTGTGAAAGCGGGCCAGCGCAACGAAATCGTCGATGGTGTTCTCGTAGCGGATTCTCACACCCACTCCCTTCGGGGCCGTGACCCGAGTCAATCGCTGTCTGTTGAAATGATCCGCCAGCGATCATCCACACTCGGTCGTCGCAGTCAACTACCCCCTCCTCAAAAATGTACCCGCCGGGTCGAAGGCGGATACGCTCCCCACCGCGAAGGCTCCGCGCTACCGCGCGAACCCGAACAGCCGTTCGCGGAGGCACTCGAGCGCCTCGGCCGCGGCGAGCGCGGTGTCCGGGTCGGTCGATTCGGCCGCAGTTTCCAGGTCCGGCCACGCCCATGACAGTTCTTCCGTCGCGATTCGCCCCGCAGCGCCTTGGCGGATCGCGGGTTCCTCGCTGCTCAAGCCGGCCGTGACTTCCGCGAGCGCGGAGCGCTCGCCCAACCGGGCCAGCGCGGACACCGCGGCACTGCGCGTTTCCGTGTCCGAATCGGTACGGGCGACGCGAAGTGTGCGCACCACGTGGTTCGCGTCGAACGGCGGCCACCAGCCCAGCGAACCGATGGCCGCGTGCCGCAGGGCCGGGTTCGTGGCGGTCGCGTTCCGCACCAGCACGCGCTCGACCTCGTAACAGGCGTGGCCGCGTAGCGTCGCGAGGACGACCGCGGCGCGCCCGTGGTGCCGCGTTTTGCGCGCGAAGCGCGCCGCCTGCCCCGCCAGTACGGGGCCGACGACGGACGAGCGTGCCCACTGCAGTGCGCGAACCGCGTCCGTCCACCAGGGCTCCCGGCGGTCCGGCAAATACGGGAACAGTTTCGTCACGTCCGCGCGTAAATCGAACAGGCACCGGAGCGCGGCCCCCTGCTCGTCCGCCCCTGCCACCGGGAAGCGCGCGAGTAAGCGACCGGGCGCGCCCCCGAGCCAGTTCAACCGGTGATCCGCGGTGGCCCCGAGGCGCACTTCCTGGCGCGCGGCCAGTGCGCGAACGTCGGGCGGCACGAACCGCGCCCAGTGTCCAAGTCGGCGGAAGTGGCGCTCGGCCTCGATCAGCGCGCTGGTCAACCACGGGTCAGCGCACAGGTCCGCGCGGCTCGTGAGTTCGGCGAGCGTGTCCCCCAACCCGGCGCGGATCAGCGGCGCGGCATCAACGGTGCCCGTCCGCGCGGCACGAGCGGCGGCAACCAGCGCCCGCAGCGCCCGACGGCTCAAGGTGCGGCTCGGGTGACGCAACAGCGTGGAGAAATTGGCGAAGCAAACCGCCTCGGCCGCGAGCACCGCGCCTTGCGGCGAATCACCGGCCACCTCGGCACAGTGGAGCACCGCTGGGAGCGCTTCGGCGAAGTTCAGCCGGCGCAACCCGGACGCGACGTCCACCCAGTACCACGCCCGTTCGACGGGATCGGTCGTCAGTACGCGGGTGAGTTGGCGCTCGAGCAGGCGGGCGGCGGCGGGCGTGCCGAGATCGGTGAGCGCGCGGACTTGCACGGCAAAGTCTAAACCCGCGTGTAGTTCGCGCTCGACCAGATCGGCGCGCCCGGCGTCGAGCAGTTCGCGGAAGTGGGCTTTCGTCCGCTCGCAGGTCGACTCGCCGAGCAGTCCGCCGGCCTGGAGGTGCCGGTGCTGGCGGTCCACGGCGGCCACAGCGCGCGGCATCGCCCGGGTCGGCAACAGCCACCGCCGCGGGCGCGGGTGCCGGTACGCGAGCCAGAACAGCCCACACGCCACGACCAGGATAAACGCGCCGTAGATCATCGGTCACGTCCAGTGGAGTCGGCACAACTCGTGCGCCGGAGCAGTAGCGGCCACGACCCGGCCCGCTACCACAGTCGAACGGGCCGGCGCCGCCACCGCGCCGCACCCTTTCAACAGAACATAGCACCGTTACTCGCGCACGTGCCCGTCGCCGGTCACGATGAACTTGTACGTCGTCAGTTCGCGCAGCCCGCACGGTCCGCGCGCGTGGAATCGGTCCGTGCTGATACCAATTTCGGCGCCCAGGCCAAGCTCGAATCCGTCGTTGAACCGGGTGCTCGCGTTGACCATCACCGCGGCGGAATCCACGCGCTGCGTGAAGAGGCGCGCGCTGTTGATGTCGCGCGTGACGATCGCGTCCGTGTGATGCGAGCCGAACGTCTCGATGTGCCGAACGGCTTCATCGAGGTCCGCGACCACCTTGATCGACAGAATCAGGTCGAGATATTCGGTGCGGTAATCGTCGTCGGCCGCGTGTTTCGCACCGGGGAGCCGGCGGCGCGTTTGCTCGCACCCCCGCAGTTCGACGCCCTTCGCCACAAGCGATGCACCGACAACGGGTAAGAACTCGTCCGCGACCGCGGCGTGAACGAGCAGGCACTCGGCCGCGTTGCACGTGCCCGGGCGCTGGCACTTCGCGTTCACCACGATGCGCTCGGCCACCTTCAAGTCGGCCGCGGCGTCGACGAACACGTGGCACACACCGTCAAAGTGCTTGATGACGGGCATCCGCGCTTCCGACGCGACCCGCTGGATCAGCGACTTTCCGCCGCGCGGGATCGCTAGGTCGATGAACTCGCTCATGGCGAGCAGGTGCCCGACCGCCTGCCGGTCGGTTGTGGGAACGAGTTGAACCGCGTCGGCGGGGAGCCCGCAGCGCGCGAGTTCCGCACTTAATAATCGGTGCAGAACCGTGTTCGAGTGGATCGCTTCTTTTCCGCCGCGAAGAATGACCGCGTTGCCGCTCTTCACGCATAAGGCAGCGGCGTCCGCCGTCACATTAGGCCGCGATTCGTAGATGAAGAACACGACCCCCAGCGGCACACCGACCTTCAATATCTGGAGCCCGTTGGGGCGCTGGGTCGCTTCGCGCACTTCCCCCACGGGGTCGGGCAGTGCGGTAACTTGACGCAACCCCTCGGCCGCAGCCTTGATGCGCTTCGGGTTCAGTGTTAGGCGATCGATGGCCGCGGCGTTCAGCCCGAAGCCGGGCGCGGCCGCCACGTCGCGCGCGTTCGCGGCGAGGAGTTCGTCCTGATGTGCTTCAAGCGCATCCGCGGCGGCGAGCAGCCACTGGTTCTTCGCCGCGGTCGCTACCGTTGCGAGGGCGCGGGCGGCGGCCTTCGCGCGTTGGGCCAACCCCAAACACAATGTGCCCAGATCATCCTGGGGAACGAAACTCGGCGGGAGAGCGGACACGGGAGAGCCTCAGCGACGGTGTTGATCGATGGCTTCGAGCAGGATCGCGGCGTCGCGCGCCCCAGCCACGTCGTGGACGCGCAACACGTGTGCGGTTCCGCGTGCGGCAGCGACGGACGCGACAGCCAGCGACCCGGGGTCGCGCGCGGCCAGTTCGCGCCCGCAGAGTTTGCCGATAAACCCCTTGCGCGACACGCCCAAACAGACGGGCCGCCCCAGCGCCGCGACGGCGTTCAGGTTCGCGAGCAGGTCCAGGTTGTGTTCGAGCGCCTTCCCGAAGCCGATACCGGGATCGAGGCACACGGCTTCCGGTGGGATACCGGATTCCCCCAGAACCCGCAACCTCTCTTGGAGGTAGTCCGTCACTTCAGTGACAACGTCCGCGTACTGCGGGTTCAGTTGCATCGTTGCGGGGTCGCCGCGCATGTGCATGACGATCACCCCCGCGCGGAACGCGCTCACGACTTCGATCATGGCCGCGGCGCGGAACCCGGACACGTCGTTGATGATCGCGGCGCCGGCTTCGAGACAAGCTAACGCGACCTCGGACTTCATCGTGTCCACGGAAATCGGCACGCGGGTGCGCGCCGCCAGTTCCCTCACCACGGGAACCACCCGGCGCAGCTCGTCGGCGAGCGCAACCGGGTCCGCGCCGGGCCGCGTGGACTCGCCACCGATGTCGAGGATGTCGGCCCCTTCCGCCACGAGCCGCAGCGCGTGTTCGGTCGCGGCGCTCGCGTCGGCGAACTTCCCGCCGTCGGAAAAACTGTCCGGGGTGACGTTGACGATGCCCATCACCAGCGGGCGCGGGCCGATGTGGAGCGTGCGATCGCGGAGGTGCCAGATGAGAGGGGCCATACCAACGGCTCGGGAAGTCACAAACCATTTGCGGCCCGCGACTTCCCGGCCTCGAATCTCCTGATGACCTACTTGGCCGGCTTCTCGAGTTCGGCCTTGATCGCCTTCGCCAGTTCGGGCGCGTTCGGCTCGACCGTCGGCTTGAACCGCGCGATCACCTTGCCGTCCCGCCCGACCAGGAACTTCTCGAAGTTCCAGCTCACCTGTTCGACCTTGCCGTTGTTCGGGGTGGCTTCGACCAGCGTCTTGTAGAGCGGCACCTGGCCGTCGCCCTTCACGACCACCTTCGACAGCATCGGGAACGTGACCTTGTACTCGGTGCTGCAGAACTTCTTGATCTCTTCGTCCGAACCCGGCTCCTGCTTGCCGAACTCGTTGGCAGGCACGCCGACCAGCACGAAGCCGTCCTTCTCGTACTTTTTGTACAGTTCCTGCAGCCCGGCGTACTGCTTCGTGAGGCCGCACTCGCTGGCGACGTTCACGAACAGCACGACCTTGCCCTTGTACTTCGACAGTTCGAGGTCCTTGCCGTCAATGTCCTTCATCTTGTATTGGAGCGGGCCGGTCACCTTCTTGTCCTCCGCGTGGCCGACGGCCGTGAGGCTCGCGAGAGCGGCCACGGCCGCGACGAACAGCACCTTCATGTTGTGATCCTTCGGATGGGAGCGGGATACGGAAACGGGATGGCACTTCTGTAGATGCCGGAACGGGCCGGGGTATTCACCGGTCCCGGAACGAGTCGGGTTGCTCGGCCCCCGGCCCGACGCTATGGCCGGGGCATGAAACGGTTCATCTTACTCGCGGCGCTCGCACCCCTGACCGGGTGTACCAACGCCCCGGGTGCGGGATTTTTGGACAGTTGCTTCCCGAGCCGGGCGAAGAGCGACGCTCCCCCGCCGGCCCCGGGTCCGCGTCCGGTCGGTGACCCGGTCGGCCCCGGACCGGGTCCGAAGCCCGATAAGGCGCTCCCGCCCCCGGACTTCGGAGCGGACCCGCGCAACAACTAGCGGCGGAACGCGCGGATCGCTTGCAGGCTGTCCTTCGACCGGTACTCCCACACGATCTCGCCCGACGGGTCCACTTCGATCGCGCGACCGGCGGTCCCGTTGTACTCCAGGAACCCGATCAGCGTGTTGCCGTTCGGCAGGCGCTGGCACGACGACGCACTGTTGACGTCGAACTTCCAGCCCTCCTTGCTGGTCTTCAGGTCGTACTCGACCACGCGGTTGCCCTCGCACACCATGATCTTGTCCTCGCCCACCACGTCGATGGACTGGTACTGCTGGACCCGGCCCAGCGTGAGGGGCTTACCGATCTCTTTCCCGTCCTTGGCGCCGAGCCGGTAAATGTTGGGCTGGTTGTTACCGTTGAACTGCGTGACGAACACGATGTCGCCGTTGGGCAGCCGGCGCCCGCCCATGATGTCGTACTGCTGGCGCGAGTACATCCAGACCTGCTTCATGGCCTTGTCGTACTGGACCACCTGGTTGCGGCACACCACGACCATCCCGCCGTCCGCGAGCAGGTCGATCGTGAGCGGCTGGCTGACGCTCGTGCTCTTCACGATGCGCCCGGTGCTGTCGCGCTCGGTGACCCGGCTCCCGTTCTGCTCGGCGATCAGGTAGTTCCCGTTGGGCAGCTTCTTCACGTCCGACGGCCAGCTCAACTGGTTGACGCCGACCGCGCCCATCTTCACCTTCACCTTCTCGTCCGGCCCCAGCGTGATGAGCTGGCAGCGGCCGGAGTTCGGGTCGAACTCGATGATGTCCGTGTGCCCCGTGATCCGCGGGGTGAACGCGAATTTCACGAGATCGAACTCGGCGCCCTTCTTCTCCCACCACGCGGCCCACGCAGCTTTGGCCTTCGCCAGCGACTCTTCCGACTTGCCGAACCGGGCGCCGGGCTTGTCCGCGCCGGCCACCTGGAGGAGGAACTCTTCGAGCTGCCAGATGCGGCCGCGCGGCAACTTGGGGATCAGGTCGATCAGCGCGGGCACGAACTCCTTTTCGCGGCTCGTGAGGAGCAGCGCCCACATCCCGCGGAACTTGGCGTCCACGTCGGGCTCCTTCGCCACGGCCGCTTTCACGAGCGGGAACGCATCTTTAATGCGGATGCGCTCCGTGGTCGGGCCGCCCTCAATGAGCGCGACGTAGGCCGCGGACCGGCGCAGGACCGACTTGTCGTCGAGCGCCTTGATGAGTGCGGGTTCGGCCTTGCCGTCCGCGACGGCCAGCGCGACCAGCGCGGCCCCGATCTCCTCGGCCACTTCGTCCGAGTCGGCCATCGGGAGGAACCCGATCAGGGCGGCCGCGGCCCCGCTCGGCTTCAGCTTCGCGAGCGTGCGGGCGGCGGCCGCGGCGACCGCGGCGTGCGGCACCTTCTCCATGCGCTTGAGCGCCTGCCGCGCCCGGTACGCGATTTCGGGGTCCGTGTTCTTTTCGGCGGTCTTCAGCGGCCCGATCGCCGCGGACCCGAACTTCTCGACCTCTTCGGTCGCCTTCACCCGCTCCTCGTAATCGTCGCCCCCGAACCGCGCGATGACCTCGCCGATCTTGCTCTGGTCCGCGTCGGTGAGCGTGCGCAGTTTCAGGTAGTCGATGAGCGGCCCCGCCTCGGTCGCGGACAGCCCGGCTTCCTTGAGCGCGCCCTCGTCGGTCAGTTGTGCGTTGGCGGCGGTTGTGCCGCCTACGGGCGGGCGGGCCGGGCGCTTGATCGGCACCGGTATCGGGTCGTCCCCAAAAACCGGAACCAGCAGCAGCGCAACGAGCGGCAGCGCGACGACGAACAACATCCCGTGGCGACGCATAGCGATCTCCGGGGGTGGACGGGGAACGACGCTTTAACTAATCTACGCACTCACCCGGATGAGGGGAACGTGTTTTCCGGCACGTGCGAAGCGCGACCCGAACGAGAAACGAAAAGTAGACTTGCCCGCAGCGGAACGCGGGGTAAAATCTGAGTGACGCGGGATTGGTATATCGGTTGTGCCCAGCCTTCCCAAGGCTGTGAGACGAGTTCGACTCTCGTATCCCGCTCTTTTAAATCTCTGAAAGATCAAGACTTACAACACGTCTCGTTACTGTCATTTTGCGGACAAATCTGCGAACAAATTCGGGAAGAACCTCAAGAATCTCGGTACACTTCGCCACCCCAAACCAACTCCGTTAGTCGCGGTTCCCCCTTCACAACATCACCTGTCGACACCTGCCACCGCTAAATCTGAGGTCGTTCGAGTCGAACCGGGCCGGTTCGACGGACCCGCCGGCGAAAACGTCCTCGATCTCCTTATCGGGATACCCTTCTTGGTCACTGCTCGACCGTCTCTTCCGCCCGCTGGTCGCGGCCCGAACCGTTGACAACGACCGCCGCCCGGACTGCCGAACAACCTTCGACTATCTTATCCCCGGTCGAATACGGTGCCGGTGCGGGCGGAGACGGTCAGCATGGAGAAGGTGAACCTGCGGGACAAGTTGGCCCTGTTCTCGGACCACTGGAGTCCGAAAGTAGTCGGCGACTTGAACGGCCAACACGTCAAACTGGTGAAGTTTCGGGGCGAGTTCGTCTGGCACCACCACGACCACGAGGACGAGTTGTTCCTGGTTGTCCGCGGCCGGTTCCGCATGGAGTTCCGGGACCGCCACGTCTGGCTGGAGGAGGGCGAGTTCCTGATCGTCCCGAGGGGCGTCGAACACCGACCGGTGGCCGAGGACGAAGTTCACGTCCTGCTGTTCGAGCCGGCTACGACGCTGAACACGGGTGACGTGCGGGACGTGCGGACGGTGGACCGGCCCGACCGCATCTGACACACGGAGGGGATCGCGCTCCCGCTATACCACGACCCGCACGTGACTTTTCGGACCGAAGGAGGGTGACGCATGACGAACGACGCTCGTGCCGCTCGCACTGTTCGTGTGGCGGTCGTGCAGTCGGCCCCGGTGCTGTTCGACACGCCCCGGACGCTCGATAAACTCGCCGACCTGACGGCCGACGCCGCCCGGAAGAAGGCCGAACTCGTTGTGTTCCCGGAGGCGTTCGTCGGCGGCTACCCGAAGGGGTACGACTTCGGGGTCAGCCTCGGCGTGCGGACGCCCGAGGGTCGGGACGACTTCCGCCGCTACTTCGAGAGCGCCATTGATGTGCCGGGACCGGCAACCGAGCGGATCGGCTCCATTGCCAGGCAGCACGCCACGTACCTTGTCGTCGGGGTGATCGAGCGGAAGGGCGGCACTCTGTACTGCTCGGCGCTCACGTTCGGACCCGACGGCGCTCTCCTCGGCACGCACCGGAAGCTGGTGCCAACGGCACTGGAGCGGGTGGTCTGGGGGACCGGAGACGGGTCCACCCTGCCTGTCATTGATACACCGCTGGGTAAGGTCGGGTCGGTCATCTGCTGGGAAAACTACATGCCCCTGCTGCGGACCGCGATGTACGCCAAAGGTGTGGAACTGTACTGTGCGATCACCGTGGACGACCGGGAGACGTGGGTGCCCACGGTGCGGCACATCGCCCTTGAAGGTCGGTGCTTCGTCCTGTCGGCGTGTCAGGTGTTGCGGCGAACCGACCTGCCGCCCGGCTACCCGACCGGGCGGTTCCCGGCCGACCAGGACTGGCTGATTCGGGGCGGCAGTTGTGTCGTCGGCCCGCTCGGGCAACTGCTCGCCGGACCAGTGTACGGCGAGGAGGCGGTGCTGGTCGCCGACCTGGACCGGGCCGACCTCGTGCGCGCCAAGTTCGACTTCGACGTGGTGGGCCACTACGCCCGGCCGGACGTGTTCCGGCTGACCGTCAACGAAACTGCGATGAAGCCGGTGACGTTCACGACCGATGCCGCCGCGCTGAGCCACGGGGCGACCCCACCCCCGCTCACACTGCTCGAAGTGGCCGGGCGGTTCGCCGTCTGCAAGCTGCCGCCCGGTTCGGCGGCCCCGGCCTGGGCGACGGCGGGTGACGTGTTCAACCTCAGCCGGACGGCCGACGAGTTATCGGTGGTGTGTCGGCAGGAACTGGTCCCCGAGGGTACGCACTGTGATCGCGGATGGCGGTGCCTCCGTGTGGCCGGGGCAATGCCGTTCACCCTCGTCGGCGTGCTGGCGTCACTCACCGCGCCGATCGCGAGGGCCGGGATCGGAGTGTTCGCGTTCTCGACGTTCGACACGGACTACTTGCTGGTGAAGGCCGAGCGGTTCCCGGAGGCAGTCGCCGCCCTACGAGCAGCCGGACATACAGTGGAGCTGTTGAGCACATGACTCCCGAACAAGTCGCCGCCAGCTACGACCAGATCGCCGACCAGTGGCTCGACGTCTCGACCTACGGGTTCGCCCAGATCGAGCGGGCCGTCGGTTTCGTGAAGCATAGGGGCGCCGCCCTCGATGTGGGGTGCGGCACGGGGCGGTTGATGGGGCTGTTGGGCGGGCACGGGTTCCGCACGGACGGCCTCGACGTGTCCCCGGCGATGCTCGCCCTCGCCCGGGACCGCCACCCCGACGCCCGGCTGTTCCACGCCGACATTTGCGGGTGGGAACTGCCTCGGTCATATGACCTGATCGTGGCGTGGGACAGCGTGTGGCACGTCCCGCTGGCCGAGCAGGAAGCGGTTCTGACGAAGCTGTGCCGGGGGCTGTCTGCGAGCGGGGTGCTCGTCTTCACGATGGGCGGGACGGACACACCGGACGAGAAGCAGAACTCGTACATGGGACCGCCCATGTACCACGCCACGCTCGGCGTCCCCAAGACCCTGCGAGTCCTCGCCGAAGCGGGCTGCGTCTGCCGCCACCTGGAATACGACCAGTACCCCGAGGGCCACGTCTATCTCATTGCTCAGAAGTTGGGGAACGACGCCCCGCCGGTGGATGACCGGGTTCGACTCCGCCCGGTCGAGTCGGGCGACCTGCCCCGGATGTACGACCTGCAGCTCGACCCGGACTCGAACCGGATGGCGGCCACGATTCCTCGAACCCGGGAGGCGTTCGACTCACATTGGGCGAAGTCCCTGGACGACCCGAACATCACCGCCCGGGCGATCCTCGTCGGTGGAGAGTTCATCGGGATCATCTCGTGCTTCCCAATGGACGGCGAGGATCACGTCGGGTACTGGATCGACCGGGCGCATTGGGGAAAGGGAGTTGCAAGCCGGGCGTTGCACCTGCTGCTGGACGGGGTCACGAAACGGCCGCTCGTTGCCACCGCCGCCACGAGTAACGAGGCGTCCCTTCGAGTCCTCCAGAAGTGCGGGTTCGTTGTCACACAGGTCCGGCGCGACCCGGCCACCGACCGCTACCCCGAGTGCGAGGTCGCCGTTCATGTGCTGAGGTAGGCGGACCGGGCGAACGGCCAAAGTGGTACCGGTCCACCCCGACTACGTGGTAAGCTGACCGAACGACCATCGACCAACGATAAACGACATTACCCAGAGTTCCGGCGCGGTCATTTCGGAGAGACTTGGATGGGCAACGCATGGATTCTCCACCTCGTCATATTAACGCTGGTCTCCTCGTTCATCGGCGCGATCGTCCTTCGTGCCTCGCTCCGCGCTGCGAACGTCATGATCCGGGGCGGGCGCCGGCGCGTGGCCGCGGTCCCGCTCCCGTCTCTCGATTGGTCGATCACCCTCCTGATGATCGCGAACGTGCTCAACTTCGTAATCAACTGGGGCGTGACACAGTTCGTCACCGACCTCGCCTTCATCAACCCGGCTGACATAATCGACACGGCGTTCGCCAGCGCGCTGGTTTCGTTGCCGTTCAACGTGCTGGTTCTCGTACTGGTGCTGATGGGTGGGTTACCGACTACTTTTCCTCGGGCCTGCCTGATCGTGCTGTTTCAAGTGCTGTTCAGTGTTATTTTTGGCGTCGTGGCCGTCGCACTCGCTCTCGGAGTTGTGTTTTTGGCTTGGTCGCTGGGTGTGGGCGGCGGTCCGAACGCGGTCAAAGATCTCGCTCAGAATCCGGTCGTGATCGCGGGAATCATCGCGGGTGTCGTCCTGACCGGGATCGGCCTCGCCGTCGGTTTGGCTCAACTGGAAGAACGCGGCGACCGGAACACCCGCGCGCCGAGGGGCGCCGAGCCGACCCGCGCACAAGCAGTCCCTGTCGCGCCCGCGCGAGTACACCTCGCCCCGGAGACCGGGTCCGAACCCGATCGCGGCCAGACACAACCAGTCACGGTGCTCATGCTCCTGGCGATGGTGTTCGGGATGCTGATTTTCGGCTTGACGAAATTCCGATCGTAGACGTCACCGCGGCACCACAACGGTGCCCGTTCGTTGTCATTACAAGCTATTGCCACGTGACGAACGTGTTTCCGGTTCGTCTTGCTCTAATTTTCCCTTCCGGCGTATCCTCCGTAATCCGAAATTCTTCCCGGTCACGGAGGGCCGCGCGATGTCCGATACTGCTCACGCCCCGACACCCGCACCCACTTCACACTCGACGCCCGCGAAGTCGGGTTCGAGCGGCTGGCTCAAGGCCGCGCTCCTCGGTTTCCTCGGTCTCGGGGGCGGCGCAGCCGGGACCTACGCGACCGCGGTCGTTGATCGCGTGGTGAAGCCGACCAAACCGGTCGCGAACTTCGCCGTCAACCCCGACGGGTTGACCCTGGCCTGCGACAACCGCGCCAGCGGCGAGAGCGGCTGGTGGGACTTCGGCGACGGCACCCCCCTCGAACCCTACGCCGCCGACCAGCACGTTTCGCACACGTATGCCAAACCGGGCAGTTACACGGTCAAGCTCACGGTCCGCAACTACCTGGGCGACGAGAACGAGCGCACGGTTCCGATCGACGTAGCCGCGGCGACACAAAATGGCCCTCCACCGAGCATTAACGCATTCGCGGTGCAGCCCGTGTCCGGTACGACCGCACCGGCAACGTTCCGCCTCACCGCCGACGTTGCCAATGCGAGTACATGTGTGTGGGACTTTGGCGAAAACGGCGTAGAAGTGACCGCGGGGGGCAAAATCGACCGACTCGTGACGTTCGAGAAGTCGGGCACATTCCCCATTTCGCTCGTTGCGCACAACGGGAAACAGGCCGCGAAGCAATCCGGGTCCGCGACGGTCGAAAAACCGCGCGAGGGCACGACGATGGCCGTCCTGAAAGTGACCGACTCCGGGACCAAAGTGGACCGCGCCACGACGGTCGAATCGGTCGCGGTCCCGGTTCCCGGCGACAAGGGCGCGACCACGTTCACCAAGTACATCGCGGCCCGGCCCGGGCACAGTATCACGGAAGCGGCGCTCGGCACCTCCCCGGCCAGCGCGAAGAACGTCAAAGTGGAAGTGGCCCCGGACAAGCGCGCGGTGAAGGTAACCGGCGAATGGGCCGGTGACACCAAGGCGACGAACAAGGCCGCAGGCGGGTCCGACGCGCTCGTCCGCGTGAAGGTGACCCAGGAACGCACGACGCCGCTCCCCGCGAGTGTGACGATGGTGACGGGTACGTTCGCGATGGTCGGCCAAACGATCCGCGCCGACCTGCCCCTCCCGCCCGCGCCGCTCGGGCTCAGCGGGAGTAAGCGCGAATACCAGCTCGAAATTCGCAGCGTCCGCGACGGCAAACCGGCCACGCTGCTGCAAGCACCTCAAGCCGGCAAAAAGCCGCTCAGTTTCCCCTGGTCGGAAACGCAGCAAGGGCCGGGATATAGCGCGAAGCTCGAAGGCGAAACGGTGGTCGTCACTTGGGTGACGACGAAGTAACTGACCGAACGAGATTGCCGCCCGTGCGCCTACTTTTGTGGCACGGGCGATCGCAGGGCTCACGCACTATATTCGGCGTTGATGCCTTGTAGCACTTTGAGCAAGTAATCGTCGTCCCACCCGGCCCTCATGCGCCGGGTTTGAATGCTGCCCTTGGTCCCGGCGCACTTGAGCAGCGACACCGCGACGCGACGGAGCATCCCCAGGTTGGCACCCGCGTGGCCGGCCCGGGCGCGGCTCTCGTCTTCTCGGAACGACACATCGAGCACCCAGTGGAGCCCGTTCTCGATGCCCCAGTGATTGCGGATGTAACCGGCCAACACGTCCGCGCCCACGTGCAGACTCGTCAGGTAGTAGTGGGCGGTGCTTTCGGCCCGCGCCCCGCTCACCGACCGCTCCCGGCACACCAATGCCACCGCCCCGACATCGGTCCACCCGTCCGGCAACCCATCCGGGGCCTGGACCACCGTCACATACCGCTCCTCGTCGCGCCCGTGCCCCGCACTCACCTCCGAGGCCATGTCACACCCGGCGAACTCGGCCTCACCGGCCCGCGCGAACACATCCGCCACTGCGTCCCGCAACCCCTTCTGGTTCCCCTTCACGCACACCAGGTAATCCCCGCCCTGCTCGCGGATCTGGGCCACCGTCGCCTTCTGACACCCGGCCGCGTCGATGGTCACCAACGCCCCGGCCAGGTCCAGCGCCCCCAGTAGGTCCGGGATCGTGGTGATCTCGTGTCCGCCCTCGGGCACCGACCGCATCCCCAGGATCAACCGGTTCTCGACCGCCCACGCCTCGACCAAGTGCAGGCACCCGGTGAACGTGCCCGTGGGTGAGTGCCGGGCGCTCTTGCCGTCGATGGCCACCTGAACCAGTCCGGTGGCTTCACACGCCGAAGCCATCCACCGCCCGAACCGGTCGGCGAACGCATCCGGGTCGAGCTTGGCGAACACCCGACCGAACGTGTCGTGACTCGGGATCCCGTTGGGTAGTTCGAGGAACCGCCCGAAGAACTCCTCCTTGGCCTCGCCGTAGGCGGCGATCTGCTCCCACCCGTCGGCCCCGGCGATGATCGCGCACGTTGCGATGGTCAGGATGTCGGTCAACAGGTGCAGCTTGTTCTCGGTATCACGGCGCGGGTCCGGTACGTCGGCAAGCACAGTAGCGA
This sequence comes from Gemmata palustris, assembly GCF_017939745.1. Taxonomy (NCBI): domain Bacteria; kingdom Pseudomonadati; phylum Planctomycetota; class Planctomycetia; order Gemmatales; family Gemmataceae; genus Gemmata; species Gemmata palustris. The sequence continues at coordinate 668,606 of NZ_JAGKQQ010000001.1, read as the reverse complement.
GCGGCAACGGCATCGGGCATCCTCCTGATGACCTCGGTGTAGCCGTAAGCCCTCACCACGTCACGAGTTCATAGTGCGTGCACCCTGCGGGCGATCGTGTGGAAGCGGCACTCCGTTTAGCCAGCCGGTCGGCGGACGCCTTCGCCTCCTGCGCCAGGCGCATTTCAGAAGGCCCCGCCGCGAGTACATCGAGCAACTTCCGGGCATCCGCGGTCCCGATGGCTTCGAGCGCTTCCACCGCTCGTATCTCGCGAAGCGTTTCCACGGACGGTTCCGCGCCGTCGATTCGAGCCAGTAGTGCGTTCAGCCGCTGCCGAGCTTCTGGAGACGGGTTGCCGGCCAGCGCCTTTCGGAGCGAATGGGCCACACGATCCCCGAGAGCCGTCAGTTCCTTCGTGGCTCGCTCACGAACCGCGAACGTTTCGTTGTCCAGATCCCCGATCAGGCGCTCAATCGGTTTGGGGTCCGCGTTCGACGCGGTCCGGAGCCGTTCGGCCAGAAACGGCGCTCCACTTTGGGGCGAAAGAACCAACCGGCCCAGCGCCGCGAACCCTTTTGCCGCGTCGCCCGCGAGATCCTTCCAGTCCGCTTCGAGTTCGGTTGCAGACCGCTCGACCGGTGCCCGCACCCGACCCGTGATCCGGCCCACGTCCCAGACATCGCCAGTTTTGTTGAGCCCGCCCGCTACCAGTGACCGCCCGTCAGGAGAAAACGCAACGGACAGTACCCAACCACCTTTGGTCGGATCGACCTCCTGACCGAAACGGCCGAGTTCCTTGCCCGAGGGCAGATCCCAGAGGCGCACGGTGCCGTCCATGCTTCCCGTTGCGAGTGTCCGACCATCGGGCGAGAAGGCAAAATCACAGATCGCGTCCTTGTGCCCGGTCAGTTTGGCGCGATCCCGCCCCGTCGCGGTGTCCCGCAAGATAATATTCTTGTCACTCGAATGAACGAGAGTACGCCCGTCGGTCGACAGAGCCACGTGCTGACCGAGGCGCCCCACCACCTGCCCGTTCATAGGGGACGGGTGCTCCTTCCCGGTCGCCACGTCCCAAACGCGGACGACGTCCGGCATGATGGTGAGCCGTGTAATTCCGTCTCCCCGCTGAGGGGTGGGCGGGTGCCCGGTGGAGAGGAGCGTCTTGCCGTCGGGCGCGAACGTGAGCGATTCGATACGCAATTGCTTCTCGCCGCCGTGAATTTCGCGGACCAACTTGCCGGTAGCGGTCTCGTAGAACCCGACGTGTTGATAGCCCCCGCACGCGATCAGTTTTCCGTCCGGTGAAATCGCGACGCTGCCGGTTTCGGCCGGGAGCGATCGTACTTTTTCGCCGGTGCGCTGATCCCAGACCACCACGACCCACTTGTCTTGTGATTCCCGCACCGAAGTCACAATAAGCGTGCCGTCTGGCGAAAAGGCAATGTGGCCGAACTCGTTGTTACCCTTCGTGGCGGGGAACTCCAATTTGCGCGTTTCCTTCCCCGTCGTCGCGTCCCAGAGGCGTGCCGTGCCGTCCCACGCAGCGGTGGCGATCCACCGACCATCGGGAGAGAATGCGACCGATGTCACGCGGTCCGTGTGGCCCGCCAGCACCTGTGCCGGCTTCGGTTCTCCTTCGGCTGGTTCGGGCGGCTTCGCACCAGCAGGCGCGGGTGTTGCAGGCACCGCGGGCGGAGGGCCGAACCCGGCTGCCACAACGCTGGCAATCAGCCCAACCGTCACCGCGACGACAGCGAGAATCAACTTGGTACTCAATGCGGTCATGTCCGTTGCTCCTTTCGCGAGCCACAGAACGGCGGGCGACGCATTGGCCCGCGTGAGATTCAACACGTGCCCCACCACACCCGGTGGAACGGCACCCGCGACTGAAGCGATCCCCAGCGCGGCCAGTCCGGGCACGACGCCGCGCTCGGTGAGCCGGGCGACCAACCGCTTCTTCGCGCGAGCAACGTGCCCGGCGACCGCGCCCGGTGTGGACCCGAGCCGGCGCGCGGTTTCGGCCTGGGTTAATCCTTCCAACACGCACAAAATAAACGCCGTGCGATCGGCTTCGGGTAGGGCGGCCACCTCCCGGTGGACGGCCGCCATCGTGTTCTCCCAATCGTCTGGCAGTGACGGCGCAGCCGGCTCGGGCGCGGCCGCGTCCCGCTCGTGAGTCCGTCGGCGCCCGGCGGCCCGGCGCGCGGCGAGCGAAACCCGCAGGGCCACGCCGTGAAGCCACGAAGCCAAAACCGTCCCGTCACGGACGGAGGAGCGGAGGAGAACCAGAAACGTCGCTTGAAATGCGTCCTCGGCGTCGGCCTCTCCGAGCAGGTGCCGACACACGCCCCACACCAGCGGCCCGTGCCGCGAGAGCAGTTCGGCAGTCGCAGTTTGATCGTCCCGGATCAGCGCCAGCAACTCGGCGTCGGGGCGCACGTCCCCGACCGTGCGCTGGATGATCGAATGTAAGCCGTGGTCCACAGCGCCTCCCTCTCGCGTCGCCCTCGATATAGTTGCCGGCCGGCGCCCGGTTCTGCGCGCGGAAAACACGATTCCCCGGATCGTGACCCGTTGCGGGTGCCTCCCCGCACGCGGCGCGGGTGGGCCGCTTCGTTCGGCCCACTATAATCAAGTGCGTTACTTCGCAGTGGAGCACGCATATGGCCGACGAACTCCGCCCGCTCTCCCTCAAGCGCGAGGGCGACGGGCTGAAGATCGAATGGAGCGACGGCGCAACGACGACCGCGTCGTGGAAGACGCTCCGCGCGAAGTGCCCGTGCGCCACGTGCAACGAGGAGCGCGGGAAGCCGGTCGACCCGTTCCGCATCCTGTCGCCGCAAGAGGTCGCGGCCGGCGCACCGGTCCCCGTCGCGATGACGCCCGTCGGCCACTATGCCTACCAGATCAAGTGGAACGACGGCCACGATACGGGCATTTACCCGCTCACCTTACTTCGCGAATTGAGCGAACGCTCGGCGTAAGTTGGTCGGAGAACACCCGCGAATTGCGGAACACCGACCCGTGCCGACCGTTCGCCCGGAGATAATTCATGAACCCGCAGATGCCCCCGAAAGTCTCGTTGCCCGGTGTGAAGCAAGTCATCGCGGTCGCGAGCGGTAAGGGCGGCGTGGGCAAGTCCACCGTCGCGGCGAACCTCGCGATGGCGCTGCACATGTCCGGCAAAGCGGTCGGGCTGATGGACGCGGACATCTACGGCCCGTCGGTGCCGATCATGTTCGGCCTCGGAATGGTCGATCCGAAAACGACCGCGTTCCCGATCGAGAGGTACGGCATCCGGTTGATGAGCATGGGGTTCCTCGTCGACGTGAACCAGGCCGTGATCTGGCGCGGCCCGAAGGTCGCGCAAGCGGTGCAATCGTTCCTCACGCAGATCGATTGGGGCCAACTCGACTACCTCATCATCGACCTGCCGCCGGGCACCGGTGACGCGCAACTGACGCTCAGCCAAAGTGCCCCACTGACGGGCGCGGTGGTGGTCACGACACCGGGTGAGGTGAGCCTCATCGACGCGCGCAAGGGCGTGAAAATGTTCGGCGAGGTGCGCGTGCCGATCCTCGGCATCGTCGAGAACATGAGCTACTTCGAGGACGCGGCCGGGAACAAGACCCCGATCTTCGGCGTGGGCGGCGGATCGAAGCTCGCGGAGGAAAGCGGCGTCCCGTTCCTGGGCGAACTCCCGATCGACCCGCGCGTCGCGCAGTGCGGCGATCACGGCGAACCGATCGTGCGGAAGTACCCGGATTCGGCCGTCGCGAAGGCGTACCTGGCGCTCGCAAGGACCGTCGCGGACGTGGCGAATAAACCGGCCGCCCCCGCGCTGCCGCACGTCCAGTTGTAAGCGCTGCGATGAAGAGGACAGAGGACAGAGGACAGAGGACAGAGGACAGAGGACAGAGGACAGAGGACAGAGGACAGAGGACAGAGATCAGAAGGCAGAGATCAGAAGGCAGAAGACAGAGAACCGGGCGCCTGAGTTTTGTAGCCCCGGATGGGGCGACCGATTGTAGCCAGGGGTGGAGCGAGCAACGCGAGCGCAACCCCTGGAACCGGGCACAAAAAAGAACCAGCCCCGTAGGGGCGACAGCGCCTCTAGTTGGTGCTGCCGCCCCTACGGGGCTGGTTCTTTTCGCGTTGGTTCGCTCGTTCGGGTTGGTGCGAGCCCGCCAGGGGTGAAGCGCAGCGCAACCCCTGGCTACGATCGGTCGCCCCATCCGGGGCTACAAAATAACGCGATCTGTCTTCTGTCTTCTGTCCTCTGTCCTCTGTCCTCTTTTGTGCCCTTTGTGCGTTTTTGTGGCCAATCTGTCTTCCGCCTTTGATCCGTGTGATCTGCGTTTATCTGCGGCGGCTTCTGTTTTCTGCTGCCTCACACCTCGGCCCGCACCGTTTTGCGGAAGACGGTATCTTCGCGGTACATCCACTCGCCGCGCTTGAGGAGCCTGTCCCGCACGTCGTCGGGCAGTTCCGGGTTCTGGAGTGCATCGAGGTTTTCTTCCAAATACTCCAGCGTCGATGGTGCAGTAAAGCACGCCGACACGCCGGGTGTGTTCAGCGTGTACCGGAAGCAATCGCTCGGCCGGAACGACGGGTCGAGTAGCCGTCCGTAACACGTGTTGTTGAAGGTGAAGATCGACGTCCCGCGTTCGCGCGCGAACGGGAGCACTTCGGTTTCCGCTTTGCGGTGGGCGGCACTGTGGCGCACCATCACCGGGTTCCAGCCCTCAATGATCGCGTCGCGGGCGATGCCCCGGTTGTGCGTCGAGAGCCCGAACATTTGTACCAAGCCGTCCCGTTTGAGCGATTCAAGTTCTTCGCGCACGTCCGGCGTGATGCGCTGCCACGACTGAGTCCAGAAGATCAGGAAGATACTCAGGCGCTCCAATTTCATGTTGCGCAGGGCACGCTCCACGTCCTTGCGGATCTTCGCCGGGTCCGCCTCGAAGGTGCCCACCAACATGTGAACCTCGCGTCGGTCACTCGGCGAGAGCCGCGTCACGAACCGCGTGAGCGTTGCGTAGTTCGGCTCCCAGAAGAACAGGTTCACCCCTCGCTCCGCCGCCCGCACGTAACCCTCCACCGGCAAGCCGTAATGCCCCGACACCCCGAGCGGCGACACGATCGGCCCATCGGGTCCGATTTGTCGCGGTCGCACGAGTGCGATTCGTGGAAGTTCAAGCGGTTCCGCTGGCGCACGCGGTGTTGCGGGAAGCTTCCACGGCGTTTCGGGCGCGAGTTTCCACACCGGTACGCGACACATCTTCGCGGCACGCGACAGCACGAACCAGGACGTTTCGCGGGTGGGATTCTCGACCAATTCCTTCGCGCGGTCAGACGTTAGTGCTGCGGCCCGCGCGTGCGGGTGATCGGGCGCGAACAGTGAGGGAGCGATGGTGTTCGAGTCGGGGAGATCGGGTTTTAGGCGCTCCAACTCGGCTCGAACGTCCTCCACTGGGAACGCTTCGCCGGCTTGCGCGGCGGCCCACGACTTTGCCGTGATTGAGGAGTAACCCGGAAGCGTTTCGAGTAGGGGAGGTAATGTTGGTGGGCGGCAAAGAATGAATTTCGCGACCTCCTCGATACGATCGAGTTCGATCCCGCGCGTGAGCGCTTCGAGTACGGGGGCGGTATCCTCACGCGGGTCGCCGAGCAAGCCGATCGCGCCCTCCCACTGCTCGGGGGTACCATCCTCACGGAGCGCGAGAATCACCCACGCACGCACGCGCTCGTCGGGGTGATTTATGAGGCGCACGAGGACGTTGAGTGCCTCGCGCCGACCACTGCGGCCGAGTAGTTCCAGGTTGCGTGCCAGCACCGCGGGGTCCCAGTCCCAGAACGGGCACCACGATTGCGGGTCGTTCGCGGTTCGCTCCGCGGGCGCGTTCCCGGTCCAGCGGTAGAACAGGTAATCGCGGAGCCGGGCGGAGTGTGGAGCTGGCGTAAGTAGCAGCTCCAACACGTTGTCGCGCGCGGTGAGATCGCGCCCCCATTCTTCGAGCCACTGCCCGAGTGCGTAGCGAACCCGCCAGTGTGGGTCGTTTGACGCCGGGGCCAGTAGCTCGCGCGGTGCGCCCTCCGCAAGCGCGTTGACGGCGGCCCGGCGCACTTGCCAAAACGGGTCCGTCGTGAGCAACTGAAACAGATCCGTGGCTGTGCCCGGTACCATCTTCCGCCGAACCATCTCACCCGTCGCCAGGATGCGGATACTCGGATGTGGGCTACGCAATGCGCGTGCGAGCGCATTGCGCGTGAGTGGCGATTCGTCGTGTTCGAGGCTACGAATCGCGGCGCTCGCGGCGCTCGCGCTCGTTTCGCGGTTCAGCAGTAGTTCGACAAGCCCTTCCCGTTCGGCCACCTCCACCGTGCCGCGAAACGATTCGGCGGCGCCGGTATTCAGATCCGGGTCGAGGAGGACGTAGGTGCGGGCCAGGGGGTGGTCGTTCGGAACGCGCATCGGTGCTTGTGATATTGCGGGGAGTGGGCTACCTTCTATGCACTTATCGAGGGTACGAAGAGGATTTGCAATGTCCGCTCCACGATCCGCCCCGGCGTGGCTGCTCTTGCCGCTACCCGCGAACGCGGACACCGACGCCGGCCTGATCGCTACCGTCGAGCAATACTGCGCCACGTTACCCGAAGCGTTCAAGAAACTCCACGACGCACTCGATCACGTTCGGGCGCTCGCGAGCTACGAGCCGGCCGTGAACCGCGCGAACGTGTTGATCTGGGAGCACCTCGAAGCGCTCCTCAGTGCCACCGAAAAGAAGGCGCGACTGGAACTCATCCGCTACGCCCGCGACCACTTTCCCGAGCGCGCCTGTTCCCGCGTCCTGCGGCGCTTCGCAAAAGACCCGGACATGGAAGTGCGCCGGGTCGTGGCCCGCGCCGTGCGCAAAGCGAAAATCGAAGAGGTCGCGATCCCCGCACAAAAGGACGGTGACTGGAACCCGACGGGGTGGCTCCTCCCGAGCGAGGGGTTGAAGATCACCCGGCACAAGCCCGGCACGCGCACCCAGGAACGGAGCGGGGTTCCGATCCTCGGCAAACTCAAGGACGTGCGAAAGCTACTGAACATCAAGTCGCCGAACCAGCTCGGGTTCTTCCTGCTCGCGAGCGATCACAAGAACGGCCCGTACACCACACACACGATCCCCAAACGCGACGGCTCCGAACGAAAGATTTGTGCTCCCAAGAAACAGTTGAAGTGGGTGCAGAAGCAGATTTTGAAGCACATTCTGAGTAAGGTTCCGCCGCACCCGGCCGCGCACGGCTTCGTTAACGGGCGCTCCACCGTGAGCAATGCCACGCCCCACGTCGGCGCGGAACTGATCGTAAAATTCGACCTCAAGGACTTCTTCCCCACGATCCACTACTTCCGCGTGATGGGGCTGTTTGCAAGTTTCGGCTATCAAGTCGACAACTGCATGTTTGGTACGAAGGACGACGCCAAGCAGATCGCCCCCGTACTCGCACGGTTGTGCTGTTACACGCCCGACCCCACCCAATGGGGCACCGCGACACTCCCGCAAGGCGCGCCGACCTCCCCTGCGATCTCGAACCTCGTCTGTCGGCGGCTCGACGCGCGCCTCATGGGGCTCGCGAAAGCCAATAAGGGCACGTTCACGCGCTACGCGGACGACCTCACCTTTTCGTTCCCGAAGGCCGAGGGGATGAACTTGGGCCGGTTCCGCTGGTGGGTCGATCAGGTGTGCCAGCGAGAAGGGTTCGTGGTGAACCAGGAGAAGTTCCGCGTCATCCGCGATTCTCAGCGCCAAGTTGTCACCGGAATCGTGGTGAACGACGCCCTTCGAGTGCCCCGGGAGCTCCGGCGCGAGTTACGCGCGATCCTCCACAATTGCACAACGCACGACATCGAATCGCAGGCGAAACGGCACCCGAAGTTCAACGGCAACGTGCCCGCGTTCACGCAATATCTGCGTGGAATCGCGGCTTATCTGAACATGGTGCAACCCGAACACGGTGGTGCCCTGCTCCGCCGCGTTAACGAACTGCTCGGCGGACCTATTGAGGGCGCGGACGAAACACCGGATGTGAAAGCGGGTGACGAATGAACCCCGACGACGAAGACGAAACCCCGCGCGCGGATGATGGCACGCGGTTCCCGTCCACGAAGGCCATCGGCGAACTGGAAGCTCTCACCAAGAAGAAAGCGACCGCGGCCCGCGCACTGGCAGCGTGGAAGATCGTCACGGCCGCGTCCACCAATTCCGACGCGCACGCGGTCATGGACTTCGCCCGCGACCACGAGCTGGTGCTCCCGTGCGAGCACACCGACCCCACCACGCGCGCGAACTTGAGCTGGGTGAACCCGATCGACGGCTCCCAGATGATCTGGATACCCGCGGGCAAATTCACTTACGGCACGGGGAGCGAATCCGCCTACTGCGCCGGGTTCTCGCTCGCGCGGTGGCCCGTCACCAACGAGCAGTACGCACAATTCATCGCCGAGACCGGCTACGAACCCGACCCGACGCACCCGGACTACGATGCGTACCTCTCGAACTGGAGCAGCACCGGCCCGCCGAAGGGTAAGGACAAGCACCCGGTCACGTTCGTGTCACTGTTCGATGCGTTCGCGTACTGCAAATGGGCCGGACTGGTGATACCGACGGAGTGGATGTGGGAGAAGGCCGCACGCGGAACCGACGGGCGCCTGTGCCCGTGGGGTCAGGGCATAAGCGGGAGCAAGAAACTCGCCCACGTCGAAGCCGCCTCCACGTGCGCGGTGGGGAAGTTCTCGCACGTCCGCTCCCCTTACGGGTGCGAAGATTTAACCGGGAACGTCTCGGAGTGGTGCCAGCCCGCAGCGCCGAAAGCCGCGATCGGTGATTTCCCACCGCTGGAGCCGATCGTCTCTATTCCCGGTTCTGGTGAGACGGTGGAGACCGTTGTCCGCGGCGCGTGCTACATGCGCACGTCGGCGGAATCGATGAAGAGCACCCACCGCCGGAACCTGTCCGTTGCCCGGCGCAACCAGTGGGTCGGCTTCCGGCCCGCGTGCGTGCTCCCCGTGCGCCCTGCGGTGTGATGCCTGGTGAACCCCGCCCGCAAGGGCGGCGGGTAATTCGAGCAACTGTGGCCCCCAAGCAAATGCACGATCGAGTTGCACCCACCGCCCTTGCGGGTTGCCCCGGCCGCCCTCACAGGCTGCACCCACCGCCCTTGCGGGCGGGGTTCACCGAGCTACCTGTCGCCGGAATCGAGGCCAATACCCTCGCAGGCTGCACCCACCGCCCTTGCGGGCGGGGTTCACCAAACCACTACCCGTGGCCGGAATCGGGGCCAACAACTCGGTTTTCGGGTCACTTCCCTTCGATGCAGTACAGGCACTTTTCGCCCCGCAGGAACAACTGCTTGCCGACCGCAACGGGTGTGGCATCAATGGGTTCGTTGAGTTTGTTCACCGATAGCACGTCCAGTGTATCGCCCGCCTTGAGGACGACCGTGGTTCCGCTGCGGTCAACGAAATACACGCGCCCCGCGGCGGTGATCGGCGACGCATAGAAGCTCTTCGCGGACGGGAGTTGCTCCTTCTCGATGACGGCCTTCCCGGTTTTTGCGTCGATTACAGTAAGCAAAGCGTCGTTCGCTTGCGTGAAGTAAAGTGAATCTCCGACGAGCACGGGCGACGGCACGTAGGGCGTTCCGGCCGGGTAGCGCCAGTTCACTTTGCCCTTCGCGCCGAGATCGCCGGTGGAGCCGAGCGGCACCGAGAGGGCCATCGCGCCGCGGTACCCGCTCACGCAGATGATCGAATCGCCGAACCGAATCGGGGACGGGATCGGGTTCACGGTCATGCCCCCGCACTCCCAGATGACCCCACCAGTAGCGAGGTCGTAGCTGCGGACGCGCGTCGTGCCGTTCGTAATGACCTGCGACTTGCCACCGTGCTCCACGACGACGGGCGTGGACCACGTGGTCTTCTCGTCGCGATTGATGACCCACTTCGTTTTGCCGGTCGCCGTGTCGAGGCGGTACAGTTTGGAATCGACCTCCTGATCGAAATTCAGGAGCAGCGCGTCCCCGTGAACGACCGGCGAAACGGCCTCGCCCCACCCGAGCCGCGTGTGCATGCGCCCCAAGTCCGTGCGCGCCCACTTCACGGTGCCGTCGAAGTCCAGACAGTACGTTCCGAACGACCCGAACGACACGTACAGGAACTTGCCGTCGGTGGTCGGCGACCCGGCCGCGTAGGAGTGGCTCGCGTGGTGCCCCTCGTGCGGCACCATCTCGGCAACCACCTGCTCCCAGCGCTTTTTCCCGCTGGTGCGATCGAAGCACAGCACGACGAACTTGTGAAAGTGCGTCGGCGGATCGGTCTTCACGTCGAAGCGCGGGTCCGGCTTCGGCATCTCTTCGGGCTTCGCCTTGCGGTCCGTCTTGATCGAGGTCAGAACAAACACGCGGTCGCCCCACACGATCGGCGTGGCCGACCCGCGCCCGGTCAGCTCCGCCTTCCACGCGACATTGGTCTTCGCGTCCCACTTGGTGGGCGGATCGGCCTTCGGCGCGGAGCCGTCCGCGTTCGGCCCGCGCCACTGGTGCCAGTTCTGTTCCTTCTCCTTCTCGAAATCCGCAGCGCGCGCGGCCGGGACCGACAGAACCAGGGCGATGGCAGCGAAACGATACACGTGAACCTCCGGGTTGGAGTCGGCGCAACGTAGTGGGAGTGTACGCCGGTGGTTAGAGGCGAGAAAGGTACGCGAGCGCTCGACTCACACAATCTTCAAGGGCGAGCGCGCCGGTATCGAGCGTGAGGCGCGGAACGGCGAGCGGCACGGCCGCGGCCCTCACGCGCGCGTACATGTCCGGCGTGCGGTTCCCCGCGAGGTGTGCGCCCGCGGTGTGATCGGCTTCGAGCCGGGCGCGGGCGACCTCGTCCGAACACACGCACTCAATCACCTGAAGGCGTTGGTTGAGTGACACAGCCAGCGCGAGCGGGGAATCGAGTTGCCCCAACTTGCTGAACGTGCGCCCGTCGAGAAACACGGCGCGCCCGGGATCGGCGGTGAGGATGTAGCGCGCGGCTTCGTAGACCGCGGATATCGCGATTTCGTCTTGCGCGGTTGAATAATCGAGCACACTCGGCGCGAAGAGTGCCGACCGCACCACGTCCTTGCTCAGCACAACACCACGGAAGGTATCAGCGAGGCGCGAAGCGAGTGTGCTCTTCCCGCTCCCGGGTAGCCCGGCCATTGCAATCAGCACCCCGCGCCCCCACGTGGATTCGTCGCTCCCATCGGCCGAAACCGACCGCACCGAGTAATAGACGGTTCCACCGGTCCCGAAATTCCTACATTTTCGGGCAGTGTCCTGTAAAGCCTCGGACAACAACTCGGCGCCATTACTTCTTCATCAACTCCAGACGCACCGCGTTGAGAGCCAGTTTCGCGGTGCGACTCATGATCTCGTAGCGCGTGCCGATCCAGCCCCAGCGGATGACTTCGCACCCGCCCGCGTGGGCCAGCCCGACGAACGCGGTGCCAACCGGGTTTTCGTCGGTCCCGCCGCCCGGACCGGCGAAGCCCGTCGTCGATACACCCAGATCGGTGCCGAACTTCGCGCGAGCGCCCTCGGCCATTGCCCGCGCGACGGGCTCGCTCACGGCGCCGTATTGCTCCAGTAGAGCAGAAGGGACGCCGAGTTCGCGGGCCTTCACTTCGTCCGTGTAACTCACGACGCCGCCGCGAAAGTAGTCACTCGCTCCGGGTACCAGGCAGATGCGGTGGGCCACCAACCCGCCCGTGATGCTCTCCGCGGTCGCGAGCGTCTTGCGCTTCTCGTGGAGCAACCGCACCACCACGTCCTGGAGCTCTTCCTCTTCGGCCCCGAAGACAAGTTCGGCCAGGCGCTCGCGGATGATCGCTTCGATGGGGGCAATCTGTGCTTGTGCGTCGGCGAGCGTTGGAGCGTGGGCCAGGACGCGGAGCGAAATGACCGCGTCGCTCACGGTGATGCCCACTTCCGGGACGTGTCCGCGGCGCGTGAGGTCGAGCAACTTCGCCTCGACCGCCGATTCGCCTGTACCGAACGTGTTGATCTTCCGCTGAATGAACACGCCCCCGCCCACTCCCATCGCGAGGAGCCGCGGTTGCACCTGCTCCGCGTACATCCGGTACATTTCGGACGGCACCCCCGGCATCGCGATGATGGTGGCCGTTCCCACTTGCGCCCAGACACCGGGCGCGGTGCCGCACACGTTGAAGATCGGCTCCGCGCCGGTGGGGATGAGCGCCTGCACGTGGTTGCGGTCCGGCATCACGCGCCCGCGCTTCGCGAACATGTCCGCGATGTGCGCGAGCGACGCCGCGTGCTCCACCAGGTCCACGCCCGCGACGGCCGCGATCACCTCGCGCGTGAGGTCGTCCTGTGTCGGCCCGAGTCCGCCGGTGCTGATGACGAGGTCCGCGCGCGCGGCCGCGATCCGGAAGCACGCGACATTGTCCGCGAAGTCGTCGGCGACGGTGGTGTGGAACGCGACCGGGACGCCGATCTCCGCCAGGCGCCGGCTCAGCCACTGCGAGTTGGTGTCGAGGTTCTGTCCGCTCGTGATTTCGCTACCGATGGAGACGATCTCGACCTTCATACGGAACTCCGAGAAGTGGGCTTGCCCACAAATTGGCACCACGGTATGGCGGGCGGCACTATGAGAACAAACTATTGGCTCGTCACTGCTGCGGCTGTCGCCGTGGCCGCGCTAGTCGTGTACGCGCAGCTCCCGAATTTGAACGGGCCGCTGCCGAGTAGTACCGCGAATGCGGCGCCAATGGGCGACGACGTTCCGCGGCTCGCACTGCCGCCGATCACCAGTCCGCCCGATGAACCGCTCGTGATGCCCGGCACCCTGCCTGCACTACCGGTGGGATCGCCCGAGAAGCCGCTCGTTCCGCCGGTCCCGGCCTCGTACACGGAACCGGCCCTTCCGCCGGTTCCGTCGACCGGTCCCGCGCCGAGCCTTCCACCGTTGCCGTCGGCCCCGGTCATCCCGCCGGTTCTTCCCGATCTGCCGCCCGCGGCCGGCCCTGCGACCCCGCTGCCGGGGTTGTCGAGCATTCCGCCGATTCCGGTGACTCCCGCCGCGCCTTCGGCTCCGCCGGTTGTGCCTGCGCCCCCCGGTCCGTCGGACGTACCGTCCGCGCCCCTGATTCCACCGCTTCCGGTCTCGGCCCCCTCGCTTCCGCCAATCGTGCCCGCCGCGCCTTCGCTTCCGCCCGTCGTGCCGGCACTGCCTTCTGATCCACTCGTGGTTCCTCCCGGCCCGACCACCCCGCCGGCGCTCCCGGTTCCGTCGCCCGCGCCCGCGATTCCGTCCAAGCCCCCGGCCCCAATCGTCCCGGAGTTGCCCGCAGTACCCGTGAGCCCGTCCGCGCCGGTGCTTCCTCCCGCTTCACCGAAGGCGCCCACCACCGAACCGCTGCTCCCGCCGCCCGCGGGGACGAAGCCGGCGAAGCCCACGCCCCCGCCCGCAGCGCCGCTCCCGGCTCAACCTTCGGTGCTCCAGCCGCCCGTGCAACCGGTCCCCAAGCCCGGTACCCCGACCGCGGGCGGAAACACTGCGATCGCGCAACCGGAACCGGTCGCGGTCGGTGGAAAGTACGTTGTGCTCAAGGACGACAAGCTGATCGAGGGCTCGGTGACGGTTCGCGGGGACGTCGTGATCGTGCGCCACGGGGCGCTCGATCGGGCGTTCACGAAGAGCCAGGTCCAGTTCGTCGGCGAGACGAAGGACGAGGTGTACCAGTTCATGCTCGCGAAGGTGCCCGCGGCGGACGCCGCGGCCCGACTCAAAGTCGCGCGGTGGTGCATGTTCAGCGGGATGCGCGAACAGGCCCTCGCCGAAGCCCGCGCGGTGCAGAAGTTCCAGCCGAACAACTCGGACGCGGCCGCTCTCACGGCGTCGCTGGAACGATCGCTCCAGCGGGACCCGCCGGAAGGCGCGCCGAAGATGACCGCCCCGCAAACGCCGACGCTCCCGGCCGAACTCAACAGCCGGCCGACTTTGCCGGCCACCGAACCCGAAGCGGACGTGACGCCCGAAGCCGCGAACCTGTTCGCCACACGGGTGCAGCCGTTCCTCGCGAACCAGTGCGTCGAGTGCCACGCGAACCCCGCCCACAAGGGGAAGTTCAAACTGGCACGGGTCGCGCCGGGCGAATCGGCGCAACAACCCACGCGGGCCAACCTCCGCGCGGTCGCGGGCCAGTTGCGCAAGGACGACCCGGGCGCAAGCCCGCTGCTCGTGAAGACGCTCACCGCGCACGGCGGTCAGAAGCAGCCGTCGGTCGCGTCGCGTCAGGCGGTCGCGTACTTCACGCTCGAAGCGTGGACCGCGCTGGCCATCGGAACGCCGGTCGCAGCCCCGACCTTCACCCCGCCGCCGCCGGTCGTGCCGGCGCCGGGGACTTCGACCGCTCCGGCACTTCCCCTGCCGAGCGCGGATCCCGTGCTCCCGCCCGCGCCGCCGAGTTCGGACGCGCTCCCGCGGACGCCGCCCGTCGTCCCGACACAGCCGATCGTCCCGACCCCGGGAGTCGAGCCGATCCTTCCGCCGGTTCCCACTCCGGCACCGACGTTCCCGCCGCCCCCAGCTTTTCCGGCTCCCACCGTGCCGGCGCCAGTGCCGACCCCCAGCGCACCGCTGATTCCGCCGATCCCGGCGGCCGATCCGCTAGTTCCGGTCGTTCCGGCTCCCGTAGTTCCCGCTCCGAAGCCGGCGGTTCCGCCGATTCCGCCCGCGAGCGCGGGTGCCCCGGCTCCGCTCCCGCCTCTCCCGGGCGCGCCGACGCAGCCGGTTCAGCCGGTGGGTGGAACGCAGTTCGGCTCGACGCTCCCGCCGAAGCCGCCGGTGAGTGGACCGGTCGGGGGGGATGAGTTCGATCCGGCCGGTTTCAACCAGGGAATGCCGCGGAAGTAGGCACGAAGCCGTCGGAAGTCGTCAGGTCGAAAGTCATAACGTCGAAGACACCCATTCTGGAAGTCTTCGACGTTATGACTTTCGACCTGACGACTTTACAACTCACAATTGCGCGAAGTTGCGGAGCATCTGCAACCCGATGCGCTGGCTCTTTTCCGGGTGGAACTGCGTAGCGAAGATGTTGTCCTTCCACACTGCGGCACAGAACGGCGTGGGGTAGTCGGCTTCCGCGGAAACAATGCCGCTCACGACCGGCGTCGGTTGCGCGAAGTACGAGTGAACGAAGTATACCGCGGGGTCGGCCGGCAGCCCCGCAAACAGTGGGCACCCCTGCCGTGCAAAGCGGAGCGTGTTCCAGCCCATGTGCGGCACTTTCAGGCCCGGCGCTGAGGGGAAACGCACCACGTCGCCGGGGAACACTCCCAAGCCCGTGTGCGTGCCGTCTTCGTGGCTGCGTGCGAAGAGCATCTGCATCCCGAGGCAGATGCCCAGGAAGGGCCGGCCCGTATCGATGTGCCGGCGCACGACGTCGTCGATACCGGTTTCGCGCACCCGCGCGATCGCGTCGCGGAACGCCCCGACGCCCGGCAGCACGATCTTCGCGGCACGCGCCAGGTGCTTCGGGTCGCTCGTGATAGTGGCGGAATGCCCGACCTGCTCGAACGCCTTCTGGACGCTCCGCAGGTTCGCCATGCCGTAATCCACGATCACCGTTTCGCTCACGTCAGCACCTCAAGGGTTATTTTGCCGCCACGGGTTGTTGTACTTCGGCCGGTCGGCGCAGCAGGAGCGCTGCGGCGAGCAGGCCCACGCCCATTACAGCAGCCAGGAACGTCAATGTAAACGCATCGAAGAACGCGGACTGCAACCGCGGACCGAGCCACGGCCACGCGAACCACGTCACCACGACCCCGATCGCCAGCCCCGGACCGAACGGCAGTTCGCGCGGGTTCTCGTTACTGGCCATCGAAGGCAGAGGGGCGGGCGTTCCCGGTGTTGCGGGGGCGTCATCGGGGCGGAGGACCGCTTCCAGCACTTTCAACACGAGCGCAGCGACCGCACCTACGAACAGCGACAGCACCGGGATCTGCCAGCCGAGGAACGCCCCGGCCATCATGAGCAGGTCGGCGTCCCCGAGGCCCAGGGCTTCGCGCCCGAAGCCGGTCTCGAACAGCCACTTCGTCACCCGGATCACGAGCGACCCGACCAGCGCGCCGATGACGCTGGTGAGCAAACCGAGTTTCCAACTCCCCGGCGGGGCGAACGCGAACGTCGGCCCCCAGAACGGCCACGGTTGCACGCCGGTGGGGATCTTGCCAATGTAGTCGGGGTGGTTCCAGAGCGTGATTTCGGGCGGGATCGCGTTCACGACGGCCGCCGCTTGCGGCCACGGCCAGGGCATCAGCGCGCCGCCGATCACGCCCACGACCATCGCCGTGTACGTGATCGGGGTCGGGATGATCCGGTGCTCCGCATCGACCGCGGCAGCGGCGATCAGCCCGCTGAGCAGGACCGCGTGGTACAGGAACAGTGCCCAACACTGGAGCGGCGGAACGGACCCGTTAATGCCGAGGTAGTCGTACTTGATGCCCGGAATGCCGTGCCAGTTGAACACGATTTCGGCGAGGAACAGCGCGAGGAACGCCACGCCCGTGCCGACCTCGACCCACAGGTAGCGCGCCGAGTACGGCGTACCGCACTTGCGGCACTTCCCCCGGAGCCGGAGGTACCCGAGAATCGGGACGTTATCGAACGAGCGAATCTTCGTGTAACAGACGAAGCAGCGCGACGACGGCCAAATGAGGCTCTTCTCGTAGGGCAGGCGCGCGACGACGACGTTGAGGAACGAGCCGACGATCAGCCCGAGGGCGGAGATCGTGAGGCACCAGAAGACGATCGGGAAGTGGAACCACCATTCCATGACTTGTGAACAGCCCAGATGGGTTCGCGAGGTACCGTGACACTCGCCTTCGGTGGCGCCGCTCCGACACTATACCAAAGGCGCCGGACGTCGGCCAAGAATGATGCCGGCGCACGCGGCGACTCATCAAAGCGACCGAGCGGGTGCAAAGTACGTTCGCGCCCCCAGGCCGGGTTGCAACTCGATGAAGCGACTCTTCAGTTGAAGAATTGCCTTTCGGATCACAATTGCGACGAACACAACAAATAACGGGTGGTTCTGGACACATCATCACACCACAGCGCGTTTGCTGGCGGTGCAAGGGTGTTCGACCGCACTTCGCCGAACCCACGCCTGCCGCTCCCGTAGGGCGGTGGACGCCGAGGAGGTTGTGAACGCCAACTCCGCTTTCGCCACGCAAGCCCTTATTTTTCAATGGCTTGGTAGATCTCGATTCACCACCTCTCGGCGGAAAGCGCATCCGCTTGCCCTCGAACTGCCCACCGCACGGACAGAAAATCCGTGCCGCCGGGCAGCGGTCGGGCTCTAACTGTGTGGAGGCCCACACTCACGGACGACCCGACATGCAGATCCCGATCGTCGCGACCGCGGCGCGCCTCGCCCTGGCCCACGTTCCGGACGCCGAACTCCTCGGTCGGTTCACCGCCGACGCCGACGGGCCGGCGTTTACCGAACTCGTCCGGCGGTACGGCCCGCTCGTCTGGCGGGTCGCCCGCGGCGGAACTCGTCACAGCCCGGCCGCCGAGGACGTGTTCCAGGCGACGTTCCTCGCCCTCGTCCGCCACGCTGCTGCCGTCCGCCGGGCCGACGCCCTGGCCGGATGGCTGCACCGCACGGCCTACCGGCTCGCACTACGTGCGCGGCGGGCCGAGGCCGGCCGGCTCCCGCCCCCCGCGCCGGACGAACCTCACGCCCCGGACGACCCGCTGGACCGGATGACTGCCCGGGAGCTGCTCGCCGCTGTGGACGAGGAGATCCAGGCGCTGCCGGCCGCGTACCGGGCAGCGGTCGTGCTGTGCGGGGTGCAGGGCTTGTCCCACACGGAGGCGGCGGCCCGGCTCGGCTGGTCGGCGGGGTCGGTGAAGGGCCGACTGGAGCGGGCGCGCGCCAGGCTCCGCGTCCGACTGGAGGCCCGCGGACTGGCAGCCCCGGCGGCCCTCCTCGGACTGGTCGGCGGGACCAACGGGTCCTATGCCGTGCCGCCCCGCCTGAGCGAAGCCGTCCTCGCTGCGGTCCGGGGCGGCACCGTCTCCCCGGCACTCGACCGACTCGCGGCGGGGGCGGGCGGATCGGCCGCCCGCCCGTGGTTGGCTGCTGCGGCCGCAATAGTTTGTGTTGCCGGGCTGGGAATCGCCTTCGCATCCCGGCCGGGTAGCGACCCGTCCGCCGGCCCACCGGGTACGGGCGGGCGACCAGCGGACGGGTCGGTGATGTGGTCGGCCCCACTGGACACCGACCCCGACCGGCCGACCGCCACGGCCGGGGTGTGGGCGCCGGATGGCAAGCACGTCCTGACCGCCGGCTCCGCTACCCGGGGTAAAGGAGGGCCGCGCGTGGGCGAAGTGCGAGTGTGGGACGCCGGCACCGGGGCGGTGGTCCACACCTTCCGCGGTACGGCCACCGGGTACGACACCGGCGCCCCGTCGCTCGCCGTCCGCCCGGACGGGAAGGCGGTCGCCGCCGGCGGAGCGCGGACCGGCTCCGGGTCGGCCGAGTTCTTCGTCGAGGAGTGGGGCTGGGGCGAGGCGCAACCGCGGGCCAAACTGGGGCCGGACCTGGATGCGCTGCCGCCCAACCAGCCGGACTTGAACGCCGCGCCCCCCGGTGGACCGGGTTCACTCATCGGGACAGGTAACAGCCCGAGCGGGTTCGTCGGGGCGGTAGCGGGCCTATCCTACTCGCCGGACGGGAAACTGCTCGCGGCCGCCAGCGCCGACCATTACCTGCGGGTCTGGGATCGAGCGAAGGGAACGTTCGTCCTCTCTCACCGCGCCGAACGGCCGCTCCGGTGCGTGGCGTTCCACCCGACCGGTGCCGTGGCGGTGACCGACGACCGGACCGGCGTTCACTTCTACAACCCCCGAACCGGCGACACCGCGAACGGGTGGTCGTCGTCCGGCCAACCGCCGGGGCCACCCATGTCAGTCGCGTTCTCCCCGGACGGCAAGTACGTCGCGGCCGCCGGCGGGGTGGGCGGCCACAGTCTGCTGGCCCAGGTCAAGCAGATCAGCCCGCAACCGCGCGGCTACCTCGAGATCGGGCTGACGGCGGGGATGCCGACCGCCCCGGCCGACCTCGGTGGGGTCGAGCAGGTGGCCTGGTCACCCGACGGCAACGCCCTGGCACTCGCCTGCCGGGACGGAACGGTTCGCCTCATCCCGTTCGGCGGCGGGGCACTACGGGCGGTGATCCCGGCGGACAACGGCCGGGTGTACGCGGCTCAGTTCTCGCCGGACGGAACGCGGCTGCTAACGGTCGGCCGGGACGCGGTGAAGGTGTGGTCGGTCGCCGACCTCGTCAAGGCGAAGTGACCCCGGACGGCTGAGCCGTTGAGTTCTCGAAGATGGAAGATCCACCCGCTCGTTGACACGCGCGGTTCGCCGGAGCCTCTTGGCAAGCCGCGCGTGTCAACGAGCGGGTGGGCCACCACCTACAGCCGCCCTCCCATCACGCCCGCGATTCCCCCAGTGGGCCGCGCGACATTCCGATTTATTCTTGAAGCTCGCGCGAAGTGCGGGTACGCTCCCAATATCCGCCAGAATGCCCGCCTCAATCCTCCCCCACCGGCCCCTCCCATGCTTAGGGTTCTCGGCCACTCCACTGCCGCGTGCGACGGCATCAGCCGACGCGATCTCCTGCGCGCCGGCTCCCTTGCCGCGTTCCTTCCCGGAACAGCGGGGGCCGCACTCGCGGGTTCACGAAAAACGAATGAGGCGCCCACCGCGGCCGCGCGGAAGAATCCGCACGCGAAGGCGGTCATCCTCATCGACCTGTTCGGCGGGCCGAGCCACATCGACACGTTCGACATGAAGCCGGATGCGCCGCCGGAGATCCGCGGGGAGTTCAAGTCGATCCCCACCGTATTGCCGGGCGTGCGCGTCTGCGAACACCTACCGCTGCTCGCGCGCCGGCTCGATCGGCTCGCGGTGGTGCGGTCGGTGACGCACAAGTACAACTCGCACAACCCGTATGGCGTGATGACCGGTTACGACGGCGGTCACGACCAAACCGACTACTTCGCGCGCCCGACGAACCACCCCAGCGTGCCGAGCGTGTGCCAGTTCTTCGGCATCGGGCGCGGGCGCGACCTGCCCGGCTACGTCATGCTGCCCGCGGCGCCCGGCTACACGCAGGGGCTGCGCCGGGCCGGACCATACGGCGGTTACCTCGGTCCCAAGTTCGACCCGGTGTCCAGTACCGCCGACGCGCACGCGAGCGAATCGATCACCGAGAGCAAGGACTTTTACAGCCACACGATCACGCCACTCGGCGAACCGCGGCTCCCGAAAATCGATGGCGGGATGACGCTCGACGCCCTGAACACGCGCCGGTCGCTCGTCCAGCAACTCGATGCGCGCGCGGCGCAACTCGATGCCCACCACGGAACCCGGCGCGACGCCGCGTTCGACCTGCTGCTCTCGCCGAAAGCGAAGACCGCGTTCGCCCTGGACCGCGAGCCGCACAAGCTCCGCGACCGGTACGGCGCCGACCTGTTCGGCCAGAGCGTTCTGCTCGCGCGGCGGCTCGTGGAGGCCGGTGTCACGTTCGTCACCGTTCACACCGAAGCGCGGCCCAACGGCCACTGGGACACGCACGAGAACAATTTCAACATGTTGAAGGGGCTCCTCCTGCCGTTCCTCGACCGCGCTCTATCCGCGCTCCTCGACGACCTCAGCGAGCGCGGGCTGCTCGCGAGCACACTGGTGGTGGTGACCGGCGATATGGGGCGCACGCCCCGGGTGAACGGCAAAGCGGGCCGCGACCACTGGCCGCAGTGCGGGTTCTGCCTGTTCACGGGCGGCGGAACGAAGCCCGGCGTGGTCCACGGCACCACGGACAAGATCGCGGCGTTCCCTGCCGACCACCCGGTCTCGGCGGGGGATCTCGTCGCGACCGTGTACGAACTGGTCGGCGTGGACCCCGAGGGCATGGTGCCCGACCACACCAACCGGCCCCAACACATTTCCCACGGCGGGAAACCGATCCGCGGAGTGTTGAAGTAAGGCGAACTCCGCCCGCAAGGGCGGTGTGCCTCGTCCGCTTTGGTTTTTTGCCCTCTCCCCTTGCGGGAGAGGGTCGCCGCGCTTCGCGGCGGGGTGAGGGGTTGCTTCCCGTATGTGGCGACGACCCCTCACCCGGTTCGCAAAGCCTCACCACCCTCTCCCGCAAGGGGAGAGGGCACAACCAAAAACGCGGGCGCCCCCACGTTTGCAATTCGTTGCCTGTGGGCGGGGTTCACCCGGCTCGAGTCGATCTGGAGAGACCCATGCTGCGTTTCGGTGATTCGGCCCGGCTCGGTCGGCGGGACTTCCTCCGCGTCGGGTCGCTCGCGCTCGGCGGGCTCTCGCTGGCCGATTGCATCCCCGCCGCGCGAGCCGGCACCAAGCTCTCCGAGGCGGGCAAACCGGTCACGGACAAGTCGGTCGTGTTCCTCTTCCTCCACGGCGGCCCGAGCCAGTTCGAGACGTTCGACCCGAAGATGAGCGCGCCGGCCGAGATCCGCAGCGCGACCGGCGAGATCAAGACCGCGCTCCCGGGTGTCACATTCGGGGGCACGTTCCCGAAGCTCGCGAAAATGGCCGATCGGTTGTGCGTCGTCCGGTCGTTCGTCCCGGGCGACGCGAACCACGACATCAAGACCATCGTCGGCAAGGACTCGTTCGGCGCGAACCTCGGCAGCGCCTACGCGAGCACCGCGGGTAGCAACAATCCCGCCACGGGAATGCCGCTCAACTGCGTGCTGTTCCCGCGCGCGGTCGATCCGAAAGCGGGGCCGGAACAAAGCGGCTTCGGCAAGTTCGCCGCACACGGGCCGTTCCCCGCGAGCACTGCGCCGTTCCAGCCGGACGGGAACGGTGCGCTCAAGAGCGACATGAAACTGAACCTACCGCTGGACCGGCTCGACGACCGGCGCACGCTGCTCGCCGGGTTCGATCGCCTCAAAAAGAGTGCGGAAACGGAAGCGGACCCGGTGGACGCGGCCCGGCAGAAGGCGTTCAGCATCCTCCTCGGCGGCGTCGGTGAGGCGTTCGACATCGGCAAGGAGGACGCGAAAACGGTCGACAAGTACGACACCGCGCGGCTGTTCGACGTGACGAAGATCGACAAGAAGTGGAACAACCACCAGCACTACGCGGACAACGCCAAATCGCTCGGCAAGCTCATGCTGCTCGCGCGCCGGCTGGTCGAGCGCGGGGCGGGGTTCGTCACGGTCACCACGAACTTCGTGTGGGACATGCACGCGGACCAGAACAACGCTCACATGACCGAGGGCATGGGCTACATGGGTCCGTCGCTCGATCACGCGGTCAGCACGTTCCTCGACGACCTCCGCGCGCGGGGGCTCGGAGACAAGGTGCTGCTCGTGGTGTGCGGAGAAATGGGGCGCTCGCCGCGCCTCAACGCGAAGGGCGGGCGCGACCACTGGGGCAACCTGGGGCCGCTGCTGCTCGCCGGCGGGGGGGTGCCCGAAGGGGCCGTGATCGGCAAGTCGTCCGCGAACGGCGGCGACCCGAACTCGGAGCCCGTGCGGGTCCAGAACCTGATCGGCACCGTCATGCACACGCTGTTCGATGTGGGCAAGCTCCGCGTCGCGCGCGGCGCCAGCCGGGAGCTGCTCGCGATGGCGGATTACGCGCCGATCCGCGGGCTGAACGGCTGACAGATCACTACTGCCGGGCGCGCCCGGTTCGTTCAGTCGGCCGTGAAGGTCAGGCTCACCCGACCGAGTACACCGAAGTCCGCGGTGAGCTGGTCGCCGGGGCGCGCGAGGTAAATGTCGGTCGTGATCCCGGTCGTAACTCGATCCCCGCGACTCAACCGGCGCCCGAACTTCGGTAACTCGTTGGCCAGCCACGCGACCACGTTCAGCGGGTTGCCCAGAACGGCCGCGCCCGAGCCGGTGAAGGTCTGCTCGCCGTTGACCACGAGGGAAACCGGGTGCCGGGCGAAATCCAGGTCGCGCCAGCCGGCACACGGTTCGCCCGCAACCCACGCCCCGTGAATGGCGTTGTCGGCGAGCAGCGACGGCGCGCCGACCGCCTGCCAGTTGTGGTAACGGTGGTCCACGATCTCGATCGACGGGAGCGCGAACCCGATGAACTCGCGGATCGTGTCGGCCGTATAAACCGGTCCGGGCCGCACGTCGGCGGCCATCTCGAACCCGAACTCGGCCTCGGCACAGCGAACGGTGAAGTCCGACCCCAGAAGTGTTGCGGGAGAGTTGTGTGACGAGTGCGTCATGAGGACGCCGAAGAACGGCGCGTCCACACCGAGCGCCTTTTGAGCCAGTTCGTTCGTGCAGGCGATCTTGTACCCGATGGGCCGGCTCCCGAACCGGTCCAGGATCTTCCGCACGAGGCGCTCCTGGACCAAATACCCTTCGGCGAGCGCGCGGGGTACGATGTCCGCGGGCAGCGCCGCGACCTGGCGCTGTTCCGAGCGCATATCGAAGAGGTACTCGCACGCAGCGTTCACACGATCCATTTCCGCGCCCCCGACACAAATGGAGAGAAGTCGTTGGCGGCAGAATACCACGCAGGCGCGCTTCCGGCGCGAGGAATCGCGGCACGCGCAGAGCCGCTTTGTTTACGGGTAGCGCCCGAAAAAATCCAACTATTGAGCGATCGAACGTCCGCCCCGTGCGGCGTCTTTCGGAATCGCACTTCGAGCGGTGTGTAGGTTGGGGGGCCGGAGCGGGTGGGGAATTTTGAACTGCGGACGGGCGGTCGTCGGTTCGGCTTCCCCGCCGGAGCGTCAGCGGGGACTTGAGCCCTTCTTTTCAATCACTCCTGGGAAGATTTACTCGGCCCCTCGGTCGTCTTTACCGAGTGCGGCCCACAGCGCGCTGAGGTCGTGGGCGCTGGTGTCGCCGGGCGCCGGGCTGTGGGGGCAGCCGTCGTCCGCCAAACGGTACAGATCGTTGCGGTCAATGCTGTCGGCTTGCATCACTCGGCCCTCGGAAGTGGAAGGTTCGATGCCCGGGCAGCGTGTCCTTGCGTCCCCGGCGCGTAACACTTCGCAACCGCCGTGCCGCGGCGCGCGCGAATCGTGCCCCGCTCCGAGGCGGGCACTGGCGCGGCGTTTCGACCGCGCCAATTCGCACAACCGCTCTAATTTTGCGCTCATGCGCAGTATCTATACGATGCCCATATCGGGCTCCTTCGCTCCCTCGCGTGATTCGTCTATCTTCCAGAAACCGTTCGGTGTTTCAGGGCCGTGTTTCCCGTGACCGAGCGGAGTTATTTTCCGGGCGCTGCAGACGGTCGGTGTTTGCGCGCCCGCCCGTGGAGTAAAGTGGAGTAAACTAGATTCGCTCCTCGCGATGAACCGGACGCCCGCCCCGACCCGCGCGCAAACTGGCGCGGGTCGGGTGTTCTGTTAGGCCCGGCGTCGGGGCCGTGGTGGTACTGGGACCGATGATTCCGTTCCAAGGGGATCGTTGATGGACGGCACACCTGAGGCACCCCAAATCGATCCGCCCGCGTGCCCCACCCCGGCCGCGCTCGCCGCGTTCCTCTCTGACGGGTTACCGCCCCCCGAAATGGACGAGATCGGGGCGCACGTATCGAGCTGCGCCTCCTGCGACGCGGTGGTGCGCCGAATGGACAAGGTGACGGACAACTACTGGCGGAGCCGACGCGCCCCCGAGAACGAGGTCGGCCCGCACGACCCCACTCAAGCCGAGTACCCGCACCAGACGCCGGCGGGCCGCGCGCTCCCGGCGACCCAAATCCACTACTTCGTTCCCAAGCCCCCGGAGCAACTGGGGCAGTACCGGATCGGGGAGCGCCTCGGCCAGGGCGGGATGGGAACGGTGTACCGCGCCGAGCACGTGCGCCTGAAGAAATACTTCGCCGTCAAGGTTCTGTCCGCGAGCCAGATGTGGGACCACCGCGCGGTGGCGCGGTTCCAACTGGAAATGGAAGTGATCGGGCGCCTCGACCACCCGAACATCGTCCGGGCCACGGACGCCGGCGACGCGGACGGGATGCACTTCCTGGTGATGGAGCTGATCGAGGGCTCGAACCTCGCCAAGCTGGTCGGCCGGGGCGGGCCGCTCCCGGTCCCCGTGGCGTGCGAACTCGTGCGCCAGGCCGCGCTCGGGCTCCAGCACGCGCACGAGCACGGCCTGGTTCACCGGGACGTCAAGCCGTCCAACCTGATGCTGTCCGCGAGCGGGCAGGTCAAGGTGCTGGACCTCGGGCTGGCGCTGCTCCGCTCGAACGACCCCGCCCCGGACGACGACCTGACCGGGATCGGCGAGGTCATGGGCACGGCCGAGTACATGGCCCCGGAACAGTGGGCGAACACGCACGCGGTGGACATCCGCGCCGACATTTATTCGCTCGGCTGCACCCTGTACGCCCTGCTCACGGGCGACCCGCCGTTCGCCGGGACCGGGCGCAAGTCGTTCATGCGCCTCATGGCCGCGCACCAGACCGAGCCCGCGCCGCCGATCACAACACGCCGCCCGGAAATCCCCCCCGCGCTCGCCGCCCTCCTCGAGCGCATGCTGGCGAAGAACCCCGATCTTCGACCGGCCACGCCGGGCGAGGTCGCCGACGAACTGAAGAACCTGTCGGACGAAAAGGGGCTGCCCGACCTGTCCGCCGTGGCCGGCGCCGACACCGATGCGGAGCCGGACGCGAACCGCCTCCCCCCGGCATCTGACGCTCCGACGCCGACGCCGGTCTACCCCGCGACACTGAAACTCCACCCGCGCCCGAACCGCACCCGGCGCCGGTGGATCGCGGCGCTGGTGCTCGCCCTCGTTGCGGGCGGAATCGGGGCGTACACCGCACTCGCGCCCGCACCGGTACCCGCCCAGGCGAAACAGAAGCCGGAGGAGAAAGAAGAACCGCACGATCCGAAAAAGTGGCGGAACCTGCTGACCGCGCGACCCGGCGAGCGCTTGTGGCGCCCCAGCGCGATATCCACGATCGACCACAACCCCAAAACGGAAATCCTCACGGTCCGGTCCCAGGGCAAGGCCCTACTCCGTCTCGGGGAAACGAAGGCGAAGGGGTACAAGCTCCAGATCGGGCTCCAACAGATCCGGTGGGTGGGCGGGATCGGAATCTACTTCGGCGGCGGAAGCCCCTCAAAAGAACCGAACGAGTTTCGGTGCCAGCTCATTCACCTCGTCAACGTCGGGCTGCCCGGTGACGCCCCCAAGTATTCGCTCGATCGCTCGCGCGGGGATCTTATGGTGCCCCCCGGGGCGAAGCCAGACCTGGGCGTTCTCGGGTTCTTCGGGGCGTTTGTCGAGCCCCCGGTCAACAAGGAACACCTTCTGGAATTGGAGGTGCGCCCGGACTGCGTGTGGAGCATCCGGTGGAACGGAATCGAGTGCCAGGAGTTGGTGAGCGAGAAGGCTTTCACCAAGGAGCGGCAGAGGCTCCCCGACCCGCACCTCACCGGCGAGTTCGGGATCTACTGTAATGGGGCCGACCTGTCGGTTTTGACCGCCCGGTACGTAGAAACTGAGTGAGTCGAACCCGGCCCCGGCGCGGTTCGCTTCTTGTCAATACATCGTGTTCGTACTGCCCCGTTTGGTCCGAAATTCGGAGAGATCGTGGAGATTCAGTGCCCAACAAACAACATGTACGTCCGGGTCGCGGGGTCCGGGTCCGGGTCGAGTTCCAGCGGGACGATCTGCGTGCGCGGGGACACCGGTGACGGGGACGACGGGGTGGGACTCCCGCTGTTAGTTCGGGTTCGCGTGCTCTCCGGTCACGTTCCACCGACGGGACCGGCAGAACCGAAACTGCCCTACGATGTGGACGTTGTTCCGGTCGGCACGCAGTGGTGCGCGACCAACGTGCCGGTCTCCGCTTCGAGCTACGCGGGGGTACCGTTTACCGTGCTCGCTTGGCTCCGAACCGGAACGACTTGGAGCGCGCCAGCGAGCGCGTGGTTCTACGCCGGTGGCCAGAACCCGACGAGTTGCTGCCCGACTTCCCCTTCCGAACAGGCCGCTCCCGGCGCGATCGCCGGGGCCTTCCAGGGCTGGCCCCCGCCGCCCCCTCCGCTCCCCGCGAACGTCACGGGTCAGCAGAGCTGATTTTCTTGTCGCTTGGTGTCCCGCCCCTACTGCTGCGCCCCCAGTTAGAGCGCTGCGGCCCGTTCCCCTTTTTGCCCGAACAATGTCAACGCTGCCGCACTTCGGTTTGTACGTCGTCACGTGCCCCGGGCGCGAGGCCGTTCTCGATCGGACACTCGCGTCGATTCGCGCGAGCGACTGGCCCGGCGCGCCCGCCGTGCTGCGCCAGCCCGCGGACTGGCCGATCGGGTGGGACAGCACCTCCCGGATGTACCGCACGGTCCTCCAGCGCGCGTGGGAGGACGGGTGCTGGTGGGCGGTCGTGCTCGAAGACGACGTGCTCGTGAACCGCTACCTGTGGGCGAACCTCACGCGCTGGCACCCGATCACGACGGGACAGCTCCACTGGGGGAGCTTGTTTATACCCGACACGATTCAAGACCCGTGGGCGCGCGCGTGCCCGGAACTCGGCTACCGGCTCGCGCGACCGGCACTCACGACCGGACCGCACGCGCAGTGGCAAAAGGCCCGCTTGTGGGGTTCGCAGGCTTACGTTTTCAGCCGCGGCGGGTTGGGGGTCATGCTCGACCAGTGGGACAGGCACGAGGGCGGACAGGACGCGCGGGTGGTCGGGATCGCGGGCGGCGCGGGTTGGCCGCTGTGGTTCGCGGACCCGTGTCTCGCGGAGCACATCCCGGTCGTCAGCGCGTTCGGCACCCCGCCGGCCTACGCCCCGGACTTCGTTCCCGACTTCCGATTCGCCCGGGAACCTGCGGGCACGTACCGGCACGCCGAGGGTGTCCCGGGGTGGCTGAGTTGCGCCGAGGGGCGGGCGCTCTGGGAACTCGCGCGCGACAAGCGGGTGCTCGAACTCGGCCGGTTCCACGGCCGCAGTACGGTCGCGCTGGCGCAATCGGCGCGCGCCGTGGTGTCCGTCGATGTTCTCGATCCCGCGCACGCGGCGGGGTGGCTCGAACGGTTCGGTGTGAGTGGAAACGTCACGCTACTCCAAAGCAAATTCGCTGAAATCGACCCGCGCCTCGGCCCCTTCGATCTGATCTTCGTGGACGGGGAGCACGATGAGGCGAACGTTCGCGCGGACGTCGAACTCGCGCTGT
The DNA here is from genome assembly GCF_017939745.1 of Gemmata palustris. Taxonomy (NCBI): domain Bacteria; kingdom Pseudomonadati; phylum Planctomycetota; class Planctomycetia; order Gemmatales; family Gemmataceae; genus Gemmata; species Gemmata palustris. Next base: position 640,367 of record NZ_JAGKQQ010000001.1, on the reverse strand, counting down.
CGCTACTCGCGCCGGGTGGGTGCCTCGCGTTCCACGACTACCCGGACCCGAGCTGGCCCGACGTGCGCCGGGTCGTGGACGCGATCGCCGCGGAGCGCGGGCTGGTGCGCGTCCGACAAGCCGATTACCTCGGGGCCTTTCAGCTCTCGGCACCCGCGCATCCCCAAGAAGCTCTGACTCCAGAACCCGAGCCCATTATTGCAACATCGGTCGGCACGCCCCCGACGACTGGCGCCACCCCCCGAACCGTGTGGGTGTACTGGGAAGGGCCGGTGCCGGGGTACATCGAACTGTGTTGCGAAACGGTCCGCGTCCACAACCGAAACGCGCGCGTCGAAGTGCTCGACCGGGCGGGGTTCGAGGCCCTGTTCCGCCACGACCGCGACCTACCAATCGATGCGCTGATCCTCCCGCACAAGGCGGACTTCATCCGCGCGTACCTGCTCGCGCATTACGGCGGCATCTATCTCGATGCCGATTGCGTCCTACTCGGCAACCTGGATTTCGTGTTCGATCTGGTCGACACCACCGAGTTCGTCGGGTACCGCGACCCGCTCGGGTACATGAGCGCCAGTTTCATGGCATCGGCGCCCAATGGCGCGGTCATTCGGGACCACTATCAGCGCGTGTGTGCGACCCTTCGTTCCAATCGCGAACGAGAGTGGCTCGACCTGTCGTCGGTGCCCCTGGACCACGCGCTCGCCGCGCACCTCGACCGGGCGCACGTCTTGCCCACGGAGCGCATCATGCCCCTCTCCTGGCAAGCGAGCGAGCGCCTCGCCGAGCGCCATTCGGACGCCGTTCACGCGCTCTCATTCCGCTCGGATGCCGCGATGTACATGCTCTCGAACAACACGATCAAGAGCCGGCCCGCGACCCGCGTTCTCGCACACGTGCCGGCCGACGATCTCCTGACCGATGCCTACTTCCTCTCGTTCTTGTTTCGCCGCGCGCTGGGACGCGACCCGTTAAATCCGCAAACCGGACACGCACCCTTCGACCACAACGAACCCCAAACGCACTCCGATGAGGGCGCGCTCGACTACCTCGCGACCCGGTTCGGGGTGCGGACGATGATCGACGTCGGGTGCGGTTCGCCCGAAACGGTCTACCGCGCCAAGCAGAAGGGCATCCGGGCCACCGGCGTAAACGGTGATCCGCGCATCGCGCGCGACAGCCGGGTCATCATCGAGCACGACTACACCCGTAAGCCGCTGTTCGCGGGCGAGTTCGATTTGGGCTGGTCGGTGGGGTTCGTCGAACACGTCGAAGAGCGATTCGTTCCAAACGTGATGGCGACGTTTCGAGGCTGTCGCGCCGTCTTTCTAGCCCCGACCGTTTCGGGACTCGCCCCCAACGATCGCACAGTGGAGTACTGGGCCGAACAGTTCGGAGCCGCGGGTTTTGTTCTCGATGCCGAGGCCACAGAGGGCGTGCGCCGGCACTCGACGACGGAGAGTGCCGGCGCGCGGCCCGCGGCCCGCGTGTTTCGCCGGAGCGAGAGCGAGCGGTAAGAGCGTCCAATCGGAGCGAAGTCACATCGCACCCGGAGGCGCTCATGCGAACCACGAACAGTGAGGGTTACAGCTACGAGTCCGTGCCCACCGTCAGCGGCACCCCGCCCTACCCCGTTGACCTGATCGCCAAGTCGAAGAACCTGCTCACCGCGACGTGCGGGCTCTTCAAAAAGTTGGGGCCGGCGGTACACGTCGCCCCGCACGTGTTCGCGAAATACAAGGTCCACGCGGAACGCGCCCGGGCCGCCGCCACGGTGATCGGGGTCGACCCGGTCGATCTCCTGGCCGCGAACTTGTGCTACGACCTGCTCATGGGCGCCAGCGCGATGGGGTGTTCGACGCTTGCACTCGCGGGACCAGACGGGCCGGTGCTCGCGCGAAACATGGACTGGTTCCCGGCCGAGAAGGTCGCGAAGGCGAGCTGCTTGGTCACCGAAGATTACGGCGTCAACGCGGGCTTTCTTGGAATGTTGGGCACCGTTACGGGCTTGTCGCGACACAAGTTCTGCGTGTGCCTGAACGCCGCGTTCGGGGGCTCGGACCCGGACGGGTACCCGATGCTCCTGTTCCTCCGGCACGTCCTCGACACCGCCCCGGACTATCGCGCGGCCCTCGAAATGGTGAGCAACGAACCCCTCATGTCCGGTGGAATCATCACCGTCGTGGGGGCGCGGAACGAGGAGCGCGCGGTCGTCGAGCGCGCCCCGCGCCGCGCGACCGTGCGTACCGCGCGCGGGAACGAACCGCTCTTGGCGACCAACCACTTCCGCGATCTCGCGGAACCCGAAGAGTGTTCGCGCTACGCGCACATGGCCGAGTTCGCGGGCCGGGCACCCGCGCGGGACATCTTGACGAGCCGACACGTCCTGCAAGAGATCACCGCGCAGCACGTCGTGATGTGCCCGGCCGCGCAGACCGCGGAAATGTTCGTTCCCAGTCACCTGCTCCCGGACACCGTGCGCGAGGAAATGACGCTCTCCGACCTGTACCGCTACTTCCTGAATTGAACCCCGCGCCCGCGGTCACTCCCCGCGCGCCAGCACGTGAGCGGCGTGCGCCCACAGTACCGCGCTCGCAGCGCCGCACGCACCTCCGGCGCTCAACAAGCCCCAAAACATCATTTGCGGCGGAACCGGTACGTCCCCGCGCAACAGGTTCCACGCGAGCACCGGCCACCCCACGACGAGCATCGTGATCGGGAGCGACAGCCGGAACGCGCGCGAGTCGCTGGGGCAGCGCACCGTGAGCCACGCCCCCAGCGCGATTACCAACACGATCGCGAGCGCGGCCAGCCCCGCGGCCGCCAGCCCCACGCGAATGCCCGCGTCCGCGATGAACGCCATGCCCACCGCGGCCACCGCGATCGCCGCGAACGCGGTCCCGCGCTCGGCGTGCGCCTGCACCTTCGCGCGCAACACCGTGCGCCGGTCGAGCGTGGTCGCGAGCAGCACGTCGAGCGTGCCGCGGAACCGCTCGCCCGCGATCGCCCCGCTCAGCCCCACGGCGAGCGGCAACAGGTACCGCCCCGCGGCCAGCACGCCCGCGATCGTCAGCAACCACCCGCCGGTCTCCAACCCGCCCGGCTGTTGAGAGAGGCGCTCGATCTCGGACGGGTCGAAGGTCCGCCCCAGGCGCGCGAGGAACGTCCACGCGCCCCACGCGAACAGTACGAGCGCGCCGGCACCGGCACCGGTCCCGAGCACCGTCGAGAGCGTCGGCAGCGCCCACTCCGGGCGCCAGCCCACGCACCGCTCCTTCCACAGCACCGGGTCCGCCGCATCAATCGGCGGGAGGTCGGGCGGAACCTCGTCCTCCGGTTGGAGCAGCGGCGGCTCGGCGGGCTTGGGCGGCTCGGGGTACGCGGTCACGGGCGGCGGACCCGCGGTCGCGTCGCGCAGGCGCAGCGCGCGGACCGCACGCGCGAGAAAAATCCAGCCGACGAGAACTTGGAGGAGCGGGGACCCGAACCCCACCGCGCAGAACTCGGGATCGGTCAGCGGCTCGTGCGCGAGTACGACCAGTACCGCGAAGGGGCTCGCGAGCACGAGCGGCGGAACGAACGCGCCGCACACGAAGACGGCGACCCGGGCATACGCGCGGAGCACGGCCGAGCGCAAATCCGGCGCGTAGCACGCGGCGCTCACCCCGAGCGCCGCACACAACACGACGGTGCCGGTGGTGACCGCGTAGGCCGCGGCGAGAAAGCCGACGCTCACGCCCCCGAAGAGCTGCGTAATCATGAGTACCGGGAGCCCCGCGAAGAGCGCGGAGAGCACGAACACGATCCGCGCCGCGGCCTTACCGAACACGATCTCGCGGTCCGTCAGGAGCGTGGTGAGCAGCAGCGGGAGCGTCTGCCGGTACTTCTCTTCGGACACCGCGGACGCCGCGAGCGCGGGCGTGAGGGCGACGACCGCCACGAGTTGCACTTCGAGTAGCGTCAGCGCGAAGGAATCGGCGAACCGCGCGAGTTCGGCCGGCGAGAGCACCCCGGGCCGGCCGAAGAACACGTCGCGCGTGGGGAGGTGGTGGAACCAGTACGTCGCGAACGCGAGGAACGCGACGAAGAGCGCGTAGAGCAGGACGAGCCGGACGCGCGTGGCGAGCCCGCGCCGGGCGATCCGGCGCAGTTCCCAGGCGGCGAGTGAACCGAACAGTCCGAACGGCCACACGCTATTTGTCCTGCAGTCCGAGCGCGATGCCGGCCTTGCCGAACGGACCGCCGACCGTCGGCCACCCGGTCACGGCCTTGAGTTCGGCGCTGCGGTCGCCGGACAGCCGCGTGTTCTGCCGGGCCACCCACAGGAGCCCCCAGGCGTGCCCGGCGCGCACGTCCTTCGGCTTATCGGCTGGGGGCAGTTCCGCCCACGCTTCGTCGGCCTTGTCTTTCGGTGCGGCCCCGGCCCGGGCCTGAATCAGGGTGCCCTTCGCCCACGCCTTCAGCCCGTCGTCCGTGATGAGGTTGGCGAATTCTTTGGCCTGGTCGTGCTTGTTCTTCTCGGCCGCGATCTGCGCGAGCCGGAGCACGGAGTAGGGCGAAATCTCGCGCCGCCCCTTGTTCGCCGACACGATCCCGAAGGCCGTATCGAGCGCGGCCCCCGGATCGGCGGACCAGTCGGCGCACAGCACGAGCGCCCGCACCTGGCCCTCCGGCGACCCGCGCCGCTGCGCCAGTTGGAGCGCGGCATCGGGCTGGCTCTCCATCAGCGCCTTGCCCGCATACGCGAGCCGGCCGGATTCCGAGACCGGGTCGCCCGCGGGCGGCGCGATGATGCGCGGGGCCTTCTCGCTATCGACCGCGAGGAAGAGCGTCTGGGCCGACGCCGGAGTCGGGACGCTCTTCATGAGTTCCGCCCCGCGGCCCTTCAGGTCGTCCATCACGCGACGCGGTTGGTCGCTCCCCTTGTCGGTCCGCATCACCTCCAGCGCGATAAGGGACTTCCCCTCGTCCTGTTCCTTCTCGGTAAAGAGCGCGAGCGGGATCATTTCGACGGCGAGCAACCCCTGCCCCTGCTTGGCGAGTTCGCGCGCGAGCCGACGGGCGAGGTGGTTCTTGAACTCGAACTCGGCCGCCCGGAGCAGTTCGAGCGACTGGCGCAGTTCGTCGAGCACGGTATAGAGCCGTTCGTTGGGGCGGGTCTTCAGGTCGTTACCCGGGGTCCAGCGGATGCGGATCTGGTCGCGCGCTTGCTGTTCACTGCCCCCCAGGATGAGGAGCGCAACGGCCAATTCGCCACCCACCGCGTTGCGGGCCAAACTCGGTGGCGCTTTGCGAATCGCGTCGCGTGCCTTCGCGAACTGCTCGAGCGCGTCCTTGATTTTCGGTTCTTTGTGCCGGATGGCGTGCTCCCCGCCGGCAATGTACAGGAGCGCGGAGCACAACTGCGTTTCGGGCGGCGCCTCGTTCGCCGGCAGCGCACCGGTCGATTTGGCGAACTCCTCCTGCCCCTCCTGCATTAGCCGGTCTTCGCGGTTCTCGACGCGCCCCATGTAACACGAACGGACTCCGAGCGTCGTTCCGAGCAGAGCCCCCACAATCACGAGGGCGAACGTCACCTTCTGCTTCAGCGGGCGCGGCTCATACTCGATGCCGTCGGCCCCGGCTTGTGTCAGGGCCTTACCAGACACAAGTTTAGTGTCCGCCATGTCCTGCACGTTATCCAACTTCAGTTGATTCTGGACCGCCCCTTCAGGGCCTTTGGTCTTCTTGTGGCGCCAGTCGTAGGGAGCATCATTCTTCGGTTCGGGGATCTTGACGCGCTGGCGGCACTCCGGGTTCGGGCAGAGGGTGTTCTTGCCGGCCCGCGCCAGCGGTTCGGTCCACTTGTGATTGCAGTGCTGACACTCCACTGGGACGAGCTGCGCGGCCGTGTCCTTTTCGATCTGGGCCTGTTCGTCGGCGAGGGCCGCGATCGCTTTAGTCTCGGCCTCCGCGATCTCCGCAGCCGTCAACCGCGGCGCGCCGCCCGGCACCGTCATCGGCTGCGGGATCAGGATCGTGGCGCGACACGATTTGCACTTCGCCGACTTCCCGGCCATCTCGTCCTTGAGCCGGTACGCATACTGACAGTGCGGGCAGTTGAACTCGATCGCCATGTTCGGTGGTCCCGCTGCGGGAATCGGAGAACGGGAGACTTGCAGACCCATTATCCGGTGAATCGGGAACGGAGGCAATCGCGCATTGGCGAAGTGGTTCGGCTTGTTCGTGCTCCCGCGCGTGGTATTAACGCCACGGCCTGTTCGGGAGAAACACGAAATGAAGTCGCGCGCGTGGTGGGTGGGTCTCGTCGCACTGGTGGTTCTGGCACAAGCGACGGGGTGCTGCCGGCACTGCTGCTGTTGCACCAGCGACCGCGATTCCCGGCTCCCGTCACGCGACACGTTCCGCGACGAGCGCCCGGCGCCGCGCGCGGGCGAGGTCGAGACCCTGCCGCCCGCGAACGTCCCCACCGGATCGAGCGCCGTGCCCCCACCGGGGCCACCGAAGGTGACGGGCGCTTACGGCGGAAGTTAAGTGGCTGCAGTGCGGTACGAAGATCAAAGAGCTTTACGCACCGGGATTCGTGAAGGGCGGGCGGCGGAGCGTGCCAGAGTGTGAGATCGGAGGACCAGCGGGCCGGCGGAACACGCTCGACCCGCCCCGGATCGCGCCGGTCACGACCTTCATGCGACTGGTTTCATCGCCGAATTCGACGCGTAGGTTGAGCGCCTTCAAAATCGCCGCCATGAACTCGCAACAATTCGGGAACCGGTCCTGCGGGATCGGTGACAGTGCCTTCAGCAACGGGGCGCGTTCCGGTTCCGTGACACCGCTGAGGTCCGCGAACGGCCGCAGTGCCGACCGCGATGCGTTCTTCACGGGCGGCGGGAACGGGAACCGCCCGCACCGGAGCGCGTAGTACGTGATGGCGAGGCTGTACTGGTCCGACCAGTCGGTGATGGAGCCGAGGAACACTTCCGGGGCCGCGTACTCGCGCGTCCCCTGGCGCGAACAGGGCGTGCTCGGGCCGAACGTGGCGGTCGCCAGCCCGTGGTCGGTGAGCTTCGCGGTGTCGCCGAACAGCAGAATGTTATTGGGCTTCACGTCGCCGTGCTGGAACCCGACCTTGCGCCCGTCGCGTGTGTGCTGGCGCGCGTTCAGGAAGTCGAGTGCTTCGGCCACCTGCCACAAATAGAGGCACAGCGTGGCCGGTTCGAGCTCCTGACCCAAGTCGTCGCGGTAGAGCTGCATCAGGTCGAGGAGCGTCGCCTCGGCCAGTTCCATGTTCACGACGAGGTACCCGGGCACCGACCAGACGTCGTAGGTCTTGACGATGTAGGGGTGCTCGAGGCTCTGGAACGACTGCACCGACCGCAGCTCGCGGGCCGTGGTGCTCGTGTTCGAGGTGGGCATGAACTTGAGCGCGACCGGCGGGCCGGAAGGCGCTTCGGCTTCCCACACTTCGGCGAAGCCCCCGCGCCCGCGCACGCACCGCAATCGGTAGCCGGGAGAGGGTTCCGCGCCGACGGCGAACGCGAACGCTCCGGGCGTGGTCGAACGGATGTTGGGAAGGGTCGACAACACCACATCCCCTGTCGGGCGGAATCGCCCGCGAGCAAATTGCACGCGGTACGATGCAGGTGCATTGATATTCAGCGGAACTGTAGCACACGAAGGCGGTGTGAAGACGCTGTAAACCGGTTTCGTTTCGGATCGAGCGAAAATATCCGCCCCGGCGCCAACGGTTAATTATACACCGGCGCGGACCGTGCTGTAACTCCAGCTCACCGGCCTCCCGTCGCGGTACGGCATGACCCCGTGGAACTGAGGGGCGGTGGGGTCGAATACGAGTGGCAAAAAGTACCGGTCGCCGTCCCACAACGGAAGTGTCGAAACGTGATCGACCTCGACCCACTCGAGCGCCCCCTCCGCGTTCGCAGTGAACGGCACGCCGGAAAACCGCTCGATGCGGAAAATGAACCCGAACCAGTCTTCCCCGCGCTTCCCGAACCCGGGCCAGGAGATCGTACCGGCCAACGTGACCGCGTCACATTCGATCCCGGCCTCTTCGCGGATCTCTCGCTTCAGGCCCGCGACCACGTCTTCGCCGGGTTCAAGCTTCCCGCCCAAGCCGTTGTATTTGCCGAAATGCGCGTCTTCGGCGCGCGCGTTGCGGTGGATCATGAGCACCCGCCGACCGTCCGGCGAGAAGACGTAACCGAGGGTCGCGAGAATGGGCGTGTACGGCATGTGTTTTTGGCGCACGACCGGTGTGAAAGAGTCGTTGAATGTGTGGGTGAGGCACGGGTTTTGGCACCACCCGCTCGTTGGCACTCGCGGTTCGCCCGAGTCTTGTGGCGAACCGCGAGTGCCAACCCCCGCGAGCTGCGTTGGCACCTCGCGTTCGGTGGAAGAGCGGTTGGTGACCTTCCCGAGAACTCAATGCCCCGCGAGCGGTGGAAGTCGGTTGGTGACTCGGGCGAAAATCGTGTGCTCGGGGCGGGCGCTTGGTGTGCGACTCACAGAGCCAGTCCCGGCCAAGACGTCCCCACCGGCCGGCTTACACCGGCCGTTCGCCCTCATCGGGTTCCAGCCCCGCGACCACGGCGCGAACCTGTTTCAGGTCTTCGTCCGTCACTCCTTCGCGGCGCGGATAACGGCGCTCGAGTGCGTCGAGTAACGTTTCCCACATCTCCCGCGACGGAGTCGGCGCGGGTGCCCAGTTGGTTCGGCGCCGGAACCGGACCTTGAAACTCCACTTGCGAGCGAATCGCTCCGCCCGCACCGAGCGCTTCTCCCCGCTCTCCGGGTCCGTATCGGTCCACTCGATTTCCATATTGGCGCACGCGCAGAGTTTGGGTGTACAATTCCAGGATACCGGCCCGCGCCCCAGAGCGGGGAGTCCGGTTCCGGTCCGTGGTAGCGGGGTTCGGGAAATATGCTGCTGTTCGAGGACCACCGGCACGAGACGCCCGCGGTGACTCACAAGTCCGTGGTGTACGCCATCGCGTTCAGTCCGGACGGCTCGACGCTCGCCACGGGCGCGCGGGACGGCTCGGTGTTCGTGCGGGACGCGAGCGGGCACGTCTCATCGCTCCTCGAGCGCGGCCCCAAAGTACTCCCGGTCCACGCACTCGGGTTCCAGCCGAACGGGGCCGGGCTGGTCGTGGGCGGCGCCTTCGGGTGGGCGAACTACAAACAGGACGGCGGGGCGTGGCAAGAGTTCGGCGGCCACTCGTCCCTGCCGGTCACCTCGCTCGCGGTCCTGAACGACCGCACCGTTGCAATCGGCACGGGTGACCGATTCAAAGCGAGCGGCGGCACCCTTGAAATATGGGACACCGTGAGTGACCGCAAGTTGCTCCCCTACTTCTCCGAGCCCAACGGCGTCCGCGCGATTTCCGCCAGCCCGAAGAACAAGGTCGTCGCCTGGGCGACGGGGCACCGCAAAGTTCGCGTTTTCGACATCACCACGTCCCGACCCGTCGACTTCCCGCAAGAGCGCGACTGCCCGGCCATTGCACTGAGTTCCGACGGGTCCATGCTCGCAGTCGCGGGCGACTGGAACGCGAAAATCTACGACCTCAAAACGAAGCGCGAACGGGCCGTGTTAAAGGGCCACAAGGGGCAAGTCTTATCGGTCGCGTTCAGCCCGGACGGTTCGACCGTGGCGACGGGAAGTTTCGACTTCACGGTGCGCTTGTGGGATACGGCGACGGGCAAAGAGCGGGCGAATTACAAGTGGGACATCGGCGTGGTGTACTGCGTGACCTACGCCCCGGACGGCTTCCGCTTGGCGGCGGGCGGCGATTTGGGGCGCGTGGTCGTGTGGGACACGGAGTAAAATGAGAGATCGTCGCGTCGGCCGTGAGTCCGTGAAGAAACCGCGAACGCGCCCGAAACTGAACAGCAGATTGGAACGGATCGGGCGCAGCGCGGGGGATGGGATTCGCACCCACGGCTTCGGGGGATTAGCCCGACGAGTTGTCTGCTACTCCACCCCCGCCGATTCATCAGCCGCGGATACGGAACGTGATTCGGCCCTTGGTCAGGTCGTAGGGGGAGATTTCGACTTTCACCCGGTCACCCGGGATGATGCGGATGTAGTGCTTGCGCATCTTTCCGCCGATGTGGGCGATCACTTCACCGCCGATGTCGAGTTCGACCCGGAAGGTGGTATTCGCGAGAGCGGCCTTGACCCGCCCCTCCACTTCAATCGCTTCTTCCTTAGCTTTTTGCATATGCTGAACGTGCTCCAAAACAGCGGGCGAAAATGGGAAACGCTCGCGAGTAAGGCAGCCGCCCGCGAGCACACGTGTTTATTGTAGCGGCAAAACGTGCGGGTTACGAGAGCAATTCACCCATGTTATTCTGCTCGAACGGGCCGCAGCTCAACTACCGAGGGCGATGGTTACCGCTTTGGCCGCGGTGATCGCATCGGCGGCCGGCTTACAGATGGACGCCAGTGAAGCCAACCAGCGCGTCAGCCGACCGGGGCGCGTGGCGTCGGCCTCGGTCTTCTCGGCCTCTTTCTGGATCTTCTCAACAGTTTGAGCGGCCTCGACCTGATCGGATTCAGGAATCTTCGCGCCGGCGATGGCGTCGAGCGCCTTCTTCACGGCTTCGACGAGGTCGGCGTTCACAGATTGTTCCGCCGACTGGCGGACGTTCGCGATGATCTGCCCGGCAATTACGCGAGCATTATCACCGATCGCGACCCCGGTCAAGTTACCCGTGTTCGTGAACCTGATGTCACTCATGTCGGCCTCCGGTTGAAGTGGTTGAGGGAACGGCGTTCACTGGTCCGTCTGGTGCCGCCAGTGCGGGTCGATGCTCACATCGACTTTGCCGGCGAGCACATCCGAGTCGTTGATCGCAGTGGCGGTCATGGTGCCGGAATTATTCACATTGGTCACTCGATTGTCATTGTAGACTCGGTTGGCAGACCGATTGTGTTGCATTGGCTCTGGTCCAACACCGGCGAGCAGTTCCTTCACGGAGAATTTGAGGTCGCACCCTTTGTAAAGGATCGTGTCGACCCCATTTCGCTCGTAGGTCTCCAACTCCTCGAAATCGAACGCGGCGTCGGGTTTGCCGGGCACGTCTACGGGCACCTGAGACGTGAAGTCGGTGTTCGGCTCGAAGCGATTCAGAGCGTGAACGGAGCCGAAGTATTCGCGGATCACCGAGAGCGCGTCGCGACGCTTGTTCTTCGGTCCGCGCACAGAAATATTGGCCCGTCGTTCCTGGCGATTCATCCGCACCAGCACCGGACAACTTTGAATCTCAAGCTGTACTCCCGAAAGCCAAGCGACGCGCGGGCTGGTGAGGTGCCGGTGTGCTTGGACAATCAACCGTGGGAAGAGTCCACGCGGTGGAGTGTGCCGGTATTCGTAGCGGAACCGCAAAGAATCCTTTTCGTCCCACGGTGGTTGCGGGTCGTTCACTGGCAACTGGTTCGGCAACAGGTAGTGGTCCGGCTGACCGGGTAGTTCAAAACTCAGCCCGAAACGCTTCATCATTTCGGCGATGAACGGCCACCGTTCGGGCGGATAGTCTTTCGCTGACAGCTCGGCGAGGAGTTTCCCCAGATCGCTACGCGCGAACTGCCCCTCCGATTCAACTACGGCTTGGTGCGTCAGGACTTGGTAAACGGCGGTCGTCAGCCAGTTGGGATCGAGTAGCGTGGTGTCGTCGTATTTCACTACCATGCCAATGCAATCCAGTAATGTGAGAAGATCATTCTGCTCGCGGGTTTCGGTCACATTTTGCGCCGCACACTTCTTGCGGTAATCCTTCGTGTTCAGGATGAACGACCGGCGCGCAGTTTTCGCGAGTTGCTCCATGATGATGAAGTAGCTCACCGGGATCTGATCGCGGATGTGCGGCAAGTCAGCCCGGATGACGTCCACAATGGCTTTGCGTAGTTCGCCGATCCCTCGACCGCCCTCCTTGTGCTTCTTGGGGTCGCGGCACGAAGTGCGAATGAAGCCGCGAATGTTGGGGAACTCGTGAAGTAGTCGCGCTTCATCGAGGCGCAGGTCGTGGGGGGCTTCGCTCTTGTTGATGACGACGATTACGGGAACGGACTGGACCGTGCGGGTACGGATGGAGCGGAGCCATGTATGCAGATTGGCCTCCTGCTCGTTGGCATTCTCGCGGCGCGCTTCGAGCACGATGAGGTACAGGGACCGCGCGGTGAGGAAGAACTGGTGCGTCTCGTATAGCACCTGCTGACCGCCGAAATCCCACATGTTGAGCTTCAGGGGCGTATCCCCGGCTGCGTCCTTGTCGACATCCCAACTCTTGACGTCTACACCTTCAACGATTTCAACGCCGACGGTTTTCGACGTGTCCTTGCAGGGCCTCTTATGAACCAGGAAGTTGACGAGCGAAGTTTTGCCCACAGCCTCGTTCCCGACAAGGATGAGTTTGGCTTCGTTCAGAGTTCGCTTGCCCTCAGTCGTGGTCCGGAAGTAGTAGTCCAGAATTGCCCACGGTTTCTCGGCGTTGAGGGTCAATTCTTCGGGAAGTTTCAAGGCTGGAACGTTATGCACGTCCAGGTTGCGTAGTCGGCGAAGTCGCCGCAAGGCGATCGGAAGTTGTGTTAAGCGCGTACCATCAAGATACAAGCCCTCCAGCTTGTGCAGCCGTCCGATACTATCGGGTAGGATTGTTACACGTTTGCAGCCCCAAAGGTAGAGGTGCGTGAGAGCGGTGAGCCTGTCGAAAACGGCTGTGACTCCCAGATTCGTTACCCGGTTGCAATCAGTAAGGTCCAAGTACGTGAGCGCGGGTAGGCTGTCGGCTATTGCCGAGATACTCGCGTCCGTCAATTGATTGCAGTAAGTGAGTGCAAGGTGCGTGAGCGCGGGCAGGCGATCAGCTACAGCTAAGACCCCGGCATCCGTTAGTTGGTTACAGTTTCCAAGGTCCAGGTGTGTGAGTGTGCGTAGGCCATCGGTAATAGCCGTTATCCCCACGTCCGTCACCCGGTTGCAGCCTCCGAGAAATAGTTGTATGAGCGCGGGACGTTTACTAGCGATGGCCACGAACGCTGCGTCCGTCAACTGGTCGCAGCGCCAGAGGTAGAGCTGTCTGAGCACGGGGAACTTATCAGCGGTTGCTATGAACGCTGCGTCCGTCAATTGGTTACAGCCTTGAAGATCAAGCTCCGTAATCGCAGGAAGATTACTGGCGATAGCCATTACCCCCGCATCTGTCACGCGAGCACAGTTCGTGAGTCTGAGCGTAGTGAGGGCGGGAAGGTGGTTAGTAATAGCCCGGAGGCCGATGTCGGAAATGTCGTCAGAGCCACCGAGGTCCAGGCTAGATAGTGCCTTGAGGCGAAGAGCGAATGTTGTCAGGCCGCCAAAGATCCAATCCGCGTCGCTACTACGAAGGCGGAGTTCGTTAACCGTCGAGAACACCCCCGCAGCATGTGCCAAGTCCGCGAAATCGTTTTTCGATAGCCCGTGAGGCAGTTCCAGAATTGGACTCGGTTTCCTACTGTATTCCGCGAGGATGTATTTGACTACGGGCGATTGCATATGTCACTCCACAGGACCGGTTTGAAGATCGTACCGCGCCGCGCCCGCGTTCGTCACACCAAATCGCGGATGCGTTTTGCGAATGGCAATCCGAGTGCCGGGCCGCCCACAGTGCGGGGGCGCTGATTCCCGGCACGGTGCGCCACTACAATGGCCGCATGTCACTGAGCACCGCACTGTCCGCAGACGTGACCCCGGCCATCCGCGAGCGCGGGCGCGAATACTTCCGCTCCGGCGCGGTGACCCTCGATTCCGTCAGCGCGACCGACGTCGCGGCCACCGTCGAAGGGTCCGGCGACGACTACGAGGTCGATCTGCGGCTCGTCGACCGCACCGTGTACGCGACCTGCACCTGCCCCTACGTCGCGGACCACGAGGCGGCGTGCAAGCACATCTGGGCCACCGTGCTCGCCGCCGAGTCCCGGGCGTTCGCACGCAGCGCACGCGGATCGCTCCGGCTCGTGCTCGACGGCTACCTGGACGACTTCTTTGACGACGACATGCCCATCAGCACCTCACTGCGGTTCCCACCCGCGAACCGCGCCCCCAAGCCGAAACCGAAACCGCGTGAGACCTGGACCGACCTGCTCGCCGCCGTGCGCCGAGAGGTCCAACCCGTGAGTCCCGGCGCCGCATCGAACGGGCGCACGGCCGATCGGCAGTTGGTGTTCGTCGTCGACGCCCCGGCCAGCGAGCAGGCCCGGAAGCTCGTGCTGGAGATCAACACACAAGATCGCAAAATCAACGGCGAGTGGGGCAAACCGAAACCGCACACCGTCTCCACCAGTCAGCGCGACACACTGCCCGATCCGCTCGACCGCCAGCTCCTCGCGCTGCTCGGTGGGGCCGAACGCGGCGACAGTTACGGGTACTCCTACGGCTACAGTTACGATTACGGGTACGGCGTCAGCCGGTACCGCGTGGGCGGTCCGCTCCTCGAAACCGTGCTCCCCCTGCTTGCGCAAACCGATCGCGTGCTCTTCCGGCGCGACCCGAAACCGCCCGTCACGCTCGAGCCACTCGCACCCGATCTCGATCCGCCCTGGGTACTGACGGCCCGTGTCGCACGCGCGAGCACCGGCAAGCAGTGGGCGCTCGACGGGAGCCTGCGCCGCGGCACGGAGACCATGACGCTCACGCAGCCGGCGCTGATGGTTCCCGGCTTCATCGCGTGGAACGGGCGCTTCGGCCGACTCGACGACGCCGGCGCGTTCCCCTGGGTGCCGACACTGCGCCGGGCCGGGGCCATCACGGTACCTGCGGGGAAAGCGGACGATCTAGTCGCGCAGTTACTCCAGATGCCGACGCTCCCCAAACTGGACTTACCGGAGGAACTGCGCTTCACGGAAGAGATGGTTTCGCCGCGGCCGCGCCTCGTCGTGAAGCCCGCGAAGACCCACTACGGTAGCGCGCCCGTCTTGCACGCCGAACTGTCGTTCGATTACGCGGGGGCCATCGTGCCCCTTCAGCCGACCACGCGCGGCGTCTACAAGCCCGACGGTCGCAAGTTCCTCCTGCGCGACCCGGGTGCCGAGCGCCAGGCCGAAGCGGAACTCACGCGCCTCGGGGTGCGCTACGGCTGGGCCGCCGGCGCACAGACGCTCGAGGTCAAGCCGAGTCAGCTACCGAAGCTCGTGCGCGAACTGACGACCGCGGGGTGGATCGTCGAGGCCGACGGCAAACTCTACCGCAGGGCCGGCGACTTCAAGATGGAGCTCAGCACCGGGCGCGACTGGTTCGACCTGAGCGGCGCGGCCAACTTCGACGGGCAATCAGTGACGTTCCCGCGACTGCTCGAAGCGCTCCAGCGCGGCCAGACCAGCGTACTCCTGGATGACGGCAGCCTGGGCATGGTGCCCGAGGACTGGCTCAAGAAGTACGGGCTCATCTCGCAAATGGGCACCGTTGAAGGCGACGCGATCCGGTTCTCGCGCACGCAAGTGGGCGTGCTCGACGCGCTGCTGGCGTCGCGCCCGGAGATCACCTTCGACAAGCAGTTCGGGCGCGCGCGGGAACAGCTCCACAAGTTCCAGGGCATCAAGCCCGCCGATCCGCCGAAGGCGTTCCACGGCGAGCTGCGGGAGTACCAGCGCGAGGGACTGGGCTGGCTCCGGTTCCTGCGCGAGTTCGGCTTCGGCGGGTGCCTCGCGGACGACATGGGGCTCGGTAAGACGGTGCAGGTGCTCGCGCTCCTCGCCGGGAAGCGCTCCGGCCCCGCACTGGTAGTCGTTCCGCGATCGTTGGTGTTCAACTGGAAGCAGGAAGCCGCCCGCTTCGCCCCGAAGCTGAAGGTGCTGGACCACACCGGCACCGCGCGCGACCGGACCGGCGCGAACTTCAAAGACTTCGACCTCGTGCTGACCACCTACGGCACGCTCCGCAACGACGCGGCGACGTTCGCGGACGTTCAATTCGACACCTGTATTCTCGACGAATCGCAAGCGGCCAAGAACGCGGCGACCGAAACGGCGAAGGCCGTGCGCGTGGTGCGCGCCGACCACCGGCTGGCGCTGAGCGGCACGCCCGTCGAGAACCACCTGGGCGAACTGTGGACGCTGTTCGACTTCCTGAACCCCGGGATGCTCGGGCGCGCTGCGCTCACCAGCGGCGCGAGTTCGCTGCGCAACCCGGACGCCGAGACGCGGGAGTTTCTGGCCCGGGCACTGCGCCCGTACATCCTGCGCCGCACAAAAGACCAAGTGGCGAAGGATCTTCCCCAGAAAACCGAACAAACGGTGTACTGCGACCTCGAACCCGCTCAGCGCCAGCTCTACGACGAGCTCCGCGACCACTACCGCCAGTCGCTCCTGGCTCACGTTGATTCGGTCGGGCTGAAGCGCTCGCAGATTCAGGTGTTGGCCGCGTTGCTCCGGCTGCGCCAGGCCGCGTGCCATCCCGGACTCATTGACAAGAAGCGCACCGCGGAGGGAAGCGCGAAACTGGACGTCCTCCTGCCGCAACTTCAGGAACTCGCGGAGAGCGGGCGGAAGGCACTGGTGTTCTCGCAGTTCACCTCTTTGCTCGACATCGTGCGCAAGCGCCTCACTGCTGAGGGGATCAAGTTCGAGTACCTGGACGGCCGCACGCGGGACCGTGACAAGCGGGTCGCGCGGTTCCAGACGGACCCGGAGTGCCGCCTGTTCCTGGTGAGTTTGAAGGCCGGCGGCGTGGGGTTGAACCTGACCGCGGCGGAGTACGTGTTCCTCCTGGACCCGTGGTGGAACCCGGCGGTAGAAGCCCAGGCGATCGACCGGAGCCACCGGATCGGTCAGACGAAGCCGGTGTTCGCGTACCGGCTAATCGCACGCGGAACGGTGGAGGAGAAAGTGCTGGAACTCCAGCGCAGCAAGCGCGAACTGGCCGACGCGATCCTGGGCGGCGACGGCCGACTCGTCACCGACCTGAAGCGCGAAGACCTGGAACTGCTACTATCGTGACGGCCCCGCGCGGTCGGACCGTCGGCGAAAGACTTCGCCGACGGCAGCACTTCTTGGAAGCACCGGCGCCCGTCACGCCGGTGTTATGGAGGCAGAGGTGCGTGAGGTTCGGGATCGTCGTAGCGGGCTTGACGAGCCGCGACCGCAACAGTAGTTTCAAGGCGTTGCGTTGGTTGTAAGTGTATTGTGTGGCAGGGTAATACATCGTGTGCGTGGGTATCGTGAGCGGATCCGTTGCGTGAGCCAGTCGAGCATCTCGGCCAACGGGAACTGGGCGACCCAGGCGGTCGGCGCGAGCCCGCGTGCCCGAGCGATCCGGAGCGTCAGGTACACCCACACCTGGCGCAACAGCAGGGCCACGCCCTCGAGCAGCAACCGGTACTCGGGGTTGGTGCTGGTGGTCCACCCGCGGGCCTGGTTCTTCTGCCGATAGCTGGTCTCGATCCCGAACCGCTCTCGGTACCGCCGGCGCCCCAACCGAGCCCGGTTCGCCTCCGACACGGCGGTCGCATCGCCCCACCCGCGGAACGCGTACACCCGGGCGTGCGATTCGCCCTTCCGTTGCCACACGAGCACCCGAGTCGATACCGCCTTGCGGCTCTTCTCGGTGACCCACTCCATGGTGGTGATGGTGCCGTGGGGTTGGGTGTAGCTGGCGTTGCGGCGGTTGGTACCGGTGCCCTTCTTGCGCATCGGGACCGTGTAGCTCAGGTTCCGTTCCTGCAACAGCAACAGGGTCTCCCCGCTGTCGAACCCGGCGTCCAGAACCACCCCGCGGACCGTGAGCCCGCGGGCCGCCACCTGGTCCAGAAGGGTCTGCACCTGCTGGTGCGGCTTGGTTCCTTTCGTCACGCTCATCAGCCCCACGGTGTACCGCCGGTGCTTGTGAATCAGTACCCCGGTGGCGTACGCGTGAAAGAACGAGGTCCCGGCCTTCTTGGGTCCGCCGATGATCCCCGGGGTGCTGCGATCCCCATAAAAGGGGACGTAATGCACATCGATGGCACACGTCCACCGGCGCCTCCGGTCCCGGCGCGTGAACCCCGCCACCTGGTGAAGGGCATCCACCAACCGGGCCGTGAGTTGGTCCCGGGAACCCCGGTTGGCGTGCATCGCCTGTCGCGCGGTCTCGTGGGAGAACCCGAAGTACCGGGTCACTACCGCGAACAACGTGCGGGTGGTGCCCGCGATCAACAGCACCAGGTCGAGCAACTGGGTGCGCGTGACCGACCGCTTGTAGTCGGTCCAACCCAGGGCCCGTTCCAACGTTCGGCGCGTCAGTGCGTGGACCACCGCCGGGGTGATCGTAGAGTAACCACGTCGCATGGGAGGCTCCCGTTCAAGTGCCTGAGAACCTTGAACTTAGGAACTCCCATGCGGCACTGCCAAATCACTTGAAACTACTGGCAAGGGAGCGGGAGGCGCTACCACTCTCTTGCGGTCGCGGCTCGCTACAGGGAGCCTGAAACCGGACTAGACTAGTTGGCGGTTTCCGCCTCCTTCAACAGCGCATCGACGGCGGCGTCCATTTGCTTCCCGCGGACACCTCGGTACCGGATCGTCCCCTTGTGGTCCAGCACGAAGATCGTCGGGTAGTGCTGGATGTGGAGCGCCTTGAGCAACTTCCGCTCATCACCGCCGCCCCACCAGTGCGCCCACGGCATGTCCGCGGTCTTCAGGAACTCCGTCAGCACCTTCTTCTCGTTGTCCCCGCTCACACTCAGCAGGACGAACGGTTTGTCCTTCAACCGGGCGACCAGTTCCCGTTCGTGCGGAATCATCGCCTTGCACGGCCCGCACCACGTCGCCCAGACGTCGAAGACCACGACCTTACCTCGATAGTCGGACACATTCACTGACTTGCCGTCCATTCCCTCCCCGGTGACGTCCGGGAACGGCTTGCCGACGGCCAAATCGACCACCTCGGGGAGCACTGATTTTGCCCACGCATCGGCGGTCCCGAGCCGGCCGCCGAGATCGGCCCCGGCGAAGTCTTCGATGATTCGGCGCAGGATCGCTTCCGCTTCGGCGCTGGCCGCGGCCGAGGCCGCCGGGGTAGCGGACCGCTCGGTCAGACGAATCGCGTTGTTGGCGAGCACGACGGCCGCCTTCGCACGAGTCGCCCGGTCCGGGTGAACGGCAATCACTCGCTCGGCGAACGGGCGGACGGCGGGGCGCTGAATCGTCGGTCGGTCCAGTAACTTGCCGACCCCCGGTGCGGCCGCGAACCGCTCGGCCATTTGCCGGAATGCGTCGGCCCCTTCGGGGGAATCCTGGCCCGTCATGGCGATGAACGCCAGTGCCTCCAGCGCGATCTCGTCGGCCGGCCCTTCGTTGGCGATGGCCAGCGCTCGGGGGGCGTAGTCACGCATCTTTGGGAGGGCGGCTTCGTAGGCCTTCAGTTGTTGTTCCGGTGTACCGGTTCGAGGAAGTTGCAGTGCGTCCGAGTTCTGTTTGGCGTATTGCGTTCGCAGCGCCTTCAGCCGGTCCTCGCGCCCAATCGGTGCGGGAGCCGCGTCGGTGTGGCCCTTCAACTTGGCGGCCGGTACACCGGCTTCGATTAACAGGGCGTTCACGGCCTCGTCCAACCGGCTGTCGCGAACTTCCTTGAATCGAATCACGCCCTTGCCGTCGATCACGTAAATGGTCGGGAAGTGACTAATCTTGTACGCCTCGGTCATCCCACCATCCGGGCCGTTGAACCAGTGGTCCCACGGCATCGGCGTGCCCTTCAGGAAGTCGGTCACGGCCTTCGGTTCCGCATCGAAGCTAACGCTAACGAGTGCGAACGGCAGGCCCTTGAGTCGGGCGACCATCTCCCGCTGGTGCGGGATCATCTTCCGACACGGAATGCACCCGGTGGTCCACACGTCCAGGACGACGACCTTCCCGGTGTAATCGCTTAGCTTTACCGGCTTGCCGGCCAGGTCGCGGCACTCAATGGCCGGGGCCGTCTTCCCGGGCACAAGGTTCTTGATGACGTGCCGCACGGATTCCACTCTGCGGGCGAACTTCTTGGCCTGTTCCTCGTTAGCCCCGGCCATGTCTTTTTCGGCCCGGGTCAACAGTGCTTCGGCCTCGGCCAGCAGCTCGAGCACGTCGGCACGCGGGGTCACGGGGTTACCCACGGCCCGGTCGATCGCCTGCACCGCCTGTAAGCGAGCGGACGCCGCTTCGGTCGGTGTCATATCCGCCAGCACGCTGGCCAGCAGTTCGCGTGCTTTGGGTTCAGTCGGGTACAGGGCGAAGTACGTAGCGAGGTGTCGCCGAATCGCGGTGGCGTCGGCCGAATTCGGCGCATCTGCCAGCGCCTTCTGTTCGCGTTCGAGGAGCGGGAGCAGGGTGCTGAACGGCGGTTGTTCGCCGTCCGGCGTCTTGGCCGCGTTTGCGGCCTTGCTGCGCGCGACCCGGAAATCGAGCGAGTGTTTCTTGAAGTCGAACGTGCCGGCCGGGTTGTCCCCCGGCGCGGCCGTTAGCGCAATCGTCAACAGGAGCGTTGTGAAGCTCATTTCGGTTACCCAGGGACTTTGATCGTTCTGCAGTTGTGAGCGGGCGGGATCGGCGCGGCGGTCGTGAGACCGCCGGCCGACGTTTGAAACGTTGGGTCGAGGTTTGGGCAATTAGTCGATCGTGGCGAAGTCGCCCCCGGCCCGGGTGATGAGGGCCATCACCTCGGGGGCGGCAATGCCGTCGCGCAAGTAGCGCACCGATCCGTCGCACATGGCGACGTTCAGCCCGCCGGTGTGGAGGGAGTACATGCCGATGTAGTTGTTGGCGTTAATCATGTTCGGCCCGAACGCCTTGCCGACCGTCGGGAACCCGGTCCACTTGCCGTCCGCGTTGGTCCCGCGGGGTTGAGTGGCTTGCTGGGCGGCCCAGCCGATGCCGCCGAGGTTGTTCGCCAGGTACACGGACCGGCCGGTGTAGTAGTCCGGGCGCGCGGTGAGTTCGTAGAGCATGATCGTGTTCGACGAGCCGTCCTGGAACTGCAGCAGTCGGTTGAACTTGGGCGCCCCCTTGTAGTTGATTCCCTGCGAGTTCGCGAGGCACCCGTCGAACACGCCGGACGGCGGGACGGGGAGGCCGTAGCCGGCCGGGGCCGCGTTCGTCATCACGGGGGACATTCGAGACGGGGAGGCGTAGTCCATCGCCGCGCCGGTGTTGTACAGCGGGTCGAGCCGGTCCGACTGACCCGACGGGCACTGGAACGTTGAAACTTTGTTCTTGTTGAGCGTGGCGTTCACGTCGTCGGAGTACCCGCGGTCGAAGTTCCACTGGGAGCGGATCGCTTCTTGCTCCAGGTACGGGAGGATCTGCACCGGCCAGTTCACGATGACCGTGCCCGAATACCCGGTCACGGTCTTCTGCATCGTCGAAACCGGGAACCCTTCCATCGCCGAGTGGTGGTTGTGGAACGCCAGCCCGATCTGCTTCATGTTGTTGGCGCACTTGATGCGCGCTGCGGCTTCGCGCACCTTCTGCACCGCGGGCAGGAGGAGCCCGATGAGAATCGCGATGATTGCGATCACGACGAGCAACTCGATCAGTGTGAACGCGCCCGGCGACGAGAGCCGAGTGCGGCGGACCGGAATGAACTTGGGCACAGCAATCTCTCCGTAAGGATAAATAGTTCCCACGCCCGGGCGGGTGGCCGCCGGGATGGGAGGATTCGTCGGACTAATCGATCCAAGAACCGGGTCCGGGGAGATCAAACGGACCCGGCAACTACCGGCCGTTCGCGGTTACGAATCGGCCACAGGGTGGGTGCCTTCGGTACACGTCATCATTGTTGCTCTCATCGCATAAGGAGCCGGCGCAGCGCGGCCGCCGCGTCTCGACTTGGGGTGTTGCCGTCGGTTCGCGCGGCCAATTCTTCAAGCACGGTTTTGGCGGCCGGCGATCCGATTCGTTCGAGGGCCACGACCGCTCGCGCGGCCGATGAACCGGGTTCCGTGCGAAGCCGCTGGGCGATCACCGGTACCATTTCCGAAACGGCCGCCTCGAACGTCGCACGGTGAGCCGCCGCAGGATCGGCGCTGGCAAGATCGCGCCACACTTCGTCCGCACTGCGTGTCGTGTGAACATCGGTCGGAGTGGGGGCGATCCAGATCAGCCCGGTCCCGTCGAACCCGCCCGACGCGATCCGGGTGCCGTCGGGCGAGAACAGCACGGCCAGCGCCCGTCCCTTGTGCCCGCGGTACGCACGCAACTCTTTCCCGCTCGCCAGATCCCACACCCGCAGAGAGCCGTCCTCTGCGGCCGCGGCCAGCAGGCGCCCGTTGGGTGAGAAAGCGAGCGCGTGCAACGAACCCGCTCCCGTCAGTGTGGGCAGTCGGTATCCCTTACCGGTATCCACCTCGGTCACAGTCAGGGCTTGAGAACCGTCCGCGTGCTTCCCGGTCGACGCCAGCCACTGCCCGTCTGCCGACAGCTTGACGACGTGTGCCGAGTTGCTCCGGTACCTGGGGAGCAGAGCCAATGTGCCCCGGTGCGTCCCGGTTTCTGTACCCCACACCTCGACCGCGTTCTTGCCGAACGGGAGCCGGAGGAGCGTTCCGCCGTCGGCCGAGAACTGGAGGGCAGCGGGGTTGGCGTGCGCCGGGATCAATCGGCGCGCCTCCTGTCCGGTCGCCCGGTTCACCAGCGTGACCACAGTCGGGGTGCCCCACGCGATCCACCGCCCGTCCGGAGACGCGGCCCCGTTCGCCGCGCCGGTTTGCCACACGTCGGCCGGGATCGGCACCCGGTCGGCGGCGACACCGCTACCCACGTCCCACGTTGTGGCTCGCAGCGTGCGATCGGCCGGCGTCGGGAACTGGATCACGGTCGGTCCGGTCGCGTCCGGAAATACGACCTCGCGGGCCGCGACTTCGCCCTCATCGTTTCCGGCGAGCGGGGCGGCCGGTACCCCCGAACCGACCGCCCACGATCGCCCCGCAGTCCCGTGCAGCGTGGTGAGCGTACCCCCATCCGGCGAGAACGCTAATGACTGCACCGCGCCGTGGATACGACCGTGCGGCCCGGCCTGGAGCCCGGTCACCACGTCCCAGACCCACACCTGTCCGCCCCGCGCGACCGCAGCAAAGAACCGCCCGTCGCGCGAGAACCGCCAGCCGAAGATGTCGGCCTGCCGGTCAACAATCGCCAGTTCGCTAATTGCTCCGCTCGCACGAACCGCGTTGCCCGTCACCGAATCTCGGACCGTGACTTTGCCGCCAGCCAGTTCCGCGAGTGCGGTCCCGTCCGGGGTCGGTGCGAGGATCGAGTGCAGCCCGCGGTCCGTCCAGTGACCGGTTTCGCGGCCAGTTCCCAGGTCGATGAGTCGCGCCTGTCGGGCGCCCCGTGCGTCGGTGACAACCACGCTGCTACCGACGAACGCGAACCGGCGAATGGGACCGGTCGCGGCCGAAGGAGTCTTCTGCGGTAGGCCGGCCACCAGATCCCACAGCAGCAACCGATAACCATCACCGACACCGTTCGTAACGCGGCCCTCGCCCAACCCGCCCAGCACCTTCCCGTCTGGGCTGAACGCCAACCCGTGAACTACGCTACCGGCAAGGGCTTGGAGTTCCCGACCTGTTGCTGTGTCGAACAGGCGCACGACCTTCGACACCGCATCGCCAACGGCTACGGTTCGGCCGTCCGGAGCGAAGGCCACGCACCTCACGCGCCAACCGGTACCCGCCTTGGGAGCCCACGACCACAACATCGTTGTGGCGGCCGGGTTCGTGACGTTCAGTAGCCGCACCTCGTCCGTTCCACAGACGGCCAAAATTCGACCGTCCGGATTGAGAGACAGTTGGTGACTGCGTACCGGAGCTGCTAGCCGGTGAAGTTCTTTCCCAGTGTCGATGTCCCAGATCGAAACGACCGAGCGGCCGTGGACCGAAGCAACGGTGCGGCCACCGGGTAGGAAGACAACATCCCCCGCTCCGCCCCCCTCCCCTCGCATCCGAAGCGTTCCGATCCGCGCGACCGCCCCATCCGGGAGCGGGTCACCGAGCCGGTCGAGTCGCGGACCGATCGGATTCAGAGTGACAACGGGAGCTTCAATCGCAGGCGAAACTGCGTTCGGAACGGTCGCCCGAGCGGTCAGCCCGGCGCCGACGGCGCCGGCCAGCGCGATCGCGGATAACACGGCCACGTACTTGACCGTGCGCCCCCACCGCATCGACGCGATGACGGTGTCGGCAACGACCGACGAACCACCCACAAACCCGCTCGTCACGGCCTGGACTGTTCGCGTTACCAATCCGGGCGGCATCGCTGAAACCGGTTGGACCATGGCCGTGAACAGCACCGCCAGCCCCGCGGCCGGAACCAGTCCTCGACGCGACAGCCGATCGCGGAGCAGTTCGCACCCCTGCGTGACCCGCCGGCAGATTGTTGGGACCGAGCACCCGAGTGCTTTGGCGGCTTCGGCGTAAGTCTGTTGCTGCAAGTGGCACAGAACGACCGGGCGGCGGTACTTCTCCGGCAACCGGCCGATTTCTTCGTCCAGCGCGGTCACGAGTTCGGGGTCGGCAATGACGGGTGCTGCAACGGCGGGTGTCTCGCCCACGGAAACCTCCCGCCGGCGCTGGTTCTGGCGGTACACGAGTGCGGCCGACCGGCGCGCAACCTGATGAAGCCAGGGGGCGAGCGGTCCCCGACCGGTCAGGCCGTCGGCCTGCTTAGCGAGGGCGAGAAACGTGGCTTGGAAGGCGTCTTCGGCGTCCTGGGAATGGCGCAACGAGCGGCTGCACACGCCCCAAACGAGGGGCGCGAACCGCTCGGTCAGGGCGGCGAACGCCTCCTGATCGCCGGTCGTGGCGTACCGGTGCAGCAACTCGGCTTCCGCCTCGGGGCTCGAGGCGGTCAGCCGAGTGATCCACTCCGTCACGGTCTTGGAAATCGTCCCGGACATCGCAGGGGCCTCCCTCGACCCGTCACCAATCTCTTGCGCAACGTGCGCTATTTTTTCACGAATTCTGAAATCGGGTCGCGGATCGGGCTTCCCCCCAATTGGTGCCGGCCCCTCGCGGCTCTCGGGCGGGAGAGGTGAAAATCGCCGAACATCTTCACTCACAACTGGTTGCGAACCGACGTCACTTCTCCCGCCTCATGATCCGACCACCTCAAAAAGGAGCAAAAGTCATCACGGGCCGGTGCTCCAGTGTATTTCGAGATCAACAGTTTGTTGTGCAGCGCCACCACGCCGAGACAACCCGCTCGCGCCGTTGAGCAGCGAACGCGATCTGCACGAGCAATTCACGTCTCACGTGTTTCCACGATTATCAGTGTTTCAGCGGTGCCGGGGGAAATGCGCGTGTGGATAGGCGAAGGGGTGAATTCCAATGGACTTTGGAACCCGAAGTGTCTCGATTCAACTCTATTCGGTATGAACTTGAGGATTTGTCCGCGTGCCAGAAGGCGGAGCGGCCGACACGATTCCGGGAGCCGGCGTGCCGGCTTCAATGTCGCGATGCAGTGGCAAAACGAATAAGCGGAATCACCCGCGATCACCCGCGGCGCGCGGGGCGCTTCCCCACGGTACCGTACACGTCGGCCACCGCACCGCTCGCCTCGAGCGCGACGTGGAACCGCTG
The DNA here is from genome assembly GCF_017939745.1 of Gemmata palustris. Classification (NCBI taxonomy): domain Bacteria; kingdom Pseudomonadati; phylum Planctomycetota; class Planctomycetia; order Gemmatales; family Gemmataceae; genus Gemmata; species Gemmata palustris. Next base: position 614,795 of record NZ_JAGKQQ010000001.1, on the reverse strand, counting down.
ATCGCCTTCCAGACGGTGCAGTGTCAGGTGGTACGCCCGACTCGCCGTTGCGAGGTACGGCCGTTTCGCGAGTGGGGCCGGGGCGCGCAACTGCCCCCACGAACCGTCACCCAAATACGTCACCCCGTACTTGTCCTTCAGTCCGCCCTTCAGCGGGTAGGTGCGCTTGAACGTGTGGTCGTGGTGCTCCAGAACCGCGTCCACGCCGTACTTCTCGAACAGCGGGCACCAGTGCTTTCGGTTCTCGGCCCCGGCCTCGCCCGGGTCACGCGCCGACGGGTACGCAGGAACGTGGTTCGCCGCGAACAGGTGCGGGCACCCGTCCCGCTCGCGGAGTGTCTTCTCCAACCACTCGGCTTGCCCGCCACTAACTGGCGCAATGTGGCCGGAATCGAGCAGCACGAGACTCAAATAATCGCCGAAATCGAGCGTACCAAAGGTCGTGTCGCGGAACAACCCGTCGAACACGCTCAGGAACGCCGGCGCGCCCTCGCGCGTGGCGCCGACCGCGCCGTTCACCTCGTGATTGCCAATGCACGCGACCATCGGGATGAGTCGGCCCGCCGGGTCGATCATCTGCGTGCCGTAGTTCCGCAAGAACGCGAGGAACGCCTCCGGCGCCCGGCCGTTGTCGTAGGCAAGATCCCCGCCCAGGAGAGCGAAGTGCGGCTCCTGCTTGGCGGCGAGGATGTTGGTCGCGACCGCGTGCGGGTTCACCCCGCAATCGCCGCCCGATACGAACGTGATCGCGTCCGTCGCCCGCGCCGGCATCGTGCGGAACCGGTAGACGACCGGCCGGTTCCCGATGCAGAACTGGTACTCGCTGCCCGGTGACAGTCCGGTGATCTCGGCGCGGAACACTCTGAGTCCGGTATTCGGAAACGGCTTCGGCGCAACTCGCGTGACCTGCCACGTTCCCCCGCCGGGAAACGGTGAGTAACTCACAGTCACGTCACCCAGCGACCGGGATTCGATCCACTGGACCGTTACAGTCGTGGTCGGGTCACGCTGCCACGTCAGGAACAGCCCGTCGGGAGCTCCCGGGGGAATCAGGGAAGACGACGGAGATTGGTCCGAAGGATGTGGCACGGGCGCGTGGCCGCTAGAAACGGCCGCGAATCCCGTGAGCGCGGAACCAAAAAACGCGCGGCGGGTGAGGCGCGGCATCACGGCACTCCGGGGCAGCGAACAGTCAAAAAACTACCACACATTCCGTGTCGACGACAGCACTTATGCCACCAAACGAATTGTGTAGATTTTGTGAAACATCGGTGTAGAATTGTCGTATAGTACCATAGTGCCTGTCGCGATATACTGAAAACCGGGACCGTTTAAGGCAACGAGCGCGCGGCAAGTCCTTTTCGGGGCGCGAACTCTCAAAATAAACAGGGCCAATAGGGGTGCAGCGGCAATGGCAACGGTGCAGATGAGTGTGGACCGAAAAATCGGGTCCGTCACGGCAAGTGCCGCGCCCCGCGCGTTGAGTGAATCCGTTGCGGACCAAGTGCTCGCGTGCGCCGCGATCATCGGCGCGTTGAGTGGGGCCGTTTGCGGAACGGTGCTCGGGGCGCGAATCGAGACCGAGTTCCCGATCGCGTGGGGAATGTTCGGCACCATGCTCGGGAGCGGGTTGTTCGCCGGCGGGTGGTGCCGGCTCGCTCGGTTCTGGGCCGGTCACGAGAACCGCGACACGGCCCGCACCTGATCATCACCCCAGTGTCCAGTGCAGGACGAGGTACGTGAGCGCGGATACGGCTGCCGAAATGGGAATGGTGAGCACCCACGCCACGAGCATGTTCTGGGCGACCCCCCAGCGCACGGCCGAGACCCGCTTAGAGGCGCCGACGCCCATGATACTCGACGAAATGACGTGAGTGGTGCTCACCGGGGCCTTCAACCACGTCGCACCCAGGATCACCAGCGACGCCGCGGTTTCGGCCGCGAACCCGTTGATCGGCCGCAGCTTGATGATCCGGTGGCCCATCGTCTTCATGATCCGCCACCCGCCGGACGCGGTCCCTAGGGCCATCGCGGTCGCGCACGCCACGATCACCCAGCCCGGCACGACGAGGTCGGCCGACTGCCCCTGCGAGGCGGCATAGGCCACGAGCGCGAGGGTAATGATCCCCATCGATTTCTGAGCGTCGTTGGACCCGTGGGCGAACGCCATGAACCCGGCCGAAACGAGTTGCAGCACGCGGAAATTGCGGCTCACGGACGCCGGGCGGCTGCGGCGCACGAGCCACAGGAGCAGGACCATCAGCAGGAACCCGCCGAGCAACCCGCACAGCGGCGAAATGACGAGCGCTTTGAGCGTCAGCACGACGCCCTTCGATGTGAGGAGCCCCCACAACGCATCAACGGGGGCCTCGTCGTGGAGCACCCGGTGGCACCACACCGAACCGACCAACCCGCCGATGAGCGCGTGCGACGAACTGGACGGGATACCGAAGTACCACGTGAGCAGGTTCCACACGATCGCGCCGAGCAGCGCCGCCGCGATCACGAGTTGCGTGATCGTTTTCGGGTCGGCGATGTCGCCGCCGATCGTCTTCGCGACGCCGACGCCGATGAACGCCCCGACGAAGTTGCACACCGCCGCGAGCAGCACCGCGGTGCGCCCGGGCAGCACGTTCGTGGAGACGACCGTGGCGACGGCGTTGGCGGTGTCGTGGAAGCCGTTGATGTAGTCGAACACCAGGGCCAGCACCACGACCAGAACGAGGATGGTAAACGCGCTACCCATTCTTGACCACCACCGAACGAATGGCGTCCATCGCGTCGTCACACTGGTCGATGCCCTCTTCGAGGCTGAACAGCATGTCCTTCTGGCGGACCAGTTCGACCGGGTTGATGCCGTTGTCGAAGAGCGCGGCGATGGCCTTGCGGTAAACGGCGTCGGCCTCGTTCTCCAGCGCGTGAACGGCGATGGTCGCGCCCTTCACCGAATCGGGGTTCGCGAACTGGCGCAACCGACGGGCCGCGCCCGCCAGTTCGCGGGCACAGGCCACGGTGAGCCGCACCAGGTGGCGCATCGGGTCGGTGAGCGTGGGGAAGCGGAACAGGGCCGCGAACGCGGCGGTGTGCTCCATCCCGTCCACCACGTTGTCCAGCACTTTGGTCAGCCGGGCCAGGTCTTCGCGATCGATGGGCGTGACGAACGTGCGGTCGATCTCCTCGTAGAGCCGCTGGCACACGTTGTCCGCCTCGGACTCGATGGGCTTGAGCCGCACCGCGATCGCCTCGATCCGGTCGTGGCCGGCGGCGGACTCCAGTTCGGCGAAAACGGCCGCCGTCGCTTCGATCTTGTCGGCCAATTCTTCGAGCAGCGCGAAGAACTGGTCGGGACGCGGGAGTAAGAACCGAACCAACCGGTCGATCAACATGGACGTCTCCGAACCCACGGGAGGTGGGGTGATACTACGGTCCGGCTGGGAATTGGGGAGATGGACACTCTCGAACACCGGGCGCAACTCTCGCCAGAAATCGGGTTTAGTGACACAAGTTGTTTGTTTTAGGGGATACAAAGATGCCCGTTAAAAAGATGCTCGGCGAACTACAAGAACTTCACCGCGATCTGCTGGCGTTCGGAACCGGCGTGGCGGACGCGGTGGCAGAATCGGTCAACGTGCTCCGCGAGCCGCACTCGCACACGTTCATGCCGGAACCGGTGTGGGGCGCGTCGCTGAGCGAACACAATCACCGGGTCGTCGAGCGGTGCCACCGGATCGTGCTCCTCTACCAACCGGTCGCGAGCGATTTCCGGCAAGTAACATCCGTGCTGCACGCGGCTTCCGAACTGGAGCGGATCGGGGCATTGGCCGCCGAGATCGCTGAACACTGGGCAAATTTGGCCGCGCTCTCAACTGTACCAGAGCGCCTGCCCCAAATGGCCGAGTCGGTATCCGGGCTGATTCACGGCGTTCTGGACGCCTACGAGCACCACGAGACCGTTCCAACCCGACGGACGGCACGGACGCTCACGGAAATAGCCGACTGTGCAGAATCGGTAACGGAATGGCTGACCGGCGCCATGAAAGCGGACCCCGCGGCCGTGGAACCGGGCCTGAGCTTGTTTGCCGTCGTTCGGAACCTCCGCGCAATCGCGGACCACGCGACGCGGTTTGCCGAGGCGCTGGCGCTCGTCGAAAACGGGAGTTTCAGCCCGGCCACCCGCACCGCGACGGGCACCGAAACCCCGCGATTGGCAACCGGGAGGCGCTAATGCTCTGCGTCGCGCGCCCAAAGAGAAATGGAGAAAACAGCGCACAGGGCTTCCGCCCTGTGCTACGTCAGACGGCCCCTTGTATGTTTCGTAAACCGAAGAGTGGTGGGGTAGGCCGCACGCCCCTTGGGAGTGAAATCCCGTCCCGGAGCAAGGACCACCCCACGACTCTCGCACCCTCGCAGCCCGAACAGGCGCGTGGACCCCAACCGGATTCGCAAGGCCGGGCCGAACGGGTGCATCGGGGCACCACCATGACGACCGCATGTTTCGTGGGGATCGATGTCTCCAAGGATCATCTCGACCTCCACGCGCGGCCCGACGGATCGGCCGCGCGCTACACCAACGACCCGACCGGTATTGCGGCCCTACTCGCGCGCGTGGGCGAACGGGCGCCCGAGCGCATCGTCCTCGAAGCCACCGGGGGGTTCGAGGGCGCGGTGGCCGCGGCCCTCGCCGCGGCCGGGCACCCCGTGGCCGTCGTCAACCCGCGCCAGGTACGGGACTTCGCCCGGGCCACCGGCAAGTTCGCCAAGACCGACGCCATCGACGCCGCGGTACTGGCCCATTTCGCCGAGGCCATCCGACCCGAGGTCCGGGCGCTCCCCGGTGCCGAGGCCGTGGCCCTCGCGGGTCTCGTGGACCGGCGCCGCCAGCTGTTGGAGATGCGCACCGCGGAGGCCAACCGCCTGGCCCTGGCGACCGCGCGCGTGGCGACGAGCGTGCGGGCCCACATCGCGTGGCTCTCGAAGCAACTGGACCAGGTCGACAAGGAACTGGCCGAGCTCATTGAAGCGCGTCCGGTGTGGCGCGCCAAGGACGACCTGCTCCAAGGGGTTCCGGGCATCGGACCGGTCGTGAGCCGGGTGCTGGTGAGCGAGCTCCCGGAGCTGGGAACGCTCTCGAACAAGCGGATCGCGTCGCTCGTGGGCGTGGCCCCGATGAGCCGCGACAGTGGCCGGATGTCGGGCACCCGTTCGATCGCCGGCGGGCGCGCGGGCGTTCGGAGCGGCCTGTACATGGCGATCCTCTCGGCCGTGCGGTACAACGAGCCGATCCGCGCGTTCTATCAGAAGCGGCGAAAGGCGGGTAAAGCGATCAAGGTCGCGCAGGTGGCGGCGATGCGCAAGCTCCTCGTCATCCTTAATGCCATGATCCGCGACAACAAACCGTGGACCCCGAACGTCGCCACCGCCTAATCGCGTGTTTTTCCCTTGACCTTCAACACAGGCGCTCCGGGGCGAAGACGAATACCCTCAATGTCTTTCACGCCGCGGAGCGGCCGGCGTTTGTAGCACAGGGCGGAAGCCCTGTGCGATCCTCGTGTTACTGCCCGGCCTTTTTCACGTCCGCGTTACTCAACAAATACTTCTGCCGCTGCTCCGCGAAGGCCCGGATGTTCATCCCCTGCCCGCCCGGACCGCGCCCCCCCGGACCGCCCGGACCACCTCCGGCCGTGGGAGCCGTATCGTCGGTGTTCCGTTTGAACGCCTCGAACGAATCGAGCTTCCGCGAATCGATTTCCACTTCCTTCTCGATCTGTTTGCGGAACCCGGCCACGACCGGACCAAGTTTCTTCCAATCGAGCGATTCTTCGGCGATCTTCTTCACGTTCGCCAGGTACTTCGCCTTGAACGCGGGCACCGCGAGCAACTTGCTCCGGAGCGGCTTGCTGGCGTCGGTCAGCCCGACGAGCGGATCGAGTTCGACCCCACCACCCGCGCGCCCGCCACCCATTCCGCCGCCCGGTCCACCGGGACCGCCGAACCCACCGCCCGGGCCACCTCCACCGGGACCACCGAACCCGCCACCCGGTCCGCCGGCCGCGGCGCGATCCTTCATCTCCTTGAACGTCTTGCGCTGGTCGTCGGTCAGCAACTTTTCGATTTGCTCGTCCACACTCTTCTGTACCTCGGCCAGTTTCTTCTTTTGCTCCTCGGTGAGTTGGAGCGTGTCCTGCGCCGGCGGCGGGAGGATCACGCCGGGGGGCGGCATACGGAAGACCATGCCGCCCCCCGGACCGCCCATGCCGGGACCGCCTGCGGGACGGAACGCTTCGTTCATGTCGTGCGGGACGATGTGGAACTTGCCCTTATCGTCGAGGCAAATGCTGTAATCGCTGGACCGAATCCAGTAGCCGTCGCAGTTGATGAGCGCGTTGTCCAGCGCGAGGAACCACAGCACGCCCTCGACATCCAGGATCGGCTTGAGGGCCTCTTCGAGCTTGTCCGCGGGCGTCTGGTTCAGCACCTTGCACAGATTAATGAGCGCCTTCCACGCGGCCTCGTTCTCGTTCCCCTTCATCTCGAAGACGCGCTTGTACGCGGCCGCGTCCTCGCCGAAGTATTCCAGCCCGCCGCGCCCGCCGGGGCTGCCGCGGACCTTCCAGCGCGTGCCCTTCGTGCTCTTGTAGTTCTCGCTGAGGAACGCCTTGTCGAACTGCTGCACGCTGCCGTAAATGCCCCAGCTCTCGCCGTTGACAACGACCTTCACGAAGTTCGCCTTCGGCGTCGGGATGTACTGCCCCGCGATGTGCGAGTACAGCACCGTGCTCATCATCGTCGGGTCTTCGTGACTGTTGAGCAGGTTCAGCGTCTTGGCGCCGTAGATCCGCTGCTTGCTGTCGGCCGTGTCAAAGGACAGGTTCAGCGACCGCTTCGAGCCGGCCCCGACCCCCATGTACGACGACATCCCGCGGAAGTGGACGCCGACGTTCGCGTACTTCTTGCCGTCCACGGTGACGGTCGCGGGCACGTCCACGTCGGTGCCGTGGAAGTCCTGAAGTTCCGCTTCCCAGTCCGAGTTCTCGAACTCCAGGAAGATCGTGCGGAGCACGGTGGGGTCATAGAGCTTCGCGTCCGGGAAGTTCTTGACCTCGCCCGGCGCGACCTTCGGTCCGGGCTTTCCGGCCTCCCCGCGCCCGAACCCGCCCTTCGGCCCACCGAACCGGCCCCCGCCGCCCTGTTTCGCGGCCTCGCGCGCCGGCTTGCGCTCCTCGGCGTTCAGCCAGCCGTCTTTATTTTTGTCGAACTCGGAGAGGATCTTCCGCTCCCCGCCACCCGGGGGGCCACCGAACCCGCCCTTCCCGCCCTTGTCGGGTTGAGTGAACCCGCTCGGCGCGCAGAGCGCCACCAGCGCCGCGGCGAGGCACGCCGCGGGCAACGCGAATAATCGTCGGTGCATCGTGGACCTTTCGTGATGACATGCGAGCGGCACGTTCCGCTCCGCGTTACAACCCGATCTCGTGACCAATCTGTTTCAACGACGAACTCGGTTCATCCGCACGCAGTGGCGTTCGCGGTCTTTGCGGGTGCGAGCCCGGCCGCGTGTACGAACGTGCGGTACTTGGAAACGGGCGTGGGGGTGAGCCCCAGGTCCGCCACAATGCCCTTAAACAGCGCGGGCATCGCGGTACGGAACTTGAACTCGGCCACGACCCGGTCCACGAGCGCCGGGACCGGCCCCACGGCCTCGAGCTTCCACTCGCCCGCCAGCACCCCGCGGATGTTGCGGTCGAAGGTCAGGCGCACGGTTCCGCCGTCCGCCGTGCCCAGGTACGCGACGCGCTCGTAGGCCACGCGGCACACGGGCCGGAGCTGCTTCTGAAGGAGCTGGCTGTGGAACCACTCCCCGGCCCACTCGCCATTAAGAACTGGGGCCGCGAGGTCCGGTACCTCGGTCGCACTGATGCGCACCCGGTGCTTGCGCACCTTGTCCCCGTTCTTGGTCTTGCGCTCGACGAACACGGGACCGGTTAGGCCGTAGCGCCGGACCCGGAACTTATCGCGATCGTACCCCTCGGTCCGGTAGAACACGTCGAAGTTCGGGGTGTCCGTGTACACGCTCGTCGTGATGTACGCATTGCCCAGGGCCGGGTCCGCGAACGAATCGAGGGCCAGTTTCCCCGTTACCCGGGAGACGATCTCGGCGACCTGCTCCTCGGTCAGCAGGAACTTCACCTCGTAGGCGGTGGCGGCCTCGGCTTCCGCACCGAGGCCGAAAAGCGAAGGTGATTGCAACGAACTCGCCGCACCCGCAGCGCCGAAAGTCGAATCCGTCGCCTCCGCCATCCTCACTTCTCCTTCACCCGTTCTTTACGAACGAGCATTGATGTTGAAACGGACTCGGGGTCCGGTCGGAGACAGCACCCGAAAACTCTTCGCCGCTGGTAGGAATTTACCGCGCTCGGGAGTGGTCGGGGGAGAGGCGGCTTCGCTTCGACAATCAGGTATTCGTCGAGCATACTCGATTCACATCCCGGGTCCACCGCACTCCGGGTTCAATTTCATTTCGCTTTCATTCCTGACCCGGGACTGTACGTCGTTGGCCAAGAGCTGCCCACCGCCGCTCACCGCGTTGCCACTCAAACATTCACCATTTCTTCATTGTTCCTTTATGATGATGGCCTGCACTCCCTCGCTGCCGCAACCCGAATTTCCGTTCCGAGGTCACGTCATGAGCAGGCGGTTCTGGCCCGCAAGTGCGATCGTGGTCGCGATACCCGCGTTGTTCTGGGCGCCGGTGCCCGCATTCGCCGCGCCCGATGTGCCGAAGAAGGCGCCCGCGGGCGCGGACGTGTTCGGTCACGACAAGGTCTGGCAGTTCCAACTCACACTCACCGCGGACGAGTACCAGGCCATGCAGCCGGCCCAGGGCGGGTTCGGGTTTCCCGGGGGCGGCTTCCCCGGCGGGCCGATGCCCCCGCCAAAAGTGGAACCAAAGCCCGGCGAGCCGAAGCGCGAAACGCACCGCAGCGCGTTCAACGTCGAGTTCCCACTGGCGGTCGCAGCGCTCACGGCCGACGGCCGAACCATCGAGAAGGTCGGGCTGCGGTACAAGGGGAACTCCACCTACCTGTCGACCAGTCGCAACCTCAAGCGCTCACTCAAGGTGGACCTCGACAAGCACAGCGACGCGGCCCGCTTCCACGGGCTGAAGGCGCTCAACCTGCACTGCGGGGTCATGGACCCGACGAAGACCCGCGAGGCACTCGCGTACTCGATCTATCGCACCGCCGGCGTGCCCGCACCGCGGACCGCGTTCGCGGAAGTGACCCTCAGCGTGCCGGGCAAGTACGACAAGGAGCTCGTCGGCATGTACACCCTCGTCGAGGGCGTGGACAAAAATTTCTTGAAGCAGCACTACAAGACCGACAAGGGTTTGTTAATGAAGCCCGAGCGCGTTCGCGGGCTGGACTACCTCGGTGAGGATTGGGCGCGCTATAAGGACAACTACCAACCCAAACGCGACGCGACGAAGGACGAGACCAAGCGCGTGATCGACTTCACCAAACTGGTGAACCAGGGGGCGGACGCGGAGTTCAACAAGGAGATCGCGAACTACCTCGATGTGGGCGCGTTCCTCAAGTACATGGCCGTCACCGCGATCATCTCCAACCTCGATAGTTTCTTCACGCTCGGGCACAACTACTGTCTGTACCTGCACCCGGAAACGAACAAGTTCCACTTCGTCCCGTGGGACGTTGATCTCGCGCTCGGGAACTTCGCGTTCCTAGGCACCGCCGATCAGCAGATGGACCTGAGCCTCACCAAGCCCTACGGCGGGCCGTCGCGCCTCGCGGACCGGCTCATGGCGAACAAGGCGTTCGCGGACCGGTACCAGCAAATTCTCCGGGAAGTCGTCCCCGTCTGCTTCGATAAGGACAAGCTCCTGAAGGAAATTGCGGTGATCGAGAAAACGGTGAAGCCGCTCATCGAAAAGGAAACGAAGGCCGTGGCCGCGCGGAAGGAGAACGCGGGCGGGTTCGGCCCCCCGGGTGGCTTCGGCCCGCCCGGAGGAATGGGCTTCGGCGCGCCTCCGCCGGACCTGAACAAGTTCGTCGAGAAGCGCGCGGAGTCGATCGCGGCACAGCTCGCGGGCAAGAGCAAGGGGTACACGCCCAACGGGTTCGGCTTCGGCCCCCCGGGTGGAATGCCGCCGGGCGGGTTCCAGCGCCCGCTCCCGGGCGACGTGCTCCCGCCGAACGTGCAAAACACGCTTCAAATGACCGAGCAGCAGAAGAAAGACCTGTCCGAGCTACAAAACAAGGTGAACGCGGAACTGGACAAGATCCTGACGCCCGATCAGCGCGCCCAACTCAAGCGCTTGCGCGAAAGCCCGGGCGGAATGGGCTGGTTCGGCCCGCCGATGCCCCCGCGCCCCTGAGCTGAAACCGCGTCGATCTGGTGCGGGGCGAAGAGTAACATCAAGGCGGAAGTCACGAGCTGGCGGAAACGCGGATGCTGTCGTCGCTGTTGCTCCCGATCCTTCGCGCGCGATTTGCGGGCCGCGGTTTGGTCGAGAGCGCGTCTCCCGACCCGTGCGCCTTTTTCCCCGGCACGCACCCGGGCATCCGCGGGCTGTCGGTCTACGACGACGAGCACGAACTGACAGTGTGCGTTGATGATCTAACGCACGGTCACCTTGCCGAGTACGACGACGCAGTGCCGGAGGCCGAGCGGGATCGGCGAGTCGTGGAGCGGGTCGTTGATTTCCTGGACGACGTGTTCGCCGACCGCGTGATCGTGTGGGGCCAGTACAATATTGGAGGCGGGTGGTATCGCATCGACTCGGGTGGATCGAGAGAGCACTCCGGCATCCCCGAGTTTGTGTGGTCGGGTCCGTGGGTGCAAATGAGCCCCGACCCAGGCGATCCCCCGAACCGGCCCACGTAGCCGGCCCCGCTGCCGCTGCACAACGGCAACCCAGCCGACTTCACTTCGCGAACGACCACCTGCATAACGGAGATCGTTACGCCGTTCACCGCGCAATCGGCCTTGTGGACGGAACCGCTCGTTGTTCAAGCGCGAGCTACAGTTCGGGCAGCAATCCTCCCGGGCCAAGTTAACCGCCATATCCCCATCTTCACTTCGTGTCGGCTACCAGAATGAACGGCCCGACGATGCCATATCCATTGGGTAACCCGGAGAAAGTCCCAAAAGCAGAACAAACCCGCTGCCACCGGCCCCTAAACTAGGAAACAATGGAAGAACCCCTTCGTTTCGGGATCGTCGTAGCGGAGTGGACGAGGCGCGCCCGTTCCGTTGCGGGAGCGGCTCGCTACCGGGAGCCTGAAACCGGACTAACTGCTCCTACGGAGTCGGGATTCATGATCGCAACCCGTTCCCGTTTGTTTTGGGGGAGCGTCCTCCTGCTAGCCTCGGTTGCTCCCGCTCGTGCCCAGGATCGCGTTCCCTTCGAGGCGCAGGTCCGCACATTTGCTGACGCGCACTGCGTGAGTTGCCACGGACCCGATGTCCAGCGCGGGGAGTTGCGCCTCGACACACTCCCGTTAAAGTTGACCGATCCGGGCGCGGCCGCGACCTGGGTGAAGGTGTTCGACCGCGTCGCGCGCGGGGAGATGCCGCCCAAGAGCAAAGAGCGCCCGCCGGAGAAGGACACACAGGCGCTGCTCGCCGGGTTACAGACGCGCCTCCACGATGCGTCGCGGGACCGGCAGCAGGTGGACGGGCGCGTCGCGCTCCGGCGCCTCAACCGGACCGAGTACGAAACGACGCTGCGCGACCTGCTCGGCTCGAACGTCGAGGTGAAAGACCTGCTGCCCGACGACAACGTCGCGGCCGGGTTCGACAACGTGAGCGCGGTTCTCGATGTCTCCTCCGCGCACCTGCTGCGATACCAGGACGCGGCCGAGAAAGCGCTGCGCACCGTGATCCCGACGCGCCCGCGGGCCGAGTTCAAGGAGCGCCGGACCGGGCGCCAGGTCACCGAGAAGGTCGCGGGGCTCAAGGATCTGCTCGGCAAAGTGGTCCGGCTCGACGGCGACACGCTCGTCATGCACGTCCGCCCCTGGGGGCACGTTCCGTGCGCAACGGCCCCCGCGCCGCAGGCCGGGCGCTACCGCGTCCGGGCGTCGGTTTTCGTCGTGGGCACCGGCGGCAAACCGCTCCCGGTGATGCTCTCGTGCCGCGACCAGTATGGGCGCGACGACGCCGACGTGCGGGCCGTGCGCGACGTGCCCGCGGGGGCGCCCACGGTCATCGAGGGCGAATTCGACTTGACCACGCGGCAGGTGATCGTCTTCACCGGGTGGTCGTTACCCGAGACGCCGCGGACCCTCGCGCTGAGTAAAGACCCGCTCGACAAGTACCCGGGTCCGGGGCTGGCCGTGGAATGGGTCGAAATCGAAGGGCCGATCGGCGCGTGGCCCGGCGCGGGGTACGAGAACCTGTTTGGCGGGGTGCCGTTGAAGCCGACGTCCGTCGCGAAACTCATCGCCGCCGGGCGCCCGGAACCGCCGCAGCCCGCGAAGCGCAACCCGGACTCCTACATCTATGATCCGCTCACCCCGGCCCCGGCGCGCCCGCGCGAGGAGGCCGACCGGCTCGTGCGGGCGTTCCTCCCGCGGGCCTTCCGCCGGCCCGTTTCAAAGGACCTTGCGGACTACTACGTGAAGACGGTCCACGCGGCGCTCGCCCAGAAGGTGCCGTTCGCGGACGCGATGCTGCTGGGATACAAGACCGCGCTCTGCTCGCCGCACTTCCTCTTTCTCACCGAACCGACCGATGCGCGGGCCAAGAACCCGCGCCTGGACGATTACGCGGTCGCTTCGCGGTTGAGTTACTTCCTCTGGTCGACCGCGCCGGACGCGGAACTGTTCAAACTCGCGGGGGAGGGCGCGTTAACAAAGCCCGCGGTCCTGCGGACACAGGTGGAGCGGATGCTCAACGACCCCAGGGCCGCGCGTTTCACGGCCAACTTCGCCGGGCAGTGGCTCGACCTGCGGAACATTAACGCGACCTCACCGGACCCGCAACTGTACGGCGAGTTCGACGACTTCCTGTTCTGGTCGATGCCGCGCGAGACGCAACTGTTCTTCGAGGAGATCCTGAAGAACGACCTGAGTCTGACGAACTTCGTTCACTCGGACTGGACCGTCCTGAACCAGCGGCTCGCGCACCACTACGGGATCGCGGACGTGGCCGGGGGCGAGTTCCGAAAGGTGAAGCTCGCGCCGGGCAGTCACCGCGGGGGCGTTCTGACGCAGGCCGCGGTTCTGAAGGTGACCGCCGACGGCACGCGCACGTCGCCCGTGCTCCGCGGGAAGTGGGTGCTCGACAAAATCGTGGGCCTGCCCCCGGCCCCGCCCCCGCAAGACATCCCGTCTATCGAACCGGACATTCGCGGGGCGACGACGATCCGCCAGCAGCTCGACAAGCACCGCAACACGCCCGCGTGCGCGTCGTGCCACAAGCACATCGACCCGCCCGGCTTCGCTCTGGAAACGTTCGACGTCATCGGCGGGTGGCGCGAGTTCTACCGCGGCACGCGCGGCACGTCCGTGGAGCTGGTGAACTACCCGGGCCGAAAAATCTTCCGCGGACTGGACGTCGAGAAGGGCGGCGAGACCCCGGCCGGTAAACCGTTCAAGGACGTCGACGATTACAAGCTCGTTCTGCTCGCCGACAAGGACCAACTCGCCCGCAACCTCGCGCAGAAACTCGTCGTTTACGCCACCGGCGCGGACGTTCAGTTCGCCGACCGCGAAGTGATCGAGCACCTGGTCGCGAAAGCGCGGGAGAAGAACTACGCGTTCCGCTCGCTGATTCACGAGGTCGTGCAGAGTCGCGTGTTCCTGAACAAGTAGAACCGGCCGCGTGCGCCCCCGCCGCGCGGCACCAACCCCGAACCCCAGAACCGACAATGCCACTCGCACCGCTGAACCGCCGCACCGTTCTCCGCGCCGCGGGCACCGCGATCGGGCTCCCGCTGCTCGACGCGATGCTCCCGATCGGGCGCGGCGCGGAGCAAAAAGTGGCCGCCATGCGAGCGAAGCGCGTGCTCCTCATCGGGCGCGGGCTCGGGTTCCACGCGCCGTTCCTGTTCCCTCAGAAGGCCGGGAAGGACTACGAGCCGACGCGGTACCTGAAACCGCTCCAGGACCACCGCGACCGCTTCACCGTGTTCTCCGGGATGTCGCACCGCGGGTACCCCGGCGGTCACGGAACCGGGGCCGCGCTGTTCACCGGCGTGGCCCCAGAGGGGATGCGCCAGGGCGACTTACGGAACACGATTTCGCTCGATCAGGAGGTCGCGGGGCGACTCGGGGGCGAGACGCGGTTCGCGTCCCTGCAACTCGGTGGCGGCGACCTGTCGTGGAACCGCAAGGGCGTGAAACTGCCGTCCGAGGACCGGGCCACACAAGCCTTCAAGCAGTTGTTCATTAACGGTACGCCCGCAGAAGTCGCGCGCGAGATCGAGCGCATCAAGAGCGGGCAGAGCATCCTCGACGGCGTGCGCGAGCAGGCCAACGCGCTCGCGAAGACCCTCGGCCCGACCGACCGCCAGCGCCTCGACCTCATGCTCACGTCCATCCGGGAGGCCGAACAGCGCCTTCAACAGGACCAGGCGTGGGTCAAGACGCCCAAGCCCAAAGTGAGCGCCAAACCGGTTACCGATGACCACACCACCGACAACAAGATGCTGGCGCGCGAGCGGCAGTGGTTCGATCTCGTACACCTGGCGCTCCAGACCGATTCCACGCGCGCCGTATCCTTGTTTCTCTGGTCCCACAACGAACGCATCGACCTACCGGGCGTCGCGGTCTCGCACCACGACGCCTCGCACCACGGGCAGGACGATTCAAAAATCAAGCAACTCGCGACGATCGAGGAAGCGGAGATGAAGCTCTTTGGTGAGTTCCTCGGCAAAATGCACGAGACGGAAGAGGGCGGCTCGTCGCTCCTCGACCAGACCGTGATCGTCCACGCGAGCAACCTCGGCAACGCGTCCGCTCACACCAGCGACAACCTGCCGATTATTCTGGCGGGCGGCGGGTTCAAGCACGCGGGCCACCTCGCGTTCGACCGCAAGAACAACGAGCCCCTGTCGAACCTGTTCGTCCGCGTGCTCCACCAAATGGGGCTCGAGATCGATAAGTTCGGCAGCAGCACCGGGGCACTTTCCGGGGTGTGACGCACTCGCTCCTGCAATTCGACGTGCGGATCGGTTCGGGGGTGCGAATGAAGTTGGTTGGTGGGGCGTCACTTGGGACGTTCCCAAAGACTTCTCCGCCTCCTCCGTGTCGGTGATCCTGACCATTTCGGACAAGACCGGGCAGGAAACGCTTCACACGCTCAACCTGCGCGTAATCACCGAGCGGTAGTTGCGTGCAAGGGGAACTGCCGCGACCCGCGCAACCGGGTCCAATTGCACTCCGATTCGGGCACTGTCGGTCCCGAATCGGGCCGATCACACCCATTGTTCTTTTTGTAGCGCCCGAACGTCCCGTCTGGGCCGACAATTCGGACCTTTGGGTCCGAACCGCGCGACACTCACCAACACCGACTGGAAGAGCGGCGTTAAAAAGTCGATGATGAACGGGTTCGCCGACGCGAGGAGAGAACGATGTCACAGGCCACGAAACCACAAACGTCCGCTTCTGCCATACCGACCGGCGCACCAGAACCGGCCCCGCCGTACCGTCGCGTTTACGCCTGGGTGTTTCAGGCGTGGCTCATCATGTTTTTGGGCGTCATCTGTTGCGCGCTGGCGTTCTACCTGCTCTCGTACATTCCGAAGCCGAAGTAACCCGATCGAGCACCTCGGGGGCAAAGCCGAACGGGAGCTTCACCGTAACTTTTTCAGCACGTCCACGGGGCTAATCACGCCGACCACGACGCCACTCGGGTCCACCACGAACAGGTGGTGGATACCGAGTTCGAGTAGCTGTTCGATCACCGACCGGGCTGGCGCTTCCACGCGGATCGTGTACACCGCGGGGGTCATCACCTCGGTCACCGGGGTCGTGTCGGTCGGGCTGGTGCCGCCCGCGTGACGCGCGTGGAGGAGAATGTCCGTCTTCGTGACCACGCCGACCGGGTGCCCACCGGGGTTAATCACCACCGCGGCGCCGAACCCGCGCTCGGTGAGGAACGCGGATGCTTCTGCAACGGTCGCGGTGTCAACTAGCGAGACTGGCGCAGCGCTCATCAGATCGGCCGCGGTGTTGGCGTGAAGAGTGAGCGCGGACATGATGAAGCTCCGAGTGCGAAGTGCTCTTACCGTCGCACCCGGAGACGAAGGAGTCAAGCGCGGAGCTACTTCTTCCCCTCCTCCGCGGTGAAATCCCAGAACCCGACACGGGTTTCCGAACCGTGCGGTTCAAGGATCGCGAGTAGTGGTTTGGTCGGGCAAAATGCTAGTTTCGCCTTGGATGCGGGCCAAGTCTTTAGCGCCTTGCCCGTCTGCGTGTCCCAGACGACGAGAACAACCATGCCTGGAACCCAATCTTCCGAGTTCCTCCTGTCGTCGGCTTGCCGAGTAGTGGCTTTGTAAGTTTGGCACACGGCGGCCAGTAACCGACCATCACCCGTAAAGGTGGACATCCCAGAAAGTAGGTCTCCCGTCGCAGCCCCTTCGAGGTCGGGCAGTGCCTTACCCGTGTCTGTTTCTAATACTTTTGAGCGACCTATACCCCATGACACAAGTAGCCGCTTACCGTCTTGGGAAAAAACGATGTGTGATCGATTATAACCCGGTCCCGGTCTCACCCTTTTAGACTTATCGGTCGGGAGTGGATAATCAGAAATTTTCACCCCACGATCCACATCGAATATCGTCACTTTCGTCTCACCCTCGTCGAAAACGGCGAGACGTGTCCCGTTCGGTGAGAGTGTGTACTTAACTGGATCGAATTTCAGAAACGACTTACCCAACTTGCCGGTCGTGGCGTCCGCCTCTACGACCTCGAGTTTCGTGATTGAACCAGCGATATCACGGTGATAGGCGACGGTACGGTACGTCTTCCAGTCGGAAGCGAAAGCGTAACCGTGTGTTTCCTTTGGGTCTAATTCAACGGTGCGCTTGGTAACCAGATCCGCCGGACGCATTGCTGAAACGCCAACAAAGCCCCCTGGCGGACGCGCCCCCCAAAAGTCCAGGCTGTGGTGCCCGCTGATAAGGTTGTACTCGCGGAGATCAGTGACAACCCCCGTACCATCGGGCGCGACAGCGATAAGGTTCGCGGCTGCGCTGGGGTCCGCGTCCATGCGCTTGGCATTGGGAGAGACGCCCAACAACCACACGATCGCCCTTGTCTTCTTGGCTTCGGCCGGTCCCACAGATTCTGAACCGCTGACGGCGAGGTGCGTGCCAGTCACGTTCCACATGGGCAAAGTAGGGTCGCTGACGTACAGATCAAATGAACGCTGCATTTTCGGCTCGGTGGTGAACGCGTTATCGTTGAGCTTCGGCTCCACTTTCGGTTGAGGCACGGGTTCAGGCTTCTCCGCGACAACCGGCGGTTTCGGCGGTGCATCCGGTGGCGCATCACCCGGCCGCGCGGCAAACACGGCTCCCGTAACTACGGCGACCGTCACTAACCCGAACACAAGCGTCTGGCGCACGGTCAATCCCCCCTTTGCGAGTTTGGCGAGCGGACCACGAACAGCGCCGCCGACCGAGTAATCAGCAATCAACCCGCACGTTTTCGTAAGCAGTTCGTTCGGAAGTACCGTTGCGGCCTGCATTTCGGAAACGGCCACAGGCAAGATCGCGACCGAGAGTGCGATTCCGCGTTTCGTGAGCCGCGCCGCGAGTTTCTTGCGCCCGTTGGCGAGTCGGCTCGACAGCGTGCCTTCGGGAATCCCCAGCGCGGTTGCAGCTTCTTCGCGTGATGCGCCGCGCAGGTCGCACAGCACAATCGCTTCGCGGTAGCACTCTGCGAGCGCGGCGAGTTCCTCGTCCAGAATCGGAGCCAGTTCCGGCATTGCACCTAACTGAGCGGGCGCGGGGTAGTCGGGCAGGTTCGACATCGTGACCTCCCGCGTACTTCTCCGAGCCGCCGACCGGCGCGCCCGCCACGCGACCCGGAACGCGACGCCGTACAACCAGTTCCCGAGTAATGCAGCATTTCGGAGAGAATGAGCTTTCTGTGCTAGCACGAGGAACGTGGCCTGGAATGCGTCCTCGGCGTCCTGCGCGTTCCTCGTCACGCGGCGGCACACGCCCAGTACCAGTGCCCCGTGTCGGCGCACCAGTAACTCGAACGCGGCGGCATCTTTCGTAGTGGCAAAGTGCGCGAGTAACTCGGCATCGGTCGCGCCGGGCTGCTCCAACTGCCGCAAGATTTCCGCCGGCCGGGTCGCGTTCATCTGGTCCCCTTCCCCCCTTGTACTCCCCGCGCAGCCCGCGCGCGTCGCGCGAAATTTGCGGGAAGTCGGTCGATGATACCCGGCTGCGCTAGGCAACCGCAGCGGATCGCGTCATAATCCGGGGTATGAGCGATACACCGGTTGCGCTGAGTTACGATCGCGGCACCGTAACGGTGACGGGCGGCCCGCCCGGGTTCGTCTTCAACACGCTGCCCGGCGTGGTGTTCGACCCGCGCACCACCGCCCACCGCGCCCAGGGTCGGCACTACCGCTCCATCGTGGAACACCTCGTCCGCGAGAAGATCCCCTACGAAGACACCGCGCGCGGCTGGCAAAACGAACCGGCCGGTTGGAAGTTGAACGCGGAGCGCACCGCACGCGAGTACCAACTGAACGCCCTGAACGCCTGGATGAAGGGCGGGCGCCGCGGGGTGGTCGTGATGCCGACCGGCACCGGCAAAACGTTCGTAGCGTTCCTGTGCATCGAGAAGGTGAGCCGGCCCACGATCGTCGTCACGCCGAAGATCGACCTGATGGTGCAGTGGGCGCGCGAACTCGAACAGTCGTTCGGCGTACCCGTCGGCATGGTGGGCGGGAACGAGCACAACTTCCAACCGCTCACCGTCACCACTTACGACTCGGCCTACATCCACCTGGAGAAGTGGTCGAACAAGTACGGCCTCATCATCTTCGACGAGTGCCACCACTTGCCCGGCGAATCGTACTCCCAAGCCGCGAACGCGAGCCTCGCCCCGTTCCGCCTGGGCCTGACGGCCACCCCCGAACGCGCGGACGGCGGCGAACAGATGTTCCCGCAACTGATCGGCCCGATCTCGTACCGGCTCGACATCACGGACGTGGCGGGCGAATTCCTCGCCCCCTACGAGACGCGACAGGTCTTCGTCAACCTCACGCAGGAAGAAGAGGAGACGTACCGCAACTGTCGCGAGGAGTACAAGAATTTCACGGCCGAGCGCGGCATCAGCATGAGCGGACCGGACGGGTTCCGGCGGTTCCTCTTTGAAGCCAGCAAGACGCCCGACGGCTGGAAGGCGCTCCGCGCCTACCGCGAGCAGAAGCGCATCGTGCAAGCCGCGAGCGGAAAGTTCAAGCTCCTCGAAGAGCTCCTCGTGCGCCACGCGAACGACCGCGTGCTGATCTTCACCGCGGACAACGCCACTGTGTACGAGATCGCGCGCCGGTACCTCATCCCCGCGATGACGAACCAGACCAAGCCGAAGGAACGCAAGGCGATTCTCAGCAACTTCCACTCGGGAGCGTTCAACGCGGTCGTAACGTGCCAGGTGCTCAACGAGGGCGTCGACGTGCCGGCCGCGGGCGTGGGGATTGTGCTTTCGGGTACTGGTAGCGCAACGGAAAACGTCCAGCGCCTCGGGCGCATCCTCCGCAAATACGGCGACAAACAGGCGATTCTGTACGAAGTGATCGCCCGCAACACCGCAGAAGAGTTCGTCAGCGACCGCCGCCGACAACACCGCGCGTTCCAATGAACTTGGCGAACGGCCGGTGTGAGCCGGTCGGTGGGGATCCTAACAGTCGCCGTAAATCTCACCGGCCGGCTCACACCGACCGTTCGCCCGGAAAGATACCATGCTAACAGGCAAGATGGTTCGCGTGCGGCACGCGAAGAACCGGCTCGTTCCGCTGTACGTCGAACCGGGCGACGAGAGCCTTCTCGCGCTCGCGGAACAACTGTTGTTCGCGTACCGGGGCTCGCCGGGCCGAACGCGCGGCGAGATCGAAGATGAATTCACCGACCTGATACCGGAAGGCCCGCGCGGGCTGCTCCCGGCCGGGCTCGCGAAGTTACTCGAAGACCGGTGCGAGTTCGAGGTTTCAGCCGACCACCCACCCGACCAGTTGCGCGAAGCTGTCTTCAAAGCCGCGGCCGCTGCGCGCGCCGAAGCCGCGAACGCGATGCGCCCGTTCGACCGCGCGGGGGTCATGAAGGAAGTCGCAGAGCAACTGTCACTCACAATCGCCCCGGAAGACATCGACCGCAGCCTGTTCGCGGACCTCAAGGACGAGCAGCGCGTCATCTCGTTTGAAGACATCACCGCGGAACAGCTCCTCAACCGCTACAACGTGGCGCTCGCGCAGTCGATTCTGCTGCGTTGCACCCTGATGGAACTGCGAGTCTACGCCGAAACCCCCGCGCGCTTCCGCCAACTGTTCCGCGCGGTGAAGTTCCACCGGCTCATCTGCACGATTCAGGAGACGCCGGGAAACAGCTACAAACTCACGCTCGACGGCCCGCTCTCATTGTTCTCGTCCACGAACAAGTACGGGTTGCAGCTCGCGATGTTCCTGCCGACACTCTTGCACTGCAAGGCGTTCGACCTGCGTGCGAACATCCGTTGGGGCGCGGAGCGCAAGGAGAAGACGTTCCAGCTTTCGGGCCTGGACGGGCTGAAATCACACACCGCGGACTTCGGCGTGTACACCCCGCCCGAACTCCAGATGTTCGGGGACACCTTCGCAACCAAGGTCAAGGGCTGGATTCTGGACACCGACCCGCACCCGATTCTGCTACCGACCAGCACATGGGTGCCGGACTTCAAATTGACGCACGTCAAGACCGGGAAAGAGGTCTTCGTGGAGATATTCGGCTTCTGGCGCAAGGGCGACATCGAAACGCACTACAAGAACTTGGCGAAGGGCGTGCCAGGCAAGTTCGTGCTATGCGTCTCCGAACAAATGCGTGCGGACGAAGAGTCCGAAGTGGCGTTCGGCAACGGCGTGTACCGCTACAAGCGCACCCCGCTCCCGGAAGAAGTGGCCCGAATTGCGGCACTGGTCGCGGGGGTGTAGCTGAGGACACGAAATGGGTGTTTTCGACCAAGCAGCGCGGTTCGCAGCGCAAGCCGATGCCGGTGTAGTTCCGGCCCGTCTGCTCACTGGGTCCGGGCTGGCGCTTACGTTCCGTGAATGGCTCGACACACGGACGATTCCCCTCCCCGGCGGACCGGACCGAACTGCCGATTTAGTCGCGGCCCTCGATACCGGTGCTACCAACGACGCACCGTGGCTGCTGGTGTTGGAGTTTCAGGCACAACCCGATGCGGATAAACTCGATGTGACACTGGAAGAGGTCGCGGTTCTCCGAAGTCGAGCGCGTCACGGCGCCGATCGTAAAGGTAAGTACAAGGTCACAACTGGGTTGGTCTACACGCGGGACCGGTGCCCGGAC
Organism: Gemmata palustris; assembly: GCF_017939745.1. Classification (NCBI taxonomy): domain Bacteria; kingdom Pseudomonadati; phylum Planctomycetota; class Planctomycetia; order Gemmatales; family Gemmataceae; genus Gemmata; species Gemmata palustris. The sequence goes on along the minus strand of NZ_JAGKQQ010000001.1, from coordinate 593,245 downwards.
GATACTCTGGACATGCGCCTGCCGGACGGTTCGGGTACCAGACATACCACAAGAACTTGGAACGTCGCCGAAGACGATGCCTCGAAAGCGCTCGATGCCGTAACCGCTGGCTCGGTGTCGTGGGGAATGTTGTTCTGGGTTCCCCTGATGGCCGGAGCCGACCAAGAAGCGCCTATCGCTCGATGGAAGGAGTTGGCCACGAGCGGTGTAAAGGATCGCGTGCGGCGCGGTGACTTGGCAGTTGTCGCACTGGTATTTGCGGAGTTGGCCGGCCGAAGTATCGTTTGGAAACGCGCACTGGAGGATTTCGATATGACCGAATCGCAAGTTGTGAACGAATGGATCAGCCGGGCTGAACTGCGCAAGGAGCAGCAACTGGTCGTGCGACTCCTCAACACACGATTCCCGGGCAAGGCCTCCGCAGAAGTCACCAAAATCATCAGTGAGCAGGAGAGCGCCGACCTCTTGAATCACTGGTTCGATACGGCCGCCTCTGTGCCCACCTTCGATGAGTTCTTGAAGGTGCTCAAGCAGTGAAGTGAGCGGCATCGGGCCGCAATCGCACCCGTTCCTCAATGTCACGACGGGCGCGGGCGCACCCTCGTCGAACAAATCAGCAGCTTCGCGCGGGGCACGTCTTCGGTTAGCATCTCCTCCGTTCTTCTCTCCCCATTCGCCGAGACGGAGCTTCACGCCAATGTCTTCTCCCGACCGCCGCACGTTCATCGCGAGTTCGGCCGCAGGCGCCATCGCGCTTGGCGCGCCCGCCGTTCACGCACTCGGAGCCAACGAGCGCCTCAACATCGGTCTCATCGGTAGCGGAAACCGCGGGCGCACGATCAGCACCGAGTGCGTCAAGGCCGGGCACAACGTCGTCGCAGTCGCAGACATCGCCAAGTTCCGCCACGAATACATCATCGGAGAACTGGCGAAGGTCAAAGGACCGAAACCTACTGTTTACGACGACTACAAGCAGCTACTGGACCACAAGGGGCTGGACGCGGTCATCATCGCGACCCCGGACCACCACCACAAAGAACAGTTGCTCGCGGCGATGGCCGCGGGCAAGCACGCCTACTGCGAAAAGCCGCTCAGCCACACCATCGAACAGGGCAAGGAGATGGTCGCGGCCGTGCGAAAGGCGAAGAAGATCGTGCAGGTCGGCAACCAGCGGCACAGCGGCGAGCACTGGGCGCGATGTAAGGACGTGATTCAGTCCGGCGACTTCGGCGACTTGGTGTGGGTGAAGGTGTGGGATTGCCGCAACTGGATCAAGCGCGACCCGTTCGCGCCGCCGAAGTCGTTCGACGAGGCGCAGCAGAAGGGCGTGAACTGGGAGGCGTTCCTCGGCACCGCGAAGAAGGTGCCGTTCGACCCGGTTCGCTACTGGGCGTGGCGCTGGTACTGGGACTACGCGGGCGGGTTGCTCACCGACATCGGCGCGCACCAGCTCGACATCGTTCAGTGGCTCGGGGGCGTCGAGATGCCCAAGAGCGTGACGACCAACGGCGGTACGTACCACTTCAAGCACTGGGAAACGCCGGACGTGGTCCACGGCGTGTGGGACTACGGCAAGTTCACGGCCACGTTCGCGGTGGAGTTCATCAACGGCTACGACGGCGTCGGGGCCACGTTCTACGGCACGAAGCAGACGCTCCACTGCGACGCGGACGCGGGCGGGTCCATCAAACTGTTCGACACGATCGACAAGTTCACCCCCACCATGAAGCCGAAAGCCGAATGGAAGGTGGAGAACGAAACGCCGCTCCACGTCCGCAACTGGCTCAGCGCGGTGAAGGACAACAAAGACCCGAGTTCGCCGATCGAGTTGGGGCACCGCGTCATCACCGCCGCGCACCTCGCGAACATCGCGTACCGCACCGGCAAGAAGGTGATGTGGGACGCAGCGAAGGAACAGATTGTCACCGGCTGAACGAGAGGAGCAGACCTTGTCGGACGAAGCCGCGTTTCTGGCCGCGCTGAAGGCGAACCCCGCCGACGATACGACGCGGCTCGTCTACGCCGACTGGCTCGACGAACACAACGAGCCAGTGAAAGCGGAGTATTTGCGACTCGTTGTGAACCTCCCGACGCTTGGTGACGACATTGATTTAATCTCGGGTAAAGCCACCCACGCAAACAAACTCGGAGCCGCATTGCCAACGCAGTGGAAAGAGGCCGCGGCAGCACGGTTCGACCTCGTGATGCTGGACTATTCCGACAAAATCAAATCTATCAAGCGAATTCGCGAGGTATTTAAGGTCCAACTCGGGTCTGCAATCGCAATTGCGCATTACCTTCCGAACCGAGTCTTGACTTGGGTATCGATTGATGCTGCCGGGCAATTGCTTCCCAAATTTGACGACAGCACTATGAGACTCGCAGTCCGTCCGTCAGATCGCATCGGCAATCCAACGCCCACGCTTTTCAGTGTTGTCGCGGAGTGCTACGACTGGAAAGAGGACGGCCCTGGAGGTAAGGCGAGTGCGCAGACGGATCTCTTAACCTTGGTATCTCGTGCCCTCAATCTACCTGAAAGTGAAGCCGCGCAGCGATTGACAACGCGCCCAGTCGTTCTGCTGGACGGAGCCTCGCTCATAGAAGCCGCACATTTGGAAGAGCGGAGCCAAGAACTCACGACTCACCTAACCAGTTGTAGAGTCACTCGGTCTACATAAATTTCCTCCTAACACACGACACTCCTATGTTCATTTTCGAGAAAGCCCCCTTCCCGTCCTGCCACGCCTCCACCATCGTGGAGCACGAAGAAGGCAAGCTCATGGCCGCATGGTTCGGCGGCAAGGACGAAGGCGCGAAGGACGTGCAAATCTGGGCCAGCACCTTCGCGGGCAAAGCGTGGAGCGAACCGAAGGTGGTCGGCACCGAGCCGGGGCAACCGTGCTGGAACCCGGTGCTGTTCAAGACCGCGAAGGGGACGCTCTTCCTCTGGTACAAGGCCGGCCCGAAACCGGACAACTGGACCGGGTACGTCCGCACCTCGACGGACAACGGCAAGACGTGGACGAAGCCCGAAATCATGCCCAGCACACTCGTCGGCCCGGTGCGCGCGAAGCCGATTCAACTCGCGAACGGCACGATTCTCGCAGGTACATCGTGGGAGAGTTATCGCAACTGGACGCCGTTCGTGGATCGCTCGACCGACGAGGGCAAAACCTGGAAGCGCTCGAACCCGTTCCCGGTGCCGGAGAAGTTCAACCAGATTCAGCCGACCCTGTTTGAAACCAAAGACGGGAAGCTCGTTGCGTTGATGCGGTCGAGCAACCCGCGCATGATTTGCCGGTCGGAATCCGCGGACGGCGGCGCGACGTTTTCACCCGCCGAGGAAACAAAGCTCGCGAACCCGAGTGCGGGAGTCGACTGCGTGAAGACCAAGGAGGGGGACGTGTTCCTGATTTACAACCCCACCGCTCTCCTCCGCACCCCGATCAGTCTCGCGCGCTCGGCCGACGACGGCAAAACGTGGACCCGGGTCGTGGACCTCGAAACCGAACCGGGCGAATACTCGTACCCTGCCATCATTCAGTCCGCCGCGGGCACGCTGGAGATCACTTACACGTGGAAGCGAACGCATATCAAGTACCACAGCGTGGACCCCAAGAAGTACCGGAACTGACAACGGTTCGGATTCTTCCCACGCCGGCAGAGCAGGCCGAACTCACGATCATCCGTGGGTTAGCCAAGGTGATGGACGAAGCGGTCACGCTTCCCAACACGAACCTCAAGGTCGGGTTGGACGCGCTCCTCGGCCTCCTCCCTGTCGTGGGCGACGTGGGTAGCGCGGCGATCGGCGCGTACATTCTCCGCGCCGCGACGCGCCTCGGGGTGCCGTCGGTCGTGATCGCCCAAATGCTGCTCAACCTGCTGATCGACGCGGTGCTCGGGATGGTTCCGATTTTCGGCGACTATCTCGATGTGCTGTACAAAGCGAACGTGAAGAACGTCGCGCTTGTGGAACGGGCCATCGAGAACCGCCGCACGGCCGCGGCATCGAGTTGGCTCAAACTGATCGGCACCTTTACGGCGTTCGCGCTGATCGTGGGCGGGGGGATCGTGGGCACGGTGTTTGTCGTGAAGTGGTTGTGGAACGCAATGTGACGCCGAGAGTTACGGCGCGGCAAAACTCCAACTCTCGCCCCAATGAATCGCGCGCGCGATGGATTCTCGTCGCCCTTCCCGATAGACTAGCGTTCGGTTTTGGGGCGGTGCGATCAACCTGTAACCGCCCTTTTCACCGCTCGCTGCCCGCGCCCGTCGCGCGCGCTCGCGCGCGGCACGCCTCCCCCTCAAATGAGCGATCAACCCGGTGCCCACGCGGAGCCGGCCAAACCGCACCACCAGTCCTTCTGGCTGTGGGTGATGTGTCTGACCGGCGTCGATTACTTTTCCACCCTCGGCTACCAGCCGTCCATCGCCTACGAGAACGCGGGCCTCCTCGCGCCGCTCGCGACGATCGTCCTCGTCCTCGTCACGCTGTTCGGCGCGCTGCCCATTTACTGGTACGTGTGCGGGCGCTCCCACACCGGGCAGGGCTCGATCGGGATGCTCGCGAAGCTCGTCTCCGGGTGGGGCGGAAAGGTGCTCGTCCTCACGCTGCTCGGGTTCGCCGCCACCGACTTCGTCATCACGAAGACGCTCTCCGGGGCGGACGCCGCCGTCCACATGATTACGAACCCGAACTGGCCACTGGCCGTTCCCGACGACGCGGAGAAGACCCGGCAGGCGGTGTACGTTACCGGGTTCCTGCTGATGCTCCTCGGCGCGTCGTTCATGCGCGGGTTCCGCGAGGTCATCGGGCTGGCGGTCGTCATCGTCGGGGCGTACCTGGTTCTGAGCGCGATCGTGATCGGGGCGGGCGTCGCGCACCTGATCGAGAACCCGGCCGCGTTCCATCAATTGGTGGACCACGTGCGGTCGGGCGAGTGGTACCTGAAGGAGTCCGAACGGCCGCTCGCGGGCACCGGGCTCTTCACCGTCGTCGCCATCAGCCTGATTATCTTCCCCAAACTCGCGCTCGGCCTGTCCGGGTTCGAGACCGGGGTCGCCGTGATGCTGCTCGTAAAGGGGCGGCCGACGGACGACCCGAAGAACCCGAAGGGCCGGATCGCGAACACGCGCAAGCTGCTCATTACCGCCGCCGCGATCATGTCCGTTTACCTCGTCTGCTCGTCGGTGGTGGTCGGGTGCCTGGTCCCCCCCGAACACCTCGTGAAAGTGAACGCGGCCGGGGACGAGCGGGACGGGGTCGCCGACAAGGATCTGAAGGCGAAGGACCGCGCGCTGGCGTACCTGGCGCACGGCGAGAACCGGGAGGGCAAGTTGCTCCCGTTCTTCGGCGACGAGTTCGGGACCGTCTACGACATCGCGACCGTCGTCATTCTGTGGTTCGCCGGCGCGAGCGCGATGGCCGGGTTGCTCAACCTCGTCCCGCAGTACCTCCCGCGGTACGGCATGGCCCCCGAGTGGACCCGCGCGACGCGCCCGCTCGTGCTGCTGTTTACCGTAATTAACCTGATCGTGACCGTGATCTTCAGGGCGAACGTGGACGCGCAGAGCGCCGCGTATGCGACCGGCGTGCTGGTACTCATCACCAGCGCCTGCGTCGCGAGCGTGATCGACATCTGGCAACGGCGCACGGGTCGCTGGTACGCGCGCCTGTGCTGGCCGTTCGTGCTCATCACGCTCGTGTTCGTCTACACCACCATTGCCAACGTGTTCGAGAAGCCGGACGGTATCAAGATCGCCGGGTTCTTCATCCTCGCGATTCTGGTCACGTCGTTCTGGTCGCGGTGGGCGCGGAGCCGCGAGCTGCGGTTCGCCGGGTTCAAGCTCCCGGACGCGGAATCGCGCCTCATGTGGGACACGATCCGCGACCTGGAACTCACGGTTCTGGTGCCGCACCGCCCGGGGCGCCGGAGCCTCGCCAACAAGGAGGGCCAGATCCGGCGCGAGCACCGCATCCCGCGCGACCTGATGATCGTGTTCGTCGAAGTGGAACTGGACGACACGAGCGACTTCGTGAACGAGCCGGAACTCCGGGTGACGCGCGAAGAGGGGCGCTACGTCGTGAAGATCACGCGGGCCGCGTCCATCGCGCACACGCTCGCGGCCCTCGCCCTGGAAATGGCGAAAGTCGGGCGCCCGCCGGAAGTCCACTTCGGGTGGACCGATGACAGCCCGGTGTCCGGCACGCTCGGGTTCCTCCTCTTCGGCGAAGGCAACGTGCCGTGGATGGTGCGCGACCTGATCCGCCGGGCCGAACCCGACGAGGCGAAGCGCCCGCTCATTATCATCGCGGGAACCGCGTAACGTATTTTGTGGGGCCGAGCCGACTCTGCGGCTCGCCCCCACCCCAACCAGGAGCACGGAAAACACGCCAGCACCACCGTTTGTTGAGGCCAGCAACACAGTAGCGATCGCTGGTTACAATGGGCGTCCAATTGTTGCATGGTGGGTCGAGCCGGCTCTGCGGTGAAGGCCCACCACAACCGGTGACCCCAAGAAGGGACACCGGTGACGTTTGTTGACCGGTCGGCGTGGTAGCCAATGGTTGTGGTGGGCTACGAAATGCGGAGTCGACCGGTCGGCGTGGTAGCCAATGGTTGTGGTGGGCCTTCGCCGCAGAGCCGGCTCGACCCACCCTACTACGAAATGCGGAGTTAATCCCGGGCGTCCCAGACCGCGATCTGACCGTCCCCACCCGTGACCATGAATTTGCCATCGGTAGCAAATTCAATGACGGTCACCGGCGTGGAGTGCCGCTGAAATGCGAACAAATCCTGCCCCGTCTTGAGATCCCAGAACACGACCTCGCCCGTGGCACAACCGCTGACCAACGTGCGACCATCGGGCGACACGCCCAAACCGGTCACGCGCCCGACGTGACCAAAAAGGCGCATCTCTTCCCGGCCCCCGACGGACCACACAACAATGCCCCCGTCGCGCCCCGCGGCCGCGATCCGGTCGCTCCCGGGGAGGAACTGGAACACGGCCCGATCATCGACGTAAAGCGTTGCGAACAAGGTCGGGGTGCCAACGGCCCATACCCCCACACCGGTCGCGGTGCGCGCCGCGACGAACCGGCCGTCGTCCGAGAGGGCGAGATCCTGCACCGGGCGCCGGAGGCCGGTATCGATCGAGTCCAAAACGGTCCGGTCCGTAACCGACCACACGGTTACCCGTCCCGAGTCGTCACCGGCGGCCACCCGCGCACCGTCCGGTGTCAGTGCGGCATCGGTGAGCGCGCGGCGGGCGGGTGATCCGGCCCGCAACAACTCGCGCGTGTTGCTACCGACCAGATCGGACACCACGACCGACTTCCCGTCGAACGCGACCGTGCGGGTCCCCCCCCCCTCGAGCACCCGAACGACCCGAACGGCGCCGGAGATCTTCGCCACCGCACCGGTCCCGTAGCGCTTAACAGCACGGTCCGTCGCAACAACGAACGTCCCGTCCGCGCTCGCGACGGAGATCGAAACGACCCGGCCCTCGGTCCACGCGCCGCGGGCGCGCGGGTCGCGGTCCACGTCCCACGAGCGAACGGTCCCGTCGTCGCTGCCGGTGAACAGAGTTTTGCCGTCGGGCGAGAAGGCGCCAGCGAGAACCGCGCCCGAATCGCCGGTCGCGAGGTCCGCTGCGCCGAGGCGGATGCGCCCCGGTTTCCCGTTCGTCGCAATAGTGGTCCCGCTGGTCGCGATCCAGGAAACGCTCCCCCCGGCCGGAGTCGATTGGGACGCGCCCGCGACGAACACGCTCCCGCCTTCGGTCCCAATAACGGGCACGCCGCGGGCGGTCGCGGCGAGCGCGGAGACGTCCGCACGGGACACGGGAACCGGCAGCTCCTCGCGCTTCAAATCGGTCGCCCGCCGGCAGACAATTCCCTCCGCGTCGGCGGTCAGCACTTTCGTGCCGTCGGGCGCGACCGCGATGGCCGCGATTGCCGACCCGTTCGCGGCCCCCGGAATCACGAGCCGCACGTGTGGGGTCGCGAGTTGCACCTTCATCAACGAACCGCCGGGACCACCGACGAACACGGTCTTCCCGTCGGGCGCAACGGCACAACAGCTCACGTCGTCGATGGCGAACCGCCGACCGTCCGGCGCGCGCGATAAAGCACCAGTCGGGGCGGCGCTCCAGGTGGTCAAAGTCGAGGAGGAATCATCGAACCGCCCGACGGTCACGATCACGGTTCCGCCCAGGCCAAAAGCGACGTGCGTCACGTCCCCCGCGTGCGCTTTGAGTGTGCCGAGTGGGTTCCCCGTTGCGCGGTCCCAAACAGCAAGCGTGCCGTCCGCGTGGCCGGTGGCGAGGCGCGTGCCGTCGGGCGCCGCCGCGAGTGCGGTAACGGCCCCCGCGGGGCACTCGATCAGGAGCCGGTCCGACTTGACGAGCCGCGAAAGGTAATCGTGCGTGAAGTCGGTCGATTCTACGAGCGTACTCGCCGCGCGCCGGGCCGAATCGAGCGCGTCGACCGCCCCCCCGGTGTTCCCCCCGCGCCACGCATAATATGCGTCGCGCACGTGGCGCGCGTACTCGCGCTGTTGATCGGCCCGGTGGCGGTCGGCCTGGTCACTGAGCGCTTTGTTGCGGTCGTCGCGCAGGTTGCGCGTCTGCCACGAGTTCCACGTCCCGAGGAGCGTGACGGACAGAGCGATGACGGCGAGCACCGCAATGGCCACGATCTGGTCGTTGCGGCGGAGCCAGCGGACCGCGCGCCCGGACCACGCGAGCGGCCGGGCGACCGTCGGGCGCCCGTCGAGGAACCGGCGCAGGTCGTCGGCGAGGTCGATCGCGGTCCGGTACCGGTCGCCCGTGTCGCGGGCCATTGCCTTCAAGCAAATCGCTTCCAGGTCGCGCGGGAGGTCGGGGCGCAAGTGGCGCGGGTGCGTGGCCCTCCCCTCGACGGACTGCCGGAGCACCTCGACGTCGCTGGCACCGTCGTAGGGCGCGCGCCCGGCGACCAGTTCGTAGAGCACCACCCCGAGCGCGTACACGTCGGCCGGCGGGCCGATGTCCTCGCGCCGGGCCTGGGCCTGTTCCGGGGCCATGTACTTCGGCGTGCCGAGGATCTGGCGCGTGCCGGTCTCCGACGGCCCGCCGCGCTCGGCCAGTTTCGCCAGCCCGAAGTCCACCACCCGCGGGACGTAATACTCCCCGCGCATCTGAACGCTGCCGGCGGGCGCCTCGTCGTTCTCCTCGACCTTCATTTCCTGGAGGATCACGTTGTTCGGTTTCAGGTCGCGGTGCAGAACGCCGCGGTCGTGCGCGTGTTGCACCGCGTCGGCGACGGTCGCGACGAGCCGCGCGGCCTGGCGCACCGGAACCGGGAACGCCTGTCGGTCGATCCACTCCGCGAGCGTCAGGCCGGGGCAGAACGCGGTGGCGATGAAGCAGAGCGGGCCGATCTCGCCCCACTCGTAGACCGGGACGAGGTTGGGGTGATCGAACTCCGAGGCCGCGAGCGCTTCGAGTTTGAGCCGGCGCTTCGCGTCCGCGTTCAGCAGCATTTCGGGGCGCGGGATCTTCAGGGCGATTTCGCGCCGGAGCTTGGGATCGTAGGCGAGAAAGACGATTCCGCACCCGCCCTTGCCGAGCTGCCGGCGCAACTCGAACCGGCCGATGCGGTGCGCACTTCCCGTCAACGAAGGGGGCGGTGTGAACGAGGAGCGGCCCGGCCGGTACCCGGGGTCCGGGAGCAGTTCGCCGAGCGACCCCTCGTTCGGTGCGTCCGGGTGCATCGGGGTAACGGGGCGCTCGGTGGTCACCGAGGACGAGCTGGGCGGCGGGAACGGAACGTTGACCGTCAGCGCGTCCGTGTCCCCGCCCTCAAGTCCCTGGTCGTAGGCGGCCAGAAAGCGCGCAAGGTGCTCGTCAATTTTCAGCGAGTCGGACGAATCCATCAGCGAATAACCAGACGCGAGTGGACGGTTCGTCAGCCGGACTGTGCCCAGTTTACCATAGACAGTCCGGGCGGCAGAATCGTGAATTCCGTGAAATCCTTTGTGCGCCGGCCGAATTCACGCCCCCAGACGAAGGAGAAAATCGAACGCGGCGCGCCCTTTTCTTCACCCCAAAAGGGCCGACTTCTGTAGCACAGGTCGAAAGCCCGTGCGCCCGTGTCGCCCCCCTATGAGGAGCAATACCGTGAAGGCACTCGTCATCCAACCCGCGTTCGGATTAGAAAATCTCGCGGTCGCGGAGCGCCCCGCCCCCACCCCGGGGCCGGGACAGGTACTGGTCCGCGTGCGGGCCGCGTCGCTGAATTTTCGCGATCTTCTACTCGCGAAAGGGCAGTACAACCCCAAGCTCCAGTTCCCCCGCGTCCTCGGGTCCGACGCGGCCGGCGAGGTGGTCGCAGTTGGCCCGGGCGTGACGCGCTTCAAAGCCGATGATCGTGTAATGAACTGCTTCATGCCCGACTGGGAAGACGGACCCATCACCGACGCGGTCGCGAAATCGACGTTCGGTAGCGACCGCGACGGCGTGTTCGCCGAATTCGTGGCGCTCGACGAGCGCGCGGTTGTTACGATCCCGGCTCACCTCACGTTCGAGGAAGCCGCGACGCTCCCGTGTGCGGCGGTGACCGCCTGGAACGCTTTGACAGCAGCGGAAACCGCCCCCGGTACGACCGTGCTGCTACAAGGTACCGGCGGCGTTTCCATTTTCGCCCTGCAACTCGCCCACGCACTCGGGGCACGCGCGCTGATTACGTCCAGTAGCGACGAAAAACTCGCCCGCGCAGCAGCGCTCGGAGCCGCGGCCGGCGTGAACTACCGCACGAACCCGGACTGGGACAAATGGGCGCGCCAGCAGACCGGAGGAGCCGGCGCGGACCTCGTCGTAGAAGTCGGCGGCGCGGGCACGCTCGAACGCTCGGTGAAGGCCGTCAAAACGGGCGGGCACGTCGCGCTAATCGGCGTACTCGCCGGCATGGGGCCGTTTAACCCAATAGCGGTACTAATGAAAGCGGTCCGGCTCCAGGGCGTGTTCGTCGGCTCGCGCGCGATGTTCGAGCAAATGAACCGCGTGATTACAGCGAAGCAGATCCGGCCGGTGATCGATCGCGTGTTTCCGTTCGCCGAAGCCCCGGCCGCCTTCAAATACATGGAAAGCGGCGCGCACTTCGGCAAAGTCGTGATGAGCGTGTGAGCGCAACGGATCAAAACGGAACACAAAAAGGCAGGAAAAGAGCCGCGGATAACGCAGATTACGCGGATCAGACAGAGGAACGGTTTTTTAGCCCGGTGGGGCTAAAAACCACACCGTTCTCTGCCTTTTTGTAACCAATCCGTCTTTTGTCCTAATCCGTGTTTTCGGTGTTCATCCGTGGCGATTTCTCGCTTTGCAGTTCTTCGCGTAACTTCGCTTCCAGTTCATCGGCGCGGTCGATATTTCGTGCGCGGATGTCGTTCACTTCCCAGCGGTCGTCGGGCTTCTCGTACAGCAGCGGCTCGCGCGACGAATCGCCTTCGGGCGCGCGCGTCGGAACCAACAGGGCCGAGTCTTCGGTGCGAATAGCGATCTCGGTCGCGTCACCGAGTTCGAGTCGCGTACACACGAACGCACGCGCCGATTCCGCTTCCCCGCGCGCGAGCGGGAGCAGGTTGAGGCCGTTCGTGCTAGCGGGCGGATCGATTCCGAAGAGCGCTTGAAGTGTGGAGAACACGTCCGGTGGTTGTGTGAAGCCCGAGACCCGCCGCCCGGCCTGTTCCGCTTGTGGAAGGCGCATCAGTAGCGGCAGGTGAACGAGTTCCTCGTGGAGCCAGGGGCGGTGCAAACCGATTTGCCCGTGCTCGCCGAGCGGGTGCCCGAAGTCCGATGTGACGATCCACGTCGCCGATTGGCCCAGTTCGCGCGCACGCAGGTGATCGAAGAGGGCACCGAGTTCCGCATCGAGTTTGGTCACGACGGCCGCGAACGTGCATCGCAGCCAGTCCCACGCATCGAGGTCGCTCCGGTCGAACGGTCCGGTCGGCGGGTCCGCGAACGGTGCCACAGGTTCCTCTTCGCGCACCGGGGGGCGAGGATCGGGATTCAGCGGTTCGGGATCGTCATCTATTTCGGGTTCATCTTCTTCCCCAGTTTCGCCTTCTGCGGTTTCCTCTCCCGCATCGGTTTGTTCGTCCTCAGTCGGTTCCTCATCGCGCTCGCCCGAATCCTCCTCGTCTTCCAAGTACGCTTCAAACACGTCTTGCTGCACGTCCCACGGTGGAATGAGCCGGTCCGTTTCGATCCAGAGCAGGAAATCGGGCACGTTTGCGAGGCGGTCGAGAATAGCGGGAAATGCGCGTAGAAGTTCATCGAGCGGAGAATCATCGTCCGCTTGCGGGCGGGCGTCGAACACTTCGTCCCACCCGGCGTAGAACCAGTCTGGGGCGTCCGTATCGGGGTGGTTCGCACGAACGAGGATGGTCTTGGTGAGACTCGAAAACGACCTCTCCCCAACCCCTCCCCTAAAAAGGAAGGGGCTTAATACCAAAGGCAATACGGGTGTAGTGCCAACTGTGGTTGACTCTGCTCCCCCTTCCTTTTCAGGGAAGGGGGCCGGGGGGTTAGGTTCCCCCCCCAACCACGCGCGGCGCGCGGCGGTCGGTTCGGGGCAATCGCTCATGTGCCGGTCGAACGTGACCGCCTCGGACGCGAGTCGGTCGAGGTGCGGGGTGCCGACCCAATCGTTGCCGTAGGCGCCCAACCACCCGGCCGGGCACCCGTTCAGCGCGAAGAAGATAACTTTCATACGGGACGGATTCTTCCGGGTGCGAGAAGGTTCGCGAAGGCTATTCGCTGCGGTCTTTGATGATAAGCTAGCGGGGTCCGCCACAGGACGGGAGGTTCAGCGTGCTCGGTCCGATCTTTTCGCGGGAACTCGTGACCGTGCCGCGGCGCAGTGGGCACTACGCCCAGCGCATGGCACTCATCGGTCTGCTCGGCATTTTAGGCATCACCACCTGGCAGGCCACAATCGGCTTCGCGCGCGACGCCACACTCGGCGAAACGGCGAACGTCGGGTTGCTCCTGTTCCAGATCGTCGCGTTCGTGCAACTGCTCCTCACACTGTTCTTCGCAACACTCTCGGCCGCGAGTGCCGTTTCGCAGGAAAAAGACCGCCGGACGTTCGTACTCTTGCTGCTCACGGACATGCGCGACTACGAAATCGTGCTCGGGAAGCTGATCGGCGCGCTGCTGCCGATCTTGATCCTGCTCTTCGTCAGCGCGCCCGTGTTGTCAATGCTCTTGTTGCTCGGCGGGATCAGTCCCGAGCAGGTGTTCCAGGCGGTGCTGGTGCTGTTCGCGTCGGCGGTAGCGGCCGGGTCGCTCGGCGGGCTGGTGGCACTGTGGCGCGAGAAAACGTATCAGGCTCTCGCGCTTTCCGTGCTGTTCCTGGTTTTGTACGTCTGCATCGCCCAAGGGGTCACTTCGGTCGGGCCGCTTATCGCGAGTGGCGTCGATTGGGCCAGTGCCCAGGCGTGGCTCGACCCGTTTATTGCGATGCAATCGGTACTCGAACCGCCCACCGACGGCTGGCAGGGATTGGCCCCGGCCTACGGGTTCCTTCTGGTGATGTTCGTGTTGTGTGCCGCGCTGAACGGCGTGGGCATCTGGAAATTGCGGAAATGGAACCCGAGCGGCGAACCGATCATGCAGCGCGAGGGCTCCTCGGCGACCGAAGACCCGGAATCGGACGAGTCGATCGCTGCTGAGAAGCGCGCGAAGGCGCACGCGGCACCGGGCGAGATCCGACAGGTGTGGCCGAACCCGATTTTGTGGCGCGAGATCCGCACTCTCGCCTACGGTCGGCGCCCGCTGCTCGTGAAGTTCGCGTTCGGAATCGTGCTCGCGCTCATCCTATACTTCGCCGTGAGTGAGTTGAACCGCCCCGGCGGGCGCCCCAGTTTCGCCGCCGCTTACGGACTGGTTCCGGTCGCGGTGCTGAGCCTGCTGCTCGTCGCGGCGCAAGCTGTCACTTCGATCACATCAGAGCGCGACGGCGGCGCGCTGGACGTGCTGCTCGTAACGGACGTTTCGCCAAGGGAGTTCGTCTTCGGCAAGCTATTCGGTGTGCTGTACAACACGAAGGAGTACATCATCCCACCGTTGTTGCTCGCGGGGTTCTACGCGGTCCGCGGCGCGCTCACGCGCACGCCGTCGGAAACGCCCGCGGGCGAAGCCCTCGCAGCGAACTTCGGTCCGCTGGTCGCAGTGTGCGGTGCGCTGCTCGTGCTGTTCGGGTTCGCGGTCGCACTCGGGTTGCACGTCTCGCTCCGCATCGTACAGAGTCGGCTCGCGATCGCGCACACGCTGGGTACCGTGTTCTTCCTTTCCGTCGGCACACTGATTAGCATCTACCTGATCGTCATCAACGGCGGCAGCTTCGGGAACCAGTGGTTCAGCTTCATCTCGTTCCTCGTACTCGGTATCGGTGGGCTGCTCTACGTGCTCAGCGCCGACCGCCCGGCCACCGCGCTTACGATCGCGAGTGTGATGTGCCCGCTCGCCATGTTCTACTGCGTGGTGAACGTTCTGATCGGCGGGAAACCGGGCACGGACGAATCGGGCGACCCGCTCATCCCGTTCCTCATGCTCGGGGCCGCGTTCGGGTTCGCCATCTTCTCGATGCTGTTCCCGCTCGTTACCGATTTCGATGTGTCGCTCGGGCGCACCGCTCAACCGAACGAGAGCTGAGTTCCGGTCCGGACCGCGCAATTCGCTCTCGGAACTGGATGTAACGGAGATTATTCTACTCTGGTGGCACAGCTCCCGGGCCGTGTCACCATTTGAGTCATTTCGTAGGGGAACTCGGTATGAAGCGATTCCTGCTCTCCGCGCTGCTCGTTGCCATCGTCCCCGTCGCGCGGGCGGAGGAGCCGAAATCGTTTCCGGCCGCGAAACACGGTGCGGGCGAACTGAAGTACGTTGAGAAAGTGCCGGTGCTCGTGGTGAAGGGAAAACCGGCGGAGATGGGCGAGCAGTTCGGCAAACTCGCGGTCGCGAACGCGCCCGATCTCACGAAGCTCCACGCACAGTTTCTCGAAGACGCGGGACAAACGAAAAAGTACCCGTTCATCGAGATCATGGCGAAGCGGTTGAAGCCGAGCTTCCCTCCGCACATCGCCACCGAACTCGAAGCCGCGGCGAAGGCGTCCGGGCGCGAGGAGGGGTTGCTGCTGTTCGCGAACACCGTCGCGGACCTCACGAGCGGCATGGGGTGCTCGACGATCATTGTGGAGAAGGACCGGAGCAAAACGGGCTCGCCGATCTTCGGTCGCAACTTCGACTGGATTCCCACGAAGGGCATCACCGAGCACACGCTCGTCGTCGTCTACAAGGGCGAGGGCAAACGGGCGTTCGCCGCGGTCACGGTCGCCCCAATCGAGGGCGTGATTAGCGGTATGAACGACGCGGGATTGTGCGTCACCATCAACGAAATCAGCATCAAGCAGAGTAAAGGTAACCAGGAGTTCAACTGGAAAGGTACTCCACTGCTGCTGAGTTTCCGGCGCGTGCTGGAAGAGTGCAGCACGGTCGCCGAGGCCGAGAAGTTCCTTCGGAACATGCCCCGCACTTCGACCTGCTGCATGACGATTTGCGACAAGACGGGCGGCGCGGTGTTCGAGATGACGCCGAAGAGCCTGGAAGTTCGCACGCACGAAAACGGCGTGTGCTGCTGCACCAATCACTTCCGCAGCGAAAAATTGTGCGTGGACAACAAGTGTGAGCGGTACGACACGCTTCTGCCCCTTCAAAAGAAAGATGCACCGAAGTTGAGTGTGAAGGACGTGTTCGCGGAACTGGCCAAGGTGCAACAGGGAACTCACACGCTCCAGTGCATGGTGTTCGAGCCGGGCGACCGCGTCCTTCACTTCGCCTACGGCACAGGCCCCGCGACGAAGCTCCCGCCCGTGAAATTGGAACTGGGCAAGCTGTTTGATGAAAAATGAGCGGATGCACAGGGCTTCCGCCCTGTGCTACGGAAGACAGCCCCTCCGGGGCGAAGATCAAGACTCCCAATGCCTTTCCGCCCCGGAGGGGCCGGCATTTGTAGCACAGGGCGGAAGTCATGTGCGCTCTTCTGTACCTCCACGACACCTCTCGTAAGGTGCCCCATGCCGACCGGTACACTTCACAGTCTACTCGCGGCATTCGATCCCGACCTGCCGCTGGAGCGCGGGAGCACGATTCCCAATACTTGGTACACGTCACCGGACGTGTACCACCTCGAACGCGACGCCGTGTTCGCTCGCACCTGGCAGATGGTGGGCTTGCGCGAGCGGGTCGCAAAACCGGGGCAGTTCCTCACCGCCGACATTGCCGGCGAACCGGTGTTAGTCGTTCGCGGAGAAGATGGTGCGTTGCGCGCGTTCTTCAACGTGTGCCGTCACCGTGCCGCCCGGCTCTGTACCGACGAATGCGGCACGGTGAAGAAACTTCGCTGTCACTACCACGGCTGGACCTACGACCTGAGTGGTAATCTTCGCGGCGTGCCGGAATTCGATGGGGTTCAGGAGTTCCGCCGCGAGGACAACGGCCTTCCGCCAATTGCTGTTGAAGAGTGGGGCGCGTTCGTTTGGGTCCATCTCACCGAACCGCGCGAACCGTTGACGGTGTTCTTGGGTCCGTTACCCGCGTGGGCCGAGTCGCAACAGGTGTTTGGTGACCTGAAGTGGTACGCGCGAAAGAGTTACGACCTCGCGTGTAACTGGAAGGTGTATGCCGACAACTATCTCGACGGTGGTTACCACGTGAACACGGTTCACCCGGCACTGGCAGGGTCGCTCGATTACACCAAGTACCGCACGACCTGCGACGGGAACGCAGTGCTCCAGAGTGCCCCAACCAAGCCCGCGGACGGTGACGCGGGTCGCACGCGAACCGGCGACGCGGCTTACTGGTGGCTGTACCCGAATTTCATGCTGAATTCTTACGAAGGCGTGCTAGATACCAATTTGGTTCTGCCACTCGGTGAGGACCGCTGCCGCGTGATCTTCGACTTCTACTTTGCCGAATCACTGTCGAACGATTTCAAACGGCAAAGTATCGAGGTCGCGGAGCAGGTGCAGATCGAAGACATTGGCGTGTGCGAGGAAGTGCAGCGGAACCTGCACAGCCGCAGTTACAGGACCGGGCGGTTCAGTGTGAAACGCGAGAACGGCGCCCACCACTTCCACACGAAGTTGGGGCGCGTGCTGCAACAACACAGCAACCCACTGGTATAAGCCGTCTGAGCGCAGGCGGCGCAATGTCGGTTCGCCCAACAGACAAGAATCGCCCACACGGTCGGCTCGTGCCGACCGTTCGCCACTTTGGGCGCTGACTGGCGCCAGTTGATTGTCCACATGGGAGGTTTTCGGTGTCCGATCCGACCGCGGCGCAGTTTCGGTCCGGCCTCGCTTACGGCTTGGTCGCGTACCTGTGGTGGGGAATGGTGCCGCTGTACTTCGCCGCGCTCGCGAAATTCGGCGTGCCCGCGTGGGAGATCCTTGCGCACCGAATCGCGTGGTCGCTACCGATTATGCTCGTTTTGACGATGGCTGTAGCGGGCTGGAGCGACGTGTTTCGCGTCCTGCGCTCGCGGAAACTGGTTCTCACGCTCCTCGGCTCTGCCCTATTTCTCGCGGCCAACTGGCTCATCTACATCTACGCGACCGTGACCGGGCGCGTGGTCGATGCGAGCCTCGGGTATTACATCCTCCCGCTCGTGAACGCGGCGTTTGCCACGCTCTACCTCAAAGAGCGCCTCCGCCCCGCGCACTACCCCGCGCTCACACTGGTCGTGATCGGCGTCGCCATCCCGTGCATTGCGGTGGGCTACTTGCCCTGGATCGCAATCGCACTGCCCATCACATTCGGAGTGTACGGGTTGGTGCGGAAGCAGGCCCCGGTCGAAAGCATGACGGGGCTGACGGTCGAATCGCTCCTGATGCTCCCGGCGTCACTCGGGTTCCTGATCTACCTCTCGGTTCGTGGCGAAAACCACATGTCCGCGAACGATTGGGGCTTGAACGCACTCATCGCGTTCAGCGGCATCGTGACCGTGGTTCCGCTGCTCACCTACACGCTCTCACTGCGCCGGCTGCCGCTGCTCGCGGTCAGTTTCATCCAGTTCCTTTCGCCGACCGCGCAAATGCTGATCGCGGTGATCTGGCTCGGTGAAAAGCACCGGCTCACGCCGGAAAACATCGCCGCGTTCGCGTGTGTGTGGGCCGCCATCGGCATCTTCATTGTGGACGCGGCTCTGCAAGCGCATCAAAAGCGCCGACGCGCCCCGCATCGCGGTACCCCCGCCGTGGTGGTTACACCAAAATTCGGTGTACTTCCGTCTGCGGTTCCCCGCCGGTAACGTGGACCTTGCCGTCCTTGTCGATGTACACGTCCACTTCGCTCCGCACGCCGAACTCGGGGAGGTAAATCCCCGGTTCGATGCTGAAACAGGTTCGCGGAATGACGCGCCGGTCCTCGCGCGTTTCGAGCCCATCAATGTGTGCGCCGTTGCCGTGAACTTCCTGACCGATGTTGTGCCCGGTGCGGTGGGTATAAAACTCCCCGTACCCGGCGTTCTCGATTACAGCGCGGGTCGCGTTGTCCACTTCCCAACCCAGTAGCGGCTTTCCACTGGCGAAGGTGTCCTTCACCTTCTTGATCCCCGCGTCACGGGCCGCGGCCACAATGTTGAAGATTTTCGTGTACTGCTCCGGCACCGCCTCACCCACATACGCGGTGCGGGTGTAGTCCGCGTACACCGAGCGCGGGCGGTTCATCTTCGCCCACAGATCGATGAGCACCCACGTGCCGCGTTGAATCGGAGCATCCGTCTCCGGGGCCGTATCGAAGTGCGGGTCGCCACTGTGCGGCCCGGCCCCCACGATCGGCGGGCTGTACGTCGTCATGCCGTTGTCCGCGAAGTGCTTCATGATGCGGGCTTGCACGACGGTTTCCAGAACGCTGCCCTTCGCCTTGATCTCACTCGCGATGAAACCGAACGCGACGTCGTAGGCCTCGCGGCACAGTTTCGCGGCCTCGAAGTGCGATTTCTCCTGGTCCTCGTCCCACACCGCCTCGAACTGCTGGATCAAGTCACCCGACGCGACCACGTCGCATCCGAACGACTTCACGAGTTCGATGGTGCCGGCGTCGACGCGCCCGATGTAGGGATTGGCGTTCCGCGCGCTGTACTCCATCGCGACGCGCTTTGCCCCGCTCACGAGCGCCCCGACCCCGGCTTCGAGGTCTTGCCACTTGCGGTAGACGGTCTTGTTCGCGCCGGGCAGGTGGTCGAGTGAACTCGGCTCGATGGCGTGAACCAACTTCTTGGGCTCGCCGGTCGCGGGGACGAAGTAGAACCACCGGCGCGACAACTTGGGGCCGACACCCGCGACCCTCTGGGCGAGGACGTTCAGCCCGCGGAAGTCGTACAGCAGCCAGCCGTCGAAACCGGCTTCGCGGATCGCGGCCTGAACAGCGGAAAGATCGAACATGGTGACGTGGCTCCTCGCGCGGCTCTTTTTCGGTCGCGGCTAACCTAGCGTTTCCACTTGCGACCGCCACCGTCATCAGGATAATCAACTGCTCCCCGGCCTTCCTCAAACCTGTACCCGCCACCACATGCGATATCGCCACTTCCTCCTCGCGCTCGCCGCGCTGCTCCCGGCGCCGGTCGCCCGCGCGATTGAACCCGCGGACCTGAAACCCGGCCTCATCGCAACGTACAGCAGCGCCGCGAACGCCCCGGCCGCCCGGGATACTTCCGTCACGCGACTCGAACCAACGGTCGCTCTCGCGCTGAACGCGGGCGAGTCCGCTCACCCCAAACTTCCCGTTACCGCGGTCGCGGAATGGACCGGGTACATCAACGTCACGCGCGCGGGGAAGTACACGTTCTCGGCCACGGTCCACGGGGGCACACTCACGGTGAAGGTGGGCGGGAAGCAAGTCGCGTCCGCCAGCGCACGCGGGACCACGGCAGATATCGTGAATCTGGAGGGCGGGGTTCAGGTGTTTGAAGCACGCTTGGTGCGCGGAACCGAACCGACGGCGCGCGTGGAGTTGTTCTGGCAAGGATCGGGATTCATCAAAGAACCGCTGCCGAACCAGTTTCTCGGCCACCTCGCAAAAGACCGGCCCAAACAGTTCGCGACCGATACCGCCCTTGAACACGGGCGCTTCAAATTCGAGGAACTCGCGTGCGTGAAGTGCCACCGCCCGAGTGCCGACGACAAGATGGCAAAAACACTTACGGAGCACACCGGGCCGAACCTGACCGAAATCGCAAAGCGCGCGTACCCGGGGTGGATCTACACTTGGCTCGAAGACCCCGCGAAGCTCCGCGCCCACACGACCATGCCGAAGACCTTCCGCGACGACGCCACAGGTGCCGCCGAGCGCTTCGCGGTCACGCAGTACCTCGTCTCACTGTCTGGAAAGCCACTCGACACGTACAAGCTGCCGACCATTCCACCGGACCCGATCAAACAGAGCATGGAACGCGGGCGCGTGCTGTACAGCGTGACCGGGTGCGCGGCGTGCCACTCGGACCCGCTCCCCAAGAAAAAGAAGGACGACGAAGAAGAGAAGGAGCCACTCGCGCCGGTGGATTTCGTGTACGGTCTGGGCACACTCAGCGGCCCCACACCGAAGTACGGCCTCGGCGGATTGGGCAGTAAGACGCGCCCGGAATCGCTGGCAGCGTACCTCCAGAACCCGCTCAAGACGAACCCGCACGGGCGCATGCCGAACATGAACCTCAGCGCGGGCGAAGCCACCGACATCGCGCGGTACTTGTGTCGCGTGCCCGACGAGAACGTGAAGCCCGAAGTACCCGAGCCGAAGGAGCCCCCCGAGGTTCTGCTCCCGATCGTATTCCCGAAGATCACTCCCGAAGAACGGAAGCGGTTTGCGGGACTCAAGACACAGGCACAATGGACCGAACTCGGCGCTCGACTCGCGCTCACGAAGGGGTGCGTGAACTGCCACAGTATCGAGCCGGGTGGCAAACCGATTCCGCCGCTACAAACGGACGCGGTACCCACACTGGAACGGGTCAAAAAAGCCGGTGCAACGGGCTGCATCGCTGAGAAACCCGACGCTGCAAAAGCCCCCGTGTACAAGCTCGACCCGAAGGAACGCGAGGACATCGCCGCGTTCGTGCAGGCGGGATTTGACGGCGGTGGAGCACCCGCGCCCGCGTACCAAGCCCGTGTCGCGCTCCGCAGGTTCAACTGCCTCAACTGCCACCAGCGCGACGGCGAGGGCGGCATCCCGACCGAACTCGCCGACCAAATGCGGCAGCTCGAAAAAGCCGAGAACGCGGACGACGTGCGCCCCCCGGTACTCACCGGCGTCGGTCACAAAACGCGAACCAGTTGGCTGAAGGCCGTGCTGACCCAGAGCGGCCGCGCGCGACCGTGGATGCAACTGCGGATGCCCCAGTACGGTGAACCGAACATCGGGTTCCTCCCAGAAGCGGTCGCGGCTCTCGAAGGGACCGCGCCGGACGACAAGGTTCACGTCGTCGAGTTCACCGCGGCGAAAGCCGCGGCCGGGCGCGAAATCATCGGTAAAGGCGGACTCGGTTGCATCTCGTGTCACGACATTGCCGGAATCGCGAACACCGGCACGCGCGGCCCCGATCTCGCCACGATCAACCAGCGCGTGCGCTACGAGTGGTACGAGCGCTGGCTGAGTCAGCCCCTTCGGATGGCCCCGGGAACCAGGATGCCCCAAGCGTTCGTGGACGGGAAATCCACGCTTTCTACCGTCTTCAACGGGAGCCCGCACTTACAAGCCGAAGCGATGTGGGCCTACCTCGCGCTCGGGCCGAATTTGCGGCTCCCGGACGGGCTCGAACCACCGAAGGGCGTCGTGATCGCGGTGAAGGACCGGACGGAAGTGCTCCGCACGTTCATGCCGGACGCGGGGAGCAAGGCCGTCGCGGTGGGGTACCCGGGGTACGTGTCGGTCGCGTTCAGTGCGGACCAGTGCCGCACCGCGTATGCTTGGGGCGGGAACTTCCTCGACGCATCGCCGGTATGGGCGAACCGCGGCGGCAGCCCGGCGAAGTTGCTCGGCCAGAAGTTTTGGACCGCCCCGCCGGGGCACCCGTGGGGGCTGACGAAGCCCGACGCGGCGCCGCCGGACTACCTCGCACGCGCGAACAATCCCGCGTTCGGTCTCCCGCTGCCGCTCGAACCCGCCCGCGTCTACGACGGTCCGATGGCGGTGAAGTTCGATGGCTACAGCCTCGACCGAGACGGCAAGCCGACGTTCCGCTACCGACTCGATGAGACGTTTAAGGGACCGGAACTCGCGGTGTCTGAAACGCCGACCCCTCTCAAGAGTTCCCTGGTTGCTGGACTGAGGCGCAAGTTCGAGCTGACAATTCCGGGCGATTCGCAGGCGTGGTTCCTCGCGGGGATCACCGTCAAAGACCCGCGCCTCTACGACTCGACCGGTAAAGCGATCCTGCTCGACCTCAAATCCGAAGAAGTGACCGCACCCGCGACCGCGCGCGTCGTGCTCTCCGCGGACGGCGACCGCACGGCGCTGATCGAAGCCGCCGGCGCACCCGCGGGGAGTTCGTGGCGCTTCGTGCCGACCAAGGCCGGCGGTTGGCTCGTGATCTTGAAGTTGCCCCACGCGAAGACCGAACAGCGGGCCGGGTTCGCGCTGAATCTGTGGGCACTGCCGAAGGACGACGACAAGATCTTGAAGGACTTGTTTGGCCAGTAAGCCGTAGCACGCCTCTCCCAGCGCAAGTGGTCTGTTCACCGGCGATCCCGGCGGGGTCGCCGTTTCACGTCAGGTTATTCACATGATCGCGCCTGCGCCGGGTTCCACGACTTCGACCGATTCGGACACCAACACGGCACCGCCGGAGGTCGCGCTCCCGCCGACGCCGTGGACGTGGCGGCTCGCGATCCTGGGTGCGATAGTGATTGTCGGTGCGGTCGCGTACTTCGGCCGCAGTGCGGTCGCGGACCGGCCCGAAGTCGCGTGCCGGGTTCAGGCGGGGTGCGGCGTGCTGTGCTTCCTCGGCCTCGCGGCGCTCTTCTCGAACAGCCTGCAGTCGGTCAGTCGCAAGACGCTGCTGTGGGGGATCGGGCTGCAGTTCGCGCTGGCGATTGTCATCATCCACCCGGACCCGTTCGGGAGCCGGTGGGTGAACTTCATTTGGGTCGGGGACGTGCTCCGTGCGGTCGGCGCCGGCATCAAGGCGCTCATCACCGCGTCCAATCAGGGGGCGGAATTCGTGTTCGGCTCGCTCGCGAAGGTCGACGGCCCGTCCGGGTTCGTGTTCGCGTTCCGGGTGCTGCCGCCCATCATCTTTGTGTCGTCGTTCTTCAGCGTGCTGTACTACCTGGGTGTGTTGCAGTTCTTCGTGCGCCTGATGGCCCGCGCGATGATGTACCTGATGGGCACGAGCGGCGCGGAAACGCTGTCCGTCTCCGCGAACGTGTTCATGGGCCAGACCGAAGCCCCGCTCATCGTGAAACCGTTCGTGCCGATGATGACCAAGTCCGAACTACTCGCGCTCATGGGCAGCGGTATGGCGCACATCAGCGGCGGGATGATGGCGGTGTACATTAGCTACGGTGCGGACCCGGTCGCGATCCTCTGTACGTGCGTGATGGCGTGCCCGTGCAGCCTCTACCTCACGAAGCTGATTTACCCCGAAGCGGGCAAACCCGTGACCGCCGGCACAGCGCCCATCGCGGTCGAAACGCCCTACGTGAACATCATCGACGCCGCCGCGAGCGGGGTGAAGGACGGGTTGTGGCTCGCGCTCAACGTGGCCGCAATGTTGATCGCGTTCATCGCGTTCATCGCACTGTTCGATATCGTCCTGGCCGAGATCAAGCCCGGCGTCGGCTGGTGCGGCGCGTGGCTGAAACGCAATCTCGGCTTCGGGTTCATTACCGCCGACCTGGACTGGTGGCCGGACCGGTTGAAACTGGAAACGATCTTCGGCTGGCTGTTCGCGCCGGTCGCGTTCCTGCTCGGCGTGGAACCGGCGGAGTGCGAGCGCGTGGGGAGCCTGCTCGGGATCAAGCTCGCGGTAAACGAACACGTCGCGTACCTGACGCTGAAAGAGTGGACGCAAACAGGCTCGGTTCCGCTGACGGACCGGTCGCGGATGCTCGCGGTCTACGCGCTAACGGGGTTCGCCAACTTCGCGTCGGTGGGCATTCAGCTCGGCGGCATCGGCGCAATAGCCCCGGGGCGCCGGGCCGATCTCGCCAAACTCGGAATGAAGGCGCTGTTCATTGGCTTCCTCGCGACGCTCATCAACGCGGCCATCGCGGGTATACTGATGCAAACGTGAGACCGGGCGGAGAACAGAGAACAGAAGGCAAAGATCAGAGTCGCACTGTGTCTGAGCGAGCCCCTGATCTGTCTTCTGCTCTCTGAACACGCTCTCAACCGAACTCACTTCTTCGTCGGCATATTGTCCTTCGGCGCGGGCGGCTCCTTGCCGTATTTCTCCTTGTAGCGCGCGGCGGACTTCTCCCACAGTTCCGGGTTGCAGATGAAGCACTGGCTCTTCGCCCGCTTGGGATGGTTCAGGCAAATGTCTCCCTTTGCTTTGGCCGCATCGTACACCTTATCGCTGCACATGCTGCACTCGTCTTCCACCACGCCGTGCTCGTCGCACCACCAGCCGTGACCACCTTCGTCGTCCTTCTTCGGCGGCGCCTGCGAGGGCGTGGCGGGCTGCGTGCAGCCCACCGCGACCATCAACCCGGCGACGAGCAAACCCGCCATCGAAGCCTTGATCCATGCAGTAACCATCGGCTCAGCCTCCTGAAGTGCCCGTAGCGGGCGGTTCCGGTTCATTCGACGCGGTCGACTTCCGGCCCGGTAACTGGAAGACGACGTACAACACGCGGAGCACGAGGAGCGACATCACCATCGCACTGATGACGCCGCCGATAACAACGGTGGCGAGGGGGCGCTGCACCTCCGACCCCATGCCCGTACTGAACGCCATTGGGACGAAGCCCAGGCTCGCGACCAGTGCCGTCATGAGTACCGGGCGCAGGCGCGTCACGGCTGCTTCTTCGACGGCCTCTTCGAGCGTGCGCCCGCGGTCGCGGAGGTGCCGGACGTAGCTCACGAGAATCATGTCATCAAGGACCGCGACACCCGAGAGTGCGATGAACCCGACCGCGGCCGAGATCGAGAACGGCATGTCGCGCAACCACAGCGCGAACAGCCCGCCCACCCAGGCGAACGGGATGCCGGTCAGCACGCGGAGCGTGTCCGCGACCGTGCCGTAAGTGGCGAACAGTAGCACGCAGATGAGCACCAGCGCGACCGGCACCACGATCATCAGCCGCAGGCGCGCGCGCTGAAGTTGCTCGAACTGCCCGGCATATTCGATGTGATACCGGCCCGGCGGGAGCGCGATTTTCGCCGCGAGAGTTTGGCGCACTTCGGCCACGCAACTGCCGAGGTCGCGCCCGCGCACGTTGCAGGTGACGCTGATCCGGCGCTGCCCCCACTCGCGCGTGATCGTGGACGGCCCCTCGACGGTGCGGATGTCCGCGAGTCGGGACAGCGGGATGCGCTCGCCGGTAGCCGTGGGCAGTTGAATCGCACCGATCGACTCGGGGCTCTCGCGCCAGTGGTCGGGCAAGCGTACCACGAGCGGGAACCGGAACGGCCCGTCCGTCACCTCGCCGAGCGGCTTCGAGCCGATGGACTCGATGAGGTCCAGGACCGCACGGGCGGGCACACCGTATCGCGCGATCTGGTCCTGCTTCACGGTGACTTGGAGCACCGGCTGGCCGGTCAACTGACTCACCGCGAGGTCCGCGACCCCGGGCACGTCCTTCATCGCGCGCTCGATCTCGCTGGCCTTCGCCTTGAGCACGTCGAGGTCGTCTCCGTAGAGCAGAACGCCCAGATCCGCGCGGATACCGGTCTCCATTTCGGCCATCCGCATCTCGATCGGCTGCTGGAACGACAGCTGTTGCCCGGGAACGAACCGCAGTTCCTTCCCGACCAACTCCGTCAGTTCGGCCTGCGTCTTGGCGCGCTTCCACTTCGCGCGCGGTTTCAGCGTAACGTAAATGTCGGTGAGCTCGATCCCCATCGGGTCGGTCGCAACTTCACCGGTCCCGATCCGCGACCACACGTGCTCGACCTCGTCCGGGAACGCCGCGAGAATGGCCTTCTCCATCTGCGTGTTCATCTGGATCGAGGCATCGAGATCGGTACCCGCGGGCCGAACGACGCTGATCGCGAGCGCCCCCTCGGACAATCGGGGAACGAACTCCGAACCCAGGTTCGGCGCCACCATTCCGAACGCGACCCCCAGCACCCCGACCGCGAACAGCAGCACCGCGGCCTTTTGCTTCATCGTGATCCGCAAGACGAACAGGTACACGGCCTTGATTGCCCGCATGAGGAGCGGTTCGCGCCCCTCCGCGCGCCGAGGGAGGAGCAGGCTCGCGAGTGCGGGCATCAGCGTCATCGAAAGGAGCATCGAACCGAGAAGTGCGAAGATCACTGTCAGCGCCATCGGCCGGAACAGTTTCCCTTCCGTTCCTTCGAGCGTGAGGATCGGGAGGTACACGACGAGGATGATGAGTTCGCCGAAGAGCGTGGGCTTGCGCACTTCGACGGCCGCGTCGCGGATGATCTCGCGCCGGTCCTTGCCGCTCGGCGCGTCTGCGAGGTGCCGCGTGCAGTTCTCGATCATCACCACGCTCGAATCGACCACCATCCCGAAGTCGATCGCGCCCAGCGAAAGTAGGCTCGCTGCGATTCCGAATTTGAACATCCCCGAAAACGCGAACAGCATCGAGAGCGGGATCGCCAGAGCGACGATGAGCGCGGCGCGGAGGTTGCCGAGGAACAGGAACAGCACCGCGATGACGAACAACCCGCCCTCGAACAGGTTCGCGCGCACCGTGTCGATGACGTAATCGACCAGCTCCGTGCGGTCGTACACCGGCTTCACGTCCACGTTCCGCGGGAGCGTCTTCTTCACCTCGTCGAGCCGGTTCTTCAGGTGCCACGTCACCTCGTGGCTGTTCTCGCCCATCGTGAGAAAGCCCAGCCCGAGTACGACTTCTCCGCGCCCGTCAGCAGTCACCGCCCCGCGCCGCACCTCGTGCCCGACTTTCACGTCCCCCACGTCCCCGAGTTTGATCGGCACCCCGTCGCGGGCCGCGAGTTGAATGCCCTTGATCTGCTCCACGGTCGAGGGTCGGCCCAATCCGAGCACGATGAGGGACGCCCCGTTCTGGCTGATGAGCCCGCCCCCGACCGTCTGGTTGTTTTCGCGGATCGCGCTCGTGACCTGATCGAAGGTCAGCCCGTGCTTCACGAGCAGCGCGGGATCGATGCGCACCTGGAACTGCTTGTCGTACCCGCCCCACGAATTGACCTCGGCCACGCCCTTCACCGTGCGCAACTGTGGGCGAATCACCCAATCGTGGATGGTGCGCAGCTCGGTCACGTCGTCGCCCTTACCGGTCACGACGTAGTGGAAGATTTCGCCCAACCCGGTCGAAACCGGTCCGAGTTGCGGCGCGTTCAGACCGACAGGAAGCTTCACCGAGTTGAGGCGCTCGGTAACCACTTGCCGCGCGAAATAAATATCAGTGCCGTCCTCGAACGTGATCGCGACCTGTGACAGCCCGAACTTGGACACGGACCGCATCTGCTTGATTTTCGGCAACCCGCCGAGCGCCTGCTCGATGGGCGCGGTGATCTGGCGCTCCACTTCAACGGGCGCGAGTGCGGGCGCGGCGGTGTTGATCTGCACCTGCACCGGGGTCGTGTCCGGGAAGGCGTCCACGTCCAGTTCGCGCAGCGAGAGCACTCCCGCACACGCGAACGCAACCGCGCCCAGCACGACGCCCCAGCGGTTCTTCAGCGACGTATCGATCACCCAGGAGAGCATGAAACGCCCATTGTTGTCCGGTCGGTTCTGCGACCAGTTTTGTCTCGACGAAGAAGGAGAAAGCCACGGAGTGACCGGCCCCGCTAGTGCCCGCACCCGCAGCCGTCGCCGATGTTGCTGCGGAACAGTTCCCCGCGGAGCACCTCCGCGTTCTTGGTGACGATCACTTCGCCCGGGAGCAGACCCGCGATGATCTCCGTCTGCGTGTCGCTCTTGACCCCGATGCGCACGCTGCGCACGTGGAACAATTTGAACGCATTCGGCTTGCGGAAATCCTTGTCCTGAACGAACACCACGAAGCAGTTCCCGTCCCACTGAATGGCCGCGTTGGGAACGACGACCGCCTTCGGCTCTTCGCGCAACACGATGCGGCCCGTGCCGAAGGTGTTCGCGAGGAACCGGCCGGTCGGGTCGTGGAGGTCGGCGCGGACCTTGACCGTGCGCGTCTTCGGGTCGGCCTGGGTGCTGCGCCACACCACGGTACCGACCGCTTCCTCTTTCCCGCCGTCCGTCTTGAACCGCACGGATTGACCGAGCTTCACCCGTCGCGTCTGTTCCGCGGTCACGTCGAGCGTGACCCACAGCCGGCTCGTATCCACCACCTCGAACAGCACGCGGGCCACGTCCACTACTTCGCCCGCAACCACATCGCCCGAAGTAATCACACCACCCATTGGAGCGAACATCGGGAGCAAGTTGGATGTCGTGGTTCGGGGGTCGAGCGACTGCGTTGTGCTCGCGGGCAGGCCGAGGAAGTGCAGTTTGCGCTCGAGTTGCTCGTCCGTCGCGTTCGTCACCTCGGCTTCGTCGATAGTCAGGCCGAGATTCACGAGCGCCTGGCGCGCGGCGTTCATCCGAATGCGGGCCTCACGCAGCGTGGCTTCGGCTTCGCGCACACGGGCGTCCGTCACCACACCGGTCGACGCCTTCAGATTCGCCAGCGTCTGCGATTTGCTGTCGACCGCGGCCAGTGCCTGTCTGAGATCGGCTTTCGCCTTCCCCACGTCGCCCGCTTCGACCAGTGCAAGGAGTTCACCGGCTTTGACTGGTTCCCCAATGCGCTTGAACACGCGGAACACCGTGCCCGG
The DNA here is from genome assembly GCF_017939745.1 of Gemmata palustris. Lineage (NCBI taxonomy): Bacteria > Pseudomonadati > Planctomycetota > Planctomycetia > Gemmatales > Gemmataceae > Gemmata > Gemmata palustris. The sequence continues at coordinate 564,232 of NZ_JAGKQQ010000001.1, read as the reverse complement.
GGCGCGCGTCGAGAGGTGCGCGACCCGCGTTTGGTCGTAGCCGATTTCGCCCGGCGCGCTCACCGACTCGACGACCGCGTCGGCGCTTACGACATCGACCCCGACACCGGCCTTATCGACCGCCTCCGAGGACTCGAACTGAATCCGCCGCGCGTGGAGCTTGCACCGCGGGCTGTTCTCCGGGCGCTCGGTGAAATCCAGCGCCCGCTTCGCGCGTGCGAGGTCGTCCGCGGTTACGGTCGGGACGCTACCCCGCAGTTGTGCGACTTCGGGGTGGCACCACGGGCAGTCGTGAACACCGTGCTTCTCGCACCATCCGAATGACGGGGGCTTGGGGGCCAATTTCGCGTTGCACTCGACGCACGCCGATTCGGGCACGCTGTGCTCCGCGCACCAGTCGTCGGCTTCCTTCTTTTCACCCGCAAGGGCGGCGCGTTTTGGCAACGTCCAGCCGCTGTGGTGCCCCCACCATGCGACGCCCCCGAGGAGCGCGAGAACGACCAGCGCGGGCACAGCGCTCGCGATGCTGCTGAACCAGCGCAAGGCTCCCGGGCGCTCGAACGATTCGGACGAAGCCATTGAGAAACTCCCCGGAAACGAGGACGAAAAACGCGCCATAGCGCGCGGTGGAGTAATTTGGAGCGGGTGAGAATTAGAACAGAAGTGCGCAGTGCTTCAGGTAGCTCGGCGGAGACGTGCAGACCGGTACGGAATCCGAGTGGGTGAGCCCGGCGGGGGCCACGTTCGAGAGTGCGGGAAGGTGTGCGAGAACTGCACTGAACGCGATCGCAGTCAGGTGATCGACGGGCGGGGCGCGCTCGGCCAATTTGGACCAGTCCGCGCCGAGGGAAGCGGGACAGCCGGCGGCGTGGTCAACTGGTTTCGGTTCCGGCTGTGCGGGCTGTACGACATATGCGGCGGGCGCGTCGCTCTTGGCGCGGTGGCTGCACCCACAACACTTCGCGGCCTGCACGTCTTTCGGTGGCGCATCGGCACTCGCGCGATTCGGCAGTGCCACCTCACTCGCTCCACAGGCACAGAGTCCCGGAGGAAGCAAGAGCGGCACGCACGCCAGCAGCATCACGAATCGCGGGAACACGCGCAAACAAATCTCCGGTGCCGAAACGGACTACCCCAATCGTAGCCACTCGTGCGGACGGGTCAATACACGATGGCCGAGCACACTGTCAATGAAGATCAAAGTCAGGCCCGGAGGGGTGCCGGCTCCTGTTGGAGCGACGCTACATCTTTCTTGGGTGGCGCCCCGAAGAGTCGGCGGTACTCGCGGCTAAACTGCGACGGGCTCTCGTACCCCACTCGGAATGCCGCCGAAGCCGCGTCCAAGCCCTCACCGAGCATGAGCCGCCGCGCTTCTTGGAGCCGGAGCCGCTTCTGGTATTGCAGCGGGCTCAGTGCGGTGACGCGCTTGAAGTGGTGGTGGAGCGCCGATGCGCTCATTCGCACCTCGCGGGCCAGTGCCTCGATACTGAGGGATTCGGCGAAGTGGTCCTTCAACCACCGAATCGCCCGCGCGATCCGCTGCACCGGTCCGCCGGCCGCAGCGATCTGGCGCAACCGCGCCCCCTGCTCCCCCGTCAACACGCGGTACGTGATCTCGCGGAGCACGAGCGGCGCGAGCACCGCGGCGTCGCGGGGCTGTTCCAACAAATCGACCAGCCGCGTGACCGCGTCTAATAACGGCGCCTCGACCGGGCTGACCGCGAGCCCCCTTACCGGCGCGGCCTCCCGAAACTCGGGCGATGCGCCGTCGGCGACCAGCTCTCCGACCACTCCCGGGTCTAAACTGATCCGTAGAGCCAGGTACGGCGCCCGAGGCGATGCCTCAATGACCTGCCCCGCGACCGGTAGGTCCACGGACACGAGCAGGAACTGCGCCGGGTCGTAGCGGTACACTTCGTCGGCCAAGTGGACCAGTTTACTCCCCTGTGCGATGAGACACAGCGAAGGTTCGTAGAGGACCATAGTCGGTTCCGACGGCGCGGATAATCGGAACAGCGTCAGTTCGGGCACGGCCGTCGAGTGGATACCGTCCGCGCGCGTCTGCCGATCAATGGCGGCGCTCAAATTCACCAATCTTTGGTCGCCCATAGCGGCTCCTCACGGAAGCTTCACCCGGCCCCGGCCCAGAATTCTCATTCCGGCAGCCCGTGCAGGATCAGGCAATGATCCCGCACGATCAGGTTACCACTCTCCTCCGGCCCACCTTACGATTCCCCCATACGAAACGTCGTTGCCAGTTCATGCACTCGGACGCGATCTACCGAGCAACCGTCGAGGCCCGAAGTCGCGTTCCGGTGGGTAACACCGAGCCGTTCGCGGGGTATCGGGTAGCGCGTTCTCCTGGTGATTGCTGTTCGTGTCGGTGTGCGGTTTGCACCACTCTCAATTGGTTCCGTCCCTTAACTCGACTCGAATTGGAACTATCGCAATGAGCACCAAAGCTTTCGCGGCTCACAGCGCAACGACCCCGCTCGCACCGTTCGCGCTCACGCGCCGGGAACCGCTCGCGACCGACGTGCAAATCGACATCCTGTACTGCGGCGTGTGCCACTCGGACCTGCACCAGGCGCGCAACGAGTGGAGCGAGTTCGCGGGCACCGCGTACCCCTGCGTTCCCGGTCACGAGATCGTCGGCCGCGTGACGAAGGTCGGCAAAGACGTCAAGAAGTTCAAGGTCGGCGATTTCGCCGCGGTCGGGTGCATGGTCGATTCGTGCCGCACCTGCCCGAGCTGCTCGCGCGGGCTCGAACAGTATTGTGCCCACTTCCCCACGCTGACGTACAACGCCCCGGACAAGCACTCCGACGGGATCACCTACGGCGGGTACTCCGAAAACATCGTGGTGGACGAAGCGTTCACCCTGAAGGTTTCGGACAAGGCGAACCTCGCGGCCACGGCCCCGCTGCTGTGCGCCGGGATCACCACGTACTCGCCGCTCCGCCACTGGGAAGTTGGCGCCGGCCAGAAGGTCGGGATCGTGGGCCTCGGTGGGTTGGGACACATGGGGGTGAAGTTCGCCCGCGCGTTTGGCGCGCACGTCGTGCTGTTCACTACGTCGCCGGGCAAGATCGAGGACGGGAAGCGGCTCGGCGCCCACGAAGTCGTGGTGTCGAAGAACGCGGCGGAGATGGCGAAGCACGCGGGGAGCTTCGACTTCATTCTCGACGCGGTCTCGGCCGAACACGACATCAACGCCTACCTCTCGCTGCTGAAACTCGATGGCACGCTCTGCCTCGTCGGGGCGCCGGAGAAACCGCTCCCGGTCGCCGCGTTCAACCTGCTCATGCCGCGGCGCCAGTTCGCCGGGTCCGCCATCGGTGGGATCGCGGAAACGCAGGAGATGCTCGACTTCTGCGCCGAACACGGGATCACGAGCGACGTCGAGGTCATTCCGATCCAGAAGATCAACGAGGCCTACGACCGGCTCCTCAAGGGCGACGTGAAGTACCGGTTCGTCATCGACATGGCCTCGCTGAAGAAGGCCGCGGCCTGATCGAAGGTAGTCACCGAGTGTGGCTCGTGAGCGCGAAAGGCGCGCTTGCGAACCACACTCGACTTCGTTTTACCCGGCCTATCTCCGTTCCAGCAAGTCACACCTCACCCCTCCGTCGGTTCCGATCCGCGCAAGCCGCGCGCCCCGTGCGGCGATCGAAACCGGCTCCACTACCGACATTGGTTGTCCCCGGGTGCCGTGCGATTCTCCCAACCCCAGCGTTCGCGAGGTCGCCTACTCGAGCGCTGGGAGTACCCCATCCGTTTCGAGGAACGTGCGATGCGTAAGTTCGCAGTGGCCGGTGTCGTCGCCGTGGTGCTGGCGCTCCCCTCCGTAGGCGCGGAACCGCCGAAACCGCCCGTGCCCCAGAAGGAGCACGAGTGGCTCAAGCAACTGGAGGGGCAGTGGGAGGTCGAGTCCGAGGGCGTCGTTGAGCCGGGCAAGCCGCCGGTCAAATGCAAGGGCACCGAGGCCGCTCGCGCGCTCGGCGGGTTCTGGCTCGTGAGCGAGATGAAGGGCACGTTCATGGACGTCCCGGTTACGGGCGTGATGACCCTCGGGTTCGATTCCCAGAAGAAGAAGGTCGTCGGCACCTGGGTGTGCTCGGTGTGCGACTTCCTCTGCAAGTACGAGGGTACGCTCGACGGCCAAACGCTGACCCTGGAAACCGAGGGGCCGAACCCGGCCACAGGGAAACTCGTGAGGATGCGCGACGTGATCGAGTTGAAGGACAAGGATACCAAAGTGATGACCTCGTCCGTACTCGGTGACGACGGTAAATGGGTGCCGTTCATGACCATGACCGGGAAGCGCAAGAAGTAACTCGTGATCCTCGCGCCCGACGCGCATCGGGCGCCACCGTCATCGAATCTGCGCCGCTCGCCCCGGCGCAACCGTGAGGGGCAACCGCCAAAACGGTTCGCCCCTCACGTGTTTCGCTCGTCCCGCCTACACCGGGCTAACAATTGCTAACATTTTGGCCCCGAGATAGTCGCGTGGATGCGACACCGGACAAGCAACACCTCATTCGCTGACATTTCATGCATTTCCGCGGCTATTGCCTTTCTTGTCCGTCGTGCGGGCGGCTAACAATCGCTAACAATTTCGGCTCTCAATCCCAATAATCCGCGTTGCTCACTTCAAGTGATGAGTTCCCGACGCGATTTGATCAATTGCATACTAGTGGACGAGATTTTACAAACGATATTGAGCCGACTGCATGGATTTCCCCTCAAAGCACCAGCTCTGTCCTGCACACCATTCACCCGCGGCCAAAGGCCGGGATCGGGCAGCGCGCGTTCCTCGTTCGCACCAAAGAGGGGAACGTACTCTGGGACTGCGTTCCACCACTCGATGACGCGACCGTCACGGCCGTGAAGAAACGCGGCTGGCCGCCATCGCGGTGCCGCACCCGCACTACTACCGAAGAATACTTAATTCCCACACACAGCGATCGGGTAGCAATTCCGAGTCATTCAATCGTGTCGCTCAGGCGTCATAGGCAAAATCCGTTGGTCACGGCCTCCTCGATCCCAGTGGTCGCGCGCAGGTCCGACTCGCCCCATCGCGAACGCCCGGGGCGCTTAGGTCTCGCAGAACAGCCGGAGCGACCGACTGCACGCTTCCCGGCGGTCTGGGTCCATAATGTCCGGTCACGCTCCGGCTTCGCGCTTGGTGTCGTTGCGCTGCCGGGACACGTTCGTGAGGCGGTCGCGCTCGGCACCGCTCGCCGATGGGCGTGGAACGCTTACCGGTGGAGCGGTCGACGGCTTTGTTCGGGATGTGATTTTAGCGGCGGTTTTTGGAGGAGGCGATTTCCGTTTGGTGCGCGACGTGGCCGTCACTTGGGCTGCGGCTTTCTTGACCGCAACCGGCTTCGGTTTGTTCGCGCCAGTCCCTTGAGGTTTGAGCTTACCCTGCTTCTGCAGCATGTACTCTCACGAGGAGTGTACATTCTAGCATGCAGAGGCGGCATGAAGAAATGTCGGGTGATCAGACGGGCCGGAGACGTGTAACTCACGTCTCGACATGTTTACCAGCGCGCTGGTGCAGCGCGTGGTCCTAGATGTGATCCAGGGCCACGCGCTACCCTCCACTCTGAAACGGACCCACACTCCTCTACTTAGCGGCGTTCTTTTCCGCCTTCTTGACCAGTTCTTCGATCAGCGGATCGAACTCCGGACCACGAGCTTTGGAGCGAATCACGCCCGCATGGTCAATCACGTACACCGTGGGAAATCCCTGCACATTCCAGTCTTTCGCAATCCCGCCGGCACATCCGGTCGGCCCATTCCAAATTGTTGGCCAAGTGAATTTGTTCTCCTCAACGAACGCCTTAGCGTCCTTCCGGTCTTTATCGATATTGACGCCGACGCCAGCGAACGGCCGGCCGGCATATTGATCGATCAGCTTTCGCAGATGTCTGCCGAAAGTGATACAGGGACTACAACGCCTCACCCCGAAATCCAGCACCACCACTTTGCCACGATAGTCGCTCAGTTTCATCGGCTTGCCGTCGAGATCCTCGCCGACGATCTCCGGTGCCTTTTTGCCAACCGCGAGATGGCGCATTTCATACGCCTCGGTTTTGGCCTCTTCCAGAATCGAAAGGCCGGGCCGGAGTTCATCGGGCACCTTCTTCGCGATCAGTTGGTCGAAGATTTCCAAGGCTTCGGCTTCGAGCTTTGCCACATCCCGCTGGCGAATCTTGGCGATATAGTCGGAACCGTATCGCCAAGTGATCGACTGATTCGACATTCGGGCGACTTCAGCCTTGTGCTTCAAATACTGGGCCAAAGAGAATTGCAGGAGGGTCCGATCCTTCGCAGCCATTTCTTTATCGGCGAGGAGATTGCGGATGATTGGCTCTAGGAAATCGTCGCACCCGTCACCCCGTCCGAATTGTGCCCACTTCAGCACAATTGGGTTGGACAGGTGATACTTACCCATCAGAGCGCCAGATTCTTCACGGTCGTCACTGCTGCCGTGCTCCGTGGTAAAGGCCAATCCCATATACGTCTTTGGATCATCGGCGTGTTTGCGCAGCAACGGCATGAGGGAATGAGCCGCCGCACGGTCAGCTTTCCTCATCCCATCGACGGCTTCGTGCCGCCATTTTTCGAGCGCATCCTGCTCGGCTTCGGTCTTCGCTTTCCCCCACCTTTCGGCATACTCGGCGAAGAGCTTCTGCTGACGGTCTTCCTGGGCTTTGATCGCCGCCTCGATCTCGGCGACCCAATCGGGTTGGTCACGTGGAGATGAACTTGCCGGATTTTTCGGCGGGTCGGCAAAGGCCGAATTGAGAACAAAACCGGTGCCGCAGAACACGGCTGCAAACAACGCGCACCTCATCGCCAGCCCTCCGGTGGCCGAACTTAGAGTTGGTTTGCCGGTCGATTCCTGCACTCGTTTGCTTCGGGTGGCAAACGAGTACAAGAATCGGCCGGCAACCGTTGGTGTAACGTCCAGCAGGATAACACATTCGATACCGCGCTCAAGCGAGAAGTGGCCCGTGCTTGTTTGCTCCGGTGGGCAAAGATTCCCTGTGGCATAGGTTTGCTTGACGTGGGTACCATTCAGACCCCACGAGCCGACCATTCGCGATCAGGGTCGATCCACAGCGCGAGCACTTCGGGCCACAGAATTCGAGCGAGCCCCCCACTTCGAGTGCCCCCTCGTTCCACTGAAGCCGGGCACTTTGGGCTCTGTGTGCGTTCACACCGTTACTGTGTCTACAACTCCGACTGTTCCCAATGGAGTCAGTTTTCGCAGGCCGTCTGGAATGACTCGAAAAACTCAAACCGCCTTCAAATTATGACAAATTGCCCTATAAGATCCGAACGAAGGACAACGACATCGGGTAGCGCGACACATCACCAAACACCCGGCCGGCCGAAGCTGAACCGGGCGAATCGAGTGCAGAAAGGGCGACGATCAGTTCCAGCGCGTGTTTCGGCCGAGCGTCACAAGAAAGAGCACCACGAGTCCGACGCACCCCGCAACCACCAGTGGCGGGCCACCTCCCACGACCAGAGCGGCATTTGGCAGACCGTAGAGGTACAGCCCTACACTCGTTGCAATTAGAGCGGCGATGAATGTCACCAGCTTCCACAGGGATCCCGCGCGACTTCCCGGGGTAGCCTGGCAAATTGCCCCCAGGATGAAGATCAGCGCGGCCGCGTCGAGCACCCACGCTACGAACAGCGCGACCCGAAGACCGAGGGCATCTTCTCCCTGCCTCAGTAGCACGGTCGTCGCCCCGACTGCGGTCCATACGGCCCACGAGACGACTGGAACGGGCCAGAGGAGACCTCGGTTGAGCCTCCATCCCCACGGGATCAGGTGACCCGCGACCCGGTTGCGCCACGTGACCCGGCCGATTGTGCTCGTGCGGAGCAGTATCGTACCGGTGCCGCACGCCACAGCCATCACACCGGCCCAGATCAGGAGGCCGGTCCGCGTGCCGTACTGTTCTGCCAACCCGTAGGTAGCTACGACCGCAGCCGCGATCAAGAGCGCGCGTTGAATGTGCAGACGGATCATGCCCGGACCGGTCCTTCGATCTCAATTTCGCGCGGCCCCTTACCCCAACTGGCCCGCCAGGAACTCGGCGAGGACTACCAAATCGCTCTGCTCCCGAACCCGGGGCTCCAAATGGGCCGTGCGCTTTTCGTGGTGGGCTCACTATATCCACCGTCTCGTGCCAGAACACCCGAGTCCCTTCGACGGGGCCAAGGTGTAGAATTCATACGTGGTGACCTGACCGCGCGGGCTCCACGGGTAGCCCACTCTCCAGGCGGGAGCTTCGGTGAGTCGCTCACCGCGGTGGATCGGCTCCCGAGTTATTGCCAACGACCGGTGCGTTCATGCCGGTGCCCTCACGAGGGCAGTCCGCGTTGACGGGCGCTCACCATTGGCGATTGAGTAGGTCGAACAGATGACGCTGCGCCTCACGGACGCGGCTCGGAAACGGCTTTGCGGATCGCTTTCGCGGTCGCCTCGGCCCGGAAGTTGATGATCTTCTTTCCCCACTCCGCGGTCTTCTCCAGCGGGGCCAGTTCGACGCCGTTGATCGAGAACGTCTTGGCCGCCTGCCGCTGCTTCGCCCGGATCAGCGCCGGATCGACCGCGGCCAGTGTCGCACTCACCGCGAAGCTGTCGTGTAACCCCTGGTCCACTTCCTTGATGCCCTGCGAGGCGAGCCACTTATCGACGGATTCGTGGTCGTAGTATTCGGCGACGAAGTGGACCCGCGTTTTCCCGTCGGCCCACTTCCCGTTCAGTTCCGCCGCGACTGCCTTCATGCCCTTCTGATTCCCGCCGCTGTCGCCGATGAGCACGATGTCGCGGAACCCGTGGGCCCGGAAGCTCGCGCAGATGTCGGTCAGGAGCCGCCGGAAGGTGTCCTCGCTCAGGCTGATCGTGCCGGGGAATTTCATGTGCCCGGTCGGAGGGTCGATCCGGCCTTCGGGCACAAACGGGACGACCGGCGCGACGAGCGCGTCACCCAGCTTGCGCGCGACCGCGTCGGTCGTGCCCCGTAGAATGTAGTTGTGCTTGCCCGTGACAACGTAAGGCCCGTTCTCCTCCACACCGCCGGTCGGGACGATGACCGTTGTCTTCTTGTTCTTGAGCGCGTCGCGGACCTCGACCCAGGTCATCTCTTCCACGAACACGGTGTCGGGTCCGGCACTCGGTCGCGCGTCGGTCGGCTTCTGGGGCTGCAATGGAAGCGCCGTCGCGCAGAGGAACCCGGTCGCGAGGCCGACGGCAACGAGGGCCGCCGCGCCGTAGATACGTGAACTCATGGCCGATCTCCGGTGCGTGAAGTGGCTCACCTTGCAGCGGCGCGAAGTGCCCCGGTGACCGGGTCGCGCTCGAGGGCGTTCAGCGAAGCACCGGGGCCGGTCTTCAGGTCGTAACCGACCGCCTTGAGGTGGTCCGTCACCGCGGCGGGCCAGGTCGCTTCGAGCGACAACACGGTGTCGCCCTCCGTGTGAACGCGCGGCGCCTTGACCGCGTCCGCGAGCGGGAGCGACTGGCCGAGCCGGTACGCGAGCACGTCGAACACCGCGTTCACGATCCGGCGCCCGCCGGTCGCACCGAGGGCCAGCACCGGCTTGCCGTCCTTCGTCGCCACTGTGGGGCACATGTTGTGCAGCGGGCGCTTGCCCGGCGCGGGCGAGTTCGCGCGCCCCGGCCGCGGGTCGAACCGCGACACCCCGTGGCCGAGCACCAATCCCAAGCCGTCAATCGTCACCTGCGAGCCGAAGTACCCGCCGTGGGTGAACGTGAGCGCGACCGTTAGCCCGGAAGAGTCGACCGCGTTCAGGTGAACCGTACCGCCGGACGGGCGCCCGTCAGACGCACCCTCGAGCGGCTTCTTGGCCTTCACCGCGGATCGCACGCGCTCGGCGCTTCCCTTCGCGTACTCCTCTGACAGGAGTCGCTCCACCGGTACCTTCGCATGGCCCGGATCACCCAGGAGTGCGAGCCGGTCGTTCCACGCGGCCCGAAGCGCCTCGACCTTCGCGTGCGTCGTGGCCGGGTCGCGCGCGTCCCACTTCGGCCAGCCGAGCGCGTCGAGCGCGGCCAGTGCCTGGAGCACGGTCAACCCGCCGGAACTCGGGGGCGGTGTGAAAACGGTGTGCCCGGCGAACGCGATTGTGAGGGGCTTGACCTCGCGCGCCTTGTACGCGGCGAGGTCGTCCGTGGTCACCAGCCCGCCGTTCGCCTTGAACGCCGCCGCGATCTTGTCCGCGATGTCGCCCTTGTAGAAGGTGCTCACGTTCCCGCGATTGGCGAGCGTTTGGAGCAGGTCGCCGAGGTCCGGGTTCTTGTACGTCGTCCCTTCCGCGAGGGGCTCCCGCTTTGCGAAAAACAGTTTCGCGGACCCGGGGTCGGTGGCGAGCCGGGCTTTCGCGCCCCGGATTGCCGCGGCGAAGCCCTTCGACACCGGGAACCCGTCCTTCGCGAACCGGATAGCCGGCTTCACGACCTCCGCAAAGGTTCTCGTGCCGAACTTGTCGAGCGCGAGTTGCAACCCCGCGAGTACGCCCGGCACCCCGACCGCGAGCCAGCCGAACGTGTTCGCCTCGCCCCTCACGTTCCCCTTGGCATCGACCGCGAACGTGTCGGGCTTGATCGCGGCCGGGGCAGCGGAGTTGAAATCGATGGCGAACGTCTTCCCGTCCGGTTTTGTGACGACGAGGTGACCGCCGTATCCGGCGATGCCCGTTCCCGGCACTGCGACCACGCCCGCGACGAGCGCGGCGGCCACGATCGCATCGACCGCGTTACCCCCGGCCGCGAGTACGGCCGTGCCCGCCGCCGCTCCTTCCGTTTGCCCGGTCACGAGCCCCTTCACCGGTCCGTCCGCGGCGCCGCTCGTGCCGGGAAGGAGCCCGGCGCCGAGGGCACCTCCAGTTCGGATCAAGAACTCGCGGCGGCTGGTCGCGCTCGGCATGGGTCACTCCCGGTCGGTCGAAGGGGTCATTACGGCGTCGAGGATCGTGCGCACGAGCGGGCCGAACGCGGGGGCGTCCCGGCGGCGCGGGCGCGGCAACGGGACCGGCCACTCCCCGGCGACGCGCCCGGCCGCGACCCGCACGACCCGGTCCGCGAGCGTCACGGCCTCGTCCACGTCGTGGGTAATGAGCACGGTCGTGAACCGGTCCGCGAGCCACAGGTCCTCAATGAGTCGCTGCATCTCGATGCGGGTGAGCGCGTCGAGGCTGCCGAGCGGTTCGTCAAGTAGGAGTAATCGCGGGTCGCCGGCGAGTGCCCGGGCCAGGGCGACGCGCTGCCGCTGGCCGCCGGATAGGACCGCTGGCCAGTCTGCCACGCGGTCCGCCAGCCCGACCCGGGCGAGCATTTCGTTCCCACGGTCGCGAGTGCCCGCCGGGAGCCCGAGGGCCACGTTCGGCCCGACCCGGAGCCAGGGCAACAACCGGCCGTCCTGGAACACCACCCGTGCCGCCGGGCACAGCCCCGCCAGTGGGGCGCCGTCGACGCGGACTTCGCCGCCATCGGGTCGGTCCAGTCCGGCGAGTAAACGGAGGAGCGTGCTCTTCCCGCTCCCGCTGCGGCCGACGACCGCAACGAACTCGCCCGGCGCGACGCGCAGGTCGAACCCGCTCAGCACGACGTTCGTACCGAACGCTCGGCGCGCCCCCACGACTTCCACGGCGACACCGGTGCTCACGCCGCACCTCCTGTCGGATCGTCCGGGAGCGCGGCCGTAGCGGTCGTTTGGGTGTGCGCCGGGTGCCACGGGAGCAGCCACCGTTCCAGTCCTCGAGCCGCGAGGTCCGCGAGCCTCCCCAACAGCGCGTACAGCAGAATGCTGAGCACCACGACATCGGTAAGCAGGAACTCGCGCGCGTTCATCGCCATGTACCCGATCCCGCTGTTCGCCGCGATCGTTTCCGCCACGATCAGCGTGAGCCACATAACGCCCAGCGCGTACCGAACGCCGACGAGGACCGACGGCAGCGCCCCGGGCAGCAGCACGCGGCGGAACAGTCCCCACCGGCCGAGCCCGTACACGCGGCCCATCTCGACCAACCCCGGATCGACGGACCGGATTCCGTGGTACGTATTCAGGTAGACCGGGAACAGAACGCCGAGCGCGACGAGGAACACCTTTCCGCCCTCGCCGATACCGAACCACAGGATCACCAGCGGCACGAGCGCGAGGTGCGGGATCGTGCGCAGCATCTGCACCGAACTGTCGAGCACAACCTCCGCGACCCGCGACGCGCCGGTGAACAGGCCCAGCACGAACCCGATCAGCCCCCCGACCACGAAACCGGTCGCAGCGCGCTGGGTGCTGACCGCGAGGTGCCGCGCCAGTTCGCCCGATTCCGCCAGTCGCACTAGGGCGCGCAGAACCTCGGCGGGCGTGGGCATGATGCGGCGCGTGAACCAGCCCGCGTCGCCGGCCAACTGCCACAGCGCGAGCAGCGCCAGCGGAAGCGCCCACGGGACCAGTGTGCGGAGCGCCCTCACGTCCGGCTCCCGTCGGTGCCCAGGAGCGCGCCGTTGGCGACGACCTCGCCGATAATCGCCACACTCTTTCGGGGCAGCTCGGTGCGGCGCAAGGGGAGCAACGGGAACACGAGTTCGGCGAACCGGTACGCTTCTTCGAGGTGCGGGTACCCGGACAGAATGAACGTGTCGATCCCGAGCGCGGCGTACTCGCGCATGAGCGCGGCGACCGCGGGCGGGTCACCGACCATCGCGGTTCCGGCCCCGCCGCGGACCAACCCGACGCCGGCCCACAGATCGGGCCGCAGCCACAGCGATTCGCGGACGCCATTGTGCAGCTCGCGCATCCGCTTCTGGCCCTCGGAGTCGTAGTTCGCCAGCGACCGCTGCGCGGCTCGTACCGTCGCCGGGTCGATGTGGCTGATGAGCTCCTCTGCGCCCCGGCGCGCGTCGGCGGCGCGCTCGCGAACGATGACGTGCAACCGGATGCCGAACCGCACGCTCCGCCCCTCCGCGGCCGCGAGGGCGCGCACGCGGGCGATCTTCTCGGCCACCTGCTCCGGTGGTTCACCCCAGGTCAGGTACACGTCGACGTGCCGCGCGGCGACGCGCAGGGCCGCATCGGACGAGCCCCCGAAGTACACCGGAATGTGCGGCTCCTGCACCGCGGGCATGAGGATCTTCCCGCCCGTGATGCGCAGGTGCCGGCCCTCGAAATTGACCGTTTCGCGCCGGCTCAACCCGCGCCAGACGGTGAGGAACTCGTCGGTCTGGTCGTACCGCTCGTCGTGCGCCAGGTGCAGCCCGTCGCCGCGCAACTCCTCCGGTTCGCCGCCGGTGACGACGTTGACGGACACGCGGCCGTTCGTGAGCCGGTCGAAGGTCGCGGCCATGCGGTACGCGAGTGTCGGGCTCACCAGTCCCGGGCGCACCGCGACGAGAAACTTCATGCGCGTCGTCAGCGAGGACAGGGCCGCGGCCGTCACCCATGCGTCCTCGCAGCCCCTCCCCGTGGGCAGGAGCGCCCCGGCGTAGCCGAGGTGATCGACGGCCCGCGCGACCTGAGCGAAGTACTCGAACGTCGCGGGCCGGGCGCCGACGGTGGTGCCGAGGTAGCGCCCGTCGCCGTGTGTCGGGATGAACCAGAACACGTCCACGCCGTCACTCCTTCGCCCCAATTGGGGTACGCGCCACCGCGTCCCGCACATCGATCCGGTGCGGCAGCAACCCGAGTTCGACGTACCGGTCGGCGATCGCTTGCTGTTCCGCAACCAGTGCATCAGTGATCGGGCCGGTGTCGTACCGGTTGCGCCGGCCCTCGGCCCGCTCGATGGCGCCGATAGCGATTCCCGTTTGGTCCGCGAGCAGCCGGTTCACCTCGCCCGGGCGCTCCTTGGCCCACTCCTTGACCCGCGTCAGTTCGGCGAGAAACGTGCGGACGACTTCGGGCCGCTCCCCGGCGAACGCCTTCGACGCGAAGTAGAACTCGCGCCCGGTGACGTACCCGCGGCCGTCGGCGATCCGGTGCGCCCCTCCCCCCACTTCCGCGGCGGCGAGGTACGGGTCCCAAGCGCTCCACGCATCGATGCTCCCGCCCTCGAGCGCGGTGCGGGCGTCGGCGGGTGCGAGGTACACCGGGGTGACGTCGCTTACCTCCAGACCGTTCTTCTCCAGCACGCGCACCACCAGCGTATGCGCGCTCGATCCCTTCACGAACCCGATCCGCTTGCCCTTCAGGTCGCGCGGGTCGTGGAGCGCGGAGTCGTTGCGGACGACGATTGCCGAACTTTCCGGGCTGGGGGACGAGGCGGCAATGTACGCGAAGGGCACCCCGGCCGCTTGTGCGAACAGTGGGGGCGAGTCGCCCGCGTGACCGAGATCGAGGCTCCCGGCGTTGAGGGCTTCCAACAGCGGCGGCCCGGCCGGGAACTCGACCCACTCCACGCGCAACCCGTGCTCGCGTGCCTTCGGTTCCAACCCGCCCGACGCCTTCAGCAGCGAGTACGTGCCCCATTTCTGGTAACCGATGCGCAGCACGTCGCCGCGCCCGGCACCTTCGGACGACCCACACCCCACCGGGAGGGCCGCGAGAACGCCCCCCACTAACAACGCGCATACGCGGCCGATCATTGGTGTCCTTCGGGAGTGTCAGCGAGTCAGGAGTCCGGCGTCGAGAACGAACTGCGCCCCGGTAACGAAGCGTGCCCCGTCGCCGGGTTCTCGCCCCCCTCGATCAGCCACCGGCGGAAGAACGTGGAGCAGATGAGGCAGTCGGTTTGGGCAGAAATCGCGAACGCGAACAGTGTGGTCGCACGCTTGCTGAGGAACGCGACCACCTCCGCGTGCAGATCGTACCACCGCATCAGTGCGAACAGCGCGGGGGGCGAGTGCGCCAGCGTCCGCTTCATGTTCGTGGCGCGACCGTGGTTAGCGATTTGTTCGTCGAGCAATTCGCGCGAGCGGGGGCCGGCGTCTTCGACTTGGAGCGGGGGAACACGTGCCAAGTCCGGTCTCCTGATCGCACGAGCGCGAACCCGACGGGGTAGTCGGCGCGATCACCGACTTGCTTTTTAATGCGCGGATCGTGCGGAATCGGGCACTTAATTCACAAATCCGATGAACATAATGAACTATTTCGCTAGCCGATGTCAATAGACCATTGGTAAGGAGTTTCGACGTGATCCCACTCCGTCACCTCGAACCTTTGGACTGCCGATGCGAAATTTGACTCCGGCGCGTTGGAACGTACCGGGGCTGTGCCAATGAGACTTTCGGTGCTCAGCGGCTGGCGGCGTTTCGCCGGCCGTTGGTCACACTTGCGGGAGGAGACCGTCCAGGACACCGTCAGCGACCGGGCGCGGGCACGAGTGGTCCGCGGCAATCAACAAACCCAGAAGCTCGGTGGGATCAGGTGCATCGGCTCGGGAACACCGCGTGTGACGGTTAAGGTTTGCTGCGAACGTGGCGACCGCTCCTAGCGCGGCTTGAGGTACTTCTCGCCGCCCTCGATTCGCACGTTCAGGACGTTTTGTTTCGGGGGCAGCGGACAGGTCGTGAACTCGGAAAACGCACAGGGCGGATTGTACGCCTTGTTGAAGTCCAAGGTAAACGTCTCGTTGTCCTGCGGTCGCGTGGCGACGTCGAGGAAGCGAGCCGGTTTGTAAGTGGTGTCACCGGCTGTGTCGTCTCGAAAAACGAAAAACAGCCCCTCGCCCTCCTGGATCGCGTCCAGCTTGTAAACCTGACCCTTGAGTTTGAACTCCGCGTACCCGGGGCACGGCTGTTTAGACACCTCATCGATCACGTTCACGATCGACAGCGTTTTGCCCTCGGGGTACGGCACGAACTTGGCTTCAACCTTATACGTCTCATCGGGCGCGTACCAAACACACCCGGCGAAGTTTTTACGCACCGGAGACTCGTTGTCGGCCAGGCGCAGGACGTACTTCCCGTTCCGTTCGATGACGTGCATGCTGAGCCGCTCGAGCCCGACCCAGTCGCGCTTGTCGGTGACCGTCCCGAGTGACCGCTCGCCCTGAAATGGCTTACCGCCGCTCACCATCGAGACCCCGTCCGCCAGTTTCAGTGTGACCTTCTTGGCCTCGAGATCGGCGCGCACAGTTCCCAGTCGGGCCGGACCGGTCCCTTCGAGTGCAGCCGGGAAAACGATGTCATTGTCTTTCCCGGCGCCGAACGTGTTCGCCCCGTCCTTGAGCGGGTAGCGACCGGCGAGGGTCAGCCAACCGTTATCGGCACGCAGTTTCTCCTCACGAATCGCTTGCCACTTCCGGATCTCGTCCGCGTATGACGTCTTTTCCGCTGGCTTGGGTGCGACCGCGCCACCCTTCACCTCACCGGAATGTTCTTCTCGTTCCACGCCTTCCAGTCGGCGGTCAGGCGGGTGACCACGTCCGGGTGTTTCGCGGCCAGGTCGCGCTCCTCGGCAACGTCCGTCGAGAGGTCGAAGAGTTGTACGGCCTCCCCGCGCTCGGGCAGTACCAGCTTCCAGTCGCCCGATCGGATGGCCCAGAGCTGATTGAGCCGCCAGTAGAGGGTGCGCCCCTTCGGAGCGCCGGCCGCCTCGCCCCGTAGCACCGGCAACAGATTCACGCCGTCCAGTTGCTTGCCCTTCGGTGCGTCGAGCCCCGCGGCCCCGAGCAGGGTCGGGAACGCATCGAGGCTCGAAACGGTGGCATCGACGACCTGCTTCGCGGCGATCTTCCCCTTCCAACTGATGACCGAGGGAACGCGGATGCCGCCCTCCCAGAGCGAGAACTTCGCGCCGCTGAGCGGGGCGTTGCTTGCGGCGATGTCGTCGATCGGGCCGCCGTTGTCGTTGATGAAGTAAACGACTGTGTCCTCCTCGAGACCGAGTGCTCGCACCTTGGCGAGGACAGTGCCGACCGCGTCGTCGAGAGCCGAGGTGGTCGCCGCGTATGCCTTGCGCTTGCCCTCGAGTTTGGGGAACCGGTCGAGGTACTTCTTCGTCGGTTGGAGCGGGGAGTGACTGGCGTTGAACGCGAGATACAAGAAGAACGGGGCGCTGCGCGAACGGTCGATGAATGTGACCGCTTCGCGGGCGAGCGCCTCGGTCACGTACTCCTTCTCCTCGACCTCGACGTGCGGCTTGTCGGACGTGCCGCGGACCAGTTTGCCCGGCGCGGCCCCGATGATGCCCGTGGTGCCTCCCTCCGAACCCTTTGGCGCGGGCGCCAAGTCTTTCGGCGGGTTCTTGGCGAGTGCATCACGCTCCTTTCGGGTCTTCTCGAACACCATCCGGGCGGACGCCTCGACCGGCCCGGGAACGTAGCTGTGCATGGCCCCGTAGAACCCAAAGAACTCGTCGAACCCGCGCTTCCACGGGCGGTACTCGGGGCCGGAGCCGAGGTGCCATTTACCAAGCGCGGCCGTTTTGTAGCCCCCGACCTTAAGCGCGTCGGCCAGCGTCGCCTCTTTCAGGTTCAGCCCGTTGTTCGGACCGGGGTTACCGTCGTAGCTGTGCCGTTGCTGGTAGCAGCCGGATATAAGCGCGGCACGGGTCGCCCCGCAAATCGGGCCGGTGACGTAGGCGTTGGTGAACCGGGCGCCGCTCGCCGCGAGGGCGTCCAGGTTCGGTGTGGGGATGTCCTTGCCCCCTTGAAACCCCAGGTCGCCGTAGCCGAGATCGTCGGTAACGATGAGCACGATGTTCGGTCGCCGCGGGACTTTTGAACCGTCCTTTTTCGGATCGGGCTGTGCCGAGACCGCCCCGCAACTGACCCAGGCAGCAACGCATACACAAACGAGGCGAAACGTCAGTCCCGTTTTCATAGACTCTCTCGCCGGCCGATGTTGAGAAGTTGAAGAAGTCCCACAAACTCGTCACTTGCGAGACCGTTGCGGGAAGAGCCCGTGTGCGGACGGTCGGGGCTTTACGTCCCGGAATTTGATCTCGGTTCCGTTCGGCCGCCCGAACCGCTACGACTCGAACTCCGCCTCTCAACTCAGAGTTCCGTCGGAGCGGCCGGGGGCCGAACCACGGTGTTTAATGTGACTAGAGGAATCGATTTAGTCAACATTACTCCGGATTGAAGACATGAAAATGGGTGCTCCGCGAAGCCACTTTGTCACGTCACAGTTTTGGGGAATGTGGTTGAGGTGCTCGCTCCGTGTCGCAACACGAATTGTTTCGGCACGAGTTGACGGAGTCGATCCACAGATCTGCTCTTTTGGCTGACAATGCTCTTGGCATTTCCGCAAGAAAGACGAGTATGTTAATCAGACTCGTAATTAACCTATTTCTAGTGCTGTGATATCCGACGATCTTGTATTGGAAACGCCGACTCGCAACAGCACCGGCGTTAGAAGTGAAATTGTTAGATGCGCTACTGGAAATAATTGGCACTGATCGAAACCTCTTCCGCTTGGTGGCCGGTGCTCCTCCCGGTCCGCGCAACTCTCTCTTCACAACGGTCCCATTCGCCGTACTCGTTGGGCGAATGCGAGAACCGATTCTCGATCCGCGCGATTCACCCCGGTCGTAACCGCGGGCGAGCGATCGCGCCTGTGTCAGGAGCCAGCCATGCGCGTCCCATTTGTCCGGCCCCGCCGGGCCTTCACACTGATCGAACTGCTGGTGGTGATTGCGATCATCGCGATCCTCATCGGGTTGCTGCTCCCAGCCGTGCAAAAGGTCCGCGAGGCCGCGGCCCGGATGAGTTGCACGAACAACTCGAAGCAACTCGGCCTCGCGATGCACAACTACCACGACGCGAACCAGCGGTTCCCCAGCCGTTACGACTACCAGTACTCCTACACCGCGGCCCCGTACTCCTACTCGTACTCGGGGAACGGGAACTGGATCAGCCAGATCAAGGCGTACTTCGAGCAGGACAAGGCGGCGTACAACAATTCGCTCAAGATGATCCAGTGCCCGTCGCACCCGCTGGCCGGACAGCAGTACAGCGACAACTCCTACGGGCTCGCGTTCTACGTCTCCGTGTACGAGAACAGTGCGTCGCTCAACCCCACCGGCTCCAACACCGGCACGGGCGGGAGCTACGTCTACAACTACAGCTACCCCAACGACACGAGCGTGATCGCGACCACGACGTACAACTACACGTACACCCCGTCCCCGTACTCCATCACGCTCAAATACGGTTCCGGCATCCCCATCACCGGGGTCACGGACGGGACGAGCAACACGCTAGCTCTCGGCGAGCGCGGCCCCGCCCCGGACAAGTATTGGGGCTGGTGGACGCTCTCGGGCCGCGACACCAGTTCCCCGGTCCGCGCGACGACCAACTTCTACCCCTACCAGACCGGGTACACGGCCGGCCCGGAGTGCGTGCCCCCGACGCTTCCGGCTCCCGCGTCCCTAACGAACTTTTGCCAGTTCGCCACGCTCAACAGCTCTCACACGGGCGGGAGCAACTTCGTGTTCGCCGACGGGCACGTGGCGTTCCTCACCTTTGCCGCGGGCAACACGCTCATCGCGGACGGCACAAAAACGGTGCTCGAGGCACTGGCGTCCCGGGCCTCGGGCGAACTCGCTACGGGCAACTGAACGGTGCTCGCGTTGGAGGCTTATTTCTTGGGGCACCGAACCGCGAGCCGACAAGAGTACCGTACCGGTACACCTCACACACCGCGTCCCAACTATTTGTGGTTGGGACGTTTCTATCACTCGTCCCGCACTCAACCAACTAGCGGAAATAATGAGCACGCCTGTTCAATCGGTGGTCCAAACGATGCGCCGGGGCGCGCCCCTCGCGCTCGCGCTGGGAGCCGCCCTCCTCACCGGATGCAACGGTGAACCGACCGGTGAGGTCTCCGGGACCGTGACCGTAAAAGGGAAGGCCCCACAAGTCCCCGGGCTCGCGATCACATTCATGTCGACCACGGGGAAGGTCGTGTCGACCGGGGTTGCCCCAGACGGGACTTACAGCGTCACGGGGGTACCGAGCGGCCCCGTCAAAGTGGGATTCGCCATTTCTGGGGCTGGGGACGAGGCTGCAGCCAAGGCCGGGAAACCCTCCAGGGACGACGATCCCTCGAAAGCCGATCCGAAAGCGCTACACGCGCGTGAAAAAGCGCACATCGGTTCGCTGCGAGGAGGTACCTCGCCCCACGCGCCTTTCCCCGAACGGTTCCTCGATCCGCTCAAGTCGGGGCTGTCCACAACGGTGAACGCCGGAGAAAAGAGCACCTTTAACGTGGACATCAAATAGGGGCGCGTCGACGCACCGCCCGCGGCCCGATCACGCGGCCTCGGCGCGGCAGTCCATTGAATCGCGTTCGATGTACGAAGCGAGTTCGCGGTAGATGTCGCCGTTCAGAACCTCTTCGAGCCGGGCGAGGGTCCGGGCGACTGTTCCCCCGTCCAGCGCCCGGTGATCGTAGACGATGCGCACGGGCACCCGGCCGTCGGGACCGATGACGCCGTAGTTCAACGTCGCGGTCAGGGGCGAGAGCGGGTGAAGGGATTCGGCCCCGAGAGCGGAGTACACACTCACCCCGAACGTGCCCATGAACCGCACACGTTGGTCAGGATCTCGATCACGCGGTCCCCGTCCCGGCCAGGTGGGTTTCGGCCTCCTTCTCGGACGGGTTGCTGGGGAGCGAGCAAGGAGCAATTAAGAGCGGCCAATGCCCGTTCGAGCGCCCACATCTCACAGCAGTGCGCCGGTTCTTGGCGGTTCTGCCTTTTCGTCCCCTTTGACCACCCCGCCTACAATAATCGCTCTGAAATCGCCCGTCGGGATCACCACGGAGCATTCATGCCGCACCGACACACCCGCCGAACCTTCCTCAAACACTCGACCGCCGCCAGTGTCGCTCTCGGGCTGGCCGGTTCAACCGCTGCCGGAGCGCCTCTCATGAAGCACTTCATTTGCGTCACGTGCGGGATGCAGTACGCGCCCACCGAGAAGGAGCCGGATGCGTGCCCGATCTGCCAGGACGAGCGCCAGTACGTGGGCCACGGCGGGCAGAAGTGGACCACCCTCGACGAGTACAAGAAAACGCACAAGAACGTATTCGCTGAAGAAGAAACGGACCTGCACACCATCCACCCGCAGCCAAAGGCCGGGATCGGGCAGCGTGCGTTCCTCGTTCGCACCAAAGAGGGGAACGTACTCTGGGACTGCGTTCCCCCGCTCGATGACGCGACCGTCACGGCCATAAAGAAACTCGGCGGGCTAGCCGCCATCGCGGTCTCGCACCCGCACTACTACACGACGATGGTCGAATGGAGCCACGCGTTCGGAAAAGTTCCGGTCCACATTCACAAACTGGACGCGAAGTGGGTGCTCCGCCCGGACGACGTGGTGAAGTTCTGGGACGGCGACACGAAGTCGCTCCTGGGCGGACTAACTCTGGTGAAAACGGGCGGGCACTTCGACGGGTTCCAGGTGCTCCACTGGCCCGCCGGCGCGGAGGGTAAAGGCGTGCTTTTGTCCGGCGATCAGCCGTATGTGTGCCAGGACCGGCGCTGGGTCAGTTTCATGTGGAGCTACCCGAACATGATCCCTCTCGGCCCGGCGCCCATCAAACGAGTAGTCAAGAGCCTCAAGCCGTTCGCGTTCGAGCGCCTGTACGGGGCGTTCCCCGAGCAAGTCGTGAAGAGCGATGCGAAGGGCGCGGTGGAGCGGTCCGCGGACCGCTACCTGAAAATGATCGGAGGTGCGTAATGCTGCTCGAAGAGTTCAACTTCAAGCGCGAAGTGCTTGAAGATCCGGGTCCGGTTCTGGTGGACTTCTGGGCCGCGTGGTGCGGGCCGTGTCGGACCATGAACCCGGTCCTGGCCGGGATCGCACGCGACTACAAAGTCTGCAAGGTGAACACCGAGACGAACCCGCGACTGGCCGCCAAGTTCCAAGTTTCGGCGATCCCGTTGTTGCTGATCTTCCGCGACGGGCAGGTAGTTCGCCGGTACGAGGGCGTGACCGATCAAGCGACCCTGCGGGCCGATCTCGCGGCCCTGAGTAAATAGCTCCAGCTCCCTTTGGCGGGAATAGTGGTGCCACAATCCGGCCTGATCCACTGTTGTGACTGGGCCGGATTGTGGTTATTGTGACCGGCATCCAAACGATACGGGTAGCTTGGTCCAATACAAGTAAGCAGGTGCGGTGTGGCATGTCGCGGATACTACACAGCGTTACTACCCCAAGAAGCCTCGACGCTCGTGAAATTGACGGATGTTGACAGTCGGCTAGAGTTCCTCGACTCTTTGTATGCCTCGGCCGACGCGGACCATCGTATTCAGTCCGTCGATAAATCGTGGGACGCCATGCACCGCTGTTTGTGCGACGGCTGGTTGGATGCGGAACACGGCGATGAAACGAAGCGCGCTTGCGTGCTCGGAGCGCGACAGCTTTCGGACCGACCCGACTGGATTATTTCCTACGTCGAGCCGCGTCTTGCCAAGCGAGTTGTTGCGGCCATCGACGGCTTGACGCGGGACTGGTTCAAAGAGCAATATTTCTCACTGGATCGAAACCCGCCGGGGGTCGGCGTGCATCGATACGAGATGTACCTCGTCGATACTGAAATCGACTTTGACTACACCTGGGAGTATTTTGTTCAAGTCCGAGACTTCTATCAACGAACCGTGAACCGGGATCTCGCGATAGTGTTTCAGGTTGACCAGTAATTGGAGCACGGCCAGCACTA
Source organism: Gemmata palustris (assembly GCF_017939745.1). NCBI lineage: Bacteria > Pseudomonadati > Planctomycetota > Planctomycetia > Gemmatales > Gemmataceae > Gemmata > Gemmata palustris. Next base: position 541,575 of record NZ_JAGKQQ010000001.1, on the reverse strand, counting down.
CCACTTCTCCAGTGGCAGGCGCGTTTGGGCTAGCCAACCTGCCAAACCCGTCCGCGTGCGCCGCAACTCGGCGCACGCGGGCGATCGCGATCACTCCTACAACAGCTCTCGTGGCGCGAAGTTCGCGCATTCCCGTAAATGGAGAACCGTCGTGTCCCTCTCCCGAATCGTGCTCGTTCTGGTTGGTTCGCTGATAGCCTCTCCCCTTGTCGTGGCCCAAGAGAAGAAGGCTCCGCTGGTCACGCGCGAGCGCGTTCAGTTGAACCTCGCGGGAGCTGAAACGGCTCTGGAAGGTGCCAAGAAGAAGGCCGCGGCAATGGGCCTGAAGTCCAACATTGCCGTCGTCGATGACGGTGGGCACCTGCTGGCGTTCGCCCGAATGGACGGAGCGCGCCCGGCGAGCGGGTCCACGGCACTTACCAAAGCGGTCTCGGCCGCGACCTTTCGCCAGGAGACAGGAACGCTGCCTGCAAAGGGCGAACCGGACGCGCTCCTGAGCTTGAGTATCCAGAACGCGGCAACCGCGAGCGGCGGCAAGATCACAACGTTAAAGGGCGGGGTGCCGATCATAGTGGACGGCCAAGTGATTGGCGCGATCGGCATTGGCGGTGGAAGCGGCGAACAGGACGCCGAAGTTGCAAGGGCTGGTGTTGAGGCGCTGCTCGAAGCCCTGAAAGGGAAGAAATAGTTCGCGTTAATCCAGTCAGGCACTCACTTTCCGACTCCGCGCCCCGCGGGCACCAAACAGCGGGGCGCCGCAGACCGATACACCCCTCCAGCTCTCGCCAGGGTCCGATACGAGAACCACAAGCCGGACGAACTCACGTCGTTTTCAGCCTTTTTTGCGCGCTGCACGCGCCGCGCAACGGTATCTATGAAGATTGAGAGAAGTTCCAGTTATCGTCAGGTGAATCAGCCTGACGTCACGAGCGCGATCAAATCCGTCCGACAACGGGAGAAGCGATGGGTAACGGCTCTCGGTTCGGTTTCCATTCGTGGTGGTTCGCGAGCGCGATGGGGTTGGCCCTCGCTTCTGCTGGTACGCCGACTGTTGCGGCCGAACCGGAGAAGAAATTGGGCGCCTTCGAGCCGGGTCGGGTGTGGGACGTCCACATCACGATCTCGGCCGAGGAGTTCGCCGCGATGCAGCCCCGCGGGGGGCGCGGGTTCCCGGGGTTCGGCCCCGGCCCCGGTCCCACTCCGAAAACCCCGGAGAAGCCCGCCGATCCGAACCGAGAGGTTCACCGGAATAACTTCGGCGTCGATTTGCCGTGGGCCACGGGTACGGTGACGATCGGCACCGAGACGTTCAAGGACGTCGGCATCCGGTACAAGGGGAACGGCACCATCGGGGACGCATCCCGCACCATCAAGAAGTCGTTCAAGGTCGATCTCGACCACTTCGGCGGAAGCGGGCGGTTCCACGGGTCGAAGACGATCAACCTCCACTGCGGGGTCGCGGACCCGTCCAAGCTCCGGGAATCGCTCGGCTACTCGCTCTACCGCACGGCCGGGGTACCCGCCCCGCGTACCGCGTTCGCGGAGGTGCGACTGACGGTTCCGGGCAAGTACGACAAGGAACTGCTCGGGTTCTACACCGCGACCGAACCGGTGGACAAGTTGTTTCTGCGTAACAATTTCGGCACCGACGCGGGGCTCTTGCTGAAGCCGGAAGGCGTGCGCGAACTCACGGACATGGGCGACGAGTGGGAGCGGTACAAGAAGCCGTTCGCCCCGAAGCGCGACGCGACCGCGGACGAGGCCAAGCGCGTGATCGGGTTCGCCCGGCTGGTGCAAAAGGCCGACGACGCCACGTTCCGCAAGGAGATCGACTCGTACCTCGATACCGATGCGTACCTGCGGTTCCTGGCCGCGACCGCGTTCGTGGCCAACTCGGACGGGTTCTTCACGCTCGGGCACAACTACTACATCTACCTGCACCCGAAGACCGGCAAGTTCCACTTCTTCCCCTGGGATCTCGATCGCGCGTTCGCCAACTTCATGATCCTCGGCACCGCGGAACAGCAGATGGACCTGAGCCTGATGCACCCCTACGCGGGCACGCACCGGCTGACCGAGCGCCTGCTCGCGGTCCCGGGAACGGCCGAGAAGTACCAGAAACTGCTCAAGGAACTGGAAGTCAAGTGCTTCGATAAACAGCGCTTGATGAAGGAGCTGGAGACCGCGGAGGCGGCCACGAAGGAACTGATCGCGCGCGACGACAAGGCGGCTCAGGCGCGCAAAGAAGCCGCGCCGACCGGATTCGGCTTCGGCAAACCGCCGGGCCTCAAGACGTTCATCGAGAAGCGCACGACGTCGGTCGCGTCGCAGGTCGCGGGCGCGTCCAAGGGACACGTCCCGACGGGCGGCGGGTTCGGCGGGCCGCCACCGAAGATGGGCGACATCATGGCCGGGCCGCTGATGGGTGCCCTGGATGCCGACACGGATGGAAAACTGTCCCGGGACGAGTGGGTCTCGACCGCGAAGAAAATCTTCGCCGCGTGCGAAAAGGACAAGGACGGGTTGGTCGATCAGAAGGCGCTCACCGCGGGACTCAACGGAATGTTCCCGAAGCCGCCCGAGGGTTCGCCCCCTCCGGGCGGGTTCTCGCTCGGGAACTTTATGGCCGGACCGATCCTGTCCCGCGCGGACGCGAACAAGGACAGCAAGCTGACGTCGGAGGAGTTGGTTGGCGCAGCGGGCAAATTGTTCGACACGTTCGACAAGAAGAAGACCGGTAAGCTCGAAGAGTCGGCGTTCTCGGAACTGCTCACGGACCTGTTCCCAGCCCCCAAGTTCGGCCCCCCGCCCGGTCCACCGGGTAAGGACGGCAAGAAGCCGTGATTTGCTCGGGGCGTTCGGGGCGCGGATGACGGCCCGAACGCCCCTCTCGTTGTGAATGCACTTTCACCGCGTAATGCTTGCCCCGGATGAATGAACGCACTCACCCGGTCTTGCGGCTCAACTGCTCCTCACTCAACTGCCCGACCAACTTCGCGAGTTCGACCGGATCGGCCGGCTTCAACAAGAACGCGGATGCACCTGCGGCCGTGGCCGCACGACGAACGCTTTCTGCAGTGTGCGCGGTGACCACGACGACGGCCGGCGGATTGGGCAGCCGGAGCACCCGGCGAATAAGCGCGCAGCCGTCCTGATCGGGCAGATCTAGATCGACCACCAGTACCGACGGGCGGGTTTCGGACGTCGCCTTCAATGCGGCTTCCGCGGTCCGGGCTTCACGTGCATCGAATCCGTTCAGACGCAGGACCGCGGTAAGAACAACGGAATCGTCCGCGTCGCCCTCCGCGACCAATACACGCGCCCCACCGAGCGGACGGTGAACGAGGTCCGTTGCAGTCATGGGCACCTCCAACAATCAAGATCCGTGTGCGGCGAGTATACTGCTCAGGAAGCAGAATCTCAATCGGTGACGCTATTACTGGCACCCAAATTCCAAAGTGCGCGCAAATCGCGCAGGCAACGAAATCGCAGCGACACTCTGAGAGAAAAATACCAAACTAAAATATCGGCGAATCAAGGACTTGGGACAAGTCCCTGGCTGGTGCTCGAAATTGGCGCGAGGCGTGCTTTACTTGCTGGTACTAAAGAAGTGGCTCATCGTGCAGGATGAGGGGAGAGGCATTCTGCACGATGAGTCGCTTTCTGAAGCAAACACCCCGCGTTGTTGTGGCAGAGGGAGAGGCTGCCACAACAACGCGGGGCGCTTTTTTTGTAGGCACATCGACTTTCGGATCTTCTCGTAACGAGTCCACACCTTCACTCCGCAAGTATCTTGGTAACGCTTCCCAACAGTGCCGGGCGCTCGCCGCTCGTCAACTTCCCGTCGCGCGTGAGGCCGTAGGTCTCGAGCCACGCGCGGAACTCCGGCGCGGGGTGCAGTCCGAACAGGCTCCGCACGAGCGCGGCGTCGTGGAAACTGGTGGACTGATAGTTCAGCATCACGTCATCAGTACACGGCACGCCCATGATGTAGTTGCACCCGGCTGCGGCGAGTAAGAGCAGCAGGTTATCGGCCGAGTTCTGGTCCGCGTCGGCGTGGTTGGTGTAGCACACGTCCACGCCCATCGGCAGGCCGAGTAACTTCCCCACGAAGTGATCCTCGAGTCCGGCGCGGATGATCTGCCGTTCGTCCGCGAGGTACTCGGGGCCGATGAACCCGACCACGGTGTTCACCAGGAACGGATCAAAGGCGCGGGCGACCGCCTGGGCGCGGGCCTCCAGTGTGAGTTGATCCACGCCGTGATGCGCTTCCGCAGACAGAGCGCTCCCCTGCCCCGTCTCGAAGTACATCACCTGATCGCCGGCCCAATTCACGTCGCGCCGGCGGTGCGACTCGAGCACGCGCTCCCGACCCTCCTTCAGCATCGCGAGCGTGACGCCGAAACTCCGGTTCGCCGCCTGCGTTCCCGCGACCGACTGAAAGAGGAGATCGACCGGCGCGCCGCGCTCGAGGGCCGCGAGTTGCGTGGTGATGTGCGCGAGACAGCACGCCTGCGTCGGCGCCCCGAGCTTCGTGATGAGGCGGTCCAACAGGTGGAGGACCGCAGAAACGGTTTCAACGGAATCGGTCGCGGGGTTCACGCCGATCATGGCGTCGCCGCACCCGTAGGCGAGGCCGTCGACCGCGCTCACCAGAATGCCCGCGAGGTCGTCGGTCGGGTGGTTCGGCTGCACGCGGACGCCGAACACGCCCGGCCCGCCCATCGTGTTCCGGCACCGCGTCACGTTGCGAATCTTCGACGCGACGAACACGAGTTCCTTGTTGCCCATCAACTTCGCGACCGCGGCGGCCACTTCCGGCAAAACGCCCCACTTCAACCCGCGGAGCGTTTCTCCCGTGGTAGTTTCGTCCAGCAAGAACTCGCGGAACGCACCCACCGTCAGCGAGCGGATGCGCGCGAACGCCTCTCGGTCGTGCGTGTCGAGAATGAGTTTGGAGACGTCGTCCGCGTCCGGGCTGATGACGGGGTCTTCGACGATGGCCGAAAGCGGCACATCCGCGAGCGCGAGTTTGGCCGCGACGCGCTCGCGCTCGGACCGGGCCGCGAGCCCCGCGAGCACGTCGCCGGACTTCAGCTCGTTGGCCTTCGCGAGCAACTCTCGCAAGTCGGCAAAAGCGAATCTTTCGCCGCGAACGGTGTGAGTGAACGGCATGGTGTTAGCGATCGTACCAACTGGGGCTCATCAGGACAGTACGCCCTTCACCACTTCGCCCTCGACGTCCGTGAGGCGGTAGTCGCGGCCCGCGTGCCGGTACGTCAACTTCTCGTGGTTGATGCCCATGAGGTGGAGAATCGTCGCGTGGAAGTCGTGGACGTGAACCGGCTTCTCGACGGGCTTGATCCCGTGCTCGTCGGTCGCGCCGTAAGCGACGCCGCGCTTGACCCCGGCCCCGGCCAGCCACGAGCTGAACGCCCAGTTGTGGTGCTCGCGCCCGGGGTTGTCCGCGGTGTTGTTGAACGGCGTGCGCCCGAACTCCGTCGTCCACACAACGAGCACGTCGTCGAACAGCCCGAGGCGCTTCAGGTCGCTCATCAGGCCCGCCATCGGCTGATCGACCTGCTGGGCCAGCCGGCCGTGATCGGCCATGTTCCCGTGCGAGTCCCAGTTCGCGCTCGACCCGGTGTGGATCAGCTCCACGAACCGCACGCCGCGCTCGACCAACCGCCGGGCGACGAGGCACTGCCAGCCGAACCCCTCCTGCTGCCCGCGCTTCAGCCCGTAGAGCGCGAGCGTTTCGTCCGTTTCCTTCGACAAATCCAGGGCCGCGGGCATTTCGGACTGCATCCCCGCGGCCGTCTCGAAGGACTTGATGCGCGCCGCGAGATTCGGATCGTCCGCGCGCGTGCTCTGGTGCTCCTCGTTGAACGCCTTGAGCGCATCCAGTTCGAGCTCCTGGCGCTGGGCGGTGGGGACGCGCCGTTTGAGGTTCGCGATCGGCTCCGTGCCCGGTATCACCCGCGTGCCCTGGTGCGCGCCGGGGAGGAAGTCCGAGGCCCACACCTGCGTGCCCGCGTAAGGCATCTGCGGCGCGAGCACGAGGAATGACGGCAGGTTCCGGTTCGAGGTACCGAGGCCGTAGCTCATCCACGAGCCGATGCTCGGCCGCGCGACCGTGAACGAGCCGGTGTGCATCCCGAGCGTCGCGTTGTAGTGGTTCGAGTGACTCGTGTGCATCGAGCGGACGAGCGCAATGTCGTCGATCTGCTTCGCCAGATGCGGGAACAGGTCGCTCGTTTCGATCCCGCTCTTGCCGCGCGGGGCGAACTTCCAGTTCGGCTGCTTGAGAAACAGCTTCTCGTACCCGGGCCGGTTGCGCGTTTCCGGGTGGTCGAGTGTGACCGTCTTGCCGTGGTTCGCGGTGAGTTTCGGCTTCGGGTCGAACGAATCGACGTGCGACACGCCGCCGCTCATGAACAGGAAGATGACCGCCTTGGCCTTCGGAGCGAAGTGCGGCTTCTTGGGCGCGAGCGGGTCGGCCGCGTCGTTCGCGAGAAGTTCACTGATGATACCGGGCATGAGGAGCGAACCGGCCACGGCCGACTGCACGAATCCGCGGCGAGTAGGAGAGTGCATGTTCAGTCCAAATAGAGGAATTCGTTGCTCGCCAGCAGGATGCGCGTGAGTGCGGCCCACGCTGCCTTCGTGCGATCGGCGGCCGGGGTGTCGGTGACTGCGGTCGTGTATCGCATCAAGAAGGCCGCAGCAGCCTCGCGTTCTTTCGCGGTGGGCACACGCTGAAACGCGGCGCGGAACAGTTCGTCGAGCCGCGTCGCTTCGGGCTTCGCCAGCGCACGGGCGGTGACTTTGTCCGCTTGGGCGTGGAAGAACGGGTCGTTGAGGAAGTAGAGCGCCTGCGTCGGAACGGTGGTGTCCTGGCGCTGCGGGGTGGTCGCGTTCGGGTCCGCGCCGTCGAAGAGCCCGAGGAACGGGTGCCGGCGGTTGCGCACGCTAATGAGGTACACGCTCCGCTTGTCGGAATCGTAGAAGGTGCTGAACGGAACGTGCTGTGAATAGCTCCAGCTCGCTTCGGGCGGGAACGGGTGCGCGCCGCCCGACTTGCGGTCGAGTTGCCCACTCGCGGTGAGGAGCGAATCGCGCAACTCCTCACCGCTCAACCGGCGCCGATCGAAGCGCCAGTACAGGTCGTTGTTCGCATCAACCTTGGCCCCGTCGGGCCGCATCGCACTGGCTTGCTGGTACGTTGCCGAGAGCATGATTCGGCGGTGGAGTGCCTTCACGCTCCAGTTTCCTTCAACGAATTCGCTCGCGAGCCAGTCGAGCAGTTCCGGGTGCGTCGGCGCGCTCCCGCGCGTGCCGAAGTCGTTCGGGGTCTTCACCAGCCCGCGCCCGAAGTGGTGCAGCCAGACGCGGTTCACCATCACGCGGGCCGTGAGTGGGTTGTTCTTCGACGCGATCCAGCCCGCAAGTTCGAGCCGGCCGCTCCCAGCTTTCGCGGGGAGCAACTCACCGCCGAACACTTCGAGCCAGCGCCGCGGAACGACCGGGCCGGGCTTTTCTGGGTCACCGCGGAGGTGGAGTTTCGCATCGTGCGGGGTCGCTTCCGCGACCGCGAACGCGACGTCCTGGGTCGGTGCGGACGCGACCAGCGCGGCCCGCTCGCGCTCGAGCGCCTGAAGCTTTTCGGACTTCGTCGCCAGGGAGAGTAGATCCGCACCAACTTCTCCCGGGAACTGTTCGAGCATCCAGCCGACGCCGTCCGGTCCGCCGGGGTGCGCGTCCTTCACGCGCCCGGTAATGCGCACTTTGCCGTCAATGGGACACAGCCACCCCACCGCCACGTTCCCGTTCGGCCCGGGGTGAACGAACACTGATCGCGCCGGGAGTTTGGTCCAAACGGACACGGGTTCTTTCGACGAGTTCGCGAATACCGAGGGCGTGTCGCCGTTGCGCCAGGCGTGCAGACCGGGCTTACCCGAGAGGTCGCGTGCGGCTTCCGGCAGCGGGAGCGGCCCGTCGCGGGTGTCGAGGAACCACCACACGCGCTTGTTGCCGTGCGCGTCCGCGTGCGGGTTCGCCGCGAGCAGGTCGTCGAGCACGTCGGCGGTGAGGTTCCATCGGCGTTCCTTGCCACCGATCTCGGTGATGTCCCATTCGATGAGCGTCGAATCGGCGCCGTGGTTCTTCAGCGGCGTCACCGAGAGTTGAAGGAACTGACCGGCCCGCACATCAATCACGGCCGGCAGTTTGTCGAACGGCTGTTCGCTGCCGTCGGCGATCTCCCCCTTCGCGAGCAGACTTCCCAGGGTGGTAGCGCGGGTCTTCAGCGCCCGCGCCAACTCGGTCTGCTCGGTACGCAGTTGTGCGAGCCGCACGTCCACGCTCGCGAGCTTGCCCTTGTAGGGCTTCACCACGCGGTCCCATTCCGCGGGCGGCATCAGCGGAACGAGGTCGCGCGGGAGCTGCTGCGGTTCGCACCCCGGGAACGCGAACTTCGTGCTGTCGAAGATGCCGTAGAGCGCGTAATAATCCTTCGCGGTGATCGCGTCGTACTTGTGATCGTGGCACCGGGCGCAACCGATCGTGAGCCCGAGGAAGGCTTTGCCCACGGTGTCGATCGTGTCCTCGTATGTGAGGTGGACGTCTTTATCGATATCGTGCCCGAAGCGCCGGGCGAGCGCGAGGAACCCGGTCGCGACCACGCGCGGAGCGTATTTCTCGTTGGGGCTGCGCGCCGCGACGATGTCCCCCGCGAGTTGGTCCCGGAGGAACTCGTCGTAGGGCACGTCGCGGTTGACCGCGTCAATCACCCAGTTCCGGTAGCGCCAGGCGTGCGGGAGCGGGTGATCGCTGTTTTCGCCCGCGGTGTCCGCGTAGCGCACGAGATCGAGCCAGTGCCGGCCCCACCGCTCACCGTAAGCCGGCGACGCGAGCAGCCGGTCCACGACTTTGGCGAACGCTTCGGGTGACGTGTCCTTCAGGAATGCTTCGATTTCCTCGGTCGTGGCGGGAAGACCAGTCAGGTCGTAGGTCGTCCGGCGAATGAGGGTTCGCTTGTCGGCCGGTGGGGAGAGAGTTAATTTCTGCCCCGCGAGTTTCGCCTGAACGAACGCATCAATGGGATTCGTGCCAGCACTGCTCGGCACCGGCGGGCGCGTCACGGGCCGAAACGACCACCACTCTTTCGCTTCCGCGGCGGTCACCCCGCCGAGGCGCGCGGGGCCGGCGGCACGCGGGTCGATGGCCCCGTCCTTCACCCACTGCTCGAGCGCAGCGATCTCCGCCGCGGTCAGTTTCCCGTTCGGCGGCATTTGCGCAACGCCGTCCGCACCGCGCAGCGCCTTAATAAGCAGGCTCTCGGCGGGCTTGCCGGGCACGAGTGTCGGGCCGGTGTCGCCGCCCGCTTGCCAACCGGCTTTGGTGTCGAGGCGCAAACCGCCTTTCTGCTTCTCCGCGCCGTGGCACTTGGTGCAGTGCTGAATCAGAACCGGCCGCACCTTCGCCTCAAAGTGGTCCGTCGGGTCCGCCCCGCGCCCGTTCGCGACGCTCCCGAGCAGACCAACGAACGCGACGACCCAGCGCGACGGGTAACACATCGTTGAACAGTTCCAGCAATTGAAGGGGCCGACGGCTAAACCCATCGGCGCGGGGAGTGCAGGTGCCCCAGGATACCTCATCAATCGCCGCGGCGAAAGCCTTTATGGTTCAAAAGTCGCCGCCCTTCATCCTCCAGCGTAACTCCTTCTGTTCGGAGCGCGGGAAGACGAAGGACGGCGACTTTTGAAGCTACTTTACAGCAGTATCAGGCATTCAGGAGGCGCTTCGCCTCGTCCAAACCGGGGGCCGGTTTGCCGAATTCGCTGGCCGTCACGCGCGCCAGCGCGACCAATTGACGCCATTTGAAGGCGGCCCGCGTGACGCCGAACTCCTCGGTCGCGGTGCGGTAATACTTCTCGGCGTGCAGCGCGCCGTCCTCACTCACCCCGTACCGAATGAGTACGTCGAGCAGTGCCCGCGCCGGGTGCCCGGCCGCACCGTACTTCTGTGCGACGGCCGCGGCGACCGCCTGGTTCCCGGCCCGGATCGCGTCCTCGGTTTGTTGGAGCAGCGCCTTCGCGTCCGTCGTCTTGATCTTTTCCAGTTCCGAAGTGTGGAACGGTTCCTTCAGTTGATTGCCGTTCTGACCGGCCGTGTGGTACGCGCCCACGATCAGCGCCGCGAAGGTGTTCCGCGCGTTGCTCACGTTCGCGATATTTCTCCACGCATTCGCAGCGTCCGAAGCGTGCAGGCCGACCGAATCGCCGTGAACGCTCCCGAGTTGCTTGGCGCCGTCCGCGCGGGTGCGACCCGGGTCGTTGAGGAGGAGCTGGTTCGCGGCGAGGTTGATCGCGTCGCTGATTGATGCGGGCGCGAACCCTTCCGCGAGTGCCGCGGCCACCGCATCAGCAGCCTTATCGCGCCCGTCCGCGTACACCACTTTCGCGAGCGCCTCCACCCACGCATCGTCACCGGCGCGCGTGCCCGGCTTCTTCCCGGCCAGTTTGTACTGGTCCATCAGTTTCGGCAGTTGCGTCTGGATGGCACTCGGCTTACCCACTCGGTTCTCGTTGCAGCAGAAGAGCACCGACTGGCGGAGCAGCGTGTGCGCGTGCTCCTTGCCCGTGAAGTCGAGCATCGCCCACGAGCGCCACGCGAGCACCACGCGGTGAACGTTCACGTCATCCGCGACACAGTACATGACGTGGTTGAAGGCATCATCGGCGCTATCGTGCGCGAGAGCCGCGAACACCCCTTCGGCCGTGGCCGGGTCGTTCTTGCGGGTCAGTTCCTGTAGCACTTCCCCGCCGACCTTCCCCGCGGGCGCGGGGGTCGCTTTGACCGGGTGCAGCACCTCGTTTTTGCGCCCGCCCTTCGCCTGAATGTGGGTCGCGTTGCGGTAGAGCACCTTGAGCACGGGGAGGGCGCGCTGGGCTTCGGGCAGTTCCTTCGACATCTCGAACGCGGGCGCGAGCGCCATGAAGGTGTGGTAGCCCTCGTAGTGCTTGCCGCCGAACTCCCGGGCGTTGGCGAGCGACCCGGCCGCGACCAGCGTGCGGAGGTCAATCCCGTCTTTCAGTTTCGCCACTAACACCTGCATCAGCTTGCTGGTGGGCGTGTCCTGGAGCAGCGCGGCGAGCGGCTCTAGTTTGCCGAAATCGAGCGCCTCAGCGCCTTCGGCGGCGGACGCCGGGGCGAGCCCGAGGTCGGTGGCGACGGCCGAACCGAGGCTGGCGACCAGCATCCCGCGACCGACGTCGGCGAGAAATTCCCGGCGCGTGTTCGGAACCATGAGTCAGACTCCCTGGGGAAGAGGAAAGGGAATGTGCGCACTCAACGCGGCGCGAGCGGTGACCGTATTTCCCAGAACGCGGGCGCGTTACACGACTTTTCCCAGAACGCTCCTGCGCCACCCGGTCACGACGAACATCACGGTCACCGCGAGAAACGATCCGGCTACAACTCCCATGAGAATAAAGGTTTCGTGCAGCCCGGCGCGGGCGCGGGCCTCGTCGCGGTCCAGTGGGCGGATGATTTCGACCACCCCGCGCACGTCGCCGACCTTCCAGTCCAACTTGGGGCTGTTCACAGTATCCTTGTTGTGGCACCCCAAACAGGATTCGCGCAACCGCCGGGCGATCGCATAGCGGAGCACCGGGCGCCCCTGATAGTCCTCGAACCGGAACACCGGGTCGTCCGGGTTCGCGCGCAGGCGCGTCAACGCTTCGCGCTCGAAGTCGTCCGCCGGCCCGCCGTTCTTGCGGAATTTCCACGGGTAATCGCTGTAAAGCCGCACCTGCATCCCGGATTCGCTCCGCTCGCTGATCGTCTTGCCCAAATCAATCGTGAGCGTCGAAGGGAGGGGCAGCGCGTCATTGCGGGTCGCGTAGTCGTGCGTCACGAGCGCCTTGCCCCGCGGCATCGCTCGGTCCACGGCTTCCGAATAGACGTCGTTGAGGCACTCCAGCGTTTCGGCTTGTTGGGCCGCGCCCTCGAGCGCGGTCGAGCGCACGAGGCGCTCGTTCAACCGGGTCAGGTGCCACAACCCGACCGCGGAACCGAGCGACAGCCCGGCGAGCAACCCGACCGGCACCGGGTTCCGCAAGCACCAGCGCCACGCGCGCTCGATGCGCCCCATCGGGCGGGCACGGATCGGCTCGCGGGCCAAGTAGCGGCGCAGATCATCAGCCAGTTCCCCCGCGGACGAGTACCGCCGGCCGGGGGATTTTGCCATCGCCTTCAGGCAGATCGTTTCGAGGTCGCGCGGCACCTTGTCGTTGAGACGGCGGGGCGGGCGCGGTTCGTCTTGGAGCACCTGAAGCATCAGCATCCGGCGGTTGCCGCGGAAGGGGCGCTCGCCCGTGAGTAGCTCGTAGAGGATCACGCCCAGGCTGTAGACGTCGCTGCGAGCGTCCACCCGGTGCGACTCCCCGCGCGCCTGCTCCGGCGACATGTACGCCGGGGTGCCGAGCACCTCCCCCTCCGGAGTCATTGTGGTCGCCTCCTCGGTGTCGCGCTTCGCCAGACCGAAGTCGGTGACGTGCGGCGCGCCCTCCGCGTCGAGGATGATGTTCGACGGTTTAATGTCCCGGTGAACGACGCCGAGCGCGTGGGCCACCTCGAGCGCCCCGGCGACCGCGGCAACGATTTTGGCCGCGGCCCCGGCGTCGAGCGCCCCCGCGCGGAGGCGCTCCGCGAGCGTCAGCCCCCGGACCAGTTCCTCCACGAGGTAACAAACCCCGTCCTCGGTCCGGCCGACCTCGAACAGCGAGACGATACCGGGGTGCTTGAGAAGGGCCGCGCTGCGGGCCTCGCGCAGGAACCGCTCGGTGTCCTCGGCCGGGGCCAGGCGCCCGGCGCGCAGGATCTTGATCGCGACCTCGCGCCCCAACTCGGTATCGATCGCCCGGAACACGGTCCCGAACGACCCGCTCCCGAGTTCTTCGAGGAGCTCGAATTTCCCGATCCGGCGCGGCGCCGGCGCGGTGCCCGCGGACTGTGCGGCCGACAGCAGCGCGCGCGGAACCGGGACACAACTGAACTCGGCCGACGAGTGCCGCAAACTCGCCACGAGCGGATCGGTGTGCGCATCGAGTGCTTGGAGGGCCGACGCACAGCTCGAGCAGTGTTCGACGTGAGCCGTCACGCGCGCGAACTCGTGAGCGCCCAGATCGCCCACCGCGAACCGGGTCATCGCGTCCCGATCGGGACAGTCATTTTCGCTCATCGGGCCGTCCTCGTGCGCGTGCGCTCGTGCCCCGCGTCACCATTCTAACGCGGGCGCGTTACGCGGTTTCGCTCTCGACAGCACGGGCCGAACCGGACACACTAATCGGTAAGAGTCACCCCGCCGCACTCCGTCCCCGATCGACGGGCGATGAGCACCGAACCACAACTCGTGAACGGCGAAGACGCGCCGTCGTCAACGGGCACCTCGCGGAGCCTGCTCGAAGCCGCGCGCGTGCGGACCCCCGGCTCGTGGGACCGACTGGTCGCGCTCTACGCGCCGCTGGTCCTGCACTGGTGCCGGCAGTGGGGCGTGCGCGAGCAGGACACCGCGGACGTCTTCCAGGACGTGTTCCAGTCGGTCGCGCTGCACCTTTCCGGGTTCCACCGCGGCCCCGCCGGGGGCACGTTCCGCGGCTGGCTGCGGACGATCACGCGGAACAAGGTGACCGACACGTTCCGGCGCCTTCAGAAAGAACCGCCCGGGGTCGGCGGGAGCGAAGCACAGTCGCGCCTCGCACAATTGGCGGAAGTCGCGCCGGCCTACGACGACTCCGCGGACGCGGCCGTGTCCGCACTCCTCCGGCGCGGGTTGGAGCTAATTCGGTGCGAGTTTGAAGCGCACACGTGGCAGGCGTTCTGGCTCACCGCGGTCGAGGGCCGCGCGCCGAAGGACGTGGCCGACGAGTTGGGGATGACCGGCGGGGCGGTGCGGGTCGCGAAGTCGCGGGTGCTGCACCGGCTCCGCGCGGAACTCGGCGATTACACCGTGTGATCGTCCCACCCGGGCCGCAATTCACCCTTCCCGCCGGTCCAGAACCTCCCGGACCTTCGCGGCCAGGGACCCGGGCGTGAACGGTTTCTGGAGGAACGTCACCTCGGCTTCGAGAATGCCGTGCCGAACGACGGCGTCGTCGGTGTACCCCGACAGAAACATGACTTTGATGGTGGGGAACAGCGCGGTCAGGTGCTCGGCGACCTGGCGCCCGTTCATCCGCGGCATGACCACGTCGGTCAGGAGCAGATCGATCCGGCCCCCGTGTTCATCGACGAGGCGCAGCGCCTCGACCCCGTCGCGGGCCTCCAGCACCTTGTACCCGCAGCTCCGGAGTACGTGCCGAGTTAGCGCCCGCACGCCGTCTTCGTCCTCCACGAGCAGGATCGTTTCCGTCCCCTGTGGCATCGCGAACGGGACCGCGCGCACCTTGGACGCGGGCGCCGCCCGATTGATGCGCGGCAGGTAGACCTTGAACGTGGTCCCCTGCCCCACTTCGCTGTACACCCCCACGTGCCCGCCGCTCTGTTTGACGATGCCGTGCAGCGTCGCCAGCCCGAGCCCGGTACCGTGCTCGCCCTTGGTGCTGAAGAACGGCTCGAACACGTGGGCCATCGTCGCGGCGTCCATGCCGCACCCGGTGTCGGTGACGGCGAGGAGCACGTAGGCCCCGGGCCGCGCGTCCGCGTGGGTGCGGGTGTAGGACTCGTCCAGGTCGGCGTTCCGCAACTCGATCGTGAGGCGCCCGCCCTCCGGCATGGCGTCCCGGGCGTTCACCACCATGTTCAAGATCACCTGTTCGATCTGGCCCGGGTCGGCCCGCACCGCGCCGGTTTCCGGGTCCGCCGCGACCGCCAACTGAATGTCCTCGCCGAGGATCCGCCGGAGCATGCGCTCCACATCGGTCACCACGACCGTGAGGTCCAGCACCTTCGGCTCGATAATGGCCTTGCGGCTGAACGCGAGGAGCTGGCGGGTCAGCCCCGTGGCCCGCTCCCCGGCCCGGACCATCTCCCGGATCGACTCGCGGTTGGCATCGGCCGCGGGCAGGCCCGCCAGCACGATCTCGCCGTACCCGTTGATGACGGTGAGGAGGTTGTTGAAGTCGTGCGCCACGCCCCCCGCGAGCCGCCCGACCGCCTCCATCTTCTGCGACTGCTGCACCTGCTCCTCGAGGAGCCGGCGCTCCGTGATGTCCGACCACGAGCCGACCGCTTCAACGGGGGCGCCCACCGCGTCCCGGGTCAGCCGGATCTCCCCGCGGGTCCACCGGTACGAGCCGTCCCCGTGCCGGAACCGGTACTCGTGGGACGTGCGCCCCCGGGTAAACAGGTCGGTTTGGGTCTGAGAGAGCACCCGGTCCCGGTCCCCCGGGTGGATGTTCCCGGCCCACCAGTCCGGCGCGAACGCCTCTTCGGGTTCGTACCCGAGCATCTCCCGGACGGTGCCGCTGATCCAACTGATCCCGCGGATCTGGTCCGCGCCGACACCCAGAGCGAAGAGCACAGAGGGGCTGGACGCGACCACGTGCTCCAGCCGATACTGGGCCGCGCGCAGAGCTTCCTCCGCGCGTTTCCGCTCGGTAATGTCCCGGACCACCGCGACCAGGTACTCGCGGTCGAGCCGGATCAGGTTGAGGTTCACCTCGACCGGGAACGTCGACCCGTCCTTCCGCTTGTGCAGACTCTCGAACGCGCGGGTGCCGGGCACCCGCTGCGCCGCGACGACATCGGCCCACGGCTCGGTCACGAGCGGGTCGATGTCGTAGACGGTGAGGCCCAGGAACTCGGCGCGCGTGTACCCGTGCGTCGCACACGCGCGCTCGTTGACGTCGAGGAACCGGCCCGTTTCGGTGTCGATCACCTCGATCCCGTCGGTCGCCCGGTCGATCAGCGCGCGGAACAGGCGCAGCCCGCCCTCGGCGCGCTTGCGCTCGATGAACTGCCCGATCTGGCTCCCGAGGATCTCGAACGTGCGGAGCAGTTCGGCGTCCGGCGCGCGGCTCGCGCGCCCGAAGAACTCCGCGACCCCGAGGATTTCGGTCCCGAATTGGATCGGGAACCCGAACCCGCCGTGCAGGTCCGCGCGCGCGGCCGCCGCGCTCCGGGGGAAATTCGGATCGCGCGCCGCGTCCGCGATCCAGACCGGTTCCCCGGACGCCCAGACGCGCCCGGGGAGGCCCACTCCCGGGCCGAAGGTGGTCCGCAGCGAGACGGCGCGGAACGCGGCCAGGTCCGGCCCCTCACCCGCCCACAGGTCGACGCACGACAGAACGCGCGCCTGTGGGTCCGCGACCCAGAGACCGCCCGCGTCCCAGTCGGTGGTTTCGCAAACGGCCCGCAGCAGTTTCGGGGCCGCGTCGCGCAGGTCCGCGGCCTGCGCGAGAATGCTGACGACGGCGTGCTGGGTCGTCAGGCGCTGTTCCGTCCGCTTCCGGTCGGTGATGTCGCGCGAGATCCCGATCACCCCCACCACGGTCCCGTCCTCGTCCCGGTACGGCCCCTTGGTCGCTAGGTACGTGCGGGTGACCCCGACTGCGGTCAGCGTCTCCTCCTCCGTCTCGGTCTGCCCCGACTCCATCACCCGGCGGTCGTTCTCCATAGAAACGCGGGCGCTCGCCGGGTCGAACAGCGCGGTGTCGTCCTTGCCCAGCACCTCGGCGACCGGCTTCCCGACGAACCGCGCGGCGGCCTCGTTGAACAACAGGTACTTGCAGTCCCGGTCCTTCACGAACACCGCGTCGGTCGTCCCGTCGGCCACCGCGCGGAGCAGGTCCGCGGACCGGCGCACCTCGGCCTCCGCGCGCTTCTGCTCGGTGATGTCCTGCACCTGGCCGACGTACTGGAGCGGGCGTCCCTCCTGGTCCCGGACGATCGACACGTTCGTCACGCCCCAGAAGACGTGGCCGGTCCGGTGGAGGTACCGCTTAATGTGCTGGAACGACTGGCCCTCCCCGGCGAGCAGCCGCGCGCGCCCGGCGAGGCTCTCGGCGAGGTCGCCCGGGTGCGTGACGTCGGCCATCGTCATCCCGAGCATCTCGGGCTCGGTGTAACCGAACAGGCGGGCGAACGCGGCGTTCACCCGCACGAACCGGTTGCCAAGGTCGGTGAGTACGGTGGCGACCCCCGTGGACTCGAACGCGCTCCGGAACCGCTCCTCGCTCGCGCGCACCTCGGCCTCGGCCCGCTCCCGGTCGCTGATCTCCTGGGCGAGTTCCGACGTCCGGTGGAGCAGGTCCGCGTAGAGGCTGCCGTTCTCGTAGATCCGGCCGGTCTGGGCCGCGAGCATCTTGGCCAGTTGCTCGTCCTCCTCGGTGAAGGCGCCGGCCCCGACCTTGTCCAACAGGCAGACCCACCCGTACACGCGCGCCGGCGACGAGACCGGGGCGGCGAGCAGCGCGCCGGCCCCGGGGAACGACGCCGGCGCGCCGACCGCCGCCGGGCCGGCAATGGGAGCCGCCCGGAAGCAGCGCCCGATCGTCAGCGCGCTCCCGAGGGCGCCCGCCATCGGCCCCGGGCTCCCGATCCGCGCGGCCGCGGCGGGGTCCATGCCGCTCGTCAACAGGTGCCGGTACCGGCCCCCGGCGTGGGAGACGCCGACGACCGCGTACCGCGCCCCGATGATGAGCCGGGCCGCGTCGCAGAAGAGCTGGAGCAACCGGTCCGGCCCGCGCTCGGACCCGAGCTGGAGCCCGAGTTCGATCATCGCCGTGAGCCGCTCGTTCGTGCGCCGCAGGTCGTCGGCGCGCTGCGCGAGTTTGTCGGTCATCACGCGGAGGTGCTCGCGGTCGAACTCGGCGGCGGCCGGCGCGCGCGACGGGGGCGGGGTGTGCCCGAGCACGGACTCGACGGTGCGCAGCACCACCTCCGGCTCGCTCGGCTTGGTCAGCACCTCGGAAACGCCGCAGGCGGCGGCGAGCCGGCGCGCTTCGGGCTCGTGGTAGTGCGCGGTGTAGAAGATGACGCGGGTGGTCGCGACGGCCGGGTCCGAGCGGAGCTGTCGGACGAACTCGTACCCGTCCATCGTCGGCATCAGGATGTCGGCGATCACCAGGTCGGGGGCCTCGGCGCGCACGAGCGCAAGCCCCTCGGCGCCGTCGCCGGCCTCCACCAAGCGGTGCCCGCCGTACCCGAGCAGGGTGACGAGGAACTCCCGGTTGCTCGGGCGGTCGTCAACGATCAGAATCGTTGCCACGGGCGAACCTCTCTGCTTCCGCGAGGCAGGATTCGATTTCGACTAACAGGGCGTCGGGCTCGATGGGCCGAAACAGGTACCGGGCCGCGCCGAGCCCCAGCCCAATTGCGCGGTCGGCCTCGTTCAGCATGGTCGAGGTGATGAACACGAACGGGATCGGCGCGAGCCGCGGATCGGCCTTCACCAGTTTGATAAAATCGTACCCGGTCCCGCCGGCCATGCACACGTCCGAGAGGACCAAGTCGCACGCCTGCGCCCGGGCCGCCGCGAGCCCCTCCTCGGCGTCCCCGGCCGTCACCACCCGGTACCCGTGCGGCTCGAGGATGCACCGGGCGAGGTCGAGGTTCACGGGCAGGTTGTCGACCACCAGCACCGTGTACCGCGGCGCGGCCCGTGCCGACGAAACGACCACCGGGACGGGCGGGGCCGGAGCGTGGGTCCGCTTGTTCGGCCAGAGGAACGCTTCGACCTGCCGCACGAACGTCTCGGGGTCAATCGGCTTGGCAATGTACCCGTCGAACCCGGCGGCCAGCACCCGGTCCCGGTCCCCGACCATTGCCAGCGCCGTGACCGCGATCAGCGGAACGGTCCGGCGCACCGGGTCCGCTTTGAGTCGCCGGGCCACTTCGTACCCGTCAGTGTGGGGCAAGTGGATGTCGCAAATGATGAGGTCGAACGCCTCGCTGCTCGCCGCCCGGAGCCCCTCGCCGCCATCGATCGCGGTGCGCGGGGAGTAGCCGAAGGCGCCCAGCAGGTAGCTCATCAGTTCCAGGTTCGCCGGGTTGTCTTCGATAATCAGAATGCGCGCGAGCACGGTCACGCTCCGTTGATTTGAAAGGTGAACGTGCTCCCGCGCCCGAACTCGCTCCGGACCGCGATCGTTCCGCCGAGCAACTGGGCCAACTTCCCGCTCAGGTGCAGCCCCAGCCCGGTCCCCTCGTGGCGCCGCTTCCCGGAGGCATCGACCTGGGTGAACGCCGAGAACAGTTTGGCTTGGTCCTCGGCCCGGATCCCGATCCCGGTATCGGTCACAATGAACTCGGTCGGCGCGCCATCAGCGCCCTCGCGCCGGACGAGTTCGAGCACCACGGTTCCGGTTTCCGTGAACTTGATCGCGTTGTTGACGAGGTTAAGAAGGATCTGGCTGAGCGCCCGGCGGTCGGCCCGCACCACCAGTTCGCCGGGCGGAACCCGGACCTCGAACCGGAGCCCCTTGCCCTCGGCCAGCGGGCGCAGGGCCGTCGCCACCTCCTGAACCACTTTTTGAGACACGAGCGCTTCGGTGTGCAGTTCGACTTTACCGGACTCGATCTTGGCTAGGTCGAGCAGGTCGTTAATCAGCGACAGGAGGTGCCGGGCGCTCGTTTGGACCGTGCGGAGCTGCTTCTCCTGGTCCGCCGTGAGTGGCCCGGGCAGGCGCATCAGGAGCGTCCCCGTGAACCCGATGATCGCGTTCAGCGGCGTCCTCAACTCGTGGCTCATCGTCGCCAGGAAGTTGTCTTTCGCGCGACTCGCTTTTTCCAACTCGACGTTCTTTTCCTGGAGCGCCCGCTCGACCCGCTTGCGGTCGGTGATGTCCCGGATCGAACTGCTGACGAGCACCCCCTCTTCGGTCTCCAGCGGGCTGAGGCTGATCTCCACGGGGAACTCGCTCCCGTCCTTGCGCAGCCCGTGCAGGTCGATCCCGGCCCCCATCGGGCGGACCCGCGGCGCGCTGAAAAAGCCCTCGCGGAACGCCGGGTGATTGGCCCGGTACCGCTCGGGCACCAATACCTCGATCAACTGGCCCAACAGGTCCTCGCGCGCGTACCCGAACAGGCGCTCGGTCTGGGTGTTGACCAGGACGATCTCGCCGGTCCGGTTGACGATCACCATCGCGTCCGGGGCCGATTCGAGGAGCCCGCGGAACTTGGCCTCGGCCTTCTTGCGCTGGGTGACGTCCCGGACGGCGCTGATGACGTACCGCTCGGCCCCCGTGGAGAGCGGGCTGAGGCTGATTTCGACGGGGAACTCGGACCCGTCCTTCCGCAACCCGTACAGCTCGCGCCCCTCGCCCATCGACCGGACCCGCGGTTCGCGGACGTAGCCGGTGCGGAGGGCCGGGTGGTTGGCCCGGAACCGCTCGGGAACGAGCACCTCGACCGGTTGACCGAGCAATTCGTTGCGCGTGTACCCGAAGAGGCGCTCGGTTTGGGTGTTGACGAGGGCGATGTGCCCGCCCTCGTCGACCAGGAGAAATGCGTCCGGGGCGGCCTCCAGCAGCCCGCGGAAGTTCCCCTCCGCCAGCGCCCGGTCGAGCGCGCTGCGCGGGATGGCACCAGGGGAAGCGGGGTCGGGCGGGGGCAGCATGTTCACCTCGGTCCCCGGAGAGGCGGGGAACCACCGCGGGCTCCGATCCGGTCACAGCGAGAACGAGCGCCCCGAGTTGAGCGGTGCGGTTCCACGACACTCCGGGGCGGCGGAGGTTCTCCCAACGCGCTCTAAAAAACAGCTTAAAACTCATTCCGATAAGGCGAGCACGAGTTGGTGTGGGATAGCCTATCCTACTTTCCCGAACGAAGCCAAGGCATTTCGGGGCAAGTGCCGAGACCGCGAAATTCCCGAGCCGGTGCCCGCAAATGTGCGGTTCGGGCCACCGGTCGGTGCGACTCACAGCGCGGCGATTACGGCCCCGAGCCCGCCGGCGCCCGTGAGTTCGCGCACGGGGAGCATCCCGAGGTAGAGTTTTCGTGCCTCGTTTACAACTTCCAGGTCGTCTGCGGCGCGCCCGGTGACGAGCGCGTGAGCGTGGGCCATAACCGCGGACCGCAGCGTGTTGGCCTGAACGCGGATCGTGTGCGGCGCCCAGCGCCCGGGGTGCAGGTGCAGATAGCGCCCGTCGGCCGGACCGAGCCGGATCGTCCACTTCGAGCCGTCCGGCAACTCGGTGAGCGCGTACTCGCCCCGCTCGGCCAGCCACTTCGCGAGCGGATCGAACGCGAACAGGGCACGGCCCTTCAGGTCGGCGAAAACGAACTCGGCGACGTCCGCGGGGCTGAGCGCCCCGGTGTAGAAGTCCATGAGGCGCGAACCGACGACGGCCATCTCCGCGGGCAGGGCCGCGACCCCGGCGCTCCCGTTACTCACCGCCGCCGCGATCCGGGAACGGACCCAACCGGCGTGGTGCTTCCAGGTGTTGAGGAGTGCGGGATGGGGAACGTCTTGAATCCCCGGATCGTGCGGCGCAGAGGTCATTATCGTGTGCACCTTATGCGCACTCTGAAGCCGACTCATCGGCCGCGAAGTGCTTGAAATGCAGGGCGCTAGCCGCGCGGTGGTGTTTCATCCGCTCTTCCACCGCGGCTCCCTGTTGGAGGAGGGACGAGGGAACGAGGTGCGGGGTTCGGCACGGTGCGATGATAGCAGGTTGCGGGTGGTCAACTCTCGCGCGACCGCCGGCGGTGGATGGAGGCTCGCGTGCGCAGCGAGATGCGGCGTGGTAGCGCGGAAGAGAAATGAGCCCAGAACCCAAAACTGGGTACAAAGAACCGGCACAGCCTGAAATGATTCCCGCCCGAGGTGATGCGCCGCGAAAGTGATCGCGTTGCGGTAAGGTGAGGTCGGCGCGAACGCGGACCTCTAGCGGAACATCAACCCCGACACGAAGTGCTCAAAGGAGAAGCGATGCGCGCGGCCTTGCTGATGGTGGTGCCCCTTCTCTCGATCCAGGCCACAACCGCGGCGGACGCGCCGAAGAAAACCCTACCGCTCGACGGTGAGGTGTTCGAGGTGTCCGGCCGCACCGCCTTCCTGATCCCCGCGAAGGCCGACCCGCACGCTGCTACGAAGCCGTGGGTGTGGTACGCGCCGACGCTGCCGAATCTGCCCGGGCCGGAGGAGAAGTGGATGTTCGAGCGGTTCCGCGCGGCGGGCATCGCCGTCGCCGGAATCGATGCCGGGGAGTCCTACGGCAGCCCGGCCGGGAACAAGGTGTTCGACGCCCTCTACGCGGCAATGACCGCCCGCGGATACTCGGCGCAGCCGGTGCTCCTCGGCCGCAGCCGCGGCGGGCTGATGGCGCTATCGTGGGCGACCGCGCACCCGGACAAAGTGAGCGGATTCGCCGGCATCTACCCCGTGTGCGATCTCACCAGTTATCCCGGTATCGAGCGCGCCGCGGGCGCGTTTGAACTGAAGGCGGACGACTTGAAGGCCAAACTGAAGCAGTTCAACCCGGTGGACCGGTTGGAGGGGTTGGCGAAGGCCAAGGTGCCGCTGTTTGCCATTCACGGGGACATCGACAAGGTGGTGCCGCTGGAGGCGAACAGCGGCCGGGTGAAGGAGCGGTACGCGGCCCTCGGGGCGCCGATGACGCTCATCGTCCCGCCGCAGCAGGGGCACAACATGTGGCCGGGCTTCTTCCAGTGCCCGGAACTGGTGGCGTTCGTCACCGCCAGCGCCGGAGTTGGGGTGGTCCTCGATTCCCCCCAGGATTATCAGGTCGCCCAACGCAACGCGAAGAACGTCGGCACCCTCCGCGTGCGCGGGAAGCTGGGCGGGGTCGCACGCCCGGCCGACGTACTGGAGTACCGCGTCGGAACGGAAGCCGAGCCGGGGGCGTGGCGGAAACTCGAGGCGAGCGCGAAGGACGGTCCGTTCGACGCGCCCGTCGAGGTGGCGGCCGGCGGGTGGTACCGACTCGAGGTACGGGCCGTGGTGGGCGGCAAACCAGTTGCTCGGGCAACCGTCGAGCACGTTGGCGTAGGCGAGGTGTTCGTCGTCGCGGGCCAGTCGAATTCGGCCAACCACGGGGCCGAGAAGCAGACCACCAAAACGGGTCGCGTGGCCGCGTTCGACGGTGCCCGGTGGCAGCCCGCGAACGACCCGCAACCGGGCGCGAGCGGCACCGGCGGGAGCTTCCTGCCGCCGTTCGGCGACGCCATCGCGGAGAAGTTCGGCGTACCGGTGGGGTTCGTCGCGTGCGGCGTCGGGGCCACCAGCGTGCGGGAGTGGCTCCCGAAGGGCGCGGCGTTCCCCAACCCGCCGACGCTGGAGGGCCACGTGCGGAAGCGCGCCGACGGCACCTGGGAGAGCACGGGCGCCCTGTACACGTCCTTCCGCGACCGCATGAAACAACTCGGCCCGCACGGGTTCCGGGCAGTGCTGTGGCACCAGGGGGAGAGCGACGCCAACCAGAAAGACCCGACCCGCACGCTCCAAGGCAAACTGTACCGCGAGTACCTGGAAAAACTCATCCGCGACACCCGGAAAGACATCGGGTGGGACGCGCCGTGGTTCGTCGCGCAAGTGAGCTATCACGTACCGGGCGATGAGGCGGCGCCGGACATCCGGGCGGCCCAGGCGTCACTGTGGAAGGACAAGATCGCGTTCGAGGGGCCGGACTCCGACGCGCTCAAAGGGGGTTTGCGCGACAGCGGCGGCAAGGGCGTCCACTTCAGCGGCCCCGGTCTCCGGGAACACGCCGCCAAGTGGGTCGAGAAGGTCGGCCCGTGGCTGGAACGGCAAGCCACTGGGAAGGACCGGTGACCGCGCCCCGTGACCCACCCTCCGGTGTTCCCTTGCGGCCGCCCTCGGCGCACAAGGGCCGTTCGTCCGGTGCGGGCGCGTCTCCGCGCAGGAACTGATCGAGAGACACGGGTTGTCCCCGGTCGGCGTGTTGCAGATCGGGTTCCTTCTACAACACCACCGAGGAGGTCGCCCCAACCCGGGACGCGCGCGGCCGTGGGCGACTGAACACACCGTTTCCCGACCCGAACTGGGAGCACCCATGAAACCGTTCTTCATCGCCGCGCTGGTCTGCGGGTTCGGCACCGCCGGCGCCTCGGGTCAGTGGCAGCCACAAGCCATTAAATCGGACGCGGACTTCCGCGGCCTGTGTGCGGTCGGCCCTAAAGTGGCGTGGGTCAGCGGTACGAAGGGCACCTTCGGCCGTACCACCGACGGCGGCAAGACGTGGGCGGTCGGCACGGTGCCCGATGCGGACAAACTCGACTTCCGCGACGTCGAGGCGTTCGGCGAGGACACGGCCTACCTGTTGAGTGCCGGCCCGGGCGCGGAGTCCCGGATCTACAAGACGACGGACGGCGGCAAAACTTGGGTGCTCCAGTTCAAAAACGCCGAGCCCAAAGCGTTCTTCAACGCCATCGCCTTCTGGGACGAGAAGCACGGGATCGCACTCAGCGACCCCGTGGACGGGCGGTTCCTCCTGATCGTCACCGACGACGGCGGCACGAAGTGGAACCCGTTACCGGAGAAGAGCCGGCCCGAGGCACTACTGAAGGAGGGCGCCTTCGCCGCCAGCGGCACCTGCCTCGTCACCCGCGGCGAGAACGACGTCTGGTTCTGCACCGGCGGGTCCAAGACGGCACGGGTGTTCCATTCAGGCGATCGGGGGAAGACCTGGAACGTGAGCGAGACGCCACTTCTCGCCGGAATCGAGTCGGCCGGGGTGTTCTCGATCGCCTTCCGGGACCGCGACCGCGGCGTGATCGTCGGCGGCGATTACCGCAAACCCGACGGTACGGGAGCAACGGGGGCGGTCACCGCCGACGGCGGTAAGACGTGGAAGCTCATTGAGAAACCGCTGCCGTTCCGGTCCGGCGTCGCCTGGGCGAAAGACCGGTGGGTGGCCGTCGGTACGTCGGGGTCCGACGTTTCAGTGGACGACGGCGCGACCTGGAAGCCGCTGGACCGGGAGAAGTACAACAGCGTCGCCTTCACCGCGTCGGGCGACGGTTGGGCCGCTGGTCCCAAGGGTCGGCTCGCGAAGTACGCGAGG
The DNA here is from genome assembly GCF_017939745.1 of Gemmata palustris. Classification (NCBI taxonomy): domain Bacteria; kingdom Pseudomonadati; phylum Planctomycetota; class Planctomycetia; order Gemmatales; family Gemmataceae; genus Gemmata; species Gemmata palustris. The sequence continues at coordinate 516,583 of NZ_JAGKQQ010000001.1, read as the reverse complement.
GCGGACAAGTAGTCGGAGCGCGACCGGAAGTGCCCACCGCGGTGGAGTCGTTCACGCGGGGAGTGGGATTGTTTACCTCTCCCGGCGACCCACGCCCCTATTCAGGGTGACGTGGGCGTGGGCTGGCGCAAGTGGTCACGTCACTTGCACGGTAACTTCGTCGAACCCACCCATCTTTGCACTGATCTCTGCTCGGATCGTGTGTTGGCCAGCGGCCAGAGCAATCTTCGCGCTGAACGTCCCACTCGGACACGGCGCATCGACACTATTGGTACCGTTTCCGACTTCATAGACGCGAACCGTGACCCCGGAAGGAGCCGATCCGGTTATTGTCACTTCCCCGTTACCGTCTCTTACCAAGTTGCTTGACGAGGTGATTACGGGCTTGGGTAGCGGACTGGGGGGGGGCGGATTCGTGGTCGCGTTCGTGGTCAGATCAGGAGACATGCGACTGTCCTCGGGGGTTAGTGGTCCGTTTTAAGTAGGGGAAACACTTCGACTCGTCTGATAACAGCGAACCCGCCGCTCACGTACACTCCGATTCCCCCGCGGGCGACGGGTAAAGGGGGCGCGTGCGGAGGGGCGTTGGGGCGCGGAGTTGGTGCGGTTCGGGCTTGGAGGTCCGTGTCCGTGAGCGGGGGCAGAATGGCCGCGTCCAGGCGGCTTTCGAGTGCGCCGTCGCCGACGCGGAACTCGATCACCCGCACCGCGGGCTCTTGCTTCGGTTGAGATTCCCGCCACACCACCCGGGAATCGGCGGTCGAACTGCCGCCCACAGGGGACACCGCGTGTAAACCGAACCCCCTCTTGTGCCCGGCGATCAGGCCCGTGTCACTGAACCCGACCACGAAGCAGCGGTACCCGGAACTCGCTTCGGTCCACCACCCGCAACCGCCCGCGAACGCGCCGACGAGGGACATGTTGGTGTCCGCGCCGTTGTGAGAAAGGGTGACCCGAACCCCGTACCGCCCCTTGTACGGGAGCGGGGGAACGAGTTCCACCGCGCCCTCGCTGCTGGAATACACCGTGACCCGGTTCTTGAACGCCTGAACGTTCGGGGTGCCCAGGACGGAGCGGTAGGCCACCCGTTCGCCCGCGCCGCACGCGACGACGGTTTCCCCGCGTTCGAGCTGGTCCGTGATCGTGATTGCGGTCGCGGCTCCGGGATTGATCCAGGCCGGCGGCGCGGCCCCTGGTGCCGAGACCGCGGGTGTAGTAGCCGGTTCGCGGTGCAGGAGGAGGCCGGTTGCGAGCCCCGCGCAGGCCACGCTCGCGCCCACCAACAATAGCGCGCCCCACCGGACCGGCCGGGAAAGCGCGGCCAAGTCGTCGGCCAACTCGGTCGCGGACCGGTACCGGCGCTTCGGGTTCCGCTCCAGGCAGCGCCGCGCGATTCGCTCGAGCCGGCCGGACGCGCGCCACCGGGAGCGGCGCGGCCACTCCACCGGGCGCGTACAGGCGGCCGCTTTCCACTCTGCAAAGGTTCTGCCCGTAAAAGGCTGGCGGCCGGTCAACAATTCGTAGAGGATCACGCCCAGCGCCCACACGTCCGTGGCCGGAGTGGTGGAGCCGAGATCGGGGTCGAACTGTTCGGGGGCCATGTACGCCCGCGTGCCGGGCTGCCGCCCCTGGGCCGTCAGGCACGCGCTTTCGGTGGCCGTGTCATTCGGGTCAACGGCCGGCGCCGGTTCGGGGGCGTCGCGGTCCGAGCCGAGCAGTTTCGCGATCCCGAAATCGGAGACACAGGGTCGGTTCTCGGCGTTCAGGAGGATGTTACTCGGCTTCAGGTCGCGGTGAACAATATCGTGCTCGTGGGCGAAACCCACCGCCCGCGCGACGCGCTCCATGAAGCGGGCGATCCCGGCCGCGCCCCGGGCGCGCACCTCTTCCAGGTGCGTCACCAGACTGCCGTTCGGGAGGTGCTCCATCTCGATGACGGGGCGGCTCCCCAGATCGAAGGTTTTGAAGATCCGAACGATCCCGTCGTGCTTCAGGCGCGCGAGGATCCGGGCCTCCTGCTCGAACCGCTTCATCAACCGAGCGCCGTCCACCGGCCCCTGTAGTTGGAGCACCTTGAACGCGACCGCCGTACCGAAGGTGGGATCTTGCCCGCGGAACACGACGCTCGACGCCCCGCGGCCGATTTTGACCCAGTCGGGGGGAACCCAATGCTCACCGGAGGGCACCGAGTCGCCTCCCAACGGGGTGCAAAACAGAACCGATTCGGGCAGGAGCCACCGGGCGATCTCCCGGACGTCCGGTAGGAGTTCGGGGCGGGCGGCGCAGATCTGCTCCAGAGAGATGCCTCTCCCCTCGGCCTTTGCGTCCTCCCACTGGGCGTAGAGGGCGAACGCGAAATCGTCAGTAATTTCGGTGTGTGGCATGATGGCTCACCCGAAGAGCGACGGCCGGAGGCCCCGCGGTCCGTTTTTTCCCAAAACGGCAAACTTCGCGGATCGGGTTCCAATTCCCCGGCGAACGACAAACACGAACGAGTGAATTCCTTCACCGCCCCGCGCGGTTCGCCGTCTCAATTTTTCAATCGGTCAGATCGCGCCCGAATTTCTTACTCGCGCGGTACCGGGCCTTGACCCAGTGGGCGTGCGCGGTCGTGGGGGGCAAACCGAGCAGCGCCGCGGCCTCGAGTTTGGTTTTTCCCTGGTAGTAGAACACGTCGAAGAGCGCCTGCTCGTCCGGAGGGAGCGCCTCAACATACTCGTGGAACGCCACCATCAGGTCCGTTTCGATCTGGTCCCCATCTTCGGGGGCCGCGATCGGCGCGTCCCCGAGCGCCCCGACCCGGCGCCGCCGGTTCTGAATCGCCTTGTTCATATCGAGCAGGACGCGGCGAACGATGTGCGCCAGAAACCGTTCGAGATCGAGCGTCGATTGCGGACAGACACGGCTGCCGAGGGCCGCGAGGAGGCGGAGCAGCGTCGCGTTCGCCACCTCGGTCGTTTGCGAGTCCTGAACGACCAACGGGAACGTGCGGAGCTGGCGCCGCACGAGCTCGCGCACCCGCCCCTCGCACAGCACACAGAGATCGTTGTGCGAGGGCTTCGTCCCGGCCCGGTGCGCATCGAGCCAAACTTGAACCGGATCAGCGATCGTGAGAGTCATATCCGCAGCTCCGGGAGTTGTTGGATGAAAACAATACTAGGCGGTCGGTCGAATTCTGGAAAATGAAATTTTGAATAGCGCGGTCCGCGCGCCCGGGATTCGTCGCTCTTCTTCTGAGCGGGAGCGCGGTCCGCGCCCGCTCGCCCCCCTCCTGAGGAGACGCCCGTGGCTCGAAAGAAATCACACCGCGACCCCCACTCCCCGAACCACGCGCCCGCCGACACCGGTCCCGGACCGGAAACGACCGGGCGGTACCTCGTCGTCCTCGCGGACGAGTGCGCGGGCAACACCAAACAGTGCGTCGACGCGCTGAAGAGTGCGGCCGGGGTCACCCACGTGGCGACCTCCGACGAGTATGAGGAGAACGCGGTGGACATGGCCGAGGCCGCGGCCGCCGACGCCGTGGTGTTCACCGACATCGGGATCGCGGTCGTGTCCGGGGACCGGGGCCAGCTCCTGACCGCGGCGTGCGGCGACGAGCGGACCCGCGTCGTGTCGGTCGAACCGGAGCCGATGTTCTACGCCACGCAAGCGCCCGCCGCCCCGCCGGAGCTCGACTACTACCGCGGGTACAAGGCCGCGGTGGACCACCTGTACGAGCAGATGAACGGGCACCGCGCGGACTTAATCGGCGACGACGCGCCCCCGGCGCTCGCCGACACTGCGCTACTCACCTGGGGCCTCCAGGCGTGCCGCGTCCCGTCGTCGCGGTTCAATGGCCAGGGCATCCGGGTAGCCGTTCTGGACACCGGGCTGGACCTCGACCACCCGGACTTCCTCGGCCGGCGGGTCGTCAGCCAGTCGTTCGTCCCGGGGCAGTCGGCGCAGGACGGGCACGGGCACGGCACCCACTGCACCGGGACCGCGTGCGGCACCCGGGTGCCGCCCGGCGGCGCGCGGCGGTACGGCGTCGCTTACGGGTGCGACATCTACATCGGCAAGGTTCTGGACAACCAGGGGTCGGGCCAGGGCGGGTGGATCCTCGCCGGGATGGAATGGGCGATCAACCAGCAGTGCCCGGTGATCTCAATGTCACTCGGCAACAAGCTCACGGCCGTCTTGAACGCTTACGAGACGGTGGGCCGGCGCGCCCTCGACCGGGGGTGCCTGATCGTGGCCGCAGCGGGCAACCACCGGCAGACTCCGCTCCCCCCGATGCGCCCCCCGGGCAACGTCGGGCAACCGGCGAACAGCCCGTCGATCCTGGCCGTTGCTGCCATTCAGAGCGATCTGAAGCTCGCCTCGTTCTCATGTACCAGTAACCCGGTCGCGGGCGGGAAAGTGGACATCATCGGGCCGGGGGTCGCGGTGTTCTCATCAGTCCCCACACCGGCCCTACCGCTCGGTCAGCCGCGCACCCCGGCGTGGCCGGCCCGGTACCACTCGATTTCCGGGACGAGCATGGCGACCCCGCACGTGGCCGGCATCGCCGCGCTGTGGGCACAGGCCCGGGGCCTGCGCGGGGCCGCGCTGTGGAACGCGCTCACCCGGTCCGCGCGCCCGGTCGGAATTCCCGTCATCGACGCCGGTGCGGGTCTAGTTCAGGCGCCCCAGTAACCACGAACGTCCCCGCCCCGGTCGAACCGGGGCGGCTCGCGAGGAGAGCCATGAAAACGCGCATCGTCGTCACCGTCGATCCCGCACAACTGGGCCGGATCGACGAAGTCGCTCAGAGCCTCACTCGGGCCGGCATGACCGTGGACCAGATCCTGTCCACGACCGGGATCATCACCGGCTCGGCCGATCACGGTCAAACGTCCGCCCTCGGCGCGATGCCCGGAATCGCGTCGGTCGAACCGGACGGCGACGTCCAGATCCCGCCGGACGGCCCCCAGTAGCGCCGCACCGCGGGAGTTCCAGAACACCCCGTTCCACCGCCCGGACCGTCCGGGCGGTGGAACCACCGCGATTCGCACCCGTTTACACACGTTTTCTGAGGCGCTCATGAGTTCCCTGTCCCGCACGTTTACCGCCGTCCTCGCGGACACCGAGCTAATGGCCGAGATCCGCGACCGGTCGAAAAAGACGCTCGCCGCGCACCGCCCGGTCCTCGACGCGAACGAAGTCGCCCTGGCCCCGGCCGATTACCGGGCCGTTATGGAGGGGCGCCCGCTGCCCGATGCGGACGCGCAGGACTATTCCGAGGCGATCGTCCTCTTGGACGGGCGCCCGTCGCTCCTGGTGCGCAACGACTCGTTCGAGGAACCGGAACTGGAATACTGGCAGACGCGCTTGAACCCGAGTCGGGCCGTGTTGGAATCGGCCCTCCGGTCCGTGGGGCGCGTCGAACTGACCGGGCACACGACCTACGAATGGGTCGGCACCGCGTGGGTGATCGGCGACCGGCTAGTGGCCACGAACCGCCACGTCGCGAACGTCTTCGCGCAGGGCCGGGGGCAAGGGTTCGTGTTCCGCCCCAGCCCGCTCGGTGGGTCGCTGACCGCCCGCATCGACTTCAAAGAAGAGTACCAAACCGGCGCGATCAAAGAGGTACCGGTCACCCGCGTGTTGTACATCGCCCCGGACGAACCGGGCCAACCGGACATGGCGGTGCTGGAACTGGGCACCGCCGACGAGTTGCCCGGACCGGTGCAACTGGCCGCGAGCAGCCGCATTGATGGCCCGGTAGCCGTCGTCGGGTACCCGGCATGGGACTCGCGCAACGGCGAGGACGCGATGCGCAACATCTTCCGCGACATCTACGACGTGAAGCGCCTCGCCCCGGGGTACCTGATGCCCGCCGCGAGCGCGACCGACATCCAACACAACTGTTCCACCCTCGGCGGGAACTCCGGCTCGGCGGTGCTCGACGTTCAAACCGGGGCCGCGGTCGGGCTGCACTTCGGCGGGCGCTTCAAAACGGCCAACTTCGCGGTGAAGGCAGAAGTCATTCGCTCGGTACTGGATCGACTCCCGGCCTCGCGCCCGGGGATCGCGGTGCCGGGAGGAACCGCACCCGAGGCCCCGACCACGGCGAGCCTCGCCGGGCGCGAGGGGTACCGGCCCGACTTCCTGGGCACCGGACGCCGCGTGCGGTTACCGATCCTGTCGTCCGCTCAAGAGGATGACGCGGTTTCGGTGCCCGGGCGGGACGATTTCGTGCTCGCGTACACGCACTTCTCAGTCGTGATGTGCCGGTCCCGGCGCCTGTGCTACTTCACCGCCGTTAACATCGACGGGAACCAGTCGCTGAACCTGCGCCGGGCCGATAACTGGTTCCTGGACCCGCGCATCCCGGCTGATGCGCAGTCCGGGAACGAACTGTACCGCAACAACAACCTGGACCGCGGACACATGGTCCGCCGGCTGGACCCGGTGTGGGGATCGGCCGCGGTCGCGAAGGCGGCGAACAATGACACGTTCTTCTACACGAATTCCTGCCCACAACACAAGGATCTGAACCAGCGCACCTGGAACGACCTGGAAGACTACATCCTGAACAACACCGACCAGCGGAACCTGAAGGTGTCGGTGTTTACAGGACCGGTCCTCGCGCCCGCCGATCCGGTGTACCGCGGCACGCGCATCCCGCTCGACTACTGGAAGGTGGTCGCGATGGTGAAGACCGACGGGAAGCTGTCCGCCACGGCGTACATGCTCACGCAGAGGAACCTCCAGGACGACTTCGAGGCGCCGTTCGTGTTCGGCCCGTTCCGCACCTATCAGGTACCGATCGCCCGGGTCGAGGACGCGACCGGGCTGTCGTTCGGGAACCTGTCGGACTTCGACCCGCTCGCCGGAACGGAGACCGCAGCGCCCGCTCCGGCCCGGGAACTGACCACCGCGTCCGACCTCGTGTTGTGACCCGGGCCGCGGTGGGGCGGGCGCTCACCGCCCCACCGCGCTGTTCGCACCCAACCGCACCAGACTTTCTGTGGCGAGGAGCGCCATGTTCATCACCGTCCATCTGGCGCCGGTGGGCGCCCGAAATACGGCCCGGGACGATCAACGTGCCCGGATCGCGACCGACATCGGCGTCACCCTGGAACCGCTGCACCCGGGAACGACGGACCCCGACCTCGCCGGGCAGTTCTTCGCTGACGTACCCGATGCGTCCGCGGACGACATCTGTGCCCGATTGCTCGCGAACTCCGCTGTTGTGGCGGCGTACCCCAAACCGGCCGACGGCCCCCCATCGACCGGCACTCTCTGAGGAGCACCAATGGCCCGCAAAAAGACCCCGTCCCATCCGACCCCGTCCACCGGCCCCGGGCGGGCCGAACTGATCCTGGTGGCCGATGCCGCTGCGGAGCTGCGCATGACCGCGGAGGGGTTCGCGTCCCGCGCGGGAGCGGACGTGAGCGGACTCGCGGAAGCCCTGGCCGGCCCGGGTATCACCATCGAACCGCTGTTCGGCGTGTCCGAGGATCTGATCCGGGAACGCGCGCTGGAGTTCCCGGACGCGACCGGTGCGGACATGGCCACGTTCTACCACGTCTCCGCGCCGGGCGAGGATCTGGAGGCGCTCGCCGATCGGCTCCGCGGCCTGGACGGAGTGACCGGCGCCTACGTGAAGCCGCCCGGGGAGCCGCCCGTGGCGATCGACCTCGAAGTGTTGGCGGAAATGGCCCCTTCGGAAGAAGAGCCGCCGGCGACCACTCCGAACTTCACGGCCCGGCAGCTCTATTTGAACGCCGCCCCGACCGGGGTGGACGCACGGTACGCCTGGACCCTGAGCGGGGGCCGCGGCGCGGGCGTGAACATCATCGACTGCGAGTGGGGCTGGCGGTTCAACCACGAAGACCTGCGGGTGAACCAGGGCGGCGTGGTGATCGGCACCGGCATCTCCGACGACGACCACGGCACCGCGGTGCTCGGCGAGATCAGCGGCGACCGGAACGGGTTCGGAATCGAGGGCATCTGCCCGGACGCGCGGGTGATGGCCGCGTCGTTCGCCACGCTGCCGACGGCCCGCGTCATCCGCATGGCGGCCGACCGGCTCCGGCCCGGTGACATCATGCTCCTGGAGATCCACCGGCGCGGACCGGGCGGCAGCGGGGTCGGGCAGGACGGATTCATCGCCATCGAATGGTGGCCCGATGACCTGGCGGCGATTCGCTACGCGGTCGCGCGCGGCGTGATCGTGGTGGAGGCCGCCGGGAACGGCGCGCGGAATCTGGACGCGGCCATTTACAACACCCCCGGCGCGGGGTTCCCGGCGGCGTGGCGGAACCCGTTCAATCCGAACAACCCGACGTCCGGAGCCGTTCTGGTCGGGGCCGGCGCTCCGCCGCCCGGAACCCACGGGCGCGACCACGGCCCGGACCGCTCGCGCCTCGATTTCTCGAACTACGGCGCGCGCGTCGACGTTCAGGGTTGGGGGCGGGAAGTGACCAGCACCGGGTACGGGAACCTGCAAGGCGGGTCCGACCGCGACCGGTGGTACACCGACACCTTCAGCGGTACGTCGAGCGCATCGCCCATCGTGGTCGGGGTGCTCGGGTGCGCCCAGGGCGTGCTCCGCGCCCGCAACCGCCCACTGCTCACTCCCGCCGTGGCGCGGACGCTCCTCCGCGCCACGGGTTCACCCCAACAGGACGCGCCCGGGCGCCCGCGCACCCAGCGGATCGGCACCCGGCCGAACTTGCGCCACATCATCGCCCGGCTGGTCCCGTCCGCGCCGCCAACAGAAGCAAGCGTTGGGTCCGCGGAACCGGCTCCCGTCAGGGGTGGGGTCACGATCGCGATCAGTTCGTCGCAGGTGACGATCAACGTCACCGCTAGTGGAGTGTCGGTCGCGAGTGAGCCGATCACGGCGCCGGCACCGATCGCCGCGACCGGTTACACGAACGGGCACACTCCGGTGAACCGCCTGCTCCAACCGGACGCCGACGTCCTCCCGACCGAGTGACCACGCGGCCCATCAAAACTGCTCCCCGTGCCCGACAAAGTGTTCGGGCACGGGGCGTTGTTCTAACTGCGCCAGGCATCGAACGAAGGGCCGGCTTCTTCACAGACCGTCAAAACACCAAGAGGGTATCTTGAAAACCGTCACACTGGTACTGACCGCCCCGAACGGCCACGCGGTTCACGGCGTGCCCGTGGACTTCGCGGGCGAACTGTTCTCCGGCAAGGAGAAGCCCCAAACGTCCGTTAGCGGGGTGGACGGCACCGGCAATTTCCTCGCGATCGTCTCCGACGAGATGAAGAAGCCGACGACGGTTCAGTTGTTGAAGCGAGACGGAGAGGGGTTCGTGGCGGCCGGGTCGGTGAAGTTGCCGGCCGGGGATGACGAGGTGGACCTGGAAGCCGTCGGTTTGGACAGAGGGAACGGCACCGTCTACGTGACCGGGTCGCACTGCGCGACACGGAAAGTGGAAGACGGCGTGCTTGGAGAGGTGAAGGGCAAGAAGTCGCGCGAACAATTCTTCCGGTTCAAACTCGCCGCTGATGGTACGGCAGGGGCGGTAGAGGGGCCGAAGACACTCACCCCGGCGCTCGACGCGCACCCCGTATTGGGACCGTTCCGTGCGGTCGCCAGCAAGGAAAACGGCATCGATATTGAGGGGCTCGCAATCAAGGACGGGCACCTCCATTTCGGCTTCCGGGGGCCGGTCCTCCGGGGCGCGTGGGTGCCCGTCTTGTCGTGTACCTGGGACGCCCCGACTGAATCGCAGGTGCGCTACATCCGGCTCGGCGGTCGGGGCATTCGGGATCTCACCGCAGTGAACGGCGGGTTCCTGATTCTGGCCGGTCCGGTCGGCGACGGCGACTCCACGTACCGCATTTACTTCTGGGACGGAACCGATCACCTCCGGCTCGGGGAGAACGGCCCGGTCCCCGAACTGCTCGGGGAGTTCTCGAACTTGGGTGCGGCCAAACCAGAGGGGCTCGCCGTGCTGAAGACGGAAGGGCGAACTTACGACGTGCTCCTGCTCTGCGACGGGCTCGCGAAGGGCGGACCGACGCGATGGAGCATCACGCGCCCGTGACGGCGCACCGCGCGTCCGCGGCCGTGCAAAAAATAACTGGGATCACAAGGAGTGCCAACAGATGTGGGTTTCGACACGGGTTCGGGCTTTGGGGCTGGTGCTAGTGGTCTCCGCGGGGTTCGCCCTTGCCGAGGAACCGGGCGGCCAGAAACCGTTCCGGCAACAGGCGGCCAAGGACAAGGAGCTCCGGCCGTGCGTCCCCGATTGCCCCACGGGAGCGCGGTTCCGCAGTTTCGATCCCGCCCACCCGCCGCCCGCGGGCGCCCAAACGTTCCGGCTGAGCCAGGACTACCCCGAGGTCTACAACCCCACCGAACGCTTCCCGTGGGAGGCGATCGACTACGCCGCCGAGCCGGAAAAGTACCTGCGTGCGGTCCTGGCGTACTGCCTGGAGGGTAACAAGGACGTCGATTTCCGCGGACAGGACAACCCCAAGCGGAAGTGGTACCACGCGCCGTGGATGCACGACGACAGTGACAAGAACAAGGCGGGCGCGGGCCGCGAGTACCACCACGGGCTCACGCGGGAGCGCCGCTCCCGGCCGTTCGAGCTTCACACGCTCCAGACGTCGACTTCTCAAAACTGGGCGGTTGGGATGGTGAACGACCGCGGCGGGTACACACTCGGTCAGGTGTGGGACACGTCCGAGGAGTACCCGGACCCGACTCGCGCCACGTTCCCGGACCACACGGTTAGCTTCAAGTTGCTGTTCACCGCCGCCCCAGCCACAGAGGTGCCCTATCTGAAGGGCTCGCTGGAGTGGACCGCGAACATCTACAAGGACGCCGCGAGCTACGCCCCGCCGCGGGTGGACCGGGCCGTGCGGTTGCTGCAACTCGACGTGGCGGTGAAAGACCCGCGGGTCGCGGCCCGGAGCGGGTGGATCTTCGGCACGTTCGTTTACGACGGGGGCGCGCCCGGCGCCGACGTGTGGGACCGGATGGCGTTCGTCGGCCTGAGTTGGGGCGACGACGATGAAGTGTGTGACGACTTCAAGAAGAAGGGCGCGTTCACGAACCCGAAGCTGAAAGAAACGCGGTTGAACGCGGACCTGATCGAGCAGCCGGGGCACGAGTACGGGGCGAAAGCCTACTTGCGGCACTTCGGTTTGGGCGGCCGGTTGAACGGCCCGGTCGATAACCCGGTCTCGTCCTGCATCTCGTGCCACGGCCGCGCCGCTACCTACGCGAAGGCGCTCCCGTTGAGCGACGAGTCCGGGCTGCCGATGGAAACCGGGCTGCTCACCACCACCGACCCGACCGGGTACCCGGTGGCGGAGTTCGGCCGGTTCTTCCGCACCCTCCGGCCCAACAGTCACCTGGAACGGGACGCGGACAAGTTATTCGTGACGACGGACTATTCGCTCCAGATCCCGGCCGGCATCCGCAACTTCTACCAGCACCTGCGAACGCAGAAGCCCGTTGTCGAGCGACTGGAGAAGCGAGGCGCGACCAAGCTCAAGGCCGATGCACTGCCGGGACTCAAACCGCTCCCCCACCTTGAGCGGGACGGGGTGAAACGAGATTGACGCGGTCCCATCCCCCAATTTTCTCGCGGAGAAAGATGATGACGATTACCAGGATGTTAATGCTCACGGCAACCGTAGCCCTGTTCGCCGCGCCCGCGCGGGCTGGTGAACTGTACGTCGTCTCGTGGAACGTTGAGAACTTGTTTGACACCGTCGACGATCCGGAGGTGGAAGGGGACGAGGAATTCACCCCGACCGCCGCCAAGAAATACACAGAGGAGCGGTACAAGGCGCACCTGAAGAACCTCGCTCGGGTGCTGACCAAGATGAACGGCGGCAAGGGGCCGGACGTCCTCGGACTGTGCGAGATCGAGAACCGAGCCGTACTCAAGGATCTGGTGAAGGAGCTCGCACCGCTCGGCCGGGACTATCGGATCGTCCACAAGGACTCGCCGAGCGACCGCGGGATCGACTGCACCGTTCTGTACGACGCCAAACAGGTGAAAGCCGTCTTCGAGGGGTTCCACTTCGTCGACGCGGACAAGACCCGCGACATCGTGGAGGTGGAGTTCGACAAGGGCGGGAAGCGGTTCACCGTGTTCATGAACCACTGGCCGTCGCGCGGGAACGTACCGGCGCAGCGGGCCACGGCCGCGAAGACGCTCCGGAAGCGCCTCGACGCCCTGCTCAAGCTCGACCCCGCGGCCGATTTCATCGTGATGGGTGACCTGAACGACACTCCAGCCGATGAGTCCGTCAAAACGCACCTGCGTGCCGGAAATAGCTCGACCGGTCTGACTGATGGGCAGCTCTACGACACCGTCTGGTCCCTCGTGAACGCGGGCAAGGGGACATACGTGTTCGACAACAAGTGGGAGACGATCGATCACATCATCGTTTCGCCGGGCCTGCTCGACGACACGAACTTCCGCTGGAAGGCGGACTCCACCGAGGCCGTGGCGTTCGATTTCCAACTGTTCACCCCGGCCAACTCGAAAATGATCCCCCGCCCGAATCGGCTGTACACCGGGAACACGTTCCACGACTCCGGGGTGTCGGACCACCTCCCGCTCGCGTGCGTTCTCAAATACTGACGCACGCCGGCGCCCAACTGAAATGACCCACCACCGAACAGAGGTCGATACATGGACGAGCAGCTCCGAACGGAACGGGACGCGATCGCGACGCTGGGCCTGTTGGCCCGAACGTACTTCCTCTTCGACCGCCCGATCCCGGCGCGGACCGGCGCCCCACCAACGCACTTCGCGGGGCTGAACGTCCACTGCTGCGTGATCGATAACACGGATGGCGAGGTTCTGGCGGTCGGTCGGAACTCGATCCACGCGGACGAGAACCCGCTCCAACACGCGGAGCAGGTGGTCATCCGCGCGGCCCACGAGCGGTTGCGCCGGAAGCGCCCGCGGGGTGCGGGGGTGACCGTGGAGGATTACTACCGGTCGTCGCTGTTCATGGCCAAAGGCGGACAGCCCGGCGATTTCCTGCGGGTCGGGTGCTCGTTGTACAACGCCTTCGACCCGTGCGCGATGTGCGCCTGCACGCTCCTCATCGCGTACATGAAGCGGATCGCCTACGTCATCCCTGACAAAAAGTACGAAGGGTTCTACGAGGAGACGAAGAAGAAGTTCTTCTCAAGCCGGGAGTCGGTTCGCGAATCGGTGGCGCTCGCCGGCGCGGACTCCGCCTTTGTCCGTGGCGTTCAGCAGTTACACACTGACCTCCTCGCACGGATTCAGGAGCTGGTCGCCGGGGGTACCGATCTGATTAACGTGCTGGACCACTCGGAACCGTTGCTCGCGCGGGCCGCTCAACTCCTCCAGAGCGCGACTGAGAAGGATCTGGTGACCACCGACGACGATCGGACCCGGAACGCCCGCACGCTCGCCGACTTCAAGCGGGCGTGCAACCTGCCCGCCCCGTCTTGATACCTGTTCGCCGGCACAGATTATTAACCAGCCACTAAACGTTGTTGCAAACAAATCAATATTCAATTGGAGAGACCATGCCCGAGCTTAATGGGAAATGGCAGTATCGAAGTTTCTGCCCGCGCGTCGCGGCGAACGAATTCCGGGCACAAATCACCGCCCCGTGGACGCCGCTGTCGGTGATGAACCTGACCACTACCGACGGCAAAATCTCGGGCACCGCTACGCCTCGCCCGGGTGCGGCGCTCAACGTGCGGGGGTCCGTGACGCCCCCTGTGCCGGAGAGCGCCACAGGTGAACCGGAATTGCTGCCCGAGGGAATCGAATTAGTCATAGACGGGCTCGCGGGTGCGGTTTACAACCTCCGCGGCTTTTTCACCCCCGGCACCGACCACATCGTGGGGACCGTCGTCGCGATCAGTAACGACCTAGCCGGGCGGCCGGTCGGAACGTCGGGTCCGTTCATCCTATTTCCAGACAAGGCTTGAGCCCGTCGACTATCGGTCGTGCCGGTTCGTCTGATCGACTGCGATCCACCATTGCTTGATACATTTAATTATCAATAGTATAATAATATAGATAGCCAGCCGTGACAATTCCCCAAGCTCCATTCCAGGGCGGCGGTATGACAGGCGACAACAACCAGCCCGCCCCTGTTCCGGCGCGAGCACCCGAAGGCGCGAGCGGCCCGCGGACCGGACTCACGCTCTCCGGGGGCGGGTTTCGGGCCACGCTCTTCCACCTCGGGGTGGTTCGTTTTCTGTACGAGGAGGGCTTGCTGGCGAACGTGACGCACGTGTGTTCCGTTTCCGGGGGGAGCGTGTTAGCGGCCCACCTCGTCCTCAACTGGGAGCGGTACACGGGCACCCCGGAGCAGTTCGACGCCGCCGCCGGCGAACTGGTCGCGTTCGTGCGCGCGGACGTTCGCGGGCGGGTGATCCGACCGTGGGTGGTATCGTTCCTGGCGGTCGCGCCCCGGTTCCGGGGCGCGCGCTGGTGGCGGACGGCCCTGCTCCAGCGCGAGTACGACCGCCTGTACCGCGGAGCGACCCTGGGCGCGGTGGCGGCCCCCGGCCGACCGGAGGTGCAGCTCTTGGCCACCAGCTTCACCACGGGCCACCTGGTCGCGTTCGGGAGCAACCGCGGGAACGTTGAACTGCGGTTCGGGCAGGAGCCCGGGGCCGGGCCGGACGACCGACAGGCGGTCCCCGTTCCGGTTCCGGTCGCCGCGGTCCCGGTCGGGCTGGCCGTCGCCGCGTCGTCCGCGTTCCCGCCGCTGTTCCCACCGGTGCGGGTCGACCACGCCACGTTCGGGGTCGCCCCCGACTGCTTCCCGCGCCCGCACTACCTGACTGACGGCGGAGTTTATGACAATTTGGGCACACGTAGAATGCTGCAATTATTCCCGCCCAACGAGCGGTTGGACCTGTTGGTGGTTAGCGACGCCCAGCGGGCCCTGGCGGCGGAGTACGGCAACGATTACAGCCTGATTACCGGGCGGACGAGTCGGTGCGTGGACCTGATGATGGACCGGGTGAGCTGGTTCGAGCACGGGTACGCGCGGGAGCGGTTGCGGAGCGGCGGTCGGCTGCTCCACTGCACGCTGCCCCAAGCGGCCGCGGACGTGATCGACCGGCCTTACGCGCCGGGGCCGAGTGAGCAACTGGCGGTCGCGACCGCGCGCACCGATTTGGACGCCTTCAGTGATGACGAGATCGACGCCATCGTCCACCAGGGGTACGCGGCGGCCCGGACTCGGGCGGAGGCGCAAGAGGTGCGTTCGCGGGAGCGGGCCGAACGACCCGTGTGGCACCCGGCCCGCGCGGACCGCCCGCCCGGGTACCGGCTGAAAGGTATCGACCGCCGCGGGTGGGGGGTGTTCCGGGCCGGCCATTGGGCCACGTGGACCCTCTGGGGGTTGTTGGCGTGGTGGCTGATCTTGCTCCCCGGCGGGGTGTACGGGTACCAGGTGTACCGCACGCACCAGGAGGAGCAACGCGCGCGCAAGGCCAATGATGAAAAGGACGCCGCGGCGCGCGCGTTAGACGCGGAGCGGGAGCAGGTGCAACGGCGCGAGGCCGCGCGGAAGTGGCAGGAAGCACACACCGCCAAGAAGGTGCGGTTGATCCGCGCGCTGGGCGAGGTGGCCCTGGCCGCAGAAGAGGACTGGGGAGCCCGGCGGCTCGAGTGGGAGGTGTTGAAGGACGAGCTGACGCGGGACGGCGACCGGTACTTCGTTTCATTTTTCGAGCGCCCGGAGGTGGGTAAGGCGGACGCCGCGGTGCGGACATGGCCGCGCCCCAGGGGCACCCATCAACTCGTTTTCGCGGTGGCGAAGATCATTCGGGACGACATCAAGAATATGGGCCGGCCGAGTGTGTTCTTCCCACCACCGCCGGGTGAGGAGACGGCGGTGCCGAGCTACCTGGTTCTGCTGCGCGAGAACCGCGCCTCGCTGTTCCGACAGGCGCAAGATGCGGTGAGCATGATCGCCAAAGACGGCAAGAAATTAACCGATACGCCGAACTCGCGGAAGCAGTTCTGGCGCCTTTACTGGTGCGATTTGATCCTCGTCGAACAAGACAAGGTGGCCGGTGCCATGAGCGCATTTGGGACGCTGTTGCAATCCTGGGAACAAAAAGGGGTAAAAGAGTCGGACGAGGCCCCGGCGGGCCTTAAGCCACAACTCCAGACCGCGGCCAGAGAACTGGAGCAGGCTTGCGCGGAAGAGCTCAAGACGGAGTTGAAGTGACCGCCCCGATTCCATCACGGGTTGGGAACTGTCGTCAGAGCGGAGCGCACATCCCGTGCAGATACGCTCGCGTGTCTGCGCGAGTGTTCCACGTGTGAAAGCGCGTTTACAAAGCCCGCAAAACGCCACGAAATTTAAAAGCACCACATTTCCGCAATCCACTTCTTGACCGCATTTTGCGTTCGGCTCTCACAATTTCAGCGCGTCCAGGTATTGAGGAACGTGGGGTGACAGAGGCGCGAAGTGCCGTCGGACACGGCGCGGACCTCTATGACCGTCATCCAAGAAAAAACCGCCCCGGAAGAACCGGAGCGGTAAAGTTAACCGCCGCAAGTTTGCGAGGCATTGGTGCGTTCGGCTCGCAGAGCCGAACCCTCTGAGCAAGAGAGTTGCGTGTAAGCCCCGGCGGTCGGGCGGCGGTCAACGTTGAACGGACGAACGGGAACCAAGGTGGGTTCACGCGAGTTCGCGCGGCGGACGAGCCCCGGTCACACGCGACGCAGTTCGGTTCGGCGGTATCTCGCTGCGGCGCTTGGGTTTAAAGAATTGCGGTAAAATAATTCGCATTCGGTGTCAGGATTCGGCCGTGACGTTCGTGTGAAGAACGAGAGAGGCTCGCGCATGACTCTCGAACCGGACGTGATCGTCCAAATACTGCTCCGCGAGCGATTGCGCGTCGCAGCTCTGGCCGCGACCGTGACGCGGGACGTACACGCCGCCGACGACATCTTCCAACAGGTCGTCCTCGCGGCGCTCGAGTCCCGCGCGCAGTTCCGCGACGTCGATCACGTGCTCGCATGGGCACTGCGTGCGGCCCGGCACCGGGCGGTCGATTTCGCCCGGAGTCGCCGACTGCATTCGCTCCCGGACAACGTTCTCGACTTATTAGAGGCGCGCTGGTCGGATTCCAAAGACGTGACGGTTACGGACCGGAGCGAGGCCCTACACCGGTGCCTCGGCAAGTTGACGGCGTCCGCTCAGGAGTTGCTCCGAATGAGGTACGCGGAAGGTCTTACCGCCGTGACCGTTGCGAAGCGCCTCAAGCGGTCGGCGGACGCGGTCTACCAGAACCTGTCGCGGATTCACCGGTCCCTGCGTGAGTGCGTTGAGGGGGAATTGGGTGGCCGCGAGGCCCCGGTAACACGGGAGGTACCCTCGTGAACCCGGTGCTCGACCTCCGACTCGGAGAACTCTTCGGCCGATACTGGGACAACGCACTGACTCCCGCGGAAGCGGAGGAGTTGGAGAACCGGCTGGCCACCGATCCGGCCGCACGCGAGTGGTTCCGGCTCCTCGTGCTCCAGGCGGTTGCCGTTGCGGACCTGCCGCCGGGGAGCCGCTCTCGCGAACAGCAGTCACTCGCACGAGTCGCGCCCGTACCGAGAGACCCTGGTGCGCGGCCGTGGGACCGGCGCAACGTGTTGCGGCTCGCGGGCGGTGCGCTGGCCGCGGGGGTCGCCGGGGTCACCCTCGGGCGCTGGGTGTGGCCCAACCGACCGAGCCCCACGTCACCCGAATGGCACGCCCGACTCGGTTCGGTTCGCGGGAACATTACGGTCCGAGCGACGGACGGAACGCTGCACCCGACTGACGGGCCGGTCCCGCCGGGGGGCACGGTGACGACCAACGGCCCGAGCGCGTCGGCCGTGCTGTTCTACCCCGACGGTACGAACGTCGCGGTGACCGAGGATTCGGCCGTCACGCTGAGTGCGGACGGCACCCAACTGCAACTCGACCGCGGGGTGATCGCGGCGGATGTGCGCCCGCCGCTCGTCGGCAGGGTGCCACTCACGTTGTTCACCACCGAGACCGTACTGACGGGGGCGACGGGGGCGATCGTGACCCTCTCCCAAGCCGCGACCGTAACGGAGGTGGGGGTCCAGCGCGGCGCGGTGAACGTGTCGGCCCCAACGGGGCGCGCGTTCGGCGAAGTGCGGGGCGGGGAACTGCTGACCGTTCGAGCGGACGGGGACACGCAGAAGCAGCCGATCCGCGACACGCCCGATGCCTACGCACTGGATCTCGCTCGGCCCTGGGTCGCGGGGTGGGGAACGGGTTGGGCCGTGGGGCACCGCGATTCCACCGGGGACCGGGCGGTGGTCGCCCCGGACTTCTGGTTCGACCCGTACTACCAGCGGCAGATGTACCAGATCCGCTCCGACAAGCAGTGGACGCGGGGGTACTTTCGGCTCCATTCCGATTCGGTGGTGCGGGTGCGGTACCGCGTCGAGCGCCCGGGACCGGGGCAGTTCTGTTTCTGCGTGCGGACCCCGGACGTGCGCTCCCCGGACACGGGGATGCTGGAGTGGAACGGCACCTACGCACCGAACCCCACTATCCCGGGGGGGTGGCGGACGCTCGAGGTCCGGGCCGGGGCGCTGATCGATAACAAGCACGCGCCCAAGTTCGGACCGTCCTGGATCGGGTTCCTGATCATTTTCAACACTTACGAAACGGATTTGGGGTTACAGGTCGCCGAGTTCCGGGTCTCTCCACCTGAAGCTTCCAAGTCGTAGCCGGGTCGGAATCGCCTATTTTTTCTTCTCTCCCCGTGCCGGAGGTCTCTCCCATGCGGCATCGTCGCGGTTTTACGCTCATTGAGCTCCTCGTTGTGATCGCGATAATCGCGATCCTGATCGGCCTGCTCCTACCGGCTGTGCAAAAGGTGCGCTCCGCCGCGGCGCGCATCCAGTGCAGCAACAACCTGAAACAGATCGGCATCGCGCTCCACGCCCACGAGGGGGCCTACGGGTACTTCCCGACCTCGGGCGCCCAGTCCGCCGCCTTCGGGAACACCGGGGTCGGGTTCGAGACGATGGGGTGGGCGTACCAGATCCTCCCCTTCATCGAACAGGACAACGTGTACAAGATCGGCCAGCAGAGCGGGCCGAACAACTGGAACGCGAGCATCGGCAAAGCGATGGTCGAGATCCAGGTGAAGACGTACCTGTGCCCGGCCCGCGGGAACCGCGCGTCCGCCCCCGCGTCGTGGGGTTCGGTGTACGCGATGGGCGACTACGCGGGCGTGATGGTGGAGTGGGGCAACCAGTGGCAAGCCACGCTGCCCCCGGACCCGAACGAGCAGAACACGTTCAAGGGCATCATCACCAAGGGCGGGCACGTGCGGACCGACAACCCGTCCCTGACCCAGAAGTACAGCACGGTCAACGTGACCGGCGTCTCGGACGGCACCTCCAACACGATCGCCATCATGGAAAAAGCCGTCTCCGCCCGGCAGTACCAGCCGACCGCGACGCCAGATTGGGACTGGTGGGAGATCCCGGGCTGGGCGCACAACTCCGACTGGCCGAACATGCGTCTCGTCGGGAACTGGGTTCCCCTGCTGCCGGACAGCGACACGACCCGCGTGAGCTGGGCGACGGCCAACGGGAAGTTCTGGGAGCCCGGCTTCGGTTCGGCCCACACGGGCGTCGTGCTCGCGGTGTTCGGTGACGGCTCGGTGCGCGGCATCCAGATGTCGGTCAACACGGGCGGGAACTCCGGGTGGAGCGACACGAGCTGCGTGCTGTACCACCTCGGCGGCCGGTCCGACGGGTGGGTGGTCGGCTCCAACTACTGACCCCGCTGGGCGCGGCGGGCGCCTGCCCCGCCGCGCCCGTTTCGCACCCAACCCAAAATACCGGAGCCATTATGTTCACGAGACTCGTTTGCGCACTCGCGCTCGGATCGGTCATCGGCCTGGTCGGGTGCAGCCGCGACCGAACGGCCGAGGCCGTGGGCGCGATGAACACGTCAAACTCCCAGCGCCTCAGCAACATGTACGCGGCACACCAGAACTTCAAGGGCGGGCGCGGGCCGGCCAGTGAAGCCGAGTTCCGGGAGTTCATCAAGAGCTACGACCCGACCAAGCTCAAGATGATGAGCATCAACCCCGACGACCTCGACGGCCTGTTCAAGTCCGAGTCCGACGGCAAACCGTTCAAAGTGCGGTACAACGTCGGCGGCGGGCGCGGGTCGCAAGACCCCGTGGTGTTCGAGCAAGAGGGGAAGGACGGGAAGAAGAGCGTCGGCTACACCGGCGGGCTCGTCGAAGAGGTCGATGACGCGACCTATAAGCAACTGTTGGCCGGGAAGAGCAACAAAACGCCTCCGGCTGGGGGCCCACCGGCGGGAGCCCCCGCCGGAGCGGGAGCCGCCAAGGGCCGGCCGACCGGTCCCCCGCCCGGCGCCCCTACCGGCCCCGGGCAGTAGGTTCGGCTTTTCTGATCCCACCTTCGCCCCACGAACCCGTGCGCTCGAGCACCGGCGAACTCGCACGCCGACTCGACGCACGGGTTCATTTTTGGTTTTGTTTCGGTTACCTTGTAGCGGGAGGCACTTGAGGTTCCCGGTGCTCGCACCCAATCACACAGGGCACCTCTGCCCCGCTCCCTCGCGGTCACGGCTCGTCAAGGCAGGTTACGCGGGAGCCCACCGAGAGCGGCGCTTCCCCCGGGCACGCGCTACGGTATTTGTTTTCGCCCCGGAGGGGCCGTCGTTCGTAGCACAGGGCTTCCGCCCTGTGCGCTCTGACGCCCTGCGCTACGAACTTCCCGTACCCCAGATCACTCGCCCACGTAGACGTTCAACTCGGGCAGAGTCTCTTTCAGCTTCGTGACCCCGGCGGCGGTCGCCTGGGTCTGACCCGCACTGACGTCGCGGAGCGCTTTCAACCCCGAGAGCGCGGCGAGCCCGGCGTCGGTAATGCGCGTGCCCTGCAGGTTCAGCGACTGGAGTTTCGGCAGGTCTTTGAGCCGGGCCAGCCCCGCGTCCGTCACGAACGTGTTGTCCAGTTGCAGGTACGAGAGATTGGGGAAATTCTTGAGGGTCTCCAACCCGTCGCCGGTGGCCCGCGTGTTGCTCAGGTTGATGGACGTCACCTTCATCAAATTCTTAACGTCCTTCAGGCCCGCGCCAGTTACGGGGGTGCCGTCGAGGGTGAGTTGGTTGAGCTTCACCAGCCCGTTCAGCGCGGGGAGCCCGGCGTCGGTAATCCGCGTTTGCGAGAGCGTGAGCCCCTCGAGCGCGGTCAGTTCCCCGACCTCCTTCAGCCCGGCGTCGTTCAACTGCGACCCGTGGAGCATGAGCTCACCGAGTTCCTTCAACCCCTTGAGTTTCGCGAACCCGGCGCCCGTGACGGGTGTGCCCGACACGTCGAGCGAGAACAGCTTCTTCATCGCGGCCAGGTGCTCGATCCCCGCGTCCGTGAAGCCACTATCGGTCAGGACCAGTTCGCCCAATTCGGGCAACTCCCCGACCGCGGCGAAGCCCGTTCCCTTCACCCGCGTCTTGGCCAGTGACACCCGCGTCAGTTCGTTCATTCCCTTAAGGTGCTCGATCCCCGCATCGGTAACGTCCGTGCGGTCCAGTTGAAGCGAGCGCAACCCGGGGAACGCGGCGAGCGCCTTCACACCCGCGTCGGAGAACGGGGTGCCGTCCAGGTTGAGGGACGCGAGCTTCGGCATCTTCTTGAGCTTCTCGAAGCCGACGCCGGTCACGCGGGTGCCGCTGAGGTTCAAGTACCCCAGGTTGGTCAGGTCGCCGAGGGGCTCGAGCCCCGCGTCGCTGACGTTCGTCCGCCCCAGCGTGAGCGACCGCAGGCCCGTGAGTGCGCGCACGTGTTTCAGCCCCTCGTCCCCGAACGCGGTACCGTCGAGGGCCAGCGTTTCGAGTTGCGTCAGGGCCGCGAGGTGCTTGAACCCGTCACCGGTCACGGCCGCGCCGGGGAGCACCAGGTTCTTGAGGTTTTTGAGGTTCTTCAGTTGCGCCAGTCCCTCGTCGGTGAGGCGCCACGAACCCGAACCGGGGATCGTCAAATACTGCAGCCCGACCATCTTCCCGACGTGCCCCAGGGCGGCGTCGGACAGCCCGCGCGCCGGCAGGTACAGTTGGCGCAGTTTGACCATGTGCGACAGCACTTTGAGCTTCGGTTCCGCCTCCTGGAACAGGTTGCACGAGAACTCTTCCAGGTTCACCATTGTCGCGAGCGGCGCGAGTTGCTTCGCCGTGACGTTGTCGCCCGGCAGGTAGAGCTTGCGCAACTTCGTGAGCTTGGCGAGGTGAACCAGGCCGTCGCCCTGAACCTGCGTGCCGGAGAGGTGCAGTTCCTCGAGGTCCGTCAGCCCCTTCAAGTAGAAGAGGCCGGCGTCCGTGACTTCGCTGCCGTACCCCAAATTGAGTACCCGGAGGGTCTTCAGTTCGCGCAGGTCGGCGAGGTCCGCGTCCGTGAGTTTGGCCTGGTTGAACACGATCGAAACGATCGGTTTCCCCTCGCCGTCGCCCTGGGTCATCCGGCCCTCGAAGCGCTTGACCAGCGCGGCCGGGTCCGGGGGGTTCAATTTGCCCTCGGGCGGCTTGACCTTCTTCGGCCGGTCGGTGTTCGTGACCTTGGAGCCCCAAAGGACCAACTCGTCCAGATCCTCCAGCGCGCTGAGGTGTGCGAGGCCCGCGTCCGTCAGCGCGGTCTGGCTGAGGTCGAGCTTCTTCAGGCTCTTCAGCCCCTTGAGGTGTGCGGCCCCCGCGTCCGTGACCGGGGTGCTGCTCAGATTAAGCACCTCCAGGTTCGTCAGCCCGGCGAGGTGGGCGACGCCCGCGTCGGGAATCTTCGTGGATTCCAGTTTGAGCACCTTGAGCTTGGTCATCCCCTTGAGTGCCTTCACGCCCTGCCCGCTGAGCTGGGTGCTGTGCAAGTCCAGTTCCTCCAGGCGCACCAGACCCGCGATGCTCTCCAAACCGGAATCGTTGATCTGCGTCCCGCCGACGTTCAGCCGGACCAAGTTCGGGAGGCCGCTCAAGTGGGCGAGTCCCGGGCCGAGGAGTTTGATCGAACTGAGGTCCAGTTCGACGAGGCTGGTGACGGCCTTCAGATTGGCGAGCGTGGAATCATCAAAATCCGACCCGTTCAACTTGAGCTTTTTGAGCTTCTTCGCGCCCGCGAGGTGCGCCAACCCCGGCCCCTTGAATTTCGACGAATACCCGCCGCCGATCTCGAGGGCTTCGAGGTCGGGTAGCGCCGCGAGCGATTGGACGGCGGCGTCGGTGATTTGAATGTAACTCGCGTTCAGTTCCTTCAGGTGCGCGAGCTGGGCCAACGTTGCGGCCCCGGAATCCGTGAGCGGGCGCCCCTGAACGTTGAGCTTTTCCAGTTTCGGGAGCGCCTTGAGGTGAGCCATTCCCTCGTCGGTGACTTGCGTCCCGCTGATGTCCAGAACCCGGATATCGGGGAACTGCGCGAGCAGCGCGAGGGTCGCGTCGGTCGCCTTCGTGTTCAACCGCAGTTCATCGGGCTTCTCCTTTTCACCGTACCGGGGCTCGGCCTTGAACGGCGCCAGCGCCGCGGTCGGGTCGGCGGGCGGCGGCGTTTTGCGCGCGATCGATTCCGCGCACTTGACCATGAGCAGGCAGTCCGCGCGCGAGTGCTCGACCGACTTGTCGTTGAACTGCGTGTAATTCTGAACGGACACGTCCTGGTGACCGACCACCTTCGTGGTGGTGAAGTTGAAACTCGGCTTGCTCCCCCACGTGGTCTCGGCGAGAACCAGATCCCCGGAGTTGACGACGGTCTTGCGCCCGTAGCCCGTGAGGTTCTCGCGCGCGGAATGAAGGTGCTGGCGCCCGAGTTCGATCGTCAGCCCGAAGTGCTCGTCCTTCGTCACCCGAATGGTGCCGTAGGACTCCTTGATCTGGCACCCCTCCGGGGCGTCGATGGTCGCTTCGAGCCCGGCCGGACTGAGGTCGAGTTTCACCAACTTTGTACCGCTCCCGGCCCCGGTGATCTGCTCGCGCACGTCACCCGCGGGCACCTCTTTCGCCGGTTCGGGGGGCTTGTTGCCGCCGGTTTCGCCCGCGCCGATGAGCCCACCCAGGCCGCCGCCGAGATTGCGCTCACCCCCACGGCCGCCCTTGACACGGGCGATCTCCAGCTCCTGCTTCGCGGCGGCCGCCACCACCATGACGCCCATGAGCGGCGCGTAGCCGAGGAAGAACAGCAGCCCGAGAACCGCGCACGCCAGCACGAGCGGGTTCGACCGCGGGCGCCGGCGCTCCTCCGCGGCCCGCTCCGCGAGGCGCTGGGCCTTCGCCGCGGACTGCATCATCAACCCGAGCACGCCCGCAACGATGAGGGCACACGTGAATATCAGGGTCGCGGGGAAAATGATCGCGGGCGCGACCACTGCGGCGAGCATTAGGAGCCCGGCGGGGACGCCGATCCGCACGGACCCGAGCAACCCGCCGACCAGACCCGCGCACGCGGCCACCAGCAGGAACGGGTACACCTGCCGGCGCCCCGTTGCCACGTCCATTTCCTTGGCCATCTCGGGCGAGGCCTTGCCCCCACCGAACGCCTCGGCGAGCGCCATGTAGCCGCCCAGCTCGACTTGCTCGCGCTGCCACAAGTAGAACATCGCCGCGCACGTGACCGCCGCAGCCAGCCCGCCGAACAGCACCGTGAAGCGCAAGAACGCCTGGGACGCGGGCCGCACCTTCCGGGGTTTCCTGGGGCGCGCCTCCGGCTCCTCGTCTTCGGCCTCGTCCCGGACCGGCTTCGACTTCGGCCTTGACTCGGGCTCGGGCACCTCGTCCGCGAGCGGTCGGGACACCTCTTGCTCGGCGACCGCGGCCTCGTCGACCAGTTCATCGGCGGGCGCGGGCAGAATGACCGCGGTGAAAATCTGTTTGCAGGACGGGCACCGCCCCTTTTTCCCGATCGCGGTTTCGGGAACCTTCACTTCGTACTGACAGTGGCTGCAAAAAATGGAGACGGCCAAGGCGATTCTCCCGAATCTAAGGGGCGGCGGGATCGAACTCTGCCGAACGAGAAGAGCTTGCAATAATCTGCGAACGCCGGGTGGCGTAGTCAATGACTTTCTCGCAATAGTAACTCATCGAGCGCGAGACACGATCTCAATATTAGTTGAATAAACTATTAAAACCTCTTCAGCTTAGTATTTGCCGATCGGGAACTGCCCCATGCGTTACCGGCATATGCTGGCACGTTGGGCGCCGCGTTGAATGGGAAGCTCACCCGCTCCGTGACCGTCGCGGTTCGCACGAGCCTTTGGCGAACCGCGACGGTCACGGAGCGGGTGGGGCAGAACCCCTTGCCCACACATTCAACGGCCTCTGGCGTAAGCCCGCCGGTAGTGGCTCAAAAGACCGGCGGACTTACGCCGCGCCGTTCGCTCTCCCCAGACTTAAACGCAGCGACTTTCGGGGTAACCATTTGCTGGACAAGTGGCACGTCCGGGTAACTCGGGTCGACACCGGCCTATATGATGGGTGCCACAAGCCGGCATCAGCCCCACTACTCAACTCAATCATCGCAGCCATCCCATCTTGACATTTATTTATTCCGGGCCGACCCGGATTGTGCGCTTCGGCTCAGTGCTTGCATAATGCTTCCGCTGTCGGGCGTGCTGACCCTCGTCTCGTATGGAGAACCGCATGTGTCGCTACTTATTTGCCGCATTGACCCTCGTACTGTTCGTGGCCCCGGCTTCCGCACTGCCCCCCAGTAACACCAAGACTCTGGAGCACGCGGAAGAAGTCATCGACGACCTGGCCAAGATCCCGCTCAAGGGGATTCCCGCCAAGCTCCTGGCCGACGCCCAAGGCGTGGCGATCATCCCCCGCGTCATCAAGGCCGGGTTCATCTTCGGCGGGCGCGGCGGGCACGGGATCGTGATCGCCAAAGACAAGGACGGGAACTGGGGCGACCCGGTGTTCGTGGACCTGGGCGGGGCCAGTGTCGGGTTCCAGGCCGGGGTCGAATCGACCGACGTGGTACTCGTGTTCCGCAACCGTAAGAGCCTCGACCGGATTCTGGAGGGGAAAGGTAAGCTGACGCTCGGGGCCGACGCCGCGGTCGCGGCCGGGCCGGTCGGGCGCATGGCCGCGGCGGCAACGGACGCGAAACTGGAAGCCGAGATCGTGTCGTACTCGCGGAGCCGCGGGTTGTTCGCCGGCGTGTCACTCGACGGCGCCGCGATCCACGCCAACGCGGACAGCAACACGATGTTCCGCCAGCCCGGGCGCGACGCCGACCGGAAGCTCGCCGACGGTCTGAAGTCCAAGTTGATGGAGATGAGCAAGGAGAAGCCGGTGCCGGCCCCCGTCGCTCCTCCGGTTCTCGGCGCGCCGGTTCCCCTCCCGCCCCCGGTGCTCGGTGCCCCGGTCCCGCTGCCCCCGCGCCCGTAATGCTACTGTCCTGAATGGCACCGGCCGGGCGCGCCTAAACAAGGGCGCGCCCGGCCGGTGTCGTTTTTCCGCACTCAGTCACTCGTCACCAAACGTACCCAATCGCTGCCGCAAATCCCTTCGATTCGTCCCGTCTGGCCCGATGATTGCGACAACCGTTGTCACCACCACCGACACGGAGGTCGTCAATGGTTCGCTTCTCACTCAGCACGCTCACTCTGGTTCTGTCCCTCTCGTCTGCAGAAGCCCAAAGTTTACCGGCCGCAATCGACGTACTGGACGCACTCCCCCCATCAATATCCCTGGCCGATGCGCACGGCGTTGTAATCGTTCCGGGTGCGAATCGCATGTACAACGCCACCGGTTGGACCGGCCGCGCGGTGCTGGTGAGGAACACCGACGGCTGGAGCACACCAGCGTTTGTAACGCTCAACAGCGGTGCGCGCACCGGTGGGGGTGAACTCGTTGATTTGGTGCTGGTGTTCCGTACCCGTCGGGGCTTGGAACGAGTTGTCAATGGAGGTGGGAGGATCGACTCGGACGTGACCGCCTATGTCCGCAACTCGGTAACGTTCACCGAAACATCGTTGGCGGGCGCGACACTCAGTCGAGGTAGCATCTTCTCGTTCGGCCCCGACAGGGACCAAGCCGCCGCCCTAAAAGCGAAATTAACGGACCTGACCGCGCACCATGCCGCGCCCGGAACGAAGCCCACTGCGCAAATCGATTGGGCGCTCGTGCTCGAGAACCGAGAAGTCGTCCTCAGTGCCCTGGCCGTCGCGGGCACGTGGCTCGCGCGGCGGAGAACGCGCGGCCGTTAATCCACCCCAATGTGCTCGGCCAGTTTCGCGAGGGCCTCGCTCTCGATCTGGCGCACCCGCTCGCGGGTCAGCCCCATGCTCTCGCCGATTTCCTTGAGCGTTTTCGGTTCCTCGTCGTTCAGCCCGAACCGCATGCGCAGAACGGTCGCCTCGCGCGGGTCCATGTTGTCGAGGAACTGGAACACCTGTTTCAGGTCGTCCGACTTCCCCATCTCAGACCCGGGCGCATCGGACCGCGGGTCCATGAGCATCTCCTCGATGCTCCATCCCGCGTCCCCCTGATCGGCCTGCGAGCCCGCGTTCGCGACGCGGATCGCCTTCTTGATGATCGCCAGTTTCTTCTTCGACAGCCCCAGGTAGGTGCCGATCTCCTCGTGCGTCGGCGGGCGGCCCAGTTCGTCGGACAGCTTGTTCGTGGCCCGGCGCCACTTGATGAGCAGTTCCGTCATGTACGCCGGGAGCCGGACCGTTTTGGCGGTGTTCACGATCGCACGTTTGATGCTCTGTTTGATCCAGAAGCTCGCGTAGGTCGAGAACCGGGTGCTCATCGCGGGATCGAACCCTTCGACCGCGCGCAACAGCCCCATGTTCCCCTCGGACACGAGGTCGTCGAGGGCGAGCCCGCGCCCGACGTACCCGCGGGCGATGTTCACCACGAGCCGCAGGTTCGCGCGCACCATGCGGTCACGGGCTTGAGGGTCGCCGGTCAGCACGCGGGTGCCGAGTTCGCGCTCCTCGGACGCCGAGAGCAGCGGTGTGTGATCGAGTTCACTGAGGTACGTCGAAAACGATGTGAGACCGTGTGCGAGTGTGCTCATCGGATTCCCCGGCCCGTCGTTGTCGTGCAGCGCTGAGAGCGGCCCGCGCTTGTTCGGTGGCGAGCGATGTACCGATTGAACCAGACAGCCCCGCGGAGAACAAGGGGCAACCTCGTGCGATTCCCGATCCGCGCTCGGCCCCTCGTACAGAAATCGAAACACCAGCACGGGCTCGTGAAAAAATCAGCAAGGGATGCACGGGCCTCCGCACTGCTCCAAAAGCACCGGCCGCTCCGCGGCGGAAGGCGCCTCTGGTTCTTCGCCCCGGGGTGGCCGACGTTCATAGGACGTAGCGGAAGCCCTGTGTTACAGAGCCGCCCGCGTCACGCACCGTCGAACGTAGACGATAGCCAGAATCAGCCCGAGCGCTGCACCCAAATACCCTCCGCCGTGAAGGTACGCGACGACCACGAACCCCGGCACGTCTTCGACTTCGAGAAGCGTTCGCACATCGTCCCAGGAGCTGAGATCGCCCGACCGCGCTTCCACGAGGCCGACGAGCGCGCCGGCCGACCCAACGACCGCTGCCGCTGCCAGCACGATCCCAAAACACCGCGGGGTGCAGCGCCAGCGGTCGGATCGGGGTAGTTCGGCCAAACCCGCGCGGGCGGCGAACCACCCGGCCACCAGCCCGACCCACCAGGTACCCAGGAACCCGACCTCCGACGCGAACGCCCGAGGCGGTAGCCCGACATCGGCCCAGGCAAACTGTCGAAATTTCATCCGGGTGAAGTATTCGGGCGAAATGGCGAAACTGATCTGGTCGTGAACCGCCCCATAGACACCAGCAACAACCGCGCCAAGAAACGCGATCAGGGCCATCGTCGGGAGCCGGCGAACCGGGAACGAGGGATAGAGGACGTTCATGCACTGCGCCTTGAAGTCGCCGAACGCGCGGCCCGAGCGCACTTACACGGCCGGATCGCGCCGCGCCCATTCGACCAGACACAGCGCAACAACCAGTGCCCCGAACGCGATGAACCACGTCCCCGATTCGGAGAAGAGTGCGTACAGGTGAGGGTCGGTGGACCGGGTAGCCATTGCGTCCCCTGGCCGGTGCGTCGAATCGCTCGCCAGTGACAGCGCGCTGATCCGCAAGAACGCGCCCATCGCGACGGCCCCGGCTCCGAGGCCGGCCACCAGTCGGAGCCGGCTCCCGCGACGCCGGGGCACGCGCCGCCTCTGCAGAGGACGGGTCGGCGCCTCGGCGGCCTCGAATCGCGGCGGAATCGGTGTGAACATCCCAGTTCCTCGTTCGTCTCACGTCCCGATACGCGGCCCACGCCGGTACCGGGGACGTGCTCATTGTAGTGCGTTCTGGTTCCGCACGCCCCGGGCCAAATCTCGAGCGCGGATGTCACGCCTTACCGAGTCGATGCTTGCAATTCCGCGCGCGGTGCCGCATCCTGCACTTCTGATTTTTCCGCACGGAGTCCCACCCATGCGCCTGCCCGCCTCCCTCCTCGCGCTGCTCTCCTGCGCGTCGTTCGCGGCCGCCGACGGCCTGTCACCCGAAGAAGCCGCAAAACGGTTCAAACTGCCCGACGGGTTCTCGGTCCAGACGGTCGCGGCCGAACCGATGGTTCGGCAACCGGTGAGCATGAGCTTCGACGCGCGCGGGCGGCTGTGGGTGCTTCAGTACCTTCAGTACCCGAACTACGCGGGGCTCAAGCCCGTGAAGCAGGACCAGTACCTGCGCACGGTTTGGGACAAAGTACCGGAGTCGCCCCCGAAGGGACCAAAGGGGCTGGACAAGCTCATCATCCTCTCCGACCCGGACGAGACCGGCGTGTTCCGCAAGTCGAAGGACTTCGTAACCGGGTTGAACATCGCGAGCGGGTTCTGCATCGGTAACGGCGGCGTGTACGTAGTGCAACCGCCGTACTTGCTCTTCTACCCCGATAAAAACGAAGACGACGTGCCCGACGGTGACCCCGAAGTGCTGCTCTCCGGCTTCGGCATGGACGACACGCACTCGCTCGCCAATTCCCTTCAGTGGGGGCCGGACGGCTGGCTCTACGGCGCGGCGGGGAGCACGAGCACCTGCAAGATCAAGCCGCCGGTGCCGTCCGCCACGGGCGGGGCCGAGTTCATCGAGTTCCAGCAGGGCATCTGGCGCTATCACCCGAAGACGAAGCGGTTCGAGTTGTTCAGCGAGGGGGGCGGGAACACCTACGGCCTCGATTTCGATAAGAACGGGCAAATCATCGCGGGAACCAACTGGGGCGGGTTCGCGTGCCTGCACCAGATGCAGGGCGCGTACTACGTGAAGGGCTTCAGCAAGCACGGCCCGCTCCACAACCCCTACACCTACGGCTACTTCGACCACGTCCCGTACAAGGATTTCAAGGGCGGGCACGTCACGTGTGGGGGCGTGCTGTACGACGCGGACCGGTACCCGGAACAGTACCGCGGACAGTACGTCGCCGCGAACCTGCTCTCCAACGCGATCTACTGGCACAAACTCGAATCGCACAAGTCATCGTTCACCGCCAGTCACGGCGGCGACCTGATGACCACGGACGACGCGCACTTTCGCCCGGTCGATTGCTTGCTCGGGCCGGACGGGTGCATCTACGTCGCGGATTTCTACGACCGGCGTGCGGCGCACCTCGACCCCGTCGACAACTGGGACAAGGCCACGGGTCGCATCTACCGCATCGACTACAAGGGACCGCCGAAACAGGAACCATTCGACTTGCGGAAGAAGTCCACGGCCGAACTCGCGGAGCTGCTGAAGCACCCGAACAAGTGGTGGCGGACCGAAGCGCGGCGCCTCATCGCGGAGCGCGGGGACGCGAGCGCTCACCCGAAGTTGCGGAAGTGGCTCATCACCGAGAAAGGTTCGCTCGCGCTCGAAGCGCTCTGGACGCTCGCGTCATCAGACGGGTGGGTGGAGCGGGACTTCGACAACGTCGGCGAGCACCCGAACGAGTACGTCCGTGGCTGGATGATCCGACTCATGGGCGACGAGGAGGCCGTCTCGGGCGCGACGCAACGAGCCTTAAGGGACATCGCCGCGAGCGAGAACAGTCACGCGGTGGTCGCGCAGATCGCGTGCTCCATTCGCCGGCTCACGCCGCAACAAGAATACGACATCGTTTCCGGGTTGATGGCGAACCCGCTGGTGAGCGACGACCCGCAGTTACCGCTCCTCGTGTGGTGGGCGCTGGAAGACTGCAACCGCCGCGACACCACCGATACGGTGCGCTTCCCCTATGCCAACGAACCGATCCAGAAACTCGCGGGCTTCTTCAACGAGCGCGTCGCGCGCCGACTCATGTCCGGGAACGTCACCCGCGGGCGCGAGCGCATCGGTACGCTCTTCGGGTTGACCACCAGTGCCAACGACGACATCGCGCCCGTGCTCCGCGGGATCGCGACCGCGCTCCAGGCGCACCCGCTCGACGCGATCCCCCCTTCCCTGCAGGCGCCGCTCAACCAACTGCGTCAGCAACGGAAGAAGGATCTGGTTCTGCTGGAAGTGCTCGCGCGCATGAAAGACCCCGCGGCTCGGACCGCCCTCCGTGAACTCGTGACTGATGAATCGATCGGCGAGGGCAACCGGCTGCGGGCGATCGCGCTGCTCCGCGACGTGCGCGACCCGCGTGCAGAAGAACTGTTCCTGGAACAACTTGCTGTGCAGAAGCCGGACAACCTGCGAATCGGCTTAATCAGTGGCCTCGAAGCGTTCGAGCACGCTTCGGTCGGTGAAAAGGTGCTCGCCGGCTACCCGGGTTACACGCCCGCGGTGAAGAAGCGCGCGATTCAGCTCCTGTTCACGCGCCCGGCGTGGGCACTGATGCTCCTCAAAGAACTCGATGCGGGCAAATTCCCCAAGGCGGACGTGGCCGTCGAGAACGCCCGCGCAGCGACGAACCTCGGCGACAAAGACGTAACCGCTCTCGTGGAGAAGCACTTCGGTAAACTCGCGCCCGCAACGGCGGGGGAGAAACAGGCCCGCATCGCGTGGCTGAGCACCGCACTCGGGCGCGCGAAGCCCGGCGACGTCGCCAACGGCAAAGTGCTCTTCACCAAGCACTGTGCGGCGTGTCACCAACTGCACGGCGATGGCGGCAAAGTAGGACCGGACCTCACCACCGCCGACCGCAAGAACCGCGGCTACATGCTCACGCAGATCGTCGACCCGTCGGGCTACATTCGGCCGGAATTCGTTGTTCACAGCGTATTAACGAAGGACGACCGCAAGCTCTCCGGCATCGTCACGGAAACGGGTGAATCGATC
Source organism: Gemmata palustris (assembly GCF_017939745.1). NCBI lineage: Bacteria > Pseudomonadati > Planctomycetota > Planctomycetia > Gemmatales > Gemmataceae > Gemmata > Gemmata palustris. The sequence continues at coordinate 484,286 of NZ_JAGKQQ010000001.1, read as the reverse complement.
GTCGTCACAAATGTGGTGAACGATCAAGTCACCAAAGTCACGCTCGCGAAGGCCGACATCGCCGACCTCAAGCCGTCGCCGGTGTCACTGATGCCGGAAAAGCTGCTCGACACGCTCACCGAACCTCAAATCGCGGACCTGTTCGCGTACCTAGCGAGCGACGCGAAGAAAACTCCCTCTTCGGCCCCCGTCCCCTCCTTGCTCCCCGGCCCTGTCAGCGGAGCTTCTCGCGGACCGGGGGACGGGAAGGGGGAGAACAAATTGAGAATCGCGCTAATATCTGGATCGTTCGAGTACAAATCGGACGATTCGCTGAGGGCGTTTCAGAAGTACTTGGAAGCGACTTACCCCATTGAGTGCGTGCTGGTGACGGCGAAAGCGGAAAAAGATCCCGCGCTGGCCGGGTTGGAGGAGTTAGAGAAGTGCGACGTCGCAGTCTTCTTCACGCGGCGCCTTCAGATCGACGGCGATTCACTCGAGCGGGTGAAGAAGTACGTCAAGTCCGGCAAGCCCATCGTCGGCATCCGCACCGCGAGCCACGGGTTCCAGAAGTGGCTCGAAATGGACAAAGAGGTGTTCGGCGGGGACTACAAGGGGCACTTCGGTGCCGGCGTCGCCGAGGTGAACGTGGTCGAGAAGGCGAAAGACCACGCGATCCTGAAGGACGTAAAGCCGTTCAAAACGAACGGGAGTTTGTACAAGAACCCCAACGTCGCGGGGGACGTCACCGTTCTCCTTCAGGGGGCGATGGGCAAGGAATCCGAGCCGGTCGCGTGGGTGCGGGAGAAAGACGGCCGACGGGTCTTCTACACCTCCCTGGGCCACCCCGACGACTTCAAGGACGCGAACTTCACTCGGCTCCTGGCCAACGGGCTGGCGTGGGCAACAAAGACCGATTTCAAGCCAACGAAATGAACCCTTTGCTCGTCTGTATAGTAAGCAATGTGACGCGCGCAAATTGAGGCGAAGGAGCTGATGTCGTCGGATCAAAATGCAGGCGCAATTTCGGCTTGTGATATTGAGTTCACTATCGGGCACGATATCATCTATCTCCGCGCGGGGCGACCGTCCTCGAGCGCGCACCGAGCACAGTGCGCACGGGAACAAATTCGGGTTGGCGGGCCGAAAAATGTTAGCGAATGTTACCCGTTGATGCGGCACTATCGCGTTCACGAGCTTGAAATATCAGCAGTTGGCGCGAGCGCGCGGGCCGCGGGCCAAAAATGTTAGCGAATGTTACCCGCGCCCGTTACAGCACCGACGAGGCGGCTCTGCTGTAACCTTGCGAACGGCGCGGCGTAAGGCCGCCGATAGTGGCTTGGGGTAGCTCTCGCCGGAGCGATGCCCTTCGTGAACAAGATCATTGCCGCGCCGCACACCGGCCGGCCCTCTCGGAGTAGCCCTTTGACCCGACTGACTCTCCTCGCGCTCGGTGCGTGCATCGTGGTGCCGACAGGCGCCGCGACCGCGGCCCCGACCGATGTCGCGGACGTGTTCCCACCGGGCACGCTCGCGTATGCCGAACTGCACACCCCCGCGGAACTCGGACCGCACCTCGCGGCCGTATTTAAGGGCACGCCACTCGAAGACAGCATCCCGTTCATTCACACCAAGAAAGACGGGGCCAAGACGCTCCAGGAACTCAAGGCGAAACAGGAACTCGCGCAGCTCGCACTCCTGATGTCGCCGGAGGTGCTCGGCGAGTTCCGCAAACTCGGCGGGATCGCGGTCGGGCTGGTCGGCTTTAACGATCGCGGCGCGCCCGAAGTGGTGGTCGCGGTCCTCACGGGCGACAGCGCCGCGGCCGGGCTCGCCGCGCGCGCGTTCGTCACTACGACTCCGGACCTCCGGCGCGTGGGCGAAGTGGCGAAGGTGCCCGTGTTTCAGCACCGCGCGCCGGTCACCAACTACGACCCGAGTGGCGTGCCGAAGCTCGTGACCGACAAGATGGTGGAAGCGCCATACGAACCCGTGTTCGCGTACACGCCGGGGCTGTTCGTCGCGGGCACGAGCAAGGCCGCGATCGTCCCCATCATCGCGCGGTTCCGCGGCGACGAAAAGGACTCGCTCGGCGCGACCGAGGGCTTTAAGACTAGCGCGCCGGGGTACCGCAAACCGGGGCTGTTCTTCTACGCGAACGCGCCGGAACTCTTCGCCAAACTGGATGCCGCAGCGCGCCTGCGCGGCGCGCCGGCGGACCTCGACCTCTTCGCATGGCTCAAGCTGTTCGCGAACCCGAAGGCCCTGAAAACCGTGGCCGGGTGCCTCCAGTTCCGCGACGGCGGCGCGGCGCTGGCCGTCGGCGCGCGATTCGATCCCGCGCAGAAAAGCCCGCTGCTGGACTTCACCTCCGGCCCCGCGGTGAAGACCGATGCGCTGCACCACGCGCGCAAGCCCGCGTCATTCGCCGCGACCGTGAACCTTCCCGAAAAGGACCGCGCCGCGGCCGTTCTCGGGCTGCTGGACGCGATGGCGAAAGGCAGCGGGGAACTCGGCCGACTCCCGAGCGACGTGGTGAAAGACCTCGATGCGAAGTACCAGATGTCGGTGAAGGACGCCGTGCTCTCGAAGGTCCGTGCGGTCACGGTCGTCGTGCCCACGAAGCAAGACCTGACAAAAGGCGCGACGCCGGTCCCGATGTTCGTGATCCACGCCGAGGACGCGACCGCGGCGGCGGAACTGGAAGCGTTCGTTCCAAAATTAATGGCAGAACTCGCGGGAGAAAAGGACGTCGCGCAGCCCTCGACGGAAACGGTCGCGGGCGTGAAGGTGCTCTCGCTCGCGGGGGCCGGGCTACCGTGGAAGAGCGCGGCTCACTACGCGCGGAAGGATTCGGTGCTGGTGTGGGGGCAGGATCGGAAACTGGTGGCGGCGGCGCTGACTTCCGATGCAGCCGGATCGGTTACGGGCGGTGACAAGGGGTTGGCCCCCTCCCCGGGTGCCCACGCGCTCGTCGGCATACTGAACCTCGGCGACCTCGTCGCGGCACTCGAGCCGAAGCCCGTTGCCGGCGGTCCCGTGCGCCCACTGGGGCCGCCGCTCCGCCTGCCGCCCGGCGGTGGTAACCCGAACGCGCCCGACGCGCTTCAGCAGGACGTGGACAAGGCCCGTTCCGCGTTCCAGGCGGCACTGATCGAGTTGCCTTCCGCGCACCTGACCGCCCAGCGCGCCGGCGACGAACTCCGGTTCGAGGTGTTCCAGCCGAAGGTGCAGAACGGCGGGCTGACGCCGGTCATCAGCGCGGGGATGGACTGGTTCGACAAACTGATGAACTTGCGCGATCCGAACCGCCCGGACTTCGGCTACGGCGCCCCGCGCCGGTTCCCGCGGTGAAACTGAAAAGAACATTCGGGGCGTCCACAAGTTGTGGACGCCCCGAATGTGCAATACTGTGCGATCACCAGTACATCTGCACGGTCGGCTTGATAACCAGTTCCGGGATCGACACGCGCGCCGGGAGGCTCGCGACGAACAGCACCGCTTCGGCCACGTCCTCGGGCTTCAGAATGACGGCCCGCTGCTCTTCACTGACCGGCTTGGGGCGCGCGGCGAGAATGGGGGTGTCGATCTCACCGGGGTACACGTTACTCACGCGCACGCCGCTGTCTTTTTCTTCGTTGGAGAGAACGAGGCCCAGTCCCCCCATCGCGAACTTCGCCGCCACGTATGCCGCACCGCCCAACGGGTTCGCCCGCTTCCCGGCGACGCTGACGACGTTCACGATGACGCCGTCCTTGCGATCGAACATTTGCGGCAAAACGGCCTTCGTGCAGTAAAACGCGCCGTCGAGGTTGGTACGAATCATCATGTCCCACGCTTCCGGCGTGAGTTCGCGCAGCGTGCGGTCCTTGATGTTCGTGCCCGCGTTGTTCACCAGAATGTCCACGCGCCCGAACGTCTTGGTGGCGAAATCGATGAGCGCCTGGCACTGCTCGACTTTGGTCACGTCGGTGGGGAGGGTGCGGAGCGAATCGCCCGCATTTAGCTCTTGGGCCACCGCTGCGAGCTTCGCGCCGTCGCGCCCCGCGATCACCACTTTTGCCCCTTCTTTGAGGAACAGTGCGGCCGTCGATTTGCCCACGCCGGACCCGCCGCCCGTGACCACGGCGACCTTGTTGGCCAATTTGTTCATTGTGCGCGCCTGAATTTGAGAGGGGGGTTCCGCGTCGTCACCACCGGTGGGAATACGTCTTGCTCTTCTGGCTCTGAACCCTCTTCGCTATGCTACTGTCTAACCTCGTGTGTGGCCGTGTGGCGGCCGCACCATTCGGAAGGGCAACGCGATGAACCCGGACCTGCGCCGACGCACCGACGAACTCTGCACCCGGCTCACCCAGTTGCGAGACTCTCTTTGACGTGCGCGGCAAAACTTCCGCGCGCGACCAACTCGAAGCCAAGCAAGCCGAGCCCGACTTCTGGAACAACCAGGAGAAGGCGAAGGGCGTCATTACACAACTGAAGGTGCTGAATTCGCTGTTGAAGCCCTACGAGGAACTCACGGCAGCAGCCAGCGACATCACCGCGATGGCCGAGCTCGCGGACGAGGACGCGGCGTTCGAGGCCGAATTAGAGCCCGCCTTGGTGAAAGCCGAGCACCGGTACGAAGCGTTCGAGCTCCAAGCGATGATGAGCGGCAAGCACGACTCGTGCTCGGCGATCGTCTCGATCAAGCCCGGCGCCGGCGGTACCGATGCGTGCGACTGGGCGAACATCATGTTCCGTGCCTACCAGCGCTGGGCCGCGACCCACGGGTTCGACATCCCGAAGGACGAGATCGACATCGAACCGAACCTCGAGGCCGGGGTTCAGAGCGTGTCGTTCAAGATCGTCGGCCCCTACGCCTACGGGTACATGCAGTCCGAGATCGGCGTCCACCGGTTGGTGCGCATCAGCCCGTTCGGGGGCGGCGACACCCGACAAACCTCGTTCGCGGCCGTGGACGTGCTGCCCGAACTCCCCGACGACATCGAAATCGTCGTGAAGGACACGGACTACGAGATCCAGACGTTCTGCACCGGCGGCCCCGGCGGTCAGCACCAGAACAAGACGCAGTCCGGCGTGCGGCTGATCCACAAGTCGGGGGTCCGGGCCGAGAGCCGGACCGACAAGAGCCAGCACAAGAACAAGGACAACGCGCTCAAACTGCTCAAGGCGCGGCTCTACGCGATCGAGGAGCAGAAGCGCATCGGGGACGCGGTCAAGAGCTACGACGCGAAGGGCGAAATCGCGTTCGGGTCGCAGATCCGCAGCTACGTCATGCAGCCGTACACGCTCGTGCGCGAGGAGCGCGACGGCATTGATGTGAAAACCCCCGCCGTCAACGACGTCCTCGACGGCGACTTCGACCAGTTCATGCACGCCTTCTTGCGCCACAAGACGGCCCGCGCGAACAAGACGAAATCGAAGTAGCACACGGCGAACGGCCGGTGTTAGCCGGCCGGTAGGATGCACTCGTACTCCGAAAGTCTCACCGGCCGGCTAACACCGGCCGTTCGCCATGACCCACATCCTCAATATCTCCGACCTCGCAGCCACGGAAGCCTTCGGGCGCCGGCTCGGCGCGCTGCTGTTCCCCGGTGCGGTCATCGCCCTGATCGGTCAACTCGGTGCCGGGAAAACGCACCTCACGCGCGCCATTGCCGAGGGCCTGAACGTGAAGAACCCGGCCGCGGTGAACAGCCCCACGTTCGTGCTCATCCAGGAGTACCCCGCGCGCCTGCCCATCTACCACTTCGATGCCTACCGCCTGAGCGGGTCGCGGGAGTTCGCGGAACTGGGGGCCGATGAATACTTCCGCGGTGACGGGGTGTGCATCGTCGAGTGGGCCGACAAGGTGAACGCGACGTTTCCATCAGACCACTTGCGCATCGAGATCGAGATCATCGACGCGAACCGACGGCGGTTCCAGATTCAGGCCACGGGCGAAACTTATCACACCCTGCTCAAACAGCTCGATTAGAACCACTCCGGCCCGATCCGATCGCGTTGCACTCCCGGCATTTGCGTCGCATTGTTGAATGCGATACTCCGTTTCGACGGGCGGGAGACCCGAAAAAGAATGTCCATCACCATTCGCAGCGACCGACACGGTTCACCGGACGGCGCGGGTGCGGGTCGGGTCGCGCTGCCCGAAACCGCTGCGTTCCCGTTCCTCCGCGCCCCCGCACTGCCCGGCGAGTTCGGCCGGCTCGGAAACTATCGCGTGTTCCGGCTCATCGGCTCCGGCGGTATGGGGAAAGTGTTCTTCGCCGAAGACATGACGCTGAAGCGCGACGTGGCCCTCAAAGTGATGTGCCTTCCACCGGGCGAGGACGTGGGGAGTTGGTGGGAGCGGTTCCTCCGCGAAGCCCGCGCGCTGGCCGCGATCAAGCACCCCAACCTCGTGACCGTGTACCAGACCGGCGAGGACCGCGGTACGATGTTCCTCGCGATGGAGTTGCTGAAGGGCGAATCGCTGGAATCGCGCCTGCGCAACAAGACACCGCTTAACTACCCTGAACTGCTGCGCACGGCCGAAGAGATCGCGACCGGGTTAAGCGCGATCCACGAACACGGGTTGATCCACCGCGACATCAAACCGGGCAACATCTGGCTCGAATCCGGGAGAGACGAACAGAAGCGCGGAGGGCCTGCCGGCTCGGGTTCGTCGGTCCTCCCGCACGTGAAGATCCTCGACTTCGGCCTGGTGCGGGAGATCCACGAAGACACGCACCTGACCGAGGCCGGTGCGGTCGTCGGCACACCCGCGTACATGTCGCCGGAGCAAGTGCGGGGGTGGCCGCTCGATCCGCGGACGGACCTGTTCAGCTTCGGGTGCGTGTTGTACGCGATGGCCACCGGGCGCCCGCCGTTCGCGGCAACCAGTCCGATCGCACAGGCCGCGGCGCTGGTCGCCGACACCCCGGTGCCGGCGCGGAAACTGAACGCCGACGTGCCCGAATCGCTCTCGAAATTGATCGCCGAGTTGCTGTCGAAGAACCCCGACAGCCGGCCCTCATCGGCCGCGGAAGTGGTCAAGCGCCTTCAGGACATTCGCGACGGCTTCGACCGCGATTCCGACACCGAAGTGATGGAATCGGCCCGGCGCTCGTTCTGGCGCCGGCACCGGACCGCACTCGCGCTCGTCGCGTGTGCGTGGGTCGCGCTGGCCGCGGTGGTACTCGGCGTGGCTCTCACAAAGGGACGCGGAAAGGCCGGCCCACAAGGTGGCGGTAGCGGCGGGGCGCAAGTGAAGGAGACCGCACCGCAATCCCAGTTCGTTTCGGAGCTGCCCGTGTTGGACACCTACGTGTTCCCGCCCCCGGGTCACCTCCCGTCGCACGTCGACGGCAAGGTCCGGGTCCGCGGGGTGCTCGCGCCGCACGGGATCTTCATGCACGGAGCCCCGTCGTTCGGCAAACAGATGTTTGCGAGCTACGCGGTTGACAAAATGTACGCGCGCTTCCAATCCGAGGTCGCGATGGCGGACTCTTCGGACGAGTGGGGCGGACCGCTCATGTTCGTCGTAACCGCCGACGGTAAAGAGATCTGGCACTCGGACGTCATCGGCGTCGGCACCCCAAAGGAGTCGTGCGACCTCGACATTCAGGGGGTCAGCGTTCTCACCCTCGGGCTGCGCACGCTCGGCAATCACAGAGGCGCCCACGGGGGCTGGATGGAACCGCGCTTGGTGAAATGATCGAAACTGGCAGCGACCCCTTCCGTAGCCCTTCAGTTTGGGGCTTTACACGCTCAGCACGCGCCCGAAACCGGGCGCCGCGCCCACCTCGGTCTACAAGTTCAACCAAGCCACTATCGCTTCACCCGAAGACCGTCCCGAACGAGGTGCTTGTTCCGTTTAAGGTGCCGTGGTCTAATTTGCCGACGCGCTTCGACCGGAGCACTTCGGCCCCGACTCGCGCGTTCCCGCTGCGATCTATCCCATCCGGGCGGCGGGCGGCGTCATTCATCTCGGACGGAAAGGGTACGGCGATGACTCGCGGTGGTGTTCGGAGTGCGTGGCCCGCGCCGCTCTGCCTGAGCGTGGCGTTCGGGCTGGCGGTCGTGGGGTGTCAAAAGAAGGTCGAGAACACCGACGCGGGCGGACCGCCGGTCGGTAATTCGCGCGGCGGACCGCCCGGGGGCATGGGCGGGCCTTCCGCGCAGGACGTCCTCGCCAAACTGCCCGGCGGGGAAGAGTTCGCGGCCGGCAAGAAGGTGTACGCGGACAACAACTGTGCCCGGTGCCACAAGCTCGGCGATACGGGCGGGGGAATGGGACGCCCACCGGGAATGGGCGGGCCTCCGGGTGGCCCCGGTGGACCTCCCGGGGGGCCAGGCGGACCGCCCGGAGGCCCGGGTGGACCTCCCGGAATGGGCGGGCCTCCGGGTGGCCCCGGTGGGCCGCCGGGAATGAGCGGACCGGACCGGACCAAGACAGGAGCCGAGGCCGAACACACAACAAAGTGGCTCAGCGATCACATCCGCGACCCGAAGTCCCACTCGCCGACGTCCCGAATGCCCGCGTCCGGGGTCGATAAGATCAGCGATGCTGACCTGAAGGCGCTGGTCGAATACCTCGCCAGTCGCAAGTAGAACGCAACCCGCGCTCGACACCGAACAGCGGCCCACACACGAACGATCTGCCACAACAATACGACCCCGGCGAGCACAGGTGCCCGCCGGGGTCGTATTGTTGTGAGCCTCCAACACACAACGAATGGGTTGGAGGTCAGTTCCTTCGCAATTAGTGGTTGAACAAGAACGCCGGATTGTTGATGAGCGCCCAAACCAGGTCTTGTGCCCCCAGCACGCGGGCGTCGGAAGGCGGCGCGTCCGCGGCCTCAGCCGCGAGGCGGGCGTATTCCTTGTCCTGCGCCAGATACATCTGCCGCAGCGCGTCCTTTTGAGCCGGGGTCCGCTGATCGATCGGCGTTTCGAGCAGCGCGATTTGGGCCGGGGTCAGCGCACTCTGGAGCTTCGGGTCCGCGTCCGTTGTCACCGACAGCCGGAACTTACCGACCGTGTGCTTCCCGCCGTACCTTTGGTCCAGGACCGCGGTGAAGTAAACCCCGGCCCCCCCGCTCACGGGCTTGTCGAACTTGAACAGCGCCGCGTTATCAGCGCCGAACCGCGGCGCGGTGGCCCACCCGGTGACGGGGTTACCGTCCACCGCGTTCGCCGCCGGGAACGTGTCCTGAGCGAAGATCTGGGCGGTCGCCTTCAGCTTAATCGCAGCCGCGTTCACGTCCGGCTTGTCGAGCGCCTTGTACGTGAGGCGGAACTCGTTGAGCACGAAGTTACCGTTGTCCGCCCGGCCCGGCCCCTTCACGGGAAGGGTCGGATCGGCGAGCACTTCGAGCCGCAGTGCGGTGATCGGCTTATCGATCTCGGTGAGGCCGAAGACCGTGTAGAGATCGGTGTCTGGAACAACTTTACCACCCGCGAGAATCGAGCCGTCCTTGTTGATCGTCAGCGTGGTGTCGGGCATCTGTGCTCGCGCGCGGCGCACGTCGAGCGGGGTCCACGCGGTCGGTTTCTGTGCTTTCAGCGCCTCTTCCCACACGGCCTGCTTCGCATCGAGTGTAGCCTTGTGCGCGTTGAGCGCATCGAGCTTCGGCATATACTCCGCGAGCATCTTCGCGTGGTCGGTCGCGGCGGCGCCGATCGCGGCAATCGCGGCCTTCCGTTCCGCCGGGGTGGGGAGCCGGTTCAGCACCGCGAGGTAGATTTCGTCGGCCACCTTCGCGTCGTCCTTCTCCGCAACGACGAACCTGTTGAGCCGGTTGCTCGGGTCTTTGATGGCGTCCCCGACGACGGGACCGTTCACCATCGCCATGATCGGCCCGATGTTCAGCCCGGTCCCGCGCTCGCACTCGCACGAGGTCTCGCGCACCGGCTTGTTGAAGATGTCCAGGAACCCGCCGGGCAACTCGACATTGCTATCGAGCAACTGCGCGGCGCGGGCGCCCGGGGGCAGACCCGGCAACCGCGACTGCGACCCGGTCGCACGGTGGATCGTGTCGAACAGCACCTCGGCCGGGAGCCGCCGTGCGAGGGCGTGGGAGTAGTTAATTTCGTCGTCCCTGTTCCACTTGTTCGTCGCGAGCGAGAGCTGGTACGTGCGGCTCTTGCAGATCGTCTTGATGAGCTTCTGCGTATCGAACCCGCTCGCTACGAAGTCCTCGGTCAACTTGTCGAGCAGTTCCGGGTTCGTGGCCGGGTTCCCGGCGCGGATGTCGTCCACCGGCTCGATGATGCCGACGCCGAGCAGGTAGCTCCACACGCGGTTCACGTAGCTCTTCGCGAAATACTGGTTCTGCGGCGAGGTGATCCATTTCGCGACCTCTTCGCGGCGCGACGCCCCGGCGGGTTCCTTCATTGGTACCGGGTACGGGAAACTCGCCTTCGCGTTCTCGCTGGTGCGGTCGTGTTTGATCTCGCCGGCCTTCAGGTCGGTGATGATCTCGACGAGCGGCTTCGCGCCCTCGACCGCGGTGCCCCCGAGCGTCTGGCCCCGGAACTTCGGGTCCGGGGTGCGGCCGACCTGGGCGAAGTACGCCGCGAGGCTGAAATATTGGTCCTGGGTCCACTTCTCGAACGGGTGGTCGTGGCACTTGTTGCAGTTGAACCGCACCGCGAGGAACAGTTGCGTGGTGTTCTCCATCACCGCGTCGGGGGTGCGGAGCGTCTTGTAGTATGCGCCGGGCGGGTTCTCCACGTTCGAGCCGGTCGCGGTGATGATCTGGTGCGCGAACTTGTCGTAGGGCCGGTTCTCGGCCACCGCGTCTCGAATCCACTTGCGGAACGCGGTCGCACCGACGTCGCCGAGGAACTTGCGATTCACCATCAGCATGTCGGCCCACTTGTTCGACCAGTGCTCGACGAAAGCGTCGCCGCCCACGAGCCCGTCGATCACCGCTTCGCGCTTCGCACGGGTCTCGCGCGTATCGGCGACGAACTGCCGCACCTGATCGACCGTGGGCGGGAGCCCGGTCAGGTCGAGGTACACGCGGCGCAGGAACGTGGCGTCGTCGGACACCGCGCTGGCCTGCACTTTCACCTTCTTCAGTTTCGCATCAACTAACTCGTCGATGTAGTTGCGAACGGGCTGCTGGTTCCACTCGAAGCCCGAGCGGTCGCCCATGATGACGATCGTGCTCGCGGCGTAGGCCCCTTCGTAGCGCGCGAGCATCGTCGTTTCGCCGCGCCGGGCGGTCGCGACCAGGCCGGTCTTATCGACGGTCGCGCCCTCGGTGTTACTGCTCTCGATGAACGTCTCGGCGGACACGTCGCGCACGCGACCGTCGGTATAGGTGGCGATCGCGGCGAACTGTTGTTTCTGCCCGATGCGCCCGATGATCGGGTTCTTGGGGAAGATTTCGAGTGACTTCACGCGGACCGCGTCGAGGTCGAGCTTCACGCCCTGCGCGATCCACCTGCGGACGAGTTCGTAGTTCGGGTCGCCGGCCGCCATCGTCACACCGCCCTGGTGCGGCACGGCCCCGGCCGGCTTCATCAGCATGAGGCTCTTTTCCGGCGCCGCGCGGTTGAACCGGCGCCCCTCGAGATCGTCCGTGAGCGCGCGGAAATCGTACAGCGAGTCGTACCCGCGGAGCGAGAGCTTGAAGCCGTTCTTGCCCGCTTGCGCGCCGTGACAGGTGCCCGCGTTGCACCCGAGCTTGCTGAGCACCGGTTGCACGTCCGTAACGAAGCTGACCGGCTTGTCTTCGCCGAACCCCTTCGCGGCCAGCGGCACGGTCGCGGTGGTGCCCGCGAGGGTCACTGTAATCTCGCCCGAGCCGTCGGCGGCCGGCCGCACCAGCCCGGCCGCGTTCACGGTCGCAACTTTCGGCACGGTGACCTTCGCGATGCGCGTCGCGTCGATGACGTCGCCGGTGTCGAGCGTCGCGGTCACGAGCAGTTGCGAGTACGCGAACGGCCCGCTCAGCTCGATCTTCGTGGGGTGAACGTCGAGCTTCGTTACCTTTGCCCCATCCGGCAGCTTTTCTTGCGCGAATGCAGGAAGCGCACCGCCGATCAGGAGCACGGCCGCAGCGTATCGAAAGAGTTTCATGGAAGAGGTCTCGGGGGTCGGTTGTCGGTTAAACGCCCGGGGACCGGGCGGGGGTGGTTCGGATCCCTGGTTGTGTCCCAGGGCGTTGCCCTGGGCTGGGGAATCTCAGACCTTCGGCCTGAAATGCCCGGCACCCGAACGGGTGCGATTCCTCAGCCCAGGGCAACGCCCTGGGATACGGGCGGGGACAACGCCTCTCGGATACAACGGCCCAATACGGGCGGGACAACACCGGAATTCATACGGCCCGGACAACGCCCTGGAATACGGGATCAATCGGGGACGCTGGACGCGCCCCGGGCTGTCATTTTTTCGGCAGCACCACGAAGCTGTTGAGCAGTTTGCCGGTCGCGGCGTTGTGGAGCCACACGGTGCCGTCGAAGCCCGCGGACGCGATGACGTTCCCCGCGGGGTGCCACGCGGCCGCGTACACGGGGCCGGTCACGTTCTCGCACACGATCTTCGAGCCGCTGTTCGCGTCGTACACGCGGACCTCCCCCTTCCCGTCGAGGCTGCTGACCGCGGTGAACTTCGTCCCCTCGGGGTTGAACGCGAGCGACGAAATGCGCCCCGGCATCGCGTCATATTCGCGCACCTTGTTCGAGTCGTCGCCGATCTCGCGCTTCACTTCGCGGTGCATCTTGTAGAGCCGCGGTTTACCGTCCGAACCGGCGATGATGACTTCGTCGTACACGTTCGGCTTCGCGCCCGGCGTGTCCGCGGGCACCTTCTGCATGCGCTTGGGCAACGTGAGTTTGTGGGCCGTGGACCACACTCGGATCTTGGCCGAATAGTCCATCGGTCGGCGGTCCACCGCCATCAGCCCGCCCTTCAGCGCGCCGGGCGTGATGCTCGTCACGTTGTCCACGAACCGCTGCGTGGGGACTTCGGTGAGTTTCATGCTCATGTCGCGCCCGACGGAGACGAGGTGCAGACCGTCCTGCGAAAACACCGTGCCCAGCACCCAGTCCGAGTGCGTGCCCATCTGAAGGATCTGCTTGCCGCTCGTCGCGTCCACGGCACGGACAGTGTTGTCCGAGCAGCCGAACGCGAGCGCCTTGTTGTCGGGCGCCCAGCTCACGCCGTAGAGCGTGTCGAACGTGACCGGCGCGGAGACCAGGAGCTTCTCGGCCTCGGGGTTCCACACTTGAACCTCGCCGAAGCGCCCGGGGGCGCCGCCGACCACCGCGAGTTTCTTCCCGTCCGGCGAGTACGCGATCGACTGCACGCGCTCCGAAATCCCGATGAGCCGCGACTTGAGCGCGTACCCGTCGGTGTCGTAGAGCAGCACTTCATGGTAGCCGGTCACGGCGAGCCGGGAGCCGTCCGCGTTGAACGCGAGCGCCGTTACGACCGGCGGCGCGGAATATTTTGGCGGGTTCGAGGCATCGACCACCACCGCCCGCGCGCTCGCGGGAGTGTCATCGGTCGCCCCCTGCGCGATCCAGTCCGTAATGAGTTTGATCTGAATCACGTTGAGCGGGTCACGGCCCTTCGGCATCTCCGCTTTGCCGTTGTCGTGAACCCTGATCTGTTCGACGAGGTGACTGGCCGCGGGCTTGCTCGCGACGACGCCCGCTTTTCCGCGTTCGCCCGGCTTGAGCAGGTCGGCGTGCGTGGTCATTACGTAGCCGCCGAGCGGCTTCGCGGGCTGGTGGCAGCCGTTGCAGTGCTGCTGGAAGATCGGCCGCACGTCCTTGTAGTAACTCACCTTGACCGGGTCTTCAGCGCGAGCACCGACCGGGAGTGAAAAAGACGCGAGAACAACGAGCGCGTAACGAATCCGCATGAATGCGAACCTCGGCGGGGAGGGCCAAAACGGGCCGGAGGTTGAGGCGGGCAGGAGTGAATAGTGTACCAGGGCGCGCCGGCGGGGAGCAACAGTTTCCTCGCGCCCCGATACAATTGTGATCCCGGCACGCAATTGACTGCGTTCTCCGGCACCGAATCTACTCGCCGCTTCGATACCGGCCCGCCCGGATTTCTGGAACTGTGCCTACCCGCACCTCGTCTCAATGGAACCAGGAGGCGTATATGTGTGCGCCCTCCCCCGCGCAAAAACTCGACCATTGCACCACGAGAAAAGGGTTGGCCCGGTTCGAGCGCCTGAGCTAAAATCGGTAATTCAGTGGCCGTTGCCGGGCTGCGGCGCGAGACGCTCCACTGTCGCCTCTCTTCCCACGCCCACACTCCACCCCCGAATCATCATGCCTCGACGCGACAAACGCGGATACGATTCCGACGACCAGGCACCGGTCCCGGCGGGAACTCTCTCGTCGAACGGGCAGTGGATCTTCGGATCGCTCTACGCGGCCCTGACGCTCATCGGCTTCAGTTTTGGGGTGTGGGCGGGCGCGAGCAAGCCGAAGCCTGTCGAGGTGGCGGAAGTTAAAAAAGAACCCACCGATAAACCCGGTGATCGGAACACGCCGGTGGTGAAGCCACCAGTCGCAACTCCCCCGGTCGAGCCGAAATCGAACCCGATGCCGCCCGTCGAGGTGAAGCCCAAAGAACTGGAGCCGGAACCCAAACCACCAGAACCCAAACCCAAAGAACCAGAACCCAAACCGCCGGAACCGAAGCCCAAGGAGCCCGAGCCGAAGCCGCCCGAACCCAAGAAGGTGAACGTGAAGCCGGTTTCGTTCAAGGACGTGTCGAAAGTGTTCGTGGCCCACTGCAACAACTGCCACGGATCGGTCGGGAAACCGAAAGCCGGAATCGACTTGCGCACGGTCGCGGCCATCATGAAGGGCGGCGAGGACGGGGCCATTGTCAAAGCGGGCGACCCCGAGAAGAGTGTACTCTACATTTCACTCACCGCAGAGGCGTCGAAGCCGATGCCGCCGGACGGGAAGCCGCGGCCGACCGAGGCGGACATCAAGCTCGTTCACGACTGGATCGCGAGCGGCGCCAAGCAGCGCCGGCGCCCGGTCCGCGGGCGGCGCGGGCCAGCGCCCACGCGCTGCTAAGAATCACTCCCCGAAGACGTAGCCGAACAGGGCTTCGGCCGCCTTCTGGCGCTCGATTTCCAGCAAGTTCGCCTGCTCTTTCGCGACCTTGATCGCGTCCTGCAACTTGCGGACGCGCGCGAGGATCGCGTTCTTGCGGTCCGCCGCGATGCACCCGCTGTAGAGGATCTGCGTCCACGTCCCGACCGGCACGTCCTTCGTGAACAACTCGGTCTGCGCCGGGTGCTCCTTCGTGGCATCGTACTTCACGATAACGGTCGGTTCCTTGCTGGTCCGCAGGGACTCGTTCGCCCTGCTGCGCAGCAAGCCGCTGTTCGGGTCGTGTGCCCACTCTTCGGCCGGGTCGGGCGTCGGGAGCTTGGCCACGAACGTCTCGAGATCGTTCACCTGTTTGTCGAGAAACAACAGCGTGGTGACCGGCACGTGCGCGAGCACGGTCTTGCCGTCCACGACAATGTCGGACTTCGCGGACTGGTTCCCCGGAGGTCAGTTCACGGTTTGTTGGGGCTAGCAGTGTTTCGAGGGCGGGATAGGAAATCCCCAACCGTCGTCGACGCAACCTCAAGGCAGGACGAGCCATGCCGACGCCCCGCTTCACGCCCGAGGAACTCCGCCAACTCCACGACCTCGCCCGGCAGTGGGCCAAGATCGTCTCAAGCGGGCCTTCGGCGACGACGGCCCCGGACTCGACGTGGACTTCCGAGCCATGGAGCAGATCGCCACCGCCGCGGCCCGGGGACTCACCGAGGGCACACTCGAACTGCTGCTCCAACAGCAGGCCGACAAGCTCTCCACCGAACAGCCGTGTCCGGCGTGCGGCACGCTCTGTCCCACGACGCCGCACACCCGACCGCTCACCGCGGACGGAGCCGAGGTCGAGCAGACGGAACGCAAGGCCCACTGTCCCGACTGCCGCCGGGACTTTTTCCCCCTGCGGACGGCTCTGGGCCTGGATGAGCACGGGTACAGTTCCTCCGTCCTCGAGCGTATCGTCACCGCCGCCGCCCGGTTCGCGTCGTTCCGCGATGCCACCTTCGCCGTGCAGATGTCGCGGGTCGGCATCAGCGAGAGCCAGGTCCGCCGGCTGGCCCACAAGGTCGGGGCGGAACTGGTCGCCGAACGGGACCGGAAGGCGGTCGAGCACCGCCGCCGGCAACTGGCCTCGCGGACGGGGGTGGTTCCCGAGGTCGTCGGTGGAGGTCGATGGGGGCGCATCCGTACCCGCGCGGCGGGGCGGCCCCTGGTGTCCACGAAGCCCAGAACAAGGAGGACAAGATCGCCGGTCTGGCCACGTTGAAGGGTCCGACGTTCGCCGCCGACCCGTGCCCCGAACCGCCGGAGTCGTTCCTCTGCCCCCGCCGGGTGCAACGTCTGGTGAGCCAGATGAAGGGGCACTCGGGTCGGGACGATACCCAAGAAACCCCGGACGAATCGACCACGGCCGGAGTCGAGCCGATCGCGACCGGGTCGGCCGGGCGGTGGTCACCGGAGAAGTTGGTGCGGACGTGTGTGGCGAGCCTGGGATCGAGTTGTTCGTTCGGCCCGTTGGTGGCGGCGGAGGCCCAAGAGCGGCACTTCTACGAGGCGAGGCGCCGGGCGTTCGTGGCCGACGGGGCGGCGTACAACTGGTCGATCCACGAGGGGTACTTCCGGGACTTCGAGCCGGTCGTGGACCTGTTGCACGTGCTGTGCTACGTGTACTCGTCGGCGCGTGCGGTGGGCGGGGACGAGTCGGGCGGGTGGCGACAGTACGAGGCGTGGATGCGTTCGTGTTGGAAGGGCCGGGTCGCCGAGGTGCTGGTGGAGTTGGACGGGTGGCACGAACGCCTGGGAGAGTCGCCGGCGGGTGAGGCAAGGACGGCGGAGGACCGCCGTGACCCACGTCGGTTGGTGGCCGAGGCGAGGTGCTACCTGAGGAACAACGAGAAGCGGATGGACTACCCGAGATACCGGCGTGAGGGGTTGCCGACGACGAGCAGCCTGGTGGAGTCGCTGGTGGGTGAGTTCAGCGCTCGTGTGAAAGGGAAGCAGAAGCACTGGAACCGCCCGGACGGGGCCGAATCCATCCTGCAACTCCGGGCGGCCGTTCTGAGCGAGGACGATCGCTTGAGTCGGTACTTCACTGACCGATCCGGAAGCCCGTTCCGGAAACGGCAGCCAGTGGAGAAAGACGACACCCCAAACACGCAAACCGCGGCGTGACCTCGGTTCCCCGTGTCCTGCGTGAGAATGAGGTTCCACAACTCCGTCCATTTCTCGCGCGCCTGGCGGATCAGGTCATCGGCGCGCTGCTGCACGCGCTGGCTCTCGGGCGGCAACTTCTGGCCGTTGATCTCGTCGAGCGGGCGGTAGGTGCGCTCGCGCCCGGTGAAGAGCTGTTCCTTCTGGATGAGTTTGTACAGTTCGGTGATTTGCTTCTCCGCGTCGCCCTTGCGGGCGGTGACGACGGCGTTGATCTGGTTCAGTTTCGGCACGGGCGTTCTCCTGTAACGTTAAGATTGAGTCTAACGTAACAAGACACGCGCGATTGAGGGAGGTTCAGACGAACGGCCCGCGCCGGCGTTGCCCTCGTGTCCCGGCACCGAACTGGCGTACTGGCGCCCGTTCGGTGCCGGGTCACGAATCCCCACACGAGAGGACGGGTGAGCCCAAAACCGCGTCTGGACACTTGAGGCGGTATTAATGGAAGTGAAGCCTCTCCCCTTCAGTACCTCCCGATACGCGAGCACTCCGCCGGCCAGCTCGTGAGAGCGCGTCCGCACCGAACGGCGTTTTTAAACCCAAAGGAATGCTACACTTCGGTTGTCGCAAGTGGGGACCAGCCGCGCGCACAATTGCCATCACAATACAAAACACTCTGATGACAACCGGTATCAATCGATTGCTAAGAGTGTTTTCGAGATCTATACTGTTTTTGTTGAGATCATTCCAGTTGTCCGGCTCGAGGATCTGTCGTGGGTGAGTCGGCCGCGTTCGCGGAACTGATTGCGGGATTCCGGGCCGGAAACCCAACGTCCATCAACGCACTGTGCCAGCAGTACGCGCCGTACCTTCGAGCGGCCGTGCGCAGGCAGTTGCACCCCCGACTGCGCACGCGGTTCGATTCGCTCGACTTCGTCCAGGACGTCTGGGCGTCGTTCCTCGCCATCCCCACCGAGCGGTACACGTTCGACACTCCGGAAGCACTACTCGCCTTTTTGAACCGCATGGCGCACAACCGCGTCGTCGAGGTGTTCCGCCAGCGGTTCGGGACTCAAAAGGACGACATCACCCGCGAACAGGGCGTGAGTTCCGAGGACGGGAGCGACCAGATCCGGGCGCCGGTCCCGACCGCGAGCCAGTTGGTGATCGCCGACGAGGAGTGGGACCGGCTGCGCGGGCGGTTCCCCGCGGGCCAGCGGATGGTCCTCGAGTTGCTGCGGGACGGCCACAGTCACGAGGACATCGCACGGCTCGCCGGCGTTAGTTTGAGCACCGTGAACCGGATCGTTCGCAGGCTGAAAGACTTTACCGCTTAGTTGGATCGCCCATGCCCACCGCCAGTCCCTCGCTCCTCGCTCCGCCCCCCGCCGTGGACGGGCTCGTCGCATCACTCAAACGCGCGTGGCGCCAGGGCACCCCGCCCAATACGGCCGGGGTGCTCCGGGACCACCCGGAACTGCTCCGGCACCGGTCACTCACCGTGGACCTGGCCTACGAGGAGTATTGCCTTCTGGAGGAGGCGGGGCGCCCGCCCGAGCCGGAGGAGTTCTGTCGGCAGTTGCCGGCGTTCGCGTCCCAGGTCCGGGAGGTGATCCGCGGGCACCGGGTCTTCGCCGATCACCCCGAACTCTTCGCGCCCGCGGAGGTCGATTGGCCCGAGCCCGGCGCCAGTTATGAGGGGCTCGTCGTCGAGCGCGAATTGGGCCGCGGGGGGTTCGCCCGCGTGTACCTAGCACGCGACCCCGCCACCGGGAACCGGCCCGTGGCTCTGAAGCTCTCCCAGGAGTCGTCCGTCGAAGCCCGGACCCTCGGGCCGATCGTTCACCCCCACATTGTCGCGATCCACTGGGCGCGGCGCGTTGAGGGGCTTCACGCGATCTGCATGTCGTTCGTCGGCGCGGCCACACTCGCCGACGTGATCGAGGGCTCCTTTCGCGGACCGGCCGCGGGCCGGCCCCGGTCGGCCCGAACGATCCTCGGGGTAACCGACTCGGCGGCCGCGCCCGCCGCCGCCCCCGCCGCTCGGGGTGCCTCACTCTTGGACGGCCGGGAGTCCTACCCCGACGCCGTAGCGACCGTCGCGGCGCGGCTGGCCGATGCCCTGGCCTACCTGCACCAGTCGAGCGTCAGTCACGGCGATCTGAAGCCGTCCAACATCATCCTTGGTCCGAGCGGCCACCCCTATCTGATCGACTTCAACCTCGCGACCGGGCTGGACGATTCACTGTTCCGGTGCGGGGGAACGGTTCCGTACATGGCCCCCGAACGCCTCCGGTTGCTCCTCGGTGAGCGCGAGGGCACGGGGGCGGGGGCGGCCGCGCCGACGGACGTGTACTCCCTCGGAGCGGTGCTCTTCGAGGCGCTCACGGGGCACCTGCCGTTCAAACCGGGCACGTACCTCGACCCAAAGGACTTGGCGCGCGACATGCTTCGGCGCCAGGCGACCGCGCCCCCGAACGCGACCGCGTACAACCCGGAAGTGCCGGGACCATTGGCCCGACTCGTCGCCCACTGCCTGCTCTCCGACCCGCGGAAGCGCCCCTCGGCACAATCACTGGCCCAACAGCTCCGGCGCCACCTGGATCGGCGGGCACGGCTCAAACGGGCGCTCCTTACCGGGAGCGGGCTGTTGGGTGGGGTGGCCCTCGCGTGGCAGGTCGCAGCAGCGGCGCCGTCCGCGCCGGACCCGCACCCCCAACCAGAAATCACGGCCCCCTCAGAGACGTCGACCGTTCGGGCCAAGCCGTCCACGCCCGAGGAATTCTTCCAGCGCGGGACCGAGTTCCTACGGGGGAACGACACGGCCGCGGCCATGAAAGACTTCGACGACGCACGGCGGGCCAAGCCGGACGGTCAAAACACGGCCTACCTCGCGTACTGCCACGCCCGTTCAGGTAACCATAAGGCGGCGACGACGCTGTACCAGGAAGCGATCCGGGATTACGCATACGCGAAGGCGTGGGCACACTCCAACCGGGCGAACAGCCTGATCCGGTGCGGCTCGCCCGACCAATTCCGCGAGGCGATCGGCGCCGCCACGACCGCACTGGAACTTGCGCCGGGTCTCCGCGCCGCCCACCTCAACCGCGCCTACGCTCGGTTCCTGCTGGACCTCGACCCGAAGACACAGGTGCTGAAGAACCCGGACGAGTGCCTGAACGACCTGGAAGCAGTCATGGTCAAAGGGCCGTACACCGCGGACCTCTTCTACAAGGCCGCACTCGTTCTGGTCACGGCCAAACCGGGGAACGAGGAGTACTGTGTGCGGGCGGTGAATTGGTTGCGCGAAGCGGTGAAACTCGGGCGCGACCCCAAGTTACTCGCACAAGACGCGGTTCTCCGGGTCCACTTGGCCGGCCGAGCCGACTTCACAGAGGTCACCAAACAGGCGCCCGGCGAGCGCCCCGCCCGCGCCGCGAACCTGCACGTCATCGACCCGCTCGACCCGTAGAGTTACCAGGGCCGGGACGATTTCCCGACCGGCCCGCGAGACCCTTTCTGTTCCCGTAAGCACCCGTTGCGACACGGCCCCGGACACCAGCGTCCGGGGCCGTGTCATTTTTTCTGACGACTTTTTCGGAAAAGCTGACACCTTTCGGACCCGGATCTCGATTGTTGCCGCACGCCGGTCACCCGGATCCCGCGAACTCGCAGAACGCGGCCGATTCCCGGCGCCCCCCTCACTCAATCGGGACAGAACCATGTTTGGTCTCTTTCGGCGGCCCCGCACGCGCGTCGTTTCCCAGAACCGCACGGTCCTTCGTCTGGAATCGCTCGAGTGGCGCGACACGCCGGACGGTACCCCGGGCGACCCGACCCCGCCGGTCGGCCCCCCGCCCGCACCCAACGTGGTGCCACTGATTATCGGGTTCGCGGCCGAGGAGATCGGCAACGGTCTGTTCCTGATCTCGGGGACGGTCGCCGACGAGTACCCCAACGGGCTCACCGTCACGTTCGGGGGCGTCACCTCGGCGAGCGGGCTCACCGTCACGACGACCGTCAGTGGCGCGTTCAGCCGCACGGTCCAGTTGCGCACCGACGGAACCGATTCCGGGTTCCTCACGGCCATCACTGTTGACGACCACAGCCAGACGTCCCAGACAGTGCAGGTGTTCCTCGACCCGACCGCGTGACGCGCGCCGCGCGCGGTGAGTGTGTGGCGAAATCACCCCGGAACGGACTCGTGTACCAAACAAACATGCCAATCACCAACGAGCGGTTGCTCCTGCCGGTCCTCGCACGGGTCATCGATCTCGGGCAGGGACCGCCGGGACTGGTGTCGTGGGTGCAGCACCAGCTCACGAGCTGGAACGTACCCACGAGCGATACCGAAGCGGCCGTCCTCCGGCGGTTGGCCTGCGAGTTACTGCGCGTCCTCCCGCCCGGCGAGCGGGAGGCGCGTTCGGACGAGAAGAACTGCCCAACCGTTTGCGCCAGCCCGCTGGAAACCGTTCTCGGCGGGTAGAAGCGCCCCCATCTCGGGGGTGCCGGAAGAGCCCCCTTTCCCGCTCAACTTCGGCGATGAGTCACCGCTGAGCGGGTACCCACAGGACCGCACCGGTATTGAGGTCGGGCTGTGCCCGACGTATTTGACATTGTGAGACGTGTTTGGCATTGTGAAAATTGCGTCAGACTCGCGGCGCGGTGGTCGCCGCCACGGGCATTGAAGTGCTCGACAGGTTTACATTGCGAGAGCGGATCGGACACGGCTCGATCCGCAACACGTCCGGTCTGTGGGCCGCTCTCGTCTCTGTCCGAATATCGTCAGAGGATCGCCCAATGGTCGGAACGCGAGCTCCCTCTTGTTGAAGGACTTCCCGATCTATTCCGAAACGGTCCGCCAATACAAGAAGGTAATTCTGAGCGCGAGAGGCGCGTGTGAGATGGTGACGTTTGACCGGCGTGCAGCGCCCGAGTGCGGCGCGAAGTCGCGTTCGACGAGACTGCAACTTCAGCGCGTGGTGCCGGTCAGCGCCTCGCGCCCGGCAACGCTCCCCGCGCGGTCAGCGATCATGGTACCATTACCGTCCGCGTGCCACCACGCCCACCAACTGAACCAAGCGGCATCGGCCCGAGACGAGTTCCCTGCGTCGCGAAGAGCGGTCGGTTTAGCAACGGGCTGAAGAGATGATTGGACCACGGCTGAATCCTCGTATCGAGTGCGATTGATTTCACTCTCTGAGGAACCAATCGACATCGGAGGCGAATTCGTGTCACGCTTTTCGTGACACGAACTCGGATTCTGTGCTTCGCGCGTTTCTAGATGTGGACCCGGTGAAGTGCGCGGATTTAGTCGCGAGAGGCGAAGCGCGGCTTCTCTCGACAGAACGGTCGACTCACAGTTCCATCAGCCATTCGCCCAACCAGACTGTCGTTCGCCCGAAGAGCGGTCTCACACCGGCCGGTTGCCCTTTCGCTCGGTCGCGAACGCCATCAATTCCGGGTAGAAGCCGTGGAAATCGGTCGCGATCTCGGCGTCACGGGAGATGAGGAGCGGCATCGCGTCCGGGAGCCACATCGCGCGGTGCGGAATGCGGTCCGCGATCACCTTCGAGACCCGAGCGAGCGTGTCCTCGATCCCGTCGAGCGTCGCGTACCGGTTGAGGCGGTCATCGTCCACGAACCGGCGCATGAAGGTGCTCGCGTCTACGGGCAAGCCCACCAGATGGTCTTCCAACACGCGGTAACTACGCGCGGCAAATGAGGGAAGTGTTTCCGCGCTGTAGCGCGCCCACTCGCGCGCGAGGATGTGGTCGTAGTAGATGTCGATCAGGATGCCGCCGAACCAGCCGAACTCGCGCGACACGCGGCTGATGCTGCGGAGCGTAAGCGGGTGGCGGTCGGTGAACCCGTCGATGAGCCGGTGCAGCATGACGCCGCGGAGCACATCGGGCGTGAGGCTCGGGAGGTCGGGGTTCCGAACGAAGTCGGCCGCGACGCCCCCGGCCATGTCACCGGGGTCACCGTCCGCGAGGTGCAAGTGTGCGAGGAAGTTCAACGGTTCCGTCCGGGATGTGGGGACCGGCATCGAGCCGGCTCTGAATTTCTGTCTTTTTACCCCGAAGGGGTTGCACATCAAAGCCCAGGGCCGATCGCAACGCGATCGACCCTGGGCTTAAAGAACTGGGACACCAAATCGGTCACTTCTTGCTGGGCGTGGCGTCGCCCTTCAGTTCGCCGGTCGCCCACTTCAGCCCACCGAACAGGTGATGTTGGAACTTCTCGTCCTTCCACACCTTCGGGTCGTGTCCGAACGACGTGTAGAACACTTTGCCCTTCCCCTCCTCGCGGCACCACGAGATCGCGTAATCGTTGTCCGCGCGGACGAGGTTCTTACCCGGGTTGAACGAGCCCGCCTCGATGCTGAAGATGATGTGCAACTTCTCGCGCGAGTACGGGACGTTCTTGAAGATGTACATCTCATCCTGGTAGTCCATCCCGTCCTTGAAGCCGGCCGCGGCCGGGTGCTTCGCGTCCTCGACCTTTACCTTGATCTTCTGCAGCCCCGGCGGGTGCCCCTGGAAGTACGCGCCGATCAGGTCGCCGTAGACCGATTCGCCGTACAGCGTGTCGGTCGCACAGTGCGTACCCGCGAGCGCCCCGCCCGCCTTGACCCACTCGCGCAGGTCCGCGAGTTCTGCCTTGCTGACCGGGTTGCCAGTCGTGAAGAACAGCACCACATCGAAGTTCTTCAGGGTTTCTTTGTTGATGCGCCCGCAGTGCTCCTTGCCCACCGGTTGCTTGGTCGCGCCTCGAAACTTGTCGCTGTACGCTTCCAGTGCGGTGCGCTCGACGCCCTTATCCTTCACGATCTTGTCCGGGTCTTCGGTGAACCGGTAGCACGTCACATCGAACCCGTTCTTCGGGCCGATCTCCTTCAACACTTCCTCGGCCGTGAAGACCGAACCGTGCGGGAACCCGCCGCAGTGCGTCACGAGCAGCAACCGCTTGTTGGCGGTCGCTTTTTTCGTTTCTTCGGCCGTAGCGCGTGTAACCGGACCAAACGCGACGAGGGTCACGATGGCGAGCAGGAACGTGAGTTTCTTCATGAGTTGGAACTCCGCGTGCGGGAAAGGAGACAGGCGGGCCGGACACGCGGATTGTAAGCGAACCCCGCTCTCGTGGCCAAGTAGCTGTGGCTACTCGCAGCACATCATTAGCGAACCCCGCCCGCAAGGGCGGCGGGTGATGGTTCAAGGAGGCACGAGGGCACCCACCGCCCTTGCGGGCGGGGTTCACCGACAACATCGATTGAAATTGGCACCTCCACTCTGATGGTGGAGGGCAACGAGAGGTTACGTGCGCTTCACGACGACGAGTGTTCGGTCATCGGCCGCAGTTGTCCCTGCGGTGAAGAGCGAGTGCGACGCGAGGATCGCTCGGAGGAGCGCGCCGGCACTCGGGAGGCACGTTTCCAGTTCTTCATCGATGCGCGCGGAGCCGAACACATCGCCCTCGGTGTTGACGGCTTCGATCACACCATCCGTGAACAAGACCACCTGATCGCCCGGAAGGAGCGGGAGCGTCTGTTCCAAGTACACTTCGTCCGGCTTGATCCCGAGCGGGAGCTTTTGCGCGCGGTTCAGAGCGAGTTTGAAGCCGTCGGCACAGCGGAGCAACCGGGGGGGATTGTGCCCCGCGCTGGCGTAGCTGAGTGTGCCGTTCGCCGGGTCGAACACCGCATAGAACGCGGTCATGAAGCTGCCCGTCGGTCGGGTGTATCGGCGCGTCAGGTGGGCGTTCATGTACGTGAGGAACTCGCCCGGGCGCTGTGGGGGTTCGGGGCGCGTGTGCGCGATGCTGTGGGCCACCGCCATCAGCACCGCGGCCGGCGCTCCGTGCCCGCTCGCGTCCGCGATCAGAACACCGAGGCGATCGTTTGGGAGCGGGAAGAAATCGTAATAGTCCCCGCCCGCGCGCTTCGCCGTCTGATAGTGAACCGCGACATCCAGGTTCGGCACCTTCGGCTTCTCGGCCGGGAGCAGCGATTTCTGAATCTCCGCGATCGACCGAAGTTCGTAATCGAGGCCGTCGAACGCTTCCTTCACCGCTTGCGACAGCACGACCGTCTGCGTCGCCCGGGCAAAGAGGTTGCTGAGTAGCACAAGGTCGGCGACGCGCTCGCGCGGGAACGTCGGCGTATCGTCTCGAGTGATGACGACCATGTTCTGCGCGATCCCGTGCTCGAAGTGCGGAATCGCGAGCAGCGATCTCTGACCCGCGAGGTACTCGGCCGCCGGGTCTTCGGGGTCGAGAGTCAGGTTGTCGATGATGCGCGGTTGATCGGCGTAGAGCAGTTCCGCGAGCACCCCGCCGTGGTGGACCGGGAGCCGGTGGGACTCTTTCCACGGGTTAACCGGGTCTTTCCACAAACTGTAGCGCGCGACGCGGTACTCGGGACCGAGCAACCCGCGGCGCGAGATGGTGAGGTGCCGACTGATGGGGAACAGTTGCGTCATCCGCCGGGCGAAGACCGCGTACATCTCCTGCGGGTCGGTGGACCGGCTGAGTTCGCGCATCACCTCGACGCTAACGGCTAAACGAGCGCGCCAGTTTCGCGGTTCGGTATCGAAGAAATCGGGTGCCACGGTCATTGGCCGCCTCCGCGGCTGAGATGCGAGCGACGATCCGTGCTGTCGAGCGGGCGATCCGATAGGCGAGTATCAGTAGACCCGCGACGGGCGCGAAACGCAAGCGGCTCGGATCGCATTCGGCGTTTTTACTCGCCCGCCCTGGAAAACTGTGCGGATTGACGCGCGCCGTGAACTGAGGACGATTGGTGCCCTTCTCGATCTCGTATCCGACTCGGGTGCGTCTGCGTCCTCGACAGCGTTACGCTTGTGTTGCTACGGCCGCGCGGGTTGGGTGGTTCATCGGGGCCGCCGCCCGACCCGCTCGCGGAAGCTCATTAGGTGGGATTGTCTCACGGAAAGAGATCGGCGCCTAGAAAATTACACGGTTGTCATTTTAATTTTTGATTGAATCAATTTATACTCCATTCAGATTCGGACATTCGGCATAAGCCGCGTATTCGGCACAATTTGCACCGACTCCCGGGTCGCGAAGCGGCTCGATTCCTTGTAACGTAAGGCCAATAGCCATATAACAAAGGAAAGATTTGCCCGCCGCGCGGTTCGTGCGGATTGGGCCGTGTCGTGAAGTTCCGCTCAGACGGGAAGCGTTCCTCCCACGCACCCCGTGAGGTTCACCAGATGTCAGCTCTCAAGCTGCGGCGGATTGATCTCACAGCCAGTAACGCCGCGGCTCAGATCGTCAAACTTCGCGACCAGTTCCGCACCGATACCGAGATCGTCTCGGCCGCCAGCAAGAAGAAAACTCAGGCCGTCTTCGGTGAGGCGCTCCCGCCGGTCCGCGCGGTCGAGCGCATCTGCAACGACGTGCGCGAAAAGGGGCTCTCCGCGGCCCTGAACTACACTGAACTCTTCGACGGCGTGAAGCTGAAGGCGGACCAGCTCCGCGTGAAGCCCGCCGAACTCGCCGAGGCCCACGCGAACATCGGCGACGACTTCCTCGAAGTCATCCGACAAGTGCGCTACAACGTGATGCAGTTCCAATCGGGGCTGCTCCAGCGCGACGCGGTCATGCCCGTTTCGGGCAAGCACGAACTCCAGGTGCGATACCGGGCGTTAAAGCGCGTCGGGGTGTACTGCCCCGGTGGAGCGGCAGCGTACCCGTCCACGCTACTCATGACCGTGTGCCCGGCCCAAGTCGCCGGGTGCGAGCAGATCATCGTGACCATGCCCCCGAACGCGACCGGGGCATACAACCGCGAGATGCTCGCGACATGCCACGAGCTCGGGATCACTGAAGTGTACCGGCTCGGCGGCGCCCAGGCGATCGCGGCGATGGCTTACGGCGTCGAGGGGCTGAAGCCGGTCGATATGATCGTCGGCCCCGGCAACCAGTACGTGGCACTCGCGAAGAAGTATGTGTTCGGCCAGGTCGCGATCGACTGTCTCGCGGGGCCGAGCGAAATCGTGGTTCTCGCGGACGATTCCGCCCACCCCGATTACGTCGCCCTCGACCTCATCGCTCAGGCCGAACACTCGCCGGGTGTGGCCGTGCTGGTGACGTGGTACGAGCCGCTCATCAACGAGGTCCAGGACGCGCTCACGAAGCGGCTCGCGAAGCTGTCGCGTGCCGACCTCGCCCGCGACAGCTTGGAGCGCTTCGGCGCACTGATCCTCGCGCCGAACAAGGCCTCGGCCGTGGACTGCGTGAACGCGATGGCCCCCGAGCACCTACACATTCAAACCCGTGACCCGGACGCGATCCTCGACGACATCGACAGTGCCGGCGCCGTGTTCCTGGGGCCGTTCACCCCGGTCGCCGTCGGCGACTACGCGGCCGGCCCGTCGCACGTGCTCCCGACGGGCGGCACCGCCCGGTTCGCGAGCGGGCTGACGACCAACGACTTCCGCAAGCGCACGAGCATCTTGCGGTTCACGCGCAACGGGCTAAAGGACATCGCCAGCGACGTCATCTTCATGGCGAACCGGGAAGGTCTCACCGGCCACGCGGCCAGCGTCGAACTGCGGGCCAACGACAACGGCCCCGCCGCTCGCCCCAAGCCGAAGCCGGACAAGGTGCCGGCCGCCACACCCGCAAAGAAGTAACGGCGAACGGCCGGTGCAAGCCGGCCGGTGTTTTCCGTTCGTAGCAGCCCACTTACCAAAACAATTCCCGCTTTGTGCGGGCCTCACCAGCCGGCTCACACCGGCCGTTCGCCATGACTGTCCGCTCCAACATTTGCGCAATGGCCGGGTACGTTCCGGGCGAGCAACTCAACGACCCTGACATCACCAAGCTTAACACGAACGAGAACCCGTACCCGCCGAGTCCGCGGGTATTTGAAGCAATTCGGACCGCCCTCACGCCGAATAGCCTGCGAAAGTACCCGCAACCGCTCGGCGACACGTTCCGCAAAACCGCGGGCCGCGTGCTGAACGTCGACCCCGATGGCATCCTCATCGGCAACGGCTCGGACGACATCCTCACAATTCTCACGCGCACGTTCGTACCCGAAGGCGGGCTGATCGCGTCGCCGATACCGAGCTACATCCTGTACCGCTCGCTCGCGGAAATTCAGGGCGCACAGTTCCTCTCGGTTCGCTTCAGCGCGGACTGGCGAACACTGGATTCCTGGGCCGCGCAAGCGAACCTCACGTTCCTCCCGAACCCGAACTCCCCCTCGGGAACGATCGTCGATCCCGAGACGGTGACCCGACTCGCGAAGGCACTCGCGCCCGCGCCGCTGGTCCTCGATGAAGCGTATGCCGACTTCACATCGTGGAGCGGATTGGAGCTCCTCTCGAGCACGCCGAACCTCATCATCACGCGGACCCTGAGCAAGTCCTATTCGCTCGCGGGTATCCGGTTCGGGTTCGCGATCGCTGCACCGGAGTTGGTCCGCGAGTTGGCAAAAGTGAAAGACTCTTACAACTGTGACGTGCTGAGTCTCGCCGCCGCGACCGCCGCGGTCGAAGACCAGGATTACTTCCATGAAGTGCGTGCGAAGATCATCGCTACCCGCGTGAGAATGACGCAGGAACTCACTGAGCTAGGCTTCGACGTGCTGCCGAGCCACGCGAACTTCGTGTGGTGCCGTCGATCCGATCGACCCGTGAAACCCATTTACGAAGAGTTAAAGCGCCGAAAGATCCTGGTCCGCTACATGAACTACGCGGCCGGTCCGCTCGGCGCCCCCGAGGGCGCGTATGATGGGCTGCGGATCTCCGTCGGCACCGACGCGGAGATCGACACACTCCTCAGCGCGTTGAAAGCCATACTCTGACTCTTCGACGTGCAATTTTCGACTTTACGATTTGAGACTTCGGAAGATGCCCCGCACCGCACAGATCGAACGCAAAACGGCCGAAACAGAAATCGACCTCACGCTGAACCTCGACGGCACCGGGGCCTCGAAGCTCGCGACCGGCGTCGGGTTCTTCGACCACATGCTCACGCACATCGCGAAGCACGGGCTGTTCGACCTCACCGTGACGTGCAAAGGCGATACGCACATCGACGCCCACCACACCGTCGAGGACGTCGGAATCTGCTTCGGCAAGGCGCTCGTGCAGGCACTCGGCGACAAGGCCGGCATTCGGCGCTTCGGCGACTGCACGCTGCCAATGGACGACACGCTGGCGACGGCTGCGGTCGACCTGAGCGGTCGGCCGTACCTCGTGTGGCGCGCGGACGTGCCGCTCGAAACGCTCGGCACGTTCTCGTCGCAACTGGCCGAAGAGTTCTGGCGCGCAGCAAGTTCGACGGGGGTGTTCAACCTGCACGTCGTGCTGCACCACGGGCGGAACACGCACCACATCGTCGAGGCCATCTTTAAAGCGTGCGCCCGCGCGCTGCGTGCCGCGGTCGAACCCGACCCCCGCGCGAGCGGCGTGCCGTCCACGAAGGGCGTTCTCTAGCCCACCGCGGACGCACTTCTATACTCAGGATTTCAAACGAACCGGTACCGATCACACGGGTTGTACCGGTCTTGCAGATCGCGTTTTCCGGGTAAGGTCGGAAAACACTTTCGCGCGCAGATTCAACCCGTTACACTTCCGTCAATTGAGGACAAGGACGTGGAAGAAGAAAAGAAAGCCAAGAAGCCAAGAGCGCCAAAGGCACCGCCGCCGCCGAAGTCAATTGATGAACTCGTGCAGAACGCACTGAAGCTGGCCGCAACCGATCCGAAAGCGAAGTGGTCGGCTGCCAAAGCCGGAGCACTCTTCAACACCAAGGAAGTCAACAGCGCTGCGGCCATCGAGCGGTGTCTGGACGCGAACCGCCCACTGCTGAAGCAGCACAAGGACGGCGCGACGCTCACGGGAGCCGGCTTCGAGGAAGTTGCCGCGACGCTCTCCGAGGAGCAAGTCGCCCCGCTCGCAAAGAGTGTCGCGGGCGGACTACCGATTAGCGAGCAGGCCGACTTTCTTCAGGGAGTAATTGGGCGAACTCCACTCGCGGCCGCGGAACTCAATCCGCTGCTCGAAGAAGCGATCGCGGCAGAACAGGCTTCGCGCCAGGCCCGCGAAGAGGAAGCCGCCAAGCGGCGCGCGGCAGAAGAAGCCAGCCTGAAAGCGCTGGAACGCGCACAAAAACTCATCGCCGAGCGCCAGCAGGCGCGCGTTGCGGAGTTGCTCCGGTTGCTCGAAATCGAAGGCCAAAAGCCCCCAGAACCGGCTCCACGCCCCACCTCGGTCGAGCCCGCCCCGCAGCCGAAATCCGTCTCAACAGTGCCGGAAACCGCTGAGGACAAGGACTTCCGGCGCGACGTGGCAGCACAACTGGCGTCGTCGTGGCGCGCGACCTGGGAAATGAACAAGCCGGACGCGCGCGAGTTCCTCGAATCGGCGATGTGGAACATCAGCGGATTCAAACTGGTCGGCGAGGTGGGCCAACGGGTCGCGTACAGCGGGCGCACTCACGAGAGCGTCGCGGGCGTGTTCGGCGGCGACCAAGTGAAGGTCGTGCGCCCGGGTTGGGCGCTCGACGAGGACGCGGGCGAGTTCGTGGTTCTCAAGGCGGTAGTCGAAAAATGAGGGCGCGCTGATGGCCGACCGGGTGTTCTGTATCGACTTCGGAAGTGCGTACACCAAGGTCGCCCTCCGGCGCGATCCCACCGCCGACAGCGAACTGCTCTCGTGGCCGAATATCGACTTCTGTGTGCCCAGCACCATCGCGGTGGACCGGCGCGGGACGAAAGCGAAGCTCGCATTCGGTGACGAGGCCGCCGGCCAGGAGAGCGGCGGCGGGATCGACGTTCACCGCAACTGGAAGCGGTCCGTGTTCCTCGCGCCGGCCGTCGCGCGCCCCACGCAATCCCCGCTCGAAGCGCTTCTCCAATCCGACGACTTGCTCGCGCTGGCCACCCAGTACGGCGTCCCCCACGGGCAAATCGGCTACCTCCAGCAGATGGTGAGCAGCGCGAAATCCCTCATCGGGGGACCGGGCGGGCGCATCATCTCGGCCGAATCGCAACAGCAAACGATCGCGACCGCGCTCGCGGCGCACTTCTTCCACTGGCTCCGGCAGCGGACGATGGAAGCGTGCGCGAAGCTCCCCACGACCGGACTGAAGTTCGAGGACATCCCGGTGCGCGTCGCGGTGCCCGCGTTCGCGAAGGACGGCGACGATTCGCACCCGGGGCGCAAACTGATTCTGGACGCGCTCGATAAAGCCGGCTGGCCGCTGCACCCGGAACAGCCCGTCGTCGCCGAGCCATACGCCAACGCGATCGGGGTTCTCACAAAAGGGGCGAACGTACTCAGCCGCAACGGGCGCCTGAACTTCAGCGACATGTTCAGCAAGGGACCGCTCATCACGGTGTTGAAGGACTCGACCCACCATCCGAGTTACCGCGCACTCGTGATCGATGTGGGAGCCTTCACAACGGACTTCACGGCACTCACCTTCAAGCCGGTGGGCGTGCCGGTCCTGATGCCGGATTCTGGGTTCGAGCTTCAGGAGAAATCGGTCCCGTTCGGCGTGAGCGACCTCGACGAGGAGATGCGATTGGCACTGAAGGTGAGCGAATGGCCCGTGAAACCGACGTGGACCGACTGGACGAAGGTGCAACAGAGTGTCTACAGCGAGGGCAAAGGATACCGCGCGCCGGGG
Source organism: Gemmata palustris (assembly GCF_017939745.1). Lineage (NCBI taxonomy): Bacteria > Pseudomonadati > Planctomycetota > Planctomycetia > Gemmatales > Gemmataceae > Gemmata > Gemmata palustris. Next base: position 452,414 of record NZ_JAGKQQ010000001.1, on the reverse strand, counting down.
TTGGGAAAAGTGGTGGGCGGTCCGGCCGACAGCGAGGCGGTACAAGCGTGCCTCAGCGCCTTCACCAAGCGGATCGCGGACGAAACAACCGCGTTCTGCGAACCCCTGGAACCCGCGTTCACACAGGAACTCATCCTCACGGGCGGCGGGAGCAGCATCCCCGTCGTGCGCGACGCACTTCAAATCGCCGCAAAAGCGGGCGGCAAGACGTTTGTCAAAACACACGCCCCGGACCTGAAGCGGGTGAAGGGCATCCCGGTCGATAAGCTCGACGAGCAGTTTACCCGCGGTGGCAGCGCGCTCGGGGGCGCGAGCATCTACTTCGAGAAGGGTTATTACTGATACGCCGCTCCGCGGTGCGGGTGGGTTTGATTGCGAACGGGTTCGCGTGTACGATTCGCCTGTCCCGCTCACCTCGATTGAGCGAGCGGGCGACACAATCACCCGAATCACCATAAAATGGCCGCACCACCCGTTACCTTCCCGTGTCCGTTCTGCACCCGCCGCATGGGTGTGCCCGAGGAGCTGCTCGGCCGACAGGTTCGGTGCCCGCACTGCAAGCGCGTCGTCGTGGCGCCGACCACGGCCGGGACCGCCCCCGTCGCCCCCACCCCGATCAGCCACGCCCCCCCCTCTCCCGAGCCGGAACTGCGCGAGTTCAACGTCCCGCAGCCGAGAGAAGGCGCGGACAGCATCCTGAGCGAACCGGGCGAGTCCGACGACGAAGTGTTCGTGTCGCCTTCCAATACCCCGACGCGAACGATTCCCCCGCTCGAGTTACTCCCCCAAGCACCCGAACCCGCACCCTCAGCGTCCAGTTCCGACGACCCGTTCGGATTCAGCCTGCGCCCGGAACCGAGCGTTCCGTCCCAGAGCCAAATTCCGCACACACTTGTGACCGGAACGATTTTTAATCCACCGACGAGCCAACCCCCAGCGCCAACACAATCAGAAGCAAAATCTGAACAGTCGAATCCGTTCAGCGATCCAGAATCGGGCGCCGAAAGCGAAGCACCTAACACGGTCGCACCGAGCACGCCCCCTCACGTGGACAGCAACCCGTTTACTGGCTTCGAGCCAGATCCCCTTCCCCCACCCGCGGCGAAGCCCACAAAGTCGACCGAGCCGCCCGTACCCAACGAAACCCCGTCAGCAGCGCCCCCGAATAAACAGCCAGAGCGCGAAGAAGCGCCCGCCGTCACCGAAGAGAAACCGCCACTCACCGCGCGCCCGCGTCCTGCCTCGAGTGGAGGGGGGAAGACCGTCGTCCTCGTCCTCCTGGCCGGCTACGCGATCGTTGCGACCGCGGTCGCAATCTACGGACTGTTCTTCCGGTCCGGTGGGGTTCCCGAGACCGGTCACCCGCTGTCTACGATCCCGGATACCTTTGGCGAGTTCGACCCGGTGAGTCGTAAAAAGGTAACCAAACTAAACTTCCCGGTGGACGGCGAACTACCCGCCGCTCAGCGCACCGGGCTGGGCGGAAAAATCACCATTGGTCAGTTGGATGTGGAACCAATTCGGGTTCAAAAACGCCCGCTCCGCATGCTCCTGGAAGGTGCGGACGAAAGGGACAAGCAGACGGTCCGCGCCGGCACCGCGCTGGTTCTGACGCTCGCCATCTCGAACAGGTCGAGCGACCTGCCCATCTTCCCGATGGACCCGGCGTTCATCCGGCGCGCGACCAAAGACGACCTACCGATTACGCGACTCGTCGTCGGACACAAAGTGTTCCCCGGAGGGGAGATCGAGTGGCCGCTCCCGGGCCGCTTCAAAAAGAAAATCGAAGTCCAGCAGGGCAACGATGCGAAGGTGCTCGAACCGCGTCGGAGCCAGGAGTACATCGTGTTCACCGAGGCGAACCCGGAACTCATCAACGTCGCGGAGTCCACGAAGGAGCCGCTCCAGTGGCGGATTCAGGTGCGCAGTGGACTGATCGAATACAAGGGGAAGGAAGTTCCCGTGACCGCGGTGATCGGCGTGGACTTCAAAGCGAGCGACATCCGCGGAATGGACTGAGTGGGACAGAATTAAACGGCTTTGTTTGCAATCGGATGTCTGTCGGCAAGGGTAAAGAACCGCGTCGGGAATTTTACGGACACAGTTACCCCAGCGGGCTCCCACGCGACACGGAACCGGTCCCAAATTTGGTCAGTGCGGTTCAATTGGAAGACGGATGCGGACAATAATGGTTGTGCCCTGACCGTGGGCCGATTCGACTTCCATCGTCCCGCCCGCCAGCGCCACGCGCTCGCGCATACCGAGCAACCCGAGCCGCCCCTTCGGTCCCGCCTCGGGGTCGAACCCCGCGCCGTCGTCTTCGATCACCGCCGTCACGTACCCGTCGGGCCGACTGATGACGACGCTCACGGTCGTGGCCAGTGCGTGCCGGGCCACGTTGGTGAGCGCCTCCTGTACGACCCGGTACAGCGCCGTTTCGATGTCCGGAGGGAGCCGACTCGGGCCGAGCCCCGTGGAGTGGAAGTCCGCCCGGATTCCGCACCGGCCCGACCACTCGGCCACGAGTTGCTCGAGGGCCGGTTCCAGCCCGATGTCGTCCAACGAGGTCGGGCGCAACCGGACGGCCAGGCCGTGAATCTCCCGCCCCAGCGCGTCCGCCATCCGCTGCACCTCGGTCAGCCGGGCGGCCGACGCGGGCGGAAGCTCGCCCGCCGTCTCGACGGCTTTGACGGCGAGCGACAGCCCGGCCAGGAGCTGGCCGACCGAGTCGTGCAGGTCGCGGGCGACGCGCCGCCGCTCGTCTTCCTGCGCGGTAGCGAGGCGCCGGGTGAGGTCCACGCGCCGGGCCATCTCGCTCCCCAGTGACTCGAGCGCCGACGCCAGTTCGGTCGTGCGCTCGATCACCCGCGTTTCGAGCCCGGCGTGTGCCCGCTGTAGGGCCTCCTCCGCGTCCTTCAGATCGGTCACGTCAACGCACACACCGGCCATGCGCCGCGTGCCGGTGCGGGAGTCGCCGAACACGTCCCCCCGATCGCGCAACCAGCGCACCGACCCGTCCGGCCAGACCACACGGAACTCGGTGCTCAGGCCCCGCCCCCAGTGGACGGACGCATCGAACGCGGCGCGCACCGGGGCGCGATCGTAGACGTAGACGTGGTCGAGGAACTCCGGGAACGGCTGCGTCGTTTCCGCGGGCGCGAGCCCGAGCAACTGGTTCAGGTTCGGGTCGCGCACCTGCACGCCGGTCGCGACGTCGAGCGTCCAGACGCCCATTTGCGCCGCGGTCAGAGCGAGCTCGAACCGGAGCTCGCTTTCGCGGAGCGCGTCTTCGGCCCTCATCCGCGCGGTAACGTCGAAGCACACCCCGACGAGGTACGAAGGGGTCTCCGCGTCCGCCCGGCCGCGCCACGCCAACCAAATCGGGGCGCCATAAACGCGGTCCAGGCGCAACGTGTATTCGATCTCGGCGCCCGGCGCGAGTTCGGCCCGCATCAGCGCCTCGAACTTTGCCGCGTCCTCGGGCGCCATCTTCTCCTGAAGCGCTTCGACCGGCAGGGCGCGGTCCCCGGGCGGCACGTTGAACATCGCCGCGAACGCGGCGTCGCCACTGACGGTCCGCCCCTTGAGATCCCACCCCCACGTTCCCATCCGCCCGGCCGAGAGCGCCACCAGGCGCACCTTCTCGCTCGCGCGCAGCGCGGATTCGGCCCGCGCTTGTTCGACCGCGGCCCAGGTCCGCTCCGCTACGCTCTCGATGAGCGCGACGTCCTCTGGGGTCCACTCCCGCACGGCGGACTGGTGAGCGGCCAGCACCGCGGTCAGCCGCCCGCCCTTAACGAGCGGCACCCCGACCATCGCCCCGACCGAAACGCCCGCGTAGGCCCCGCGCTCCGCCTCGGTCAGTTCCGCACAGTGCGCGACGTCCGGCACCACGAGCGTTCGCCCCGCGCGGAGCAGCGCGATGTGACCGGGACCGAACCCGTCCATCCGGAACCGCCCTCGGATCCCCATCACCCCATCGGTGTAATCGCGCTCGACCACGACGAAGCCGTCGTCCGTGGTTTCGCCGTAGTGTACTCGGCTCAAGCGGAGGTACTCACCGAGCGCGCGCGCGGCCGTGGCCTGGACCTCGACCGGATCGGTCAGCGGGCGCAGGGCGTCGGCCAGTTTCACAAGGAAGGTGTCGTTCAAGCGTCGCACGGGCCGGCGGCGTCCACACGAGTTTGAGGTGCGAATCGACCCCGGGCGCCGAACCGCGCGCCCCGCGATCCCGACGCCCACACGACAAGATTAGACCGGCACCATTAGAATCGGCAACCCGAAGAATAATTCAAACTATTTAACAACAATACGGCACATAAATCAACACTCGCACGTGCAATAACCACGGCCCCACGCCCTGCCCGTTTCCGCGCAGCCGCGTGACCGGCCCCACCGACCCGCGACCAATCGCCGCTGATAAAGTTCGAGTGCCACGGCACTGGCAGACTGGAGCTTCCACCACTTTATGCCCGCGCCGCGCAACCGGCGGCCCACAATCTTGCACCCCGTCCCCTTCGGACCACGGCCGATGTCCCAACCACGATCACGGTACGTCGGGTAGTCCATTCGGTGAACGTTACCAGTCTTCTCTGATCCGTGTTTATCTGCGCTCATCTGTGGCGGATTTCTGTCTTTCTTCCCCAACGGGCGGAGGGAAGAAGCCGCTTTCACCCTCGAAGACGGTCGCACTGAGGCGCAAGCGGTTCACGAAGCGGCGGTAGTCTGCTGGACCCCAACCGGTTTCGGCGAGCAAGGTTCGCGCTTCTGCGCCCGTATCCGCGCCGAAGCGCCCGCCGGCGTCGTGGAAATCCTGACACACCACAACATCGGGCTTAAAGTCCGCGATTCGGCGGGCGAACGTGTCCACGTTCGCGACGGGCAGCGTCGGCGTCACGCAGACGCCCACCGCAATGCCCGCGTCTTTGAGTTGCGCGAGCGCGTCCCAGCGCCGATCGAGCGGCGGGGCCTTCGGCTCGAACTGTTGCCGCACGCGCTCCGAATCGGTCGGAATCGACATGTTCACGCGCAGGCTGTGGAACTCCTTCAGCACATCAATATCTCGCGCCACGAGTGGCCCCCTCGTTTGAATCGTCAGGCGCGGCTGGTGCGGACGGATCGCCTCGAGGATGCCCCGCGTGAGCATCAGGCCGCGTTCAATGGGCTGGTACGGATCGGTGACGCTCGACATGTAGACCGGCAACCCGGCGATCCTCGGCGCGTGCTTCTCGGCGAGCGCTGCGGCGTTCTTCTTGGCGGTAATCCACTTGCCCCACTCGTCCGGGGGCCGCCGATTTTGGGGCAGGAAGGCCGCATAGCAGTACGTACACCCGAATGTGCAACCGACGTAGGGGTTGCACGTCCACTCGAACCCGCCGCGCCGGATGAACCCGGTAGCGGGCGAAAAAATCGACCGCGACTCGATCAGCTCCATGCCGGAACCTCGTGGGAAGTAGTAACGCGGGCGCGAAACTGCGCGGCAGGATGTGTATACCCGTCAACTGAACTGATGTCAATTATTGGGTCAGGTAATGTGCCGCGGGGTATGGTGGACACCCGTTAAATGCGACACGTTCGCGCAAATGAGGGGAAATGCTACTCGGCAGGAAAAACGGTTGTCGTTCAGAGGTGCGTTTCTTTGTGGAGCGCGGCGCTCGGCCCAAGTTGGAGGCGAGCCGCTCGCGCTCTCGTCGGGCGCAACTCATTTCGACTTCGGCGCGAGAAGAGGGATTCCGCCGTGCGCGGGCGGCGCAACCGGGGTGCTCGGAATCGAGGGAAGCGCCGGAACGGTGGTCCCGTTTTGTGACGGGGTGAGCGGGCCGGGGGTGGTGCCGGGCGCGGTGCTCGGGGCGGCCGTCTTCGCTTCTTGTGCGGCTTTATCGACGTGGCTGCCGATCACGGTGCTGACGTTTTTGAGGAACTCCGACGAATCGCTACCGACCTTTTTCGTGTCCACGTCGGTTGTAATCTGGATGTTGCCGTCGGTGTTTTTCGCGACGTTCAGCTTGTACCAACCCATGTACCACCCAATACCACCGAACCCGATAACGGCCAACCCGACCAGAGCGAGTAAATTTCGCATCGCCAATCTCCTTCGTCCGTGAAACGGGACATCGCCCTCAAACATTATTCGCACGGCGCGGGGAAAAAGACACCCGCACCGAGCCGTTCGGGGAGTGTACGTTACTGGAGCGATTCGCGCAAGCCGAGTTGCGCGCGGACATCTTTTCTTGGTGTAACGCGGCGCGCGGCGGTAGAATGCGGTAGCTTTTGAAAACTGAGCGGGGTGTGGGCTTGCGGGGTGCTGGGGAACGAGATACCCTACTCCAGCCGTTCGCCCGCTCTCGGCTTCCGTTCTTTGACAGGGGACAGAAGCACGCGCTCCTTTCCCGCTCCCGCCGCGGCTCCCGGTTGACTCAACCGCCACGAGCCGGCAATCGGTCCCATCGCATCCGAACCTGGGACCACGAGCGGTGTCGATTACCGTTGCGAGCACCACCTATCGGCGCCCCGCGCCGCCCACGGAGGTCACTTTTACTCATGGCCACAGCCACGGCGATTCTGGATACCCTGAGAACGCAACTCGATACCACCGAGTACAAGAAGTTGCACTGGGAGGGGTCGTTCTCCGACTACCTCACCACGGTGCTCGAGACCCCCGGCGTCACGCGCACCGCGTACCAGCGCCTGTACGACATGATCCTGTCGCACGGCGCCGAAGACGTGTACGAGAACAAGGACAAGATCCCGCGGTACAAGTTCTTCACCGAGTTCGCGACCAAGCACGCGGACGGCATCTACGGCCTCGACCGGTCGCTGATGCAGTTGGTGAACACGTTCAAGAGTGCCGCGCTGGGGTACGGTACCGAGCGCCGCGTGATCCTGCTGCACGGCCCGGTCGGTAGCGCGAAGAGCACCATCGCGCGCCTGTTAAAGCGCGGATTAGAGGAGTACAGCCGCACCGACGAGGGGATGCTGTTCAGTTTCTCGTGGAAGACCGAGGACGGGACCGGCTGGGCGAAAGACCCGATGCACGGCGAACCGCTGCAACTGGTGCCCGAAGAGCACCGGGCGCAGATCCTCACCATGCTCAACGACCAGTGCAAGAAGCCGTACCAGTACGACGTCAAAATCAAGGGCGATCTCAGCCCGTACAGCCGCTACGAGTACAAGACCCGGCTCGCGAAGTACGATGGCGACTGGCTCAAGATGCTCGCGAACGAGATCAAGGTGTACCGGCTCGTGCTGTCCGAAAAGGACCGCATCGGGATCGGCACCTTCCAGCCGAAGGACGAGAAGAACCAGGACAGCACCGAACTGACCGGGGACATCAACTACCGCAAGATCGCGGAGTACGGTTCGGACTCGGACCCGCGGGCGTTCAACTTCGACGGCGAACTGAACATCGCGAACCGCGGCATCGTCGAGTTCATCGAGGTGCTGAAGCTCGATGTGGCGTTCCTCTACGACTTGCTCGGCGCGTCGCAGGAGCACAAGATCAAGCCGAAGAAGTTCGCGCAAACGGACATCGACGAGGTGATCCTCGGGCACACGAACGAGCCGGAGTACAAGCGCCTCCAGAACAACGAGTTCATGGAAGCGCTCCGCGACCGCACCGTGAAGATCGACATCCCCTACGTCACGCGCCTGCGCGACGAGGTGAAGATCTACGAGAAGGACTTCAATTCGGAGCGCGTCCGCGGCAAGCACATCGCTCCGCACACGGTCGAGGTGGCCGCGATGTGGGCCGTGCTCACGCGCCTCAACCCGCCCAAGCACGCCAGTTTGAGCGTGCTCCAGAAGATGAAGCTCTACAACGGTAAAACGTTGCCGGGCTTCACAGAAGACAACGTCATCGAACTGAAGCGCGACGCGCTCCACGAGGGGATGCTCGGGATCAGCCCGCGGTACATCCAGGACAAGATCAGTAACGCCCTGGTCGCGCACCCGAACGAGGACAACATCAACCCGTTCATGGTGATGAAGGAGCTCGAGGACGGGCTGCGCAACCACTCGCTGATTAAGGACGAGGACCAGTACCGGCACTACAAGGAACTGCTCTCGGTGGTCCGCGAAGAATACGAGGACATCGTCAAGAACGAGGTTCAGCGGGCGATCGCGGCCGACGAGGACGCCCTCATCCGGCTCTGCGGCAACTACATGGACAACGTCCGCGCGTACACGCAGCGCGAAAAGGTCCGCAACCGCTACACCGGGAACTACGAGGAGCCGGACGAGCGCCTCATGCGCTCGGTGGAAGAGAAGATCGACATCCCCGAGGGCCGCAAGGACGACTTCCGCCGCGAGATCATGAACTACATCGGGGCGCTGGCCATTGACGGCAAGAAGTTCGACTATAAGACCAACGAGCGGCTCCAGAAAGCGCTCGAGTTGAAGCTGTTCGAGGACCAGAAGGACTCGATCAAACTCAGCTCGTTGGTGTCCAACGTGGTGGACAAGGCGACGCAGGAAAAAATCGACGTCGTGAAGAGTCGCCTGATTCGGAATTACGGCTATAACGAATCGAGTGCGACGGACGTCCTGAACTTCGTCGCGAGTATTTTCGCCCGCGGACAGACGAAGAAGTAAGGAAAAAGGGAGAAGATAAAAGGCAAAAGTGAATACTGTTCGGCGATTTTGTCTTTTTGCCTTGTCCCTTTCCTCAAAGAAATACGCTCGCCGGGGTTTGGATGGGTGGGGGCCTGACCGACCTGAAGGTGTGAACCTGGTCAGGGCGGAAGCAGCAGCCATAAGCATTGGAGGGTGCGGCTCAGGGCACCCCCATCCTTCCACTCCCCGGCGAGGCAATACACGAACCCCGGCCATTTGGCCGGGGTTCGTTGCTTTAAGGCCCCGAGTGGTGTTTTGTCTGGTATCATTGGGTAGGGGAATTGTGCGGGTTAGGAGGAGTATTGTGGAGCTGTCCGTACTCGTTCAACAAACCGCAAGTAACCGGTTCCGTGCGTGGTGCGGTGTGCCCGTTCCTGCCGAAGCCGAAGGCACGACCCGAGACGAAGCGCTCGCAAACCTCCAAAGTGAAATCGGGTCGAAGATGCGTGGGGCTGAGGTGGCGCGACTGTTTATCGGTCGCCCCCCACCTTCGACTGCGATTTGGCCGGATGACGAATTCACGCGCGATTGGTTAGCTAGTATCGCTGCGGTACGGGCGGCTGCCGATCAGCAACCCGATCCGTGGGACGCCCCGTGAGTCGGTACCTTCTCGACACCGATACGTTTTCTTTGTTCCTTCAGAACAACGTGGCTGTTGTTCAAGCGGTAGTTGCGCATTTGTCCGACGACCTCTCGGTGCCGGTGATTACTGTTCAGGAAGTGTGGGACGGTTGGGCGGCCGCGATTTCCCGGGCCAAAACGCCCGACCAGGTCGCGCTGGGCTACGCGCGCCTCACGGAGACGTTAAACGAGCTGCGAAACTGGTCCCTGGTTTCCTTCTCGATTGGTGCAGTGGCCCGGTACTTGACCCTGAAAAAGCAGAAACTCAATGTCGGCAGCGGTGACCTGAAGATTGCTTCAATTGCTATCGAGAGCGGAGCGACGGTCGTTACCCGGAACCGTCGGGATTTTGTGCGGATTCCGGGTGCTAAAATCGTGGACTGGTCCGCTTCGTGAGAGCTTCCGTTCGCGCAAGACCTGATCGGACACTCTGTTTCGCTTCTCCCCGACTCACGTTGTCTGGTACGATTCCAATACGCGACAATGCGCGGTAAGTTTGCCGCGCGCTGCGACGGTACCACCATCCACCCCGAGGCACGATTGCCGTGGGACAAAAGATCGAACAAGACCTCCAGCGGTTCCGCAAACTGGTGCGCGGAAAGGTGAAGAGCAACCTTTCCAAGTACATCAGCCGCGGGGAAATGATCGGCAAGAAGGGGAACGACTACGTGTCGATCCCGCTCCCGTCGATCAATTTGCCGCAGTTCCGCTACGGGAAGAAGAACTCCGGCGGGGTGGGCGTCGGTCCCGGCCAACCCGGTCAACCGCTCACGCCCCCGCAGCAAGAGGGCGACGACCCGCAAGCCGGTGATTCGCCGGGCGGCCACATCCTCGAAGTCGACCTGACGATGGAGGAACTGGCCGACATTCTCGGCGAAGAACTGGCGCTCCCGCGCATCGAGCCGCGGGGCAAGAAGAACGTCGTCACCGAAAAGGACAAGTACACCAGCATTCGGAGCGTCGGTCCGGAGTCGCTGCGGCACTTCAAGCGCACGTTCAAGCGCGCCCTGAAGCGCCAGATTTCGGCGGGCACGTACAACCCGATCGACCCGATCGTCGTCCCCGTGCGCGAGGACAAGCAGTACCGCGCGTGGAAGGAAGTGCCCAAGCCGGACAGCGTCGCGTGCGTCATTTACATGATGGACGTGTCCGGTAGCATGACCGACGAGCAGAAGGAGATCGTCCGAATCGAATCGTTCTGGATCGACACCTGGATCAAGAAGCACTACACGGGCGTGGAGACGGTTTACATCATTCACGACGCGGTCGCGCAGGAAGTGGACGAGAACACGTTCTACCACACGCGCGAGAGCGGCGGGACGAAGATCAGCAGTGCCTACGAGTTGTGCAACAAGATCATCGACTCCCGGTTCCCCCCGAGCCAGTGGAACGTGTACGCGTTCCACTTCTCCGATGGTGACAACTGGGGGGACGACGTGCCCAAGTGCATCGACCTGCTGAACAGCACGATGCTGGCGAAGCTGAACCTCTTCGGCTACGGTCAGGTGGAATCGCCCTACGGCAGCGGCGAGTTCTTCGACCACGTTCACGAACTGGTGGACGACCACGAGAACGTGGTCGTGAGCCGCATCCCGGACCGCGAGGCGATCCTGGGCAGCATCAAGGAGTTCCTCAAAACCGGGCGGTAACGTGGGAGTTTACGAGGGGGCGCGATGTTCAAGAACGTGAAATACGTCGGGTTCGACGGTCGCCCGGAACTGGAGGCGAAAGCTCGGCTCGCCCAGACGGTATTGGGGGGTCTGATTCGATCCTGGCGGGACGAGGTCGAAGTAACGTGGCGCCCGGCCCCACCGGAATCCGGAGGGGGGCTGGAGCTAAGACTCGCTCTGACGGTTCCGAACGTTTTCGCGTCGGCGACCGGTCAGATACGCACGCGGGATTTTGAATCGGGAGAAGAAGGATTGTTGCGCATGGACCTTCGTGAAGTGTGGCTCGATCTCCTCGATCTCCTCATCGCACAGATCGGGACGCGGGTCGAGGACGCTCTCGCTGATCCCGTGGAGGCGTGACCGTGGCAAAGTCGCCCACCGAGCAGATTCGAGAGCTTGCTCTCGAAATGAGAGCAATGAGAGAACGCGAACTCGCACTTCGCGACCATTGCACTGACATCAAAGAGCGGGACGCGAAGCGCGAGAAAGAGAACGCGGATCTGCGGCGCGAGTTGGCGGACGCGCGACAAGAAACGGCCGTTCTCAAGCAACAACTTCAGGACCACGTCGCTCAGTACCAGGAGTGGGACAGGCGGCGCTGGGGTTTGATCGTGCTCCTCCTCGGTGCGGTGCTGTCACTGGCGTCGGGGTTGATCGTCACGCTGGCCAAGAAATAGCGCCCATGAGTGATCCGGATTCGGCCGAACAGACGCAGCCCGGGCTGCACCCCACGGGCGATACCGTGTCGCCGGGTGTCCGCCAGTACCCGTTCCTCGGGCCGCGGCAGGCTCCGGGCGAACTCGGTCGGTTCGGGAACTACCGCGTCGTTCGTTTACTCGGTTCCGGCGGAATGGGGCTCGTGTTTGAGGCCGAAGAGGTCGCGCTTCGCCGACCGGTCGCGCTGAAGGTGCTCAAGCCGGAACTCGCAGCGGACCCGGAGAGCCGGGAGCGGTTCTTGCGCGAGGCGCGGGCCGCGGCCGAGATCCCGTCGGACCACGTCGTCACGGTGCTGAGCGTCGGCGAAGCGGGCGGGCTCCCGTTTCTGGCGATGCCCCTGTTGTCCGGCGAAACGCTCCAGGCGCGCATCGAGCGCCCGAAGTTGATCGACCTCCGGACCGCGCTCGTTATCGCGCGCGACACGGCCGCGGGGTTGATGGCGGCACACGTCCGGGGGCTGATTCACCGCGACATCAAGCCCGCAAACATCTGGGTCGAAGCCGATGGCCCGAACGGGCCGTTCAAGCGCGCCCGCATCTTCGACTTCGGCCTCGTGCGGCGGCCGCACCACGAAACCAGCCTTACGAGCACGGGGTTCATCGTCGGCACGCCGAACTACATGTCCCCGGAGCAGGCCGCGGGCCACGAGGTCGACGCGCGCGCGGACCTGTTCTCGCTCGGCTGCGTGATGTACGTCATGCTGACCGGCGAACTACCGTTCCGGGGGAAGTCCGCGCTCGCGGTGATGTCCGCACTGGCGAACAGGGCGCCCGACCCGGTCCTTGCGAAGAACCCCACCGTGCCGCCCACGGTCGATGCGCTCGTGTTGCGGCTATTGGAAAAGAATCCCGAGGACCGCGTTCGGACCGCCGCCGAAGTGGTGGCGGCACTCGACGCCGCGATCGCCGCATTCTCCGGGTCGGCCCCTCCGTCGCTGCCCTCACCGGTGAAGGGCACGCCGCTCGGTGCGGATACGCTGGTGCCGGGCAAAAGTGATACGTGGTTGGGCACACCCGTTGTACCCGAACCGCGGATCGAGCGCGTGCGCCGGCGGCGCGCGGTCTTCGTGTGCTGCGGTTTGGCCCTGATTGTGGCCCTGTCCGCATTCATCGGCTGGCGGGCGATACAGAACCATCCCGCCGCGTATGTCGCCCCGCCGGAACCGATCGTCGTGGGGGTGCTTCACTCCCAGAGCGGCACAATGGCCGTGAGCGAGAACCCGGTCATCGACGCGACTCTGCTCGCCATCGAAGAGATTAACGCTGCTGGCGGGGTGTTGGGGCGCCCGCTGAAGCCGATCGTCGTGGACGGAAAATCCGACCCCGACGAGTTCGCACGCCAGGCCGAACGGCTGCTAACCGAAGAACGGGCCGCGGTCGTCTTCGGGTGCTGGACGAGCGCATCCCGTAAGGCCGTGCGACCCGTGTTCGAGCGGAACGCGGGTTTGCTCTTCTACCCTGTGCAGTACGAGGGGCTGGAGGAATCGCCGCGCATCGTATACTTGGGGCCGGCCCCGAACCAGCAACTCATTCCGGCTGTCGATTTTGTAATCGACACGCTCAAGAGGAAACGCATCGCGCTCGTCGGCTCGGATTACGTGTTCCCGCGCACTGCGCACGCGATCATCCGGGACCGCGTCGCGGAGCGCAAGGCGGCCGGGGTGGATGTCGAAGTGGTGGTGGAGGCGCTCGTTCCGCTCGGCTCGCCGCTCGTCGTCAACGCGATCGCGCGCGTCCGGAACGCGAACGCCGATGTCGTTATCAACACGATCAACGGCACCACAAATGCTGCTTTCTTTCGCGAATTACGCGCGCCGAAGCAGGGTGTGCCGAACATTACCACACTCTCGGTGAGCATCACCGAGAACGAGGTCCGCGGGCTGGACCCGCGTGCCATGACGGACGACTACCTAGTCGCGAGTTATTTCCAGACCGTGGACCGCCCGGAGAGCCGCGCGTTCGTGCAGAAAATTCGTGCGAAGTACGGCAGCGACCGGGCCGCCAGCGACATGATGGCCGCAGCTTATTCTGGTGTTCACTTGTGGGCGCGGGCCGCGACCGCCGCGAAGAGTATTGAACCGCCCGCGGTCGCGACCGCGGTTCGCGGACTGGAGTTCGCCGGCCCCGGCGCGCGAATTCGGATCGACCCGGAGAACCTCCATGCGTGGTTGCCCGTTCGGGTCGCGAAAGTCCAAGCGAACGGCGAAGTCGCGCTCGTTCCCGGTGCCGGGTCCGTGGAGCCCGTTCGCCCGATGCCGTTCCCGCCCACGCGCTCGCGCGACGAGTGGAACCAGTTCCTCCGCAAGCTCGAAATGGATTGGGGCGGGAAGTGGCAGGCCCCGGAACGCAAATAGGTCGTGCTGGGGTTCTTGTAGGGTGGGTCGAGGCTTTGCGCAGGCCCACCATCTCCCCGGTGAGCGTGAACGGGAACTAGCGCCGGGATTTGTGGGTAGCTTTCGCACGACGTGGTGGGCCTGCGCAAAGCCTCGACCCACCCTACAAGACAAAGCACAAGAAGGTCACGCGGTTGGTGTATGATGGAGTAACCGCTGAGAAGGAGTCGCCGATGAACCTGGGCTTTTACAACACCAATCTGCCCCCGCACCTTCGCGTCCTGAAGGACGAGATCGAGGGCTACGCGCGCGACTTCGGCCTCGACTTCTATGAGACCATCTTCGAGGTCGTGGACGCCGACGACCTGAACGAGATCGCGGCCTACGGCGGGTTCCCGACCCGGTACCCGCACTGGTCCTTCGGGATGCAGTACGAGGAACTCAAGAAGGGGTACGAGTACGGCCTCTCGAAGATCTACGAGATGGTCATCAACAACGACCCATGTTATGCGTACCTGATGCGGTGCAACCACACCGTCGATCAGAAACTGGTGATGGCCCACGTGTACGGGCACTGTGACTTCTTCAAGAACAACGCGTACTTCGGGCACACGACGCGGAAGATGATGGACGAGATCGCGAACCACGCGGCCCGCATCCGGCACTTCGTGGAGCGGTTCGGCGAGGACGAGGTCGAGGCGTTCATGGACCGGTGCATGTCCATCGACGACCTGATCGACATCCACTCGGTCGCGATCAAGCGGCGCGACGACCACTCCAAGTACGACTTCAGCCGCCAGGCCACGGGCGACGACCCGGCCGAGGAGAACACCGCGCCGCGGTTCAAGGCCAAGCCGTACATGGCCGACTACATCAACCCGCGCCGCGCGCTGAAGGCCGAGGACGACGAGAACAAGCGCGCCACGACCGCGCGCGCGGCCCGGTTCCCCGAGCACCCGGAAAAGGACGTCCTGCTGTTCCTCATCGAGCACGCGCCGATGAAGAACTGGCAGCGTGACATGCTCAGTATCATCCGGGACGAAGCTTATTATTTTTACCCTCAAGCTCAAACGAAGATACTGAATGAAGGTTGGGCGAGCTTCTGGCACAGCACCATCATGACGCAGAAGGTGCTCGACCCGTCGGAGGTGATTGATTACGCGGACCACCACTCGGGCACGATGGCGACCAGCTCGCGCCGGCTGAACCCGTACAAGGTCGGCATCGAACTGTTGCGCGACGTCGAGCGCCGGTGGAACATGGGGCAGTTCGGACCCGAGTGGGAAAACTGCACGGACATGGAAGAAAAGCGGCGCTGGGACAAGAAACTCGGGCTGGGGCGCCAGAAAATCTTCGAGGTCCGCAAGATCCACAGCGATATTACCTTTATCGACACGTTCTTGACGCCGGAGTTCTGCAAGGAATACAACCTGTTCTCGTTCAACTACCAGGACCCGACAAAGAACTACGTGATCGAGAGCCGCGAGTTCCAGAAGGTCAAGCAGCGCCTGCTCTTCAGCCTCACGAACTTCGGCAAACCGTGGATCTACGTGCTCGACGGGAACCACCGCAACCGCGGCGAACTGCTGTTGCGCCACGAGCACCAGGGGGTCGATTTGAAAGTGGACGAGGCGCGCGACGTGCTGGCCAATCTCCAGTACATCTGGTCGCGACCGGTCCACTTGGAAACGATCAGCGACGGCCAACCGGCCGTGTTGAGTTTCGATGGTTCCGAACACACCCAACAAATTATCGGAGGGACCGATGACGCTAACCGAAAGTCTGCTCCCAAAGCTAAGTGAGTGGCACCCGGCCGGCGACGGGCGCCACTCGCTGGCCGAGGCCTTCCCCGACGCGGGGTGGACCGTTCAGCTAACCGCCGACAAGACCGACACGCTTTCGTGTCTGGTTTGGGAACTGGCCCTCGCGCGCACCGGCGCCGCGCCCGCCGGGTTCATGCTCCGGGCGTGGGCCGAGGGCGCCGCCCGGCGCGTGGCCGGGCTCTTGGAACCGCTCAAGGTACTGGAAGTGGACGAGGCCCGCGGGGAAGCGCTCCTTCGGAGCACGGCGCCGGCGAAAAAGGGCGAGCGCGTCACGTACTACGAGGTCCGGCTCCACGGGCTCGACCGCGCGGACGTTCGGCGCTTCAGCGCGACGCGGACCGAGAGCGGGCGCGAGCAGGTCGCGTTCGCCCTCACGCACGAGGTGCTCGCGAAGTTGGCCGGCGACATCGCCGGGTGAACGTTCCGCTCGTGACGCGCGGAACTGAGGTCACAAAACCAGTGTAGCCGCGGGCGGAGGGACGCTTCCCTCCGCCCGCGGCTACACTGGTTTCATGCGCGCCAGTTTCATTCACCGGTCGGTCGGTTCCGTCGTGGTTCTTGTCGGTGCGTGGATCAGTGCTGTCGCGCCGATTGGTATCGGGAGCGACGGCCTCGTTCGCTTCGAGACCCTCGACACACTTCTGCGCCACGAAACACTCGATCGGGGACGGTACTCGCTCGTCGGCCCGGTCCTGGCAACTCCCCTTTGGTACCTGGGCGAAGCCCTCGGCGCGCCGGCGGAAACGGTGTGGATGTTCAACCGCATCGTGTTCCTCGCGGGGGGGGGGGGGCTGTGGTTCGTGTTGCGCCCCATTTTGTCACCTCGCGAACGGCCGCGGTTCGCCGCGCTGCTGTTGTTCGGCAGCATGTTTCCCTGGCACGTAATGGGTTTCTTCGCGGAAGTGTTTCACGTGGTCTGCGTGGGGGCGGGGCTGGCACTCCTCGCGACGCGGCGCGGGTGGCGCGCGTGGTTGGGCGCTGCGCTGTGCGCGGTGGGTACGGCGAACGTGCCCGCGTCCGCGGTCGGGCTCGGGTCGGCCGCGTGCGTGCTGGTCTGGTACGAGCGCCGGTTGCGGTACTTCGCGGTGCCGGCACTCGCCGCCGCACTGATCGTGCTCGAAAACTACCTCCGGCGCGGTGACCCGCTCGACGGCGGGTACGTGACCGAGGCGGGGAACCGTACCGTGCTGCCGTACTCCGGGCTCCCGGATTTCAGCTACCCGTTCTTTTTCGGGCTGCTCTCGATCCTGTTCTCGTTCGGTAAGGGGTTAGTGTTTTTCGCGCCGGGTTTGTTCGCGCGGTACCCCGAGGAGGGGCCGAGGGGCGCGCAGGAAGATCGCGCGCGGCTCGTGTACCGCACGTGGGTCGCGGTCGTGTTGGGATTGGTGCTGGTCTATTCGCGCTGGTGGGCCTGGTACGGCGGTGCGGTGTGGGGGCCGCGGTTCTTTCTGTTCGCCGCGCTGCCCGCTTCCCTCGTGCTCGCGCGCTGGACCGCGCGCGCGGAAACGCGGTCCACATGGGCCAATGTCTTCGTACTGCTCGCGGTCGCGCTGTCGTGCTGGGTCGGGGTGAACGGGATTGTTTTTCAGGGCTACGGGATGGAACGGTACTGGGCGAACGAGTTCGAGTTCGAGTACCTGACGTGGTACGTCCCCGAGTGCTCGGCGCTGTGGCTCCCGTTCGTGGTGCATAAAGCGCTGGTCTGGCAGGACTACGCGCGACTCGCTGCTTTCGCGCTGGGGTTCATGTACCTCGCGGGGCCGGTGGTGCGCGTGCTCGCTTTGCGCGCGTGTGAAGGGTGCGTGAGGGTCTGGCGAAGTGCGCTTTTGGGTCCGCGCTGGCGGGTCTGACCTATCGCGTACAATGATCCGGCCCATTTCCCAACGGAGTAGCGCACCATGTTTCGGAGCCTGATCGCGATGGCGGCCATCGTACTGACCGCGGGGGCTTCTCAAGCCGCGGTCGTCACGAAGGTGATCGACTACGAGTTCGATGGCGTGAAACTGAAGGGCTTCTTGGCCTACGACGACGCGGTGAAGGAGAAGCGCCCCGGCGTGCTCGTCGTTCACGAGTGGTGGGGGCTAAACGACTACGCGAAGGACCGGTGCAAGAAGCTCGCGGAACTCGGCTACGTGGCATTCGCGGTAGACATGTACGGCGACGGCAAGACGACCGAGCACCCGGACGACGCTCGCAAGATGACCGGGCTGGTCCGCGAGAACGTGAAGGTGTGGCGCGGGCGCGCGGAGGCCGGGTTGAAGCAACTCAAGGGCCAGCCGAACGTGGACGGCGACAAGATCGCGGCCATCGGCTACTGCTTCGGGGGCAGTACGTGTTTGCAGCTCGCGTACACCGGGGCCGACCTGAAGGCGGTCGCCACGTTCCACGCGGCGTTCCCGAAGCCGACCGAGGGGGAGGCAAAGGCGATCAAGCCGAAGATCCTGGTCTGCCACGGCGCCGCGGACACCTTCATTTCGGAAGACTCGATCAAGGCGTTCCGCGAACCGCTCGATAAGGCCGGTACCAAGTACGATTTCGTTGCGTACAAGGACGTGGTTCACAGTTTCACCGTGCCGGGCGCGGACGCGGTGAACATCAAGGGCATGAAGTACGATAAGGCCGCTGACGAGGACTCGTGGAAGAAGATGCTCGCGCTGTTCAAGGACACGCTCGGGCGCTAATTGGAGTGAGGTTCTCACCCGGTGCCGCGCTCAACGAATCGCGGCGCCGGGATTTTTGGATTATGTCGGCCTATTTTCCGCACATTTCGCACTTTCTCACTTTCATATTTTGACTTATCCTGGTATTGGCCGATGGAGTCGAATGCGCACGGTTGCGCCCGCTCGCGCAGGAGGCACCGCATGTCCGCTGAGCCCGTTACCCCGCTCCCACGCAAGCCGCTTCCGCCCCGGTCGCGCCCGGCCCCCCCTAAGCCGCGCCGCAGGCGGTGGTTCGTGCGACTCCTCCCGCTCGTGACACTGTTGCTAATCGGGACGTGGTTCGCGCCGACAATCGTTGCGAAGACCGATCTGCGCAACCGGTTCGCGCGAAAGGCCCTCGCCGACGTGCGCGGGTCCGTTGAAGTCGGCGGCGCGTCACTCGGCTGGTTCTCCCCGGTCGAATTGCGCGACGTGGTGATTAAGGACGAAGCCGGCCGGCCCATCGCAAGTGTCCCGAAGATCCTGTCGCAAAAATCGCTGCTCGCACTCGCACGTAACCAAGACGACCCGGGCGAGTTCACAATCGAGAAGGCGACGATCACCGTCGTGTGCCAGAAGAACAGCACCAATATCGAAGGTGCCTTCGCGGAGTACCTCAAAGAGAAGCCCGAACCCGCCCCGACGCGGACGCCAGTGAGCGTCAAAATCATCGGCGGAACACTCACCATCATCGACGCGGAGACGGAAAAGACCACGAGCGTCGAGGACATCAACGCGAGCGCCCGAATCCCGGCGAACCGCTCCGAGCCGATTACCATCACCGCGACCGCGGCCACGGGGGGCATCAACGCGGAAGCAACAATCGGCGACGCGGGCTCCGCGAAACTCGTGACCGCGGGTTTGCCACTCGATACGTTCGCACCGCTCTTGAAACGAGTTGACCCGGGCCTGAGTCTCTCCGGAACGATCGGGACCGATCTCCGCGTGACGTGGGGCAAGGACTCGACCGGCCGCACCACGTTCGCGATTTCCGGGAAGGCGAGCGGGGAGCACCTCGCGGTTTCCGCGCCGTGGTTGAACGGCGACCGGCTCGAACTCGATTCCGCCGAACTGCCATTCGATATCGAACGCGCGGGGCGCGGGCTGCGTGTGCGTGCGTTCGACCTCACGTGCGATGTGGGTACGGTCTCCGTAAACGGTACCTTCGACCCAGACGAATCGACGGAGGCGCTGCTCACGCGGGCCGGTGCATCGGTGAGCGCGAAGGTCGATATCGCGAAGCTCGCGGCCAAGCTCCCGAAGTTGCTCCGGCTGAAGGAAGGCACCGAACTGCGCGAGGGCAAACTCGATCTCGAGCTCGTGAGCAAGCTGGACGCGGGCGCCACTGTGTGGGACGGGAAAATCGACACGTCCACGCTCAAGGGCGTGCGCGACGGGAAGCCGATCGCGTGGGAGCAGCCACTGAAGGTCGAGTTCGCCGCGCGGTACGCGAAGGGCGGGCTCCCGACGTTCGACCGGCTCATTTGCATCTCGGATTGCGTCGCGGTGAACGCGGAGATCATGCCCGAAACGGTTCGGGCGGCGGCGACCGTCTACCTCCAAAAGCTGAGCACCCGGCTCGCGGATTTCATTGACTTGAAGGGCTTCACGCTCGATGGTGTCGCGGACGCGACGCTGGGCGGTCGGCGCACGCGCGACGGGAAGTTCAATGCGGAGGCCACGGTCGCACTCAAGAATTTCGCGGTTCACGACCAGCAGGGCCGGGGGCTGAAGGAGCCGGCGCTGGACTTCCGACTCCTCGTGAGCGGTCAGGCACCCGACACCGGAACGGTCCAACTCGCGACCGCGTCGGCCGTGCTTACTTCCTCGGGGGACGAACTGCGATTGTCCCTCAACGAAGCGGTCAGCGACGTTCACAAGCTCGCCAACGGTAGCCTTGATGTGAAACTCACCGGCGATCTCGCGCGCTGGAAGGCCCGCGTCGCGGCGATCGTCAAACTACCGGATTTCCCGCTCGCAGGATCGATCGAAGCCGGTGGTCGGGCGAAATTTGCGACCGACAACGTGACCATAGATCGACTCACGGTTGCTCTCACCCGGGCGAAACTGTCCCGCTGGATCGCGTTCGATGAGCCGAAAATGGACGCGGTCGGCGACCTCACGTTCACGCGCGCGACCAGCACTGCGACCATCAGCAGACTGACGATCAATTCCGCGCCGCTGTCGGTTGCGGGGGGCACGCTCAGTTTCGAGCCGCAGGCAAATGGCGACGTCGCCGTGAGCGGTAACGGCGAGTGTACCAGTGATCTGAATGCGCTCGGCAAATTGGTGCGACTGTACGCCGACCCGAACGGCCCGGACGCGCTGAGCGGGCGCGGCGTCGGCCCGCTCCGGTTCCGTTCGGCCGGTGACGCTACGACCTTCGGCGGTTCGCTGGACGTGACCAACTTCGGCTACGGGCCGAAAAACAACTTCGTCTGGTTCGAGCCGGCACTGCACCTGGAAACGGACGGCTCGTACAGCGATTCGGCGGACGCCGTCAGTATCACGACCGCGCGGGCCGAGCGCCCCGGTTTGACGTTCGATGCGAAGGGAAAGCTCGCCAAACTCAGCGCCACGCGCGACGTGAATTTTACCGGCACCCTGCGCTACGACTGGGAGAAACTGACGCCGCTCGTGCGCGGGTTCGTCGGCCCGAGTTTCACCGCGACCGGCACCGGCTCGCGCGGGTTCCTCGTCACCGGGCAACTCGAACCCAACGGCCAGAAGGTGGCCGCGGCCCCTCCGGTGCCGGAACCGAAGGCCGGCGGGCCGATCGTTCTGAAGGCACCGACCGCGAACCCGCCCGCCCCTAAAGCACCCGCGGGGCCGAGCGGACCGACGATCTTCGCGACGCTCGACGGCGAGGTGGCAATTGGCTGGCACGCGGTGCAGGCATACGGCTTCGACGTCGGTACCGGCGAACTGAACGCAAAAATGGCCCGCGGAGTGGTGACGGTTGCGCCGCTGGAGGCGACCTTCGGTGACGGGAAGGTGAAGCTCGCACCGACTCTGGAACTCGGTACTTCGCCGGGGGTAATGACACTCGCGAAGGGGACCGTGGTCGACCACGCCCGGCTCACGCCGAAAGCGACGGCCGGGGCGCTCGGGTACGCGCTCCCCGCGATCGCGAACACCGGGGAGGCCGCGGGCGAAATCTCCGCGACCATCGACGAAGCCCGTATTTCACTCTCCGACGTCAATCAGACGAACGTGAAGGGAAGTCTCGTGATTCACAAGGCCACGGTGGGCCTGAGCCCGGTGGCCGCGCAACTCGCGGGTCTGCTCGGCGCGAAGGCGACCACGATGACACTCGTGAACGATTCGACCGTACCGGTGCAAGTGGCTAACGGGCGCGTACACCACCAGAACTTCGCGATCCGCATTTCCGGCACCACGTTCCACACGAACGGCTCCGTCGGTTTCGACGACACGTTGGATCTCGTTGTCGATGTGCCGCTCCCGAAGGACTTGCCGCTGCTCAAGAACAACCCGGTCTTGATGAAGGCGGTCGCCGGGAAAGTCGTAAAAGTGCCGGTGAAGGGAACACTTACGAAGCCCGCGCTGGACCCGAAGGCGTTTAACGAGGCCGTCGTCGCACTGGCCCGCGAGGGCGCGAAGGACGTGGGCAAGGATCTGCTCGAGAGCGAACTCCGCAAGCTGTTCCCCGGAATGCCCGCGCCCGGTGCGAACCCGAAAACCGGGGGCGGGATTCTCCCGTTCCCCCTGCCGTTCGGGAAGAAGCCGTAACGAGCCGGCGCCGGCCTCATTCGTTGCTGTGTTGAAGCTTGTGCATTTTGCTCGTGGCACAGGCCTCTGGCCTGTGTTATGTCTCCACAGGCCAGAGGCCTGTGCCACGGAAAATAAGGGCACTCGGCGTCACTTCAGCACCACAATCTTCCACGAGAACCCAACAACCATAACCCCCCGCAACGCAGTTCGCCTTGTTGTGCGACCATCTCTTGCTATTACTCCGCGGACGATTCCACCTCGTTCCCGGAGGTTCCATGCGGTTGCGCACCCTGCTCGCTATTGTGGCGGTCCTGTTCGCGCTGCCGGCCTTCTCGCGCGCGAAAACCCAGCCCGCATCGCCCCCACCGGAGGCGCTGCCCAAAGTCTCTGACAAACAGCCGTCCGCGGACGCACTGGTCGCGATCTCGGACGTGCGCCTCGACGCGGCACTCGATGACAAGACCGCGCCCGGGAGCAAGGACACGCTACTCGATCTGGCCCGCGAGGGGTACCAGAAGGCGCTGAAGCAGGAACCGAAGAACAAGAACGCGCTGCTCGGCATCGCCCGGTTCTACGCGCGCACCGACGAGAAGGAAAAAACCGTCGAAGCGTACAAGACGTACCTGACTCTCAACCCGTCCGACGCGGACGCGGCCTGCGAACTCGCGGTCACCCACGCGCGCTGGAAGGACTGGGCCGGTGCGTGCTCGTGGTGCGAGTTCGCCCTGAAGATCAACCCGGAGAACCACAAGGCCAAGAAGACGCACGGGTTCTGCCTCGCCAGCGCCGGGAAGTGGGACGAGGCGTTCGCGGTGCTGTCCCAGGTCATGCCGGAAGCTCAAGCCCGGCACAATCTCGGTGGGCTACTCAACCGCACCGGGCACACCGACGCGAGCAAGACACAGTTGCGGCTCGCCGTGAAAGCCGATCCGACCTTCACCCCGGCCCGCAATCTCCTGAGCCAAATCGAAGGCGTCGCGGTTGCTCCCGCGCCGCGCGCCCTCCCCGAGCTGGTCACGAAGGTTTACACCGTCGGTGATTTGGTCGCACCGCCCGCGCCACTCGCGGGTGAGGCCGCGACGACCGCGTACCGGAAGAGCATCGAGGAACTCGTTCAACTCGTGACCGGAATGGTCCAGCCGTACACGTGGAAGGAGCATGGCGGGCGCGGCAGCGTCGAATACTTCGACATCGGGACCGCACTGGTGGTGCAAAATACGCCCGCCGTTCTCGAGCAGGTCAGCGACGTGATCGAAGTGCTGCACCGGTTGGCGCCGGCGGCCGTTTCGGTGGCCTACGAGGTCCGGGTGCTGAAGGTGCCCGCCGGTTTTTGTGAGCGAGTGGGGGTGAAGGTCGCACGCGACACGACGCTGACGCCCGCCCAGTTCCAAAAGCTCCTCGAAGCGGCCCAGGGGGACCGCACCGCGAGTGTGACGCTGTTCCCGAAGATCACCGCGGTCAACGGCCAGACGGCGACCAAGAAGGTCGGCGAGGAGCAGTCCTTTGTGACCGGCCTCGAAATCATCAAGGTCAAGGGCCAGATCGTTTACGTCCCGAAGAACGTGGCGATCTTCCTCGGCGACGCACTCACGCTCCGGGGATGCGTCTCGGCCGACGCCAACTACGTTCACGTTCAAGCCGGGCTCGCGCGCACGCACCTGGTCGGCCCGGTCGAACTGATCCCGGTCGCCACGCGAATCACTCCGGTTTTCGAGGGCGGGAGCCAGGGCCAGCCGGTTCCGTTCACGCAATTCATTCAGGTGCCGGACGTGCGGAAAGAGCACGTCGAAAAATCGGCCATCGTTCCGACCGGTGAGACTCTCGTGATCGGCGGGTGGAAAGAGATCGAGGAGTTGCAGGGCAAGAATCCGAAGTCGAGCCGGGAGTTCGAGGTCGTTGCGTTTGCGACGGTGCGCGTGGTGAAGGACGTCAAATCGGCCCTGGGCGCGGCACTTAGGGCCGCGCCGCTGCCCCAACCCGTGGCCGCGCCCGCGGTGAATAACATCAGCGCCGTCTACAAACTGAGGAACATCGCCGCCGCAGACGCGGTGAGTGCCATCAGTACACACTTGAGGGAGAAGAAGCAGAGCGCGACGGTTGTGGCCGATCCGGTTTCCAACGCCGTGCTCGTTTCCGCTCAGCCGGCAACGTGTCGGTTGATTGCGACCGCGCTCGCGGCCCTTGACAAAGAGCAGCAGCAGGTGATCGTGCACGCGATGGTGGTGCAGGTACCCCGCGGGTTCGTGGCACAATCCGGGCTGCGTGCCGACAGTGCGGCCGGTGGGAACGCCTGGGCGCTGTCGCCGCGCGAGGCCCAGATGCTGACCGGGCTCTTTCGGGCCGCCAAGGAGCGCGGCGAGTGCGACGTACTGTCGCGCCCGCAGATGTGCGTCTGCGACAACCAGACGGGGTACGCCCGGGTCGGTCAGTCGGTGCCAGTTGCCGTGGCGCCCGCGGGCGGAAGCACCGGCCAGCGGGTCGAGTTCGTGCCGACCGGGATCGCGCTCCGCGTGACGCCGCGGGTTGCCCCGGACGGTAAGACGGTGCTCCTGCGCACGAATCTGCAGATCACTTCCGTGGGCAACGCGGTGCAGGTGACGACGGCGGATGGTCCCGGCCGTACCACTCCGTCGTTCGACACCCAAACACTGGAAGCGACGGTGGCCGTCGCTTTCGGGGACACGCTCGTTGTCGCGAGTCCCTCACGTTCCAACCCGGACCACTCGCTCACCGGCGCCGTGAGCTGGCTCTGCGGCGCGCAGTTCGAGACGCTCGTGATTCTCACGCCGGAGCGCGTCGCCCCGGCACAAGAGGTACGGCCCGCGGGGTGGTTCACGAAGTGACTCACCCGTGAAAACCGGTTGCAGGGAACGGACGGCTTCGGCCGTCCGTTCGACTTTATCCTCGCGCAAACCTCATTCGCTTCGCGCGCGTTTCGCAATTAGATTAGAATGGCTGAAGCCCCGGAGCTGATCCCACCTCTTTATCTGATGAGGTGCGGGGTCGGCCGGGTAAACTCCCTCCCGTTTCAGGGAAGGGGTTCGGTCCTTCGCGGGCCCCGATCACCTGTCTTTGCTTCCCGAGGTTCACCGTGTCGATCGTTGCACAGTGCCCACACTGCGAAACGCGCTTCAACCTTCAGTCGGATATGAACGGGAAGTCGATGCGGTGCCCGAACCTGGAATGCCGACAGGTGTTCACGGTTCGGGCCCTGCAAGCCACTGCGCCACCCGAACCGATCCCGGAACTCCCGCCCGAACCGAAGCTGCCCCCCAAATCGCCGCCACCGAAGCCGACACGGGTCAGGTCCGCGAAATCCGCGCAGCCGGCTGTGGTCGAGGCGACCATTGTGGACGCCGTGGTCGCGCCCCCGAAGATGAAGGAGGTCGTGTGGTCCGAGGGGACCGACGTTCCTCCGCCCACGGCGCCGAAGAAGGGAAAGAAGCCGCTCAAACCCGAGGCGACCGAGGACGTTGACGACGATTTCTTGGTGAAGCGCAAGAAGAAGAGCAATCGCCGGCCGATGATCCTCGCGGGGATGGCGATCTTCATCCTCGCGCTTCTCGGGTTCACCGGGCTCTACCTTCTCCGTTATGTGGGTTTGAAGGAGGAGCAACTGGCGACCCAAGCGAAGGAGGAGTACGGGCGGGGCGACTACGGAACCTCCGCGAAGACCTACACCAAACTCACCAAAGAATATTCCGATAGCAAGCGGATCGACGAGTACAAGTTCTTCGCCGACCTCTCCGAAATGCAGACGGTGGTGCGCTCGGTTACGAACCGCAACGATTACGCCCCCGCGGTAACGCGGCTCAATGCGTTCATCGAGGCGCAGAAGGAGTCGCCGCTCGCCAAGCCGACGTCCGGGTACGGCCGCGACGTGCTCGAAGCGGGGAAGAAACTCGGTGAGGACGTCGCCGGGTTCGCGGAGGACCGCGTCAAAGCGTTTGTCGCGAACCGCACGAAGTCGGACGAGTTGGAACTCGCGGACAAGGCTATTGCCGCCGGGCGCGAGCTGCTGCCGGTACTCGACCAGTTCCGCGGACCCGATGATCCCCCGCTCGACAAGATCCGTGGGGCGCTCGATCAGGTCGAGAAGGGCGTCAAGCGCGAGCGCGACCGGTCGGCCGCAATCGCCAAGGCGCGGGGGCAACTCGAAAAACCCACCGACGCGCTGATTCAGAGTGCGGAAGCGGACCTCAGATCCGCGGGGTTCCTCGAAGACGCCGAGGCGCAAAAGATCATCGCCGACGCGAAGGGCAAGCTCCTCGACCTCGTCCAGTACGTCCCCGATCCGGCCGAGCGGCAACCGCCCCCGCCGACCGCTGCCGCGTCGCTGCTGTTCGTCACGCCCGTGGGGAAGACCAAGATCCGCGAGTCCGGGCCGGGCGATCCGACCACGGTGTTCTTGTGCGTCGCGCGCGGCATTCTGTACGCCTTCAACGAGGGCACCGGGGCGCTCGTGTGGGCCACGCGGGTCGGCCCCGACGTGACCGATCCGCCGGCCATTGCGCGCGTGGACCTCGATACCGGCCCGACCGATATTGCCGTGGTCACGTCGAGCGTGGGTAACGCGCCGGCCGTATCCGGGCACGAGCTGCGGGCGGGAAAGTTGTTGTGGTACCAGCCGCTCATCGCGGCCCCGGCGGGGCCGGCCGTCGTGGTCGGGAGCCGCGCCTTCGTTCCCCTGCGCGACGCGCTCGGGAGCGTGTACGAGTTCGACCTGAAGACGGGTCAGCGCATCGGGTACATCCGGCTCGGTCAGCCGGTCGCGGAGAAGGGGGCGGTGCTGCGGCCCGGGACCAGTCTCCTGTACGTCGCGGCCGAAGCGCGCCGGCTGTACGTGCTCGACGCCAGTGGAAAGGACGACGCGGGTAACCGGTTGAACCCGCGGTGCGTGCAGGTCATCGCGACCGGGCACCTCGCGGGCACCCTGAAGATCCCCCCGCTGTTCATCGGGCCGGAAGGCACCGAGCCGGCCGAACGGTGGATGGTCCTGTCGCAGACCGACGGGACCGCCGTCACGAAATTGCGAGTGTTCTCGGTCGGGGCCTTAAGCCCCCCGCCCGCCGACGGTTCGACGGTGCCCGAAACGCCCGCGGTGCCGGTCGTCGCACTGCCGGTGCCGGGGTGGGTGTGGTTCCCGCCGGCCAGTGACGGCGAGCGCCTCGCGGTGGCGTCCGATACCGGCCACCTCCGGCTCTTCGGAGTGAACCAAGCGGGGAATTTGGACAAACCGCTGTTCCCACTCCCCGGTCCCGTACAACCGGGACTGGTGGACGACCGGCCGCTGCGCGGGCTCGTGATTCCTCTGGAGGAGTCCGAGTACTGGCTGCTCGCGGGCGGGTACCTTCAGAAAGCGCGGTTGGCCCTGGTGCCGAGTAAGGGGCAGGAAGTTGTGCTCGCGGGGCCGCGGATCAACGTCGGCGAGCCGGTCCACGCAGCACAAGTCAACGTGCGCAAAGACACGGCTTGCTTGGTCGTGCGGTCGCCGAACTCGTCGGGGTGCCGGGCGGTCGCGTTCGACTTGCGCACCGGCGAAGTGCGCTGGCAGCGGCAACTCGGTTTGGTGCCCGCGAAGGTGTCGTCGGCCGAGCAGTTCGCGGCCCCGATCCCGCAGGGAGATAACTTCGTGCTGGTGGACGAGGACGGGGGCATCGTGGTGGTGCCGGCCGCGAGCGGCGTTCGGACGGGAGAGGCGCTCCCCGCGCCGGACGGGTGGGTGATCGCGTCCGCGCCCCCGAACGCGACCGGTTCAACGGTGGTATCGGCGGCCGCGGACGGGAAACTCGTGTTCGCGGTAACACCGATCACGGGTGCCGACGGGCCGAAGTTCGTCGTGCGACAGGTCGCGGGCGGGAAGTTGGTTCAACAGGACGAAGTGAACGCGCCGGCCGCACTCGCGGGTCAACCGGCCGTTGTGGGGGGGATTCTCTACCTCCCGACCGCCGACGGGTTCGTGAACCGGTTCACACCCAGTACGGGAGTCGCGAACCCGGCTTCGCTCACCCCGGGACCGTCGTGGCGGAGCGACCGCCCGCCCGCGAACGCGGTGTGTTCCATCACAGCTCTCTCGGACTCGAGTTTCGCCACCTCGGATGGCGGGAAGAAGTTGAGCCGGTGGGAGTGGGGGAACGCGGCCAACGCGCGCTGGAGCCCGGCCGGTAGTTGGGAACTGCAAGAACGGGTCGCGGGGCCGGGGGTCGTGCTGCCGCCGACCGAACCGGGCGCGCCGCCGCGGTTCGTGGTCGCGGACACGAGCGGGAGCGTGTGGCTGTTCGCGGCCGACAAAGCCGGCCAACACTTACGCCGCTGGCGCGGGGGTGGGGGTGGGCTCCCGACCGGGCGCCCGAGTTCCGCGCTCGTAGCTCAACCCGTTGACGCGGCCCGGTTCGTGGTCACCTACGTGGTCGATGGTAAATCGGTAGCGGCACTCAACCCGGACCACGAAGACCCCCTGTGGGTGCTACAAACGGCGACGGACGCCAGTAACACCATCATGGGCGCGCCACAACCGGCGGGCGACAACCGGTGGGTCGTCACCGACCTCGCGGGCCGTATCGTGTTAATCGACGGAACGACGGGTGAAGTGCTGGCGCGCCCGGCCGTCGGGCTGCCCGGTGCGGTTCCGACGGCCGCGAGCGGTGTCGCAGCGCACACCGCGCTCACGCCACTGTCGGACGGTTCGGCCGTTGTGACCGAATTGCCCAAGAAGGAAGCGCCGAAGAAGGAGTAGGGGCACTGTGCCGAGACAGAACCGGGTGGCGCCGACCGGAGAGATCGTCGCCGTTCCCGAGCGCGGAACGCTCATGGGCAACCGCGGGTGCTTGCACTCCGTCGACGGGCGCATTTTGCGCTCGTGGCAATTGAAGCGCTGGATCGTTTGCGTTTTGGAGTTCAAAGGGCGGCAGCGCGAGGTGATGAAACCGGGGCACTACACCGAACTGTTCTTCCTCGACGAAGCTACCGCGCTGACCGCTGGGCACCGCCCCTGTGCCGAGTGCCAGCGCGAGCGCTTCAACGCCTTCCGGCACGCGCTGGCACTCGACCGCATTGACAAAAGCGCGCCGTGGTCCGCGGTCGAGATCGACGACCAACTCCACGCAGAGCGGATCACACCCGACCGCGCGAAGCGAACCTACCCCGCACGACTCGATGACTTGCCGGACGGCACGTTCGTTCTCCTCCCGGCGCGGGGAGTAACTCCGCTCTTGGTTCAGGGAAACGCGCTGTTGTCCTGGTCGGCCGGTGGGTACACGGAACGGATCGATCGGCCGCACGGGATCGAAGCACAAGTACTGACCCCGGAACTCACCGTGGGTGCAATTCGGGACGGATATTCGCCCGAACTGCACCCATCGGCTCTGGCACTTCTCGACCGCAAGACGTGACGTGCTCGTTGTCCGGGATAACGAGACGCGACCGCCAGGGAGCGGGAGGCGCTACACCCTCGCAGTCGTCGTTCCACAGGGGTAGCCACAGCTCGTTTCACACGCACTTTTATCTTGAAGCTTTCAGAGATCGCCCCGCAGACTGCATCCGCGGGCGCGGGGCGAATTCCAACCGGTAGCGGGTCAGGTGTCCGGTGGACCAGTCGCGGCGCAGGTGGGGCAGACGAACGCCTCCGACGCGATTTCCCACCCAACCCCGCCAGGGTCGTTGGACTTGTGTTCCTTGATCTTGCCATCAAGGGCCGGCCGGTAAAACACGTTCGCGTTCGGCCGGAACGGGTACTGCTTGGTCCGCCGGTGGACGACCACGCGGGCGGCACGAGTGCGCGGCGGAACGGTCGCGCCGCAGAGCTGACAGACGAACATCGCGAGAGCCGGTTCGTCGCGCAAATGCGCGACGGTGCCGCCGGGAGCGGCTCGTGGCCCGGCGGGTCTAATGGCACCCGAGCCGCCAATACGCGGACGGGCTACAAAGCCCGCGCGCGAAGTGCGCGCGAGATCGTTGCTGAGGGTTGTTGGGTAAGTTACTACACGTCGATCAGCCGAGATATCGACCACCGAGAGGGCTGATGTCTCGGTGGGTTAGAAGCTGGGTTGAAAGGAGATAGTAGCTGTTGCGAATTGCCACGTCAACCGTTGGCGCGGATTGCGCCCCGTTGGTGAACGCACTTTATGCGGCGCGTCTCGTGGCCCTTTCAATGACTAAGAATTGGTTGATGAAGAGGGGCCGGCTGGAAGTGCGAGAAATTGGATTTTTTCCCCGCCCGATAGTTGAATTGTGCACAATAGTGAATGGAATTATAGATCCGAGTGTCCGCCTCGCTCTCGAGCCGGCACAACGGCCCGAGAGCAAGATCGAGGCAGGTAACAATGCTGCCAGATTCAGTTGGCGATTGTCCGCGCAACTGGTTGATACGAAGTCGATTGCGGCGATTTGCTAACAATCGGCGATCCGAAAATGTTAGCAAATGTTACCCGCGTGGTCATCCGGTTCGGGTAGGCCACACTAATCCGGTGGGCCGAGGTAGACAAACGGCGCCCAGAAGAACGGGGCTTCCCAACCCGGCTTTCCGCGAACCGCGAGGCGGGCATTCTTGAGTGCCTCCGGGTACGCAGCGCCTTTACCCCTCTCGGGCCGAACCGCGCCGAAGAACGCGGCCATCATCTCGGCCGTTGCGCGGTCGTCTACCGACCAGCAACTCGCCATGACCCCGCGCGACCCGGCGCCGAGGAACGCGCCCGCGAGCGTGACTCCCGCTTCGAGCGGGCGCTGCGGGCCGACGTTCGTAACGCACGCGCTGAGTACCGTGAGTTCGCACCCGGTCAGTTTGAGGCGCGAGATCTCGTGCAGCGTCAGGAAGCCGTCGTTGTTCGAGTCCTCGCGCCCGCGCGGGGGCGGCGTGAGGGCGACCGCGGCGAACGCATTGCCGAACGCTTCGTCCGCGAAGCCGTGGGCCGCGAGGTGAATGAACCGCTTGCCGGGCAGCGCGGCCACCACCTTCACCTCGGTCGCGTCGGCCTGTTCCAGAGCCGTCACGCGGTCGGGTGCAAAGTATTGGCGCACCTTCTTGCTCTCGGTCGCGGTGTACGGCAGGCGCGGGAGCGCGCCGCCCCGCGAGAGCGGACCGGCCGTGGGTTCGGATTCGTGGTACGCCGGGTCGCCGACCGTGAGGAGTGCCGGTTCGCCCTCGGTAACACGCGGCCGGTTCAGCACCACCGCGAGGACCGCGAGCGACGGAGCGTAGCACACGGCCGGGAGTTCATCGAGTGCGTACACCGTCGTGGGTTCGGCCGAGAGCGTCAGTGCCTCGAACGGTAACTTGTGAAGCGCGCCGTCGGGAACGAGTACGATCCGCTTCGCCCGGCTCGCGCGGATTTTCTCGCGCAGTGCGGGCGGGAGCACCGCGTCGCCGAGGGTTTCTGATACTGTGGCCCGGGTGCCGGCGCCCGGGGTGCGCGAAACGAGCGCGATGCCCCGCGTGGGGTTGAACGACGGGTCCGCGATCTGCTGGAGGTAGTGGTTGACCAGGCGCGCGACGACCGTGTCCGTGAGCTGCACGTTCTCAACCGTTGCGGGCGTGGCCGGGCGCTCCGGCTGCTGCGTGTTCGACTTGAGCGAGATCCCGCGGAACCCGGCGCGGGCTACCAGATCGCCCGCGGGTGCGTCGCCGATGTCGCTCGCCACCGCGCGCGGCGCGAACAGTCGGAACACTTGCGGGGCGGTCGCCGGGTCGGTGCAGAGGACCGCGAAACTCGCGTCGCGCCCGACCATGTACGTGAGCAGCACCCCGCCGGACTTGTGGGCCTCCTTCCGCACCTGTGCGAGCGACGTTTCCGCGAACGCAGGGTCGGTCAGCACGCGCGTGAGCGGGTCCGCGTTCGCAATCTCGCGCCACGACTCGGCGTACTCTTTTTGGGCCGTTTCGAGTTCCGCGAGGAGCTTCTTCGCGGCCGGGTCTTCGGCCTGATCGCTGGTTAGTTGCATCGCCTGGGTCCGCAAGCGCGACACCGTGCGGCGGGCGTCCGCTTCGCGTGCTAGGAGCGCTGTTCGGTTGTCCCCGGTGAGGCGGTCGCGCGGGTCCACCCCGGCCGCGAGCATCTGGTCGAGCAGCGTCCGGCTCCGGCTCCGCGCGACCACGCGCAGCACGCCCTCGCCGTCGTTGTCGCGGGCGCACCACGCGGCAAGCATCTCGAACGCGGGCGCGAACTGGGCGAAGAACTGCGCGCGCTGCGCCGCTTCGCCGAAGGTGTTGAGCCGCGCGCGGTCGGCGACATCGAAGACTTCGGTGAGGAGCTTCTTCGCTTGGTCCCGCTTGCCGGCCTTGTCCGCGAGGACCGCGAGGCGCCAGAGGGTGATCGCGCGCGTGGCCGGCGGGCACCGCGGTCGATTGCCCTGGAACGCGCGGGCTTCCTCGAAGCGCTTGGTGGCGTCCGTGGGGGAACCGCGGAGTTCTGCGCAGATACCCAGAAAGTTCAGCGTGCGGGCGAGCAAAATGTGCCCGTCCTTGCGCTGGGCGTCGGCGAGTTCGGTCCAAATCGCTTCCGCCGCGGCGATGTCCTTCCGCGAGAGCAAATCGAGCGCGCGAACGTGCCGCGCCGTTGCCCCGAGGTACCCGGCGCTCCGGGCGTGCTTGGCGCTCACGGCTTCGAGGTGCGGGACCAGTTTGAGTGCCGGGCCGATCAACCCCTGCGACAGGAACAGGTCGGCGCGCACCGCATCGATGAGTGCCGCGCTCAGGTCGTCCGGCTCCGCGTAGCGCGCGAGTACCGCGGCCGCGCTCTTGAGCGATTCGCTCGCCGCGTCCGTATCGCCCTGTTCTTTGTGAATGAGCGCGATGTTGAGCCACAGATTGAAACGCACCGGCTCGGCGCTGGCCCCGACCGCGTCGCAGAGTGCGAGCCCGGCGCGGAAGTGGCCGATCGCGTCGGCGAACGCCCCCTTGCGGCCCGCCGCCACGCCGGAGAGGTAGTCGCACTCGACGCGCACGGCATCGGTCGGGAGCTTGTACTTGCGGTACAGTTCGGCGCAGCGCGTGAGCAGCGGTTCGGCGCGCTCCGGGGCATCGCACGCGAGTTCCGCGGTCGCGAGGTTTACGAGGACTTTGGGCAGCGCGCGCAGGTTCGGCGGCTCGGCTGTTTCAAGATCGGCGAGCGCCTCGGTTAGCAGCTTGCGGGCGGTCTGGTACGCGGACGCCATCAGTTCCAGGCCACCGCGATCGGCTTTCAACCGCGCGTCGAGGAGCGGGTCGCCGGCCCAGCGCTCCCCCGCGCTCCGGGACACTTCGAGCGCCTGTGCGAATTGCTTCGCGCTGCGCGTGAGTGCCTGGAGTCGCACGAACGCAGCAAGAGTTCCGTCCGCGTCCGGGTTGTCCGCGGGGGCATCGAGTGCGGCCCGGTACTCGACCGCGGCCGCGTCGCGGAGCTTCACCGCGTCCGCGGATCTACCGGCCGCGAGTGCCGCCGCGGACCATTCCGCGAGGACATCGCCCGCCAAGAGCCGGCGCTTGGCTTGGTGCTTGCGGTGGAGGTCAAGTGATTCTTGGAACAGCTTGGCCGCGTCCGCGAACTGGCCCTTCGCCGCGAGGAGCTTCGCGCGCTGGCGCTGCGTGTCGCGCCGGCCGAGTTGGTCTTCGAGTTTATCGTGCAGTTCCGGGAACGCGGCGAGTACCGCCAGCGCGCCGTCAGTGTCGCCGAGCCGGAACCGCGCTTCCGCGAGGGCGCGCCCGGCGGTCACGCGGAGCGGGCCGTCGTTCGCGCGCTCCGCGCCCGCCAGCATTTTTGCGGCGGCCTTTTCCAGTTCGGCCCAGTGCGGTTTCTCGCTGGCGTCTTTCTTCTGGAGCGCGATCTCGGCACGGAGTCGCAGTGCGTCCAGCCGGCGCTCCGGCGTCAGTGCTCCGCCCAGCGCGACAGCGAGGCTCTTTTCGGCCGCGTCAACGTACCCGAGTTCGAGGTGGCACTGCGCGGCGACGAGTTCCGTCCCGGCGGGGTCCGTGTCGCCGACTTGCCGCAACCAGGTGCGGAAGGCGGTGACGATCGCCAGCCCTTTGTCCGGGCGCCCGGTGCGCACGTAGAGGTTCATCAGCCGGTTGTAAGCCTCGCGCTTGAGGAATCGGTCGTCGGTTTCGAGCGCGTTCCGGTAGAGCGGTTCCGCTTCGCCGAAGCGCTCGGCGGTGTAGAGGCGCTCGGCGCTTCGGAAGTCGACGGCGGGGTCGGTCACAGTGGGCGGCGCTGCGACCAGGAGGAGAACGACCGCGGTGGGGAACATGGGGCACCTCTGGCGGTCTTACTTTTTCACACGGAACTGGAGCTCGGCTTCCGTCACCGACCCAATGGTCGTGTCGGGCGTGCCGGACTTCTTGACCACGACGCCGCGCACCGTGGAGGCGAGTTTCTCGCGGTCCTTCTCGGCGGAATACACCGTGAACCGGCCGTTCTTCACGCCCTCCGGGAACGCGGGTTGTGCGCCCGTGGTCGCGATCACCCGGAGTCGGTCGGCGCCCGTGCCCTCGGTCGGAGTGGTTTCGAGCGTGTACTTGGCGTTACCCGGCACCACGCGCTCGCGGTTCGCGGTCAGCCGGTCGTCGGGCTCGTCGTCGTTGGGGAAAAGGCGCATCGCGTGCCCGGCGGGATCGAGCACCCAGACCGACACCCGGCAGTCCCGGTCCGCCTTCAGGTGGACGTTCATCGCGGTTCCCGCGGTGAGCTGGATGATCCCGTCCGCGCTCTTCGCGGCGGCGGGGGCAACGAGTTCGACTTTCAGTCCGAAATCGGCTCGCGCGACCACGGGCCACGTGAACTGGTCCGCCGACTTCGCATCCGGGGCCGTGCCGTTCTCGGCTACCGGCGCATCGGGCCTTGTCTTGTCGCGGGTCACGAGGTACCCGGCCGCACCCAACAGCGCGACCGCGATCGCTCCGAGCGCGATCAACTGCGGCTTGCGGTTCGGGGCCTTGGTTGTTGTGTCGACAGCGGATACGGGTTCAGTCGCGGGTGCGGCGGCACTGAGTTTGGGAAGCGCGGCCCCGAGCGACGGCACGGAATCCACAGCGTTGGTGAACGGGATGCTCCCGATCGAGGGAGTCGTTCGTGCCTTGGGGAACGCGATCTGGGCCGCCGAGGGTGTGAGGTTTGCCGAGGGTGTGAGGTACTGGTCGGTGATCGGCGCGAGAGCCATCATCAGCTCTTGTGCGTCCGCGAACCGGTCGGCGGGCGCCTTCGCGAGGCACCGTAAACACAGGGCCTCGACGTCGGGCGGCACTTCTGGTTGGAGTTGACGGGGGGGCACCGGCGGCTCCATCACCACCTTGATGAGCAGGTCCGTCACGCTTTCCGCGTGGAACGGCGCCTGACCGGTGAGCATGAAGTACAGGATCGCGCCGAGGGCGTACACGTCGGCGGGGGGGCCGACGTCCTTGCTGTCGCGGGCCTGTTCCGGCGCCATGTACGCGGGCGTGCCCACGACCTGTCCCGTGGCGGTCAGGTTCGAGTCGACCGAGGAGCGCTTCGCGAGACCGAAGTCGGTCACGCGCGGGCGCCCGTCCTTGTCAATCAGTACGTTCGCGGGCTTCAGGTCGCGGTGAACGATGCCGTGCTTGTGAGCGTGGGCCACGCCCGAGACGATCTGCGCGAACAGCGACACGAGCACCGGTATCGAGGGGAGCCCGTTCGCGTCCACGTACCCGCGCAGGTTCGGCCCCTCGATGAGCGCCATCGTGAAGTAGGGGCGCCCGCCGATCTCGTCGATGTCGTAAATGGGGACCACGTTCGGGTGGTCGAGCGCGGCCGCGGCCCGCGCTTCTTGAAGGAACCGCTGCGCGGCTTCCTTATCGGTGCCGGTGTCGAGGATCATCTTCAGCGCGACGAGCCGGTCCAGCCCGTGCTGTCGGGCGCGGTACACGACTCCCATGCCCCCGCGCGCGAGTTCGCCGACCAGTTCGTACCGGCCGAAATTGGCGGCGTCGGCCATCTCGTTCACGGTGACGGCCGACGGCGCGACTCGGACGATGGTCGCGTCGTGCGCCTGGCTCGGGGAACTCGTGTCCGGCCCCACGTCCGGTTCGGTGCGGCTGAGCGCGGAAGTGGGAACCCGTTGGCTGTGCACGGTCTGGTCGTCTTGGTGCGGGGTCATGTGGTCCCCTGGGTGCGTGGGTGGTTCGGGGTGCGGAACAGGCGGAGGGCGGAGCGTGCGAGTGCGGCGACCCGGCCGCGTGCGAGCCACACACCCAGTGCGCCCGCGACTGCGGCGGTGGCCGCGAGAGGGTACCAGCTCATTTCACTGGCACTTTCCGGGGCGGGGGCCGGGGCTTCGCTCACTTCGGTGGGGGCGCTCACGGCCACGGTGTTGGCCACGTTGGGCGCGGGGCTTTGCGGTGCGGTCGAAGGACCGGTCGGTGCGGTACCGACCAGCAGCACAATCGGGTTCAACTCGGCGCCGTTCGCGTCGCGGTAGATCAGGTCGATCAGCGCGAGGCTGTCCCCGGCGGACTCGCTGAACCCGGCCACGGGCGACGTTTGATCGAGCGGGAGAACCGGGGGGAGCGGGTGCCGACCCGCTTCACCTGTAAACAGTGGTTGCGTATCGAGGCGCGCGAAGGGCTGGTGTTGCGGTCCCGGCGGCGGCCCGCCGCGCCCACCGGGGCCGTGCGGCCCGCCGCCGGGACCGCCCGCGCCCGGGAACCCCCCGGGTGGTGTTCGCGGCCCGCCGGGGCCACCAGGCCTACCGGGGCCACCAGGACCATTGGGCGTGCCCAGGCCGCCAGGTCCACCGGGTCCACCGGGTCCGCCAGGTCCGCCAGGTTCACCACCGGGTCCACCGGGTCCGCCTGGACCACCTGGACCACCGGGTCCACCGTTCTGTCCGGGTTGGCCGAAGACGTTTGAACTTGTTGTCTTTGAAGTGCTGGGTGCAGGGGCACCGGTTCCTCCCGGTCCGGGGCCGCCCGCAGGGGCGGCTGGTGCGAACGAGAGCATCGCGATCGCGACCGTGGCCGGGGGACCGTTGTTCGCCAGCGCAGGAGCATAGGTCTGCCCGCTCGAGAGCGGTGAACCGCCGGGGTGGTTCACGAGCGTGAACGTCAGCCCCACTGGACCCGTGAAGGCCGGGTCGTCGATCGAATACGTTAAACTGCCCGGGGTGGCGAGAAAGGCGTTGATGGCGGCCAGTTCGCCCGTCAGCAGGAGCGTGTTTCCGTCGCGACCCACAGTCAGCAGTTGGGGCACCAGATTGGGGGCGAACGTCAGTGACCCGCGCGGCGCGGAGATCGTGAGCGAGTGGTAGTCTTCGGGCTGTTCTGCCGGGTCCGCCAATGTGTAGCGCCCGCCGAGGTCGATTGGCCCAGAACCGGCCTGCGTGAGCACCGGCGGTGTGGCAATTATCGCTTGCTCGAAGAACCGCAGATCGACCGACCCGGCGAACAAGGGCTTCTGATCGGTTATCGTCGAACTGGGACTGCTAAAGGACGCCGTGTCCTGCACCCCACCGAGCGCGGTGATGCTGATGCGCCCGCTGTAGTTATTCGGGGGCGTGAGAACCAGCGAATTGAGTAGCGCCTGGAGCGCGCCGCGGCTCGTTCCAGAAATCACCCACTGGCCCGGTTCGACTTGAGTTACCGCGCCGGCGCCGGTGAGGGTGAATCGCTCGATCACCGACGGGTCATCGGCGTCGAGCAACAATACGACGTCGAGGGTCTCCGACCCGTCCGTATCGGGCCACTGAGTCACCGACAGGAAGTTGGGCGGGAACGCGAACGGCGCCGTCCGCAAATCAAGTTCGCTCGTTGCGGACCAGTTGAGGGAAGCGGGCGACGCATCCGGCAGCACCCGAAGGGTGAACGCTCCCGCCCCGGAGCCGGGCGCCTGGAGATCAACGACCGACAGGCTGATCGGTGCGTCGCCGCTGTATAACGCGGTCGGGGTGA
The DNA here is from genome assembly GCF_017939745.1 of Gemmata palustris. Lineage (NCBI taxonomy): Bacteria > Pseudomonadati > Planctomycetota > Planctomycetia > Gemmatales > Gemmataceae > Gemmata > Gemmata palustris. Next base: position 414,342 of record NZ_JAGKQQ010000001.1, on the reverse strand, counting down.
ACGCGAAGCCGGACGACTGAAGGAAGCCGCTCACCTGGTCGATTTGGCCAGTGAGGGTAACGCCCGCAGTACCGTTGTTGGTTACTGTCACGCCGAAACTTTGCGCGGAGAGCGGATCGACCGAGAACGTACCGCGCGGGCTGCTCAGCGTCGCCGCGACCGTGTGGCCGCCGACATCGGAAATGGCGAACGACTCGCCGCTCAGCGCGGGATTGCCACTGAAGGTGCGCGCGACGCCCTCGAGCGTCACCGGGGCAACGGAGAATACCGGAAACGTCACGACCGGCGAGAGCACCTCGCGCCCTTCCAACTCTTCCACCAACAGCACGACTCGAACCCGGTCACGCGGGTGAGCATCGCGCCAGAGTTGGTTCAGGACACGCCACCGACGCATCGCGCCCTCGCGGAAGATTGAGGACCGGGTCGAACGATCTTCCGCGACAGTGACTTCATACCCGATCGGTCGGAGCGGCCGAACCCGATGGGTACGCACGTTTGCGGGCGAACGACTGGTCGCAAGAGGTACGGCAGGAAGATAGCATTTTTTTCAGCGCGAGCGCGGCGGCGGCGATAGTACAGGGAACTTGGCCCTTTATTTTGGAGCGCTCCGAACGATTGCTCTTGTTGATGGATGTGCTCCTCGGGGCAAATTATCGGTTACTTTTTAGCGACGAGCCGGACGAGGCAGTTCCGAACCCAGTTTGGTTCGGCCGATCTTGGTACACGTCGCTAATGTCGCGGGTGACGGTTTGGGCTATCCCTTGTGGTCGGGGCTGAGCCAAGACCGGGAGAGCGAGTGACGTGACGGGTACGAAGAACGATCTCGGACGAACCGCAGAGCCGCCAATAAGCTGCTGAACTGCGAACACCTCGAGTCGCACGCGCTTCTGACGCAAACAAGTTCCTGCGCGAGTCGTAGTTTGCTTCGGCACGCGGTTCGCATTGAGAATTGCGAAATCATACCCAGTTGTTCGACGCGGTGAGTGGGTTAATGCCGCTCACGCCCGGGATTGCCGATGCCCCAACTTTCCGCGCTCGATCTGACCATTATTGCGGTTTACATTCTCGGGATGACGCTCCTCGGTGTGTGGTTCACCCGCGCGCAGAAGGATCTGCGTACCTACTTTGTCGGCGGGCGCAACGTCGGCTGGTTCATGATCCTGGTCTCGATCGTGGCGACCGAGACGAGTGCGGTCACGTTCTTGAGCGTGCCCGGGGTCGCGTTCGACCCGAAGGGCGGAAACCTCACTTTCCTGCAACTCTCGTTCGGTTACATCATCGGTCGGTGCATCGTCGCGTGGCTGCTGCTCCCGCAGTACATGAACGGCGAACTGTTCAGTGCGTATGAGGTGTTGAAGCAGCGGTTCGATCCGTCCGTGCAGCGCGTCGCGAGCGGTCTGTTCCTCCTGACGCGGACGGTAGCGGACGGGCTGCGCATTTTCCTCACCGCGATGCTCCTGCAATTCGTGTTGGGCGGCATCGTTCCGGCGATCGTGGTCGTGGGGGCGGTCACCATCGTTTACACCTACCTCGGCGGCATGAAGGCCGTCATCTGGACCGACCTGATCCAGTTCGTCATCAAGATCGCAGGCGCGGTTCTCGCGGGAATTTTCGTACTGAAGTTGCTCCCAGGTGGGTGGGACCAGTTTCTCATTGAGGGCGAAGCCGCGGGCAAATTCAAAGTGATTGACACGGTCTTCGAGCCAACGGTCGCGCTGAACATCTGGGCCGGAATCATCGGCGGCTCGGTGTTCTCGATGGCGAGTCACGGGGCCGATCAACTCATGGTGCAGCGCTACCTCTGCGCGAAGTCACTAAAGCAAGCGCGGTTCGCGCTCGTACTGAGCGGGTTCGTTGTCTTCGCGCAGTTCCTGCTCTTCCTGTCCGTCGGCGTCGGGATGTTCCTGCTGAATCGCGCCGGCGGGTTCGATTTGCCCGAGAAAGTGCGCAACGACGAAGTGTTCGGCCTGTTCATCGTGACGAAGTTGCCGATCGGTGTGGTCGGGGTGCTGGTCGCCGCGGTGCTGGCGGCGGCGATGTCTACGCTGTCGTCGTCGCTGAACAGTTCCGCGAACGCAGTTATTACTGATTTCTACCGGCCGCTGCGCCCGGGGCACTCGGAGCGGCGGTACGTGACGCTGTCGCGCGTGATGACGGCCGTGTGGGGCGTGGCACAAATGGGAGTGGCTTACGCCGCGTACAAACTCGGTGGGAACAAGAGCGTGGTCGAGCGGGTGCTCGAGGTCGCGGGCCTTACGATGGGTTTGCTGCTCGGATTGTTCCTCCTCGGCACCATGCGAACGCTGGTTGCGTCGCGGGCCGCGCTCGCCGGGTTGGTGTGCGGGTTCCTGACCGTCCTCGCGCTCTGGTTACCGTCCACCGGATTAACGACCGATCTTCCGACGTGGGTGCCGGTGTTCTATAAGGAGCGGCTGCTCGCGTTTCCGTGGTTCGCCCCTATCGGGGCCGGAACGACGATTCTGACGGCCCTTATCTGGAACGTGTTCGTGCCGCGCGAGGTGAAATCGTAATAGCAGATTGAGTCTGTCGCACAGATGCGAACTCACTATTAATGTCAACGGCTGTAGTGAGGGACGTGACACCCGCAGAAGCTCTCAAGCTGCGAGATGAAAGTCTGCCGTTTGCGTCAATTGCGGTGGCGGATCTGTGATTCACTCATGAGTATCAAGCACTCCACAAGATTGCCCGGTGCGGCATGTCTGTTGCATAGCCGAAACACAACGAATTAGGTAACTCGAACGAGCTGCGGCGACCATTTCGGTGGTCGGTTTAATCAATGGATCACCTTCAAACCGAAGCACGGAACCCGGCCTCGTCTGAACTGGACGAACTCTCCGCGCTTCAGTTCGTTCGGTTGATGTGTACAGAGGACGCGAAGATCATCCCGGCCGTTGCTTCGCAGGCGGAACCGATCGCCCGCGCGGTGGAGGTGATTACCGACCGTTTGCGCGCCGGCGGGCGCCTCATCTATATTGGTGCGGGCACTTCCGGGCGGCTCGGGGTTCTTGACGCAAGCGAGTGCCCCCCAACATTTAACGCACCTCAGGGGCTTGTAGTTGGGCTCATTGCGGGCGGGCCAAGCGCTCTCACACGTGCGATCGAGGGGGCCGAGGACCGCGCCGACCTCGCGGAGAGTGACCTCGCGGCTATTGCCCTGACGTCCGCTGACGTGCTGGTCGGAATCGCGAGTAGCGGGCGCACGCCGTATGCTCTAGCTGCAATTAGCTGTGCGCGCAAACTTGGCGCGTTTACCATTGGGCTTTCCTGCAATCACGATTCGGAAGTCAGTTCGTGTGCCGATCTCGCGATTGCACCCGTTGTCGGCCCCGAGATCCTGAGTGGCTCCACACGGTTGAAAGCCGGCACCGCGACGAAGCTCGTGCTGAACATCCTTAGCACGGGCGCAATGGTCCGACTCGGCAAGACTTACGGCAACTTGATGGTGGACCTGCGCGCCACCAATGAGAAGCTGAAGGTCCGCACGAATCGCATCGTGCGCGAAGCGACTGGACTCGACCAATCTGCGGCGGACGTGCTTCTCAATAACTGCGGGCGCGAACTCAAAACGGCCCTCGTTTCGCAATTGGCCGGCGTTTCTGCGGAAGAGGCCCGCGAACGGTTGCGAAAAGCGAACGGTTTGGTACGCGCCGCGGTGGGGGCGAACGGCAAAAACGGCAAACATCACGGTAACGGGTACACCAAGACGGGCGCGGAACAACTTGTTCTCGGCATCGACGGCGGTGGAACCAGCACCATCGTGTTGCTTGCGGCACGCACGGCAGACGGTTGGAAGGCACTGGGGCGCGGGGAAGCCGGCCCATCGAACCGCCACGCGGTCGGCACTTCCAGCGCGCTCGCCGCGCTCGACGAAGCCACCACGCGGGCGTTCACGGCGGCCGGGCGGTCGCGCCAACCGGTTCGGGCTGCGTGTCTCGGGTTGGCCGGGGCCGGGCGTCCCGGGGACCAGGAAATCGTGCGGGAATGGGCAGCCCGAGCCAAATTAGCTGAAGCCGTTGATGTAATTGAAGATGCGGCGCTGCTCCTGGCGGCGGGTACGCCGAACGGTGCCGGGGTCGCGATCGTCGCGGGCACCGGGTCGATGGCGTTTGCCCGCTGTGCTGACGGCCGGACCGCGCGTTCGGGCGGGTGGGGGCCGCTCCTCGGTGACGAAGGGAGCGGCTACGCGATCGCGCTCGCCGGTCTTCGTGCCGCAGCGCGCTCGGCCGACGGTCGGGCACCCGTCACGCCGCTCACCGACCGCTTGCTCGCGGCCCTCGGATTGAAACGCCCGCAAGAACTTGTTGGTGTGGTTTACCGTGGGGGCGACCGGGCGTCGCTTGCTGCACTCGCGCCAGTCGTGTTGGAAGCGGCCGAGAGTGGCGATCCGGTCGCGGACAGCATCGTTCGCGAAGCCGCGAGCGAACTCGCGGCCGCTGCCGCTGCTGCCGCACGCGCGCTCGATTTGGGGGCCTCGTTCCCGGTCGCGCTTGCGGGCGGGTTACTCGTTTCCGGCCCCGGCTACCGCGAGCGGTTCCTGGCTGCCCTTTCGGAGCGCGGGTTGACCGCAGCTCCCGTAACACTCGTTCGCGAACCGGCCGAAGGCGCGGTTCGTCTCGCTCTCGACCGCATTTCCGTTCCCTCTTGAGAGATTCGTTATGTGCCGGTTTTTGGTCGGGCTCATTGCCCTCGGCCTTGGCGCGCCCATTTCTGGGGCTGTAGACGGGCCACCACCGCTGAAACGCGAGTTCCGTGGGGTCTGGGTCGCTACTGTCTCGAACATCGACTGGCCGAGCAAGCCGGGCCTTCCTGCCGAGAAGCAGAAAGCCGAACTGCTCGCGATTCTCGACAAAGCAGTGGAACTGAAGCTCAACGCGGTCATATTCCAGGTCCGGCCGATGGCTGATTCGCTCTACGAATCGAAACTGGAGCCGTGGAGCGAGTACCTGACGGGTTCGCTGGGCAAATCACCGGGGTACGACCCACTCGCGTTCGTGGTCGAAGAGGCCCACAAACGCGGTTTAGAACTGCATGCGTGGTTCAACCCGTACCGGGCGCGGCACCCGTCGGCGAAGTCCCCAGCGCCCGCCGACCACATTACCAAAACGAGACCGGACCTTGCGAAGCCTTACGGCACGCACTTCTGGATGAACCCGACGAACACCGAAGTGCAGGACCGTTCGGTCGCCGTCGTCCTTGATGTGGTGAAGCGATACGACATCGACGGCATTCACATCGACGATTACTTCTACCCGTACAAGGAGAAAGGCACGGACGGGAAGATCATCGCGTTTCCCGACGACGACACCTGGGAGGTGTACCAAAAGGCCGGCGGAAAACTGAACCGCGACGACTGGCGTCGCGATGCCGTAAACACTTTCGTACAGAGGATGTACACCGAGACGAAGAAGGCGAAGCCGTGGGTGAAAGTGGGGATCAGCCCGTTCGGGGTCTGGCGCCCGGGGTATCCCACAGGCATTGCGGGTTTGGACCAGTTCGCGGACCTCTACGCGGACGCTAAATTGTGGCTCAACGAGGGGTGGGTAGACTATTTCACGCCACAACTCTACTGGCCAATTGCCCAGGAAAAGCAGAGCTTTCCGAAGTTGCTCAACTGGTGGGCGGGTGAGAACACCAAGAACCGGCACCTGTGGCCGGGATTGTACACGAGCCGCGTTACGGGGCTGGAGAAAGGGTGGCCCTCGAAGGAAGTCGCCGATCAGATCGCGATCACGCGAAAGCAGAAGAACACGGACGGTACGATTCACTTCAGCATGAAGGCCCTTGTACGCAATTCCGGCGGGGTCGCAGACGAATTGAAGAAAACCTATTCGGAACCCGCACTCGTCCCGGAAACACCCTGGCTCGCACAGGGGAAGCCACCCGTGAAGCCCGAAGTCACTCGCGACACGATTGACGGCAAGCCCGTGCTTCGCGTCAAGGCGGGGGCCGGCACGCGGTTCGTTGTTGTGCGAACACTCACAGGCGATGCGTGGACCACGAGTGTTCACGGTTTGGCTGCGGATGGCACGGCGATTCTTCCCATCGCGGAGAAGACTCGCGTGATGGTCAGCATTCTCGACCGCACCGAACGCGCGAGCGAAGTGATGGAAGTGAAGTAGCCTTATTGTGCTTTCGGTGCGGAAGCGAAATCACCGGCCGACATTTGCTTGGTTGTCGCGTTCTGGAACAGCACCCACCCGCCTTCGGTGGGTGTTTTCTTTTCGTATGCGATTACATGCGCGGGGCCGGACGCGGCCTCGCCTTCACCGCCGATCTTCGCGCCCCACACGACGACGACTTCACCGGATTGCACGGCTTGGAACCCCAGCGGGTAGCCGTTCTGGTACTTCGCCAAGTCCGCGGCCTTTTTCGGCCCCTTACCGGTCTCGCCACTGCACATCTGGATGAGGCCGCCCACCTCGTGCAGGACCGCGTCCGTTCCCGGGCTTTGCGACGTAGATTGACTTTGACTCGACGAGCAACCGGCGAGGGCGAGTGTGCCGAGGAAGAAAAGCGCGAAGCGGTTCATTTGGGACGCACCCAGAGGGGTAAGGAAATAAAACCGCCCGCGGCACGTGCCGCGGGCGTGTGGTGTTTGGGGGACTCACTCCGAGATAACTTCGCCGCCGGCCCGCGTGCCCATTGCGCGCCAGTTCGTGAACGCGATCGAGTCGTTTACGAACCGCACGCTCCCGTCGGCCATGCACGCGTTCGCCCCGCCGGTGTGGTAGCTACTGGCCGCGATGTGCATGGACGCGAATGACGTGCTGCCGCAACTGTACCGTTGGTTGGCCGGCGACTTCTTGTTCCAGTTGACCGGGAGTGTGTGTGTGAACAGGAAGTTCGACGGCAGGTTCCGGTAATACTGGTAACCGACGTACTTGATGGAGCTGCTCCAGTTGCTGCCGTCGGCGCACATGCTGATCGCCGTACCGTCGGTCTCGTTGTACCCGGTGTTGCTGCTGTTGATGATGATGGTGGCGTGGTCGCGCAGGCCGCTGCCCGCGTTGTACACGGTCGTCGATCGCATCACCTCGGCGAACATGACCGTGTTACTGGTGCCGTCGGAGACGCCCAGGATCGAGATCCCCTTCATGGTCTGACCGGCGGCGGGGTACGGGACCGAGAAGATGCCGTCGTTCGTGCCGCCGCTGCCGCGGTATTGGGCGTAGGTGCCGAGGGACCCGAAGTAGTTCTGGCGCCCGGCCCCGAAATAGGTCTCGCTCGAAGCGTCCGACGGGCACAGGTACACGGGCACGTCGCCGGCGCGGGCCGCGGCGTTGGCCCCGGCGAGCGCCGGGATCGAGGCGTGAATCGGGGCGTCGCTGTTCACGTTGTAGTTCATGTTGAACTGATTGAACTTGTTCCCCTGTTCAAAGTACGGCAGCAGTAGTGCCTGGAGCGGCGCCCCGGATGACACCGTGCTGCCCGCGATCACGGTCGTGTGCTGAGTCGGCGGCAGCGTGCTGTTTGTCGATTCGTAGTTGTGTGCGGCCAGCCCGAACTGTTTCAGATTGTTCTGGCACTTCATGCGCGCGGCCGCTTCGCGCACCTTTTGGACGGCCGGGAGCAACAGCCCGATCAGGATCGCGATGATGGCGATCACCACCAGTAGCTCGATCAGCGTGAACCCGCGACGCACGCTCGACATGGCGACCTCGGATGAAGGAAGTAATTCGAGAGGCTCATTGCGCTTTCATTGCACGTCGCATACCAACGGGGCCGCCGATCGGAAACACGCGGGCGTTTTGAGGAACTGGAGCGCGAAGTGTTGCGATGAGACAACGAGTGTCGGGGCGTCGGATCGGATTGGAGGGTTCGTGTCGATGCCGGTGTCGAATAGTCGGCACTTCGGCGCGCGAGTGCCGACTATTCGACACTCGCACGTTTCGGGCGGGTCAAACCCATTTTTTTCATGCGAGAAAGAAGTGTCGTGCGCTTCAGACCGAGTTGTGTCGCGGCGCCGTTCGGCCCGCCGATGATCCACCCGCACCCGTCGAGCGCGCGGCGAATCAACTCGCGCTCGCTTTCGAGCAGTGTCGCTCGCGGCGCAAGGGCAGGAGACATGTCTATATGATCGATAGCCGAATCAGACAAAATAATATCATTCAGTGGGACGCGGAGTTCACCCCCGGGCGCGCTGAGGATCACCGCACGCTCGATCAAGTGTTCCAGTTCGCGGACGTTCCCCGGCCAGGGGTACCGTTCGAGCGCGGTCATGGTCTCGGGCGGGATCCGCTCGATTTTCTTGCCGAAGCGCTGGGCAAACAGCGCCACGAAGTGTCGGACGAGCTCGGGGACATCTTCGCGCCGTTCCCGGAGCGCGGGGATGTGGACCGGGAACACGTGTAGCCGGTAGTACAGGTCCGACCGGAACTTCCCCTCCGCGACTAGCTTCCCGAGGTTCCGGTGCGTGGCGGCGACCAACCGCACGTTCACTTTGAGTGTTTTCGCACTGCCGAGGCGCTCGAACTCCTGCTCTTGGAGCACCCGGAGCAACTTCGGCTGAAGTTCCGGGGGAATGTCACCCACTTCGTCGAGGAACAGCGTTCCCCCGTCCGCTAGTTCAAAGCGCCCGAGCCGGCGCTCAACGGCCCCGGTAAACGCGCCCTTCTCGTGCCCGAAGAGTTCGCTTTCGAGCAGGCCCGTCGGGATCGCGGCGCAATTGAGCTTCACGAAGGTCCGATCGCGGCGCGCGCTCAATCGGTGAACGGCCCGCGCGACGAGTTCCTTTCCCGTACCCGTCTCGCCCGTAATGAGCACCGCGGAATCGGTCGGCGCAACGACCCCCACTTGTTGGAGCACTTCGTGTAGCGCCAAGCTCGCGCCGACGACCTCGCCCATTCGCCGGTCGGTGCGAATTTCTTCTTCGAGGTAGAGCTTTTCCGCCGCGAGCCGCGCGTTGGCGCGTTCCAGTTCCTGGCGCGTGAGCGCGCCTTCCACCGCGAGCGCCACAAGTCGGCCGACTTGAACCGCGAAATCGATGTCTCCCGGGGCAGGCGTAACGGGAACATAACTCGTGAAGCCCATAGCGCCGAGTTTGCGCCGCGGGGTGGTGAGCGGTACGAAGCATGCGCACCGAACGCCCTGCTTCGCGAACGCGGCGCGGAGCATCCGGAACCGGCCGTCGGCATTAATGTCGAGCCAGAACGGTTCTTGAGTGCCCCAGACATGCGCGGTCGGTGACTCCGCAGCTGGGAGTTCGGTCGGCGTATCGGCGGGTTTGGGCGGCGCGGTCCCTCCAAGCGGTTCGAGGAACTGTAACTTTCCCGCATGAGAGTGGAGTTCGAGTAGAGCGAAACTGAGGTAACCACGTGGGAGGTGGGCGCTCAACGCGGCGGCGAGGTCGCGGAGCAGGGCACCGAGGTCGGTGTGTGCGGCGACGGCCTGTGCGACGGCCAATAGCACCGCGGCGCGTTCCGCGACCGGCGAAGTAACAAAGCCGCGACCGCCTCCAGGTGCAGCAGGTGGTGTGGGCATACGCGAATTCATGACACGGTCTGGCGCTGTGCGAGCGATGCGTTATGTGATTTTACCGCCGGTTTTGTTCCACTTCGTGGTTGGAATCGGAAGTTTTCAACGACCACGGATCGAGCCCTTGAAGTCGCTGTGATTTCAAGCGATTTGAATCTTTTCATAGGGGACAGTAAATAGTGGACGTGTGGCCAATACGAACATTATTTTAGGGGATGCAATGGCACAAGGCGATGAAACAGTGGTCGAGTACCGCGGCGAGAAAATGAATCTCGTCGAGCTGTCGAAGCGGTGCGGGATCAGCGTGAAGACGCTCTACGCCCGAATCTTCACATACGGCAAAACCGTCGAAGAAGCGGCGACGGTGCCGGTTCGGAGGGCATCCCTCTACGGCGGGCGCCCCGCGGCCGGCGTTCCGCGCCCGGTGCCGAAGTTGAAACGGCACCCGTCCGGGCGCGCGTACTCGCGCTGGCGGATGACGGGGAAGATCAACGAAAGGTACTTCGGAAAGCACGGGAGCGCGGAGGCGAACACCGCGTACCGGAAGTTCGCGACCGATTGGGTCGCGGGCAAGTACGACGCGGCGACCGGTTCGGGGATGAAAAACGCGGGCGGGGTGTCGGTCGCGTCCCTCGCGGAGCAGTGGATGGTGCATGTCCGCGACTACTACACAAAAGACGGGAAGCCCACATCGGAGGTGAAGACGTGTTTGGCGGCCGTTCGCCTCGTGCTTGAAGGCGTTGAGAACCGCCTCGCTACGGACTTCGATCCCGCCGCACTCCGGGCCTGCCGTCAGATCCTTATCGACTGGGGCACCGCGCGATCCACCGTCAACGCCTACATCAATAGGGTGGTTAGAATGTTCGGCTGGGGGGCCGGGCAATCGCTCGTTCCTCCCGGTGTTCACGGCGCGCTGCGGCTCGTCGAGAAGCTCAAGGCCGGACGATCGGCGGCACCTGATCGTCCGAAAAAGCGCCCGGCAACGGACGCGCAGATCAAAGCTACAATTCCGCACCTGACCCCGTCCGATCCGGAGCGCCGGGTGAAGATCGCGGCGATGGTGCGGCTGCAGCGGTTGACCGGAATGAGGTCCGGCGAGGTGTGCGCGCTCGAAGTGGGCGACTTGGAGCACACTACGGACGTGTGGATCTACCGCGTGGGGAAGGCCAACAAGAACCGGCACCGGGGCAAGGCACAGACGTATTACCTGGGGCCGAAGTCGATCGCGCTCCTGACGCCTTACCTCGAAGGTAACCCGGTCGGGCCGATTTTTGGAGAGGGCACAGAAGACTACAGCCATGCCATCTCGCGCGCAAGCGTGAAGGCCGGGTCACGGTGGTCACCGCACCAACTCCGGCACGCGCTCGCAACGGAGGTCGCGGAGAAGTTCAGGAGCCTCGACTACGCGGCGGCGGCCATCGGCGACACGAACGCGGTGGCGTCGGCCGTTTACGTTCACCTGGACCCGCAGATGCGCGCGAAGATCGAGATCGCGCGCGCGATGGGGTAGCGAGCTGGGGCGCGACCGCCCGGAATGCATCTGCGTGCGGGTGCAAACATCTGCGCGCAGACGTAAGGCGACCACTCGGCTCTAACGGATTTGTTCGGGTTCGGTAAGAACGGTCGTTTTTGTCGTGTTCGGTATCTTGGTTCGGGGTTCCAAAATCGAGCCGCTTTTCTGCCCCACGTCGTGACCCTTGACACCACCCTTGGGTTGACCCTTAAGGGTGGTGTGGTTCCCAAATCTCCATAGTCCGCACCACACGTCAACCACCTTTGGACCCACCTTTGGGGTGACCTTTAAAGGTCTCGCTTTTGTCGCAGCCCCGTCGCGTTTTCGTCGCGCTCGCGTCGTAATTCCGGCGGGCAAGAGCAAGGGGCAGACCTCGCCGCGCACCGACCTTGTGTTCACCATATGCCATCGTGTACACTTCACCTCGACATAGCCCCCGGTTGGGCGAGCGCGTTGTTCCGTGCGTGGCTGCGGCCGACGGATCGGTTCCCTACTCCGGGAACGTGAGGGCGATGAGCCAGGAGTGAAGGCGACCCGGGCGCGGGTGGCCGTACCGAACAGCGCTGGTGTGCGTACCGACACCCTGCCAGCGACCCACCACTGTTCGGCGCGCAGGGTGGAAGCCCGGGATGCGCGAACCAAATACCCGGGCCGGTCAAACTTCCCGTCCATGTACGACAGGGTTTTGACTGTACCAACTCCATCGCAGGGGTCGGTACGCACCAACCCGCGCCATCCCGACAGATTAGGAAGACGAGCCGCATCCGCCGGACCAACCAACAACCGCGAGGTCGAAATGCTAACCGAGAACAACGAGGTACTCGTGGGCGCGCCCCTGACGATCGCGGATGCGGACTACTCGGCCGTGTACCGATGGGCGTTGGGCTTCGCCCACAAGCGCGCCGGCGGGAACGACGAAACCGAACAAGTGCTGATCGACGCGGCCGCCGACGCGATCCTCTGGGCGCGCGACAACTGCACCAACCCGGGCACGTTCATCCCGTTCGCGAAGACGGCGATTCGGCGCTGGTTCGGACGCTCGTTGCACCGGTTGAAGCTCCGGCGCTCGAACCGGCCGGCGGTAGTGTCGCTCACACACGAGGTGGCGCGCCGGCGGGTTGAGCAGCCCGCGAAGCCCGTGCTGATTGATGAGCTTCCCGAAGACCTCGCGTTCGTCGTGAGGTTGTACATGATCGACTCCTACACCTGCCGCGAAATCGGCCTGCTCACGGGGCGCTCTCACGACACGGTGAACCGCATGCTCCATCGCGCGGCCGAATTGTTGGCGCCCGGACGGATCAAGCCGGAGCGTCGCAACGGCGAAAAGTGTTTGAGTGCGGGGTGATCGCGAACAACACGAGGTACACGATCATGGGCGAACTTTACGGCCTCGCGTGCCCGTTCTACCGGCCGGACGCTCCGGGCACCGAATACGAGCTACCGACCGGGCAGTGGGAACAGTACGGCGCCGAACCCCTGTACGAGCGGTTCGCCCCGACCGCGTTCGATCGCGTGCTCCGGCTCCGGCGAAATGTGCGGTGCGATCTCCTCCACAACGGTGAGATTCGGATCGGCTACACCGAGGACGGCGTGGTCCGGCTCTGGGTCGATGAGGTCGGCTTGTGGTACGCCGCGGACCTGTCTCGTTGCACCGGGGCGCACCAACTGCGCGAACTGATCGCGTCCCGGTCGCTCCGCGGCGCGTCGGTCCGGTTCATCCCGCGCGAGTACCGCGTCTTCACCGAGGGCGGCCGGCGCATTTTGGAACACACCGAAGTCCACCTCGAAGCGTTCTCCCCGGTGAGCAGTCCCGCGTACACCGCGACGACGGTGGGGGTCCGCGGCGGGCACCCGTTCGAGCCGATCGAGGGGGAGCAACTCTGACCGCGTACCCGACCACGAACCACCTGACAGCCCGCGGATTTTTCCCGCGGGCTGTTTGCGTTAACAGGACATGGGGCAAACCAACAAGACAGGGTACTGGCGGGCGGAAGGTTTCACGAACCGCCGGGAGAGATCGAGATGCACGACGAGGTGAACACGACCACGGTTCCGGGTGAGGCGAAGTACATCACGTTCGCCCAACTGTGCGCGGCGTGGCAATGCAGTGAGGCGAGCGTTCGCCGGGGTATGCGGAACGGCGCGGTGCCGTTCGTGAAGTTCGGGCGGCTGGTTCGGTTCCCGCGGCAACTGCTGGGCGAGCGGACCGGCGGCCAGACGGTTCAGGCACGTTAACTCCAAGGGTGATGAATGCGGTACGCGATTGGGCACACAACGAACGCGCGGTTTGAAGCCGAGAAGCGCTACTTCGAGGCGCGAGAGAAGGGTGACCGGGCGGCGATGGCGCTGCACGAGCGGGTGGCGTTCGGGAAGCCCCTCGTGCGGGCCGGCGGGACGATGGCGGCGGACGTGGCGGCGATCAACGCGCTGCTCCGCAACGACCCGGTTCCCGCCGTCGGGCGGCCGGGCGGAAGTATGGCGGCGGACCTCATGGCGATTCAGGCGACTCTCGCGCGTGGCAACCAACGGCCTGGGGCGCGGCGCCAGCTTGACCCAGAGGACGAGATCGACCTTGCCCTCAACGGCTTCTGTGACACCGATTTTGACGGCTGAGAATTTCCACCGGCCGGCACGTCGCCGGTTGGTTCCATTCAAATGCAATTAGGGTGCTTAGCATGGCGAATCAGAGTACGGATGCGGCCCGCGACCTCGCGGCGGTTCAGGCGGTTCTCTCTCAAGTCGAAAAGGGGGCTCCGAAGCCGCGTGGGATGGCGCTGAAGCGCGAGCGAATCGATCAGCCCGCAACGGTGCCCGCGGTGGCCGGTGTGGACGTGGAAACCGACCCCGCCGTGATCGCGGCGCGCCAGAAGGCGGCGGACCTGCGCGAACGTTGGCTTGGAGTCTGTGACGAACTCGCGGACCTCACGGAGCGAACCGGACTGCAGCCGGGGCAGCGCCCCGAACCGGGTCAACTCGACGAACTGATTGTCGCGGCCATGCTCGCGGGCCGCGCGCCCATCGAAGAGGCCGACGTGCAGCGCCTGCAGGCACTCACCACAACCGAGCGCTGTTCCTACGAGGCCGCGAAGCAGGCGGCCGCCGCGGTGTGGCCTGCGATCGAGTCCGCGAAGCGGCGCGCGGTTCCCGCGATCGAAAAGGCACTCGCGCCTGCAGCCCGCGACTTCGCCCTGGGGCTGGTCACTATGATCCGCGCGGGTATGGAATTTAGCGAGCAAATCGCGCGGTTCGAGCGGCATGGCTGGGGCCATTCGATGCCCAACATCGTGTTCCGCCCGGGTATGTCGGTCGGAACGAATCCATACGACGCACAAGCCCTGATTCGCGAGCTGCTCAACGCGGGCGCACTCACGTCCGCGGACGTAAGTGACCTGCCCACGGGCTGATTCCGGCTCCCTCCCGCGCCGGCACTCGTCGGCGCGGTTCTTCTGCACATCCAACTGAAGGTGTTCCAATGGCGGGCGGGAACGCGATCGGGACCGGCGCGGTGGTTCTCACGGCGAACGCGGACCAACTGCTGGTTGGCTTGAAAAAGGCCGAAGCCGCGACTGAAAGTTGGGCGGCGCGCACCCGAGTGGCGGCCGGGAAAACGGCGTCCGCGATCGGCGGAAAGCTCGGCGGCGGTGCGAGCGAGGTTTTCGGTGTCGCGAAGGATAAAGCGAAACAGATGGCGACCGACTTCGCCACCGAGGGCGCGCGATCATTCGGTGGTACACGGGCACCGAGCGGCTGAACCGGTTTCTCGAAGAGACCGAGCGGCATCTGCAAAACATTACGGCGACGACGGACCGGCTCGCGAACATCCGCATGGAGTGGGTCGAATCCTGGGCGCGCCCGAAGGACGTGGTTGGGGGCTTGGATGTTGAGATCACTCGCGGCGAGAAGGAGCGATCCGCGCTGCTCGAAAGTATCAAGCTCGCGGAAGAGGAGCGGGACAAGCTCAACGACTTCAACTTCCGCACTCAGGGCTTGCGGATCGCGGGCAACCTGGACCGTTTCCAAGGCGCGGCCGACGCCGTCGTTGACACGTACCGCGACCAACTCAACAAACTGAATACCCGACTGCTCGACATATCGGAGCGACGCGGGCGCATCCTCAACCCGGAGCGCGACCCGGTCAAGGTCGGCGAGCTTAACCGCCTGATCGAGAACACAGAACGCCAGATCGCGGCGATGGGGAAAGCCGAGCACCAAATCAAAGCGCTCGAGATGGCGGCCGACGGGTACAGCAAAAGCCAGATCGCGAGCTTCGAGTTCTACGGCGAAAAACTGAAGAAGACCACGGAAGGATTTGAGTATGTCGCGAACGCGGTCGGGATGGGCGCGGGGATCGTGTTCGGTGCCGACGCGGACAAGTTCAAAGAGGTCACGGACGCGATCCGCAAACAGGGCGAGACGTTGGGGTTCAGCGCGAACCAACTCCAGCTTTACGAGCTAAAGGTGCAGGGGTTTGCGGATCGCCAACTCAAAGAGATCGAGAAGCTACAGGACAAGACGGAAGCGCTAGTCAACACGTACAACCTCGCGTCCGCAATCGCGACCGGGGTAAAGGACGCGAAGCCGGACGTGAGTGGCCCGTTCTTGTCGGGCGCCGCGCTGGGCGGGTCATTCGAGGCCCACACCGCGGTCGCGAACTTCCGCGCCAGCAACGCCATCGCGGGCGGGTCGATCGGGGACAACCCGGTGCAGATCCAGCGTGAAGTGTTGAAGGTGCTGAAGAACCAAGACCGCAACATCCGGCAGTTGATCGACATCCTCAAGAGCGGTCCAACCCTCAAGGTGGTCACATGAGCGCGGGAGCACGAGATGGTCCGGCGTACCTCGCGTACATCCGCCGCGGGATGAACCACCTGGGACTACCCGACGCGGTGCGCGTCACGCCGGTTGAGGTCACGGGGATTCGGTTGCACGCGCGCACCTTAACCGCCGAACAGTGGGCCGCGTTGTGCAAGTACGAGGAGCAGAACCCCGGCGACGTGAGCGGTCGCATGGTTCGCGTGGTCGCGTTCGGTCTGTGCGACGCGGAGGGGCAACCGCTGCTCACGATCGACGAGGCTCGCGACCTGCCGTACCTGACCGCGGTGGCCATCGCCGATCAGGTCGCGATCATCAACAAGCTCACGCCCCTCGCGCCGATACCGGCACAAAAGTCAAAGTGACATCCGTCAAAGTGTCGGGGCGGGGGTATCCCCCTGGATTCTCAGAGGTGGGGTAAGGAAGACCGTGTGCCCCTGCTCAAAAAACTCCCGCACGTATTGGAACCAAGAGGAGGGGGGATCTGTGGTTCGCTCAGTCGAGAATCGTGTGTGTGCCCACTGCGCGGGGCCGATCGTCCGGGTTCCTGCCCGCGGTCCGCTTCCGAGTTACTGTTGCTCCGCGTGCAGGTGGGCGGCCGGGCACAAGCGGGACTCGGACCGGCGCCAGAGGGAGCGTTCCGCGCTCACCTGCGAGGGGTGCGGGGATGGGTTCGTTGGGGAGAAGCGAAGGAACCGGTTCTGCCATCGGAACTGTGGGCAACGGCTGCGCAGGGCGACATCAGCGTAAGCGACACTGGAGGGTGTACGTGTGAACCATTTTCGATTCTGCTTGACGAGTGTATAGTTGTGTGGGTAAGCTCGATTTTGGCGCGCGGTCCGTACTGCGCCCATTGCACAATCACCCACGCCCTGTTGTTTTGGACAGGGACGAGTAATGGTAACCACCGCTAAGAAGTTTATCGGCAACGGGTTGTACACGGTCGCTGAGGCGGCCTTGTACGCTCGCGTATCCCCATCTCTCATGTCGCGCTGGCTGTTCGGCAGCGTTAGCAGTCAATCTGTCATTGAGCCACAATTTGCGCCCTCTGATTCGGAGCGGCTCGTCACCTTCCTCGATCTCGTTCAAACGTTAGCCATCAGAGAGATTCGGCTTCAACGAAAGGTACCGCTGCCCAAGTTCCGCCAAGCGATCAAGGTCGCGAAAGAGCATTTGGGACTTGATTACCCCTTCGCTCGTCAGCACTGCACGTATCTTTTGGGCGATGAGTTGGTGATTCGGCCGCCGGGGACGGTGGACGAGTTTATTGAGGTGTCCGGCAAGCATAAGGGGCAGAGGCTGATTGAGTTCGTGGAGATGTATCTCGAAGATCTTTCCTTCGACCCGAACGGGTTGGTGAATGCATACCGGATCTTCTCCAGCCATCACCTGCATCCCATACCCGTTAAAATGGACCCTCAGAAGCGCTTCGGGGAGCCCCTGCTCCCAAGTGGCTACACAGCAATGGCGATCTGGGAGGCGATCAAGACAGAGGGTGGAATCGACCGGACCGCGAAGGTCTACGGAATCTCGAAGGAGGAGGTTGAGACTGCTTACCAATTCGTTGACCATCTTGGTAAGTCAGCCGCGTGAGCACCCCCGCCCGATTCCTGTTCGATGAGTGCATCGGCAAGCCGGTGATGCAGACACTTCACCGATTGGTCTCTCCGGAATGTTAGTTTGTTCACATCTGTGACTATTTTAGCCAGGGAATAAAAGACGGTGATTGGATACCTCAACTGGCCGCCGAAGGCGGTTGGGTTGTCATTAGCTCAGACGGTGCGAAGCAATCAGGAAGAGGGGATAAACTGCCCGATCTTTGCAGAGCGTTCGGTATCACGCACATTGTTCTAAGCCCCTCATTGCATTCAAAAAGAGCCAGTGAGAAGTCGGGCGCCATCGCTAATTTGTGGACGCAAATCGAGTCTGCTGTTAGTGCGGCAGTGCCGGGAACGAGGTTCGTGTTGCGATACAAAAGCAAGAAGGGAACTAATTTAGTTAGTTTGGCACTTGTAGAAGTGCCCCGGCCCCCTGAACCTTCTCCCGAGGTTCAGGGGGCTGAATAATGGGTTCAACACGATCTAATGTCCGGAGGTTATCTGTGAGACACTATCGCCCCAACGGGCGAAACTGACGGCTCACCCGCCAGATCGCACAGGATCGCGTATACGGCCCGATCGCACTTCGGGGCACATTCCGCGCGGGCGCCCGTTCAAGCCGTGGGCGCGCAAGGTGGGCGCTGGGAGGGGCAATTGTCTTTGCGCCAAGACAATCGGGTATGATGTCGGCGGTCCCTCACCACATTCGGAGTGCCGTCCGTGAAACCTTCCTACCGCCTGTTCGTCGCCGTTGCCCTGTTCGCTGTCGGCGCGGTGTGCTGGTCTACGTTGGGTTCGTCGTCGGCGCAGGAGAAAGAGAAGGCGGCTCCCGCGGTGCAGAAGTGGGAATACAAAGTCGTGACCCTTCCGGGAGGGGGTGGGGGTAACGAGCCGGATCAAAAGGTGCTTAATGCGCTCGGTGATGAAGGATGGGAACTCGCTGGGGCGCCGCACGAGGTGGGTAGGGCGCGGGTAATCCTCAAGCGGCCGAAAAAGTGAGCCGATCCCGCCCGTGTTGCTGAAAAGCCTCTGGCAAATTGCCAGAGGCTTCCACGGGGTGTCACCTCCGACCCGATCCGTTCCGTGTTGCTGTGGATCGCGAGCGGCTCACTTCGGGTTCTTGGCCTTCCACAGCTCCGCTTCGAGTTTAAGCCGGTTTCGCGTCGCAATACTTTGGCTCTGGAACCTTATCGCCCCGGCCTCCACTCGCCGTATGGTGTATTGCTCGTATGCCTTCGCCTCGACCAGCAACTCTTCGAGCCAAGGGACGAACTCTTTCGGCTGCTTACCCCACAGTTCCCTACTCGCCTGAAGAACATCCTCAAGGCAGGCTTGGTACTCGGCGACACCGCTGGGATCGATGCCGGCGATAGCTTGCCCCTCTTGGTAGCCGCCCAGCGACAGAATCCCTTGGTGCAGCCGCGCCTTCATCAGCTTCCGTAAGGTGTCGTCTCCGTCTTCGATCTTCAGCGGGATTTTGCCGCAAAGACGCGGGCACGATTTGGCGAGCTGTTCGAGATACCGTTTACTGTCTGCTTCGTTCTTTGCTGGCTTGGGTGGCACGATATCTGGGAACGCGCTCGGCGGCAGCGGGATGAGGCCGCGTTTGAGTTCAGGTAGCCAGTCCCCGCTCTGGGGTTTGTCCTTGCTAGGTGGGGCCGGCTTCTCGTCAGCGACCGGAGATGTGTTGCCGGTCGTAATCGCGAACGTACCGCCCGTACCAACCGCTCCACTCAGGAACGCAACGGAGGTCAGGATCGTGATTCGCATGGGGCGCTCTCCGGGAATGTGGTTCCCGGATTCTACCTGACGCGCCCTGAGTGTACAGCGATTTAGTGAGTCACTTCAGAGGGATCAGCGCACGACTGTGTAGATCAGGTACACGACCGCAGCACCGAGGAGCAGAACGAGAAGGCGGACGGGGGCCGCGCGTCGCCAGAATCGGCGCTCCGCGGGAGTCGAACTGGAGGCCGGCGGATCGTCAGGTGTCACTTCTTCTTCCCCTTCTTCGGGGCCGGCTTCTCTGGCGGACTAGTGAGCGGCGGCAACGGTGGGACCTCAGCCGGGCGGGGCGGCGGCGGCGGATTGTCCAAATGCCGGCGGATTGCGAGCGCGAGAACATCTCGCACCTTTTCCCCGCGGCCTTTCGCGAACCTCTTCAACTCATCTAGCAAAGGGACGGGTAGTTCCGCGTTGATCTGGGCCGCCCCCTCAACCGGTCTCTTAGGCATTCGGCACCCCATCCGCCGGACGATCGCGAACGACACTACAGAGAGTATCGTAACTCGCCCCTAGCTATTTACTAGGTTGGGCAATTTGGATCGCCCCTAGGCTTTTTCTAGTTTCATCATTGACATGCCCCTAGGTCAAATCTAGCATCAGTGCAGGTCGCAACGGCGGTAACGAACAGCACGAACGGAGGGGATGCAATGACGCTTCAGAAGCTGATCGAACGGCTGGAATGGATGAAGGGTCAGGTCGGGGGTGAGTGCGAGGTGAAGGTGATCGACGACGAGGGGCAGTGGGGCTTCTCGATCCACAAAGAGGCGATCGATGACCCGAAGAGCGAGACGGGCACCGGGGCCGTGGTGCACCTGGACCTCACCGGCGAACCGGAGTGACGACACACCGGGGCCGGGTACTTCGCCCGGTCCCTCTTCCACATCGAACGAGGGCCGACAGATGGAACCCGAACTGGTCGAAGTCGAGGTCTGGGTTTTGGTCGATTCAAACGGCGACTACGAGGTCTCGAAGGATTCCGAAGAACTGCAGCCCGCCGCGGGGCTGTCGTCGCGGATGGTGAAGGTCACGATCAACGTGCCGACGCCGAAGCCCGTCGAACTGGTCGCGACCGTGGCGGCCGAACCTGACGCGGGTGAACTGAAGGTCGCGTAGCCTACCCGGGCCGGGGAGTTCCGGCCCATCCCCTGCACAACCCGAAGCACAACCGGCGACCCAGCGCGGGCCGCCCCGTCGAAGGTACGCCCTGAACGAACACCAACGAGGAACCTGAGATGTCCACGAACACGACAACGACGATCGCGACCACGAAGAGCAAGGCCACGAAGAAGGCCGCCCCGAAGCAGAAGCCGACCGCGCCGGCGGTCACGAGCGCGCCGGCCCCATCCGCCAAGGACAAATTCCACGCGCGAATGATCACGCTGGGCACGTTCGCCAACCGCCTCGACGATCTGGGCGACGAGATGCGCGGGGCCGGGGTGTGCGGCTGGGAGCACGTTGACGGCGCGTTCACGGACGTGATGGAGGAGTTCACCGAAGTTGCTGCCGCTTACGTCCGTGCCTGCGGGCGCGGCTGAACCACACGACCACAACCACCACGAGGACGATCATGAGCGCGAAGAACAGCAGCAAGGCTCAACCGAAGCGAGCGCGCCTGTACGAGGCGATGGTTGCCCTGGGGCGCCTCGTGGACGAGATGGAGCGCGTGCGCGAGGACTACGGCGATCTGATCGAGCAGAAAGAGATGCCAGAAGACAGGCACACGCACCCGTGGATCGACTTCTTTGAGGACGTGGCGCAGCAGTACGGGCGGGAAGAGTCGCGGGCCAATCACGGTGCAAATCTCACGCGCACAACGACTTCAGGCGGCAATCACTAGTGGCGGAAAGTGCCGACCTTACGGCATCGCATTTCACCCGTTATATACGTGTTCACTTCGCAGGACGGCAGGTCTGCTGTCCTGTGTCGCACCTGGGAGTTACTATGAGAATCGCCGAACAGAAGCGGCCGTCCGGACGTGTCCGGACGGCCGCCGCTATCGAAGAGGTTGCACTTGATAGCCTAATCCCGGCGCCGATCAACGACGTGGTTTACAGCACGGTGGACCCGACCGACCCAGACATCCGCGCCCTTGCTAAGAAGATTTGCCAACAAGGACTACTTGAGCCGATCGTTATCACCCTGGATGACGTCATCCTCTCCGGTCACCGGCGGCGAGTTGCGTGTCAGCTCGCCCGCCTGAAAACAGTGAAGGTTCGGCGGCAATCGATCCTTTCAACTGACCCTGGCTTTCTAGATTTGCTCGTAAACTTTAATGAACAAAGAGCCAAGTCAATTCCTGAAGTGATCCGCGAAAAGGTGGCGACCGCTGACAAGGGCGCCGCTTACGCTAACCTCCTCGCCAACCGCCGAGCGCAGGCCGATCGGGTCGAATTACGGTGCGAGGAGGCGGGGCTGCAGCTCCTCGCACCCGGCGCGGCCCGTAAGCGCGCAAGCATCTCCCCGGCAAAGCGACCAATGTTGGACGCCGCCGTGAGGGTTCTGAACGCGAACCGCGATTACTGGCCTCTGACGCTTCGGCAGGTGCATTACCGCCTACTGAATCACCCGCCGCTGAGGAACGCTGGCGATTCAAAAAGTACGTACTCAAATAACCAGAAATCTTACAAGGATCTATCGGACCTGCTCACGCGCGCGCGGCTGTCTTGCGTCGTGCCGTGGAACGCAGTGTACGATCCGACTCGGCCGCAGACTCAATGGGAGTGCTGGCGCAGCCCGCGTCCGTTCGTGAAGATTCAGGTAGACGAGTTCTTGGGGTCCTATCACCGCGACTTGCTCCAAAGTCAACCTGCCTACATAGAGGTGATCGGCGAGAAGATGACAATCCAAACATTTATCATACTAACAGTAGTCGACTACTGCATCCCGTACACTATCGGTCGCGGCTATTCATCTATCGATACTCGATACCAGCTCGCGCAGCGGTTCCAGGCGTCCGGGAAAGACCGCATGGTTTTGTCGTTTTTGAGCGATCTTGATCCCGAAGGAGAGAATATCCCTGATACGTTTGCTAGTTCTATGCGAGACGAATTCGGCGTGTACGACATCACGGCGGTGAAGGTCGCGTTGACCCCCGATCAGGTGGCTAGGTTCAAACTCCCCCCACTGCTAACGGCTAAAGAATCTTCCAGTCGCACTGCTGGATTCGTTGCAGAACACGGAGACGCAGTGTACGAACTCGAAGCCGTTGAGCCGGATCAGTTAGCTAACATTCTGCGCGCTGCTGTAGAAAGTGTTCTCGATATGCCCCTCTTTCGGACGGAGCAAGAGCGCGAGGCAGAGGACGCGACCGTCCTTGACGCTTACCGCGACCGCGCGATGCAGGCGCTGGGTGATGTCGTCCGGACTAGTCCGGACTGAGCGTATATTGAACCGGCCGCCCCACACCCGCCAATCGGCGGGTGTTTTCGTTGGGCTTGCGCTGGGCGCCGGATCGGTCATTCGGGGTTCTTGTTAGGTCTGTACTTTCCGCGAAGTTATAGGCGGTTGGCGTAAGTTGTGGGGTCGGGGTAGACGAGTGCCGGCCCGTCCGGGAGGATGGCGTTACCACACGACCTCCCGACCCGAACGGACGCGGCCATGCCATCTTCGCATACTCCGGCCCCTCGGTGCCACTGGTTTTCAACCCTGGCCAAGGCTCTGGACCCGCGGTCCGGGCGGCGGCTCGCGGTCCTGTTCCTCGGGATCATCCTGACCCGCGGGCGCCGCACCCTCGCGGGTTGGATCCGGGCCGCCGGGCTGTCGCCCCAGTACCGCCGGTGCTACGCCACGGCCGCGGCCGTGGGGCGCCGCACCGAGCGTATCGCCATGCGGTTGTTGGTCGAGGTTCTCAAGCCCATGGTGGCCGTTGCGCCTCGGGTGGTGCTGGCCCTCGACGACACCCCGACGGAGCGGTACGGGCCCAAGGTTCGAGGGGCCGGGGCACCACAACCCGACACCCGGGCCGGCCGGGGCCCGTTCGTGTACGGCACGTGTGGGTGGTCCTCGGGTTGTTGGTGGGACACCCCCTCGGGGGATTGTGGCCCTCCCCTGTTGGCCCGCCTGTACATCCGCCGCAAAGATCTCAGGGCCATCCCGGGCCGGACCGGCCCGAGTTCGCAACCAAGTTGGTGATGGCCGTGGACCTGGTCCGGTGGGCCCACGGGTGGCTGAAGACGTGGGGCCGGGCCGTGGGTGGTGGCCGACGGGGCGCGCCAAGGCCCCGGTGCTCAAGGCCCTACTCGCGCCCGGGTGACCATGGTGAGCCGGCTCCGCAAGGACGCGGCCCTGTGGACGGTGCCCCGGCCCGCGATCCGAGCGCCCGCGGGCGGCCCCGCGTGTACGGGGAGCAGCGGGTGTCGCTCGCCAAGCGGGCCGGGCACAAGGGCGGTGGACCACGGGCACGTTCACCCTGTATGGGAAGCCCGTGGAGAAGCGGTACAAGACGTTCGAGGCCACGTGGCGGCCGGCCGGGGGCACGATCCGGGTCGTCCTGGTGGACGAACCCAAGGGGTGGGTCGCGTTCTTCTGCACGGACCCCACGGCCTCCGTGGCCGACATCCTGGGCCTGATCGCGGACCGGTTCTCGTTGGAAACCTGTTTTCGAGATCTCAAACAGGTCGCGGGCGCCGGTCACCAGCAGGTACGCGGGGTCGCGTCGAACGTGGGATGCTTCCACCTGTGTGCGTGGTCCCTCACGCTCACCGAGGTGTGGGCCTGGAACCAGAAGGCGGATGAACTGGTGGCCCATCGGGCGGCCTCCCCGTGGGACGATCCGAACCGGCCCGAGCCACGCGGACAAGCGCCGGGCCTGGCAACGGAGCTGCTGGCCGAGGAAATTCAGGCCGTTGTGGGCGAGCACCACGACCCCGCGAGAATCCGCGCCCCGCGCACCGGTGCCTGGATCTGGCTGCTTAAACGCTATAAGTTCGCGGAAAGTACAGTTAGGTTTCAAGCCCCGAAATAATGCTGCGCTAAGAGCCTATCCCAGAACCTCGCGGGATAGAATGTAAGTGCCCACCGATTCGCCCGTTGGGGAGGATCGACATGGCCACGGCACACGGTCGTTGAAGCGTTTCGCATTCCGGACGCCCTGTGGGAGCGGGTCGAGCCGTTGCTTCCCAAGGTCCGGCGATCTCGCAAGGGTGGGCGCCCGCCGTTACCCCAACGACAGGTTCTCGACGGCATTTTCTACGTCCTGCGGACCGGGTGCCAGTGGAAGGCGGCCCCGCCCGAGTTCGGCTCCGGGAGCAGCCTGCACCGGTACTTCCGGCGTTGGCAGAAGCGGGGCGTGTTCCGCAAACTGTGGCAGGACGCCCTGCGCGAGTACGACGATGAGATGGGCATCGACTGGGAGTGGCAGAGCCTCGACGGGAGCATGACGAAGGCTCCCCTCGGGGGAAAAAGACGGGCAAGAACCCCACGGATCGGGCCAAGATCGGCACCAAGCGGTCGGTCCTGACCGACGGCCGTGGGGTTCCGGTGGGTCTGGAGGTGGCCGGGGCCAACCGGCCCGACATGAGACTGGTCGGGGCGACCCTGGAGGGTATCGCCGCCGAGCGCCCCGAGCCGACGAAGAAGAAGCCGCAGCACCTGTGCGCGGACAAGGGATACGACTACCCGTCGGTCCGGGCGTTGGTCGCCGCGTGGGGGTACACGGCCCACATCCCGGTCAAGAAGGCCAAGGGAGCCGAACCCGTCGTGCGGGCGAAGGTTCCCGGATACCGGGCGCGGCGGTGGGTGGTCGAGCGGACGCATAGCTGGATGAATCGGTTCCGGCGGTTGTTGATCCGCTGGGAGAAGAAGGTTCGAACTACAAGGCCTTCCTCCACTTCGCCTGCGCCGGGATCACCCACCAGGGCGCGGGGTTTTGGGATAGGCTCTAAGTCCCGGTCCAGCAGCCCGCCCTTGATAATCACCTCGATCGCGTCGAGGTCCACATCGGTTTCGGCGTCGCGCGAATAGTTCCGTCCCTTGATCTCCCGCAGCAGCGCCCGCATCGGGTCCACGGCGCCACGCTCGGCTCTCTTCTTTCGCGATCGCGATTATCTCCGCGTCACCTCTAATCGACTCTTCGCGCCCCGAATGCGGCGCCACAGCTGCTTCAGAGCTTCCGAAAATCCGGTCCCACGATCCTGTCCCCAAAGGCGCCGATCTGTTCGCATTCGACCGCGCATGAGGCGCCCGTCAATTCGTTTCTCTGGTTTGTCCCGTCGCGCGCTGACCGACTCTAGATCCCTTCCCGCTTGCACCGGGCGCCGGATCGGTCATGCTGGGACGGCTCTAATAAATGACTTCCAAACGAGTGAGGGGCGATGTTTGAGTACCGTATGACTACCGTTAAGTTCGGCCTGGGCTTCTCGTCAGCCGAGACGATCGCGAACAGGTGTGAGGTGCATATGTCCGAGATGGCGGCCGAAGGGTGGCGACTCGTTCACGCAGACCGGAATTCGCTGTCCATCCCGGGCTACTGGTCGTTCATATGGGAGCGTCTGAACCGCCTGAACATGACCGTCGAGTTCCCGTGAACTGCGCGTTTCGATCACTGCCGCGGACCGGGGCCGCACGTGCGGGTGCTGGGTTGTTGATCTGGCGCTGGGGAAGGAGTAGGGCGGATAGAAAGGGAACAACTCGGCTCCCGTGGCCCGCGGCGGTTACTCAGGTGTGTTCACCGCGGTTTACGTGGGCGCTCGTCAACCACGAGGTGCGGACGGATGCGCACGCCGCTCATGCGCAACAGCTGAACGACTTCGGGGCACAGGGTGCCGGTGGTGGTGTCTTGCGAACCGGGGTCGGTGGAGATGACGGGGCGACGGGAACGTTGTAGGCGAAGCTGAAGCTGACACCCGGCGCGGTGAAGGATCGAGGCGACTGGTCCGACATCTACCCGCCCTCTGGTGCGTGATCCGGAATAGCTATGGGAACCACGAGCAGCCGCCGTTCCATGAGCGGTGGCCCGTTCGAGAGAATCTGAACTCGGTACTCGCCGGGCTCGGGGAACGTGAGCGCCCCGAGTTGGATGTCCAGCTCAACGACCGCTAACGGGTCGCCTACCTCGATCACGTTCGATGCCTCGAATATCGCCCGGTCGTCGCTCGCGTCGGCGATGCGGAACGTCAGGGGTAGGTCACCGTGGCACTCGGTTAAGCAAACATAGACCGCCATTCGCGGGTGCGTCACGGGAAAATGAGATGCGTTGATTCGGGAGAACGTACCGAGCAAGGTTCTCTTGCCCGTCGCGTGGTCCGTATGCACCGCATCACAGAGCACTACCGCCAGGACAACTGGTTCGGGTCCGTTCATAGTTGTTGCACCAGCAGGGCTTACCGCACAGATGTAATGTCCCTAGCGGTCAACTTATCCGCGCTGTGGCACCCGGTGCAACTCTGATTATAATTTCTGTCAGAGGTAACAAGTTATTGATGTGGGCCTAACTGGGCCAGCCCGCCGTGCGAACAAAAATAGGGCCAGTCACCTGTCGGAATTTCAATCGGGCACAAGGGCACCCCAGCTGACTTTTCTTTGTGCCCACCACACACTTTCATCTCCCGCGACGCTCGTATAAGATCGCGCCCAGCGGCGCGCGTCGGGCGTACCGCGTTCACATCCCCCGAGGAGCAGCTACATGATCGGGATCGACAGCAGTGCCGAGACTTTGCCCGCGCTGGCGAAGCGGATCGGCAAGGCACGCATGACCGTTTACAACTGGGTCACGAAACGGATCACGGTCGGCAATCGAAAGGTCAAACTCACCGCGGTCCGCGTCGGGCGGCAGTGGTGTATCCAGGCGGACTGGTACGAGCAGTTCGTCAAAGACTGCAACCCGGAGCGGGCCGCGCTGCCGGAGTCGCCATCGGCAGAAAAGCGGCGACTCGCGGCAGAACACGCTCGCGTAAAAGCACTGCTCGGCTGAACGTTCGTGAAGTGTGGATCCACCCGCACATTTACGCGCGAACCGGATATTTCCCGGTGATTTTTACGTGCTAACTTGTCCAGTATCATAAAGAGTGCCGACGACGTAAGTTGTTGCGACTTAAGCTCTAAGATCCACTTCTACCTTACCCAAGCGATTCGTGGTTGGAATCGGAAAAGTGCATGGGAGCACGAGAAATCCCGCGCCCTGGTGTTGCACGCATCGAGAGGCATAAGTATGATGCCTTGAGACAGTATCTCAATAGGATGGGTTACGCCAATGGAATTGAGCCAAACGGCGGAGGAATGCGCCGGCTCGTGTCGCAGTTGCGCGACCGTCGGGAGTTGCCCCGACCGGGTCGTATGCCGCTGCCTCGGAGTAACGGAGCAGGCGATCGTTACCGCCATCGTTGCCCTCGGACTGCGCACGGTTAAAGAGGTGCGCCAGGCGACCGAAGCCGGCGACGGATGCACCTGCTGCCACCGCGAACTGAACGCCTACCTCGCCGTTTACTCTCCGTCTTCGTCCCCGGCAATCTGCTCCGCCAAGTAGCGCTCCAGACTCACCGCTTTGATCAGACCCAACTGCGTTTCCAACCAGTCCACGTG
This sequence comes from Gemmata palustris, assembly GCF_017939745.1. Taxonomy (NCBI): domain Bacteria; kingdom Pseudomonadati; phylum Planctomycetota; class Planctomycetia; order Gemmatales; family Gemmataceae; genus Gemmata; species Gemmata palustris. The sequence goes on along the minus strand of NZ_JAGKQQ010000001.1, from coordinate 386,625 downwards.
CTCTTCGGAATCCGCCAGGATTTCGAGCGCGAGCTTGTGCGTCCCGTTGTCCTTCACTTTAATGCAGAGGTCAACGAGTTCGTTGTAAGCCGTTACGCCGCCGGTCTCGAGCTTCAGGTCGTTCTCGAACTGCTCTTTCACATCGGTCCCGACGCGGATCACATCGTACCGGGCAATTTCCGGAGTTCCTTCCAGGAATAGCACGCGATCGATGATCTTCTCGGCGTGCTTCATTTCGCCGATCGATTCCTCGTAGTGTTTGTGTGCCAACTTCATGAAGCCCCAGTTCTTGCACATCTTCGCCTGGCAGAAGTACTGGTTGATCGCGGTCAGTTCGATGGTGAGTGCGCGGTTTAGCGCGTCAATAACGGTTTGGTTGCCTTGCATCGTCGTGCTCCTCGCGAGTTCAAGAGTGTTGTCGCAGTTGTCATAGCGATTTCTGCTCGCGGTCGCTCCCACGAAATTTGCAGGAACTGGTTCCGAATCCGTACCGGAGCTCTGCACATTTCTGTTTGACGGGGTCGCAGGGGTATCTAAGGGAAAAACCCCTTGTTGAGACAATTTCTCACAAGGGAGCCAGTTCCACTTGTGGCACAACCGCACTGGATTGACGGGTAATTGGTGCTCTGGTCTTATGGCGTTCCATACAGGTGGGCTGTCACGGAGCAGAACGCGAAGTTCGTAGTTCGGTTGGACGGGTCGGAGCGCGGGCGATTGCCGGAGATGGTGGATCGGGGTCAGGGCTCCAAAACGATCCGCAACCGGGCGCGGATTTTGCTGAAGGCCGACGAGGGCGAGGGCGGTCCGGCGTGGGCCGACGCGAAGATCGCCGACGCCTTCGGGGTAGATGTGCAGACCGCCGGGCGCACGCGCCGGTTGCTCGTGGTCGAAGGGTTTGAGGCCGTACTCGCTCGGAAGCCTTCGACCAATCGTCAGTACCGCAAGCCGGAGGCACCCACACAGGCCAGAGGCCTGTGCCACGAAACAAAAGGCATAAGCTTTCAACACAGCAAGCGCGCTTCTGTCTTGATCCTGTTCATCCTGTCAAAATATTCTGCTGTCTTGATCCGTGTTTATCGGCGTTCATCTGTGGCGGATTTGTTGCTCCGCTTTTTCACGCTTGCCGGTATGCTTCACTTTGGCCAATTCCGCCCCAACACAGGGGTCCATCATGCGCCGGTTCATTGTTCCCGGTCTCCTCGTATTCGCGTGCGCGGTGTCCGCGTCGGCACAGCCCACGAAGACCGTACCGCCGCTCCCGATGCTGCCCGAGGAGGCCGCGTGGGACAAACTCCCACCCCAAAAGAAGCCCTCACTACCAGAGTGGGCAAAGCGGTTCGCGGGTCCGTTACCGAAAACGACCGCGAAGATGCTCGAACTCGATTACCTGCACCGCGAGAAGAACCCGCTCGGTTCGCGGTTCGCGGCCCGAATCCGGTGGACTGTCGCCGACGCACTCAACAGTAAGTACGGGCGCGACACAGCAAAGGCCGATCTCGACCGCGCCGAACCGGTCCCACAACCTCTTACCGACGACGAAGTCGCGGCGCTCGCTTTTGCGAGAAAGCTAACACTCGCGGGCCACGCGATCACCGACAACGAGTTCGCCGCACTGCTCAAGCGATTCACTCCCGAGCAGGTGACCGCGATCGTTCACACTGTGGCCTGTGCCAACTTCCAAAATCGCGTCACACTCGCGCTCGGAGTGAGAGGTGAAGACCCGATCGCGCTGCCGGTCGCCACAAAGTTCGATCTCGATGCCGCGAAACTCAAGGCACCCGACCGGCCGCCCTGGGACGACCTGAAATCGGTGAAGGCCGACGGGATCTCGGTCCGCGTCGAGTGGGGCAAGGACGGTTTCGACGAGATCAACGCCTCGCTGGACCGGCAAAAAGAACGCACGCTCCGCGTTCCGCTCCCCGACGACGCGGTGATCGAGAAGTTGCCGCCGCGCGAGCGCGATTCCGCGAAGAAAATTCTCTGGAACACCGTCAGCGCCGGGTACCAGCCGGAACTGACGCGGGCGTGGTTCGCGTGCCTCTCGGCGTACTACGAGGAGGCCAAGGTCGATCGCGTGTTCACCAACTCCGTGTTCTGGGTGGTGACGCGGACCAACGACTGCTTCTACTGAATGGGCCACAGCGAAATGCTGCTCGCGGTCGCGGGCGTCAAGCAAGAAGACCTGAAGGCCCTGACGAAGAAGCTAGCGAGCGGGGACTGGTCCTCGTTCCCGAAGGCGCAACAATCGGCGTTCGGGCTGGCGTACAAGATGAGCAAGGAGCCCTCATCGATCACGGACGCGGACCGGGCCGCGCTGGTCGACGTGTTCGGCCGCGAGCGCACGGTCGATCTGATTTACTACATCGGGTGGTGCAACTACATGACGCGGATCGCGGATGCGTTCCAGTTGCCGCTCGAAAAAGAGAACCCGTTCGCTCCGCCGCCGAAGAAGGACGACAAGAAGTAAACGATGCTCACGACCAAAATCGCGCTGAAGTGGTTACTCGGCGTGTTGTTCGTCGCCGCGGGACTGAACCACTTTTGGAAGCCCGAGTTTTATGTGAAGATCATGCCACCATACATGCCGTGGCACTATGAACTCGTGCTGATTAGCGGCGCGTTCGAGATCCTCGGCGGGATCGGCCTCCTGGTTCCGTACCTCACGGTTCCGGCCGCGTGGGGGCTCGTCGCGTTACTGGTCGCGGTGTTCCCCGCGAACCTCTACATGGCCCTGAAACCGGAAGTCGGCGCCGAGATGTTCCCAAATTTGCCGCCCGCCGTATGGTGGGTACGGTTACCGTTCCAAGTCGTGTTTATCGCGTGGGCGTACTGGTTCACGCGCAAGTAATTTTCGGAAACCGTTATGCCCGACCGCGCCGCCGTTCTCAACGCACTCACCGAATATGCGCAGAAACCCGCGACCACACACGACGTTCGCGCAGAGCCGGCCGAGACCTTCGGCGGCCCGCCGTTCTCGACGCTAATGCAATTCACGCAGACGCTCGGGTCACGCACGGAACTAAACGCCCTGCTCGCGGCAATCGCCCCGCTCGTCCGCGCCGCGGACCCGTTCCGCGGCAGCACGATCGCGCTCAACTGCGGTACGCTCGTGGAAATCGGCGGCGACCCCGGACTGGTGTTCCCACACGTACTCGCCGAGTTGCCGCGCCACCTTGCACTGACTCGACGAGCACACGAGAAAGAAGCTGCCCCCAGCGCACTGTTTGATGCTGACGCGGACGCCGCGAAATCAGCGGGCGGGCTGCGGTACCTGCTGCTCGCGACGATGACGGTAATTTGCCGCTCGGCCGAGTACCGGCAAGCCCTTCGTGCGGACCCGGAGATCGTGGAGAACATCTTCGCGCTGCAAGAGCAGTACAGCGAAGCCAATTTTGTCGCACAAGTGCTCAGCCTCACCGATGGCCTCGATCTATTCGTCCTGGCCCCGAAGGAACGCAAAGGGTTTCGCCTCGCGTTGGACGCGGTCAGCACCAACGCGCACCTCTTCACGCTGCTCCAGGGGGCGCTCATTGGCGGCGGGCACCTCGCGGGCGAACCCGTCGACCCCGAAGTGATCGCCATCGCGACCGGTGAAAGTGCTCACCCGCGCCTCCTGACCGATCACGCACGGTTCCACTTCGACATCTGGTCCGGGTCACTCGAAGACCCTATGGGCACTCTCATATCACTACCGGTTGAAGAAACTCCCGCGGCGATCCCGCGGCTCGATGGCCAGCGCATCGTGATCGTCGGGCCGCCCGTCTTGGGCGGGCGCGGGTGGGACAGCAACTTCTTCGCGAACATCCACGACGCCTTGAAGTCGCGTGCGGAGGTCGTCGAAGTGCTACCCGAAGCCGAAGTGACCCGCTGGTTGGAACGAATCGCCAGCGCGAAGGCGTGACCCGCGGAGTAACCCGATTGGAAGATTTGACCGGCGAAGGCCAGACACTCCTGCTCACGGGATCGGACACAGGTGAACTCCGTCGAACGCCCAGACGCCGACATTTCGGCCACCCCGAACACGAGTGGGATCGCCTTCCGCGCGGTCCCGTGGCACCTCAATCACGCCCTCGTCGGTCTCGTCCCCCTCATCGCCATCATTCTTGTGGCTTCAATCGGTACACTGGCTCAGGCGGTCCCGCTCGTCGGTCGTTTGATCGCCCTTGTATTCGCCCAGGTCTGGTCGGTCGCGTACCCGCTCGCGCTGGCCCGGCGCTACGGGTGGCGCCCGCGGTTCTCAGTTCAGCCGCGCCGGATCGTGATCGAAGCTCTCATTGCCGTTCCGATTATGTGTGCCGTGTGGGTGTCCCTCGCGCTCGGTTACGTCGCGTGGTCCGCACTGTTCGGGGAGCCGCCCCAGGGGACCAATCCGCTCGAAAGCGCGGGTCGAACGACCCACCCCATGTTCTTGCTTCTGATCACCGTGCTGGCGGTTGTTGCCGCCCCCGTGACCGAAGAGGTTTTATTCCGCGGGATGGTGTACCGTGCTTTTTGCCGCTCAACAGTTCGCTTCATTGCGCTCGTGATACAGGCTGCGGTGTTCGGGCTCTTCCACTGGTCGTATGGCCCGACGCACGTCGTCACGATCGGGGTCATGGGGCTCGCGCTCGCACTCGTGTACGATCTCCGAAAAACACTCCTCACGCCGATCTTCTGTCACGGGTTGCACAACGCCACCGTGTTCGCGGTCTTCTTCTTGACGACATGGACGCCGAACCCACCGGTGCTGGGCATAAACGGCACTCCCCACGAAAACGGTATGCTCGTCACTCACGTCACACCGGACAGCGGGGCCGGAGCCGCCGGCATCCGAACGGGCGACGTGCTCCACTCGGTAAACGGCTGGGGCATTCAGACGACTCAACACGTCCGTGATGCGATCCGCGATAACAAACCCGGCGACCGAGTACCGGTCAAGTACATCCGCAACGGAGAGTTGCACGGCGCTCTTGTGCTCCTCCGGGGGCGCCAAGAGTTGAGCCCCGAATAGACAATCACTGGAACCGGCGCGTTTCTTCGGCCCGCGTGAAACGCGAGCAACGGGGCGACGTTCTTGAGTCGGTCACTTCGCCACCGTCATGCAGTTCGGAGGCCCTCTATGCTCCGCCTTTCGCTCGCAGGCCAGCGCCGACTGATTTATTCGATCGTCCTCGGAAGCGCGACAATCGGCACGTATTGGGGGTTCTTCTCGGACGGGCTCCCCATCATCTGGGGGCCATCGGCCCGCGCATCAGAAGTGGCTCAGGGGCGCGAACTGTTCGAGCACGAGTGGACCCCGAACGACCCGCTCGCACACGGAGACGGTCTCGGCCCGGTCTTCAACGCGCGCTCGTGTGCCTCGTGTCACTTCCAGGGCGGGTTGGGCGGCGCGGGCGGGAACGAGCACAACGCGACCAGTTTCGAGGTGCTCCCCAGGCCCGGCGATCTCACATTCATAAACGGTACCGTCCACAACTTCAGTACCGAACCGACTCTGAAGGAGACCGAGCGGAAACTACGACAGCTATACCCCGTTATCAAGGGCCGGACGTTTCAAACGGGCAGCCCGGGGTGCTTCACCACGACCACCATTCCCGATTTCGATCCGGTTCACACGCAATCCGTGCAAACGACGGCCCTGTTCGGCGCGGGCTGGATCGACATGATTTCCGATCGCGCCATTCTGCGGAACGAGCGCAACCGCGGGCTCCGCGTGGCCGCGAAGGAAATGAGCCTGAACTTCGACAACATCCCGGTCGGTCGGGCGCGCCGCGTCGCGGGCGGGATCGGCAAGTTCGGATGGAAGGCGCAGTTCGCCACGCTCGAAGAGTTCGTCGCGGCCGCGTGCGCGAACGAACTCGGCCTCGGTACACCTTCAACGGAACAGGTGAAACCACTCACAGGTGCCAGTCCCCCTGCTACCCCTGATCTCGACAAAAAGCAGTTCCGGTCACTTTTAGCGTTCGTGAAGACGTTGCCCAAGCCGGTCGCGGTAGTCGGCGATGCTTCGGCCGAGCACGGGAAGGAAGTCTTCGCCACAATCGGGTGCGCCGTCTGTCACGTTCCCGATATGGGTGGCGTGAAGGGCGTGTACAGCGACTTCTTGCTATACACTTTGGAAGACCCGCCGCCGACGGGCGGGAGTGGCGATTACAGTTCCGGTCCGCCCCCGCAATTACAACTCCCCGAGCGCCCGGACCACGAACCGAAGCCGAACGAGTGGAAAACTCCCGCTCTGTGGGGGGTGGCGGATTCCGCGCCGTACCTGCACGACGGCTCCGCACCGACACTGCGCGACGCGGTCATGAAGCACCGCGGGGACGCCAAGAGCGTGAGCGAGAAGTACAAAACCCTTGCCGCGGACGACCAGGCGGCGGTGCTCGCGTTCCTCGGAACGCTCAAGGCCCCGGGTGATGCGCCGCACTTGAGTAACCCCGCCGTTACCAAATTGGACCGGAAGTGACTCCAGCGCCTCGGCCCACGCCCGCACAACTGCGGGCCGCGAAAAACAAAACCGTGCCGGACGTGATCGCACCGGGGTTGCGTGTGCTGTTCTGCGGCATCAACCCCGGCCTCTACACGGCCGCCATCGGCCACCATTTCGGGCGCCCCGGCAACCGCTTCTGGCCCACACTGCACGCGGCCGGGTTCACGTCGCGTTTGCTCGATCCCAGCGAAGAACTCGAACTACTACCGCTCGGCTACGGCATCACAAACGTGGTCGCGCGCGCCACCGTCGGTGCGGACGAACTGGCGAAAAAGGAAATCATCGCGGGCGGCGAAATCCTGAGCGCAAAGGTGCGAGAGTTTGCTCCGCAGTACCTCGCGATCCTGGGCATCGGAGCCTACCGCACTGCGTTCGCGCAGCTCAAAGCCACCGTTGGGCTTCAACCGGATGCTATCGGCGGAACCCGCGTCTGGGTGCTACCGAACCCCAGCGGGCTGAACGCGCACTACCAGGGCAAAGATCTGGTGAAGCTCTTTCGCCAACTCCGCGACGCGGCCCGGTAACGCGCCGGATAAAGGCGCCCCTCGGTCACAGGAGAACGGCCGGTGCGACGCACGAACGCACTTCGCGGGCGGCGGCCAGTTTCACCACTTGTCCCACGGGCCACGAGATCCCAGTACCGCTTCCAGTCCCGTTGGGCTGCGTTCGAGTTCGTGTACGGCGGCAGTCCCGGCGCCGGGTCTCGTCCGGTTGCCGTTCTTCTGCCCCGGGTCGACGCAAGCATTCGTTGAAGATCGTCTGAAGACGTGCGAACGCGACCGAGGGTATCGCGGGGTGACCGGCACTACCCTCGGTCGCGTTCACGTCGAATCACCGGCCAGCAAGTTCACCATAGAAGGCCTCGAACCGCTTCGTCATAGCCTCGCGACTGTACTCGGTCCCCACGCGCCGGCGCGCCGCGGCCCCGTAACCCGCAGCGCGGAGCGGGTTCGCGAGCAGTTCCCCAATGGCACTCACCACTGCGGCCGAATCGCCCGCAGGAACAACCACGCCGCACTTGCCCCCGTCGAGCACGCGGGCGTTCGCACCGACGTCGGTCGCGATCACCGCGCGCCCGGCGGCCATGTACTCGAGCAGCGCGTTCGACATGCCCTCGGAGTGGGACGGGAGAACGGCGATGTCCACGCCCCGAAGGAAGCCGGGTACGTCCGACACCGAGCCGCGCAGGACGAAGCGGTTCCCGAGCCCGAGTTCCGCGTGCAGGGCCGCGAGTTCCGCGCGCTGCTCGCCGTCCCCGGCCACCTCGAACACCAACTGCGGGAACCGCTCGAGCGCGGCGCGCGCGGTCCGCATCAGGCCGTCGATGTTCTTCACCGGGCGCAGGTTCGCGACGCACCCGACGCGCACGACGCGCTTCGAGGTGTCCGGGAGCAGGAACCGCTTGAAGCGCCCCGTATCGACGCCGTTCGGGAGCACGGCCACGCGGGCGCGCGGGACGCCGTCCCCTTCAACGAGCGCGTCCCGACCCGCGTCCGTGTTCGTGAGCGTCAGGTCCACGAACGGGCGCAGCATCCGGTTCATCACGCGGTGCTTGCGCGTGAGCCAGTAACCGAGGTTGTTCCGCACGCGGAGCACGGTTCGGATGCCGCACATTTTGGCGAGCGGCGCGCCGAGGTACGCGGCGTCGAGGAAGTACGTTTGGAGGACCTCGGGCCGGTGCTCGCGCCAGAACGCGCGGAGCCGTTTCGCCGCGGTCACAGCTCGCCCACTGAAGAGCTTCCGCACCCCGAGTCTGATGACGGAACAGTTGGCCGGCTCGAGCGTGCGCGAGAGGTCGTCTTCACCGTCGAGCAACACGAGGGTCGGCCGCACGCGCGCGCGATCGAGTTCGCGAACGAGCGCGAGGAGCTGCGTTTCGGTCCCGGCGCGACTCAGCCGGTCGATCATGAAGCAGACGCGAACGGGGTCGGTCGCGGTGACCCGGGCGGGTGCGTGGAGCATGGGACGCGGTGCGAGTAGTGCGGACATCCTGTCCTTCCTTCCTCAAGCGACGACTTCGGCGGGTGTGGGACGCAAGGTGTTGAGTAATCGAAGGTACGCCGTCGCTTGTGCCTCAAAGGTGAACAGCTCGCGCATTCGGGCGCGCCCGGCGGCGCCGAAGCGGGCGCGGAGGGGCGCGTCGCGGAGCAGTTCACCGACTTTGTTCGCGAGGTCCGCCGGGGAACCCGGCGGGACGAGGAACCCATTGATGTTATCAGCTATGGCTTCGGGGGTACCGCCGACCGCGGTCGCGACGACCGGCACGCCCGCGGCGCTCGCCTCGAGCGCGACGTTGGGCAGGCCCTCGGTGTACGACGGCAGCACGACCACGTCGGCATTACTGATGAGCGCATCGAGATCGGTGCGGAAGCCCGGGAGCACGACGCGGCCGGTTAACCCGAGTTCCGCGATACGGTGCTCCAGTTCCCCGCGCAACTGGCCCTCGCCGAACAGCACCACACCGGTCGAGGGGCTCTCGGCAATAATCGATCGCGCGGCTTCGACCAGTACACCGAACCCCTTCTCGGGGCTGAACCGACCCGCACCGACAATGATCTGCGACACGCCCGTGTCGTGCCCGAAGAACCCGACCAGACGGGCACGCGCACCGGGGTCCACGCGCTCGAACGCGCCGAGCCGCGCGCTGTTACGGATCACGGTCAGGCGGTTCGAGGGGACGCGGCACCACCGCCGCACCTTCTCCGCTTGCCCCTCCGACACGCATACGACGTGGTCCATGAACTGCATGTGCCGGCGGTCGATCCACTCATAGGCCCGCACTTTGCGCGTTTCACCGGTCCACCCGCGCGACACCGCGACCGCGGGCACCCCCACGCGGCGCGCCGCGAGCCGACCGAGTACATGAGCCTTGTAGCCGTGACAGATGAGCACATCACACGCGGTGGCGCGGAGCAGTTCGGACACTTCACGAACGGCCGCGAACACCTTGGGAAAGTCGTTCTTGAGCGGAGCGGTCGCGAAACCGTGCGCGCGCACTTCGCTGAGGAACGCGCCACCGCGCCCGCCCTCGGAGAACGTACTGAACGTGGTGCGCACGAATTCGGGGAGCGCGAGCGCCAGCCCGAGCATCTGGCGCTCCGGGCCACCGAAGAACGTGCTGGCGGTAAGGTGAACGAGGTTCATTGTCCCGTGCGCATCCGTGCGGCAGGCGGGCGAGTCCGCTTAAGGGAGGAAGTGTAGAAGGTGCGCCGGTCCGTTGTCTACCCGACTTTTCACAGTTGTACGGACTGCAGTGAACACGCGGATTAAGAAGACTCTGATGAACCGGGTTGGCAACGCAAGATAGGCGCCCGCGCCAATGCACCGGCGCGAACCGCTCGGCCGTTTACGCGACGAGCCGGTGCCGCACGTCCATGTCGTCGAGCGGCACCCTTATCAAGGTCGTTCCGTGCCATCCTTCGCCGATGCACCGATCCCACCACCCACAGACACGCTCACGCGATCAAGTCCTTGATAACGTGCTGCTCCTCGACACCCGTGAGCCGCTGGTCGAGCCCCTGGAACTTGTACGTGAACTTCGCGTGATCGATCCCCATCAGGTGCAGAACGGTCGCGTTGATGTCGTTCACGTGGGCCGGCTTCTCGGTCACGTTGTAACTGAAGTCGTCAGTCTCGCCGTAGACCTGCCCGCCCTTGATCCCGCCACCGGCGAGCCACATACAGAAGTTCCGCGGGTGGTGGTCGCGGCCGTAGTTCGTCTTGGACAGCCCGCCCTGGCTATATACCGTGCGCCCGAACTCGCCGCCACAGACCACGAGCGTACTGTCGAGCAATCCCTTCTGCTTCAGATCCGCGAGCAGCGCGGCCGTCGGTTGGTCCGTGTCCTTGCACTGCGAACGGATCTCGCCGGGCAAATTACCGTGCTGGTCCCACCCGCGGTGAAGGATCTGCACCGCGCGCACCCCGCGCTCCACCAGTCGGCGTGCGAGGAGCGCGCTGGCCGCGAACGACCCGGGTTTCTTCACATCCGGACCGTACATTTCGAGCGTCTTCGCCGGTTCCTTCGAGAGGTCGGTGAGGTCGGGTACGCTCGTCTGCATCCGGAACGCCATCTCGTAGGCGGACGTCCGCGTGAGCGTCTCCGGGTCGCCGTACTTGTCGAAACTCTTCTTGTTCAGCGCGCCGAGCGTATCGAGCATCGCGCGGCGGCTCGCTTCGCTGACACCGTCGGGGTTCTGGACGTACAGAACCGGGTCGCCCACGCTACGAAGTGCGACGCCGCTGTACTTGCCCGGCAGGAACCCGCTGGCCCACATGCGCGAGAACAGCGCTTGTGCTGCAGCGCCGGAACTCCAGTACGGCGTAAACACCACGAACGCGGGCAGGTCGTTACTCGCGCTCCCCAACCCGTAGGACAGCCACGAGCCGATGCTCGGCTTGCCGGGCACTTCGCTCCCGGTCATCACGAACGTGCAGGCCGGGTCGTGGTTGATCGCGTTCGTGTGAACGGACTTCACGAGTGCGATCTCGTCGACCCACTTTGCGGTGTGCGGCAGTAGCTCACTTGCCCACATCCCGCACTTTCCGTGCTGCGAAAACTTGAACATTGAGGGCGCGACCGGCAGACGCGACTGCCCGCTGGTCATGGTGGTGATGCGCTGGCCCTTGCGGACGCTTTCCGGCAAGTCCTTGTCGAACTGGTCGATGAGTTTGGGCTTGTGGTCCCAGGTATCGAGCTGGCTCGGTCCGCCGTTCAGGTGGAGGTAAATAACGGCCTTGGCCTTCGGCGCGTGGTGCGGGAACCCCGGTAGCGGCGGGTGAACGGGAGCAACCGCCTTTGGTGCAGCGCCGTTCGCGCGGTTCCCCGCGAGTAGCGCCATCGCCAGCCCACCGATCTGTAACCCTGAGGTACCGAAGAACTGCCGGCGCGTAAGGTCGAGAGAGTGCATTCGAGTTCTCTTTGTTTTGTGAGGCGGACAGCGACGGCGTACCGACTAATTCCGCGTAACGGCTTCGTCCAAGTTCAGCACGAGGTTCGCGATCATCGTCCACACAGCGATATCCACATCTGACGCGACACCCTTCGGCTTCGATTCGCCCGCGAACACGACCTTCTTGGCCAGCTCCGGCTTCGCCGTAAATAGCTCGCGTTGCGTGGTGAGCGCCGCGGTGACGAGCTTGAGTTCGTCCGCGTCCGGCTTGCGGCTCAGCACGGCTCGGTAGAGGAACGTGACGCGATCCTCGGTTGTCTTTCCACCGTCGGCCAGCGCCAGTTCTGCGAGTGCGCGAGCGGCCTCGAAGTGCTGCACGTCGTTCATCAGTTGAAGTGCCTGGAGCGGCGTGTTGGTGCGGTCGCGACCAGCGCAGAGTTGCTCGCGGTTGGTCGCATCGAAATTCGTGAGGAACGGTGCCGGCGCGGTGCGCTTGATGAAGACGTAGAGGCTGCGCCGGTACAGCGCTTCGCCGTGATCCTGGAGGTAGTAGCGCGTGTTGCTGTCCGCGTAGCCGACCGGCTCCCAGATGTTCGGCGGTTGGTACGGGTTCACCCCGCGCCCGCCCATCTGGTTGCTCATCAACCCGCTTACAAACAGCGCGTTGTCGCGGAGCTGCTCGGCGTCGAGCCGGAACCGCGGTCCGCGTGACAGGAACCGGTTCGCCGGGTCTTTCGCACGCACATCGGCGGGCTGACTCGCGTCGCGCTTGAACGCATCGGTCATCACCAGGAGCTTCACGAGTTTCTTGGTGTCCCAATGGGACGCATACTCGCTCGCGAGCCAGTCGAGCAATTCCGGGTGACTCGGCGGTTCGCCCTGCGAACCGAAATCGGAACTCGTCTTCACGAGTCCGGTGCCGAAGAACTGCTGCCACAACCGATTCGCTGCCACACGAGCCGTGAGCGGGTTCTCCGGTGCGACGATCCAGTTCGCCAGATCGAGCCGAGTCGCACGCTTCTTGGGATCAGCCAGTTTCAGCGGTGGGAGCACGCCCGGCACACCGGGAACGACCTTGTCGCCCTTCTTGTCGTACTGACCGCGGAGCATCACGAACGAGTCACGCGGTACGGGCAAGTCGCGGAACACCATCGTGCCCGGAATCGCATCGGCCGCGATGAAGTGTTCGGCCCGCGCCTTCTCCCACTCCGTGCGGCGCTGATTCAGTTCTTCCGTGGCGGGGCGCGCGACGTGCGCGAGGTAAAACGCCTGCAATTTCGCGGCACCCGCCGGCGTGTGCGACTTTGCCGGGCCGTTGACTGCAATCGCGTTCAGATCCGTGGGTAGGTCGGGCGGAGCCTTCCCGTTCAGCGACTTCCACCACACTTGGAACGACGCCAGGGCATCGGTAGAAGGAACGCTCTGCCCTTTAAAGGCCACCGCATCCCAATAAACGACCCCACTGTGCTCCTGGAGCGTGAGCGACGAGACAGATTGGCTCTCTTTCAGGCCGAGATCAGCGAGGGTGATGCTCAATTTCACCCACTCACCCGCCTTTGGGAGTGCTCCGATTCGCGTTCCGAGGTTGCCAGGGGTCGAGTCGGTCCCCCACCAGAGTTTCTTGCCGCCCGAAAGTTGCAACGTGATCGCGCGGGGCGGCTGCTTGGGGTCGATGTAAACCCAGGCTTCCAGATTCGCAGTTCCAGGCACTCGGATCGCGTTTCGGAACTGAATCACGTCTTCGTGGAAGAACGTGTTCGCCTGCCTCAACACCCGGCGCCCGGAATGTGCCCGGAACGACGGATCGGTCACCCAATCGGCCGAATTGCGCGTCGTGTTCCGGTTCGTTGCGCCGGGCGGAAGTGCGTCATCGAACAGGACGTCGCGGACCTCAACGGGCTTCGCGGAAGTGGCCGTTGCGGGGTCGGTATATTTCGCCGACTCAGCCGCCTTTTCCAGTGCGACGCGGGCATCCTGCTCGGCTTTCGCTGCCACTTCGAGCGAGGTCTTTTGGGTCGGAGACGGCACTTTTACGAACGGACCGGTTGTACTGACGTTGCTATCGAGAGCGGGGTCCGCACCCGAGTAGAAGAACGCATACAGCGAGTAGTATTCTTTCGTCGAGATCGGATCGAACTTGTGGTCGTGACAGACCGCACAACCCGCAGTGAGCCCGAGAAACGCCTGTGTCGCGGTGGTGGCACGATCGACCGCGTTGCGGTACAGCCACTCCTCGTCGATGGACCCGCCCTCCCCCGTCGTCACGTTACACCGGCTGAACCCGGTCGCGGTGAGCTGGTCGCTCGTCGGGTTCGGGAGCAGATCCCCTGCGAGTTGGTAAACCGTGAACTTGTCGAACGGCAGATTCTCGTTGAAGGCCTTGACCACCCAGTCGCGGTACTTCCACATCAGCCGTTCGTTGTCGAGGTGCAGCCCGTGCGTGTCGGCGTACCGGGCCACATCGAGCCAGTGACGCGCCATTTCCTCGCCGAACCGCGGCGATGCGAGGTAGCGGTCCACCATCTTTTCGTAAGCATTCGGGGACTTGTCCGCGAGAAACTCGTCGAGTTCCTTGATCGTGGGCGGCAACCCGGTTAGCGCGAACGACACGCGGCGAATCAGCGTCTCGAGGTCCGCTGCCGGGGTCGGCTTCAGGCCCTCTTTCTGAAGCCGCGTGAGGAGAAACGCATCGATCGGGTTGCGCGTTTCGGGCGCCTTCTGGCGCTGAATCGTTTCAAAGGCCCAGTGCTTCTGGTACTTCGCCCCCTGGGAGATCCATAAGCGGAGCGTCTCCTTTTGGGCGTCAGTGAGTTTCTTGTTGCTGTGCGGAGGAGGCATCACGCTTTCGGCATCATCGGTCACGATCCGCTTCCAAACCTCGCTCTTCTTCGGGTCGCCGGGCTTGATCGGGAACGTGCCCTCGCGCTCCGCGAACGCACCTTCGGGGATGTCCAGGCGCAGTTTGGCCTTGCGCGACTTGGGATCGAACCCGTGACACGCGAAGCACGCATCCGAGAGAATCGGGCGCACGTCGCGGTTGAACTCGATCACGCGCTCGGGTGGTGCTGAGCCAGCGGCCGGTTTCGGCCCCTCCTGTGTTGGTGGGGCTGGAACGGGGTCCGCGCCGCGCACAGTGAGGAGGCACGAAAGAAGCGCGATCAGTGACAGGTGTTTCATGTCGCAAATGTCGGAAGAGGGCGCACCGGTGGTGGGAAGTTGATGGAAGCAGTTTCGGGGGCCGTTGTCAACAAAGAAGAAACCGAGTTGTTGTTCCGGTGGCATCGTTACAGGTAGACTGGCGCGAGTCGGTTCACCCGGATCACCCCTTCTTAGCTCGCGCGTTATCCTTAAGATTGCCTCCGACACGCACCCTCCCGGAGACTCGACATGACCCCGTTGCAGTCACTCGCCGCCACCGGCACCAAGTTGTGGCTCGATTCCGTTGACCCCGAGCTGATTAAGCTGAACCGGTCGCAGGGCGCCACGGGCGCGACCTCGAACCCGATCATCATCGCCGGGCTGCTCGAAGACAAGAAGAACCTGGACGCGGGCAAGCCCGGCCGGTTCGACGCCGACATGAAGACGTTCTTCGACCAGGGCCTCAACGACGAAGCCGTCGCGTGGGCCATGACCGACAAGCTGGTGAAGCAAGCACAGGACGTCTTTACGGACGTGTGGGCCAGCACGAGCGGGGACGACGGGTGGGTCAGCTTCGAGCTGGACCCGCTCCTCGAAGACAAGGCCCAAACGAAGAACACCGCGGAGCGCACGGAAGAATACATCCGCCTCGGGAAGAAGTGGGCCGCCGGGCACACGAACCGCATGATTAAAGTGCCGGCCACGCCGGGTGGTTTGGGGGCGATCGAAGAACTGGTCGCGTCCGGTGTTGCGGTCAACATCACGCTCATCTTCAGCGAACGGCAGTACAAGCTCGCCCAGCAAGCCGCGTGGCGCGGCGTCCAGCGGCGCAGCGACAAGCAGAACGTGAAGACCGTGTACAGCATCTTCGTGAGCCGCGTGGACGTGTACACCGAGGAACACGTTCCGGGCCTCTCGGCCGAGGCACAGGGCCAGGTGGGGATCGTGAACGCCAAACGGATCTGGAAGATGAACAAGGACTTCTGGGCCGACAAGGGACTGGCCCGGAAGCAAGAGCTGATCTTCGCCAGCACCGGCGCGAAGAAGACCGCGAAGAACCCCAACCCGGACCCGGTCAAGTACGTCGCCGCGTTCGCCGGGTCGGACATCGAAACGAACCCGCCGGAAACCAACGACGCGGTGGCGAAGACCAACCCGCCGCACGTGTTCACCCGGCTCGTCGATCAGTTGCCGCCGGCCGAAGTTCTGGCCGATATCGACGCCAAGGTCGACAACGCGAAGATGGAAGAAACGCTGATGTCCGAGGGGCTGGCCAAGTTCGCCGACCCGCACAAGAAGCTGATCGAATTGATCGGTAAGAAGCGCGCCGCACTGAAGTAATCGTGCGCAAACAACGACGGGGCGCGAGCCGAAGAATCGGCTCGCGCCCCGTCGTTATTGAGAGACGCCGTTGGGAGTTGAACCCACTCCGAACGCTTTGCAGGCGCCCGCCCGACCCGTCGGTCGGCGTCTTCGTTGCTCGGGCCGTCAACCCTTCGGGGCGGTCTCGGCGTCGCCGGTCGCTCGCAAGTGCGCCTTGCTCAACACGTGGAAGTCCGGCACCTGATCCGCTGGCAGCCGATTCTGACCGGCACCCGCAACGACCCAACCGTCGTCCCACACACCGTTTTCGCGCAACTTCACCACGCGCCCGGCCGTTGCATACGGCTCCGGAATCCACGACACCTGAACCCATTCGCCGTTTTCGACGCGCTTGACTAATCGGCACTGCCGATAGAACACGACCTTCGCCATTGCAATCTCCACTGACGCCCCGAACAGTGTCCCCGCCAGGAATCGAACCTGGTCCGCGACCTTCGCAGAGTCGCGTGCATCCACCACACCCCGAGGACGGGTACGCCAGAAGGGATGCGTGGCGGGAGCCCCAGGTTCGCGCAGCGCGGAAAACTCAGCGCTCGTCCGGCAAAGTTGCGACCGCGTCTTTTGCCTCGGCCAACGTGCGAGCGATTTGGCGCACAGCGGCCACATCGAGCCGCCCATCGAACGCGGCGAACAGCAGTGGCTTCAGCGGCATTTTCACGGCCCGTGCCGCGAAACACTTCCGCAAGAGTCGGTCATTCCCCGGGCCGGCTTCGGCCTCGGCTTCCTTGCGCACGACCGCGCCAACCGCCAGCCCCCAGTCGCGCAAGCGCGTGCAGTTCGCGATGTACTCCGCGAACACGTCGTAGTGCTCGCGGTAGAACCCGAGTACCTCTTCCGGAACTTGCTCGCGCCCGAGCGAGCGGAGGTGCGCTTCCACATCCGCCCAACCCGTCCAGTGCGGGTGCGCATCGATCATCTCGACGGTGCGGTCGTAAGTGCAGGTGACGACGAGCTTCAGCACGCGCAGGTAGTCCGGCCCTTTCACCTTCACGCGGTACACCACGCGGTGGCCGTGTTCGATGGTGATGACCGTCCCCTCTTGGTCCGTTCCCGCGATGATCGCCAGCAGGTTCTCGATCTGCTCACCGATGTTGTTTCCCGGCGGCGTGAACTCATCGACGTGCGCAAGTGCGTGGGCCGTTGCGAGTTCTTTCACCTCGGCGTAAGTGCGGTAACGGTGATCCGTGCGGTCGAAGCACGCGAGCAGCACCAAATCCTCGCGGTCACCGTAGTTGGTGATGACGCGCGTTTCCGGGTGAATGAACTCGAACACGAGCGTGGTGTTCTCGAACTCCGGCCGGGCCTCGCAGAGCGCCGGGTACTTCGCTTCCGCGAGTCGGCGCGCGGTGCCGAGGAAGTCGAACCCCACCGCGCGATCGGGCGCGTCCTCATCCTGGACGCCGTAGCACGGACCGCCCTCGATCATTCCGCGCGTCGTGAAGTACACGCGCCCGTCGTGCTGGAAGCGCTGCAGCAGCGTGCCATCGAGTTTGTGCAGGAAGTGCAGCCGGGCGTTTCCCGGTTCGGCGATGATCCCCGTGAGATCGGCCGCCGAAACGTTCTTCTCGCCGAGATTGTAAATCTTCACGAGCGGCAGTGACACCAGCTCGAACGGGTCGCGCCGGTATACGATGCCCTTCGCGAACAACTGGTGCGGCAACTGCGGCGTGAACAGCGCCCCGCCCGCGTTCGCGAGCACGAGCGCGCCGGACTGCCGCTTCACAAGAAGGGGGTCAGCGTCGATGGCGCGTAAAACGTCCGCGCCGTTCGTGCGTAACTCTTCGAGCAGGTGGTCGAGACGTAAGTTCATGTTGAGCGATCAGAAATAGCGATACGGATGCAACTGCGTTGAGTGAGACCGGAACGGATCAGCGGGTTCGGCGGGCCGAAAACAAGCTGATGTCGTGCTTCGTCGCTCCCCCATCCGCAAGGTCCGCGAGGATTTCGCCCACGGTCGGCGCGAACTTGAACCCGTGGCCCGAAAAGCCGCACGCGACACACACTTGCGGAAACTCGGGGTGCAGATCGATCACAAAGTGCCGGTCCGGGGTGACCGTGTACATGCACACCTGACCCTTCGTGAACGTGCCCAATCCGGGGAGCATTGTCGTCAGATTCTCGCGCATCACATCCACATCGGCAGAGTTCACGTCCCACTCCACGCCGTCCGGGTCGGGAAGCTCCGAGGCACCGTAGTGCCGCGCCACTTTCGCGCCGAACGCATCGATCGCAGGAAGCCCATAAAACGGCACGCCGGGCACGTCCGCAATGAAGATCGGGAACCGGTCGCGTCGGAATAGTTCTGGGCGCTGACCTGCGGCGAACCAGAGCAACACTTGTCGCATCACGCGGAGCGGAACGCCCACGCTCGCGAGCAACTTCGTCGCCCACGCCCCGGCCGTCACAACAAGTTTTGCAGCACGATACGTTCCACGATCCGTCGTCACTTCGACGCCGTCACCAACCACCTTCCACGCGCGAACGGCTTCTTCGGGGTGGATCTCGGCGCCAAAAGAAATCGCACTGTCGATATGCGATCGAACGCACTCCTCCACGAACAAGAAGCCCGCAGCTTGCTCCACGACGCCCGTGAAATCGCCCGGGAATCGAAACGCCGGGTACCGCCGGTTGATCTCGTCGCCGGTCAGTTCTTCGGCCGCGAGGTTGTGAGTGCGCACCGATGCACGAACGCCCTCAACGTGTTCGCTCCCCGGCGGCCCGGCGTTCAGACACGGGCACTCCGTCAGCAAATGGCGACCGGTGAGTTGTTCCAGTTCGTACCACTTCTCGAACGCGCGCCGCGCCAGCGGGACGTAACTCGGGTGCTCGGCATACGCGGTGCGAATAATGCGCGTGTGCCCGTGCGAACTGCCGCGTGCGTGTACGAGCGGGAACTGCTCCAAGCCCAGCACGCGGCGGCCCCGGCGCGCCAACTCGAAGCACGCGGCGGACCCCATCCCGCCCACGCCCAGCACGATCACATCGAACGATTGAGACATCGACCATCCCTCAACTCGCTCACAACACCTTGCTACCGAACCGACTGTTTCGGGCCTCAAGAATTGGGACCAAGAGTCATTCTAAACCCGGCCTACACGTCCTGTGCCCCGTCCCCAACCGCAGGGTAACATTTGCTAACATTTTTGGCCCCGGAGGGCGTCTCACTGCGAAATCGTCGCACCAACTTCTGACATCTCAACGAGTTACGATCCCGTCCGCCCTCTTGATTCTCTCTGCGGCCGCTAACATTGGCTAACAATCGCCTAAAAACCTGCAGTTTCCGCCTAGCTCCGGGCCGATTTCGACTAACAACCGGCTAACAGTCCCGCCAGAACACTCCCCTTCTCAGTCGTAGCCCGCGGCCGCACTCACAAATTATACACTAGTGAACACAAGAATACAAACAATTTATCCCGTTCGGCTCGCGCTCCGAAGCGTCATTTCAACGCGGCTGCGCCATCTCTCAGGAGCTTCAGGCGCATCAAATCGTCTTTCGCAGCACTGGCGGATTTGAGGAGTTCCGCGAGCGCGGCTTTCGCCTTCGGGTCGCGTGTGCCCTTCTCTGTCGCGGCGAGCGCCTTCACGAACCACTCCGACACAATACCGGGCGAATCGGGAAACTTCTGTTCCAGTGCGTCGGCGTGCTCGGTCATCAACTTCGCGACCGCCTTGAGCCGCCCCGAATCGGCGCGAACCGCGTCGCCGAGCGCGGCCGCAGCTTTCATATCATCGCCGAGTCCCAGGAACGCGCGAGCCAATCCTTCGCGTGCTTCCGTGTCCGCGGGGTACACGTCGAGCACGCGATCCAGATCACCGCGCGCTTTGCGAAAATCCTTCACCGCAACCGCGAGTGCCGCTCGGCGCACAAGAATGTCGCGGTGAAACGGCCCCTTCTCGATTGCCACATCCAGTTCTGCCAGCGCCGCATCCGGCTCGAACATGAGCGCCCGGTTGAGGTGTGCGTCCCCACAGCCAACATCGAGTGCCACAGCGTCGTCGCAATCCCGCTTCGCCTCTGCGAACCGGCCCGCAACACGGTGCTGTTCAGCACGACGGCCCAATCCGCGTGCGAGCAGTCTCGCCTGTTGCACCGGGATCGCCTCAATGCGCGCGATTAACCCAGCAAGCGTCCGGGCGGGCCGATCGCGCAGTGCGGTATCCAGAAAAGCGCGAATCTCATCCGTCGTCGCTGCATACCCGACTTGCTGCGCGCTTTCGCGAGTCGCCAGCACGCCAACGAGTTCCCCGCGGGCATTGACCAACGGCCCGCCCGGTGAACCACCCTGCGCCGGGAGCTGGCCCACGAGCGCATTAACAGCGGGCGCCTTGTCTCCGACATCAAACGCCACGCGCCCGCGTTGCCGAACGGAGCCGTTCGCGTACACCCACGCGAACTCCAACCCGCCGGGGTGACTCATCGCGTGGAGCGCATCGCCCGGGTTCGGTACATTCGTCGCAAGCGGAAGTGGCTTCATTTGATCCGAACCCGAATCGAGCCGGATGAGCGCCAGGTCGCGTGCCGAATCGCATGCGAGCACACGTCCGCTGCGCCACGCGGCCCGAAGGTGTAGCGCGAGCGGGTCGCGGTAGGCGCTGCGTTCGCTCACCCACCGGTCGCCGTCACGCAGCGGAAGTGCAACGCCGACGCGGTCCGTCGCGGTTAATCCGCGTGCGCAGGTGAGTACCAGGTCTTTCTCGATCAGTACACCGGCAACGTGAACGTCGGTCGCCGTGGGCCGAACCCACACCGTCGCGCGTATCAGGGCTTCGGCAATTGAAGCCGGTTCAGCAACCTTGACCGGATCGGGAGGCTTGTTCAGGAAGGCGCGAATGTCGGTCGCCGAGATCACGATGGCCGCGAGCGGACACGATCGCCGAAGAGCACAGTCCATGCCCACAACTTCGCCGGCCGCATTGAACACCGGTCCGCCGGAATCGCCCTCTTCGATCGGGAATTGGGCGATGATCGCGTTCGCACCAAGCGCGAGTTTCTTCCCGCGCCAGAAGTATCCGTCTGTGAGTGTGCCGCAAACCCGCAGTGGGCCGGTGGTCATGTTCCACGCGGTATCAAGGTCGAGCCTGTGGCCGATTACGCGGAGCAGATCGCCCGGTTGCGGCGGTTGTGTAGAAAACGTGACGGCTTTCGTGCCTGGGGGAAGTGACTCGAGTTCGACGAGCGCGAGGTCGAGTTCGTCCGAGGCCTTCAGCACGGTCCCGCTGACGAACAGCCCGCGCTCGCGGAGCGCGGGTCGATTGCGAAGGTACTCGCGGCGGTCCGTAACGAGTTCGCCATCGCGGTACCAGGGGAGGAAAACATCGACCTTCTTGCGGTCCGCGACGACGTGCCGACAGGTGACGAGCAGGCGCTTCTGAACATCGACGACGAACCCGCTCCCCGCCCCATCGTTCTCCGCTCGCACCCACGCACACGACGCCGGTGGCGCATTTACGGGTGCGGCACTGAGAACAAGAGCAAGCGCGAAAAGCATGCACTCCAGATTAGCCGATCTTCGGCTTCACGGCGAACACCGGCGCGAAGTGCGAGCGGTAGGCCCACACCAGGAAGAAGCACAAGCCGGTCAGCACCACGCCGAGCGCCGGCTGACCCACGAGGAACAAATCGAAGAGGGCAATGTTCACCGCAACCGGCGTCGCGATCACCAAACCCAGCGGCACCAATCGACCGGACAGGATCAGCGCCCCGCCGACCACTTCCAGCACCTTCACCACCTTCATATAGCCGGAGGTGCTCAGCACAGTCGCGAACTGCGTCGCGTCCGGCGGGAGTTCCGGTGTAGGCATTTGGAGAAAATGCACAAAGTAATCCAGTCCCAACACGAAGAACGGCAGCCCGACCAACACGCGCGCGACGAGTACGGCCCAAAACATGGCAAGCTCCACGGTTGATGTTTGAAGATCGATCACTCGTTTGATGTGAACTGTTCGTGGATACCACATGCACAGCACGTCCTTGCAGCACTTCTGCGCTGCGGGTACGCTGGCACCATGAACACGCACTTTCCTCTCGCTTCGTCGCGTCGCGAGTTCCTGCTCCGCTCCGGCGGCGGGCTGGGCGGTATCGCGCTGAACTGGCTCTTGCAGCAGGAGGCGCGCGGGACCGACGGCCCGCGCGCCGGGGGCAATCCGCTCGCGGAGAAGAAGCCGCACTTCCCGGCGTCGGCGAAGCGCGTCGTCTTCATGTTCATGGTCGGCGGGCCGAGCCAGATGGACCTGTTCGACCCCAAGCCCGCGCTCGCGAAGTGGGCCGGCAAGCCGCTCCCGGAATCGACCGGGCGGCCCAAGAGCCAGTTCACCACCGGGAAGGAAGTGATCCTGCCGAGCACGCGGAAGTTCGCCAAGCGCGGCAAAAGCGGGACCGAGATTTCCGACCTCATGCCGCACCTCGCGACCTGTGCCGACGACATCTGCTTTCTGCGTTCGTGCTGGTGCAGCAACACCGTTCACGCCCCGGCGATGTACGAACTGCACAGCGGGCGCACGCTGATGGGCTGGCCGAGCCTCGGTAGCTGGGTGACGTATGGCCTCGGCAGTGTGAGCGAGAATCTCCCGGCGTACTGCGTGATGCCGCAGCCGGAGGGCGTACCCGAGGGCGGCGCGCCGTGTTGGTCGGGCGCGTTCCTCCCCCCGGTCTACCAGGGCACGCTGTTGCGGCGCGGACCGAACCCGATCATCAACTTGAAGCCGCCCACCGACACGAGCGCCGAGCAGAATCGCAGGGCGTTCGATCTCGTGCAGAAGCTCAACGCGGCGCAATCGATCGGCGACCCGGAGTTGGAAGCGCGGGCTTCTAGCTACGAACTCGCCTTCAAGATGCAGAAGGAAGCGCCGGACGCGGTCGATCTCGCGAAGGAAACGGAAGCGACCAAAAATGCCTACGGCTTGAACAACAAGGCGACGGCCGATTTCGGGACGCGCCTCCTCCTCACCCGGCGCCTCCTGGAACGCGGCGTCCGGTTCGTGACGGTTTACAGTGGTGGCGGGCCGGTGGTGGTGCAGTGGGACGCGCACGACGACATCAACGCGAACCACGAGAAGATGTGCGGGCACACCGATCAGCCGATCGCCGCGTTCCTCAAAGACTTGAAGCAGCGCGGGATGCTGAAGGACACGCTCGTGGTCTGGTGCAGCGAGTTCGGGCGCACCCCGAACAGCCAGGGCGGAAAGGGCCGCGACCACAACCCGCTCGGCTACACGATGTGGCTCGCGGGCGGCGGGGCGAAGGGCGGAACCGTCGTCGGGTCCACGGACGAGTTCGGGCTCAAGACCGAGGACGACCCGATTTCGGTGAACGACTTCCACGCCACGATTCTGCACCTGCTGGGGCTCGATCACGAGAAGCTGACGTTCCGCCACAGCGGGCGCGACGAGCGCCTCACCGACGTCGGCGGCACGGTGATCGATAAGGCCGTGGAGTGAAAAGCCGAAAAGCCCGCGAAGCCGAGACGTTAAGAGCAATTTGACAGGATTTAAGATTTCGGATTTCGACATCATCAGAAAAAGAACCAGCGCCGCGGATAACGCGGATAAACGCTGATCCGAAAAAATTCCGGCACCCAACGCTTCACACGTTCTTGGGTTCTCTAATCTCGGACCTGCGTTTATCTGCGTTATCCGCGGCGCTGGTTCTTCAGTTCCCGCTGCCCAATCTGACCGAATGACCTTTCGGTGCGTGTTCAGTTTTCGTCCAAGCGGCCGGAGTCCCTTCCGTTTCGTCCGATAACACAAATCGCGATCATCGCTCTGGCGCGGACTCGATACGGGCGCGCAACTTGCAACCTTTAGGGTCATGGCAGCTTAAACGGTGCGAGCGCGCGCTGAATAAGGCAGAATGGCGCCTCCGACTACGATCGACGACGATTTAAAACGAAACGACCCAATGACTTCCACGCAACCGCCGGCGAACGCGGCCCGCACGCCCGGGTCCACGTATCGGCTCCAGTTTCACGCTGACTTCACACTTCGCGACGCGCTCGCGATCGTGCCGTACCTGCGCGCGCTCGGGGTCACGCACCTGTATGCCTCACCCATCCTGAAGGCGCGCCCTGGGAGCACACACGGCTACGACGTCATCGACCACGCCGTACTGAACCCCGAAGTCGGAACGGAAGACGACCTCGCGGCACTCGGAGCCGCCCTGCGCGAGCGCGGCATGGGGCTCCTTCTCGATGCGGTGCCGAACCACATGTGCGTGGCGGCCGGGAACGCGTGGTGGGCGGACCTGCTCGAACACGGTCAGGCGTCGCGGTTCGCGGGGCACTTCGACATCGCGTGGGACGATTCGCCGCGCCCGCAGATGCACGGCCGGTTGCTGCTCCCCGTATTGGGCGACCAGTACGGGGCCGTGCTCGAATCCGGACAGTTCGCGCCCGCGTTCGAGAACGGCGGGTTCGTCGTCCGCGTTCACGACAACCACCTCCCGCTCGATCCGCGCACCTACGACCGCGTGCTCGCGCCGGCGGCCGCTCTTGTGCGCGAGCAGTGCGGCGCTGAGCACCCCTCCGCGATACAGTTGGCGAGCGTCCTCCACGCGGTGAAGAACTTGCCCGCCCGTACCGAGGCGGACCCGGCGCGGATCGCCGAGCGGCGCGTCGAAGTGGTCGCGATCCGGCGCCGGTTGTCGGAACTCGCCGAGCGGTTCCCGGAAGCGGCCGATGCGGTCAAAACCGTACTCGTCGCGCTCGCGGGAAAAGCCGGCGACCCGGCGAGCTTCGCCGCGCTCGACGAGCTCCTCGAAGCGCAAGCGTACCGCCCGTGCTTCTGGCGCGTCGCGTCCGACGAGATCAACTACCGCCGGTTCTTCGACGTGAACGACCTCGCCGCGCTCAGTACCGAGCACGCGGAGGTGTTCGACGCGGTCCACGCGACCTGGTTCCGCTGGGTGCGGTCCGGGCTCGCGGACGGGCTCCGCATCGACCACCCGGACGGGCTGTTCGACCCCAAAGAGTACCTCGACCGGCTCCAGTCCGCGTGCGGCGGGGAAGAACCGCTGTACGTCGTTGTGGAGAAGATCCTCGGCGACGGCGAAACGCTCCCCACGGACTGGGCGTGTGCCGGAACGACCGGCTACGAGTTCATTCACGCGATCAACGGCTTGTTCGTTGACCGCGCGGGAGAAGGTCCGCTCACGGCGTTCTACCAGCAGTTCACCGGGCTCGATGACCCGTGGGCCGAGATGGTGTACCGCGGAAAGCGGCAGGTCTCGCAATCGTCGCTCGCGAGCGAACTGAACGCGCTCGCGCACCAGCTCGACCGTGTCGCGCGCCTCGACCGGCGCAGCCGCGACTTCACGCTCAACGGCATCCGCAAGGCGCTGCGCGAAGTGATCGCGTGCTTCCCCGTGTACCGGTCATACGTCACCGACGCCGTGACCGACACCGACAAGGCCGTTGTCGGGAAGGCGACGCGCTGGGCGTACCGGCGGAACCCCCTTCTGGGCAAGGCGGTGTTCGACTTCATTCGCGACACCGTGCTCCTGAAGGATTCGCCCAGCGGCCCGGCTTCGTCCGAGTACCGCGCCCTCCAACGGAGCTTTGCCGGTAAGTTCCAGCAGGTCACGTCACCGGTCGCGGCGAAGGGCGTGGAGGACACCGCGTTCTACGTGTACAACCGGCTGACTTCACTCAACGAAGTGGGCGGCGAGCCGGGGCGGTTCGGGTGGAAGCCGGACGCGGTCCACACCTTCCTCGCCGCTCGCGCCCCAGCGCCCGGCGGGTTATCGCCGCTGTCCACGCACGACACCAAGCGCGGCGAAGACGTGCGGGCGCGGATCAGCGTTCTGTCCGAGATCCCGAACGAATGGGCCGAGCGCGTGACGCACTGGTCCGAGTTGAATCGCGCGCACAAAATTGATGTTGATGGCGCACTCGCCCCGGACGCGAACGAAGAGTACCTCCTGTACCAAACGCTCGTCGGCGCGTGGCCGGGTTCCGAAGAGGGCGCGTCGGACTCGTTCCGCCAGCGGATTCGCGAGTACATGCGGAAGGGACTGGCGGAGGCGAAAGTTCACACGAGTTGGATCAACCCGAACCCGGAGTACGAAACCGCGATCGCGACGTTCATCGACCGCGTACTGGACACGGATTCGTCCGGCGCGTTCCTCCGCGACTTGGGCGCGTTTGCCGCGCGAGTCGCGGGATTCGGACGTATCAACTCGCTGGCACAAACGCTGATCCGCTGCACGGCCCCCGGGGTGCCGGACACGTACCAGGGAACGGAGTCGTGGGATTTCTCGCTCGTGGACCCGGACAACCGCAGGCCGGTCGATTACGATGCACGCGCGGAGTGGTTGCGCGACGTTGATGCGCGAATCACTACGAACAGCGCCCTGAACCGCCTCGCGCGCGAACTCGCTGAGAACCTCGCCGATCCACGCGCGAAACTGTTTGTGACCGCTCTCGCACTGCGCTCCCGGCGCGAGTGGCCGGACGTCTTCGCCCGCGGCGAGTACGTTCCGCTCGCCGTAACCGGCGAGCACGCGGACCGGGTGTTCGCATTCCTCCGCACGGCCGGTGGGCGCGCGGCGGCCGCGATTGTCCCGCGCCTCCCGACCGGTCAGAGTTCGTGGGGCGACACCGCGTTGTCATTCCCGGAAGCGTTCGCGGGGGTGCGGTGGGAGAACGTGTTTACGGGTGAAGTGGTGGAACCGCGTGCCGGTTCTCTGCCGGTGGGGGCAGCGCTGGGAGCGTTTCCCGTGGCGCTGCTCCGGTCCGTGTGATGAGGAAAGCGATGTCGTCAATTGAGTACGTTCGGCGGTACCCGGTGGGTGCGGAAGTCACACGCGAGGGGACGCACTTTCGCGTCTGGGCACCGATCCGCTCGCGCGTGGAAGTGGTCCTCGAAGGCGGGCCGAACCTGGAACTGAGCGCCGAGGGCGGCGGATACTTCTCCGGGTTCGCGCCCGCGTTGGGCGACGGCACGCGGTACCGGTTCCGGCTCGACGGTGGGCAGTCGCTCTACCCCGATCCGGCCGCGCGGTTCCAACCACAAGGCCCCCACGGACCGTCACAGGTCGTTGACCCGACGCGGTTCGGGTGGGACGACGTTCACTGGCCCGGCGTGCCCGCCGAGGGCCAGGTGCTCTACGAGATGCACATCGGCACGTACACGCCCGAGGGCACGTTCGCGGCCGCGGCGGCGCGCTTGCCCGAACTCGCACAGCTCGGCATCACCGCCATCGAAGTCATGCCGGTGGCCGACTTCCCCGGACGGTTCGGGTGGGGCTACGACGGCACCTGCCTCTTCTCCCCCACGCGGCTCTACGGAACCCCGGACGACTTCCGCCGGTTCGTGAACGCGGCCCACGCGAACGGTCTCGGGGTCATACTCGACGTGGTCTACAACCACTTCGGCCCGGACGGGAACTACATCCGCGAGTTCGCCCCGGCGTTCCTCAGCACGATCCACAAGACCGAGTGGGGCGAACCGTTCAACTTCGACGGCGCGGACTCCGGCCCCGTGCGCGAGTTCTTCATCGCGAACGCCGCGTATTGGATCGAAGAGTACCACATTGACGGACTGCGGTTGGACGCGACGCAAGCGATCTTCGACGACTCGCCGACGCACATCCTCACGGAGATCGCGCGCCGGGTGCGGGAAGCGGCCCGCGGGCGCGCGACTTTCCTGATGGGCGAGAACGAACCGCAGGACGCGAACCTCGTCCGCGGGTGCGAGAACGGCGGGTGCGGGCTGGACGCGATCTGGAACGACGACCTGCACCACTCCGCGCGTGTGGCCCTCAGCGGCAAGAACGAGGGGTACTTCATGGACTACCGCGGCACGCCGCAGGAGTTCGTGAGCGCGGCGAAGTGGGGGTTCTTGTACCAGGGTCAGCAGTACCGGTGGCACAACCGGCGCCGCGGGCGCCCGGCGTTCGACATCCCGCGCCACCGGTTCGTCGCGTTCCTGGAGAACCACGATCAGGTGGCGAATTCCGGGCGCGGCTTCCGCGTGAACCAGATGACCAGCCCGGCGCGGTTCCGCGCGATGACCGCGTACCTGCTGCTCATCCCCGCAACACCACTGTTGTTCCAGGGGCAAGAGTACGCGAGCACCAAGCCGTTCCTGTTCTTCGCCGATCACCATCCGGAACTCGCAGCGGCCGTCTTCAACGGGCGTCGGGACAGTATGCGCCGGTTCCGCAGCCAAGCCGGTGTGGAGGGGATGAGTCTGGTCCCGGACCCGGCCGACATGAAGACGTTCGAGCGGTCCAAACTGGATCGAGCGGAGCGCGACTCGCGCCCGGAGTGGCTCGCCCTGCACCACGACTTACTGGCACTACGCAAGATCGATCCCGCGTTCCGCACGAAGGTCATGGACGGTGCGATACTCGGGCCGGAAGCGTTCGTGTTGCGGTTCTTCGTGCCCGGCGATCAGGACCGGCTGCTGGTCGTGAACCTCGGGCGCGATTTGCGCCTGGACCCGGCCCCGGAACCGCTGCTCGCACCGCCGGAGGCGCACTCACACTGGTACCCGATCTGGTCGAGCGAAGACCCGAAGTACGGCGGGCACGGCACGGCCCCGCTCGACACGGACGATAACTGGTGGGTTCCGGGCGAGGCCGCGGTCGTACTCGCGGCCCGGTCGCGCGACGCCGAGAACAAGTGACAAAGGCGAACGGCCGGCGTGAGCCGGCTGGTGGCGTGGCAAGTCACAACACAGTTGGATCTTTCTACCCCGAAGGGGTTGGACATCTCAGCCCAGGGTCGATCGCGACGCGAGCGCCCCTGGGGAATCTTCACGCCGGCCGGCCACCCGCACGCATCACAAGATGAACTTGCTCAGGTCTTCGCGCTGCATGATCGGGCCGAGCTTGTCGCGGACGAACTTGCCGTCAATTACTACTCGCTTGTCGGCCAGATCCGGCCCGTTGAAACTCACCTCTTCCACGACCTTCTCGATGACCGTGTGGAGCCGGCGCGCGCCGATGTTCTGGTTCGAGCGGTTCACATCGAACGCGATATCGGCCAGGGCCTCCAACCCGTCGCGGGTGAACTCCAGGTCCACGCCCTCGGTCTTGAGCAGTTCCGCGTACTGCTTCGGGAGCGCGTGCTTCGGCTCCGTGAGCACGCGGAGGAAGTCCGCTTTCGTGAGGTCGGTGAGTTCCACGCGGATCGGGAACCGCCCTTGCAGTTCGGGCATCAGGTCCGCGGGCTTCGATACGTGGAACGCCCCGGCCGCGATGAACAGGATGTGGTCCGTGCGCACCGGGCCGTGCTTCGTGTTCACGGTGGTGCCCTCGACCACGGGGAGCAGGTCGCGCTGCACGCCCTGGCGCGACACGTCCGGTCCGCTGCCCGCCGACGGGCCGCACACTTTGTCGATTTCGTCGAGGAACACGATGCCGTGGTTCTCGACGCGATCCACCGCTTGCTCGACCACCGCGGCGCGGTCGATGAGCAGCTCGGTTTCCTGTTCGACGAGTACCTTGCGCGCGTCCTTCACCGGGAGCTGGCGCGGTTGGGCGTTCTTGGGCATCATCTTGTCGAACATGCCCTGCAAATCGACGTCCATGTTCTCCATGCCGAGGTTGGAGAAGATTTGCACCGGCGTGGCCTTCTGCTCCACGGTCAGTTCCACCACGCGGTCTTCGAGTTCGCCGGCTTCGAGTTTCGCCTTCATCTTGTCGCGCGTGCGCTGGCGGCGCTCGAGTTCCTCTTTCTCCTGCTCCGGTTCCCACGGGGTGTTCTTTGGCATCGGCACGAGCAGATCGAGCAGGCGCTCGGTGACCTTCTCCTGTGCCTTCTCGCGCACGGTGACGCGCATCTCCTGGCGCACGAGGCCGATCGCGGCTTCGGTCAGGTCGCGGATGATGCTCTCCACGTCGCGCCCGACGTACCCGACCTCGGTAAACTTGGTCGCTTCGACCTTGATGAACGGCGCGCCCACGAGTGACGCCAGGCGCCGGGCGATCTCGGTTTTGCCGACACCGGTCGGTCCGATGAGGATAATGTTCTTGGGCGTAACGTCGGCGCGTAAGTCGGCCGGCAACTGCTGCCGGCGCCAGCGGTTACGGATCGCGACCGCGACCGCCTTCTTCGCGGCCGCCTGCCCAACAATGTACTTGTCCAACTCGGCCACGATCTGCTTCGGGGTCATTGAATCAGCCACGGTCTATCTCCGGTCTCGCGTCACTACTGGTCCGCAACGCTTTTGCGTAATGGAGCGTCGCTTCCGAATCGGGCGACGACAAGATTAATCAGTTCTCTGTTTTCGGGCGTGTCGCCGTTCGCCAGGGACAGTTTTTTGACCCCGGTCAGGTGCGGCGAGCGAAGGATTGCCAGTTGCCCGTCGGATGTGGTCATCCGATTGCCTGACAGGTCAAGAATCGTCAGGGCTGTCAAGTTCGAGCAATTGGCGAGAGCGAGCAGGTGTTCATCCTCCAGCGCGATGGCCGTTGCGGAAAACTCGCGCAGCCCAGAGAGATGCGGCGAGTGTATCAACGCCTCCCAATCATCTAAAGAGAGGCAGACACGGTGGCTACCGTTGAAGCAAAGAGAGCAGAGCCTTGCGAGTTCGGGCATTGCGGTGAGCTTTTGGATACCGTCAAGGAGAAAATATTCCGGCGAGATCGTCAGCTTGCACACCGGCAACCGGGCGAAAAGGACTCTCCCTTCGGCGACAAAATCCTCCACGTTCCTGTAGGCAGCTTTTGTGAGCAATCCGCGCTCGAATCCGGCACACTCCCACGACAAGGGTGCTACTTTCAAGCCGACCTTTTTGATCCAAGCTTCGCCACGCGCGCCTTCGAGTCCGAGGAGCCGGGCGCGTAATTCTTTCCACCCTTCTGCCCCTTCGGACATCAGGGATAACTTGATCGAGGCACGAATGAACTGCGCTTGTCCTCCGTCGCCGTTCTCCTGGAGCCAGTCGGCGTAGACGAGGCGCGGGGTGTCTTCGTCCGGCTCCGCGACGATCGCGGCCAGGAGTGCGGCTTGTTCGTCGGGGATCGGGGCGGACATCACACCAGTTCCTGCACACCGCCCGGCGCGGCCAGTGGCGACTTTACGACATTCGACCTTACGACTTGAGACCTTCAAGTTCCTGTACATCAATGTTACGGTTCGTGTAGATGCACAGGTCGCCGGCGATCTCCAGCCCGGCGCGCACCAATTCGGCCGGCTTCAGTTGCGTGTGCGCCATCAGCGCGCGGGCCGCAGCCAGTGCGTAGGGGCCGCCGGACCCGATCGCCAGAACGTTGTCGGTCGGGGCGATCACGTCGCCCGTTCCGCTCACGAGCAGCAGGTGTTCACGGTCGAGGACCACGAGCATCGCTTCGAGCCGACGCAGGACACGGTCCGTTCGCCATTCCTTCGCCAGTTCGGTCGCGGCCTTTGGCACGGAGCCCTGGAAATCGCGGAGTTTCTGCTCGAAACGGTCGAGCAGGCTGAATGCGTCCGCCGCGGCGCCCGCGAACCCGGCGAGCACCTGCCCGTCGTACAACTTGCGGACCTTGCGGGCGTCGGCCTTCATGACGATGTTGCCGAGCGTAACTTGGCCGTCGCCGCCGATCGCGGCCCCGGCGGAAGTTCTGACAGCCAAAATAGTTGTAGCGCGAAGTCGGGACACGTTAAGATTGCTCCGGGTGCGGCGAATACAACTCAGGCCCACACAAACGACGGGACGGCAACGGGGCCTCATCCTCGCGATGCGTTCAGGATATGATACGGGTCGCAAAACCCGGAGCGATTTGCCGCCGCACGCGGCACGCGGTGAGATAGAATGCGACAGGCTCTCGACGAGTCGTTCGACCGTCGCGACCTTGAGGAGTTCCGATGATTCAGGTTGTCGGCGGCCTCGGTTCCGTTTTCGCCGTGCTGGTGTGCGGGCTGATCGCCCTCCCGGTCTCGGCGCAGCCCAAGAAAAAGGAGCCGGTGAAGAAGCCCGGCGCGCTGCACGTGTACGACGGCGGATCGCTGTTTACTAACAGCGCCATCGATAAGGCGAAGGCCGCGATGGGCAAGACGGTGTTCGAGCGCGAAACGGCGCTGACAGTTGAAACGTTCGCGACGATCCCGAAAGACAAAACCGCCCCGGAAAAGGGCGAAGAGGCCAAATTCTTCACGAACTGGGCGAAGTCCGAAGCGGCACTGGATAAAGCGAAAGGCGTCTACGTTCTCGTGTGCCGTAGCCCCGGGTACGTGACCGTGATTGTGGACAAGGCGGCGCGCGACCGCGGGTTCACCAACGAGAACGAGCAGAAGCTCCGCGACATCCTACTGGCGTCGTTCAGAGAAGCGGGCCAGGCGAAGAAGGACGGGAAGTCCGACGAGGAGCAGTTCAAGATCCGAGACAAGGCCCTTTCGGGTGCCGCCGATTACGTGTCGAGCGTCCTGAAGGGAACGGCCAAGTAAGTAGAATGTGATCTGGAGCTTGTGGCCGGTTGCTTGCCATGCACCGCCCGCTACCACAAGGAGACGCAATGAACAGATTGACGACGAGTTTGGCGACAGCGGCCGTGCTGGTCGGCGGGCTGCTCGCGCCCCCGACCACCGCACTCGCTTCAAAGACGGCGCCGAAAGCGGGCACGCTGCACGTGTACGACGGCGGCTCGTTGTTCACGAGTAGCGGCATCGACAAAGCCAAAGCCAAAATGGGCAACACCCAGTTCGACCACGGGCTGATGCTCACCATTGACACGCACTCCGCACTCCCCGCAGGCAAGACCGCGCCGGAAAAGGGCGAAGAAGGCAAATTCTTTCGCAAGTGGGCCGAAGAACTAGCAACTGGCGATAAGGCCAAGGGAATTTATGTCCTCGTGTGTCGCAGTCCCGGGTACGTGCAGGTGATCGCGGATAAGACGACGCGCGACCGCGGGTTCTCCAACGACAACGAGCAGAAGCTGCGAGAGTTCTTCGGCAGTTCACTCCGGGCTGCCAGGGATAAGCCGGAGACGGAGCAGTTCAAACTGCGCGACGAGGCCCTGCAATCCGTCGTTGATTACGTTATCAGCGACCTCAAAGACACCGTCGTGGCTGGAACGACCGGGGGCACAACCGCCTCCACTCACTCAACACCAAAGAAGGCCGGTATGGGCATCGGGGGCTGGATCTGCCTGGGTCTGTGTGTCCTGCTCTGCATCTGGCTGGTCACCGGCCTGATCCGCGCGCTCACCGGTGGGGGCGGCGGCGGTTACGGTGGCGGTGGGTACGGCGGTGGTGGCGGTGGCGGGTTCGGTACCGCGCTGTTCGGCGGGTTGTTCGGCGCGATGGCCGGGATGTACCTCTACGACAGTATGTTCGGCACCCACTACAGCCACGGGAGCGACGCCTACGCGAACGACGGTTACTCGAACAACGACACCAGCGGTAACGACACCGCGGCCGGCGACGGCGACTTCAGTGGTGACGCGGGAGCCGGTGGCGACTACGACGGCGGTGGGGATTACAGTGGTGGCAGTGGTGGTGGCGGTGACTACGGCGGCGGTGGTGACTACGGCGGGGGCGGCGATTTTGGTAGCGGGGGTGACTTCGGTGGTGGCGGCGGCGACTTCTAACTCCACCTGCTGACAAGAACGTTCAATGATGAAAGCCCCGGTCAATTGACCGGGGCTTTCTTCTTTCCGTGCCCCCATTACGATAACCGCATGGCACACGATCCGAACTGCCCCTTCTGCCAGAAGCTCGCCGACCCAATCGGCTGGCCGGAAGGCGAAATCGTCTGGCAGTTCCCGCACTCTGTCGCGCTCCTCGGGCCGTGGCAGCACTACACCGGGTACTGCGTGCTCGTCGCGCGCGAGCACGCGACCGAACTCAGTCAACTCGGCCCGAAGCGCGCCGCGTTCCTTGATGAAATGGCCCGGCTCGCCGAAGCCATCGAAGCCTGCTTCCGCCCGCACAAACTGAACTACGAACTGCTCGGCAATCAGGTGCCGCACCTGCACTGGCACATCTTCCCGCGCGACATCAACGACCCCGAGCGCCTGCGACCGGTGTGGTTCGCGATTGCAGAAGCCGACACCAACGCGGACGAAAAGCAGCGCCTGGAAACGGGCACGGTGCCGCGCGCCGATGCGGTGGCCCGGCTCCGCGCCTGGCTCACGACCAACGGAGCACCGAGCGCATGAGTACGGCTGCCCTTCGACTCGGTACACGCGGCAGCCCGCTCGCGCTGTGGCAAGCGAACCACATCGCCGACAAACTGCGTCCAGTCGCGATACCGCGTGCGGTCGAGTTGGTGCTAATCGAGACGCACGGCGACCGCGATCAGGCCTCGGCGCTCTCCGCGATGGGCGGGTTCGGGGTGTTCACGAAGGCCATTCAGAACGCGCTGCTCGACGGGCGCGCGGACGTCGCCGTCCACAGCCTCAAAGACCTCCCCACGATCCCCGAGCCGCACCTCGAACTCGTCGCGGTGCCCGCACGCGGCCCTACCGGGGACGCCTTCGTTTCACGGAAGTACAAGCGATTCGATGATTTACCGCAAGGCGCGACCGTGGGCACGAGTAGCTTGCGGCGCCGGGCACAGGTGCTGAACCAGCGCCCGGACTTGAACCTGCTCGACCTCCGCGGGAACGTCGATACGCGACTGCGAAAGCTCGACGAGCAGAACCTCGACGCGATCATCCTCGCCGAAGCGGGCCTCGTGCGGCTCGGGCTTGCGGACCGCATCACCGAAATTCTCGATGCGAGCTGGATGCTTCCCGCGGTGGGTCAGGGCGCGATTGGGTTGGAGTGTCGCGCGCAGGACACCGAGACGAAGCGCCTCGTTGAACAGTTGCGCTGCCCGGAGACATTCGCCCGGGTGCAGGCCGAGCGCGCGATGCTGTACGCGCTTGGGGGCGGGTGCCTCGTCCCCATCGGCACCACGTCGAAGGTGCTCGACGGCGTACTGACGGTCCGCGGGGCCGTGCTCTCGGGCGACGGGAAGCGCCGAATCGTCGCGACGCACACCGGGCTCGTGGGAGCCCCGCTCGCGCTCGGTCAGGAACTCGCCGCGATGCTTCTGGCCGAAGGCGCGAACGAAATTCTGTAGGTTGCGGAGTGCCGGACGAGCCGCGACCGCAAGGGATCGCAAGAACGCACAAGGAAGAACAGGGCGGAAGTAAACCAGGGGCAAAGACCTGCGCCTCCAATGCGTTTCCGCCCCGGAGGGGCCGGCGTTCGTAGCACAGGGCGGAAGCCCTGTGCGATCGGACTGTGCGCTATGTGTATTCTCACGCCCGAA
This sequence comes from Gemmata palustris, assembly GCF_017939745.1. Classification (NCBI taxonomy): domain Bacteria; kingdom Pseudomonadati; phylum Planctomycetota; class Planctomycetia; order Gemmatales; family Gemmataceae; genus Gemmata; species Gemmata palustris. Next base: position 351,564 of record NZ_JAGKQQ010000001.1, on the reverse strand, counting down.
TCACTTCACAGGAACCGATGAGAACAGCGCGGCCGCGCCGGTCTCGGTTCCCGTCAGTGCGGCCAGCGCCGCGCACGCCCCGCACATACACTTGTGCGTTACCGGCGGAATCGTGACCGTGTAAGGTTCGTCTCCGCTGTTCGTCGTTTCAGAGGAAGCCGAGTCGGATGTGGTTGCGGGCGCAAGGTGCAGGCCGGCGTACAGGCCGTCATAAGTAACGGTGGTGCTGAACGGTTGCGCGGTCGGCGCCCCGGCTCCGCCCGCGACCGCCTGCTCGTAGCTGAACACGCGGGCCACCGAATTGAGGCGGTTCCCACTAGCGGCAAACAGTTCGTCGCGCCCGTCGCCGTTCGTATCGCGTAGCGCCAGTCGCGCGCCACTCGGGTCGGTCGGCGGGAACGCATAGAAACTCGCCGTGAGCGGAAGCGCGCTGGCCTGCACACTGGAACCCGCCGTCAGCGTCGCGCCCGACCAGATCTTGACGTGCGCGGGACCACCGCGATCCGGGGAGATGGCCAGTTCCGCGTACCCGTCGCCGTCCATGTCGCCCACGGCCGCGTTCAACCCCGTCCACAGCCCCGCGAACGGGATGAAATCCGGGATCAACCGCGTCGCGGCGCCCCGACGCAGATCGGACCCGCTGTAGACCGCGACCCGCCCGATGGCCTGGCCGCCGGTCGTGACGACCACGTCCGCGTACCCGTCGCGGTTGATGTCCCCGACCGCGACGCGCGCCCCACCGCGGAACGCGGGGTTATCGAACGCGAAGAAACTCGATTGGAGTTGAAGCCCGCCGCCCACCACGCGGAACGTCTGAATGTGCGGACCGGCCCCCGCGTCGGCCGAGATCACAAGGTCATCGATCCCGTCGCGATCAATGTCGCCGGCCGCGAGGAACAGCCCGCCCGTGAACCCCTGGAAGACGATCGTCTGATCCATCAACAGGCTGCCGTCCGCGCCGTTGACGATTTCGACAACGGTTTGCGGACCGGCGCCCGTGGTGAAGGCGTAATCGGTCACGCCGTCCCCGTTGAAATCGCCACTCGCCACGCGGATCGCGCCGCGGTAGCCGACGAACGGAGTTAAGCGCGTACCCGTGTCGGTCAGAACACCGTTGGACACGGTGAACAGCGACACCGTGCCGTCCGCGTTCCCGGTGAACGCGATCGGCTGCGTCCCCGCGACCGGGACGCGCACGATGGGCGGCACCGTCGGCTCGGGGGTCGAGGCCGCGGTCGTGTTCCAGCCCAGGTCGCGAAGTGCGGCGGCGTCGAGCGCGGACCACGCGACGCGGAGCCCTTGCGGGAGAATCGGGTCCATCACGGTCGCCTTACCGCCGACCGTGACGCCATCGGCCCAGTGCGCGCCGTCGGTATAGAGGGGAATCGCGCCGCCGTATGCGGCCATCGATTGTGCCCCCCGGAACGTCGACCCGCTGACCAGCGCGGTCCACTGCGGCGCGGTCCCGATTCCTAGCAGGTGCCCGAGTTCGTGCGTGGCGGCAGTGTAGAAGTCGGCCTTGTTCGAGGTCAGCCCGGAGGCGGATTGACCGAAGTACCAGCCCACGGAGGTGTCGAACGAGAGGCTCCCGCCCCACGGCGCGTACCCGCTGTGCCCCCGCGACAGGAGCGAACTCGACCACGCCGTCGAGCCCGAAATGCGGTACCCGCCCGGCCCACCGACCCCGGCCTCCGAGCCCGCGGTCGTGCGCGTGCCGACGAACACCTTCAGCGTGTTCGCCCCGATGCTCAGGTTCGAGAGCGAGATTTCGCCCGAGCCGGACGGGTTGAAGAACGTCGCGGTCCAGGAGTTCGAGCCGGACGGGTTGATCGCGGCGAGGTTCGCGGTGAGGCTGTTACCCAAGTCGGTGGCCGCGCGCTCGAGGACCGCGCGGGCGTCCGCGTGGCTCGCGAAAAACCCACTGGTATCGTAGCTGTAGTCGAACTGGATGAGGATCGCGGGGACGTCTCGCGGTTCCAGTGTTTCGAGCCTGAGAGCGGGGGCCGTGAGCGTTGTACCGGCGCGGGGACGATGCGCGCGAAGACGGGTGTCGGTCCGCATTGGTGATCCCGGAATCAAGTTGCACGGCTCAAGTGAGTTTACCGGTTCTCAAGCTTATGTAATTTGTTCCGGCCGTGTCGATACGGACCCGTGAAATGACTGTGCGGATTGGTAGCGTGGTTTCGATTGTAGCGATTGAAGCGAGTTGGCTGAATCCGTGGTACGGGGAAGCGGCGGGACGTATACCACCCCGATGAGTGATTCACAGAACGTACTCGAATTGACCCACGCGACCGTCGTCTGCGGGGTACGGGAGATCCTTCGCGCCTTCGATTGGACCGTGCGCGAGGGCGAGGCGTGGGCCGTGATCGGACCCACGGGGAGCGGCAAAACGACGCTCGCGGAAGCGCTTTTGGGGCGCCACCCGCTCAACGGCGGCGACCTGCGCTGGCCGCTGTTCGACCGGCTCCGCGCGGAGGGGCGGAAGATCGATTACCCCTCGCAGGTGGTTGCGCACGTTACGTTTCGGGAAGACTCGCGGCTGTTCTCATACGCGGGTCGTTATTACCAACAGCGGTTTGAATTTTCCGACAGCGAAACTCCGTTATCGCTGGAACAGTTCTTGCGCACGGGCACCAGTGCGAGCGGCGCCGAGCTCGCTGCGATCTGCCAGAGATTCGGAATCGCGGACCTGCTCCCGCAACCGTTCATGACGCTCTCGAACGGCCAGACGCGCCGGTCCCGGCTCGCCCGCGCGATGCTCTCGAAACCGGAAGTGCTGGTCCTCGACGACCCGTTCATCGGGCTCGATGCGGCCGCGCGCGCCGACCTCGCCGCGCTGCTGCACGAACTGGTGAACGACGGGAAGCGGCTCGTGCTGATTTGCCGCGAGGACATGGCGCCGGAGTGGACCACGAACGTACTGAGATTGGGGGAAAAAGACAGACCTACCCCCCCTGCCCCCATCGCCTCTTGTGAGGGAGCCCCCCCCACGGTTTCCCCCTGCGACCCCCTCCTGGCAGGGAAGGGGGAACAAAGGCAACCTCCCCCCCCGTCCCCCCTCCCTGAAGGGAAGGGGGAGCAGGCGCGCGAAGCCTCAGAGATTGGGACCACACGCCACGACCATTCTTTCTCCCCCTTCCCTTCAGGGAGGGGGGACGGGGGGGTAGGTTCCTCCCCCCCACCCATTATCGAGCTGCGTAACGTGACCGTTGCGCACGCGGGGCACACGATCCTGGACCGCGTGTCGTGGACGGTACGCACGGGCGAACGGTGGGCCGTGTTGGGGCCGAACGGGAGCGGGAAGACGACCCTGCTCAGCCTGTTGTGCGGCGACCACCCGCAAGCGTACTCGAACGACATCCAGTTGTTCGGTCGGCGCCGCGGAACCGGCGAAACCATTTGGGACGTGAAACGCAACGTCGGGCTACTGTCGCCCGAGTTCCACCTGTACTTCACCCAACCGCTCACCGCGGACCGCGCCGCGGCGACGGGGTTCTTCGACGCGGTCTCCGATCACGACACCACGCCCGAACAGAACGCCCGCGTGAAGGACCTGTTCGCGGCGTTCGGTATCACGCACCTCGCGGGGCGCGCGTTCAAAACCCTTTCGACCGGCGAGCAGCGGCTCGTGCTCCTCGCGCGGGCACTCGTGAAGCGCCCGCCGCTCGTGATCCTGGATGAACCGTTCCAGGGGCTCGATGCGGCCGCGACCGCGCGCTGCCGCGCGTGGCTCGAAACCGAAATCGGCCCCGACCAGACGCTGCTGTTCGTGACGCACGAGCTGAGCGAGCTCCCGCGCACGGTTACGCAAACACTACGCTTGCAAAAAGGGCGCGTGGTGTAGCGACATCACGCGAAGCCCAGCGCGAGATCAACGACCCAGCACCCGTGCGCGTGGCCGCCCGGTCGCCGACAATGCCACAAAACGCTCTCGTCGTCGCACCCCGCGTCCTGGAGCGCATCGGCGAGAATCGGCAAGCGGTCGAAGGCGCGCTCTGCGTAGATGCCGTGTGCCAGTGCCAACACGTCCGATGTGCGCCACCGGCGCCAGTTGGCGTCCGGTTCCGACTCGCCGAGTACCTCGCGGACGGTTGCGAACAGGCTCTGCCATTCCCACCGCTGCGTCTGAGCGTCGTTCCACGCGGTGCCCGGGTTCTCCAGTTGGAGAGCGCGATACGCGGCACCCGCAGCGACCGAAGCCGGGTCGCAGATTCCGGTCCACACGCCATCAAGGGTGCCGCCCTGCTTGGCGACCCGGCACTCGTAGCGAATCGCTCGCGGGTCGCACGGCGAGCAGCACGGGCACGGGTTAATCAACTCGTAGTCGTCAAAAGATTCTGGCGCAAGCCATATCGTTTCGCCGGATTCGCGCGCGGCTTGCGATCGCGTCCACGCGAGTACGGCGGCGGATACGGCCCCGTCCGCGAACTTCTCGGTGGCTTCGACCGCGGATCGCGAATGGTACGAGGGCAACCGGTCCCACACGCGGCGCAAGAACGCCGCGGTGAGTAAGTGCAGTTTTCGGTCTGAAAATGCGCTGAGTTCGAGTGGAAGGGTCCAGATATCGTCAAAACAAGCGAGCCAGTCGTCGAGCGTCATTGCGAGCCGCTTCAACGGAAGCAGCGGGGTTAGGACGGGTGCGCAATTAGGTTACCACGCAGGCGCGGTGAGTCAACGGGCCGTTTCGTGTTTCACCTGGGACCGCGGACATCTTGTCCGCTCTTCGTTGACGATGAGTGAGGTGAGGCACACGCGAATCGGGAGTGCGCTGCGGGTCATTGCATTCCGGGCACGATTCAGACTTTCGCAGCGAACAGCGGGCAAGATGCCCGCGGTCCCAGGGGTCCGGTGTCACGCGCTGGGACGATTGGAATTGCGCGTGCGGTTCACGAGCCGAGTGCCGATCCAGAACGTGCCCCACCCGAGGCCGATTCCCGCGAGCCCCGCGCCCATTCCACTCCCGCACGAGCGGAACAGTCCGCGCCGAGGTTGGTCCGTGACGGGGAGGTTCCGGTTCACGCTCGGGGACGACCCGGGAGCGTCATTCGTCACCTCGGGGTCGGTGGCGGAACTGCATCCCCACATCTACCGAGGGACAACTGCGTTTGAAAGTGGAATTCGCGCTCAATAACGGTCCCGGTCCCGATCGCGACGTTCGTCCCGATCGTAGTCGTCGTGCTCGCGCCGATCGCTGCGCCCGCGGCGCTCATCACGGTCGTCGCGCTCGTAGTCGTCGTAGTCGCCCGTGTGGGCGGGTGCGATCGCTTTCACAATCTGGAACGCAACCACTGCGCCGACGATCGCTCCGAGAATTGCGGGCGGGTACATCACTAATAGGTTCGGCTCTTCGTCCCCCAGAACGGCCAGTGATATGATCATTCCGATTACCGTTCCGAACACCTCGCCGCCGAGCCACAGGGCGAGCAACAGGAACACGAACGGTGCTCCCCCGCGGCCCTTCTCGCGCGCCTTGGCCGCGATGCTTTTGCTAAGTCTAATGAGTATCAAAATCTCGATCACGGGCGTTCTCCTGGGGGCCGGAATCAACTGAGCCCGGCGACGCGGCGGTACAGGCGCTCGTAGACCTCGGCGCTGCGGTCCCAGCTCCAGTCCTGGACCATCGCGGTGGTCACGATCTGTTTGAAGTCCTTGGGCCGGTCGCGGTACAGCGTCAGCGCCCACCGCACCGTTTCGTACAGCGCGCCCGCGGTGTAGTCGTTGAAACTGAACCCGGTCGCGCGCCGGTCGGCGAGGTTCTCTTCGGTCGCGTTCACCACGGTGTCCGCGAGACCGCCCGTCGAGCGCACCACGGGCGGCGTGCCGTACTTCAGACTGTACATCTGATTTAGGCCGCACGGTTCGTAGCGGCTCGGCATGAGGAACAAATCGCTCCCCGCTTCGATCACGTGGGCGAGCGTTTCGTTGAACCCGAGGTAGATGCCGACCTGGTCCGGGTTCTTGTCGCGGAGCGCCTGGAGCTGGTCGTGGTACTCGCGGTCCCCGTCGCCGAGCACCACGAGTTGACAGCCGAGGTCGAGAAACCCCTGCGCCGCACTGAGGATGATGTCGATGCCCTTTTGGGCGACGAGTCGGGCGATGACGCCCAGAACGGGCGCGGCGGGCTTCCCCGGCAGGTGGAACCGGTGCTGCAGGTCCGCCTTGCACCGCGCCTTCTTCTCGAACACGGTTTCGGGCGTGTACTGTGCGGCAATACGCAGGTCGCGGGCCGGGTTCCAGTGCTCGTAGTCGCACCCGTTTACGATGCCGGACAGTTTCCAGTGGAGGTTGTTGAGCAACCCCTCCATTCCGTAGCCGAACTCGCCCGTCTGGATCTCGCGCGCGTAGGTCGGGCTAACGGTGGTAACCGCGTCCGCGAACACGATGCCGGCTTTGAGGAAGTTCAGCCCGTAGTGTTCGAGTTGACCGGGGTTGTACAGCCACCCGGGGAGGCCCGTGAAGTTCATCAACTCGCGCGGGAACGAGCCCTGGTACGCGATGTTGTGAATGGTGAACACCGAGCGGATGCGCTGGTACCCGGGATTGTGGCGGTGCGTTTCGGCCAAGTAAACCGGTATCAGTCCCGTTTGCCAGTCGTTCGCGTGGATGATGTCCGGCGCGAACCCGAGGTTCGGAACGAGTTCCATCACCGCGCGGCAGAAGAAGACGAACCGCGCGCCGTTGTCGCCGTAGTCCTGTTTGTTGCCACCCACCTGTTCCTGGTACAGCCCGCGCCCGCTCTTCGGGTCGTCGCGCTCGAAGTACGGGGCGTGTTCGACGAGGAACACCGGGACGGACGTGCCCGGTAAGTGCGAGCGGTACACGCGGCACGCGAGCACCCGGTCGCCCATTGGCACGGGGAGCACGATCCCGGTGCGCTCGATGGGCACCCCGGACCGGCGCACGGAGTTGTAGAACGGCATCACAACGGAGACGGAGTTCCCGCGCCGCGCCAGTGCCGCGGGCAGCGCCCCGGCAACGTCCGCCAGCCCCCCCGTTTTGGCGAACCCGACCACTTCGCTCGCCGCCACCAACACCCGCAAGCCGGCCACGTTGTGTCCCCGAGTCAGTGTTCAGTTATTCGCGTTCAATCGTCTCAGCGCCACCCACGCGGCCCAGGAGTGTCTTATCGGTCGTCGCACCGTCGAAACGGTATTTTGCTGTCTTCAAGCCCTAGTTCCGAAACACCACTCACTATCCTTGCGTTCACGACAGAAGCAGGGTCCCCTCACTTATGCCGTAATCCGTCCCAACCTCTTGGAGAGGAACCGTGCATGCGATTTGCCTGCCGAGCGGCCGCAAATCTCGCCTGCGCAATCTATTTCCACAAAATCTTATTACGTTAGGTGTTACGCAGTGCGGCGTTTTTGGGGCTTGCGCGGGTGCCGGTGTGGTACTACGATCGGCCCATGAGCGTACCCAAGGTGTTCCCGCGCGACTACATCGAGTTCCTGATCGCGACCCCGAAGGCGTGCTCGGGGGCGGAAGCCGCGCGGGTGCAGCCGGCGGTCCCGGACCCGCCGGCCCACGACGCCTTCACTCGCCTGCTGACCCGATTGGAGCCGGACCCGAGCACCCTTTGGGCCGAAGCCGCAACCCAAGTCCGGCGCGCCGGCGGTGTCCTTGTCATAGATGACTCGACCCTCGACAAGCCTTACGCCAAGGCCATCGAACTGGTGACCCGGCACTGGTCCGGCAAGCACCACGCGGTCGTCCAGGGGATCAACTTGGTGTCCTTGCTGTGGACCGACGGGGATCGCCATATCCCGTGCGATTACCGGGTGTACGACACGGGCGACGGGCGCACCAAGAACGACCACTTCGGGGACATGATCCGGACCGCCTACGCGCGCCGGTTCAAGCCCCGGTGCGTCGTATTCGACGGCTGGTACAGTAGTTTGGACAACCTCAAATTGATACGCGACTGCGGGTGGACGTGGCTCACCCGGCTCAAGTCGAACCGGCTGGTAAACCTCGACCGTCGGGGCACGCGAGCCCTGGCGGACACGGCCATTGCAGCCACGGGCACGGAGGTGTGGCTGCCGGGGTTCGGGTTGGTGAAGGTATTCGGGATCGCCATCCCAAACGGTGGCACCGCGTACTGGGCCACCAACGATTTGGCGATGACGGACTTGGCGCGGTTGCAGCTCGCGGACTTCTCCTGGGCCATCGAGAACTACCACCGAGGGATCAAACAATGCACCGGGATCGAGCGGTGCCAGTGCCGAACGGCCCGCGCGCAGCGGAACCACATCGGGTTGGCCCTGCGCGCGTTCCTCCGGTTCGAGGCCCACTGCTTCGCCCGTGGCGTCAGTTGGGTGGAAGCCAAGACCGCCATCATTCGAGACGCGGTCCGCAGCTACCTCACGCGACCTCATATTTGCTTCCCAAACATGCGGACTGCGTAACACCTATACGTATATCATTGCGGCAATTCGCTAACAACACTGTGCCCCGAAAACGTTAGCGTTTGTTAGCCACGCGATGCCCGAGGGCAGTCGCGTCTTAGTTCGGTGTCTCCTGAAAGCCGGCCTTCGGGTTTGTAGAGGTGAGCCACCCCGACCCGAACCGCCGTAGACACCAAGCACTCTCTTATCAGCGCATTCGGCCACTTGGACGCAGGAATTACTTCTTCTCCTCGACGATCTTCTTGGTAACAGAGAGGCTCCGCACAATGCGCGTGACTTCGGACCGGATGTCCGCGTCCGCTGCGGGCAAGCGCGCGGCAACCGTGAGTCCGCCATCAGTTTGTTTCAGGACCGCGTATTCGAGTCGCACCTTCTCCGTACCGAAGGTTGCATCAAGCGAAAAGCGGTCCAATTGCACCGGCTCGGAGCGAATTTGCACCGGTTTCTCGCTGGCGGTAATTTGTGCTTTCTCCTTCGCCAAAAAGCCGGTTACTTCCTTGAGGTAGTCGTCGGGCACGGGGACTTTTGCCGGCGACTCCAGCGTGATGAGAACGCCCGCACCGCGGGCGTGATCGAGCGTGAGTTGCTTACCCTGCACGGCACCGACGCGCCAGCCGCGCGGGTACAGGAAGCGAACCCCGAGGTCCGCGTTGTCGTACAGGAGGAGCGTATTTTCCGCGTTCGGTCTCAGTTCGAGGTCGCGGAGCGAGGCGTCGGAGAGATCCGCGGGCATCTGCGGGACGGGCGTGCGCGTCATCGTGAACTGTCCCTCGATTACGCCGGCCGTTTGCCCCTTCCCGTCGAGTAGCTCGTGTGTGCCCTTCACCGAAAGGTAGGTCAGCACGTTGTTCCCGAGGTCGAAGTACGCGGTGCCCTCGAGTTTCTGGCGGTTCGGGCCGTCCTCGTTCACCCCGCGAACGGTCCCACTGATCTTGAGGCGCGCGAGCCGACGGTCGTTGAGCTTCGCAATGCCGACGAACTCGACCGTGATCGCGCCTTCCTCGATCTTCTCCATGTCGGTCAGTTCGGAGACGCTCGCGGCGGTCGCTTTCCAGCTTTGGCCCGGCTTTACTGCGTTCGGGGGAAGAAGACCGGGCACGAGCGCCGGGTTGAAGACGTCGGTACGGACGACATCGATTTCGCCCCACGTCAGGGGGCCGTCCGGCGAGAACGGGGCCTTGCGCTCGCCCGCCTTGATGATGACCATGCGCCGCACGGAAGGCCGAAGCCCTGCGTCTTGCTTCGCCTCACCGACCGTGCGCTCGAACGCGACATCGCGGTACGCCCGGACGGTCTTGAGTAGTTCCGCATCATCGGGCTTCAGGAGCCGCTCTTCATAGGTGAGTTTGCTAGTGCCCAACACTGGCACGAGCTGTGGCGCCTTCCCCTTATCGGTGGACGGGAGCGCGAGTTTGCCGGTGAGCTTCACCTGCACTTCGACTTTCGTGGTGTGGCCGGGCTTGAAGGGCTCGACGAGCGCGATCGCGTCTTGCGCTCTTACACGGTCTGCGAGTACCGTGAGAAGCAGCACGGAAAGAGCAACGCGGCTGAATCTGAAGGGGGTGCGCATAGTGTCCTCAAAATCGCCCGGTTCGCGCGCCATTCTAGCGCAGTTTTGTTCCTGTTCCGGCGCAAACTTGAGGCAAAATCGGGTTCTTGTTATGAAGTGCGTAAGGTGTGATGATTAGTTCGATTGGGTCAAATGTGAGAACTGGCGCGAAGCGACTCAAGTCGGCAATATCGCTTTGCAAAAAAGAACACATTGGAAGAAAAGAAAGTGTCCTTCCGACACGTGTTCCAAACTCATTAAGGCAAGAAGCAAAAATGTTGCTGCAGAGCATTCGATCGCAAGTTACGATTGAGTAACGATTAGTGACCGCAGCGATTTGTGATTCGGGTCGAGTTTTGGTCTTTGGCAAGCGACGTGCTACTAGGTGAAGCGACTTCGCGGATTACCGCCGAGACGAACACCCCGAGATCGCACCGCCTTCGCGTCCAGTCCTTGATAACTAGCGATTTAGTGAGACCGGTGAACCCCTAACACGGGGCGTGTATCCAATCCAACAGATTGGCTCAAGTCCGAATTTTGGTCACCATTCTCATGGGGAACTGGGTAAGAACGGATAATCGCGAAGAGTATCTCATTGAAGACAACGAAGTCGTGAAACCCGCGACGGGTTGAAGCGAATACCAGATAGAGTCCTGACCCCATCTTACCGCCGGGGACTAGTGATCCGGCGATCAGATACAGTTGAGCCATACGAGCGGGCCGTTTGCCCGCGGCCGGGAGGAGCCGGTGAATACTTTTAAAAGCCAAGTTCTGAAGGAACTGACCGAGCAACAGACCCGGTTCGCCCCGGCCGCGCGCCGGCAGGCCCAGATCGCCAACGCCCAGAAACTCTTGGGCGAAATCGAGTCGGGCAAGGCGTACCCGTACCAATACGTTTGCTACCGCGTGACCGAGTACCGGTCGGACGCGCACCTGGATCTTTTGCTCACGGGCGACGACCTCAAGCACGACCTCGCGCAGTTCATTCGTCGCGTCGAGCGGTCCGTTCCGCCGCAGCCGATCGAGCAGACCGTCGAGCCCATGCTCACGCTCGATGAGGTGAGCAGGCGATTTAACGTCTCTACGAAGACCATTTCCCGGTGGCGTGTGAAAGGTCTGTCCGCGCGGCGGGTGAAAGTTAACGGGCGCAGTCAATTGGGGTTCCCCACCATCGCCGTCGAGCGGTTCGTGGCGGAACACAAATTGCTCGTTGAGAAGGGTGCCCGGTTCAGCCACCTGACGGACGTTGAAAAAGAAGGTATTCTCCGACTGGCACGCGAACTGCGAGATGCCGGCGGGACGCTCACGGAGGTGAGCAAGAAGATCGCGACCCAACTGAGCCGCAGCCCGGAGGCGGTGCGCTACACGATCAAGAACTTCGATCGCGGCCACCCCGAGGGGGCACTGTACCCGCACGCGACCGGTCCGTTGAGTGATGCCGCGAAGCAGGAAATCTACTTGGCCAAGCGACAGCACGATGACGATCTGAAGAACGCCAAACCCACGGGGGATACCGTGAACCTTATTGCCAAACGATTCGGCCGCACCCGGTCCAGTATGTACCGGGTGGTGAACGAAGTGCGGGCCAAGGAACTGGTTCGCCAGCCGGTCGATTACATCTATAACGCCGAGTTCGACGACCCGACCCGCGAAGCCGCCATGCTCGGCGAGATGCCCGGCCTGGCCGAGTTCGAGGCCAAGCGCATCGGCAAGACCCCGCCGAAGGACGTGCCGCCGCACATGGCGCACTTGTACGAGTGGCCGCTGCTCACGAAGGAGCAGGAGCAGCACGTGTTCCGCAAAATGAACTTCCTGAAGCACCAGCTCCACAAGCTCCAGGACGCGATGGACCCCGCGAAGGCCCGGGTGCAGGATCTCGTGCGCGTCGACGAACTGAAGGACGGCATCCGAGACTGTCGCGACGTGCTCATCAACTGCAACCAACGGTTGGTGTACGCCCAGGCGAAGCAGAAACTCGCGCTCGGCGAGAACATCGACGACCTCGTGAGCGACGGGAACCTTTCGCTGATGCGGGCGGTCGAAAAATTCGACTACGGTCGTGGAAATAAGTTCAGCACCTACGCGACGTGGGCCATCATGAAGAACTTCGCCCGGTCGATACCGGACGCGAAGACCCACAAGCAGCGGTACATGACGGGCCACGATGACCTGTTTGAAGCGAAGGCCGATGTGCGCACAGATGAGCAAGAAGTGCTCGCACTCGCGGACCAAGCTCGGTCCCGCGTGAACCGGCTCCTCGAGCACCTCGACGTTCGCACCCGGGAAGTGATCCGGATGCGGACCGGCCTGGACGGGTCCGAGGAAATGACGCTGGAGCAGATCGGCCAGCACTTCGGCATCACGAAGGAGCGGGTGCGCCAGATCAACGTTCGCGGGATGAAGATGCTCCGCGAATGGGCCGCGAAGGAAAACGTCGAAGTGCCGTGATCGGGCACCGATCACGGTGTAAGGACGCGACCCACCCTGGAAGCGGGGTGGGTCGCGTCGTTTCTGCTATGAGTGATTCGACCGGCGCATGCGGAATGCGTATTTTCTTTGGCCGGTCGGTGCCGTGTTGAGGTCGTGCGAACGGCGCGGCGTAAGCCCGCCGGTTAAGCCTATGGAGCACCGGCGGGCTTGCGCCGCGCCGTTCGCCAATGCCCTGTGAGATTGTGCGATTCACCCGCGCGGGGCGAAGATCCCACTGATGAGTAGTCCAACGGACAGCGCGCCGAGGGCACCGAGCAGGCCCGAAACCGCTGCCGGCTTCGGTTTCGCGACCGGGCGTCGGGGGGCACTTTCGATCCGCGTCTGGCAGGCTTTGCAAACCGGCACCGGGCGCCCGTTCACAGCAGGAAGGGCGCGAATGCGCGCGAGGTACGCGGGGTTATCGAGATTGTCGGTTTCGACGAGGAACCGGAGCTGTTGAGCGGGCTCGAGGTTACCCTTGCAGGACCAACAGCGGCACAATTCAGTCACGGCAGTCCTCACCGCGTGCGGAAACAGAGGCAGAAGCCTCGGGGGGGCAAAAGTAAGTGGACGGAGAGGTTACGAGTAAGTGTAAGGTATCTCACTCTCGCCGGGAGTCAAAGTTTCGGGCGGCAAGCTACCAGTTTTCGCCAATTTGTCGAGATCGAAATCACGTCGATTACGCATTTGACAATCTCCCGTGCTTCGCGTCTCGTCTGAATTACAGGAACGCGCTGCCTTTCCACAGAGAAGCGAAATCCGCACTATGCTGTTAGCCGAGTCGCCGTAACTCGTCACAAACAATCTCCGATCGGCGGCGCCCGACACCGCCCGTTCTCACACTCTTTTCGAGGCCTCATCATGCGGACGCGGATCGCTGCCGGCATTGCCGTGCTCACGGCAGTGATGGTCGTTCTGGCGGGCGGCTCGTCGAGCCCCGCCGGCGCCCAGGATAAATCCAAGATCGTCCCACCGGCCCACCTGTACGGGCACGACCTGCGGGTGCGGACGGGCGGCGATCCGAACTTCGGGCCGACCACGCCGCGCATCGGCGTCGAGTTCTTCCGCGACGAATCGACGCGGGCCATCGTCGCGATCAGCGACTCGGGCTCGATCGCGGTCACGAAGGCCCCGATCGGCGCACTGGGCATGGACAAGACGTGCAAGTGGCTGACCGCCCACGACCTCTCGTGCCGCAAGGCCGGCGAAGCGGAGTTCACGCAGAAGACCAAGAAGTTCGGCGTCGAACTGTTCCAGGACCGGGCCTCGAACACGTTACTCTACGTGTCGGAAACGGGCAGCGTCGTGCTGGCGCCGGTCCCCGGCGGCTTGGTGACCGACAAGGGTCCGAAGTGGCACCACGCGCTGGAACCGAAGGTGCGCGCCCCGGAACAAGAAAAGTTCGACGCCGCGAAGAAGTTCGGCGTGGAGATTTTCAAGGACGAGAACACGGGCGGGTTGATCTACGTCACCGAAGTCGGCGCGATCGCCCCGGCCGCGGCCCCCGGTGCCGCACCGGACCCGAAGAAGATCCTGCCGCCAAAAACGATGTACGGGCTCGTGCTCCGCGTGCGCGGGGCGGACGAAACCGAGTTCACCGCCAAGACGAAGCAGATCGGCGTAGAAGTGTTTGAAGACCCGAACTCGAACGTGCTGCTCTACATCACGGAAGCCGGGTTCGTGGCGACCGCGCCGAACACCGCGAAGATCCCGGCCGACGCGAAGGGCGTGACGTGGAAGGGCGCGATGGCCCTCCGTGCCCGTAAAGCCGGCGAAAAGGACTTTGACAAGGCCCGCAAGTTCGGGATCGAAGTGTTCGAGGACAACCGCACCGGGAACCTGATCTTCATCAGCGAAACCGGCTCCATCGCGGTACTGCCCAAGTAGGCTTTAAGTCGAAAGTCAGAAGGTCACAGGTCGTAAAGTCGAAGACCCTAATAATTGGGGTCTTCGACTTTACGACCTGTGACCTTCGACTTGCAGACCGAATCTCACAGCGCGTGTACCCACCCCGTTGGCGCGAGTGGCTTCCGCGCGGCCCCCTCTTCGATCCACAAGCCTGCTTCGATACACTCCCCGATCTTGGCCAGTCCCGGTACCGGTGGCTGATGCAGTAGCTTCGCACCGTCCGCCGGCGACACCGCGAACACCAGCTCGAAGTCTTCCCCGTCCCCCAGAGCGTGCTGAAGTGGCGTCTTGCCCGACGTGCGGCTCAGCTCACGCGCGGCGTCAGAAATGGGAATCGCTTCCGCCCATAGCACGGCACCACACGCGCTCTCTTCACAGATGTGATTCAGGTCAGCGGCGAGGCCGTCACTGATATCGAGCATCGCCCGCAGTTCGACCGCTTCGTGCAAAAGGAGCGCTTCGCGCACGCGCGGGGTGAAATCCAAGTGGTGCCCCGAGATACTTCCCCCGAGCGGGCCGGTCACGAACAACCAGTCGCCCGGCTTCGCGCCGGAGCGCCGTACCGGGCCGCGCGCGGTGGCTTCGCCGAGTGCCGTGACCGAGATCACGAGTTTGTCGGTCCAGGTGTTGGTATCACCGCCCACAATTGCGACACCGAAAGCGTCCGCGACATCACGCAGCCCGAGATAGAGTTGTTCCGCAAGACCTACCCCCCTTTCAGAGAAAGGGCTGTCGGCAGAACCTACCCCCCCCGCCCCCCTCGCTCCTTGTGAGGGGGGCGGGGGGGGGGATCCCTTACAAGGAGCGAGAGGGGGAGGTTGTAGCTGTAACCCCTCCCCAACCCCTCCCCTAAGCGGAGAGGGGCTTAAAACCACCTCGGGTTGCGTTGTGTCTGCCGCATTTGGTTCTGTTCCCCCTTCCTTCCTAGGGAAGGGGGTTAGGGGGTTAGGTTGCCTTTGCCTCTCTTCAGGGAGGGGGGATGGAGGGGTAGGTCGAGGTAGCGCCACACTCACGACCGCGGCCGTGGGCACACCGGCCATCGCCGCGATGTCACTCAGGTTCACCGCCATCGCCTTGCGCCCGATCCGGCGCGGATCGATTTCCGAGAGAATGAAGTCCGTGCCGTCCATCAGCATGTCGGTCGTGACGAGCAGTTCGTGCGCGGGCGGCGCGAGCGCGGCACAGTCGTCACCGGGGCCGATCCGCACGCGCGCATCGGTCGGGGTTTGTGCCCGCAACCACGCGATGTACTCGAATTCATTTGGCATTGGTGTCGCGCTTCACGTGTACGAGCCATCGCGGGTTCCGATGGTCTGGGTGTATAGTACGTTGACGACAGTTCCCTTCTCACTCCGTTTTGGCGCGGCTATGCGTCTGGGTATCCTCTCCGACACGCACGACGAACTGGAGCGCACGCGGCACGCCATCGAACTGTTACGGGCCGCGGGAGCCGAAGCACTGATTCATTGTGGCGATCTGGTGTCGCCTGCGCTCGTGGCCGCTCTACGTGTGCTGCCGAGCTGGTTCGTGTTCGGGAATCACGATTCGGACATGGTTCCGCACCTCGAACGAGCTGCCGCCGAGTTGGGCGTTACCTGCTTGGGTTGGGGCGGCGTGGTCGAACTGGACGGCAAACGCATCGGTGTAGCCCACGGCCACATGAGTGCGGACGTGCGCCGGGTGCTCGCCGCGCAACCCGATTACTTCCTGTCGGGCCATTCGCACATCGCTTCGGACGTTGTGTCAGGTTCGGTGCGGCGGGTCAATCCCGGCGCGCTTCACCGCGCCGATGAATTCACTGTCGCGCTGTTGGAAGTGGGGAGCGGTGAGTTGCGGTTCCTCTGCGTACCGAAGTAGTGGTGCCGTGCGCGGGTTTGCGTCTGGTACAATCATTTCCAGTAGGCAAATGCACCGCGGAGAACACACGATGAAAGCCGAACGCTGGGCGCTCGCTGCCGGGTTTCTCGCTCTGGGACTGGCCGGTGGGATGTTCGCCACGCAGCCGCTTTCCGGCCAACCCGCGGTGCCGCAACTGAACCAGCCCCAACCCCTCCCGGGGCGCGAGTGGCAGTCACTCGCGCCCGTGGCGAAGCGCGTGCTGCCGGGCGTGGTGTGCATCGAAGGCAAGGGGCGGGCCAAGCGGCTCGCGGGCGAGGACACCGACCCCGGGTTCGGCTCCGGCGTGCTCGTCGACGCGACCGGTGTCATCCTCACGAGCAACCACGTCGTGACCGATCTCGATTCGGTCGAAGTCACCCTCACCGACGGGCGCAAATTCTCCACCGGCGACATCCGACGCGACCCGAAAACTGACATCGCGCTCGTGAAGATCGAATCGAAAGATCCCCTGCCCTTCCTCGAGTTCAGTGACAGCGACGCGATGGAAATCGGCGACCGCGTGCTGGCAGTCGGTGCCCCGTTCGGCCTCACGGGTTCGGTCACGAGCGGCATCGTGAGTGCAAAGGGGCGCAACAACCTGAAACTGAACCAGTTCGAGGACTTCATCCAGACCGATGCGGCCATGAACCCGGGCAACAGCGGCGGGGCACTCGTGAACCTCGACGGCAAGGTGATCGGCCTCACGGCCGCGATCAAAACGCGCAGCGGGGGCTTTCAGGGCGTCGGCCTCGCGGTCTCCAGCAACCTCGCGAAGAAAGTGGGTGACGAGTTACTCAAAAACGGTCCCGCGCGCCGGCCGTTGCCGCCGTCATTCGGGATCGCCGTCCGCGACCTCGACGAAGAGAGCGCGAAGAGGGCCGGGGCACGAAGCACGAACGGCGCCGTGGTGACGAGGGTCGTCGATGATTCGCCCGCGGCCAAAGCCGGTATTTCGATCGGGGATGTGATTACCAAGATCAACGGCGAACTGGTCAAAGGTTCGCGCGACGTGCAGAAGATCACCGCGATACTGCCCGCCAACCAGGTCGTCGACGTCCTGCTCTGGCGCGACGGCAAGTTCTACGTCGGCAAGGTGAAGGTGGAGGGCGAACAGCAAGCACTCAAACCGGATGCACCTTTCGCCCCCGCACCGGGCGGCGTCACCGCGGACAAGATCGGACTCGCGCTCACTGATCTCACGGCCGAGTCCGTGAAAAAGAGCAACTTACCGAAGGATTTAAAGGGCGTGGTGGTCGCGACCGTTGCGCAGAACAGCCTCGCGGAGAAGTCCGGCCTCAGTCGCGGACTGATCGTACTGAAGGTGGATAAGGTCGCCGTTACCTCGGTCGCGTCCTTCGACGAAGCGCTGAAACAAGCGAGCACCGAAAAGGGCGCGATACTGCACGTCCTGCGTGCGAACGGCGACGTGGATTTCGTGGTGCTGCGGTTGAAATAACAGTACACAGGGCGGGAGCCCGGTTCTTCGCCCCGGGCACGTTTATTCCCTTCCACCCGCGTTCGCGGCGCGTAAGATGTCGCTTGCCTATCCTTTGTATCCTCTCCCAGCCCCATCGAGGCGTTCATAATGAAACGCTCGTTCCGACTCGTTTTGCTCGCGGCGGGGATATTTGCCCCTGCCAGCGCGAGCGCCCAGCCCGATGCTACCGACACGCGGCTACTCACAATGCCGGCCGTGAGCGCGAAGAACATCGCGTTCGTTTACGCCGAAGATTTGTGGGTCGCCGATATTGACGGCAAGAACCCGCGCCGGCTCACCACCGACCTCGGCCTGGAAGCCTACCCGGTGTTCAGCCCCGATGGGCAGACCATCGCGTTCAGCGCCCAGTTCGATGGCAACACCGACGTTTACACGATTCCTCTCGGCGGCGGCGCCCCCACGCGGCTCACCGCGCACCCCACGCCCGACATCGTTCGCGGGTTTACCCCGGACGGCAAGAGCGTGCTGTTCTCGTCGCCGCGGAACGTTTACAGCAACCGCTACCAGCAGCTCTTTACCGTACCCCTTACAGGGGGGATGCCGACGCAGCTCCCGATCCCGTGGGGCTTCGAGGCCGCGTACTCGCCGGACGGTGAGTACATCGCGTACACCCCGGTGCGCGACGCCACACCGCAGTGGAAGCACTACCGCGGCGGCACCCACTCGCGCGTCTGGATCTACAACGTTAAAACGCACGACGTGACCGAGATCTCGCAGCCCAAGGACCGGTGCAACGACCTCGACCCGAACTGGGTGGGGCACACGCTGTACTTCCGCTCGGACCGGGCGGGCGAGTACAACGTGTTCGCCTACGACACCGATAACAAGGACATCAAGCAACTCACCAAGTTCACCGACTTCCCGGTGCTCGACATCAACACCGACGGCAAGCAACTCATCTTCGAGCAAGCCGGGTACCTGCACCTGATGACGCCGCCCGAGTCCGTTTCCACGCGGCTGAAAGTCGGGATCACGATCGATAACAACGAGGCCCGCGCGCGGTTCGCGAAGGGCGCAAAGTACGTGCGCGACGTGAGCGTCTCGCCGAGCGGCTCCCGCGTCGCGGTGGAGTTCCGCGGGGAGATCGTGACGGTTCCCGCCGAGAAGGGCGACGCCCGCATCCTGACGAACACGCCCGACATTCACGAGCGCAACCCGTCATGGTCGCCGGACGGCAAAACGATCGCGTACTTCTCGGACGCCGGCGGCGAGTACCAACTCGTTCTCGCGCCCCAAAGCGGGAAGGGCGAGGCCAAGAAGGTCAAACTCACCGGCAGCGGCTTCTACTTCAACCCGATCTGGTCCCGGGACTCGAAGAAAGTTCTTTTCACCGACAACGCGGAAACCGTGTTCGTGCTCGACGTCGAGTCGAACAAGATCACGAAGGTCGTGGAGCCGAAGCACGGCCTCGGGCGCAACCTGACGGCGGCGAGCTGGTCGCCAGACTCGAAGTGGGTGACCTACGCGCTCAACACGCCCGCCCAGATCTCCCGCGTGTACGCGTACTCGCTCGAACAGAACAAAGCGACCCCGATCACCGACGGGCTGACCGAAGCGAACGGACCGGTCTTCGACGCGGGCGGGAAGTACCTGTACTTCCTCGGCTCCAACGACACCGGCATGAGCAAGCACGGGTTCAGCCAGTCGGCCGCGGACAGCCGCCAGCCCCGGTGGTCGATCAACCTCGTGGTGCTGAACAAGGATCTGCCGAGCCCGTTCCTGCGCGAGAGTGACGAGGAGAAGGGCGAGGGCGAAAAGCCCACCCCGAAGACGGACAAGAAGGACAAGGACGCGGCGTTCGCGATCGATTTCACCAACATCGACCAACGCATTCTGGCCTTCCCGCTCCCGACCGGTAACTACGCCGGGCTGCAAACCGGTAGCGCGGGCCAAATCTACTACCTCACGCGCTCCGAGGGGGGCGGGGGCGGTGGACCGGGTGGCGGCGGGGGCGCGACGCTCAGCCGTTACGACCTCGAGCGCCGGCGCGCGACCGTTGTGCAGGCCGGGGTGCAGGGGTACGAACTCACGCCGGACGGCCGGAAAATGCTCTACTCCACCGGCAATGGCAACTGGTTCATCACGTCATCGGCAGGTGGTGGCGGCGCGTCCCCGGCCGGCCCGACCAGCGGCGCAGCGCGCCCGGGCGGTCGGCCGACCGCACCGGCCCCGAGTCCGGCGGGCGGCGACGGCGGCGACGGCAAGGTGAACTTCGAGGGCATCGAGGTCCGCGTCGACCCGCGCGCCGAGTGGAAGCAGATCCTCGAAGAGGCCTGGCGCATCAACCGCGACTTCTTCTACGACCCCAACATGCACGGCGCCGATTGGCCCGCGGTGAAGAAGAAGTACGAAGTGTTCCTCCCGCACCTGACGAGCAGCGCGGACCTGTACCGCGTGGTCCGGTGGATGCTGTCGGAACTCGCGGTCGGGCACAGCTACATCACGAGCTTCGGCGAGCGCACCTTCGAGCGCAAGACCGTTCCGGGTGGACTGCTCGGCGCGGACTACGAGATCGCCAACGACCGGTACAAGTTCAAGAAGATCTACGGCGGGCTGAACTGGAGCGCGACGATGCGCTCGCCGCTCACCGCGCCGGGCGTGAACGTGAAGGAGGGCGAGTTCCTGCTCGCCGTGAACGGCAAGGAGCTGAAGGCCCCGACGGAGGTCTTCGCGCTGTTCGAGAACACCTCGGGCAAGTTGACCGAACTCACGGTCGGGCCGAACGCGGACGGAACGGGTTCGCGTACCGTGACCGTCGAGCCGATCGCGAGCGAGTACAACCTGCGCAACATGGACTGGGTGGAGGGGAACCTGAAGAAGGTCGAGAAGGCGACCGGCGGGAAGGTCGGGTACGTTCACGTGCGCGACACCGCGGCCGGCGGCATGGCCGACTTCAAGCGGTACTTCTTCCCGCAAGTCGATAAGGACGCACTCATCATCGACGAGCGGTTCAACAGCGGCGGGCAGATCGCCGACTACTACATCGACATCCTGCGCCGGCCGTTCGCGAGCTACTGGGCGCCGCGCCACGGGGCCGACAACCGCTCGCCGAGCGCCGCGGTGTTCGGGCCGAAGGTCATGATTATCGACGAGGGAGCGGGGTCCGGCGGCGACATGCTGCCGTACATGTTCCGCAAGTTCGGCGTCGGCCCGCTGGTCGGCAAGCGCACCTGGGGCGGGTTGGTCGGCATTTCGGGCTACCCGGTGCTGATGGACGGCGGAACGGTGACCTCACCCAGCTTCGCGATCTGGTCGCCGGACGGCGGGTTCATCGTGGAGAACGAGGGCGTGGCGCCCGACTTCGACGTGACCATGTGGCCGAAGGATCTGATCGCCGGCAAAGACCCGCAATTGGAAAAGGCGATCGAACTGGCGCTGGAGGCGCTCAAGAAGAACCCGCCGAAGAAGGACACGCGGCCCGAGTACCCGAAGCGGGCACAGCCGCAGCCGTAAGTAAAACGAAAGAGAAGAACCGCAGATAACGCGGATCACGCAGATTAAGACAAAAAGACGGATTTAATCACAATTCGCTTTTGTCTTAATCTGCGTGATCCGCGTTATCTGCAGTTCTTCTCTTGATCTGATCTATTCTTGCCTACTGCCGCGCTACACCCTTTACCTTCATCGGGATCGAATAGAACCCCGTGCCCGCGGTGATGAACAGCGTCTTCATATCCTTGCCGCCGAAGCACACGTTCGTGGTGCCCTCCGGGACGTCGATCGCGGTCACCTTCTTCCCGCCCTTGTCGTAGATCGTCACGGCCTTGCCCAGCGTGAAGTACACGTTCCCCGCCTCGTCGATGGTCATGCCGTCGGAGCCTTGCGAGCAGAACAGTTTGCGGTTCTTGAGCGCCCCGTCCTTCTCGACGTCGTACTGGTACGTTTTGCCCGCCCCGATATCGGCGACGTAGAGCGTCTTGCCGTCGGGCGTGCCGATGATACCGTTCGGCTGCTTGATGTCGCCGGCGTCCGCGCGGCTCAACTTGCCCTCGACCGAGACGAAGTACACGGCCTGTTTGTCCTGCTCGATCGGCCCGCGCTTCCAGTAGGGGCGCTTGTAGAACGGGTCGGAGAAGAACGCGCTGCCGTCGTCGCGCACCCAGATGTCGTTCGGGCCGTTGAGCAACTTGCCATTGTAGTCCTTCACGACGACAGTCTTTTCCTTCGTCTTCACGTCGATCTTCCACAACTCGTTCTTCTCGTCGGCACACGCCCACAAGGTGCCGTTCTTGTCGAAGGACAGCCCGTTGGAGCGCCCGCACGGTTCCATGAACGTGGTGAGTTTGCCGTCCGTGCTCCACTTCAGGATCTTGTCGTTCGGCTGGTCGGTGAAGTACACGTTGCCGTCCGCGTCGGGCGCGGGGCCTTCGGTGAACTTGAACCCGCCCGCGAGCTTCTCGACCTTCGCGCCCGGGGCCACGGGCGATTCGCCCTCCGCGCGGACCGTGCTGGGAACGGGTAACGGGTCGGCCGAATGAGCCAATAGCGGGAGCGCTGGCAGCGCGAGCGCGATCAGGAAACGTGTGCGGAACATGAGACGTCCTGCGTGGGAAAGGGAACCGCCGGACATTGTTCCCGCAATACGAACGCGGGTCAACAGTCACACAGGAGTCACAGGGGGCACGAAGTCACAGGGCTTCCGCCCTGTGCTACGAACGCCGGCCTCTCCGGGGCGAAATGCACAGACACAAAAACAAGACGGCCCCTCCGGGGCGAAGACGAGGAACCCTCGATTCTTCGCCCCGGAGGGGCCGACTTCCGTAGCACAGGGCGGAAGCCCTGTGACTTCACGTTGTGCGTGTTTACTTTGCCGAGAACGTGCGCTCGATGCGCGTGACGTTCCCCTGCTTGTCCTTCACGCTCACCGTAAGCTTCTCGTTGGCGCCGGTGAACGGGGTCGCAAGTTTCAGTTCGTACACTCTACCGCCGAGTGGGGTGAACTTCTCCGCGAGGTTCGTTCCCGGCGCCGCGCCGTTCGCAGTGAAGGTCGCGGTTACGGTGAAGCTCGTCGCATCGAGACCGGTACCGTAGTCGTGCATCCCAACCAGAATCCGATCGAGCGGCGGGTTTGCGCCGGGCTTCGGCGAAGTGAGTGCGAGCGTCGGGCGCTGGTCGTCGAGCGCCCAGCCGAAGCCGGTCTTTTGAGGCGCGGCCGAGTCGTAATCGAGGTCGATGGGGCAGCCCAAGTCGATCCAGCGCACCAGCGTCAACTTGTCCTCGTCCGTCAGCGGTGCCACCTTGCCGGCCTTCACCGCTTCCGGAGGCGGCATCACACTACCGGTGAAATCGAGGTCCGCACGGTTCCGGTTCGCGAGCGTGTTCGTGACCGGTTCACCCTTCAACTTCAGCGTGCGCGCGTCGCCGGGGGTGGTTTCTGTGGGGAAGTCGTCGTTGTTCCAACCGTCGAGCCGGGCGCCGTAGACCTTCCAGACGAGCAAGCTGCGGCGCGACTGGAACATGCGCACGTAGCGGGAGGCGTTCGCCCCGCGCCAGCCCGTAATGAGCGGCTTGTGCCCGAACCGGCCGGCCCCGTCCATCGCGAGCCGGTAGTACGTGCCGGGCACGTCGTCGCAGTCGGCCACGTTCACCGTCTTGTGGTCGTCGAGCACCAGTTTCGCGGGCGCGTCGCCCTTGAGCGTGTGGCACGCTGCGCAACTGCGGTCGAGGATCGGCTTCACGTCACGGAAGTACTCCACGTTCTTCACGCCGTCGGCGAACTTCAACCCGGTTTCTCCGCGTGCGTCCCACTGCTTCTTCGACTCGTCCTGAGCTTTTGAGGTGAGCAGCGGGGTCTTCTGCGTGAGGTCGAAGACCTCGTAGTCCGCCTTCGCCGCGGCGGTCAGTTTGAACTCGGTCGGTTTCTGGCTGTGGGCATGGCACCCGCCGCAATCGTTGCGGATTTCGCCCGGGCGCACTTGGTGCCACGTCTGGGCCATGTTCAGTACCATGCCGTTTTTGTCGAGCGTCTGAAACGTGAACCCCACGTCCGCGGGGATTTTTGCGAGGAAGCTCGTGTCCGGGTTCCCGTCGGGATCGGTCGGTTCTTTGCCGCTCGTGAATTTGCGCAGCGGGATCTCGCCGAGGACGCGCAGGCGCTCGGTCGCGTGGCTACGGAACGTGCGCCCGGAGTGCGGCCCTTTGTTGCGGTCCGTGGCGGGTTCCATCGCGAGGATGCGCACCGCGTGGATGTCGTCGTTCGTGTACCGGCCCGCGTCCGCGCCCTGGTTGAACCAGTTCAGCGAGGTGGCGTCGACCGTGGTGTTGAACAGGTCGAGGTCTTGCGTGCCGGTCGCATCCGGCCCGCCCGCGAACGCCGCGGTGACCGTGCCCGGCTTTACGACACCGTTGGGGTAGCTCTCGCGCTTGTAGAAGCTCGACGTCCCCACGAGGCCGAACGGTGTACCGGCCGGGAGGTGTTTGGAGAGCGTGCCGTCGTTCGCGAGTGAGGCGAGCTTTTTCGGCTCATCAATGCCGTGAATGCGCTTGTACGGCACCAGAGCGCGGGGCCACTGCTCGTTGTACTTCGGGTCGTTTTTGATGAGCAGCATCTCGCCCGGTTCGTTAACGGCCTTGCCCTCTTTGATGAGGTACAACCCGCCATCGACCGCCGGAACGTGGACCGTGTACCCGCCGTTGACAGGGCCGCTCGACCAGACCGTCAGGAGGTGATTGTCCGGTGCCGCGGACGGGTGCGTGACCTTGCCCACCCGCGTGCCGGTCCGCTGACCGCGAACGGCGAAATCCGATGCCCCTTCATCGGCGCGTGCGAACTGCGTGATCGACTCGACCCCATAGGGGCTAAAGGGCAACCTGCGGGTACGCGCAGCGCCCGAATCGAGGCGCCCGTGCCGCAGCGCGGGGTTCCGCGGGTCGAGCGTGTACCCCGGTCCGAACGCCGCTTCGCCACTCGGCGGCGCGAGGGGAAATTTCACCAGGCTCCCGAACCCGCTCGACGTCTGATTGTAATACTCCTCTGCGACAATGGACCCGTCCGTCATCTGCGTCTGGAAGTGCCACGCACTCGGGCTGGCGCCGGGCATGAACGCGCTGGCCATTGGCCCCCAGTTAGTACCGTCCGGGTTGATGGTCCACAGTCCCCAGAGCGTCGAAGCGCGCAGCCCCTGCGATTCGAGCGAACTGAACATGATGCGCCCGTCGCGCAGCACGGTCGGATGCAGCGCCATGCCGAGGTTCAGGTGCCCGATGCACTCGACGTTGCTGCCGTCCTCGTCCATCACGAACAGTTGCATGATGTGTGGCACGCGCTTGGGCGGTTTGAACCCGTTGCGGTTGCTCGTGAACGCGACCTTTCCGCCCGGGAGAGGGCACGGCCCCGTGTTGAAGACGCCGTACTCGAAGTAGTTCTTGCCCGCTTCGGGGGTACGGTAGTCCTTGCTCCAGTTCGCGGCACCGGTGTTGGGGGTGAACCCCTGGTGCGTGAGGCGCACGACCTTCTTCGACTTCACGTGGATCTTGTAGATGTCCGCCCCACCGGACGGCCCTTGCGAAATGCTCGCGCCCTTCATGTCGTGGAAGTGCGAGTAGTAGACCCACTCGCCGTCGAACGACACGACGGGATCGGTGACGGAACCCGCGCCCCCCTTCACCAGAATTTCTTCGGTCCCGTCCGGGTGGAGCAACATGAGGTCCGCGCCGGGGTCCATGAACACCGGGTTGGAGATTTCGGGCCAGTTGGTGCCCACCTTGTCGCCGTTCCGCCGCGCGCGAACGTAAACGATGTCGTAATCGAGTTTCACCGTCTTGTCGGACGCGACCGGTTTGGGTTCGACGTTGATCGGCCCGCTCACGTCCGGCGGTTGCGGCTGCGCCCCGGCGAGCGACACGACGACCAACAATAACGCGACGAGAAAGCAAGCGCGAAACGACATGAGGAAACCTGCGCGAAGGGCTTGAGTGCGGTCCGAACATGGTACCGCGCGGCACGCGAGCGGTCGAGATCGGGATCGTTTAACGAAATTAGGGGTTGAATCCCCTGGCTATTTCCGGTGGCCCCCGTTGGGACCGCAAACACACACTTGGTGCGTCTGCCTTCTGGACCCCGAAGGGGTCACCGGTAATAGCCAGGGGTTTCAACCCCTGGCTCGAACGAAGAACCGAGCTTACTTCACGGCTTCGGTCGCGGCTTCGGCGATTTCCTTGGCCTTCTCAGCGGCTTCCTTCGTCGTCTTGAACGCGAAGTTCTTGGCGACCGCCCCGCCCTGCTTGTAGACCAGCACGGTTACGGCGGCGGCCTTGTTCAGCTCGTACTTGGCCGGGCCGTCCTTGTCTTCGGCGATGGTCAGCGGCGTGGTCAGCTTGTGGGTGGCCTGGATCTTCTCGAAGTCGGCGGCTTCGACGCCGCTGACGCCCACGACCACGGTGCCCAGCTTTTCGTTCGTCTTCTGGACCGCGTCGACCGCCTTGACGACCGTGACGAGGTTGTCGTCGGCCTTCTGCGTGAAGATCATCACCACGGCCGGGCGCTTCTGGGCGCTGTACTGGCAGTAGTAGCACAGGCTCGTGCCGGCCTTGTCGCCGGTGATCGCTTTCACGTCGAACGGGCCGCCGACCTTCTTGGTCGAGCCCGACTTCACGTCTTCGCCGACGGCGACGGACGTGCCGAACCCGAGGACCAGAACGAGCGCCAGGCCGAGGAAACGGATCGCGCGCATGGTGTACTCCTACAGTTAGGCCGCACCCGGAACCGTACCGAGTTCGGCGGAAAGGCCGAAGAGATCGTAAGCACGTGTCGCGAGAAAGCAAGGCCCCATTTCGCGATTCGATGGGGGCGCGGTCGTGGGCGAAATTACGCGACCGAACGTTGAGACGGTCCCGGGCGGGCGATTATTCGACCGCTTCATAAAATGGGTGATGGCCCGCGAATACTGCGCGCCTGCGTACCCGCCAGAAGCACCGCCCAACATAGCTCCTCGGTTCGATCCGCGGCTCGTCGGTCGGCGCGCACATTCCTGGGAATAAACCCTTTCGGGCCGGGATCATATCTAACAGACCGCACACGTCCGCTGCACAAAACACCCAACAATACAAGAGGTGCCCCATGTGGTACGGCCTTGCCGCCGACTCCGTCGTCGCCGTTCACGTCGCTTACGTCGCGTATGTGGTCCTCGGCCAATTGGCCGTCATCGTGGCCGCGCCGTTCAAATGGCAGTGGGCACGGAACCCGTGGTTCCGGTTCTCCCACCTCACCGCGATCGCCGTCGTCGGGTACGAGGAGGTCCGCGGCCTCCGGTGCCCGCTGACCGTATGGGAGGAGCAGCTCCGCGCACTCGCGGGCCAGACCTACAACGTCAGCGAGACGTTCATGGGCCGGCTAATGCACGACGTCCTGTTCATCGATAACAAGCCGGAAATCTTCTTCACGACCGTTCACCTCGCGATGCTGGTATTGGTCGCCCAGGCGCTGATTATGTACCCGCCGCGGTGGTTCCGGCTCGGGCACCGCCCGAAAGCGGTCCTCGCGCCCGCGGGGGCGTAACGCCCGCAGTTCGGCTTGATTTTTCCGGGCACAACTTTACCATCCGCCGTCCCGGTAATGGAGTACCGAAATGGCAGACGCGACCGCCCCGCCCGGCCGCGGCGGGTTAATTCCCGCGATTCGGGCGAAGCTCAACCTGTTGATGTACACGCGGGACTTTCGCGGGGCGTTCCGTGCGTCGTGCCGCGCCGCGAGCTGGCTCGCCACCGGGCAGTTCAGTCGGGTCTTCCACAAGTTGCGCACCCCGCGCCACGGGCTGCGCCCGGCCGGGTTCTTCGTGCCGGTCCGCACCGGCCCGCCGCTGTACCTCGCGGGCCACATCCACGGCCACGGCGGGTACGACCACGTCGTACTGAAGGCGCTCGTCGGGCTGACCGCGTCGGACATTCACGTGTTCCGCGACCCGCGCGCGTTCATGAACCCGAAGTTCGTGCCGGACGAGGCGATCCCCACCGAGCGGATGTACACGTTCGACGAACCGCGGCTCGCGATCATCCCGCCGCACCTGCTGTTCCGGTTCCGCCCCGGCGCGCGCACCGCGGCCTGGACGATGTGGGAGACCGACGCGCTCCCGCACGGGTCCGCGAAGCACCTGAACAAGTGCGGCCTGCTCCTCATCCCGAGTCAGTGGGGCGTGGACTGCTTCCGCGCCAACGGCGTCACGGTGCCGATGGAAGTAGTGCCGCTGGGCTACGACCCCGAGGTGTTCTCCCCGCGCCCGGCCAACAGCGGACCGGACATCTGCACCTTCGGCACCGCAGGCGCGCTCGACGAGGGCGGGCTGCGCAAGAACGTCCAGCGCGTCATCGACCTCTTCGTGAAGGCGTTCCCGAACCAGACCGACGTGCGCCTCAAGGTGAAGATCACCCCGCGCTCGCCGATGGTGAAGACGCACGGCGACCCGCGCATCGAGGTCGTTCACGGCAGCCTCACGCCGCACGAACTGGCCGACTGGTACCGCTCGCTGACGTGCTACGTGAACGCCTCCTACGGCGAGGGGTTCGGGCTGCACCTGCTCGAAGCGATGGGGTGCGGCGTGCCGCTCGTGAGCACCACGTTCAGCGCGGTCGGCGAGGTCTTCGATTCGGCTGTGGGTTACGAGGTCGGCTACAAACTGATCGAAGCGAAGAACAAGATCTACTCCGGCATGTGGGCCGACCCGGACAACGACCACATCATCGCCCGGATGCGCGAGGTGTTCGCCGACCGCGCCACCGCCGACCGCTTCGGCATGGCGGCCGCACAGCGTGCGCCATCGTTCAGTTGGGCAGAAGCGATCCGCAAACTCCGCGGCGCACTCGCGAAACACGGCTACTTGCCGGCGGAATCGCACGAAATCGAAGCGAAACGCGCTGCCGCGTGACCGAGAGCTTGAGGCTCGTCCGCGAGCGGCCGACGCCCGCGAATAGGAAGTGCATTAGTGTGGTCCGCTCGCTCCGCGAGCGGTTGGCTCCCACGAACACGCGCGGTCCAGATGAACTAGAATCGCCTCCCCGCTCGCGGAGCGAGCGGACTACTCTCAAAGCCCACACGAACCGGAATCGCCTCCCCGCTCGCGGGCGACTCTTAAGCTCCGGTCGCGTCGAAGTACGCCTGGCGCACCCGATCGAGCACCACTTCGTTCTCGGTGACGCGGTCCACGATCACCGGCCCGGCCAGGGTGTACCAGAGCGACAGCGCGATCGGTAACAGAATCGTTGCGAGGATCGCCGTCATCACCAGCGTGACAGCCAAGTCCGTGTTCTCGGTGCCCATTACCCGTCGCGTTACGACGATCGCCCACACCCACAGTGCGACCAGCACAAGCCCCATCGCGAAGCCGGTCCAGACGAATCGGTCGCGGAACCGCCGGTGCCGGTCGCAGGTTGTGACCGCAACGAGCGTCGTCGGTGGATCGACTGGCCGCGCGGGTTTGGGGGTAGGCGCTGGTGTACCCCGGGGCTTCGTCACGAACCCAACGAGCGCGCCGACCGCGGACACAATCCCCTTCAGCAGTTCCCACAGCACGAACGGCAGCATGAGTAAGCCGATCCCGGCCGAAATGGGATCGTCGCCGGACGGAGCCACCAAGTCGGTCCCACCTCCACCACCGCCTTTAACCGGCTTGTGATTAACGACCCGCCACTCCTGCTTTGTGGTGGCGGTCGCACCACAGTACATGCACACCATCGAGGTCTGGCGGTGATCGTTGCGGCTCAGGGTCAGTTCGGGCATCGGTCCTGGGTCCGTCGCGGTAGAGAGATTTGGTCGTGATTCGGTACTATCGGCGGTGACGGGCACACGAATTCAGAAGATCGACCCCGATCACGTCTTCGCTCGATCTGCTGCGACAGCGCCGAGTTGCGCGATTCCCCGAACGTACAGCGGCGGTCGTTATTTCAGTGCTGATGTGGTGAACGGGCACAAGTCCTCCGGTGATAAGACGTTGGGACTGCAAAGCTAACATTCACTAACATTTTGCGGGTTCGGCGTCCCGTCTCTCTTCGCCGAATCGTATTAACTGCTTGCTTCACTGTGACTTCCGACTCCAAAACGGCCCTCAACTCTTTGTTTCGGGGCCAATTTTGGCTAACATTCGGCTAACACGGACGTGGGATTCGGCCAAATTTTGCCCGCATGATGCTTACAAGTGTGGTCCGCTCGCTCCGCGAGCGGTTACCCGAAACAGAAGCTCACCCAACAACGCAGAAGCCAAAGCCCCGCTCGCGGAGCGAGCGGACCACACTTCAGAACTTCCTTGCAAGTCCGACGGCACGGCTCGTTGACACGGCCCATCGGACAGCTCACCAATAGTATACGCAAAAGCAGTAATCTTATCCAGGGCCGGCGCACGCGAATCCACCCGCCCCGTACAAGGTGGTGAGCCGGTCCGCGCATGGGCGCGGCCGCAGTGGGAGGGGAAGTTCGAGTGAGTTCTCCGAGGTGCGGCTCGGGGCAAGGTTCGCGCCCCGGTGCTACTCGTCTTCAACGCCGACATCGACGGCCACTTTAATGACGTGCTGTCCGCCGCCGAGGATCACGCCTTTCAGCGGGCTCACGTCGTCGTAGTCCCGACCCCACGCGAGCAGAATGTGCCGCTCCTGCGGGATCTGGTCGTTCGTGGGGTCGAGGTCCACCCACCCGGCGTCGCCGCAAAACAGGCTCACCCAAGCGTGGGTCGCGTCCGCGCCAATGAGCCGCGGGCGGCCCGGGGGCGGAAGCGTGGACAGGTACCCGCTGACGTAGCGCGCGGACAACCCGAGGGACCGGAAGCACGCGAGAAGCAAGTGCGCGAAGTCCTGGCACACGCCGCGGCGCTTTTCAAACACCTCCGCGACCGGTGTTGATACGGTGGTGGCCCGCGGGTCGTAGACGAACCCGGCGTGAACCCGGTTCACGAGGTGGAGCGCGGCTTCCAGAATCGGGCGCCCGGGTGTGAACGACGGAGCGGCGTACTCCACGTAACGCGGGTCGGCCGCGGCGAACCGGGAGTCGAACACGAACTGGTACGCATCGAACCAGGCCGGGTCGCGGTCAGTTCCCAATCGGTCGCGGATAGTTTCCCATGCCGGCGTCGCGCCGGGGGCGACGTCCGGGACCGATCCGACCGCGATCCGGTGTTCGGCTCGCACCGTTAGTTCGCGGTGCGGTTCCTGGATGGTGAAGTAGTGAACCGGGTTGCCGAAGTAATCGACCCGCTCCTCGATCACGGCCGGGTCGGGCGAAATCGAGAGGATCGACGGCTCGGACCGCTGTCGGTCGCATTCGCGCACGGAGAGGTGCGCGACGTTCTGGCACAGCGAGACCGGTTCGGTGTACTCGTAGGTGGTGACGTGGGTGATCGTGTAGCGGGTCATACGTGTTCCGCGGCCGCTTTACAACCGGTCCCCGGAGTCGGCCCCGGTCCGCCGGATCGTGTCGGGGGTCGCCATGTGGCGCGAAGTCTGGAGGTGGCTGAGATACTGCTGCGTGATCGCATCGGACAGGATCGGGAGCCACCCGGCCACGTGCCCGAGCAGATCCCGCAGCCCCGGGCGCGTGCCGCCCTCCACTACCGCGAGTCGGTCCGGCTCGGCCAAGCGCACGGACGCGAGCGCGGCCAGCGCGAACCGCTGCTCGGGCGCCCGCCCCGCCGACGCCGGGCGCGGCAAGTGGTCCACATCGTCCACGAGGGCCGCGAGTTGCGTAGCCAGCGAACGCGGATTGGTTTCGTCGGCCACAACGAGATCCAAAACGGCTTCGGCGCGGAGGCTGCTCAAATACCGGCGCCGGTACGTCATCCCGCTGTCGACTACTTCCAGCACCGCGTCGAGCACCGGCCCCTCGTGCTCGGTGGCGGTGACGAGCGTCGCACGCAGCAACCCGATGAGGTGCAGCGCGCGTTCCAGCTTCCGGCCCATGTCCAGGAACCGCCACCCTTCCCCGCGCGTCATGCTCTCGGAAACCAGCCCGCCGAACGCGGCCAGCGTGGTGACGGTCCGGTTCAACAGATCGAGCACGTCGGCCGGAGTCGGGTCGTCCTCGTCCGTGCCGGAAGTCAGTTCGCCGGGGAGCGCGCTCAGCGTGTTGACCACGCGCCACATGTCGAGCGAAATCAGATCGCGGACGACCGAGGCGACGAGCCGAACGGACCGGACCACGGACACGAGACTGTTCGGGTCCGCCTGCGCGAACACCACCGGGAACACGCGGGCGAACGGGTCTTCGATTCCGTCCGCACGCGGGCACTTGGGATCGGCTTGCGCGGCGAGTGCGGTGAGAAGCGAGGGGAGTTCCGGGCAATCGGCCAAACCGGAGCGCTCGGTCAACCGGACCACGATCCCGCGGAGCAGGCGCGTCAGCCCTTCGGCACGTTCTGCGTACCGGCCGAGCCAAAACAGGTTGTCCGCAGCGCGACTCGGGAGATCGCCACCGGACCGCGTGAGCGCGACCCGGTACCCGGCCGCCGGGAGCAAACTGAAGTCGCTCACCTCCGCGTCCGCGAGCACCCAGGTGTCCTTGCTCCCGCCCCCGCGCTGCATCGACACCACCGTCGTGTCCGATGAGGCGCTCACTCGCGTCAAGCCGCCCGGCATGAACACGAACCCGCCCCCGGATTCGGCCGCGAGGTACGAGCGCACGACCAGCTTCCGGGGAACGAGCCGGTCCCCGTCCAGAACCGGGGTCGCGGACAGGTCGAGGCGCTCTTGGGCGACAAAGTCGCGGGGCCGGTGCTTGATCCGAGCCGCGAGTGCGGTTCGTTGACCCGCGGACAGATCGGCCGGGAACTCGGGTTCCATCCGGCTCGCCGGAAATGCTGGTTTAATGACGAGATCGGCGAGGTGATCGAGGACGTAGCGGAGGGATTCCGGCTCGCCGCACCACCACGTCGGTACGGACTCGAGTTGCAACTCTTCGCCCAGCAGCGCGCGACAGAGGCGCGGAAGGAAGGCCGGGAGCGCGGGTGTTTCCAAAAGCCCGGTGCCGAGGGCGTTCGCCACCACCACGTTGCCGCTGCGGACCGCGTGAACCAACCCAGGCACACCGAGGAACGAGTCCGGGCGCAGTTCGAGCGGGTCGCAGAAGTCATCATCCAGTCGGCGGAAGATCACCTCCACCGGTTGCAGCCCGCCGAGCACCTTGAGGAAGACGCGGTTGTCCCGCACCGTGAGGTCGCCGCCCTCGCAGAGCGTGTAGCCGAGGTACCGGGCGAGATAGGCGTGCTCGAAGTACGTTTCGTTGTACGGCCCGGGGGTCAGGAGCACGACCCGCGGGTTGTCCTTGTTCCGCGGGGCGAGCGCCCGCAGCGTGTCGCGAACGGTCTGGAAGAACAGGGCCAGCCGGTTGACGCGGCAATCCTGGAACGCTTCCGGGAGCGTCCGGGTCATCACGATGCGGTTTTCGAGTGCGTACCCGGCGCCGGACGGGGCCTGAGTGCGGTCGCCGATCACCCGCCAGCGCCCGTCGAACCCGCGCCCGAGGTTCGCCGCGTACAGGTGCAGGTACCGCCCGCCGGGTACACGTATCCCGTGAACGGGGCGGAGGAACCCCGGGTTCGGGACAATTAACTCGGGCGGGAGAATCCCGTCCTTCAACAGCCACTGCGGGCCGTACAGGTCGGCCAGAACGAGTTCCAGGAGCCGCGCACGCTGAACGAGCCCGCGCTCGAGTGCGGCGGCTTCCGCGTGCGGGATGAGGAGGGGGATCGGGTCGAGTTGCCAGGGGCGGGCAATGCCGTCGGGGTCGCCGTAAACGTTGTACGTGACCCCGTTCTCGCGGATCAGGTCTTTCGCTTCGCGCCACCGGCGCGCCATCTCGGTCGGCCCGAGTTCGTGCAGCGAATCGAAGAATTTGATCCAGTGAGGGCGGCACGTACCGTTGCGATCGGTCGACTCATCGAACCCGGGCGCTGATTCGTACCCCGCCCGGGGATCAGCGCCCGGAGGAACGTGGGGGTCGATCGGCGCGTGGGAACGGGTGTCGGGCATCGGAGAGCGGGTGGGTCGGTCTTGGGTGAGGAGGCGCCCCGCCAGGGGGTTCACCCCTGGCTACACGCCTGCGCCCTCTGCGAGGGCTGAAAACTGCGTGCGTCGGCCAACTGCGGAACTCCTACCTCGGAGTTATTCTACCTCACTGACGGGCACGCGGCCGAAGACCGCGGATTCTTTGACCGGCGCCGGCGCTCGGTACTGCGGCAGTTCGGGCCGGCGCAGGTCCAGGGTGAACGGGAACTCGGGGTCCGGCTCCTCCGGTGGAACGCTCACCGGGCCGGGCGTGTGGCCGAACGCGAAGAACCGGGCGATGCGCCGGCTCTCGGCCGCGAGCGCGTTCACCGGGAAGTCCTCGGGCGCCATCCCACCGGGGTGTGACACATGATATGTGCAGCCCCCGACGCTCCGGTCGTTCCAGGTGTCCAACACGTCGAAGACGAGCGGCGCGTGAACGGGAATCGTCGGGTGCAGGCAACTCGGCGGCTGCCAAGCGCGGTAACGGACCCCCGCGACGAATTCGCCGTTGGTGCCGGTCGGGTGCAGCGGAACGCGCCGGCCGTTGCACGTGAGGACGTGCCGCGGATCCGTGAGCCCGCGCACTTTCACCTGAACTCGTTCGACCGACGAATCCACGTACCGGCTCGCCCCCCCCGCGCTGGACTCCTCGCCGAGCACGTGCCAGGGCTCGATCGCGGTCCGCAGTTCCAGATTCACGCCGCGGCTCGTGACCGTGCCGAGGACCGGGAACCGGAACTCGACGTGCGGCGTGAACCACGCGGGGTCGAGTGGGTACCCGCCGTGGGCACGGAGCTCGTCCAAGACGTCGTTAAAGTCCTCGTTGACGAAGTGCGGGAGCATGAACTTGTCGTGCAGCGCGGTCCCCCACCGCACGAGCTTGTGCTCATACGGTTTGCGCCAGAACCACGCCACGAGCGACCGCATCAGGAGCAGTTGAGCACAGCTCATCCGGGCGTGCGGCGGCATCTCGAACGAACGCAGTTCCAACAGCCCGCGCCGGCCCTCCGCAGAGTCCGGGCTGAACAACTTGTCGATGCAGAACTCGGCCCGGTGCGTGTTGCCCGTGAGGTCGGTGAGCAGGTTTCGGAACAGTCGATCAACGAGCCACGCGGGGGGGCTGCCTCCCGCGCGCACTTGGCCGAACGCGATCTCCAGTTCGCGGAGCGCATCGTGTCGGGCTTCGTCCACTCGCGGGTGCTGACTGGTGGGGCCAACAAACAAGCCGCTGAACAGGTACGACAGCGACGGGTGGTTGTGCCAGAACCCGACGAGGCTCTTGAGCAGGTCCGGTCGGCGCAGAATCGGACTGTCCGCAGGAGTGGGACCACCGATCACGACGTGGTTCCCACCGCCGGTACCAGTGTGCCGGCCGTCGAGCATGAACTTCTCGGTACACAGCCGGGATTGCCGCGCTTCTTCGTAAAGCGTTGTGGTGATGTGAACGAGTTCGTCCCAGGAACTCGCCGGGTGCATGTTCGCTTCGATCACGCCGGGGTCGGGTGTGATCGAGAAGTTGTTCACCCGGTGGTCGTGCGGAGGCTTATAGCCCTCAATGAGCACGGGCCGGTCGAGTTCGGCGGCGGTGGACTCGATCGCGGCGACGAGATCGAGGTAGTCCTCAATGAACCGGGCCGGCGGCATGAACACGTGCAGTTTGCCGTTACGCGGTTCGATACACAGCGCGGTGCGAACCACGTTGTTCGGGACAGAACTGTGGGCCGTGCCGTTCGACGGCGGGAGTGCCGACCCGAGGGGCCGACGCGCCCGGCCGTTCTGAGAGTCCGTCGGGCGCCCCCAGACGTCGAGCAGCGAGTCGGGTGCCGTGCGCGCGAGTCCGGCCGGGACCGCGGGGCCGATGGGGTGGCCCGGTAGCGGCCCGCGCGGGGCGAACGGGTCGCGCTCTTCGAGGAACTGCCGGTCCGCCGGCGTTTCCCACGGGAGCGAATCGAGGGGCAACCGGTACCCCATCGGGCTGTCGCCGGGGATCAGGAACAAGTGCTTCGAGCGGAGCGCCCACGGCCCGCTCTCCCACGGCGAACCCGCCCCGAACGCCCTGCGCAGCGGCAACACCGTCCCGACGGTGCTCCCGAGCTTCTGCTCGAACACCTTGGCCAGCCGTTCGCGGTCTTCGGGGCTGTCCAGTTTGTTGTTCAGCGGATCGACGTTCGTGGGCAGTCGGCGCTCCCGCCACAAGTAGTACCAGGCGTCCTCGTACCCCGGAATCGCGTATTTGGGATCGACGCCCAGCTTCTCGGCCAGCGCCGTGGCAAAGCGCGCCGCGTCATCGGCCCCGAACCCGTAGGATCGGCCCTCGTCGGCAATGAGCAGCGGGTCGACCCAGATCGGTTGACCATCGGTGCGCCAGTAGCACCCGAACGCCCACCGCGGGAGTTGCTCGCCCGGATACCACTTCCCCTGCCCGAAGTGCAGCAGCGCGCCGGGGGCGAACTTGTCTCGGAGCCGCTTCAACAGCGTGACGCCCTGACGCCGTTTCTGCGGCCCGAGAGCGGCAATGTTCCATTCCGGCGCGTCCCGGTCGTCGATGCTCACGAACGTCGGCTCACCGCCCATCGTCAGCCGCACGTCCCACTCGCGGAGGTCGGCGTCGATGCGCGTTCCGAGTGCGTTGATCGCGTCCCACTGCGGTTCGCTGTACGGCTTCGTGACCCGCGGGGTTTCGTCGATCCGCGCAATCGACATGTGGAAGTCGAAGCCCTCCACGACCTCGTCGTCCTCGTCGCGCTTGGTCCAGGAAAAGGAACCGGTCACGGGCGCTGCAGACTGCGGGTCGGCGGTACACGCGAGCGGGATGTGCCCCTCCGCGGTCATCAACCCGGAGGTGGGATCCAACCCGACCCAGCCCGCCCCGGGCAAGTACACCTCGGCCCAGGCGTGAAGATCGGTGAAGTCGGCCGTCGGCCCCTCCGGGCCTTCCAGGGGCTTTTCGTCGGCGACGAGTTGAATCAAGTAGCCGGAGACGAAGCGTGCTGCGAGCCCGAGGTGCCGCGCGAGTTGCACGAGCAGCCACGCGGAATCGCGACACGACCCGCGCCCGAGTTCGAGCGTTTCTTCGGGCGCCTGCACTCCGGGTTCCAACCGAATGACGTAAGAGACCTGCTGCTGGACGAGCCGGTTCAGCCCGACCAGGTAGTCGTTCATCTTCACGCCGGACTGTCGCGCGCCGTCGATCAGCTTCTGCAGCAATGGTCCGGCCGGGAGCGTCTCGAGGTAGGGTACGAGTTCGCGCGCGAGTGCCGCGTCGTACTGAAACGGGTACTCCTGCGCGTACTCTTCGATGAAGAAATCGAACGGGTTGATCGGCGTGAGATCGGCGATCAGATCGACGGTGACGACCAACTCGGACACCGGGTCCGGGAAGACGAGCCGGGCGAGGTAGTTGCTGTAAGGATCTTGCTGCCAGTTCAGGAAGTGCGGGGTGGGCTCGATCGAGAGCGAGTAGCTCGGGACCGGGGTCCGCGCGTGCGGGGCCGGGCGCAGCCTGACGACGTGCGGCAGGAGCGTGACCGGCCGGTCGTAGGTGTACTTGGTGACGTGGTGGAGGGCTACGCGGATGCCCATGCGGGGTTCCTGTTCCGATCAGTTAGGACTGACTCTGTGTCTGTGTCATTGTGGCCGGAGCCGGAGCAGAAGGCGGTGTCGGCACCTGCGCCTTCGAGTCGGGCGGGCGCACGTCCGCGGCGAAGAATGTCGCGTGGATGGCCGCGCCGATTTCGTGGACCGAATCGACGACGTGCGTGAGCGTCTCGTGCAGCCCGTCGCGGATCACGTCCGGGATCATCCGCGCGTCCAGGTAGGCCAACAGGGTCGCGAGTCGCCGTTCCGGTTCGGTCGGGCGTACCCCGACCGGGTGCCCGGCCGCGGCCGCGGTCGCCGCCTCGCACTCGCGCAAGCACCGGCGGACCGATCGGGGGAACAGTTCGTCGAAGATCAGGAACTCGGCGACCGCCGACGCGGGGTCGTTCGGCATCAGCCGGGGCTTCTTGTGGAACGGTTCGTACCCGGAGCAGCTCATGAGGATCGCGACCCAGTGCGCGTTGTCGATCGGGCTGCCGACGTCCTCGACCCGGGGTAAGAGGGTGTGGTACTTCACGTCCATGATCCGGGCGGTCTGGCTGGTCCGCTCCAGGTACGTCCCGAGTTTGAAGAACTCCCACGCCTCGCCGTGGCTCATGGTGGTGTCGGCGATCCCGTGCAGGAGCTGGTTGATGCGCCGCACCTGGGCGTAGAACTCGCTCCGGTGCGCGTCGAAGAGCGCGCGCCCCTCGTCCCCCTGCATCCACAGGTGGTAGAAGTTCAACCGCTCCCACATCTCGGCCGAAATGACTTCGCGGATGATCCGGGCGTTCTCCCGCGCCCACGCCAGCGAGGACGCGATGCTGAACGGGTTGTCCCGGTCCCAGGTCATGAACTCCTGGACGTTCTCGGCGGTCGGCTCGTCTTTGTAATCGTGGACCCCCGAGATGATGAGCAGCGGGCGCCACTGCTGTTCGACCGGGACGTGGAAGTCCAACAGCAGGGTGTGGTTCACCTCGAGAACGCGGGCCGTGTTTTCCGCCCGTTCCAGGTACCGGGCGAGCCAGAAACAGTGTTCCGCGACACGGGAAATCATGCTCGCTCGCCGGGGTCAGAGATCAGATCGAATTGCGCCGGAGGAACTCACCCGCGTGTCCGTCACTGCGGGTGTCGGCCGTTCTCCAGAACCCAGGTGTCTTTGCTCCCGCCGCCCTGACTGGAGTTCACGACCAGTGACCCCTTCGTTAGCGCAGTGCGCGTGAGACCGCCGGGCAGCACCCACGTTGAGCTACCGGTAATAATGTAGGGCCGCAGGTCGACGTGGCGCGGGGCCACGCCCTCTTCGGTCCAGGTCGGGCACGTGCTCAGCGTCACGACCGGTTGTGCGACGTAGTTGCGCGGGTTGTCTTTGATCTTCTCCGCGAACTCCGCGCGCTGCGCCGCCGTGCTGAACGGCCCCATCAGCATCCCGTACCCGCCGGACTCGTTCACCGCCTTGACGACCAGTTCGTCGAGGTGATCGAGGGTGTACTGTTCGTCTTCCGGGCGGGCGCAGATGTGCGTCGGGACGTTCTTCAGGAGCGGTTCTTCGGACAGGTAGAAGCGGATCATGTCCTCGGTGTACGGGTACACCGCCTTGTCGTCGGCGACGCCGGTGCCGACCGCGTTCGCGAGCGTGACGTTCCCGGCGCGGTACGCCCGGAACAGCCCGGGTACCCCGAGCAGGCTGTCGGGGCGGAACGCCTCGGGGTCGAGGAAGTCGTCGTCCAGTCGGCGGTAGATCACGTCCACGCGCTGCGGCCCGCGCGTGGTCTTCAGATAAACCACATCATCGTGAACGAACAAGTCCTGGCCGAACACGAGTTCCACGCCCATGTGCCGCGCGAGGAAGCTGTGCTCGAAGTACGCCGAGTTGTACTGCCCGGGCGAGAGCACCACCACGCACGGCGTGGTCGCTGCGGAGGCCGGTGCGACCGACGCGAGCGCTTCGCGCAGGCGCCGCGGGTAGTCCTCGACGCGCTTCACCCGGATGTCGGCGAACAGTTGCGGGAACACCTTCTTCATCACGGCCCGGTTCTCGAGCACGTAGCTCACGCCGCTCGGCGTCCGGCCGTTGTCTTCGAGCACGAGGAACTGGCCCGCGGTGTCGCGGATGAGGTCGGTCCCGCAGATGTGGACGTAAACCCCGCCGGGCGGGGTGAAGCCGATCATCTCCTTGCGGAACCCTTTCGACCCCAGCACCAATTCGGTCGGGATCACGCCCTCGCGGAGAATCCGCTGGTCGTGGTACACGTCGTGGAGGAACAGGTTGAGCGCCCGCACCCGCTGGACGAGTCCGTCTTCCAGCGCGGACCACTCGGTGGCCGGGATCGTGCGCGGGATCAGGTCGAACGGGAATATCTTCTCGACGCCCCGGCGGTCGGAATAAACGCTGAACGTGATCCCCTGGTTGACGAACGCCAGGTCCGCGTTGCTCCGCTTCGCCTGGAATTCGTTGACGTGGAACCGCCCGAGGCGCTCGACGACCGCGGCGCAGTGCGGGTGCGGGTTGGGTGCGCGGTCGAAGAGTTCGTCCCAGGCTGTTGGGTGAGGGGTGTAGTGATCGAAGAGACGCGGCTTGGGAATCAATGACCCGTTGAGACTCGGGGTCAGCCGGGACGGGGTGCCAAGGGTGGGCATGGGAGACTCCTGCCACTTTACAAGGCTTCGGCCGCGCGTAGATCGGGCACTTGGTGTTATTTCAGCGGTCGAATCAAGCCATATTCGGGTGAATCCCTAGTTGAATTGCAAGTGCGGTGCCGAAACACGCGGCACGAATTGCTTCGCGAAATCCGGCGGACCTCACAAAGCGATTCGTGCCGTGCGCGTTACCGGATCAGTCCAAGAGGCAGATCCCGTCCCCGGAGCCGGCTTGGGCGCCCGGTCAGCGATTCGTCAATGTGCCGGGCGGCTTCCCGGCCTTCGGCAATCGCCCAAACCACGAGCGACTGTCCCCGTCGGCAATCCCCGGCCGCGAACACACCGGGCACGGAGGTCGCGTACTTACCATCACTCCGGATCGCGCCGGAGGTGGTCAGCGCCAGCCCCAATCGTTCCGGTAAGCTCTGCTCCGGTCCGGAAAAGCCGATCGCGAGCAGCACCAACTCGCACGGGAACACGAGCTCGGAACCGTGCAGTTCCTCGAACTGGCGCTCGCCTTCTTTGTCGTAGTAGTGGTGAATCCGGACTGCGTGCAGTTCCGTGACGCGGCCCTGATCGTCGCCGGCAAAGTTCTGCGTCTTGATCTGCCAGTCGCGCTTGCCGCCCTCCTCGTGCGCCGGCGTGATGCGGAGGATTTTTGGCCACAGGGGCCACGGCGTTTCCGGGTTCATGTCCTCCGGCGGGCACGGGTTGTAGTCGAGCTGAAGCACCGACTTCGCGCCCTGGCGGTGACACGTCCCGAGGCAGTCCGCCGCGGTGTCGCCGCCACCGATGATAATCACGTTCTTGCCGGTAGCGGTAAGAGATTCCCCGTCGAGCGCGTCGCCGAACCCGCGCCGGTTCTGGGCGGTCAGGAACGTCATCGCCTGCTCGACGCCCTTCAACCGGCGGCCCGGGATGTCGAGTTCGCGCGGCTTGGTCGCCCCGACCGTCAGCAAGAGTGCGTCGTGGCGCCGGCGCAACTCCTGCGGATCGGTTGTGACCCCGACGTCCGCGTTGAGGACGAACTCGACGCCCTCCGCGAGGAGCTGGTCCACGCGCCGGGTGACGTAGTCCTTCGCCATCTTGAAGTCGGGGATGCCGTAGGTGAGCAGCCCGCCGGCGCGGTCCGCGCGCTCGTAGACGGTGACCGCGTGCCCGGCCCGGCGCAGTTGCTGCGCCGCGGCGAGCCCGGCCGGACCGCTCCCGATGATGCCGACCGATTTGCCGGTCTCGTGGCGCGGCGGTTCGGGGACGATCCACCCCATCTCCCACCCGCGGTCCACGATCGCCTGCTCGATGGTCTTGATCGTGACCGCGGTCCCGTTGAGCGCGAGGACGCAGGACGCCTCGCACGGCGCGGGGCACGTCTTGCCGGTGAACTCCGGGAAGTTGTTCGTGTCGTGGAGCGCGGCGAGCGCCTCCTTCCACCGGTTCCGGTAGACGAGATCGTTCCAGTCCGGGATGCGGTTCCCGAGCGGGCACCCGGTGTGGCAGAACGGGATGCCACAGTCCATGCACCGGGTCGCCTGCGCCCGCGTGCTCTCGGTCGGCATCGGCTGGTACAGTTCGTCGTAATCGCGAATGCGCAGGTGGACCGGCCTCGGGGTCGGTTTCTGCGGTTCAACGTTCAGGAACCCGCGCGGGTCGGCCATTGTGGTGGGGGTCAGGGGTTAGGGGTTGGAAATAACGTCGCGATCCGCATCAATCTGGGGCATCGCCCCGGATCGGTACCCGGGTGTTGTTCTGGATTAACCCCGGGGTGTTGCCCGGGTTGATCCCGGGGCGGTTTCCCGCCCGAACCCAGGGCGTTGCCCTGGGCTAAGAAATCGCAGGCTTTCAGCCTGCCAGTGCGGTTCGCCCTGAAGGGGCGAGATTCCCCAGCCCAGGGCAACGCCCTGGGTTCGGAGGAAGGCGGTCATTACCCGTTCACGAGTTCCCATTGCCGTTGAACGGCGCGGCTCTGTTCGAGCACGCGGCGGTAGTCCTTCGGGAACACCTTCACGAATCGCCCGAGGGCCGCGGCGAAGTCGTCGACGATCGCGTTGCCGACCGTCGAGCCGGTGTAAAGGACGTGCCGGTTAATCAGGTTGCTGAGGGTACCGACGTCCTTGTAGTGATCGACCGGGACGAGGTCGACCATTTCCGTGTTGCAGTTCTCGCGGAACGTCCCGTCCGGGTCGTACACATACGCGAACCCGCCGCTCATGCCGGCCGCGAAGTTCCGCCCCGTCGAGCCGAGTACCACCACGACACCGCCGGTCATGTACTCGCACCCGTGGTCGCCGATGCCCTCGACGACGGCCTTCGCGCCGCTGTTGCGGACCGCGAACCGTTCCCCCGCGCGGCCGCAGAAGTACGCTTCGCCGCCGGTAGCGCCATAGAGGGCCACGTTCCCGATCACGACATTGTCTTCCGCGACGTACCCGGCTTCGGGCGGCGGGGCGACGATCAGCTTGCCGCCCGAAAGTCCCTTGCCGACGTAGTCGTTCGCCTGACCGCGGAGCCGCAGCGTGATCCCGCGCGTGGCGAACGCGCCGAAGCTCTGTCCGGCCGTGCCGGTGAACCGCAGGTCGATCGTGTCCTCGCGCAGACCGGCCTCGCCGTACTTCGCGGTGACGAAGTAGCTCAGCAGCGTGCCGGTCGTGCGGTTGCGGTTCGTGATCGGCAGCGCCAGTTGCAGCCGGCGCGGGTGCTCGACCGCGTCCTTTGCGGCACGCACGACTTCCCAGTCGAGTTGTTCCGCGAGGATGTCCGGTTGCCGCTCCACGCACCGGATGATCGAGCCCTGCGGCACTTTCTGGCGCGCGAGCAGCGCGGAGAGGTCCAGGTGCTTTGCCTTCCAGTGCCAGGACAGATCGTGCTGCGCGAGCAGGTCGGGCCGCCCGACGATCTCGTCGAGCGTGCGGAAGCCCATCTCGCTCAGCAGCTCGCGCACTTCCTCGGCCACGAAGAACAAGTAATTAACA
The DNA here is from genome assembly GCF_017939745.1 of Gemmata palustris. Lineage (NCBI taxonomy): Bacteria > Pseudomonadati > Planctomycetota > Planctomycetia > Gemmatales > Gemmataceae > Gemmata > Gemmata palustris. The sequence goes on along the minus strand of NZ_JAGKQQ010000001.1, from coordinate 308,709 downwards.
ACGTGCTCCGGGGCGCCGGCGAACTGCGCACGCAGAACCGGGTCTTGCGTCGCGATCCCGACCGGGCACGTATTCAGGTGGCACTTCCGCATCATCACGCAGCCGAGCGCGATCAGCGGGGCCGTGGCGAAGCCGTACTCTTCCGCGCCCAAGCACGCGGCCACGACCACGTCGCGCCCGGTCTTCATCTGCCCGTCGGCCTGGAGCCGGACGCGCCCGCGGAGCCCGTTGCGGACGAGCACCTGTTGCGCTTCCGCGAGCCCGAGTTCCCACGGAACGCCCGCGTGCCGGATGCTCGATAACGGACTGGCGCCCGTTCCGCCACTGTCCCCGCTAATGAGGATGCGGTCGGCGTAGCCCTTCGCGACACCGGTGGCGATCGTGCCCACGCCCGCTGCGGCCACGAGCTTGACGGAAATCTCCGCGTGCGGGTTCGCGTTCTTCAGGTCGAAGATGAGCTGCGCCAGGTCTTCGATGCTGTAGATGTCGTGGTGCGGCGGCGGCGAGATCAGTCCGACGCCCGGGGTGCTGTATCGCGTCTTCGCGATCGCGCTATCGACCTTGTGCCCCGGGAGCTGCCCGCCCTCACCGGGCTTCGCACCCTGCGCCATCTTGATCTGAATTTCGACCGCGTTCGCGAGGTAGTTCGCGGTGACCCCGAACCGGCCGCTCGCCACCTGCTTGATGGCGCTGCCGCGCCGGTCCCCGTTGCCGTCCGGCTTGAACCGCACCGGGTCTTCGCCGCCCTCACCGGTGTTCGAGCGCCCGCCGACCCGGTTCAGCGCGATCGCGAGCGTCTCGTGCGCCTCTTTGCTGATGCTCCCGAAGCTCATCGCCCCGGTGAAGAACCGCTTCACGATCTCCTTCGCCGGTTCGACCAGTTCCAGCGGGATCGCCTTGTGCGTCTTCTTGATGTCGAGCAGCCCGCGGAGCGTGCAGAGGTGCCGGCTCTCGTCGTTCACGGACCGAGAGAACTCGCGGTACGACGCACGGCTCTCCTGGCGCACCGCGTGCTGGAGCGTTTGGACCGTTTCCGGGTTCCACATGCGGTGCTCGCCGCGGCGCCGCCACATGATCTCCCCGCCGACGTCGAGTTCGGGCGATTCCGCGTCCGGGTCGCCGGGGAACCCGACCGCGTGGCGCGTGAGCGACTCGCGGGCGATCTCGGTCAGCCCGATGCCCGCGATCCGGCTCGGCGTATCCGTGAAGTGTCGGTCGATGACGTCGGCGTTCAGCCCGATGGCCTCGAAAATCTGCGCCCCGCGGTAGCTCATCAGCGTGCTGATGCCCATCTTGCTGAACACCTTCAGCAAGCCCGCGTTGATCGCCTTCGCGTAGTTCTTGAACGCCTTCACCAGATCCAGCTGCGCGCCGTGCGCGTCAACGAGCATCCCCTCGGCGGCGAGACCGCGGTACGTCTCGAACGCGAGGTACGCATTGACCGCCGCGGCGCCGTACCCGACGAGCAGCGCGAAGTGGTGGACCTCGCGCGCCTCACCGGTCTCGACGACGAGTCCGCACTTCACGCGCAAGCCCGCGCGGATCAGGTGGTGGTTCACCGCCGCGGTCGCGAGCAGCGACGGAATCGGAACGAGATCCGCGTTCACGCCGCGATCGGACAGGATCAGGACGCTGCAGCCGCCCTTCACCGCATCGGCGGCCGCCGCACAGAGCGCGTCCACTGCCGCGGCCAGCCCCGGTTCCCCGGTGTCCTTCGCGAACAGCGTGCTGAGCGTGCGCGCCTTCAGACCCGGCTGGTCGAGCGCCCGGATCTTCGCGAACTCTTCATCGGTGAGCGCCGGCCCCTTGAGGCGCAGCAGCCGCGCGTGTTCGGGCGATTCCCCGAGCAGGTTCGATTCGCACCCGATCAGCGATTCGGTGCTCATCACCACTTTTTCGCGGATCGGATCGATCGGCGGGTTGGTGACCTGCGCGAAGAGCTGCTTGAAGTAATTGAACAGGAGCTGCGCGCGGTCGCTGAGCACCGCGAGCGGCGTATCGGTGCCCATGCTGGACACCGGCTCCTGACCGTCCTGCGCCATCGGCAGCAGCACGCGGGAAACGTCTTCTTGCGTGTAGCCGAAGACGTGCTGGCGGTGGCGCACGGGGACGGACTCGTCACCGAACACGGGCGCCGCGGGGAGATCGTCGAGTTGAATCTGGTTCTGCTCGACCCACGCGCGGTACGGCTTTCCGCGCGACACCTCGAGCTTGATCTCTTCGTCCGTAATCACTTTCCCGCGCGCCGTATCGACGATGAACAACTTGCCGGGCTGGAGCCGACCGGTCGAGCGGACCTCGCTCGCGGGGGTGGGGAGCGCGCCCACTTCGCTGGCGACGATCACCCGTTCGTCGGTGACCACGAACCGCCCCGGGCGCAGCCCGTTGCGGTCGAGCATCGCCCCGATGATGGTGCCGTCGGTGAACGACAGGTTCGCCGGGCCGTCCCACGGCTCGGTCAGGCACCGGTGGTAGCGGAAGAACCCGCGCACGTCCGGGTCGAGGTGCTTTTGCTCCTCGTAGGCCTCCGGCACGAGCATCATCATCACGTGCGGCAGGCTGCGCCCGGACTGAACGAGCAGTTCCACGGCCCGGTCGAGAACGGCCGAGTCGCTCAGCCCCTCGAAGTTCAACGGGAGCACTTTGGCGAGGTCGTCGCCGAGCGCCCCGCCGTGCATCATCGACTGGCGGGCCTTGAGCCAGTGGACGTTGCCGTTGAGCGTGTTGATTTCGCCGTTGTGCGCGAGCGTGTGGAACGGCTGCGCGAGCGCCCACTGCGGGAACGTGTTCGTGCTGTACCGGCTGTGAACGAGCGCGAGGGCCGATTCCGTGCCGGGGTGCGCGAGGTCCGGGAAGTACGCCTCGAGCTGGTCCGGCTTGAGCATCCCCTTGTAGATGATCGTGCGCGAACTGCAACTCGCGATGGCGAACCCCGTCGCCGTCCCCGCGGCCTGCGCTGTAGCCCATAGCTCGGCGCGCCGGCGGATCACGTACAACTTCCGCTCGAACGCAGCCGCATCAGGCGCGCCCTTCCCGCGGCCGATGAGCAACTGCTCCATCGCCGGCTCGGACGACCGCGCCAGCCAGCCGATCGCGCTCGAAACCACCGGAACGGGCCGCCAGCCCAAAATGACCTGCCCTTCCGTGCCGACGATCTCTTCGACCGCGCGGCGCGCGGCGGCACGGTTCTGGAGGTCGGTCGGCAGGAAGCAGAACGCGACGCCGTAGTCGCCCGCCGCGGGCAAACTCAGCCCGAGTTTTTCGCCCGCGTCGCGGAAGAACGGGTCGGGGAGCTGGAGCAGAATTCCGGCCCCGTCACCGGTGTCCTGATCGCACCCGCACGCACCGCGGTGCTGGAGGTTGCGGAGGAGCTGGAGGGCGTCGCGAACGGTCGCGTGCGTCTTCCGACCGTGCAGGTCGGCAAGAAACCCGACCCCGCAGGCGTCGCGCTCAAATGACGGGTTGTAAAGCCCCTCTGGAACCAGAGGGGAGGGACTGAACGGAGGAGAGACTGGCTGCATGGATTTAAGGCGAGTGCAAAGCTCGTACCCGGAGGGCACGAATAGCTGTAAAGCGTTCACTATCCAAGACAAACTCACATAATGAACGAAGTAAACATACTCAACGCATGCTCGTAATCAATGCACAAAATGCCCGGCACTGCCCAGCGAACTCGACCCGAGCCGGAATTTTCTGACCCATTGGCCCACGATTTTGATCTCCGGCGCTGGTTCCTCGGTCATCACTGCGTTCCCACCCAAGCTAACAATTGCTAACAATTTCGGCCCCTGGAATGATCTTCCACCCGACCTCAGATCGCCAACGTGCCAACTGTTGGTTACCCGGGAATTTTAACCGTGCTGCTCCGCGCTTAGCTGCATCAGCCGCCACCGCAGATTCGTTCCGTTTCCGTGTCGCGACCGCAAGGGCGCGGGAGGGGCCCCCGTTTATCGTCCCGGTTCCACGCACGGGAAGCCCCGCTCCCTTGCGGTCGCGGCTCGTTCGGACGCTACGGGGATCTCGAAACGGGACTAACACTCGCTAAAGTCGCGCGGTTTTTGGCTCACAGCCAAGCCGCAAACTGCGCCCACTTTGTTCTCGAAACTCGCTCCAGGCCAGACACATCAACAAAGCCAATTGCATACATGTGAACAAAAGAATACAAGCGAACCCACCTGTTTCATGATGTCATGGTGAAATCTTTGGTGCGAGCGAACGGCGCGGCGTGAGTCCGCCGGTGTTTTTGAGCTACTACCGGCGGGCTCATGCCGCGCCGTTCACAAGGTTTCAAACGAGCACGCCCAACTCGTTCGCGTCAGTTGAATTCCCGCACGTGCGGTTGGCATTGACCCGATCGCCCACTTCGAGCAAATTGCGCTTCCCATTCCGACCCCTCGCATCGGGAGGGGACAAACAGGCTCTCCACATGCTCCACACGACTGACGACGACCACACCGACGGGTGGGTAGTGCTATACGCGGCACTGTCCGTAAGCCTGTTCGTGTTCGCGGTGATCCGTCACTTCAACATCGTGTAGGTGCGCCAACAGCGCCCGCAACGATTGCCGGAAACTTCCCACTCGCGCGGCCGCGTTACGTGATTTCAGGGACGTTTCCACGAAACACGGGCGGTCGTTGCGCGACCGGAATTTGAGCGGCCCCGTACCGCCGGGTCGCATCAGTCAACGCGATCGAATTGAAGGAAAGACGTCACGAGTTGCTCCCCAAAAGCTCAACCCCGGATGGTCTATTCCCGTCCGGGGTTGAGCTTTTGGGGCAAGCTTTTCCATCAGTTCCAGGCGTGCGGCAGGCGCCCATCGACACGCGCTCAGACGGCGGCATCGACCGGCGCGTGCCGGGCGCACTTGCGCGCGGCGAGCGGGTGCGCCGAGAGCGGCCGGTGAGAGTCCAAACCGACCACCTTGAGTGCCTTGTCTGCCGCGGCCAGTTCCTGTTCCAGTTGGTGCAGTTTTTCCATTGTGCTGTGGTCCACGAACTTGGTCTCCGACAGGTCGAGCACGACCTCGTCGCGGTCGACCGCGTACTTCAGGATTGCACTCTTGAGGCCGAGCCAGTTCGCGAACACCGCCGCTTGGCGCACCTTCAGAACCGCGACCCGCTCGTCGTCGGTACTCGCCACCTCGATGTCGGCCCGGACGAAGCTCCGGAGCGGGGTCCCGTTGAGGACGTGAATCACCAGCTTCAGTGCGATCCCGGACGCGACGCCGATGAGGAGGTCGGTGCAAAGGGTCACGGCGATTGTGGTGACGAACACCACGAGCTGCTCGAGCCCGATCTTGTAGGTGTGGACGAACTCTTTCGGCGACGCGAGCCGGAACCCGGTGAACACCAGCATCGCGCCGAGCGCGGCCAGCGGGATCATCCGAATCACGGACGGGAGGAACAGGATGAACGCGAGCAGGAACAGGGCGTGGAACAGGTTCGCGTACTTGGTCCGGGCGCCGTTATCGATGTTCGCCTTGCTGCGGACGATCTCAGAAATCATCGGCAGCGCGCCGAGGACCGAGCAGAGCGTGTTGGCCACGCCCACGGCGAGGAGGTCGCGGTTCTGATCGGTCTTCCGGCGCCACGGGTCGATCATGTCGACCGCCTGCGAACTGAGCATCGATTCGATCGTCCCGATCAGCGAAAAGAGCACGACGTACTGGACCCCGGTCGCGGTCGCCAGGCCCGAGAAATTGGGGAAGAAGAATGCGGTCTCAGGGGCTTGGAGCACGTCGGGCACGAACACGAGGAACTTGGCCTGGTCCTTCGCGTTGAGCATCCCGTCGAGCCCGAGCAGCAGGCCCATCGGGATCGCGACGAGCAGCACGATGAGTTGCCCGGGGACCGGCTTGAGGAACTTGATGCGGGCCTTCAGGAACGGGAACGCGATCAGGATCGCGAGGCTCGTCAACCCGACGAGCGCGATGGTCGGGTTCCACTCCGACAGTTTACCGGGGATCGCCGCGATCACGTTGATCGGTTCGCCGCCCGGCACCTTCTCGATGCCGAGCATCGGGAAGAACTGCTTCGCCATAATGGTGATGCCGATCGCGGCCAGCATCCCGTGGACCGGGGTGAGCGGAACCAGTTCGCCGAGCTTTCCGGCTTTGAGTAGGCCGAACAAGATCTGAATCACCCCGGCCGTCACGCCGACGCCCAGCGCGAGCGGGTAGCCGGCGGCGATCTTCGCTTCGATCGGGGCGTCGTGACCGACCACGTCGCCGCCCAGTCCCAGAACGGCCCCTTCCACGATGACGATGAGCCCGGCCGCCGGCCCCTTGATCGTGAGCTGGGAGTTACTCAGGATGCAGGCGAAGATCCCGCCAATGACGGCGGTCCAGATGCCGCAAATCGGCGGGTACTTACTCGCCGTCGCGATCCCAAGGCACAGCGGCATTGCGATCAGGAAGACCAGGAACCCGGACTGGAGGTCGAATCGGACGTTCGGAAGGAATCCGGGCGTAAGGGGCGGGGCGGGATCGTTCGCGTGAGTCGGTTCGGCCACGGCTTGTCCTCGGGGAATATTCGGTTCCCTCAAGGCAATGCTCGTGCCGTTTTAAAAACGTTGATTTTCCAGCAAAAACGGGTTGTGCCGCACGAAGCACGTTGGCTGGTCAGGCGTCACCGTGATCGTCATCGGACCACACCGAGCGGGCGATGCTGATGCCCAGGAGCCGGATCTTGTTTCGGAGGCTGCCGCGGGTAATGCCGAGTATGCGGGCGGCCTGGAGCTGGTTCCCGTCGGTGTGTTTCAGCACCCGCACGAGAACTTCGCGCTCCATGCGCTCCAGCGCCTCCGCGTACAGGTTCTCGCTGTTGGCGCTGATGCGCCCGCCGACGAACTGGTCCCAATCGAACGCGCCGCCGACCCCGTTTGTTACAGCGACCGCGGTCGGCGGGAGCCCGGCGGGGTGGAGCACGTGTTCCGGCAGGAAATCGGCGAGCAGGGCCGACCCGCTCATCCGCAGGACCGATTGCTTGAGCACGCTCTGCAGCTCGCGCACGTTCCCCGGCCACGGGTACGCCCGGAGCGCGGCCGCCGCGTCGGGGGCGACCTCGGCCACCGGCTTCCCCAGTTCGTGCCCGAACCGCTTCAGGTAGTAATCGACCAACAAGCCGACGTCGTCGCCGCGCTCGCGGAGCGGTGGGAGCTTGATCGTGAACACGTTCAGCCGGAAGTACAGGTCGCGCCGGAACCGCCCGTCCTCGACCATCTTTTCCAGGTCGGCGTTGGTCGCGGCGACCAGCCGAACGTCGGTCTGCACCGTCTCCGTTCCGCCCAGGCGCTCGAACCTCTGCTCCTGGATCAGCCGCAGCATTTTTGCCTGCGTGAGCGGGGCCATCTCGCCCACCTCGTCCAGGAATATGGTCCCCCCCTGGCACTGCTCGAACTTCCCGATGCGCTTGCGGTCGGCCCCGGTGAACGCGCCCTTCTCGTGCCCGAACAGCTCGCTCTCCAGGAGCGGCTCGGGGATGGCCGCACAGTTGATGGCCAGGAACGGCTTCGTGGCGCGGCGCGAGTGCTGATAAATCGCGCGGGCGACCAGTTCCTTTCCGGTGCCGCTCTCGCCGAGGACCAGCGCCATCACGTTCTGGCCGGCGACGCGCCCGACGGCCTTGTACACCTCCTGCATGGCCGGGCACCGCCCGAGCAGCACGTCACCGGCGACCGGGGTCGCTTCCACTTCCGGCATCGCGGCCGGCGTGCGCATGAGTCGACTGGACTGCACCGCGCGGTCGATTAACTGCCGCAAATCGGGCAGCTCCAACGGCTTGAGGAGGTACTCGTAGGCCCCTTCTTTCATCGCTTCGATGGCGAGATCGGTGGTCCCGTGGCCGGTGACGAGGATCACGGGGATCCGGGCGTCGATCGCGCGGACCTGGCGGAACGTGGCGAGCCCGGTCGCGTCGGGCAGGTGGACGTCGAGCACGACGACGTCCGGGCGCTCGCGCGTGAATTCCGCGAGCCCCTCGGCCGCGGTGGTCGCGGTGCGGACCGTCACCCCGTCGTCCCGGAACGCGCGCTGAAAGGCGTGCCGAATGGCCGGTTCGTCATCGATCACCAACAGCGTCGGCATCTTCACTCCTCGATCGGGAGCCGCACGAAGAAACTCGCGCCCCCGCCCGGTCGGTTCGCCGCGTTCATCGTCCCCCCGTGATCCTCAACGATGCGCCGGGAGATGACCAGCCCCAATCCCAGCCCCGTGTCTTTACTACTGGCGAACGGCTGAAAGAGGCGCGGCATCATCCCCTTTAGGATACCCGGTCCGGTGTCGGATACTACGACCTCGACTTGGTTTACGGTGCGCTGGGTCGCGACGGTTAGGGTACCGCCGGTCGGCATCACGTCGAGCGCGTTGAGCACCAAATTCACGAACACTTGCTGGAGCTGCCCCGCGTCCGCGGTCAGGGTGATCGGTTCGTCGCGGGCCTCGAAGATCGCGCTCACGTGTTGCTTCTCCGCGCGCCCGCGGACCAAACCCAGCACCGCGCCCAAGACGGTCTTCAGTTCGACCGGTCGGCGCTCCAGTTTCGGCGGGCGGGCGAACTCGAGGAACGTCTGCAGGGAGCGCTCCATGCGGCGAATTTCGGCCTCGATCACCCGCAGGTCCTCGGCCGTCAGCCGGTGCCCGTCCGCGTCCTCGAGCCCCGTTTGGATCAGCATTTTAATCGACGTCAACGGGTTCCGCAGCTCGTGCCCCACCCCGGCCGCGAGCTGGCCGACGGCCGCGAGCTGTTCGGCCCGTGCCACCTCGCGCTCGCGCTCGCTGAGCTTCTGGACGACCTCCTCGATGCGGTCCGTCAGGGAGTCGAGGTCCTCGTGCAGCCGGCCGAACTCGAAGTCGCCCGTCAGGACGATCTCCGGCGGGTCCGGGCCGAGTTTGCCGGCCGCGTCGCGGATCTGCACCCGCAGCCGCCGGATCGACTGGCTCAGGAGCCGGGCCGCGCCGTACCCGAACACGATCCCGGCCACCGCCCCCAACCCGCCCACGACCGCCATCCCCCACGCGAGCTGACTCAGAACCCGTTCGTGCTGGGTAGTCGTGTCCTCGACCCGCTGGTCGTTGAACGTTTCGAGTTCGCGGCACGGGTAGAGGACGTGGACCTCGAGGTACTCGGTCGCCGCGGCGACCCGGGCGGCGTGCGCGGCGTCATTTTTCGGGGGCAGCGATTGCCACAATTTGAGGTACCGGGCCACCCCGTCGTCGAGCTGGGCCGACAGCGCCTTCTCCTCCGGGTGGTTCGCCAGCTTGCGGATCTCGGTGAGGTGCGTCTGGGCCCGGGTGTGTAACTCGGCGACCGATTCGACCTGGTTGAGTTCGAGCGCAATGAGCGTGTTCAGGCACCCGCGCAAGTCGGACGCGGCCCGGCGGCTGGACACGTTCTCCCGGAGCACGCTGGTGATCGTCGCCTGCTGGTGGAACAGGGACACGGCCGTGAACGCGCACAGCGCCACGAGGCACAGGGTGCCGAGCGATACCGGCCCGAGGAACCGCCACCGGAGGCCGCTCATATCGATCTCCTCCTGATTCGTGGCGACGGTCCGTGGCCGCGCCGCGGCCAGACTGGTTCCAGCGGGGCCACTGGTTCCGGCGCGACCAGTGACTTCGGCCGCGATTTACGGGGCAGGCGCGTTGGCACATCAGTTGCGTTCACGAACACCATATCTCGTATTGAGTTGTGAGAGCGCCCCGAACGATGGTGGAGGCATCGGATCATTCCGACCGCGCCGCGCGTAACGGAACCGGCTCGCGATCCCGCACCGACCGAACTTCTGGAACCGAGGGGCTTCGCGGAGCGGCCCACTCGGTTTGCCGATTTTGGTGCGCTCCCGAAAGGGCACGAGTCAGTCGGGCGCCGGTTCGATTCGCGCGCTCCTCTGACTATGTTACTGTACCGGCACGGGGCCGGGCGCGTTCGGCCGCCCGGGGAGATGCGGAAATCGTGTAGTCGGTGCCCGATGGCAATTCGATGGGGAACTCGATGACCCTGGTCAAGAAGTGGTCGGTGCGCCGGCACCCGGCGGGAGGCCCGCGTGCCTGATCTCGCTCAACTCGCGACACTCACGGGGCTCGTTGCGCTCGCGACCCCGATGGCCCTCGTCGCCGTCCTCGGGCTCCCGTCCCTGGTCGGGCGCCCGCTGTCCGAGCGGGCGACGGGCCGCGCGTGCCGGTGGTTCATCGCGCTGGGCTTCCTCGCGACCCTCGCCGTGTTCGTTCTCATGCTCGCGACCGGCGACCGGCACGTGGTCGTGAACCTCGGCAACTGGGTGTCGATCCCCGACGCGCACGGGGGGCACCCCAAGTACCACTTCGCGGTGAAGTTCGAGTTCGACCGGCTCTCGGTTCCGCTGGCGCTCCTGTCGTTCTCACTGTGCGGAACGATCGGCGCGTTCGCGGTGAAGTACCTCCACCGCGAACCGGGGTACAACCGGTTCTTCGTGCTGTTCTCGGTGTTCCTGGCCGGGATGGTGATGGCGGCGCTGGCCGACACGATCGAGACCCTGTTCGCGGGGTGGGAACTGGTCGGGCTGTCGAGCGCGCTTTTGGTCGCGTTCTTCCACGAGCGCCCCGCGCCGTCGCGCAACGGGCTGCGGGTGTGGATCGTGTACCGGGTGTCCGACGCGGCCCTGCTCTTCGCCGCGGTCGCGCTCCACCACGTGACCGGCGAGGGGGACTTCGACCAACTGATGGGGGCCGAGCCGTGGCCCTACGGGCGCGCCGCCCTCCCCGAGCTCCAGGCCCTGGGAATCGGCCTGCTCTTGCTGCTCGCGGCCGCCGGGAAGTCGGCGCTGGTGCCGTTCTCGGGGTGGCTGCCGCGGGCGATGGAAGGGCCGACGCCGTCGAGCGCCGTGTTCTACGGCGCGCTGTCGGTTCACCTGGGCGCGTTCCTGTTGCTCCGGCTCAGCCCGCTCATCACCGTCTCGGTCTGGCTCGCGCTGGCGGTTGTGGCGCTGGGGCTCACGACCGCGGTGTACGCGTACCTGGCCGGTACGGTCCAGACGGACATCAAGAGCGCGCTGTCGTTCGCGTCGCTGACCCAGGTCGGGATCATCGTCGCGGAGATCGGGCTGGGCCACTGGGTGCCGTTCCTGTGGTACGTGGCCCTGGCCCACCTGCTCGGCCACGCCTGCCTGAGAACGCTGCAGTTCCTCCGCGCGCCGACGCTGCTGCAGGACTACCGGAACCTCGAAAACGCGATCGGCGACCGGCTCCCGCGGGCGCCGGGGCCGCTGGCCGCAGCGCCCGGGCGGTTGCGCACGCGGCTCTACCGGTTCGCGCTCGAGCGCGGCTACCTCGACACGTTCCTGAACGACTTCGTAGCGCGGCCGTTCGTACTCGTGTTCCGGTGGTTCGACCGGCTGGAGAACACCTGGACCGCGTTCCTGAACGGCACGCGCGAACCGGCCCCGCCGGCCCCGCCGCCCGCCGGCGACCCGAAACCCGTTGCGGAACTCGCGGAGCACCGGTCATGACCTTCGCGTCTGTTCCCTGGCTCGAACTGGCGGTCGCGGTTCCCCTGGTCGGCGCCCTGTGCCTCTCCCGGAGCCGGGACGCGCTATCGGCGTCGCGCTGGTGCCTCGGGTTCCTCGGGGCCGGGCTCGTGTGCGCGGTCGCGGCGTGGGGCGGGTTCATGGGCGGACTCACCGCCGACGGCACCAGCCCCTTCGACGCGCTCCCGCTACTATTCGGGCGCAACGTGTTCGCCATCGACGCGCTGAGCGCGCCGCTGGTCCCGCTCCTCGCGCTGCTCCACTTCCTGACGGCGCTCGCCACCGCGCGAACCAAGATGTCGCGGTTCTCGTTCGCGTGGCTGTTGGCCGGGTCCGCGCTCCGGGTCGCGGTGTTCGCGTGCAAGATGCCGTGGGACCTGGGCGTGCTGTTGGTGCTCGCTACGCTCCCGCCGTACTTCGAGTTGCGCCGGCGCGGACGCCCGACCCGCGTGTACGTGATCCACATGGCCCTGTTCGTGGGGCTGCTCGTGGCGGGGTTGGTGGCAGACGGGACGGCCGCAGCCGTGCTGCTGATGGGCGCGGTACTGGTGCGTAGCGGAACGGTGCCCGTTCACGTGTGGGTGACGGACCTGTTCGAGAACTGCTCGTTCGGCACCGCGCTCCTGGTCGTCACCCCGATCACCGGGATGTACGCGGCGCTGCGTCTCGTGCTCCCCTCGCAGCCCCCGGAGTGGGTGTTACAGGGGATCGGGGGCGTGTCGCTGTTTACCGCGGTGTACGCCGCGGGGATGGCCGTGGTGCAGACGGACGCTCGCCGGTTCTTCGCGTTCCTGTTCCTGAGCCATGCGTCACTGGTGCTGGTCGGGTTGGAACTCCACACTGCGATCAGCCTGACGGGGGCGCTGGCCCTGTGGGGATCGGTGATAGTGTCGCTGGGCGGGTTCGGGCTGACGCTCCGGGCCATCGAAGCCCGGTTCGGGCGGCTCACCTTGTCGGAGTTCCGCGGGCTGTACGCGGCGTCGCCGTCGCTGGCGGTTTGCTTCCTCCTGACCGGGTTGGCGAGCGTCGGGTTCCCCGGGATGTCCGGGTTCGTGGCGACCGAGTTGCTGGTGGACGGAGCGGTCGTGGCGAGCCCGATCGTCGGGCTCGCGGTACTCGTTGCCGCGGCGCTGAACGGGGTCGCGGTGATGCGGGCGTACTTCGCTCTGTTCACCGGGGACCGGTACACCCCGCGCGTCCCGTTGGGAATCACCCTGCGGGAACGAGGCGCGGTGCTCGCGCTCACCGCACTGATCTTCGCCGGCGGGTTCTTCCCGCAAGCGTACATCGCCTCCCGCCACCAGGCTGCGGAAGCGACACTCGAGGACCGCGGTGCAGAAAAGCCGGCCCACTAATCGCGCCTGGTAAGTGCGCTCCTGTGAAAAATGCGGGCCGGCGGAATGATCCGCCGGCCCGTTGCCTTTGGTTCGTGCCGAGCCGGGGCCGTTACTTCGGCGGTGCCGGGCGCTCGACTTCGACCACTACTTCGGCCTTCCACTCCAGCCCCCGGGCATTGGTCACCACGAGATCGTCCGCCGTCAGTCCGGACGTGATCTCCACTTCTTTCTCGTTCTGGTAACTGACGCGCACAGGGGTGAGTCGGGCCTTGCCGTTGCGGTACACGTACACCGCTCTGTCCGAGTCTTCTGGCTTCTCTTGAGGAATGCCGACAACCGCGCTGATCGGTACACGTAGAGCGTCTGCCGGCCCCTTCGCGAAGTTCAAGGTGACGATCCCGTACATACCCGGTCGGATGTCATTACTTGCGGCCGGAATATCGACTTCGACGCGCATCAGCGAGGTCTTCGGATCGACCGCGAACCCGATCCGGGAGATCCTTTCGTTGATGCGAACCCCGGGCAGAGCGGGGAAAGTCACAACGGCAGAAGCGCCCACGCGAGCGTGGGCAACCTCCGATTCGGGAACGGAAGTGACAAGGCGCATTCGGTCGATCCGCGTGATCGTGAGCAGCACGCGCTCGGCCGCTCGTTCGCCGGGGCGCACGTGTTCTCCCGGTGAAGCGTTTCGGCGAGTCACGACTCCGTCGAACGGAGCCTCGATCTTCGTTTGGTCCAGCGCGAGGCGGGCTTTCTCAAGCGCGAGGTGGGCCGCGTCGATTTTGGTCTTCGCGGTTCCCACGTTCGCTTCGGCCTGGAGCGCTTGGCTCTGCTTGATCGCCACATCGCTTTGGGCTATTTCGATGGCCACAGCCGCGCCCTGCATTTGGGCTTCGGCCGTAAGAGCGAGGCGCTCAGCTTCGTCGAGCGTACTCTGGGTCCCATTTCCCGCTTTCGCGTGCGCGGCAATCCGATCGTGCGCCCGTTTTCGGGCCGTGAAGTCGGCTTTCGCCGCAGACAATTCGATTTCGCGCTGTTTCACCAGTATTTTGGCGGTCATGACCTCCGCGCGTGCGGCTTTCATTTGGGCCTCGACCGCGACCATCTGACTCTTCGCCTGCTCGATATCGCTCCTTGCCTGGCGCTGCTCCAGGGCGAGCGCGGGTGCGTCAATCTCGGCCAAGAGTTGCCCGCGCTTGACGTGATCGCCGATGTCCACGTTCACGTGTTCCAATTTCCCAGAGATCGCGGCCAGCAAATCGGCCTGCTGGAGCGGTTCGATGCTGCCGGAGCTTCGGGAGACCCGGTCCAGCCCGCCGCGCTCGGGGCGGACGAGCCGAACCACCGGTGGGGGTGGGGGCTTCTCCGTGCCCTCAACTTTCGCTTTCGGCGGGGGCTGGGTTGGCTCTTCTTTGGGGTCGGCGTTCGGCGCAGCGAACACGCCGCCGACCGCGAGAAGCCCCAGCGCAAATAAGGGAGCAAGGGATTTGAGTTTGGTCGCGTTCATGGTTCGGATCACTCCTTCCGCAATCGTTGCGGGTCGAGCTGTGGACGGGGCGGTTGAACCCCGGGTCGCGAACCCGGGCGCAGCGCGCACGGTGGAATCGATGAGTGTGGTCAGAGCGAAGGCGGCAGCCGCCTTCTCCTCGCACGCGGTTAGCGCGGTGATTGCGAGCGTTGGCGCGAAGCCGCGGCGGGTCAGCCGGTCCCGGAGCCGTTCGCGGGCGCGCGTCAGCCGCGAAGAAACCGTTCCGGGCGGGCACCCGATTAGCCGACCCGCTTCCTCGCCGGTTTTGCCTTCCAGACAACACAGGACGAACGCGACCCGGTGCCGCTCCGGTAGCTTCGCGATCTCTTCGTCCAGCACGCGCTCCAGTTCCCGCACGTTCGGGTCGTTCACCGGCGCGGGGAGTTGTTCGGCGCTCGATTCCTCGCGCGCCGATCGGCGGAGCCGGTCCGAACGGATGCGAAACGCGGCCCGGCACGCGACCCGGTAGAGCCACGCCGCGAGAACCTCGCCCCGCGCGACTGAAGCGGCCTTGCGCGCGAGCACCAGGAACGTTGCCTGGAACGCATCGTCGGCGTCGTTCGGGTCCGCGAGCACGCGGCGGCAGGCGGCGACAACCATCGGCGCGTGTCGCCGGACGAGCAACTCGAACGCGACTTCGTCCCCCGCGCTGATGAACCGCGCGAGCAGGTCCGTATCGACGGGCGGGCCGGTCGAGTGGAGGGACGGGATGCGCGGTATTCGACGGGGGCCGTGATTCACAGTTCGTCCTCGGGCCTTCACCGTAGTAGAGCCGCGCAGGGCCGCGAGTTCTCCAACTTTTTCTCGCGCTCGTGTCAAATGGGGGGCTGTTGTTCCCGGCGCGTTGAACATCGCGGCGAAGCGAATCAAGCGGTTCGCGGTGTGGCGACTCGGAATTTCCTCGCTAAAAAATCTGAAGTGTTCCCCTTCACAAGAGAACCAGATGCCCATTCCAATCTCGTGCCCGAGCTGCGAGGCCCGGATCAAAGCGCCCGACGCCGCGGCCGGGAAGGTCGTTCGCTGCCCGAAGTGCCAGGGTCGGATTCCGGTCCCGGCAACCGAGCCGGCATTTGAAGTTATCGACGAACCCGATGACGAACAGGACGATGAGCCCGTCCGCCCGAAGCGGAGCCCTAAATCGGCCCGCCCGTCGAAGAAGCAAAAGTCGGCCAAGACCGGCGCGCCCGTGGCCCTTCTGGTGGGTGTCGGCGTGCTCGTTTTGGTATTGGGCGGCGGCGCAGTGTACTGGTTCGGGATCAGGGACAGCAGGCCAGTCGTCGAGGCCCGTTCCGACTCACCGGCGCCAGTACGCCCCGGCCCAGCCGGTACCCCTCCGACGACAGCACCGGACCCGAAGTTAGAAAGCAAACTTGCTCCCTACCAGGATGTGTCTGGTTTTCAAATCCGACCGCCGGAGGGTTACACGGCGATACCCTCGCCCAAATCCCCTCCGGGGACCACGATGTGGGGCTGGGCCGGAACCCGGCGGCCCGACGGAACGGCCCCAAGTTTGACCGTCATGGTGGCCACCCCGCCGCCGGGAGAAGCGGATAAGTCTGGTGAAGAATTTCTCAACATCCTCCTGGGTGGCATCCAGCGGCGCCGGACGAATTGGGAGCAGTCGGCGGTCGAGACGGTCGCGGTGAACGGACTGACGATGTACCGGGCTCGGTGGTCCGGGACCGACCCCGGAACAGGTAAGGCCATGCGCGGCTTCCAATACGCGAGTAAGAACGGGAGCCAATACATCCAGATTGGTAGCCAAGACGTCGATCCCGGGCACGAGGTCGACTTGGCATTGGCCGATGCCGCGGCGCTGACCTTGCGGAAGAAGTGATCCGAGACAATTGCCGCCCCGTTGCGATCGGTCAGTTGATTGACCTCTCCCACGCACTCCCTCCTCGCAAATCTCATCCGCCAGCGCGCGTATCGCGTCGTCGCCCGACGGAAACGCACTGGCAACGGCCGAACGTGAGCAAAAAGCAGTGAGACCGGTCCCATGCGTGAGCAGTTGCGCACCGCGGGGGCGAAAAAGTCGCCAGACTGCGCCGAGAAACTGATCCCCGCCCCCGGCGCATCCGATGAATCTCCTGTCACCTCCCGAATCGACTAATCTTGCCACCCGCGCGGGTTCGATCAAATCCCCAGCCCGCAATCGCTCGCCCGGCGCTCTTCTGAGAACCGGGCACGGTCCGTGGCGTTCTACTTGTCGGAGGGGACCATGCGCACGACGCGCCGGGTGTGGGGACGACTCGCAAGCGGGGTTCTCGGGACCGCGCTCGCGACGACCGTAGCGGCTCAACCTCCCAAAACGGGTCTGCCCCCGACGAAGGACGGCCCCACGGACAAGGCCCCTTCTCCCAAGCCCGCGATCGACCCGCCCCCGGGAACGATCCTCGCGCCCGGTGAGGTGCCGATCGACCTCGCCAGCGCCCTGCGACTCGCTGGGGCCGAGAACCCCGAACTGCTCCTCGCGCGCCAGCGCATCGCGGAAACCACCGCCCAGCGCCAACTCGCGGCCGCGCAGATCCTCCCGAACCTCAACGTCGGGACCAACTACGACGCCCACCGCGGAACACTCCAGCAGTCCACCGGGAGCCTGTTGCGCGTGGACCGCGATTCGCTCTACGTCGGGCTCGGTGCGAACGCGATCGGCTCCGGCACGGTCAACATTCCCGGGCTCAACTACAACCTGAACATCGGCACGGGCTGGTACGGGTTCCTCACCTCTCGCCAGCGCGTCACAACGGCGCACGCGGTCGCCGATGCCGTGCGCAACGACGTGCTCCTGCGGGTCTATTCGGCATACCTCGACCTGCTCCGGGCCGAGGGGCGCCGAGCAATCGCGGTGAAAAACCGCACCGAGGGCGCGGAACTCGCCCGGGTCACCGACGCCTACGCGAAAGCGGGCCAGGGCCGGAAGGCGGACGCGGACCGCGCCGCGGTGGAACTCCGGCGCCGCGACGCGGACCTCACGCAGTCCGAAGCCGATATTCTCACCGCCTCCGCGCGGCTGTGCCAGTTACTCAACCTCAACCCGTCCACGCGGCTCAAACCGGTCGACGGGTGGGTCGTACCCGCGCCGCTCGTCCCGGACCCGACCCCACTGGCAGACCTGCTCGCGGTCGCGCTCATGCAGCGCCCGGAACTCGCCGCCCGCCGGTCCGAAGTGCGCGAGATGCTCTACGAACTGTCGCTCGCGAAAGTGCTACCGTTCTCGCCGAACGTGATCCTCGGCTTCAGCGCCGGTGGGTTCGGCGGCGGGAGCGATTTGGTGAGTACGCCCCCCGGTGTTGTGGGGAGCAACGGGCAACCGACGCTCGCGCCGCGTTTCAGTAATCTCGATGGCCGCGCGGACTTCGATGTGGTCGTGTTCTGGACGTTCCGCAACTTGGGTGTCGGGAACATCGCACTGGTTCGCGCAGCGGACAGTCGCGTGAAACAGATGCGGCTGCGCGAACTAGAAACGGTGAACCTCGTGCGCGCGCAAGTGGCCGAATCGCACGCACGAGTGGCCGCCCGGTTCCTCCAGATTGATGCGACCGAGAAAGCGGTGCGGGCCAGCACCGAAGCGTATTCCGAGGACTTCACGCGCATCAAGGCGGGGGCCGGGTTGCCCCTCGAAGTGATCGACAGCCTGCGGTTGCTCGGCCGGTCGCGGTACGAGTACCTGGACACCATCGTCGATTACAACCGCGCACAAATCCAGCTCTGGGTGTCGCTCGGCCAACCGCCCGCGAACGCGCTCGCGCGGCCCGTCCCGGCCGAACTCGTTCCGCCGCCCGTCATCGAAGTCCCGCCCGGTCCGCGCCCCTTCCCCGTCCCGCCCGCGTTGCCGAAACTGCTCTCGGTCAGACCGTGACGGCGGGCGCAGAGGCAGCACTTGTGCGGAGGACGGTGATGGTTCGCATTCCCCTAAAAATGAGCCTGATCGCGCTCGGCGCGGGAGCCGCGCTGACGGGCGGTTGTCGGTCGATCGACGCGCCGCTACCGGAACCACCGGCCCAACGCGGAGCGATCTACCCGGGCGTTCCGGCCCCGAGTGTGCCGAGTGCGTCGGCGGCGCGAACGGCACCCGCAACCCGACCCGAGGGCGCAACGGTTTCGGTGACCGCGTCCCCGGCCCGGCCGAGCGCGATCGTCCCGGCCGCCGCAACAACCGCGCGCGTCGCCAAACAACCCATTCAAACCGCGCGATTTGAACAACCCGGCGCGTCTCCGGTCGCACCCGCGCCGGCTCCGCAACCGCAGCCCGAGAACACATTGGATCTCGGCGTCGCATTGCGTCTAGCCGGGGTCGAGAACCCGACGATCAATCTGGCGCAGGAAGTCGTTCGCGAAGCACTCGCGAACCAGCTCGCGGCCCGGTCGCTGCTGCTGCCGGACCTGAGCGCCGGTACCAATCTTCGCTTGCACCGCGGGGCGTTCCTCTCGGCGTCGGGTCTGGTCCGCACGGTGGACCTCCAGAGCCTCTACCTCGGGTTCGGGGCGGGGGCGGTCGCGGGCGGCCCGCCGGTCGTGCCCGGGGTGCGGATGTTCGCGCACCTCGGCGATGCCGTTTACGAACCACTCGCCGCGCGCCAGCGGGTGGCGGTAAGCCGGTCCGAATCGCACGCGGTCCAGAACGCGATCCTCCTCGACGTTGCGGCCGGGTACCTGGAACTCGTGGGCGCCGAGAGCCGGGTCGATATTCTCCGGCGCGGGGAAGCGGACCTGGGCGAACTCGCTCGTTTGACGGAGGTTCACGCGAAAGCGGGTCAGTACCGTCAGTCGGATGCGAAGCGCGCCGAAACGAACCTCGAACTGCTCCGGCGCGATCTGCGGCGCGCGGAGGAGGATGTCGCGGTCGCGTCGGCGCGCCTGTGCCGGTTGCTCAATCTCGACCCGTCCGTGCGCCTCCGCACGCCCGGCGGGAGCGTGCAACCGATCCGGCTGGTTCCCGAGGACGGGGATCAGGAAGCACTGATCGCGGGCGCGCTGCAAGCGCGGCCCGAGGTGTTCGCGCGGGGCGCTGCGGTCACGGAGGCGCAGACCCGCGTGCGCCAGGAGCGCGTGCGCCCGTGGTTGCCGACACTCTCGGTCGGCTACAGTTACGGCGGGATGGGCGGCGGGAGCAATCAGGCGGTGTCTGATTTCGGCCCCATTCGCGGGCGCTCGGATTTCGACGTGCTCGCGGTGTGGAGCGTGCAAAACCTCGGGTTCGGCAACCACGCGCGGGTGCGCACCGCGGACGCGGCCCTCGGCGCGCGGATCGCCGGCTACGACCTGATGACCAACCAGATTCGCCGAGAAGTGTCCGAGGCACTCGCGAGCGCCCGCGCCGCGTCCGCACAGATCAAGACCGCAGAAACGGCCCTCGTGATCGCGGAAGAGGGCTTCAAACTCGAAATGGAGCGCATCAAGCAGGGACAGGGGCGACCGATCGAGATCCTCGACAGCTTCCGGCAACTGCTGGAATCGCGCCAGGAACTGCTCCGCGCGGTCGTCGCGTTCAACGTCGCCCAGTTCCGGCTCTTCGTTGCAACCGGGAACACGCCGCAACCGTGAGGTTGAGAGTTGGTAACGTGCATTCGCAGTGCGAACCTCGTTGTTGTTGGCGCCCCTCATCCTGCGCTACGAATGACAGTTAAGGCAACAAAGGCGAACGGCCGGCGTGAGCCGGCTGGTGGAACGGACCCGGGGCCACCCCGGAGCTTTCACCAGCCGGCTCACGCCGGCCGTTCGCCTGATCTGACCGGCGCCCTACGCTTCGGGCGGGTGAACGATCACTTCGGTCGGGCCGTGTTCGGGGTCGCCCGGGAGCGGTTCGTCCTCGTCGCCCAGCTTCTTCGGGACGAGCAGCGAGTACACACAGGGCACCACGAACAGCGTCGTGAGCAGCCCGGCCACGAGGCCGCCGAGCACGGCGCGGCCCAGCGGCACGTTCGCCTCGCTCCCGCGCTCCAGCCCGAGCGACATCGGGATGAGCGCGAAGAACGTCGCCAGCGCCGTCATCACGACCGGGCGCACGCGGATCGCCCCGGCGCGCTTGATCGCCTCCGTGGGGTCGAGGTTCTCACTCTTCTGCAGGTTCGTGGCGAAGTCGGTCAGGAGCACCGTGTTCGACACCACGATGCCGATCATGAAGATCACCCCGAGCAGCGACTGAATGTTCAGCGCGGTCCCCGTGAAGAAGAGCACCAGCACGACGCCGATGACACCAATGGGCACCGCGGAGAGTACCACCAGCGGCGTGATGTACGACTTGAACAGCGCGACCAGCAGGAAGTAGATGAGCACGATCGCCGCGACCATGCCCATCGCCTGGTACTTGAACGTCGTCTGCATCTTCTGGTACTCGCCGCTGAGGGTCACCTTCGCGCCCTCCATCGGCTTCTGGTCCTTCGCGTCCGGGTCGAACGGGGTCCACCCGCCCTCTTTGCGCGCCTTGCCGTGCTTCGCGACCACCCGGCTCACGTCCTCCGCGACGTGGCCCAGGTCGCGCCCGAACACGCCCATCGTCAGGTCGATGGTGGGCTGGAGGCTGGTGTGGACGATCTCGGACGGCACCTGTGCCGGTTTGAGCGCGGCAATGGTGCCCAGGGGGACCGCTTCGCGCTGGACCGGGCTGGTGATGGGGATCTGGAGCAGCGTTTCCAGCGAGGTCACGTCGCCCTCCGGGTACTGGACGCCGACGTAATACTGGTTGTGGCTCACCGGGTCGATCCAGAAGTTCTTCTTGTTGAACTGGATACTGGAGTTGAACGCGGACACCACGTTCTTCATCACCTCCATCTGGTTGAGGCCCAGCGACGCGGCCTTGATCCGGTCCACCTCGATCATGTAAAGCGGGTAGTTCAGGCGCTGGATGATCCGCGCGTCCACCACGCCGTCGATCCCGCGCACCTCGTCCAGGATCTGCTCGGCCACCTTGCGGTTCTTCTGGAGGTTCTTGCCCGTCACCTTCACGTTGATCGGCGTGGACTTGCCCTCGTTCATCGCGGACCGGATCATCCCGCCCGAGTCGAACGCGAACTCCAGGTTGCCGCGCGAGAACGGCGTGACGCCCGGCTTCAGTTCCTCCGCCGCGATCTTCCGCTCGTAGGCCTCTTTCAGCAGGCGCTCGAACTCCGGGTCCGTGGCGAACCCCGCCCGCAGCACCGCGACGTGCTCCTGCGCCGACTTCGAGCGCTCGGACGTCAGTTGCACCTTCACCACCGCGTCCATCGGCCCGCTGTTCGGGGTGAACGCGGCCGACCAGTCGGCGGTCAGCCCCAACTCGCTGATGACCAGTTCGGTGTCGCCCCCGACCCTCGCCTTCACGTACTTCTCGACCGCTTCGATGTACCCCTCGGTCACCTCGATCCGCGTGCCCGAGTTGGCCCGGACGTAGATCTCGAACGCCCCCGCGTCCACTTCCGGGAAGAACTCGCGCCGCAAGTGCGGGCCGATCAGCACCACCACCGCGGCCAGGAGCGCGAACGAGCCGCCGATGACTAGTCCGCGCGCCCGCAGGACCACGCCGAGTAGTCGGGCGTACCCCTTGAAGACCGAATCGAGTAGCGATTCCCATTTCTCGAACAGCGCGCCGATCGGCCCGCGCGGGGCCGGGGCCTCGTGCTCGTTGCGGTGGCTGTAATCCGGCGCGTGCGCTTCGATCGGGTTTGCGTGGGCGTGGTGCCGCATCCACGCCGCGCACCGCGCCGGGACGAACGTGAGCGACACGAGGTACGCGACCAGCATCGCGAACGCGACCGCCAGGAACATGGGCTTGAAGAGGAACGCCCCCAGCCCGGGGATGAGGGCCAGCGGCGCCAGCACCAGGAGCGTGCAGAGCGTCGCGGCCAGGGCCGGCATCGCGACCTCGCTCGCCCCCAGGAACGCGGCCTCCCGCGGCCGCGCGCCCAACCCGAGGTGGCGGTGCGTGTTCTCCAGCACCACGATCGCGTTGTCCACGAGCGGCCCGATCGCGAGCGCGAGGCCCGCGAGCGTCATCACGTTGATGGTCTGCGACGCGCCGAAGAGGGCCGCGACCGCGCCGAGCACGGCGATCGGGACCGTCAGGACCGCGATCACCGTCATACGCCACTCGCCGAGGAAGAGCAGGATCACGAGCGAGCACAGGATCGCGCCCAGCACGCCCTCGTTCCGCAGGCTCTCGATGGAACTCTTGACGTACACCGACTGGTCCATCACCAGCTTCAGGTCCACGTCCGGGGTGGTGAGCCGGTCCTTCATTTCGGGCAGCTCGGTCCGCAAATTGTTCACCACGCCGAGCGTGCTCGCCCCCTGCTGCCGGTACACCGGGATGTACACCTGCCGGCGCCCGTCCACGCGCACGACGTTCGTCTGAATCAGGTTCGCGTCGCGGGGCGTGGCCACGTCGCGCAGGAACACCATCGTGCCGTCTTTGCCGGTCTTGATGGGCATATCGCCCATGCGCTCGATCAGGTCGTACATCGAGTTCGAGTCGAGCGCGTAGTCCACACCACCAAGTTTGGCCCCGCCCGCCGGGAGGAACACGTTGGACCGGTCGAGGGCCTCCATCACGTCGAGCGGCGAGAGCCCGCGGACCTGGAGCTCGTTTCGATTGAGGTACGCGAGCACGGTGCGGATCTTCCCGCCGTACACGACCGGGGCGTTCGCACCGGGGGACGCCATAATCATGCTCCGAACCTGATAGCGGCCGGTATCGAACAGCACCGATTCGCCCTGCGTTTTGCTGTTCAGCGCCACGATCGCGACGGGCGTGGAGGAAGTCGGATCGTAGGGCAAAATCACGGGCGGGAGCGTGCCGGGTGGGAGACTCGGGATGGCCGCTGTGGAGAGCGAATTGACCTGGGTGAGTGCGGCGCTCGGGTCCGTGTCGTCGGAGTAGTAGTTGCGGATGATGCTCGCGCCGATGATCGAGCGCGACTCCTGGTACCGGGTGCCGGCCGACTGGCCCACCCAGCGCTCCATGCGCGCGGTGATGTCGGCCTCCACGTTGGTGGCGGACATCCCGCCGTAGAACGTGAGCACCTGCACCGCGGGCGACTTGTACACCGGGAGGATGTCGGCCGGGATGCTCCCGAGTGCGGCCCCGCCGCCGATGGCGATGGTCAGCATCAGAACGGTGATCGCGCGCGGGTTGCCGAGGGAAAAGCGGATCAGCAGGTTCATGAAGCGGATCTCGGAAAGCAGCAAGGTGAACGGGGCGCCGCAACGCGAATTCGATCGTGCTCAGGAGAGTGTTGTCACATTGGACCGAGCCGCACCCCCCAGCAAACGAGCCGCGACCGCAAGGGAGCGGGCTGCGGCTCCCGTGAGGAATTGCACCTCTACATGGGGTCCGTTGTGCCCCCGCTCCCTTGCGGTCGCGGCTCGTTTGCCGAGTGCGGAATGACGCCTACGCGGGTCCGTTGTGCCCCCCGCTCCCTTGCGGTCGCGGCTCGTTTGTCGAGGGGCACCGCGATTTCCGCCCTCGTTCCTAGTGTCCGACGGGGGCCTGCTTCGCGCCGGACACGGCCACAACGGACCCGTCGTCCACCGGGTTACTGACACGGAGTACGACCCGGTCGTCGGCCGTCAGGCCGGTGAGCACTTCGATCTCGATGCCGTTGTCCGCGCCGAGAGTGACGGGAACAGTTTGGATGCGGTCGCCGCGCACCACGCGGACCGATCCCTTGCCCGCGCTGCGCCCGGTGACCGCGGCCGTGGGGACGCGCACCGCGGTCGGCGCCCCCGCTTGGAGCGTGAGCCGGGCGTGCCCGTATGCGCCGGAGAACAGGACGCCGTCCGGGTGGCCCGCGGTCGGCGGGTTGTCCACGTCCATCTCGACCCGCATCATGCGCGTCGAGGGATCTTGGTACTTCGCCAACCGGGAGATCCCGCGCGTCGGAAACACTACGCGCGTGTCGGAGGCGACCTCGAACACGGCCGGGTCACCGAGGCTGACGTAGGGCACGTCCCGGTCGGGCACCTGCACCACCACCCGCATCACGTCCGTCCGCGCGACCGCCAGGAGCGGCTGCGTCGCGCCCTGGTCCGCGGACTTGATGAAGGCGCCGATGTTGTACGTGCGGCGCGTGACGACCCCGGTGTACGGGGACGTGATGACCGCGTAGTCGAGGAACACTTGCGACCGCTCCAGGTCCGCCGTGGCGACCCCGACTTCCGCCTTGGCCTGTTCCACGTCCGCCCGCGCTTGAACGATCTTGGCTTTTGCCGCCGCCACCCGCTCGATGGCCGCACGGACCGCTTCCTTGGCCTCGTTCTCGCCCTCGAACGCCGACAGGTAGTAGTCCTCTTGCTCGTCCACCACGCGCTGCTCGATGGCCTTTTGGTCCGCCAGTTCGCGGAACCGGTTGAGCTGCTTCTCGCGGTACTGGCGGTACGCTTTCTTGGCCCGCACGAGCACGTTCGCCAGCGCGACCGACGCCTCGGCCGATTTCGCCTCGGACTCGGCGGCCGTTACGTGGGCCTCCATCTGCTGCACCTTCGCGCCCGCGGCCTTGACGCGCGCCCGGTCGCGCTCGACCTGCTTCTGGTACTCGGGTACCGCGATCCGCGCGAGCACGTCGCCCTTCTTCACCGCGCTGCCGATGTCTACCGTTTGCTCGGCCAGGAACCCGGACACCTTGGCGAACAGGTCCGCGGCCTCGAGCGGCTCGACGGTCCCCGGCTGGATGCACATGCGATCGATCCCGCCCGAGCGGGGGGAGACGACCTCGGCCGTGATTTGCGGTGCGGACTTCGACTCCTCGGAGTGCGGCGCTTCCTCGAACAACGGTTTCCCGCGCGCCACAGCGAACCACCCGCCTGCAGCGACGCCCGCAACGGCTAAAGCGAGGAGAGCGAGCCGGGACCAGCGGAAACGGGGGGGAGTGCGTGTCATGGCAGCGGGGGTGGCGTGAGTTCGGGGAGCGCAGCGTCGCTTATTAACGCCGATTGCAAGTCGCGTGCCGGGTGTTCGGGGCGAAAAATCGCCTGGGAAATGCCGAATTTGAGCAAGTGTAG
Organism: Gemmata palustris; assembly: GCF_017939745.1. NCBI lineage: Bacteria > Pseudomonadati > Planctomycetota > Planctomycetia > Gemmatales > Gemmataceae > Gemmata > Gemmata palustris. Next base: position 283,368 of record NZ_JAGKQQ010000001.1, on the reverse strand, counting down.
AACAGTTAGCGGCCGGAAGTCCGAATGTGACGGTGAAACTTTTCGCAGAGCGGGCAACCGTTCACCGTGAAGTTCTTTCTGGGACAACTGCGGAAGGCGTGTGTCCCGGGTTCCGAACTCGCACCGCAGTAAACACCCCACCGGCCGAGATCGAATCGCGGTCCACATCTGTTGCTTACTCCCACTGCCTCGCGGTTGTTTAGACGGAGGGACCAATGTCGCTCGCCGCTCTCAATTCATGGCCGCCGTGGATCGTCATGTGGGCGGTCGCGGTGGTCATCTTTGTCGCGTGCAAGTTGCTTTCGTGGTGGCGAGCACTGCACGCCCCCGCGTGGCGGCACGTCGCGTACCTCGTCGCGTGGCCCGGGTTGGACGCGAAAGCGTTCCTCGACCCGCGCCCGCTCCCGCGCGACCAACGCCCGCGGGTCGGTGAATGGGGCTTCGCGTTCGCGAAACTCGGCCTCGGGATCGCGCTACTTTGGGGCGCGGTGCCGCTCATCCCGTCCGACTTACTGCTCCTACGCGGATGGGTCGGGATGGTGGGAGTGATCTTCGTTTTGCACTTCGGCGCGTTTCACGTGCTGAGTTGTGCTTGGCGCACAGCGTGCGTGAACGCAAAACCGCTGATGGTGTGGCCCGTGCTCTCGGGGAGCGTGAGCGAGTTTTGGGGGAAGCGGTGGAACACCGCGTTCCGCGATCTCACGCACCGGTTCCTGTTCCGCCCGCTGGCGGCGCACCTCGGGGCACGAGCGGGCGTCGCGGCCGGATTTTTGTTCAGTGGGGTCGTTCACGATCTGGTGATCTCGGTTCCCGTTCGCGGCGGCTACGGGTGGCCGACGCTGTACTTCGTCGTGCAGGGATTGGGGCTGCTCGCGGAGAAGTCGGAAGCGGGCAAGCGGCTCGGATTGGGACGCGGATGGCGCGGGCGCCTGTTCACGGCGTGCGTCGTGATCGGCCCCGCGTTCGGGCTGTTCCACCCGCCGTTCGTACTCGGTGTGGTCGTGCCGTTTCTCAACGCCATTGGCGCTGCGTGAGGGAACTTCAATGGAACTCGCTCTTGCGGACCTGATCCGAATCGCGGGCGCAGCTCAGTTGTCCGTGCTGATCGCATCGTCGCTGGTGCCGTTCAAACTGAACTGGAAGCGCGACCTCGCCTCGCTCCCCGCACTACACCGCCAGATGTACTGGACTTACGGCGGGTATGTTGTGCTGGGAATCGTCGCGCTGGGGCTAATGAGTCTCGTCTGTGCGGACGAACTCGCGTCCGGGGCACGATTGGGCCGAGCCGTGTGTGTTTATGGCGCGGTCTTTTGGGGCGTGCGACTGATGTTGCAAGCGGTCTTCGATGTGAAACCGCACCTCACCGTGTGGTGGTTGGCGGTGGGATACCACACGCTCACCGTGTTGTTCCTGTTCTTCGCGCTGGTGTACGGCTACGCGGCTCTCCGGTAACGCCCGAAACGGCACGCCAATTGCGAATAGCGATGGGTATCTGGTGACCCCAGTAATCGGGGCACTGATTACACATATTCGCCCGCGTGCGGGTGCTGAAAGGATCGAGTCATGTTGTCGCTGTTGAGCTGGGTGATTACGGGCTTGTTTGTGGGCCTCATCGCGCGTGCAATGGTGCCGGGCAAGCAGTCGCTGGGGCTCATTCTCACGATCGCTCTGGGCGTGGTCGGCGCGGCCGTAGGTGGCCTGATCTCTTCGACCATCTGGCCGACGTGGACGAACGACCCGAACGTGGACCAGATGTGGCCGGGGTGGATCATGTCCGTGATCGGCGCGATGATCGTGCTGTGGGGCTACATCGCCCTGACGCGCCAGAGCGAACGGGCCTGATCGGTGTTCGGAAGGCCGCAACTCAATCCGGGGAAGCGAACTACTGAGTTCGCTTCCCCGGGTCATTTTCGTTTCGCGCCGCGCTCACAGTTTCACGGCTGTCGCGTGCCGCAATTGCGTTGCGCACGATCCGATCCGCGACTGCGGGATGGGCTTTGAAGTGCTCGCGAAGAAACTGGGTAACGCCCGATGCCACAATACCCTCGACTTCGGGATTGTCCAGTTGGATTCGCGCCGCGCCCATAAACATTGCATCCGCCAGACGTACCGAAACAACGGCTGCTAATCCGGTACGAGCATCATCGCCTTTCACAACGCGCTCACCATGAATTCGTTCTCGAATAAAGCTATTGACCGCTTTGGTCACACCCGCGCGCATCCCATAAACGTGTGTACCACCCTCCGGCAGCCGGCGGTCGTTCGCAAACGACACTGTGACGTCGTCTCCCTCGCACCATTGCAGACCGACTTCGTAGCGGACGCCAGCCTCTTCTCCACGAATCACGATCACATCCGGGTGAATTGGCGTGCGGTCGGCGTTCAGCCACGCCACGTAAGCCCGGATGCCGTCGGCGAACTCGAACTCGTCGTGCGCACCGTCTGACTCATCGGTGAATGAGATGCGCACGCCACTGTGCAGGAACGCGCACTGCCGGAGCCGGTCGCGGATCGTTTCGCTGTCGAAACGCACATCGCCAAAGATGAGCGAATCGGGCCGAAAGCGGATCGTCAGTCCGCGGTCGTTTGGCGCGCCGCCGCTTTGCAGCACCGCGTGCGTGACGCCGCGCCGGAACGTGTGTTGGTAAACGCTCCCGTCGGTTCGCACGCGGACGGTCAGTTCCGCGGACAGTGCGTTCGCGGCCAGGTAAGTTCCCCAGTACCGCCCGTCCGCGCCGGGGCCGAGTCCGTGCCACTGAGTGAAGACGGATTCGAGCGAAAGTTCTCCGAAAACCGGGCTTCTGTCGTCGACGACTTCCACGGAGTGATCTGCGCGAAGGGTGACACTCAAAGCGTGTCCGCTCACTCGCATCATCTCGTCGAGCGAATCCGTGACTAGGCCGAAAAGGAGCTCATGCAACCCGCGCGAATCGACGCCGCCACTGTACATCTGGGGGCGTCGGCGGACCGTCTCAACGTCAGTGACGACGCGAATGTGTTCTTCCGTGTATTCCGCAGGGATTCGTTCCGGGCACATTATGAAGCTTCCATGAGGAGGCGTGAACGTGCTTTACGCTGATTCTGCTGGACACCGAGCGTGAATTCGGCGAAAAGTATTATACCTGCCTGCTCGTTGACTCCCACCGCATTGTGTCGCGTTGAAGGTGCTGCCTATGCTTTCTCTTTTCGGCGACCCGCACGCACGCGGCGGGTTCTGTGACGGCCTCAACCGGCGCGACTTCCTCACGGCCGGTGGGACGCTGTTCGGCGGGTGCCTCGCGCTGCCGCACCTGCTCGCGGCCGGGGCCAAGAGCGGCACGAAGACCTCGCACAAGTCGATCATCAACATTTACCTGCCCGGCGGCCCGCCGCACCAGGATATGTGGGACTTGAAGCCGGACGCGCCGAAAGAGGTGCGCGGCGAGTTCAACCCGATCCAGACCAAAGTGACCGGCATCCAGATCTGCGAGTTGTTCCCGCGCATCGCGCAGATGATGGACAAGTTCACGATCATCCGCTCGCTCGTCGGTAGCGCCGGCGACCACGACGCCTACCAGTGCATGACGGGCCGCCCGCGGACCCCGGCGAACCTCGGGCACTGGCCGTCGTTCGGGTCGTGGGTGTCGAAATCCCAGGGGCCGGCCGACCCCGCGGTGCCGGCGAACGTGTCGCTCATGTACCCGTGCGGCGAGAAGCGCTGGGGGTACCACGGCGACGGCGGGTTCCTCGGGATTCAGCACGCGCCGTTCCACCTGGTCGGGGGCCGCGACACCGGCATGAAGTCGGACAGCCTCACACTCAAGGGCGTGAGCCTCGACCGGCTCAACGACCGCATGAGCTTACTCAAGGGGTTCGACGACCTCGACCGCAAGATCGACGCGAAGGGCACGATGGACGGGATGGACTCGTTCAACCGGCAGGCGCTCGACATCCTCACGTCGTCGAAACTGAAGGACGCGGTGGACCTCTCGAAAGAGAACCCCAAGGTGCTGGAGCGCTACGGCGTGGACGACCCGGCCTTCGAGCGCGACGGCGCCCCGCGCATGGTGCGGAACTTCTGCGTCGCCCGGCGTCTCGTGGAAGCGGGCGCCCGCGTGGTGACGATGAACTTCACGCGGTGGGACTGGCACGGACCGGACGGCAAGAACTTCGTGCAAGCGCGTAAGGACTTCCCGCTCCTCGACCGCGCCGTCACGACGCTGATCGAAGACCTGCACGACCGCGGAATGGACCAGGACGTGTCGGTGATCGTGTGGGGCGAGTTCGGCCGCACGCCGAAGATCAACAACATGGCCAGCCGCGACCACTGGCCGCAGCTCAGTTGCGCGCTTCTCGCCGGCGGCGGGATGAAGATGGGCCAAGTGATCGGTTCGTCGAACCGGCTAGCGGAGCGCGCCGCGTCGCGCCCGGTGACGCACCAGGAGATCTTCGCGACGCTGTACAAGAACCTGGGCCTGGACCCGAACGCGGTGCGCGAGTACGACGCGAACGGCCGACCGCACTTCCCCATCGACGCCGACGCGCAGCCGATTCGCGAACTGGTGTGATGTCTTTTCCTGGGACCGCGGGCGTCTCGCCCGCCGGTCCCAGCGACGAATCGCTTCACGTTTAATCTGGAAGCCGAACACCCTGGTAGAAGCGGGCGGAACGCCCGCAGTCCCAGGAATAGGTTCCGGCCCTCGATTTGCTCAATTCTCCCGTAGCCCGTCGCCACTGTTCGTGTAAGAGGCTCGTCATGTCAGTCCGCAGAACCTTCATCTCTCTTGCGACGCTCACCCTTCTTGCGCCCGTTGCGAGCGCCCAACCCAGTCGCGTCGGGGCGCCGCCACCCGCGCCACTGTTCTTACCGCCCCCGGTCGTCCACCCGCAGGGGCTCGGTAGCATGAGTAGCCCGATTACCCCGCGGCCACTCGGGTACCACGTCGCACCTTACGGCGGCTTGGGCTACGGTCCGCTCGGTGATCGGACCGGCTACCCGGGGACCATCTACAACACGTATCGCGGATCGTACCTCACGGTTCCGACCGTTCCGCAACTCAAGCTGGAAACGCCGAGTAACATCCCCCTCAAAGCGGGAAAACTTCCTCCACTCGACGTGCTGTTCCCGAGCGTCCCCCCAATGGCAGAGCCGGCCGTTCCGCGCATGCCGGACCCGGTCCCGCCCGGACCCGTGGTGCCGGTCGGTGAAAAAGGTAAGTGAGCTTACATCGGAAGAGCAAGGAGCTGGCCGCGCGAGATCGTAATCGCGCGGCCGATGAGTTTGACGCGATCACCGGCCCTAACCACACGAACCACCCCGCCCCGTGTGCTCGCCTGATAGCCCGTCATTTCCACCTTGTTGAGCTTGTTTCCCCACCACACGGCCAAACAACAGTGCGCGGAGCCGGTCACCGGGTCTTCATCAATGCCGGATTGCGGTGCGAAGAACCGCGACACGAAATCGTAGCGCGCATCATCGGATTTCGCGGTGACGATCACCCCGCGGCACTCGATTCGCGCGAGCCGCGTGAGGTCCGGCGTCAGCGCACGTACTTCGGCTTCGGTGGCCACTTCCACGAGGTAATCGGACTCGTTGCGCGCGACCGCGATTGCATTCGCGCCGAGTGATTCGAGCAACCCCGCTGGTGTCGCACACGGAGTCGCGGGTTGGGCCGGGAAATCCAGTTCGATCTCGCCCGATGGGAGTCGGCGCGCGGTGAGAATGCCGCTTTTGTTGGTCGCAAATGTGAGCACGTCTTGTGTCGCAGCGCCCGATTCCCACAAGACGTGTGCGGAGGCGAGTGTCGCGTGACCGCACAGCGCGACCTCGACCGTGGGCGTGAACCAGCGCAGTTCGTACTCGCCGCCCGGGCGGTGGCGGAGGAACGCGGTCTCGGCGAGGTTCATCTCGCGCCCGACGAGTTGCAACCACTCGTTTGACGGCCAGGAATCGAGGAGGCACACTGCCGCGGGGTTCCCGCGAAACGGCGTGTCGGTGAACGCATCGACCACGGACAACGGAATCATGGCGGAACCTCCCAGTTCGAGTGTATACTCGCAACCCACGGGTTTCCCGGTTTCATGAGAGCTTGTCATGTCATCTCTCCCCCTCGCACGGACCGGCGCCGCGATCATCGGGTTCGCGGCCATCGCGCTCGTCCTCCAAACCAACTGGCACTCGCACGCGGCGGGCGACAAAGACCCGCCGAAGGCGAAAGCCGATCCCAACGCGCGCCAGCCGTGGACGACCTCGAAAGTGACGGGCAGCCCGGAACCGCCGCCGAAGTACAAGCCCGTGCGCGTGTTCCCGGAGGCGAAGTTCCATCACCCGCTCTTGATCGTGCGCTGCCCGGGATCGGAGCGCCTGTTCATCGGTGAGCAAGAGGGCGCGCTGTACTCCGTTCTGAACAAGCCGGACGCCAAGAAGGAACTCTTCTTCGACTTCAAGAAGGAACTGAAGACGATCGACAAGACGCCCGGCGCGGGCGGCGTCGGCGAACTGTACGGGCTGGTGTTCCACCCGGAGTTCGCGAAGAACCGGTACTGCTACGTCTGTTACACGCTCAACGCAAAAGTCCCACCGAAGGACGGCCGGTTCCCGGACGGCTCGCGCGTGTCGCGGTTCAAAGTGACCGACACCGATCCCCCGCGCCTCGACGCGGCGAGCGAGGAGATCGTTATCACGTTCGTGGGCGGCGGGCACAACGGCGGCGACATGCACTTCGGGCACGACGGGTTCCTCTATGTCTCGACCGGCGACGCTTCCGGTCCCAACCCGCCGGACACCGCCACTACCGGGCAGGACTGCTCGGACCTGCTCTCGTCCGTGCTTCGTATCGATGTAAACAAGAAAGATGAGGGGAAGAACTACGCGGTCCCGAAGGACAATCCCTTTGTGGGCATGAAGGACGTGCGGCCCGAGATTTGGGCCTTCGGGTTCCGCAACCCGTGGCGCATGAGCATCGATCGCAAGACCGGCGAACTGTGGCTCGGCGATGTCGGGTGGGAGTTGTGGGAGATGGTTCACCGGGTCGAAAAGGGCGGGAACTACGGGTGGAGCATTGTTGAGGGGCGGCAACCGGTGCGCCCGGATCAGAAGATCGGGCCGACCCCGATCCGCCCTCCGCTCATCGAGTTGCCGCACACGATCGCGGCGAGCATTACAGGTGGGTACGTCTACCGCGGGAAGAAGTTCCCCGAGTTGGTCGGCGCGTACATCTTCGGCGACTGGGAGACGCGGCGCATCTGGGCCGCGCGCGTCGAGGGCGATCGGGTCAAGGAAATGCCCGAGATCGTGAAGCCGAGCGTGCGCCCGTCGGCGTTCGGCGAGGACAACGCGGGCGAGATCTACTTCTGCGATTACGACAACGGGTCGATTTACACGTTCGAGCGCAACGATGGGGGCGCGGCCAATGCCAAGTTCCCCACCAAACTCAGCGACACGGGCCTGTTCGCGGACGTGAAGAAACTGGAACCGGCCGCGGGGGTGATCCCGTTCTACACGAACGCCCGGCAGTGGCAGGACGGTGCCACCGCGGACTATCTGCTCGCGCTGCCGGACCTGTCCACCATGAGCTTCTTCGAGAAGCCGCGCGCGCTCCCCGGGCAGGTGTTCTGGCACGAGTTCAAGATACAATTCCCGAAGGACGCGGTGCTGGTGAAGACGCTCGCGCTCGACGTGGTGACCGACAAGGGGCAGTCCGAGACGCGCGTCGAGACGCAACTGCTCCACTTCGACGGCGAAGACTGGCGCGGGTATTCCTATGCGTGGCGCGACGACCAGACCGACGCGGACCTCGTACCCGCGGATGGTGCGGAGAAGACGTTCCCGATTGCTGCGGGCGGTAAGATTGAGAAGGGCGCCTGGGTGCCTGTGGGTAAGAGGGAGCACGTGTGGACGTTCCACAGCCGCACGCAGTGCCTCAGTTGCCACAATGCGTGGTCCGAATATTCGCTCGCGTTCAACACCGCTCAACTCAACCGCGTGCCGCTGTTCGCCGGAACGGACAAAACCAATCAGCTCGTCAAGCTGATGAAGCACGGCTACGCCCGCCGCGTGGGACCGGACGACAAGGAGCTTCCGCCGTTCGACGCGAACTCCATCAAGAAACAGCCCGCGCTCGTTCCCCTCATCGGAGACGATCCACTCGAAGCGCGGGCGCGCAGTTACCTCCACGCGAACTGCGCCCACTGTCACCGATTCGGGGGCGGGGGCGGTCAGGTGGTGATCGAACTCGAAGCCGCAAAGCCGCTCAAGGAAACCGGCATCTTCGACGTGCGCCCGAAGCAGGGCGACTTCGGACTGGCGGACGCGCGCATCGTTGCGCCCGGTGACCCGTACCGGAGCGTGCTGTTCTACCGGATGGCGAAGTTCGGCCGCGGGCGCATGCCGCACCTCGGGTCCGAATTCCCGCACGCGCAGGGATTGGACGTGGTCGGGCAATGGATCGCGTCCCTCTCGAACCCGCCGAAGGAGTGGAGCGCGAGTCTACCGAACGTGAACCGACCGGACCTCGCATACGGGTCGTTCTCGGCCGCGTGGCCCTTCGCGCGGGCCTTCGCGCTGGGCAAATTCGACAGCAAGAGCACGAACAACCTGCCCGCGGAGGTGGTGAAACACGGTGCCGTGCCCGTGCGCGACTTGTTCGAGGGACACATGCCCGCGGACCCGAAGGGGCGCAAGCTCGGTGCGAGCCCGCGTCCCGCACCGATTCTGGCGCTAACCGGCGAGGCGAAAAACGGCGAGGCGCTGTTCTTCAACAAAGAAATGAAGTGCGCGAACTGTCACAAGGTCGGCGACCGCGGAACGACCCTCGGCCCGGACCTCTCGGCGATCGGCAAGGCGCGCACGCGGCCCGAACTGCTCGACAGCCTGCTGAACCCGTCCGCGCGCGTCGAGCCGCAATTCGCCGCGTACAACGTGAAGACGAAGAACGACAAGACGTACACCGGGATCATCGTGAAGCGCGACGAGAAGCAACTCGTCCTGCGCGACGCGGAGAATAAAGAAGTCGTGATCGCGGGGGACAACGTGGACTCGGTCCGCCCCTCGCGCCTGTCGCTGATGCCCGACGGTCAGATGAGCGGGCTCACGCCGCAAGAAGCCGCCGACTTGCTCGAGTTCTTGACGAACCGGAAGTGATTCCCGAGATCGGGGTCGTAGGCACACATACTTCTGTGCCTACGACCCCGGGCCTGTGCTGTGCGATCCCCTCACTCTCGAACACACGCCTACCTGCCCATCGACTGGTCTTCGCATCATTTCCCGATCGACTTACTTGCCCAGCAGTTTCTTGAGCGCGGCTTCGTATTCCTTGCGCTCTTCGCCGCTGGCTTCGGCAACCGCCTTTTGCCCGTATTCCGTCGCTTTGACCGTGTTGCCGGCGAAGGCGTGAGCCTCGGCGACGTGGAACAGGGCCGCGGGGTCGCGGTCGCCCTCGATCTTCAGTTCCGCCTCCGCCGCCTTCAGGGCCAGTTCCGGGTGCTTCTTGTCCGGGTTGATGAAGGACGCGGACCACATGAGCCGGACGCCGCTGACGAGGATCGGGTTCGCTAGTTCGGTCGCGGACCGGATCAGGGACTCGCTCAGTTCCCGGGCCGCGTCGAACTCTTTACCCAGCAGCAGGAGCTGGAGCTTCTTGATCTGGTAATAGTACCCCGCCGCCACCTTCGGGAAATCGGTCTCGAAGGCGGCGAATTCCTTGAGGGCTGCGGCCGGATCGGTCTGGGCCTTCTTCATGATCCCGGCGAACCGCCCGTAATCCTTGCGTATCTGGTCGATGTCGGGTTGCCCGCGCCACGTCCCGGCCAATACTTTCGGGATCACCAGGTCCAGTTCCATCGAGTGGCCGATAAACTCGATCTTTCCGGTCGGGCCGACGACGAACACCGACGGGATGCCCTGGAGCCCGGCCGCCGTCATGTAGGCGTCGTATGTCGTGCGGTCCTCACAGAAGGCGAAAGTATAGGCGTACCGCTTGCCCCGTTGGGCCACGAACGCCTCCACCGCCGCGGCCGAGTTCTTCTCGTCCTTCGCGGTGACGCCGACCACGGTCAGCCCCTTGTCTTTGTACTCGGTTTGAAGGGCGGTCAGGTGCGGCATCACCGCAATGCACGGGCCGCACCACGTGGCCCAGAACTCGACCACGTACACCTTGCCCGGCTCGAACCGCTTGACCTCGGTCCCGCTCAGCCATTTGCTGACCCGCAGCGGCGGGGCGGGGTCTCCGACGCGGAGCGCTGTGGGCTTACCCTCCGGCTTTTCCGGCGGCTCCCCTCCGGCCACGGGGTGCGGGAGGATTGCGAGAGCGATGGCGGCGATCGGAGCGAACGAGAATCGCACGGCGGTGTCTCCCATCGAACGGTGGGTTCGGATTTCGCGAAACCGGCTACTCGGCCGAACGAACAGACCGGAGTGCAACCGAGTATAGAACGCGCTCTGCGGCGTGAGAACGCTTGGGCCTTCACTTCTACTGGCTCCCGGCAAGGTTTTTCGGTTCCGACCGTGCGCGAACCCGTAAGAAATCAGAGCGGCAATTCGCCGCGTACAACGTGGACTCGGTGCGTCCCGCGCGCGTGTCGCTGATGCCCGACGGCCAGATGAGCGGGCTCACGCCGCAAGAAGCCGCCGACCTGCTCGAATTCCTCGCCACCAGCAAATAGCCCGGCGCGACGCACTCTCTCCCCACTGCGGGCGCCCGGTCGTTCCAACTATTTTTGCCACCGGAAAAATCGCGCATGCGCCGGGCCGGAGGGTGGCACCACTCTGGCAAGATGCCAATGATCCCCGTCCTTGCCGATCGGTCTCTTGGTCACGTCCCGGACGCGGACCTGCTCCTCCGGTTCGTCCGGGACGGGGACCGCGCGGTGTTCGAGTTGCTCGTCCGGCGGCACTGGCGACTGGTGTTCGGCGTGTGCCGGCGGGTCGCCGGGAACGTACACGACGCCGAGGACGCGGCTCAGGCGGCGTTCCTCGTTCTCGTCCGCCGGGCCGAAGTCGTTCGCGGTACGCACCTCGCGGCCTGGCTGGCGCGGGTCGCGTACCGGTGCGCGGTCCGCGTCCGCGCGCGACACCAGAGGCATCATTCGACCGACCTCTCGACGGTCCCGGCCCCCGAACCCGTCACTTCCGACCCGGACCTCGCCGCCGCCCTCGACGCCGAGTTGGACCGCCTGCCGGCCAAGTACCGCGTCCCCGTGGTGCTCTGTTACCTCCAAGGGAGGACCTACGAACAGGCCGCGGCGGAACTGAACTGCCCGGTCGGGACGCTGTCCGGGTGGCTGACGCGCGCGAAAGTGCTCCTGCGGACGCGGCTCGTTCGCCGCGGCGTGACGGTGAGTATCGGGGGCCTGACGGTTTTCCTGGACGGGCTGGGTTCGCGTGCTTCGGCGACGGACCACGCGATCCGAGCCACCACCGCAACGGCCGTTGCCTTCGCGCACGGGGAGGCGGTCCCCGGCCGGGCTTCAGCCATTGCCAACGGAGTGATTCAAATGATGACATGGAAGTCGAAGCTGTTACCCGCCGCGCTGGGGGCGGTCGCCCTCCTCGTGGGGTTGACCGCCGCCGCGGTCTCGTTTGAGCCACCGCCCGAGGCGTCGCGGGGGCCGGTCGCAGCCCGGCCCCCGGAAGCGAAGAGGGCCGACGCCGACGCGCTCCAAGGTTTATGGGTGTTCGACGCCAGTTCCGGGAAGAACGCATCACTCGGCATGGCCTGGCGCTCGCGCGTTGTCATCCGGGGCGATGCGGTCACCGTCGAGCCGTTCCTCGACGAAAAACTCGTTCTGCGAGGGAAAATCGAACTCGACCCGGCGGCCGAGCCGAAGCGGTTCGACCTGGTCCTTGAGGAACTCGACTTCGCCCCCGCCGGCGCCCCCCTCAAGATCGCGGCCGGGAGGTATCCGGGCGTGTATAAGCTGGACGGCGAGCGGCTGAGCGTCTGCTTCGCGACCGAACCGGGCGGCCCGCGACCCGCCTCGGTCGACGACCCCGGCGAGCGGCTGATTCGGGCGACGCTGGCGAAGGCGCCGCCGGGATTCAAGGAATTCCCAAAGGAGGTGACGGTGAAGGCGGTCGGGGCGGACGGCAAGCCGGTGGTCGGCGCGGTCGTCGCCCGATTGATGAACCGCCGCCCGCATTTCGAGCCACGGACGCCTGATGGCCGCCCGATTCCGCCCGAGAAGGTGACCGAGGAACAGCGGAAGCGGTGGGAACAATTCAACCGGGTGCCGGAAGGCGGCATCCGAGACCCGGAGACCGGGTGGACGTTCTTCAACGCCAGGACGACCGATGCCGATGGCACCGTGAAAGTACTCTTTGATGAATGGGCTTCTGACCAGATAGTGGTCCGAGATCCGGTAAGTAAGCGGGTGGGCAATGCACGTATGTCCCCCGCTATGTTCCTGGCGAGCAGCACGGTGACGGTGACGCTCCAACCGGAGTGCCGGGTTCTGGCGACGGTCCGGTGCGAGGAACTGACCAAGGCGGGCCGGACCGATTACTTCCACTCGATCATTGAAACGCCGGACGGGCGGCAAATCGCTAGTACCGGCAACGAGGCCGGGAAGCTGGAGTACCTACTGCCGCCGGGCGACTACACCCTGGCCTTATTCGGTACTGAATGGATGGTGTCCAAGCGGGTGAAGATTACGGTGCCGAAAGACCGGAACGAGCACGTGGTCGAGCCGGTTGACCTGCTGCCGAACGAATTGCTCAAGCTCCTCGGGCAGCCGGCGCCGGAGCTGACCGATGTGGCCGGGTGGAAGGGCAAGGAGGTGAAGCTGGCCGACCTGAAGGGGAAGTTTGTGCTGCTCGCGTTTTGCAGCTACGGGTGCGGGGATTGCATCGACAAGATGCCGGCGGTCATGGACCTGTACGACCGCGTCAAGGACAAGGGCGTGGCGATCGTCGGCGTCCACGTCGATGCGGACGGCGAGGTGGGCACAGCGAAAGCCTTCGATGAGAAACACGCGATTTACAAGAAGGACATCTGGAAGGGGCGCGATATTCCGTTCCCGGTGGCGCTGACATCCTTGAAACCGCCAGGCGGCGCCCAGAACGCGAGCCGCGGTGGACCGGTGGCGAAATACGGCATCAGTAGCTCCTTGAGGACCATTCTGATCGACCCGGACGGCAAGGTGGTCGGCCGTTTCGACGCCGCGGCCAAGGAAGCGGCCGAGCGCCTCGAAGAGCTGCTGAAGGAAGCGAAGAAGTGACGGCCGCCGCTGAGCTGGTCGGAAGCGTGAACGGCCGCTCAAATTCGGAAGGGTGAACGGGGCGGGGCAGAGTACACGAATCGGCACCACGGTGCTATTCGTGTACTCTGCCCTGCCCCGCCGTTCACCCGGAGACCCCATGATCCGCTCCGCGACGCCCGATGACGTGCCCGTGATTGCGAACCTGATCCGCGCGCTGGCGGAATACGAGAAACTCGCGCACGCGGTCGTGCTCCAGGACGCCGATCTGCACCGCCACCTGTTCGGCGCCACGCGCTACGCAGAGGTACTGCTCGTGGAGGATTCGGGCGCGGTCGTCGGGTTCGCGCTGTTCTTCCACAACTATTCGACATTCCGCGCGAAGCCCGGCATCTACCTGGAAGACCTGTTCGTGATCCCAGAAGCGCGCGGCAAGGGTCACGGCAAGACACTGCTACGCGCGCTGGCGAAGCTCGCGGTGGCGCGTGATTGTGCCCGCGTCGAGTGGTCCGTGCTGAACTGGAACGAGCCGTCGATCCAGTTCTACAAGTCGCTCGGCGCGAAGCCGATGGACGAGTGGACCGTGTACCGACTCACGGACGACGCGCTCACGAAGTTGGCTTCGTCTGGAGAAGGGCGATGAACCCGCCCCCGGTGCTCGACGGTGCTCATGTCCTGTGGTGGGCGTGGGCGGGTGAAGTACCGTTCGGTGAACTGCCCGGCGCGCAAGGTGACGACCTCCGCGTGTACGGATTCGCGGTGTGCCAGTACGCGACCGGGCAGTTGTATCGGTTCACCTGCAACGAACACTGGGAAGTCGTGCAAGATATGGATCACAACAACGAAGAAGACGCGAAGGCGGACATCCCAGGGCAATACGACGCGGATCGTGTTGTGTGGCACCGGTGGGCAGATCCGAACAGTGACGCTTCAATCGCCTGACTGGTCGGGTCCGCTCAATGTTCCGTCATACAGTGCAGACGCGACGAGTACGCCGGTCGCACCGGCTGCGCCCAAACGGTCCACGTCTTCCCAGGTGCGCACGCCGCCGCCCGCGATCAGATCGATATCCGGGAACTCGTTGCGAATCGCGCGGAGCAGGGGTTCCGTCCCCGCGCCGGTACCAGTACCCACGCGGGCGAGGTCGAGCACAATGAGCGCGCGAACACCCATTTCGATCACACGCCGGGCCAGGGGCACCACGTCTCGGTCGTTCTTAAGCTTCCAGGCACGCCAGTTGCCCACTAATATCCCGTTCTTGAGGTCGAGTGAAAACGCGACCGGTCGGCGGAGTGGTTCGGTGAGCGTTTCCCGGAGGATTTCCGGCACGCGACAGGTTTCAAATCCGACCACGGGCCGAATGTGAGGGGAGTCCGGGAAATCGAGGATATCCGTGCGCCCGATCCCGGCGTCCAGCCAAGTAGGTACCTCCCACGCGCTCAAGATGTCGCGGGTCGCACGAGAAACGGGCGATTTGCCGGTGATCGCGTCCAGGTCCGCAATGTACAACTCGTTGGCGCTTGCGAGTTTCAGGACGGCACGGGCGACGTCCGCGGGTTCACGGCTCCCGGAGAAGGGGCACGCGATCGGGCGATAGTTCTCGCGCACCCCACCGCGTGCGCGCACGACGACGCCGCTCATCACGTCCAGAACGGGAATCAGGCGCGGCCGAGCGTGTTCCGCTAACATCGGTGCGAAGAAAGCCGAGAACTGGGTTGGCCGATATTTCGTCGGAGATTATATTACTAGCTTCTGGGTTCCCGCGCCGTAATTTCGTGCGCGTTCGTACCCATTAACCGCCCCAGAAACCGTGTTGGGGGCGAATCTTTTCTCAGTTGGGGGATGTGCCTCGTCATGCCAAACCTGTGCGTGATCTGTGCGGTGTCCTCGAAGGAGTTGCTGTGGCTCTCGTAGACGTGAAAGTGCTTCTCGAAGCGGGCGTCCATTACGGGCACCGGGCCAGCCGGTGGAACCCGAAGATGCGGCCGTACATCTACGGCAAGCGGAACCTGATTCACATCATCGACCTGCGCGAAACCGTGCGAGGCCTCCTGCGTGCGTACCGCTACCTGGCTCAGGTGGTGGCCCGCGGCGGCCTCGTGATGTTCGTCGGCACGAAGCGCCAGGCGAAAGAAATCGTCGAGAAGGAAGCCGGCCGGTGCGGGATGCCCTTCGTCAGCGAGCGCTGGCTCGGCGGCACCCTCACGAACTACCGCACGATCCGCAACCGCCTGAAGCGCCTTCAAGAGCTCGAAGCCATGTGGCTCCCCCAGGGGGAGAACCCGAACCGCGTCGACCTCAACGCGCACATCGCCTCGCTGATGACCGAAGCGGGCAAGCTCGACCCGGCCCTCGCGCCCGACACCGCGGACATCCTCACGCACTCCAAGAAGATGATCTCGACCTTGAGCCGCGAACTGCTCAAGATCCGGCGCAACCTGATGGGCATCCGCGACATGATCAAGCCGCCCGATGCGCTGGTCATCGTCGGCCCGAACAAAGAACACATCGCGGTGAAGGAAGCCAAGCGGATGGGGGTCACCACCATCGCGCTCATCGACACCGACAGCGACCCGGACCCGGTCGACCTGCCCATCCCCGGCAACGACGACAGCATCCGCTCCATCGAGGTGATCCTGGCGAAGCTCGCCGACGCCTGCCTCGAGGGGCGCGCCGCGCTGCCGCCGGAACAACAGGGCATCCAGAAGACCCGCGTGCAGCCGCAACCCAAGGCGCCCGCGCCGCCGGCCCCGCCCGCACCGGAGTCGAACCCCGCTCCCGCCGGCGCTGTCTAAAAACATTGAGTTCCCGGTTCCGAGTTCCCCCTCCCCGGCCGCCGGTGCTCCCCGTTTGTTCGGGGAGCGGGACGGTAGCGGGTCGCGTGGATAACTTGGAACTTGGAACCCGCAACTAGGAACTTTGGGAGAGAGTTATGCCAGCCGTAACGCCGCAGATGGTCAAGCAGCTCCGCGACCGGACCGACCAGCCGATGGGCCTGTGCAAGCAGGCGCTGGACGAGAACGCCGGGGAGATGGAGAAGGCCATCGACTGGCTGCGCGAGCGCAGCAAGGGCGTGACCGCGAAGCGCGAGGGCAACGAGACCGCCGAGGGGCGGGTCGGGGCGTTCGTCGACAACGCCGCGAAGGTCGCCGCGATCGTCGAGATGCGGTGCGAGAGCGCGCCCTCGGCCAAGAGCGACCAGTTCATCGCGCTGGCCAACGACCTCGCGAAGCACGCCGCGGGCAGCAAGGCCGCGGACGCGCCCGCGCTGCTCGTGGAGCCGTTCGGTAGCACCGGCACCGTGCAGGACCGCATCAACGACGTCGTCGGCGTGATCCGCGAGAAGATGGTGCTGCACCGCTTCCAGCGGCTCGAGGGCGGCGTGTACGGCGGCTACGTTCACCACGACGGCACCGTCGGCGTGGTGATCGAGTGCAAGGGCGCGGCCGCGAACGACGAACTGCTCCGCGACGTGGCGGCCCACATCGCGGCCCTCAACCCGCCCTACGCGACCACCGCGGACGTGCCGGCCGACGTGGTGGAGAAGGAAAAGGGCCTCGTCAAAGCGGACATGGACGCCGACCCGAAGAACACCGGGAAGCCCGCGAACATTCTGGACAAGATCGCCGAGGGCAAGCTCCGCACGCGCCTGTCCGAAGTCGTGCTGAGCGAGCAGCCGATGGCGAACGCGGGCAAGTACCCGAACACCAGCGTGGGCGCCGCGCTGAAGAAGGCCGGGCTGGAGCCGGTCCGGTTCGTCCGCTTCAAAGTCGGCGCCGTCGCCTTGTAAATCACGTGCCCGTCCGGGCGCCCGCACCCGCGGGCGCCCGAACGGGTGATCCAATACCACCCGAGTAGCGAGAACACGAGACATGCCTCACACAGCCAGCGCGTGGAAGCGCCTCCGCAAATCCGAAAAGCGCCGCCGCCAGAACCGGGCCGCGGCCAAGAAGCTCAAGGGCCAGCGCAAGGAAGTCGCCACCGCGATCATCGGCACCGACGCGACCAAGACTACGACCGAGGTGAAGGCGACGCAGGCGATGCTCGACCGCGCCGCGACCAAGGGGTACATTCACAAGAACAAGGCCGCCCGACTCAAGTCGCGCCTGGTGAAGCGCCTCCGCGCTGCGGCGACCAAGCCCGCGGCCCCGGCCGCCAAGTAAGCACGAAAACAAACGATCGGCCGGCGTGAGTCCACGCCGCGCCGCTCACCACATCTGTAACACGCCCCGCACCACGCACATCGTTCCGGTTTCCCTCTTCGTGCCCGCGTCATCGCGGCACGAGCCCCAGAACTTTGATCCGCGACGCGAGAGTCGTCGGCTTCACCCCGAGCAGTTCGGCGGCCCCACCCGAACCGGACACCTTCCCCTTCGCTTGCCGCAGCGCGACGCGGATGTTGTTCGCTTCCAGTTCTCGCACCTCGGCATCGGTCAGCACGCGCTCGTCCCCGACCGCTACCGCCGTGGTTGGCGCTTTGCTCGCGGACCCGAGGGAACTCGTGGGCAGGTCAATGGTCAGGCGCGAGCCGTCGGCCGTAATGACCGCGCGCTCGATGACGTGCTGCAACTCGCGGACGTTCCCCGGCCAGTGGTACCGCTGAAGTTGCTGGACGTTCGCCAGTGTGAGTCGCGGCTTCGGGCGCCCGAGCTTGCGTGCGGTCAATGCGAGGAAGTGTTCGGCCAGAAGCGGGATATCTTCCCCGCGCTTGCGGAGCGGCGGCAGCTCCACCGGGAACACACTCAGCCGGTAGTAGAGGTCTTGCCGGAACCGCCCGGCCTCGGCTTCCGCACGGAGGTCGCGGTTGGTAGCCGCGATGAGCCGCACGTTGATTTTCCGGGTGCGCTCTTCGCCCACGCGCTCCAGTTCGCCTTCTTGAAGTACGCGGAGCAATTTCGCCTGAAGTTCCAGCGGGATTTCTCCCACCTCGTCGAGGAACAGCGTTCCGCCGTCGGCCAACTCGAACCGCCCCGCCCGGTCGCGCAGCGCGCCGGTGAACGCCCCCCTCGCGTGACCGAAGAACTCGCTCTCGTACAACTCGCGCGGCACCGCGGCGCAGTTCACTTTTACGAGCGGCCGAGCGGCTCGCTTGCTCCGGCGATGCACCTCTCGCGCGACCAGTTCCTTTCCGGTGCCGCTCTCCCCCAAAAGAAGAACGGCCGAATCCGTTGGCGCGACCAAGTCGATCTGGCGCGCGACCGCTTCGAGCGCCGGACCGCCCCCAACTAACTCGCCGAACGCGCCGGTCCGCGTCACTTCTTCGCGCAGGTACTCGTTCTCCAGCTCCAGTTTGGCGCGCAACTCCTCGATCTGCTCGAACGCCCGCGCGGTCGCAATTGCAGCGGCGGCGTGGTCGGCAATGGTCCGCAACCAGCCCATACACTCCGCGCCGATTCCCCCGCGTGCGAAAACCGCCAGTACGCCGAGCACCTGATCGCGGTGAACGAGCGGCTGACCGCCGAACCCCGCGATGCCCTCCGCTCGTACCCAGTCGGGGCGCGCGACCCACTCGGGCGGCTCGGGCGATGAGAGATCGGGAACCTCGATCGGTTCACCGGTCGCCGCGATCCGCCCGACCTTGCGCACACCCAGCGGAACGTGCTGGAACGCCCCATCGAGCCGGGTCCATTCGACCCCCGAATCGACCACGGATCGCCCCGCGCTCGCGACCAAATGGAGGCACGTGGGCCGACCGCTGCACTCGGCCGCCGTCGAGCACCCCGCACAGTCCGCGGTCCGCTGCACCAACCAGATTCGAGCGAGCGCCACCCGCGCGGACTCCGCCGTCCGCGTGACGACCATCCGCAGCAGTTCCGGCAACCGGTGCTCGCGGGCCATATCGAGCAGCAACCGCTTAGGATCGGCAAACAACGGAACGATTTGGGATATGCTCATTGCGACCTCTCAACGAGATTTCGCAACCATTTTACGATAATTCATGACGAAACGAAAATTCGTCAACCAGAAACGCGGCCACACTTTGCCGCAACCACCAGACTGATCGTGTGTTATGCGAATCGCTTCACGTTGGCACGGCGTGTGAATTAATTAGCCGCAACCTGCTCAATGATAGCGGGCCGACACAAAAGAAAAGGGCCACGATCATGTCCCGTATCAGCCAAATCCATCCCGACACTGCGACCGGCCGGGCCAAAGAACTACTGACAGCCGTGAAGGGGAAGCTCGGGCTGGTCCCGAACATGACCCGCGCGATGGCGAACTCCCCGGCGGTTCTCGATGGCTACCTGCAATTCAGTGGCGCGCTGAGCAAGGGCACACTGTCGGCCAAGTTCCGCGAACAAATCGCCCTCGCGGTGTCACAAGCAAACGGGTGCGAGTACTGCCTCGGAGCGCACTCCGCTGTCGGCAAGATGGTCGGGCTGACGACCGAGCAGATCCGTGATAGCCGACTCGGAACCACGGTGGACCCGAAGGCGGACGCGGTGCTCCGGTTCGCGCGCCGGGTGGTCGAGACGCGCGGTCGGGTCGATGTCAGCGACCTCAACGAAGTTCGCGAAGCCGGCTTCGGTGACGAGGTGATCGCCGAAGTGATCGCACACGTCGCGCTCAACGTCTTCACGAACTACTTCAACGAAGCCGTTAAGACGGACCTCGATTTCCCCAAAGCGGAAGCCCTGCCCGATCAACGGTTGCAGGCAAGCACCGCCGAATAGTTCGGTCCGCTCAACGCCCGCGGGTTCGTCGCGGGCTGTCACTCTCACCCGATCGGAGAATGCCATGAACCCGACTCCCGCTGTAATCGCTCCGCCGTTCACCCTGGAAACCGCCACTCAAAAGGTCCGACTGGCCGAGAACGCCTGGAACACCCGCGACCCGGAGCGCGTGGCGCTGGCTTACACCGAGGACTCGGTTTGGCGCAACCGGAGCGAGTTCCCGGTCGGGCGCGACGAGATCCGCGCGTTTCTCACCCGCAAGTGGGAGCGCGAACTCGACTACCGGCTGGTGAAGGCACTGTGGGCGTTCACCGCGGACCACATCGCGGTCCGGTTCCGCTACGAGTGGCACGACCACACCGGGAACTGGTTCCGCAGCTACGGCAACGAGTTGTGGGAGTTCGACGAGCGCGGGCTGATGCGCCGGCGCGAGGCGAGCATCAACGATCTCGCTATTCGCGAAGAGGAGCGGACGTTCTTCTGGCCCGCGCCCGGTCCCCGACCGGCGGACCACCCGGGCATCCCGGACGTGCGGTAACTCACTCCCCAACTTTTTCGACCGAGTGTTTCGCGGAGCATCTGTCATGAACCGGATCAACCAACTGTTCGAGCTGGCCGCGCGAGCGGACAAATTTGGTATCGCCCTGACCCGCGTCGGGCTAATCGTGGTGCTGGTGTGGATCGGCGGCCTCAAGATCTTCAAGTACGAGGACGAGGGAATCGTCCCGTTCGTGGCCAACAGTCCTCTCATGAATTTCTTCTACCAACAACCCGCGGGCGAATACCGTAAGCACATGAACCGCGAGGGCGAGTTGGTGCCCGCCAACCGCGAGTGGCACGAGCAAAACGGGACGTACCTGTTCGCCTACGGCCTCGGTTCGGTGATCGTCGCTTACGGAGTCCTCATCGCACTCCACCCGGTGTTCCCGGGAGTCTCGGCCGTCGGCAGCTTCTTGGTGTTCGTGATGTCGTTCGCGACGCTCTCGTTCCTGATTACCACGCCCGAGTGCTGGGTGCCACCACTCGGGAGCACGGAGCACGGTTTCCCGCTCCTGTCCGGCGCGGGGCGGCTCGTCATCAAGGACGCAATCATGATGGGCGCGGCACTGGTCACGATGGCCGATTCTGCAAAAGCGCATTTGCGAAAGCGGGACGCGAAGTCGGCAGTCGCGGCTTGATCCGGTCTTGACAACGAGCCGCGCCCGCAAGGAAGCGGGAGGCGCTACCGCTTCCTTGCGGGCGCGGCTCGTCCGAACCGCGCGTCCCGCTTTGTGGTCACGGGTCGTGCGAACTGATTCAGCAGTGTGAATCCCGAATCCCCCTCACGCCTTCAAACAGGAGACACGATCATGATCCGCCTGGCAGTATTCGCCCCGATTGCCGCCGTCGCGTTGACGGTCGGGCTGGCTGGTTCCGCCGTCGCTCAACAGCCGGCGCCTGCCGTTAAGGTGGCGCACAAGACAGTGAAAGTTGGTGACCTGGACATCTTCTACCGTGAAGCCGGACCGAAGGACGCCCCCGCGATCCTTCTGCTCCACGGGTTCCCAACCAGCTCGCAGATGTTCCGCAACCTGCTCTCGGCACTGGGCGATAAGTACCGCGTGATCGCGCCCGATTACCCCGGGTACGGCCACAGTTCAATGCCGTCGCGAGACAAGTTCAAGTACACCTTCGACAACCTCGCGGACGTGATCGATCAGTTCACCGAGAAAGTGGAGCTCAAGAAATTCGCCCTCTATGTGCAGGACTACGGGGCGCCGGTCGGATACCGGATCGCGGTCAAGTACCCGGACCGCATCACCGCGATCGTGGTGCAGAACGGTAACGCCTACGAAGAGGGTTTGGACAATGAGTTCTGGAAGCCCATCAAGGCGTACTGGAAGGAACCTACTAACAAGGACAAGCGCAATGCCCTCCGCGATGCCCTGACTTACGACACCACCAAGTGGCAGTACACGCACGGGGTCAAGAACCCCGAACTGGTCAGCCCGGACGGTGCGGCCCACGACCAGTTCCTGCTCGACCGCAAGGGGAACGATGAGATCCAGCTCGACCTGTTCCTGAGTTACGGCAGCAACCCGCCGCTGTACCCGAAGTGGCAGGAGTACTTCCGCAAGCACCAGCCGCCGGTGCTGATCGCGTGGGGCAAGAACGACCAGATCTTCCCCGCGGCCGGGGCCGAGCCGTACAAGCGCGACCTGAAGACGCTCGAGTTCCACCTCCTGGACGCGGGGCACTTCGCCCTGGAAACGAACGGGAGCGAGATCGCCGAACTGATGCGCAACTTCCTCGGTAAGCACGTGAACAAGAAATAACCCGATGAGGGTGTTCCCATGCGAGAATACGCGAGTGACGTCGCCTTCACCCCCGCGGTGAAGGCCGTTCAGGAACAAAAGGGTTCCCGAAAAGGGTACGCCCGGATGGAGCGCAGCGGCAGTTGGGAAACCACGGTTACGCCCGAACTGGCCGCCTTTATCGCCGAACGAGACATGTTCTACCTGGGCACCGCGACCGCCGACGGGCAGCCGTACATCCAGCACCGCGGCGGCCCGACGGGGTTCCTGAAAGTCATTGACGAACGCACGCTCGGGTTCGCCGACTTCGGCGGCAACAAGCAGTACCTTACGCTGGGCAACCTGTCCGAGAACCCGAAGGCGTTCATCTTCCTGATGGACTACGCGAACCGCCAGCGCGTGAAGCTGTGGGGCACCGCGCGAGTGATTGAGGGCGACGCGGACCTGGAAGCGAAGCTCCGCGACCCGACGTACCCCGGCAAGGTGGAGCGGGGGATCCTATTCACGGTTGAAGCGTGGGACGGTAATTGCCACCAGCACATTCACCCGCGGTACACGAACGAAGAGATCGCCCCGGTCGTCGAGAAGCTCCAGACGCGAATCACGGAACTGGAAGCCGAAGTCAAACGGTTACGCGCGGCCGCTCCCGCCAGCCCTCAGTGAGCCGCCCACCGCGCATAAGCGGTGCTCACTTTTTCGACTTGGCTTTGCCCTGGGGCGGTGGGGACTGCGGGGGCGATCCGTTTTGGTGGCCGAATGACTGCGTGAGTTTGGGAACCGCGTACAGCACGAAGAGAGCCAGCGCGGTCGCCAGCACCGCGGTGGCCTCGCGCCCCATGCCCGCGGCAACTCCGATCGCGGCGGTCAACCAGATGCCCGCCGCAGTCGTCAGACCTTTTACGTCCTCCTGCCCCGTTCCCCGGACAATGGTCCCGGCACCCAAGAACCCGATCCCGGCAACGAGCCCCTGCAGCACGCGGGTGAGGTCCGCGTCCGATACTTTGGCCTGCTGCGGGATCAGCACGAAGAGGGCCGCGCCGATCGCCACCAGCATGTGCGTCCGGGTTCCCGCCGCGCGTCCCTTGGATTCCCGCTCGTACCCCAATACCCCGCCCAGCACCGCGGCGATCACCAACCGGAGTATGATGCGGGTCACCTGCGCGACATCGGAAATGTCTGAGAATTCCTCACGAATGGTGTCCCAAATTTGTTGCCCCCACCCGCTCATAACTGGCACCGCTTTCCCGTGATGACGTTAGCTCGCGCTTCGGACTGCACGAGTTCTAGCAACCGTCACGCCGCGGGACGACCATATGTTGGTTCTGGCAAAAACCCGACGGGGCACGAGCCGCCCCACGAGGCCGATACCGAATTGTGTGCAGCCTCTCCGCTTCCATAAGTTGGGCGGTATCTCCGCTGCGCATTTCAGGCCGTGACCCAATACGATTCACCCACGATCCCGGAGACCCGTAACATGCCGTCCGCACTGATTACCGACCTGCTCGACGTCCTCGACAAACTCTCCGGAGGCGCGCACGCCGGGTTCCGACCGGCGCACGCAAAGGGGTTCCTGTACTCCGGCACCTTCGCTCCCGCACCCGAAGCCGCAAAACTGACCCGTGCGCCGCACGCGAACCGGCCGTCCACTCCTATTACTGTGCGGTTCTCGCTGTCCGGCGGAATCCCGACCCTGGCCGATAACGATCCGAAGGGGTCGAGTCCGCAAGGGTTCGCGGTCCGGTTTCACCTGGCCGACCACGTCCACACGGACATCATCGCCCACTCGCACAACGGCTTCCCGGCCCGAACGGGGGAAGAGTTCCTGGAGTTCCTGCGTGCGGTCGCGGCCAGCGGTCCCGATGCGCCCACGCCGCCACCGGTCGCGCAGTTCCTCGCCACGCACCCCCTGACGAGGAAGTTCGTCGAAGCCCCGAAGCCGATCCCGTCGAGTTTCGCCCGACAAGCGTTCTTCGCCGTGACCGCGTTCAAGTTCACGAATGCGGATGGAGTAAGCCGATTCGGGCGGTTCCGCCTCGTGCCGGACGCGGGGACGGAGTTCCTGAGCGCTGAACAAGCCGCGACGAAGACCACGGACTTCCTCGTGGCCGAGCTTTCGGAGCGCTTAACGAAGGGTGCGGTCACGTTCCGCGTTGTGGTGCAACTGGCCCAAGACGGGGACGAGGTGACCGACGCGACGGCCGTGTGGCCCGAGTCCCGCGAGCAGGTTCCGTTCGGAACACTCACCATTACGGAACGGGTCGATGAACTGGACCCGGAAATGCGGAAGGTTATTTTTGACCCGATCCCGCGCGTGGACGGAATCGACTCCGCGGGCGACCCGCTCACCGACGTCCGGTCCGATATCTACCTGCTGAGCGGTCGGCGCCGCCGGGCGGCCGCAGCGAAGTAAGAGCGTACCGGGACTGAAGTGCGTTTTTCGCGCGCACGCGACATTGCGCCGGTACGAATGCCGGCGCATTTTGTGGGGGGGGCAAGGCTCTTTGCAGGCCCATCATGCCTTTCTGGGCCACGAACGCGCTCAAATTCCCAAGTGGTCACATCAGATTCGACACCACAACCCGCCTCGAATGGGCGGGTTGACTGCGCCACGCCTTAAGGTGAAAGTTGACTCTTGAACAAAGTGCCACTAGCTCCGAGATACGCATCTATTGATATATCGATGCGACATTTCGGCAAATTCTTATTGAGTTCTTTGATACCAGCATCTGTCACCGAGGTCTTCCAGAGCGCTAAATAAGTCAGCTTCTTCATTTTGGCGACATCTCCGAGCCCGGCGTCGGACACTTTGCATTTGGTGACGAGTAAACACTCGAGTTTCACGCACTTAGCCAGGTGTTTCAGTCCCTCGTCCGTCAGGCGAGTGTTGTCCAGACCGAGCGTGGCGAGAGAAACAATTTCGCCGAGATGCGCGGCACCTTTATCGGTGATCAAAGTCGAATCAAGGTTGAGAGCAACGAGTTGCCCCTTGTACGATGCCAGAGTCTTAAGCCCCTCGTCGGTCACCTTCGTAGACGCAAGATCCAATTCCATTAAATTCGCCAGCAGAATAAGGTGACCAACCCCCTTGTCCGTTACCTCCGTCGAGTCGAGTGAAAGGTGCGCGAGGCGTTTGAACTGGAGCAGGTGTTTTAGCCCGGCATCGGTAATGTCCGTCGCGCCAACCTTCAGCGATTTCAGGCCCCGTAGTGGCGCCAGCTCCTTCAGCCCGAGATCAGAAATCCGTGTGCTGTGCAGGTCGAGAGAGGTGAGACGAATGAGCGGTGCAAGAGATTTGAGGCCCTCGTCGGTCAGAGCTGTATCAGCGAGTTGCAAGTTCGAGAGCGTTGTGATACGGGCGCACTCCTTCATGCCGTCATCGGTCACGCCGGTGCCACTGAGAATCAGCGTCTCCAGTTTTTTGAACGCCGCCACGTATCGTAAGGCATTGTCCCCCAAGTCACCGTTATTGCTCACGTCGAGGTAAGCGAGGTTACTGAGCGAAACGAGGTGCTTGAGACCGAGGCTCGATACGCTCGTTAGACTCAGGTCCAAGGCCACCAGACGATCGAGCGAACTCAGTTGCTTTAATCCGGCGTCCGACACTGCGGTATTCGCGAGTTGCAAACGGGTCAAGCTCTTGAGGCGGGTCAAGCTCTTGAGGCGGGCGTCGGTTATCGACGTGTCCGAGAGATTGAGAGAAGTCAGCAACTTCATGGACGAGAGCGTTTCAAGCACGTCGTCGGCGATGAGATTCCCGCTGACATCTAATGACGTGAGGGCCGGCAACGCGGTCAGTGCCTTGAGTCCGGTGGCCGTGATGCCGGTGTAGTGAAGATTTAAAGCGGCGAGTTGCTGAAACGACGCCAGGTACTTCGCTCCGTCGTCTCCGATCGTGCTGCCGTAGAGGTCCAGTTCTTGGAGTGAAGTCAGCGCCGGAAGGGATTTGAGAGCCGTCTCGTCGAGCTTAGCGCGTTTGAGAACAACCCGCACCACCGCTCCCTTCGGGCCGTAATCCACTCGCCCACCCAGCCGTTCAACGATGTGAACGGTGCCGCGTTCGCGTTCGACCGCGGGAGCGCCTTGCCAAGCCAACAAAGCAATAATAACGGCGAGCTGCATAAGTCACCCGGAAAAGCGCAGCGCACCTGCTGTGTTTCGTTTTCACCGACGCAAAAGAGCGGGTGGACGTGTCTCGTGAAGTGGGTCCAGGCTTTGCGCAGGCCCACAAGCCCGTCTTGGGCTGGTAGGCGATCCGAGGCGCGCGGCCTCTGTTCGTGTTAACGTTACCCTGGAAGACGGTGGGCCTGCGCAAAGCCTGGGCCCACCTGACAAGACGCCCACTTATGGCAACTGCACGTTTTCCATCACGAAGGGCACTTCGACGATCACCGGGCGCGGGCCGACGAGGACCACCTTCGCCGGCGCGCCGGCGTCCTTGCGGAACGTCATGGTGATGTGCTGGAACATCATCGTCCCGTCGTCGCTCGAGTCGTTGTAGTCGCCCGTGCTGCGCTGGGTGAGCATCTGCTTGCCGCTCGCATCGTACGCCTGCACGGTCGGGGTCTGGGTCGCGCGCGGCGATTCCGGCCAGATGCCGCCCGGGTTGAACCCGCGGCGCGCGTTCACCGCCCACGGCGAGGGGTATTCCAACCGCAGTTGCACCGTGACGCCCGCGTTCCCCTTCGGCTCGCCCACCGCCATCACGGTCAGGCGCGTTTGCCCGGCGCCGTCGAACGCGGTCCCCGTGTTCTTCGCCGGGTTGGTGATCGTGATGAGGTTCTGGTTCGGAACCTGGATCTCGCCGAGCACGTAGCCCTCTAATCGCTTAAGCGTGCGAGCGTTCGGCGTGCCGAGCTTGAGCGGCACGCTCACCATCCGCGGGTTCGGGAGCGTTTCGGGCGGGATCGGCATCCCGGTCCGCGGGTCGAACCGGCCGAAGCCGCCCCCGACGAACCCCATCCCCCCGCCCCACGCGACGACGCCCTCGAACTCGCCGTTACCCTGCGCGAACGGCCGGGCGGTCCCGGCCCCGCCGGTGCGCCCGGCGTCGTCCACGAGTTTGTGGATCTTCACCCCCACGACGTCCTGCCAGTTCAGCCCCGGGATCGGCGCGACGTCGAAGCACAGCGTCGTGTCGCCCGTACCGAGGGTAACGCGGTGGCCCGGGAACTTACGTGGCATCACGAGAACACGAACCGCGGAGTCGCGGGCACCGGGCAGGCGCTCGCCCGAGCCATCAATGAGCACCACGGGCACCGCGTCCGGGGCCGGCGGGGCCGGCGGGGGGACGTACACCCGGCGCCCCTGCGGTTGCTGCTTCGGCACGTCGAGTTCGAGCCGGTGGGCCTCCCGCAACCCGGCCGCGGCGCAGAACTGTTCGAGCGCCTCCCACACCGGAACCTCGCCCGCGGTCACGCACGTGACTTTCCGAAGCGGGTCCGCGATTCGGGTGGTGTCGAGCGCAAGGTTCAGTTTGGTGCGCGCTTTCAGATCGTTGATCGCGCTGCCGAGGGGCGTGTCGCGGTACGCGAGCGCGATTTTCTTCGGAACCAGCAGGGCCGCACTGTCGACGTTCCGCTCGAGGCGGAAGAGGATGCCGGCGGCCCGGCGCCGAACTTCGGGGTCGTCCGATTTGGTCGCGTCGCGCAGGAGCGGGATCGCGCCGGGACCGGACTTCTCCAGTTCCGCAACGGCCGATTCGCGGTCGCGGAAGTCCTCGGCCCCGAGGCGCGCAATCAGTTGAGCGACCCGCGACGGGACCGCGGGCGCGCCCGTGGATACGTTCGCCCCGGGCGCGGGGGACACAGGAGCGGGTGGGTTCCCCCCCGCGACGCCGACGGCCAGCCCGCAAGTTCCGATCGCCGCGAACAACCGCCTCATATTGTGCCCCTTCAGGATGTGGAGAAGCGACTCAATAGTACCCGCGAAGTCAAGCCGTCCGCAACCGGCCAGATCGCGCGCGTTACGATTCGTGTGAACCGGTACCGCCTGTGAGCCCCGGCGCGGCGCGAGCGATTATTACGCCCCGGTTCCCCGGCGCCGCCCCCGAACCCCCTGCTTCTCCAGCCGCAATCATGACGCCGGCCCCGCCGATGTCCAACGCGCCATTTCGCCCCCGCGTTGGCGCCGGCGGGTACGCACTGGCCGGCACCGACGCGACCGCTACAATTTGTACTCCTACACGCTCGGCACCAAATACGACTGATGCGCGCCGCGGTTCCGCGTCGGGTGCAGGTCGGCCGGGGTGAACAAGTGCCGCTACGCGCGGCCGAAAGGTGTTACGATGTCTCTCGGACTGATCGGCCACAAAATCGGGATGACCCAGATTTTCACGGCCGAGGGCAAGGCCGAACCCGTCACGGTTCTGCAACTCGGGCCGTGCCCCGTGCTCCAGATCAAGTACCCCACCGCACAGAGCGAGAAGACCGGCACCGTCCGCAAGGACGGGTACGCGGCGGTGCAGATCGGGTTCAAGGACAAGAAGCGCAAGAACGCGACCCGCCCGGAACAGGGCCACGTCGCGGCGGGGCTGAAGTCGAAGCGGAAGGACGCGCGCCAGAAGGCCGGCGTGGTGCTCCCCCCGAAGGCGGACTGCGAACCGCAGCGCGTGATCCGCGAGTTCCGCCTCGACGTGGGCGGGGCGTTCGTGGACACCGCCTCGGTGAAGGCCGGCCCCGCGGAAGCGAGCTTCAAGGTCGAGCGCATCAAGGTGTCCGGCGAGGGCGCGACCAAGAAGTTCGAGGCGTACAGCGAGGACATGACGGTGAAGGTCGGCGACAAGCTGACCATCGACCAGGTGTTCAAGGACGTGCTCGCGGTGGACGTGATCGGCACCACGAAGGGGCGCGGGTACTCGGGCGTTATGAAGCGCCACAACTTCGACGGTATGCCGGCCGCGCACGGCTCGAAGAAGAACCACCGGCAGCCCGGTTCGACGTCGTCGCTCGCCAGCAACCGTGGTAGCGGCCGCCCGAAGAAGGGCCGCAAGTTGGCCGGTCAGTACGGCAACGAGCGGGTCACGATCCGCAACCTCACCGTGGTGAAGGTGGACCTCGAAAACAACCTGCTGCTGGTCCGCGGCGGCATCCCGGGGTTCCCCGGCGCGGTGGTGATGGTGCGCCCGACGAACAAGGTCGGCCCCGGCTCGCCGAAGGCCAAGACCAAGCAGCGCGAGGCCCCCGCGGTCGCGGCCAAGAAGAAGTAACGCGCCCCTAAACGCGCGACACGCGGCCCACCCGTTTTCGGGTGGGCCGCGTGCGTTTATGGGTAACTGAGAGCGTACAGGGCGGATGCCCGCGCGCTCGGCTAATTCTTCTTCCCCGCGCCTTCGAGCAGCTTAACGACCTCCTTCGCACCCTGCGTGCGGGCCAACGAGAGCGGCGTGTTACCGGCCGTGTCCGCCGCACCGGGTTTGGCCCCGGCGCCCAACAGGTACTCGACCATCTCCGTCCGACCCGTGAGCGCAGCGAGCATCAATGGCGTCTTGCCCGCGTCACTCGCGCCGTTCACGTCCGCTCCGGCCGCGACCAGTAACTTCGCGAGCGGCACGGTCCCCTTGAATGCGGCCCCGTCCAGTGCAGTGAAACCCATCTTGTTGCGGTGCCCCAATCCCACTTTCGGCTGCTTCAAGATGACCTCGACCGCGTCCGCGTGCCCGTAGTAGGTCGCGAGGATCAGTAACGTGTCGCTGCGGCTATTGGCCTCGTCTGCGGCGAACCCGGCGGCAAAATACTCCTTGAGCGTTTTGGCGTCCCCCTCGCGCGCGGCCCGGAACGCGACCTCCTTGAGTTTGGCACGGGTCGCGTCGTCGAGCACGACCGGCGCAGCGGGCGGAGGTGCGGGTGCGCCGGGCGGAGCGGCGAGCGCGGTCGACAGAATCAGTGACGCGAACATGGTTCGACCCTCGGGTGTGGGTGAGAAGGGGAACCGGCGGGCACTCGGCCCGCCGGCGCGGGTGGGGTGCTACTTCGCGGCCAGCGTCTTCGCGATCACTTCGACGTCGGAGACTTCGACCCCGACCGCCTTTGCCAGCCGGGTGCCGTAGTCGGCGTCGGCCGCGTAGAAGTGGGCCACCATCTTCTTCTTCACGTCCGCGTTCTTCACTTTGCCCAAGTCGCCCGCGAGATTCTTAATCAGGTTCGTCTTTTCGGTGTCGGTGAACGACCGGTACAGTTCGCCCGCTTGCCGGAAGTTCAGCTCCTTGGCGATCGGCTGTTGCTGAACGGACCCGCTGAGCGGGAGCTTGCTGTACTCGGCCGCCGCAGTGTCCCGGCGCCCGCCGACCACACTGGGCTCGTAATTCACATCACTCGCGGTGTGCCCGAAGTTCATGGCCCCGGCCTGGTTGTTGCTCGCCACGGGCGCGACCGGGCGGTTCACCGGGAGCATCAGGTAGTTGGTGCCGACGCGGTACCGCTGGGTGTCCGGGTAGCTGAACAGCCGGCCCTGGAGTAAGCGGTCCTCGCTCGCCTCGACCCCCGGCACCACCATGCCGGGCGCGAACGCGGCCTGCTCGGTGAACTCGAAGAAGTTGTCCGGCACCTTATTTAGTGTCAGCGTGCCGAACGTCACCTCCGGCACCCCGGTCCACACCTTCGTCGCGTCGAGCGGGTCGAAGTCGAACTTACCCAAGTCCTTCGGGTCGAGCATCTGAACGCCCAGATCCCACGACGGGAAGTTCCCGGCCCGGATGTTCTCGTACAGGTCCTCGGTGTGCCCGCTGTGGTTCTTGGCGCTGGCCGCCGCCGCTTCGTCTGAGGTCGCGGGCTTGTGGCCCTGCTTCGAGCGCCAGTTGAACTTCACGTAGGTCACCTCGCCCCGCGCGCTCACCAGTTTGAACGAGTGGACCCCGAACCCGTCCATCTGCCGCAGGTTCGTCGGGGTGCCCTGGTCGCTGTACACGAACGTGAGCATGTGTGTCGATTCGGGCTGGTGGCTGAAGAAGTCGAAGAACCGGTTGGGGTCCTGCTGGTTGGTGACCGGGCTGGGTTTGAGGCTGTGGACCATGTCCGGGAACTTCATCGCGTCGCGGATGAAGAACACGGGCAGGTTGTTGCCCACCAGGTCCCAGTTGCCCTCCTCGGTGTAGAACTTCACGGCGAACCCGCGCGGGTCGCGGAGCTGCTCGGGCGAGCCGCCCGGGTGGATCACGGTGCTGAACCGGAGGAACACCGGGGTCTTCTTCCCCTTCTCGGAGAACAGTTTGGCCTTCGTGTGCTGCGAGAAATCGCCGGCGCTCACGAACTCGCCGTGCGCGCCGACCCCGCGGGCGTGGACGACGCGCTCCGGGATGCGCTCGCGGTCGAACCGCGCGAGTTTCTGGATGAGGTGGAAGTTGTCCAGCGTGACCGGACCGTTCGGCCCCGCCGTGCGGCTGTTCTGGTTGTTGCCGACCGGTTGCCCGCCGTCCTCGGTGAGCGGTCGGCTCGTTGCGGGCGCGGCGGGCGCCGACGCACCCCCGGGCGGTGCGGGCGGTTGGGCCTGGGAGTACGCCACCGCGCCGACCAGGGCGACAGCGAGGGCCGGGCGGAAAACACGTGCGATGGACATGGACGCCTCCGGGGTGGAGAAACGGGCCGAGTGGCCTCTGCAGCCCAGGATAGCCGACCGCCGATCAAGTTAAACCCGATTCATCCATCGCAATTCATTGGAAACGACTATGCTAAGAGCGCCCCGCCTGGTTCCGTGATCCCTGTTGCGGGCCGCGACCGCAGGGGAGCGGGAGGCGCAACAGGGTCTTTGCAGTCCCCGTTCAACACATGGCGCATCGGCACCTCACAGTTGCGGCTTATTAACGCGCGACGACGATCCCGAATAGTCCCAACGAACAAGTAGAACGTTACGACAACTCAACTGCCTCGCGAGCGCAACGGGCACTTGCGAGGCACTCCGAAACGTGGAAAAATCAGCAGACGTTGTGTGCCGGCTCCATCGCTTCAAGGATACGTCCATGTCGTGGTTCGCGGCACACGCCATCATGTACTACCAACTCACCGACGGCCCGCAGGACGGGTTCCAGGTGTACGAGAACATTTTCCTGGTGCGGGCCGATACACCGGACGAAGGATTCGCAAAAGCGCGCGAGTTCGCGAAACGCGACGAGGGTGACAGTTCCGGCTCGTTGCGCGTCGGCGGGCGCCCAGCCACACTCGTGTTCGGCGGCATCCGCAAACTCATCACCGTTCTGCAAGAGTCCCCGGACCGGCCCCCCGACGACGGCGATGAGATCACCTATTCCGAGTTTGTGGTAAACGACCGCGACGCGCTCCAGCGGCTGATCGCCGACAAAAATGTCGATATCGAATACATTGGCCGGCACCCGTTACCGCCATTGTAAATTTGTCCAATATGAACTCAAAACCAGACACCTAGTGTGGTACAATAAAAACATTGCGATCGGTGATCCTGTGCGCGCCAATTACGAGGTAAAGGCCCAGCAGCGACATGCATCTGACTGACCGTAAACGACTACTCCATTTGCAATTACGGCATTTGGCTAACAATCAGTTCCCCCCCAAATGTTAGCGTTTGTTAGCCGTCGTTAGCGACCAGCCAATTTCATCGGGTTCAAGCAACAGATTCGCGCGCAATTAAGGTCGCGTGCCGAACCCATGGAAATACAAACACCTGTGAATGGAACACGCCGCGCTCACCGGCTCACCGCGACCCGAATCGCAGCGCGTTCCCAACAGGAGATCTCGCAATGCGTGTCCCTCGCGTCCTGGGGCCGATGTCGTGTGCGCTGCTCGCCGCGGTGGTCGCGCCCACACTGCTCCCGAAAGCCGCCGAACCCGCTCCCGCGCCGGAGGGGTGGAAACTCGCCTGGAGCGACGAGTTCGACGGGAAGGAAATCGACAAGTCCAAGTGGGACTTCGACCTCGGCAACGGGTTCTACAACTACGACGCGAACATGTGGATCAGCGGGTGGGGCAACAACGAGTTGCAGTATTACACGCGCGAGCCCGAGAACGCTTTCGTGACAGATGGGGCGCTGCACATCCGGGCCATCAAGGAGTCGTACAACGGCTGCGGGTACACCTCCGCCCGGATGAAGTCCCGCAAGCGCGACGGGAGCGAACTGTTCAGCAAGAAGTACGGCCGGTTCGAGTTCCGCGCCAAGCTGCCGACGGGTCAGGGCGTGTGGCCGGCACTGTGGATGCTCCCGCAATCCGACAAGTACGGCACTTGGGCCTCCTCGGGCGAGATCGACGTGATGGAGGCACGCGGCCAGGAGCCGACAAAGGTGCTCGGCACGCTCCACTACGGCTCGCGCTGGCCGAACAACGCCCACACCAGCAAGACCTACGAGTTCCCGGAGAAGGGAACGATCGCGGACTTCCACGTGTACGCGCTCGAGTGGGAGCCGGGGCAGATCAGTTGGTCCGTGGACGGCAAAGTGTACGCGACCCAAACCTCCTGGTGGAGCAGTAGTAAGTTGGACGGCGATAAGGGAGTGAAGCCGCGCCAGGAGTCGGACCTCAATGCGTGGCCGGCGCCGTTCGACCAGCCGTTCTACCTCGTGATGAACATCGCGGTCGGCGGCAAGTTCCTGGGCAACCCGGACAAGAACACGAAATTCCCGGCCGAGATGGTGGTCGATTACGTTCGGGTCTACGACAAGGTGGGCGGGTACGGTGCCACCAAGCCGCGCGGCTCGGGCGCGTTACCGTTCGGGAAGTGAGCGGCAAACACGATACTCGGCGACGCGAGCAACTTCGGCTCGCGCAGGCCCTGGAGAGTGCCACATGAACGACGATGCAGCATTCATCGCGGCCCTCGTTGCCGACCCGAACGACGATGCCACGCGACTCGTGTACGCGGATTGGCTGGAAGAACGGGGCGACATGCGGGGCGAGTTCCTTCGGCTCCAACACCAACTGGCGTCCGTCCTGGAACGCATCCAACACGTGCGTCCCCAAGTCGAAACGGAATGGGCCAGCAGCGTTGCGATTCGGCGCGATCTGGTTATTCGTGCCTTCGATGCAGATCAACGCCACGCGGTGACGAAGCTCGCCCGGTTGCACACTGACATGATGCTCGAACAGGCACGGGCGCTACTATCCAACCTACCCGCTACGGTGCTGCGAGATCTGCCACTGGAAAAAGCTGAAGCGCTGCGCCAGGAGTTCGCGAAGGTCGCTATTGTTACGATAGAACGGCCCGCGCTGAAACCAGAGCCAGAGGAACGCTCGTGGCCCGAAAGCGAATCGGCGGCCGGCCCGCCCGGTACTCCTTCATCCTGAACCCGTACTCCGACGTGCGCCTGAGCAAGTGCCCGCGGTGCCAGAAACTGACGCACATGCGGAAGTTCCCTCTCTTGATCGACATCACAGAGTACGGTCCGCTCGCGCTCGGTAAGACGTGCCGGTACTGCTCGAAGTGCGAGCTGATTATGGCTCACAAGAACGAACTCGACGCGGAAATCAACAACTCCATGTCGCGCCTCGCGCCGGCCGCGGTCGGGAAAGAGTACTTGGTGCTGGGAACGATAGAGCGAATAGTGTGGCAACAGGGACTGGAGCACAGTCAGCCGTTGGCCGACGCGCTGGAGCACTTCGCCGAATTCAAAAAGGTGTTGGTGCTCGAAGTCGAACCGGGCGGCTGGTTCCCGCCCGAAGTGCCGGGCACGACACGGGGGCGCCGGGATTGACCGGGCGCCCCGCCTGCCACTCTACTTCGAGAGTCCTTGCTTGATGGCCGCTTCGAGTTTAGCCGTCTCGCCGGGGTGCCCGTTCCACAACACCTTACCAGTCGAGTTGAGCAGAACCACCGTCGGGTAGCGCTCCACGCCCAAACGGTCACGGACACTGCCCGCCTTCACCGGCTCGATGAAGACCGCGTAGTTCAGGTTGTAGTCTTGCGCGTATTTCCCGGCGGCCGCGGCCCGCTCCTTCTGGGGCAGGTCGTCGCACAGCACCCCCACCACCTGGAGCCCGTTCGCGCCGTAGCGCGACTGCAGATCCTTCAGGATCGGGATCACCTTGGGGCAGTGCTGGCACGAAGCCGTCATGAACTCGAGCAGCACGAGCGAGCCGGCGTCGGTCGAGTCCGAGTCCCAAATGCGCTCGATCGGGTCGAGCAGCGTGAACTTGTCGATCGCGCGCACACCGTTCGTGCCCATCGAAGACCCGCTCCCGCCCACCGGGTTGATCGGCGGCGGTAGCTTCGGCAACTTCGGGACCGGCGGCGGTCCCTCCGGGTTGGGAATATTCGTGACCGGCGGCTTGAACGGGTCTTTCGGACCGTCGGCGGTGGATTCCGGTCGCACCGGCTTCGGTGAGGGCACCAGGTCGTCCGGTTGCGGGACTACGCTGCTCGGAGGCGCCACGCTGGGCGGCTTAACGGGCGGCGTGCCACCGGTCCCGCCAATCGTCGCGGGCGGCACCCCGGTCGTCGGGCCGGCCGGCCCCCACGCTCCACCCGAGGGTTTGGGTTGCGCGGGTGCCGAGGTGCCGCCCATCGGCGGAATGTAGTCGCTCCCCTTCTCCGCCGGCTTCGGCTCGGGCGGGAAGGTACCGGCCGGGGCCAAGGTATCGTCGCGCAGGAGGAGCAAAAGTGTGGCGTTGGGTGCTTTGGTCTGTGCGCTCCCGGACAGCGGCTTCCCGTCCAGTTTCGCCGAGGCCGTGACTTCGTAGCTCTTCCCCGGGAGGAGACTGTTCGAGAGGAAGTAGCCCCCGTTGTCCGTGTAGACCCCGATCTCGAACGGGTTCGCGGGTACGCCGAGTTGCTCGATGCGCACGTAGACGTTGGGTGCCGGTTTGCCGTTGGGGTCGAGGACGCGCCCGCCCAGCGCGCCCTGGGCCGCGGTCCGCGGGTCGAAGTTCGGGTCTTTGGGGTTCGTGGAGCCGGTGGATTTGGGCACGCCGGTGCCGGCGCCGGGCAACCGGTCCATGTTCTCGAGCCACGTCGGGGGGGTGTTCTTGGCCAGATCGCCCTTCGTATCCCGACCGTCCTTGTTCGCGTCTTTGGTCTTCAGGCGCCCGGCCCCGAGACCGGTCGGGGACTTGTCGCCCGATTTGTCCGCGGTCTTGCACCCGGCGAGGGCCAGTATCGCGGCGACGATCAACCCGGTACCGGCGAGCCTCATTGAACACATCCTCCTCGGCACCGGGCGGGCGGGCGGCTCGCGCGTAAGAATTACACCCAGCGCATCATTCCCGCGCGCCCCCGGCCGGTCAAGGCCACCCGCGGCCCGGGCCACCCGCGATCCGTGTTGAGTCTAACGGTGCGAGCGGGTATAGCGGTTCCTCCGGCCCATTCGCGATTCTTGACGGCTCCGAAGAACGGGCGTATCGTTAGATTTGGACCGTCAACGATCAAACACTGCCCGGACGGAAGTTCTCATGGCCGACCGCACGTACCGCTGGCTGCTCGTCACGTTGGCCGTACTCGGGCTGAGCGCGGACCAGGCGAGCAAGTACGGGGTGTTCAAGTGGCTCTACCGGGACGGCGCTCTGACCGCCGGCATCGGTAACGAGCACGACGTGGTGCCGGGGTGGTTCAAGTTCATTGCCCAGTTCGACCCCGACGCGCCGCTGTGCGACTGCGGGTTCTCCGGGCTGCAAACGTGGAGCGCACCGATCATGCCGCGCGTGAACCACGGCGCGCTGTTCGGATTGGGTCAGGGCCAGAAGGGGAACGCGAACGGGTTCTTCGCGATCGTGAGCGTCGCGGCGGCGATCTCGATCGTCGTGTGGGGCACGCGCCGGCACACGGCGCGCGAGCGGGGCCTGATGGTCGCGCTGGGGCTGATTCTGGGCGGCACTGTTGGGAACCTGTACGACCGCCTCGTGTTCGGCGGAGTGCGGGACTTCCTCTACTTCTACCGCATCGAGTGGCCGGTGTTCAACGTGGCCGACTGTTGCCTCGTCGTCGGCGCCGCGCTCCTGCTAGTGCAGGCCGTATTCGTTTCGCCCGCACCGGAAGCTGCGGCCCCGGCACCTGTGCCAAGTGAAGGTACCACACCCGTAGTCGTCGAGGCTCCAAAAGCCTAACAGGTGACCCCGCCCGCAAGGGCGACAGTGGAACCCGCACTTTTACGCTAACAGCCGGGGAGCAGACAGATGTGCTGTTTGCTCCCCGGCTGTTGGTATTTGTCGACACCCGCCGCCCGTGCGGGCGGCGGGCGCCCGATGTGTCACTTCACCAAGTAGCCGAAGCGTTCGCGGAATTCGGCCGGAGTCAGTTTCACCACGGCCGCGAGGCGCTCGATGCGGCTCGCGTCGTCGAAGTCGCTCTGTTCCAGGCGGATCATGTAGCGCCGGGCGACCTCGTAGTTCTCGCCGCTGATGTCCACGAGCCGCGCCCGCATCTTCTTCGTGGCCGGGTCGATCATCTCCTGGAACGGGCACGGGACCATGTTCCCGCCCACGAACGTGATGACCACGCCGTTCTTCTCCGCGGCCGGCGACAGCAGGAACTTCACCGCCCCGTACCCGAGGTTGCGGGTGTACTCGGCGTCGAACGGGATCGGGTCGGCGCACCGCAGTTCGTAGCCCAGGTCCTTGTCCACCATGTCGAACTTCAGGCCCAGGTCCTTGAGCCGGCTCGCGATCGTGGTGCGGATCATCCGCCCGAACTCGATCTCGCCCAACCGCAGGTGCCCGAACGCATCGAGCTCGATGTTCCCGAACTTGCCCGGGTTCTTCTCCATCATCTGCCGCAGGCGGTCCTCGCCGATCTCCTCCAGGAGCCCCTCGGCCAGCACCGCGACGCCGTAGCTCTTGCCCTGCGCCTTACGCTTAATCATCGAGCCGATGACCACGTCGCAGATGAGTTCGAGCGAAACGTCCTTGCCCTTCAGTTCTTCCGCGATCAGCGTGACGGTGGCGGCCGACGCCTTACCGATGCCGAGCGCCAGGTGCCCCGCGGCGCGGCCCATGCTCACCAGGATGTACCAGCGCGTGGTGGTCTTGGCGTCCTCGTGCAGGTTCCGCGCGACCTGCACACCATAGTGCCGGGCGGTCTCGAACCCGAACGTGGGGATGCCCGGGGGCAGCGGCAAATCGTTGTCGATCGT
Source organism: Gemmata palustris (assembly GCF_017939745.1). Lineage (NCBI taxonomy): Bacteria > Pseudomonadati > Planctomycetota > Planctomycetia > Gemmatales > Gemmataceae > Gemmata > Gemmata palustris. The sequence goes on along the minus strand of NZ_JAGKQQ010000001.1, from coordinate 245,209 downwards.
CTTGGGCACGTGCGCGACCTTGATCGCGCCCTTCGCGTGGGCGTACACCTGCGACCCGCTGTACGCGGTGTCGTCGCCGCCGATGGTGACCAGGTACTTGATGCCGAGCTTGTTCAGCCCGTCGAGCACGGCGGCCATGTGGTCCGGGTTCTTCGCCGGGTTGGTGCGGCTCGTGCCGAGCAGCGCGCCGCCGCGCTGGTAGTAGGGCGCCACGTCCGGGATCGTGAGCGGGCGCACCTGGGATACATCGCCGGCCGCCAGGTTCTTGAACCCGTCGCGGATGCCGACGACCTCGAGCCCGCGGTTGATGGCCTCGATCGTGACCGAACTGATTACGCCGTTGATGCCGGGCGCCGGGCCGCCGCCGACCACGATACCGAGCTTGCCGCGAGTGGAATCCGCCATGATGGGGGTCCAAGTTGTGGAGACCGAAATGGCCCGGAGTACAGGGGACAAAGAGAGGCCGGGCCGACACGGAATAGGATTGGAATCCGCGGGGCGTTTTCAAGGGCGCCCCGGTGCCCCCGGGTGCGTAGATTAGGTGAGCAGAGGAGGCCCCGCCATGAACGATCCCGCGGTCCTCGACGCCCCCGGCGCTCCGTGCGAGAACACGTGTCCCGACCCCGCGCCGGGAGCCGGCCCGCGCGCAGGCGAGATCGCGGAACTCGCGGCCGGGTTCATCCACGAAGTCAAGAACCACATCGGCACGCTCTCGCTGAACTTGCAACTGCTCGCCGAGGACTTCGAGGCCGCCGAGACCCCGCGCGAGCGCCGCGCGCTCGACCGCGTGTCGCGGCTCTCGGGCGAGTGCCGTAAGCTCCTCGATCTGTCAAACGACTTCCTCCGGTTCGCGCACCTGCGCGAGTTGCACGCGCGCCCCGTCGCGCTCGAAACGGTCGTGTCGCGCATGATCGACTTCCTCGGCCCGACCGCGGTGCCGCGCGGGGTCGAGATCAAGTGGTTCTCGGACCCCGACCTGCCGCTCGTGTGCCTCGACTGCGACCTCTTCGAGCAGGCGCTCCTGAACCTCATGCTGAACGCGGAACAGGCGATGCCCGATGGGGGCACGCTCACGCTCATCGGGCGCGCGGACGGCGCGCGGGTACTCCTGCACGTGATCGACACGGGCGTCGGCATCGATCCCCGATCAATTGCGAAGCTGTTTCGGCCGTTCCACACCACGAAACCCGACGGGAACGGCCTCGGGCTCGCCACCACGCGCAAAATCGTCGCCGCCCACGGCGGGACTATTGACGTACAGAGCGAGCCGGGGCGCGGAACGAATTTCACCATTGCCCTTCCGGTCGCGCCGGGCCAGCCGAACTGACAACTTGACAGTTAGTGCGCGCCGGCTACTTGCGTCTCGCGCAAGTGCTCTCGTCGCTGTATCTCTTCGATTTTTCTGCGATTCCGTCGCGTCAGCCCGTCCCGTTCCTAGCGACGGAGTGAATTGGCACGCGGATTGAATATTAGGTTTTCGCTGCCTCGCGGAGAAAGGACCGAATCCTTTCCCGTGTGCCGCACTCGAAACTAGTGCTCTTGGGAACACGCACCGCGAGGCCCTTAACCACTTAATCTCGAGGACCGACCATGACCCGCAACCGCCGCAACCCGCTGGGAGTTTTCCTGCACGAGATGACCGCCGCGGGCGACGAGTTCGCCGCGCTCTGCACCCGGCTCGCCGGGCAAGACGCGCCCGCCGCGACCTTCCCGATCAACGTGTGGCAGGACGAAAACGCCGTGTTCGTTGAAGGCGACCTGCCCGGCGTCGACCGTGCGACACTGGAAGTCACCGTGACTGGTGGCGACCAACTCGCGATCCGCGCTGAACGCGCGGCCCCGACCGAAGTCGAAGGCACGACGTGGCTCCGACGCGAACGGGCCGCCGGTAAGTTTGCCCGCGTCCTCGGCCTGTCGACTCTGGTCGATGCCGAGAAGGTTGAAGCGAGCTACGTCAACGGCGTCCTGAAAGTCACGCTGCCGAAGGTCGCCGCCGTCAAAGCCCGGACCGTGCCAATCAAAGCCGAGTAATCAGCGGAAGTAAAGTCGAACGGCCGGGCACGTGCCCGGCCGTTCGCGTTTTGAGTCACAATGAGCCGGTTCTCCTCACTGACTCCGGCGGTAATCCACTTTGACCCGCAACCGGTCCCCGAGCAGCTTTTTGAGTGGGTGAATCGCCTGTTCCAGATCTTTGGCCGTGGCAATTGCTAGAGTTCGCCGCTCGCCCGCTGCGTTCAATCGGAGCAAACCAAATTGTGGGACCTGAGCGTGATTGAGCCGGAACCAGAACGAGGGCCGGACCACCTCCGCGTCATCAACGTCCCCGGCGGTAATAGCAAAGTTGTGCGGGTGGGTGTCTCGGATCTCTTCCAGTGGCCTGGATTCCAGTTCGTCCTGCCGGCGCTTGTTCTTGGCCGCGTTCTTGGCCGCGATCACCCCACCAATCAGCCCGCCGATCAGTCCTCCTCCGGCCCCGACCGCTAAGGCCAGATCGTTTCCCTTCCCGATCCACACGCCGACGAGTTCGTCCCCGGCGACGTACACCCGGTACATCCGGTTCGTGGTCCAGACCCGCGGTTCAACGGCTGTGAAGTACGCCGGGGCCGCGTTCACCCACTTCGGAGCGGGCCGGTCGTCTGCCGCGTAGAAATCGAACGGATCGTTCTCGGCCGGTGGAACCGGGAGCCGGATTGGTACCGGAAGTGCAGCCGGGATCTCAGCCGACACCGAGAAGTCCGCCCGACACGACGGGCAGCGGACCCGCTTCCCGGCCGCCGACGACGGCACGCGGAGCCGCTTCTGACATGATGGGCACTGCTGCATCGCCGGTCCAATACCCATCTGCGCTCTCCCTATGGTCGGCCCAGAAGTTCGGCGGGTCGGGCGAGGTGTCGATCGACCCAGCACCCGATCAGATCACTGCGAGTACCGCATATTCTGACCAGCTCCCCCGGTTCTGTCAACCGCCCAAACGGGACTCGCGTGTGGGCGTCGGGCACACTACGAAGCTACTTCTTCGGTCCCTCGTGCGTGAACGTGTAAGCAATACTCCACTTCGTCTGCTCGCCCGGCTTCAGGTCGATCGCCATGTACGGTTCCGGGCAGATGGTTGTGACGATGCCCCACACATTAAGTTTGGCGAACGGATAGCTGTGCCCGACCGTGACAGTGACACCGCTCGACTCGTGGCGCATTTCAAACTGGCGGTCGGCTTTCGCTTGTGGGTCGAACCCGGTGAGGCCCGCCATCACGAAGTCCGCGTTCGGGATCTTACCCTTGAAGCGGAACTCCTTATTCTTCAGTTCCACCAGATCGGCGAACTTGCCCTTGAGTTCCTTTGCCTTCGGTTCCCACGGGAACGCGAACGAGTAGTTCGGTCCGACCGCGTCGCCGTCCACGTTGAAGAAATTGTGGTTGTAGAAATCGGTCGTGATCCGCTTCTCGCCGGTGTTCTCGAGTGTGTATTCCGAGGTAATCACCGTTCCCTTCTTGTCGGCAACGAACAGCGTTTTGGAAAAGCGGTACCCGTAACCGTTGGCCTTCTGCTCCGTCGTCCACTTCTGCACCAATAGCCCGTCCACAACGGGTTCGCTTCGTTTCCACTCGAGCGGCTTCACGATCTTGTACTTGTTTGCGAAACTGTATTGCGCCTCTTGGGGCTTCTCCAGTTCCCCCACCCCGATTTTGAGGAACGTCTCGCCGACCTTTGCGTCGTCGTAGCCGAGCCCCTTCTCGATGCCGAACTCGTCGCACGGACCGACAATATCGTCGTGATTGGTCGGGTCGTGCGAGTCCTTCCAGGGGCCGAAAATCTTGTGCCCCGCGAATTCGACGTGGCCGAACACCCCGGCGTGGTCGAACCGCGTTCCGCGGTAGAACCCCCGCTTCGCGTCCGCTTCGTACAGTGTGAACTTCAAGTTTTCGTTTTTCAGAACGATGTGCGGCGGTTCGGCCGCTGCCGCCCCCGGCACGAAAAACGCCAGTGACACGAGAGGGACGAACATCCGGCGCATCGGGAATCCTCCGAAGGGTGCCGCGAGTGTACCGCGCTCGCGGCTGCGGTACACCTGCCTTTCGGCCCGCGGGCGCTTACTCTATATCCCTACGGCGAGAACTCCGGAACCAAAGAAGGAACGACGCATGTTCGCTCGGCGCGACTACATCCGCGACTACATGATGATCCCGCCCGGCACCGGCGAGGCCGCAGTGGTGAACGTGATCGTCGAGATCCCGAAGGGCAAGCGCAACAAGTTCGAGGTGGACAAGGTGACCGGGCTCATCAAGCTCGACCGCTACCTCTACAGTTCCGCCGTGTACCCCGGGGACTACGGGTTCATCCCGCAGACGCTCGCGGAGGACGGCGACCCGCTCGACGCGCTCGTCATGGTGAACGAGGCGACGTTCTCGGGGTGCCTCATTGAGGCCCGCGTGGTCGGCATCTTCCGAATGAAGGACAAGGGGTTCAACGACTTCAAGGTGCTCGCGGTCCCGCACAAGGACCCGCTGTTCGCGCACATCAAGAAGCTCGAAGACGTACCCGTTCACTTCGTCCGCGAGGTCGAGTTCTTCTTCACGACCTACAAGCAGCTCGAGGGCGTGTCGGTCGAGCCCCTCGGCTGGGCGTCGGGCGAAGAGGGGACGGCCGAGGTGCGGTCGTCGGTGGACCGGTTCCGCTCGTCGCTGGGCAACGTGCGCGACTAACCGGCGCCCCTTCGGTCCCGTTCGGAATGATGGGCCGTTAGCCACACGAGCCGCCAAAGTTTGGCGGCTCGTGCCATTTCACGTGGATTCGTCCGCCCATCGCCCACGACATTCAACGGCCGCGCCGGGCAGCCGTCCGCCGCGAAAATCGTGGGATTCATAAGCGCTTATCACGAATCTGCGTTTTAGTTGCAAGGTGCAACCTCGCCTCGCGTATACCTCGTTAGTTGCGAATCGCAACCAGATTAAACGAGTTTGATTCACCAGGGTTTGATTTCCCAAAAAATCTCACTCCTGAAAAAGGAACGTGTCATGACCACGCTCGACAAGGTACTCTACACCGCCAAAACCCACACCACCGGCGGGCGCGATGGGGCGTCCCGCACCTCGGACGGCCGGCTCGACGTCAAGCTCTCGTCCCCGGGGACTTCCGGGACCGGGACCAACCCCGAGCAGCTCTTCGCCGCCGGCTGGTCGGCCTGCTTCATCGGGGCGATGGGGGTAGCGGCCGCCCAGAAGAAGATCGCGCTCCCGCCCGACCGGGCCGTCGACGCCGAGGTGGACCTGGGCACGAACGAGGGCGGCTACCTGCTCCGTGCCCGACTGAACGTCAGCCTGCCGGGGCTCGACCGTGAAGTGGCGCGGGAAATCGTGGACACCGCCCACCAGATCTGCCCGTATTCCAAGGCCACGCGCGGCAACATTGATGTCACGATCAACCTCGTCTAAACCGGAACCGCCCGCTCGATAACTCCGGGCGGGCCGTCTCGCTCACAATTCCAGGGGATTCGTCATGAGTACCGAGCGCAAGGTGGTCGTCATCACCGGGGCGTCGCAGGGGATCGGGGCCGGTCTGGTACGCGGGTACCTCGACCGCGGGTACCGAGTCGTCGCCAACTCCCGGTCGATCAAAGCCGATGCCTCGGCGGACGTGCTGGCCGTAGCCGGCGACATCGCCGATCCGAGCGTCGCCGACCGGGTAGTCGGCGAGGCGGTCGCGAAGTTCGGCCGGGTGGACACGCTGGTTAACAACGCCGGGATGTTCATCGCCAAGCCGTTCACCGAGTACACGCCGGACGACTTCGCCACCAAGATTTCGCTGAACTTGGCCGGGTTCTTTTACGTCACCCAGCGGGCCGTCCGGCAGATGCTCGTGCAGGGCGGCGGGCACGTCGTGAATGTGACCACGACGCTCGTGGGCCAGCCCGTGAAGGGCGTGCCGTCGGCGCTGGCGTCGCTCACCAAGGGCGGGCTGGACGCGGTCACTCGCTCGCTGGCGATCGAGTACGCGGACAAAGGCATTCGTGTGAACGCGGTCGCCCCCGGTGTCATCGAGACGCCGATGCACAAACCCGAGACGCACGCCTTCCTCGCCGGGCTGCACCCGGTGGGGCGGATGGGTACCATCGACGAGGTAGTCGAGGCGGTACTGTACCTGGAGTCGGCCGGGTTCGTGACCGGCGAGACACTACACGTTGATGGCGGCGCGCACGCCGGCCACTGGTAACCCACACTTGAGGAGACGACCGTGCCGATCGTGACGATCCAGATCACGCGCGAGGGGACGACGCCCGAGCAGAAGGCGCACTCATTCAGGGCGCGACCGAACTACTTGCCAACGTGCTGAACAAACCGCCGGGGCTGACCTTCGTGGTCATCGAAGAAGTGGGCATGGAGAACTGGGGCGTGAACGGCCTGCCCGCGGCGGAATACCGTCGGCGGGCCGCGTCACCCGAGTAGCGGGTGGGATTGTGCTTCTTCAAGTCTGCTGCGGCCGCGGCGATTCTTACTTCTCGGCCGCGCGCAACTCGGTCCGCAGTTGCATCAAGAGTTGCCCCAAGCGGTTCTTGCCAGTCCCGTCACCCCCATCTGCCCAGTACGAGTCGTTCTCCGTGTGCTCGACCAGTTTCGCGTCCCCGGTACCGAGCAGAATCGCCTTCAGGTCTTCGTGCTGCGTGAACTTCGCGCGCAGCGCGTCCATCATGATCCGGTCCTTCGCGCTCTCCCAATCGCGCCGGAGCGGGAGCTTGCGCGACCGCCCCATGTTCGCCGCCTCGCTCGGCTTCTTGCACATCCGCACGGCCTCCTCGTGCTCCGTGCCCGCGAACTTCTGGGCCTGGAAATAGTGTTCGGTGGTGGGCCAGCGCTTCCCCTTCAGGTGGATCGAGTGCCGCGAGAAGTTCGAGAAACAGCCGTAATCACTGGTGACGGAATAGAACTCGATCACGCTCGGAACCGGCTCGCTCATGACGACGCTCCCGTGTTGAGGAGTGTAAACACTACCTCACCGGAGGATCGGACGCCGAAGTCGGTTCGCGCAGCGCTGTGGGCCGCGGCTATTTCGCCATTCGACCGAGTTCTTCGGCGTGTTTTTTGAACTCGGTCGTTTCGACGAGCGTGCCGAGCAAATCCCGAAGAGCAGCGGTTTTATCGTCGCGTCGCGCGAGTTGAGACACCAGCGTGCGGGCCTCCACGTCCGTGGGGAACCGACCGAGGGCCGCGAGGAACAGTGCTTCGATCCGCCGAGCGTCCGTTACCCCTTCGCCTGCCAAGTCGCGGAACAGCCCCTGGAACCGGGCCGGCGCCTCAGCACCTCCTGGCGCTTTTGCAACGGGCTTAACAGGTTCGGGTTCGAGCGCCGGCAGGTGCCCCCAAATCGCGATCATTCTTGAAGATCCGTCGGCTTGTGCAACGAGGAATGACCCGTCGGGGCTGAACGCAATGGCGGAGTAGTCACGAATAGTCTCTTTGTCCATCAGTCGTGCCCGTTCGCGGCCAGTGACGGCGTCCCAGATGACCACTTCGGAGGGGGCCGCAATAACATCATCCTTGCCCACGCCCGCCAATAGCCCGGTGGCAGCGGCCACGAGTTTCCCGTCTGGAGAGAACGCAACGGCCTTAATCGGCCGACGGAACGCCGGGACGCGGAACCGGTCCTTGCCCGTCTCCGGGTCTAGAAACCGGAGCTCGTATTGGGCGTAGTCCGAAAGGACGAGCGTCTTCCCATCGGGCGAGAGTGGTTCGGAGCGCATCGGCGCGAGCGTGGCCCCGGCCACCTCGATCGGTTTTCCGACTACCCCACTAGCGGCATTAGTAACCGTAAAGCGGCGAGACTTGATCGCCGGCCGACCTCCCGAATCGGTCTCGAACATCCCCTGTGTCTTGAGCATGAATCGCCCGTGCCCGGCTAATGTGTACACGGGCAGCGTCGCGCCCCCGGCCTTATCCGTCTGGGCCGGATAACCGATTTCCTTTCGCGTTGCCACGTCCCACACCGATACGCGGGTAATTTTGGTGAGCAGCGCAGCCTCACCCGAAGGGCCCTTCGGGAACTCGCCCTTCACGCGGACCGGGTTATCCGTCCGCGTACACAAAGTAATTAGCTTCGCTCCATCGAAAGTGAACGCGACCTGCACAGCGGGCAATTCGCCCTCGGGCCAGAGAGCTTCAATAACCCGCCCCGTGGCCGCGTCGCGAAGTTTTACACCATTTGCGCCTTCGGCTGTGGCAAGGTACTTGCCGTCCGGCGATACGGCCGCCGCCAATATCGTGTTCTCCGAAGTAGCGATGGACGTTCCGGCCTTGCCAACAAGCGAGATCCCGTAGATCCGGTTGGAATTATAGAGCAGGAAGATCGATTTTCCGTCGGGTGCGATACCGAATAGGTTCCCGCCTTGCCCTTGGATTTGCTTCGCGAGCGGCCATGCTTCAGCCCTCGCCGCGGGTTCACCGACCGGGGTCGGTGGCGGGGCGACGGCGGGTTCCGGCGCCACTGGTGCCGCCGCCACGATTTCTCGTTCGGCGGGTGGGCCAGCGGGCCGGTTCGCCCAACCCACGCCCGCGGCCAAGCCGACCAGGGCGACGCCCAGAACGGCGACAACCCATGTCCGCGTCTTCGTCATCGCTAGCCCCCTTTCGGCCAGTTTCACGGCCGGTTCGCCGACGATTCCAATTGCGGCCCTGAGTCCGCGGTCCGCCGCCAACACACCGGCTCTTGTCACCGTCGCGACCGCGTCCGACCCCAAAACCGAGTTTGTCGCAAGTAGTGCCAGGATGCCCACGGGCAGCGCAACCCGCTGACGCGACAGGCGGTGCCGCAGTTCACGGCGCGCGGCACTGAGGCGCGATTCGATGGTCCCCACCGGGCACCCGAGCACCCGGGCCGCGTCCGCGTTCGATAGCCCTTCGAGGTAGCACAACACGAACGCCCGACGGTACGGCTCCCGGAGCCGATCGATTTCGGCATCGAGCAGGCCGCGAAGTTCGCTCTGTTCGACCGCGTCGGGCGCGGGCCGGGCTGGTGGTTCGGCGACAAGGGCGACCGTCGCTCGCCGTTTCCCCGCGGCCCGCTGAGCGATCCGCACGGCAACTCGGTGCAGCCAGGCCGGAACCGTAACGCCGCTCCGGACCGTGGCCGCTTTTCGAGCTAACACCAGGAACGCGGCCTGGAACGCATCTTCCGCATCCTGCTGGTGCCCCAACACGCGCCGACACGCGGACAGGACCATTGCCCCGTGCCGCCACACGAGCAACTCGAACGCGGCGTTGTCGCGCGTGGCCGCGAAGCGCGCGAGGAGATCGGCGTCGGAACACGCGCCCAAATCGGGCGTTACGTCCCGTCGCAGCCTGCGCACCAGTGCGGCCAACCGCGTCCCCGCCATACCGGTCCTCCACCTCCGCCAGTATAAGAGACCGGTTCGCCGGAATACCCGCGCGGAATTTTGCCGATTCGGGAAGCCGGACGGCGGTAAGCCCCGGCGCCGGCAGTGGTAACCCTCGTGGGGTTCGTGCGTAGCGGCGCGCGACGCATTCATCGGGTAGTTCGCGGGTGAACGCGGGGCGTCAAAGACGTATACAAGCTCGGCACACGTGTGCGCGTGGGACTTGTGTCGGACTGATTCCCGGGAGCACGGCTCCCAATCGATGCGGCCGGGCGGCCGCGCTCACAGAAACCGTCATGTCACTCGTCGTCGAAAACGTCTCGAAGGAATACCCGACGCGCGGTGCAACCCCGCTCTCGGTGCTCCGCAACGTGAGTTTCACACTAGATCGCGGGGACGCGGTCGCGGTCATGGGGCCGTCCGGTTCCGGGAAGAGCACGCTACTCCACATTCTCGGCACCCTCGACCGGCCCACGGGCGGTAAGGTCTCGCTCGACGGAACTGATCCGTTCGCGCTGCCCGAAGCGGAACTCGCACAGTTCCGCAACGCGCGCATCGGGTTCGTGTTCCAGGACCACCACCTGTTGCCGCAGTGCTCCGTTCTCGAGAACGTGCTGATCCCGACGCTCGTGAGCAAAGCCACGAACGCGAGCGAGACGGAAGCCTACGCGCGGCAACTGCTCGACCGCGTGGGCCTCGGCGGGCGCCTCGATCACCGCCCGGCGGAACTCTCCGGGGGCGAGCGCCAGCGCGTGGCCGTCGCGCGGGCACTCGTGTTGAAGCCGACACTGCTGCTCGCGGACGAACCCACCGGGAACCTCGACCGCACCAACTCCCAGTCCGTCGGCGAACTGCTCCTCGAGCTGCACAAGCAGGAACGAACCGTTCTCGTTGTGGTCACGCACAGCGCGGACCTCGCGAAACTGTTCCCGCGCCGCTACGAAATGAACGACGGCGCTCTCCAACCCGCCTGACCCACACCCCAGATCACCCTCACGATGCTTACGTTCACTCGACTCGCGCTGCGGAACCTCGCGTACCACGCGCGCGGGAACCTCGCAGTGATGCTCGGCGTCGCGGTCGGGTCGGCCGTGTTCACCGGCGCGTTATTGGTCGGCGACTCGCTCCGGGGGAGCCTGCGCGAGCGCGTCGAGCGGCAACTCGGGGGCGTCGATTCGGTCGCGTTCTTCCCGCGCCCCGTGCGCGCGGGCGTTGCCGACGGGATGCCGGGTAAGGTCGCGCCGGTCCTCCTGCTCCCGGGCTCACTCCAGGGGAGCGGCGAACCCGCGACCGCGCCGTACCTCGGCAAAGTGACCGTGCTCGGTGTGGACGCCCGGTTCGCGCCGGCGAGCATTTCGGGTGTCGATTGGGCCGGCACCAGCAAGCAAATTGTGCTGTCGCACCGGGTCGCGGAAAAGCTCGGCGCGAAGACCGGCGAGAAGGTGAAGCTTAGCGTGGAACGGTTCTCGGACCTTCCGCGTTCGTCCTCACTCGGGAAGCGTGCGACCGACGACACGACCGCGCTCGAAGAACTCACGGTCGCGGCGGTGCTCGCGGCGGATGCGAGTGAGAACGACTTCAACCTCACACCGAACCCGGCCGCACCGCTGAACGTGTTCGTCCCGATGCGCGTGCTTTCCCGGATGGCGACCGGGGACGCGGTCCCGACCGCAACCGTATTGCTCGCGAGTGGCACCTCGAACGACGACCTCAACACCGCGCTCCGCGAGCGCCTTCGAGCGGAAGACTTCGGGCTCAAGTTCCGCGAGATCGATTTCGACAAACGCGCCGGGCGCGGCGGGTACCTCAGCGTCGAATCCGCGGAACTGATTCTCACGCCCGCAACGACGAAGGCCATCGAAGCCGCGGCAACCGATCTCGGGCTCCGGGCCGAGCCGACCGTCGTGTACGTGGCGGACACACTCGCGCACGAGAAGAAGGAGATCCCCTACCCCATCGTCGCGGGTCTGAACCCGAGCGCGGCCGCGCCGCTCGGCCCGTTCCTTCCGAGAGGCGTGACCGCGCTCGCCGATAACGAGGTGATCCTCCTCGATTGGCCCGGCTCCGAGTTGAAGGGCCTGTCCTCCGGCGCGAAACTGCGAATGACGTACTTCGACCCCGAAGTCGAAGGCGAGGGGCGGCTCAAGGAAGCGGAACTCACGTTCCGTGGGCCTGAGTACCTCCCGCTCACAGGTGCCGCACGCGACAAAGACCTCACGCCCGAAATTCGCGGTGTAACGGACGCGCGCGCGAACCTCTTCAACTGGGACCGCCCGCCGGTGCTGCCCGGCGACAAGATCCGCGCCCGCGTGCCGGAGAAACCGACCCCGCACCCGCGCGGCACGTTCTTCAACACGAACAAGGCCACGCCGATGGCCTACGTCAACCTCGCTACCGGCCGAAAGCTGTTCGGCAGCCGGTTCGGTTCGGATACGTCCGTCCGCGTTGCCCCGGCCAAAGACGAGTCACTGGAAAAGCTCAACGAGCGAATGCACGCAGCGCTCCTGAAGCACCTCGACCCCAAAGCGAACGGCCTCGTCTTCGACCCGATTCGCTCGCGCCTCCTCACGGCCAGTAAGGGAGGCACCGACTTCGGCGGGCTGTTCCTCGGTTTCAGCCTGTTTCTCATTGCCGCGGCGCTGATGCTCGTGGGATTGCTGTTCCGGCTCGCGCTCGATCGGCGCGCGAAGGAAGTCGGGCTGCTCCTCGCCACAGGCTTCGCCGTGAAGCAAGTGCGGCGCCTGCTCCTGGCAGAAGGGCTAGCGGTAGCTGCGGTCGGGGCGGTCCTCGGGCTGGCTGCGGGGGTCGCGTACAACCGACTGCTGCTCGCGGTGCTGCTCGACCTCTGGCCGGACGAAGGCGTGAAGGCGTACTTCCGCCCGCACACCTCCACGCTCAGTTTCCTGCTCGGGTTCGGTACCACTGTCGTGATGGCGTTCGCCGCGCTCTGGTGGGGCCTCCGCGGGCTGGTCAAAGTCACTCCGCCCGCGCTGCTTCGTGGTGAAACGGCGGTGGCGCGTGCGGGAAGTGACGGCCCGCCGCGCGTGGCGAAGCTGATCGCGATCGGCTCGCTGATCGTCGGCATCGGCCTTATTGCCGTGGGCGGTAAAGTGAGTAACCCGGACTTCCGGGCAATGACGTTCTTCGGCGGCGGCGGGCTGCTCCTCACCGCGGCGCTCGCGGGGGCGTGGGTGTGGATGCGCCGAACGCGGCACGGCGTCGTGAACGGGCGCGGGTGGCCCGCACTCGCGCAACTCGGCGCGCGAAACGCGGCCCGCAACCCGGCCCGCAGTTTGCTCACGGCCGCGTTACTTGCGTCCGCAGCGTTCCTGCTGGTTGCGGTGGAGAGCTTCCGCCGGCAGCCGGACCGCGAGTTCTTGGAAAAGACCGGCGGAAGTGGTGGCTTCAACCTCGTCGCCGAAGCCGATGTGCCGCTGTTCCAGTCGTTCGACACCGGCCTCGGCCGCGCGGATTTGGAGAAGCAACTCAAAAAAGCCTACGCTCTCCCGGGCAGGGACGCGGACGTACTGGAAGAAACGCCCGCATACATCACGGCAAAAGCGGAACTCGATGCCGGGTTAGAAGAAGTGTTCCCACTCCGATTGCGGGGCGGCGACGACGCGAGCTGCATGAATTTGTTCCAGGCCGCGCGCCCGCGGGTTCTGGGAGTGTCGGACGCACTCGTCGCGCGCGGCGGTTTCAAGTTCTACGCGACTGAGGCGAAAACGAACGAGGAGAAAGCGAATCCCTGGCTGCTCCTCACGAAGCCCGCACCCAACAACGCGGTGCCGGTGTTTTGCGAGAACAACACCGCACAGTGGATGCTGAAGAAGGCCGTGGGCGACGAGTTCACAATGCCCGGCGACGGCGCGGACGTGACGTTCCGCATCGTCGGCACGCTGGTGGACAGCCCCTTCCAGAGCGAAGTGATTACGGGTGAATCGGAGTTCGCACGGGCTTTCCCTCAACAAAGTGGCTACCGCGCGTTCCTGATTCGCACACTACCCGGGAAAGAAGTTCCCATCTCCCGCATCCTCGAAGTCGGCTTCCGCACGAATGGCTTCACTGCAACTCCGGCACGCGATCGGGTCGCATCGTTCCAGGCGGTCATCGGCGCGTACCTCTCTACGTTCCAGCTCCTCGGCGGCTTCGGGCTGCTGCTCGGGGTACTCGGCCTCGCGGTGGTGGTGCTGCGCGGCGTGTGGGAACGGTTGGGCGAACTGGCCCTCCTCCGTGCCGTCGGGTACCGCACGCGGGCACTCCAGTTCCTGGTGATCGTGGAACACGCTTTGCTTCTGCTCATCGGGCTCGGGAGCGGCGTGCTGACCGCGCTCGCGTCGGTGGCGCCGCACGTCGCGAGCGGAGCGGCGATCCCGTGGGTGCGGCTCGCGGGGATGTTGGGGTTAGTGTTGGCCGTCGGGTTCTTGGTGGCGTCTGTAGCCACGGCGGGCATTCTGCGCGTTCCGGTGATCCCGGCGCTGCGACGGGAGTAGCGTCCGCACGGACGCTCCAGGCGAACGGCCGGTGTGAGCCGGCCGGTGCGGGCGACAACAAAGTTCGGAGCGCCAGCGCTGGCAGCCCGGGAGCCCGCACCGGCCGGCTCACACCGGCCGTTCGCCCGAAATAGCTGTCGGCCTCAATTGTGAAGGCGGCCCACACCGCACCTACCCCACAACCTCGTGTCCGGTAACAACGGTTATCGATAAGATTAATCAACTCGCCTCCGGAGACCCAAGCGCCGTGATGTTCCTGCGCGACCCGATTAGTTCCTCATCGCACCTGCTCACCGCGGTCTGGGCCGTCTTCGCGACGCTCGTGATGTACCGGCTCACCGCGAACCGGCCCGGGCGCCTGCTCCCGGTCGTCGTCTACGGGCTGTCGATGGTGATGTTGTTCCTCGCCAGTGGTACGTTCCACGGGCTGCACTACGACACCCCGGACCAGCGCCGGCTGTTCCAGAAGATCGACCAGTCGGCCGTTTACCTGCTGATCGCGGGGACATACACGCCGATCCTGTCGGTGCTCCTTGTCGGGGCGTGGCGCGCGTGGTTCCTGCGCATGGTCTGGGTGCTCGCGGTCGCGGGCGTGTCGTGCATGTGGCTGCTGCCGAAGGCCCCGCACTGGGCGATCGTGGGCATTTATCTGGCTCTGGGGTGGATCGGGCTCCTCCCCCTGCCGCTCTATTACCGCGCGATCGGGTGGCGCGCGATGAACTGGGTGTGGGTCGGTGGCGGGCTGTACAGCCTCGGCGCGATCTGCGAACTCACCCAGTGGCCGATCATCGTACCGGGCGTGTTCCAGTACCACGAGGTGCTCCACCTGTGCGACACCGCGGCGAGCATCGTGTTCTTCCTGTTCGTCGTCCGGTACGTGATCCCGTACCGCGCGCCGCTCCCGAACGACGTGCGCCCCGCGGCGCCCCCCGCCCCGCACGGGACCGCCGGTTTGTTCTCGCTGCCCTCTCCGCGCATCGAGCGCTGAACCCGATTGGCACTGGAGCACGGGCGGTCCGCGCCCGCGCCACCAAGATTGAGACCGGCACGGACGTTCGCGCCTGTGCCCCGAAACACCACCGACACGAGGGACCGAGACCCGATGGCGATCCTGTTCCAGATCACGGACGCGCACAAGAGTTACGGCGACCAAGTGCTGCTCGACGGCGCCGACGCCACCATCAGTGACAACACGAAGGTCGGGTTCGTCGGCCGCAACGGGGCCGGGAAGAGCACCTTGCTCCGCGTCCTGCTGGGCGAGGAGGAACTCGACAGCGGCGAAGTGGTGCGCTCGAACAACCTGCGCCTGGGGTACCTGCGACAGCACGACCCGTTCCTGCCGGGTGAGACGGCGCTCGAGTACCTGATGCGCGACAGCGAGCAGCCCGACTGGAAGTGCGGCGAGATCGCGGGCCAGTTCGAGATCAAGGGCGCGTACCTCAACGGTCCGGTCGCCAAGCTCTCCGGCGGGTGGCAGACGCGCCTCAAGCTCGCCGCGCTGCTGCTGCACGAGCCGAACCTCTTGATGCTCGACGAACCCACGAACTTTCTCGACCTGCGGACGCAGATCCTGCTCGAGCACTTCCTCCGGGACTTCCGGGCGGCGTGCCTGATCGTGTCGCACGACCGGGCGTTCCTCGGCGCGACGTGCGACCACACGATCGGGCTGTCGCGCGGCAAACTCACGTCGTTCCCGGGCAAGGTGGACGCCTTCCTGGAGTTCCAGCGCGAGAACCGCGAGCGCGCCGAGCGCTCGAACGAGGCGATCCTCGCGAAGCGCCGGCACCTTGAGGACTTCATCGCGCGCAACAAGGCCCGCGCCGCGACCGCGGGCCTCGCGCAGTCGAAGGCGAAGGCGCTGGAGAAATTGGAAACGGTGGAGGTGCTGGGCGACGAGCCTGCGCCCCACATCCGCGCGCCACGGATCGAGCCGCGCAAGGGTGTCGCGGTGCGGTGCCGCGACCTCGCCATCGGCTACCCCGACCGGCAAATCGCGTCGGACGTGCAGCTCGAAATCGACCACGGCACGCGCGTCGCGATCGTCGGCGACAACGGCCAGGGCAAGACGACGTTCCTGCGCACGCTCGTGGACTCGCTGAAGCCGGTGACCGGCGACGTGCGCTGGGGCCACGGGTGCAAGCTCGGCGTCTACGCGCAGCACGTGTACACCACCCTACCCGAGCGCGATACGGTGCTCGAGTACCTGCAGCAGAAGGGCAAGGGGCGGAAGATCCAGGAGATCCTGGAAGTGGCCGGCGCGATGCTGTTCCGCGGGTCGCACGTCGACAAGCCGATCTCGGTGCTGTCCGGGGGCGAGCGCGCCCGCGTGTGCCTCGCGGGGCTCCTGCTGAGCGATTACAACGTCCTCGTTCTCGACGAGCCGGGCAACCACCTCGACGTGGACACGGTCGAGGCGCTCATGGACGCGCTCCTGGAGTACGAGGGGACGGTCGTCTTCACGAGCCACGACCGGCACTTCACGCGGCGCATCGCGACGAGCGTGATCGAGGTCCGGGACGGCCGCGTGCTGCTCTACAACGGCAAGTACGACGACTACCTGTACCGCGTGAACAAGGAGATCGAGGCCGGCGAGCGCGAGTTGGCGGCCGGCAAGGTGAAGCTCCCGGACGAGGTCACGAAGGCCCCCAAGGTGGCCCCACGGGTCACGCGCGACGAGACGCAGGTCCGCAAAGAGATGAAAGCACTGGAGGGCACCATCGCGACCCTCGACGAGAAGCGGCGCGCCCTGGAAACGCAGCTCAACGAACCGGCCGAGGCGGACGAGCTCCAGCGCCTGTGCGACGAGCTCGCGGACATCGCGACCGAACTCGACACGGCCGAACAGACGTGGCTCAAGCTGCAATCGGAGTTGGAAGAGAAGTGACATGAGAAAGAGCGCACAGGGCATCCGCCCGGTGCATCTTTTCGGTGAAGGACCGTCACTCCGAGGCGAAGACAGGAACCATCTTCCGCCGCGGAGCGGCCGGCGTGTTTAGCACAGGGCGGAAGCCCTGTGCGTTCTGTGCAACGTTCACTGGCCACTACCACGGCCTTTTCACCTCGATAATTCCGTTGACTCCGGCCCTTTTAAATGTGAACATCGAGTAAGCGTGCGGTGTGCGCACTCTCCCTCCTCTGCACCCGCGATCCGGCACAACCCAAAACCCGCACACGAATCACCCGGAGTCGCGTCTCGCACTTCCCTTCTACGTGTTCGCGAGGATTCTTTCATGTTGCGTTTCCTCGGCTCTGCCCACAAATTTTGCGACGGCGCGACCCGGCGCGACTTCCTCCAGATCGGCGCGTTCGGGGCGGGCCTCACGCTGGCCGACATGCTGCGCCTCAAAACCGCCAGCGCCGCGAACACGGCCACGAAGAAGCAGGGGAGCAAGGGGCAGAAGTCCGCGATCATGATCTACCTGCCGGGCGGCCCGTCGCACATGGACATGTACGACCTCAAGCCCGACGCGCCGGCCGAGTTCCGCGGCGAGTTCAACCCGATCCGGACCAACGTCACCGGCGTCGAGATCTGCGAGCACTTCCCGCTGCAAGCGCAGATGTGGGACAAGCTCGCCTGCGTGCGCTCCGTCGTGTCGGTGGACGAGCACAGCGACTCACTCGTGATGACCGGGTACCCGGACCGCGTGAACAGCACCGCCAACCACCCGTCCTTCGGCTCGGTCGTCTCCAAACTCCGCAGCGGCAGCGCCGGCGCGGTCCCGCCGTTCGTCAGCCTCCGCGGGATGAGCCGCGGGAGCGAACCGGGCTACCTCGGCATCGCGCACCGACCGTTCACCCCGGGCGGTCAGGGTAACGCGAACCTCAAGCTCGCCAATGGCGTCACCGCCGGCCGACTCGAGGACCGCAAGAACCTGCTCGACAAGTTCGACGACACCCGGCGCGAGATTGATGGGTCCGGCACGATGGCCGGGATGGACGCCTACACCGAGAAGGCGATGGAGATGGTGACCGCGGGCGTGGTCCGCGACGCACTGGACCTCCGCAAAGAGGCCCCGAAGGTCGCCGAGCGGTACAAGGGCATCGAGCAGTTCCTCACCGCGCGCCGGCTCATCGAAGCGGGCATCGGGTGCGTGACGCTCTCGATCGGGAGCTGGGACACGCACGGCCAGAACTTCCAGGCGCTGAAGCGCCAACTGCCGCTCGTGGACCGCGGGATCGCGAACCTGATCCAGGACCTCCACGACCGCGGGATGCAGGACGACGTGGTGACCGTGATGTGGGGCGAGTTCGGCCGCACCCCGAAGGTCAACTCGAACGCGGGGCGCGACCACTGGGCACCGGTCATGAGCGCACTGGTCGCGGGGGGCGGGCTGAAGATGGGCCAGGTGGTGGGGGCCAGCACCGCGAAGGGCGAGCGCCCCAAAGACCTTCCTCTTACTGTTCCCCACGTGTTGAGCACCGTTTACCGCGCGATCGGGATTGACCCGAGTATCACGTTCCCGAACGGCGCCGGGCGCCCGATGTACGTCCTTGACGCGCGTGACCCCGTGAAAGAACTGATGGGCTGAGCCATCCGTGCTGGTTGACACGCGGCCGGTGCGGTACAAATGATGTACCGCACCGGCCCGTTCGCACTCAGCGAGGGGTCGAACTGTAATATTGCAAGAGATGTTGCAAGAAAGGTACGCCCACATGGTTCTCGCCTCGCGCAAACTCGCCCTCGTGCTCCTCGCCGGCTTCGTTCTGCTCGCGACCGGGTGCGGCTCGAACAACAAAGGCAAAATCGAAGGGAAATGGAAAATCACCGGCTTCCCCGAGAAGACGACCGCCAGTACCAAAGCCGACATGACCAAAATGTCCGAAGCCGGCATGTACATTTACCTGGAGTTCAAAGCCGACGGCGGTCTCGCGTTCGGATTGGGTACCGACAAGCCGGAACTCCTCCAGCTCCTGAAGGCGAGTGCGCCCAATCAGAAGATCACGTGGGACGCCAAATACAAACTCTCGTCCGGCGACGGCGTCGAGATCAGCGACATGCCCAAGGACATGCAAGCCGGGGGTGGGTTATTCGGTCAGAAGGACCGCGCCCGGGTAAAGGTCAAGATCACCGGCGACCAGATGGCCCTCACCGACGAACAGGGCGTAACGACGCTCACGAAGATTCCGTAACCGCAACCGGCCCGAACCGCCGGAGTCCGTACCCACCAACGCACCGGCGCGCCACACCTCGGCCCGTGACGGTGCGTTTACCCGCCACAAAGGGTTCCTCCATGACCCGCTTGGTCCTCGCACTTCTCGCCCTCGTCGTCTTCGTTTCCGTCGGGCGCACGGCCGAATCGCCCGTGACCGCGATCACCGCCTACCCCCCGGCCTTCAAACTGAAGGGGGCGGATGATGCGCCCCAACTCGTCGTCACCGGTACCCGGGCCGACGGGCGCGCGGTCGATCTCACCGCGGCCGCGACCTACACCGTGGCCGACGCGAAGGTGGCGCGGGTCGAGAAGACCGGGCGCGTGTTCCCGCTCGCCAACGGCACCACGGAAATCACCGCGACCGTTGAGGGCAAGACCGTCAAGGTGCCGCTCGTCGCCGAGAAGATGGAGGCGCCGTTACCGATCAACTTCACGAACCACGTCGTCCCGATCTTCACCAAACTGAGTTGCAGCGCGGGCGGGTGCCACGGGAAGATCGCCGGGCAGAACGGGTTCCGGCTCTCGCTCCTCGGGTTCGACCCGGCCTTCGATTACGAGAACCTCCTGAAAGAGGGGCGCGGGCGCCGCGTGTTCCCGGCCGCCCCGGACCAGAGCTTGGTGCTCACGAAGGCGAGCGGGGCCGTCCCGCACGGCGGCGGCAAGAAGATGGACCCGGACGGCGAAGAGTACAAGATCGTGCGCCGGTGGATCGCGTCCGGGCTGCCGTTCGGGAGCCCGTCCGACCCGACCGTGACGAAGATCAGCGTGTACCCCGAGGCCCGCGTCGTCGATCGCCAGAACCGCCAGCAGCTCGCGGTGTTCGCGCACTACTCCGACGGCACCGTGGAGGACGTGACGCGCCGGGCACAGTACGAGAGCAACGACACCGACATCGCCACGGTCACCGAAACGGGTTTGGTGAACGCACTCAACATTACCGGTCAGGCCGCGGTCATGGCCCGGTTCAACGGGAACGTCACCGTGTTCCGCGCAACGGTCCCGCGGGCCGGTGCCGCGGCCCAGTTCGGGTTCAAGGAGCAGACCGTTGTGGACCAGTTCACCGCCAAGAAGTGGCGCGAACTGAACATCGCCCCCTCCGACCTGTGCAGCGGCGAGGTGTTCGTCCGGCGCGCGTATTTGGACATCACCGGCACCCTGCCCGACCCGAAGGACGTGACCGAGTTCCTGGCGAACAAGAGCCCGAACAAGCGCGACGCGCTCGTGGACAAGCTCCTCGACTCGCCGGAGTACGCTTACTTCTTCGCGAACAAGTGGGCCGACATCCTCCGCGTGAAGCGGCGCGGCCAGCCGAACCGCGCGTTCGGCACGTTCGCGTTCCACACGTGGATTCGCGAAGCGGTCGCGGCCGACAAGCCCTACGACGATTTCGTGCGCGACATCCTCTGCGCGATCGGCGACGAGAGCAAGTCCCCGGCCACCGTGTGGTACAAGGAAGTGCGCACGCCCGAGAGCTTCGTGGACGACGTGAGCCAAGTGTTCATGGGCCAGCGCATGGCGTGCGCCCAGTGCCACCACCACCCCTACGAGAAGTGGTCGCAGGACGATTACTGGGGCGTCGCCGCGTTCTTCGGGCGCGTCGGGTTCAAGACGGTCCAGACCCCGGGCGTGTCGAACCAGAACCAGCAGAACCAGAAGCAGGTGCTCTTCGTGCGGACCGCCGGGAACGTGCAGAACAAGCGCACCGGGCAGACCGCGCCGCTGAAGACCCTCGACGGCGACCCGATGACCGCGTCCGCGGACGAAGACCCCCGGCAGAAGTTCGCCGACTGGATGACCTCCCCGAAGAACCCGTTCTTCGCGAAGACGGTGGCGAACCGTTACTGGGCGCACTTCTTCGGGCGCGGCATCGTCGACCCGCTCGACGACATGCGCGTGACCAACCCGCCCTCGAATCCCGAACTGCTTGATGCGCTCGCGCAGAACCTGGTCGACAACAAGTTCTCGCTCAAGGCCCTGGTGCGGACGATCTGCAAGAGCCGGACGTACCAACTCGCGGCCGAGCCCAACGAGTACAACCGCGGCGACAAGCAGTCGTTCGCGCGGTACTACCCGAAGCGCATGCAAGCCGAGGTGCTGTTCGACGCGGTGGCGAAGCTGACCGAGAGCCCGACCGCGTTCCCGGGCCTGCCCGCGGACAAGTTCGCCCCGAACCGCGCGATCATGCTCCCGGACGAGTCGTTCCAGTCGTACTTCCTGGACGTGACCGGGCGCCCCCAGCGCATCAGCGCGTGCGAGTGCGAGCGCGTGAACGAGGCCAGCCTCGCGATGACCCTGCACCTGCTAAACAGCCAGGAGGTGGAGGACAAGATCGGGCGCGCCGGCGGGCGCGCGGACCGCTTGGCCAAAGACCCCCGGCCCGACGCCGAGAAGATCGAAGAACTGTTCTTGCTCGCGACCGGCGCGAAGCCAGGCAAAGAGAAGCTCACCATCGCACTGGATCACATCGCGCGCGCCGGGCAGAATAAGAAGCTCGCTTACGCGAACATTATCTGGGCGCTGTTGAACTCGAAGGGTTTCCTGTTCAACCAGTGACGCCGGCGCGCCGGGAGCGCCAGTAACCGAAAAGCAAACACGGCCGGGGAGCGCCCCCGGCCGTGTTGCGTTGGTCACCGATCACCCGAGCCCCAAAACACCAATAAGCATCGCGAGTAGCACCAGCACCGCGAGCACAAGCACCCACACTGGAGCGCGTCGCGTCGGTGCATCGCGCTCGGAATCGTGCGTGAACTCCTGCGCTGCGCCCTGAAAGTGAACGCCACATTCCGGGCACCGGGTCGCGGTCGCGAGGATCGTCGTGCCGCACCGCGCGCACGGCACGAGGCTCGGGTTCTCGTCCCGCCTCCGCCGGTGCGCCTCGAAACTCAGTGGCTCGTCCGGGTCCGACATTGCACGATTCCCGCCCGCCGAATGAAACCCGTTGGAACACCGGTCCGCCCGTCCCACTCTACAACACTCCGCTTACCAATCCCAGCGCGACCACCAAGAGCAGTAGCGCGACGATCGCCTGAACCCCGCGCATGGTGATCTTCTGCAAATAACGATTGCCGAAGTACGCCCCGACGAACGCGGACACCACAGCAGCGCCGAGTAGCAAGTAATCCAGATTGGCCCCGGTCGCGAGGAGCGCCGGAACGTACACCCCGAGGCGCGAGAAATCGATGAGGCACGCGACCACGGCACCGGTGGCGACGAACGCCTCTTTCGACAGCCCCGCCTTCAACAAGAAGGCCGAGCGGAGCGCGCCCTGCATCCCCGAAAGGCCGCCAAAGAAGCCACTCAACGCCCCACCGATCGGCAGGTACCGGGCGCTGAAGGTGACGTCGCGCGTGACCGGTAGCAGTTCGATGAGCGCGAACGCGGCGAGCAGCACGCCCACTGCGAGCTTCACCGGCGTCACCCGCACGTCGTGGCCGAACAGCGCGTACCGCACGAGCGGTTGGAGGTCAGTGAGTTGAAGGAGCAGCCATGCTCCCGCGAGCGACGCGACGATGGCGGGCACCCCGAACCGGAGCACAGCGCGCCGGTCCGCGTGCCGCCCGACCAGCGCGAGTTTGAACAGCCCGTTGAGGAAGTGGACCACCGCGGTCAGCGCCACCGCGTGCTCAATGGGGAAGAACAGCGCGAACGCGGGCAGGAGCAGTGTGCCCAACCCGAACCCGGAGAAAAACGTCAACCCGGACGCGAACAGCGCGACGGAGCAAACAACAAGATAGGTCATAATCGGCCCCGCCCCGAGACCGCGACGTTGTACCAACCAGAAGCACTTCGGCAATAAAGTCTCGCGAGTGTCAATAAGAAGTGAGCAGCGAAATTTCTGAATTGCGTCATATCGCTTCGCTCGTTAGTCTGTGTTTCAAATGGCCTTTCCCCGCACCCCACCATTCCGAGACTGGCGTGTCGTCCTGCTCATCGCAGCAGGGGTCGCGTGCGCGACACCCGATCCGGCAATGGCCGGGTGCGGAAATCACATCGTCACCCTCTACAGCAACGATTTGATAACCCCGGGAGCCCCCGCAACCGTCTCCCTGCTCGACGCGGCAGGGCTCCCCATGTTACCGACTGCGCCGTGCTCGGGTTCCGACTGCTCGCGCGCTCCGGACCGCCAACACCCGCCGTTTGCCCCGGACTCGGCTGGACCACACGGCAAGGAAGTGGCGCCGGCCCTCGACTCCGATGAGCCGGCTGACCGATCATCGTCGCTCCTTCGCGATCTCATCTCCCCGCGCCCGGGCCGTCTGGCCACTTCGATCTTTCACCCCCCTCGTGGTCTGAGTTCGTATCTGCCCTGACTCGTCCTCGAATCCTCACGGGTACCGATCCGGGAGGACTCAGAGGCGCTCTCGATTTCCCTTCGACAACCTTGCGGGGCTCGCGCCGGCGTGAAATTCCGCCCACGCCGCGCCCGATCCCTTCCCCCGAATATCCGCAAAAGGTGCCTCTCAATGACAACTCAACGCGCGCCCGGCGCCCACCGTTATGTCGGCGCTCTCATGCTTCTGACACCGCTGGGCGTCGCGGCGGTGGTCGCGTGGCACCCCCGATCAGACGCCCCCGAGCGCGTCACCGCCCCACCCGCGCCGAGTGCTCCGGTCGAAGTGAGTTACAAACCCCGCCGGTGGGTCGACACCTCCGGGTTCAGTACCGTGACCAACCAGATGCCGCGCTGGGCGGCCGATGCTTCCCTGGAGCAGATCGCGACCTCCTGGCGCGGGGTCGGGCGCCGCCTGAGTGCGCAGTTGGACGAGATGTTCGGCACCAGTTCGGCGGAGAACCGCATCCAGATCCTGTCGCTGAAAGCGAGTCTTCTGAACTACGAGGGGGAGCCGGACAAGGCGTATGGGATGCTGGAGGAGTGCCGGGCGCTGACCGAGAGTAACCCGGAACTGGCCGCGGAGTGGCTGTACACCGTCGTCGCCTTTCAGGGAGTCACCGCGCTGCGGCGCGGCGAGACCGACAACTGTGTCCTCTGTCGGGGAGAGAGCTCGTGCATCCTCCCACTCGCCCCGGGCGCGGTCCACACCAAACCGGTCGGTTCGCGGTTGGCGATCAAGCACTTCACCGAGTACCTCAACCGGTTCCCCGACGACCTGGAGATCCGCTGGCTGCTCAACATCGCCCACATGACCCTGGGCGAGTACCCGGCCGGCGTCGCCCCTCAATTCCGGATCGCGCTCGACCGCTACGAGTCCGCCGAACACGGGATCGGGAAGTTCCGCGACATCGGCGACCGGGTCGGGATCAACCGACTCAACCAGGCCGGCGGAACGATCCTGGACGACTTCGACAACGACGGCCTTCTGGACATTGTGTTCACCAGCATGGACCCGACCGTGCCGATGGTGTTCTACCGGAATAGGGGTAACGGCACGTTCGAGGACCGGACGGAGCGCGCGGGGTTGACCGGTCAACTCGGCGGCCTTTATTGCGTCCAGGCCGATTACAACAACGACGGCCACCTCGACATTTTCATCCCCCGTGGCGCGTGGGTCTTGCCCCCGATGCGGCCGACGCTGCTGCGCAACAACGGCAACGGTACGTTCACCGACGTGACCGCGGAGGCGGGACTGCTCGCCCCGGTCAACGCGATCACCGCCCAGTGGGTCGATTACGACAACGACGGCTGGCTCGACCTGTTCGTCTGCGGCGAGCGGCAGGCCAACCGGCTCTACCACAACCGCGGGAACGGTACCTTTGAAGAGGTCGCGGCCGCGGCGGGGTTGGCCCTGCCGGGGGGCACCTGGAAGGGGGCGGCGTGGGCCGACTTCGACGGCGACCGGTTCCCGGATCTGTTCCTCAACGACCTCACGGGGGCGGCCCGGCTCTTCCACAACAACGGGAACGGGACGTTCACCGACGTGACCACGGCGGCGGGGATCGCCGGGCCGGTGGGGGGCTTCTCGTGCTGGGCGTTCGACTTCGACAACGACGGCCGGCCCGACATCTTCGCCACCTGTTACAAGAACACGGTCGCGACCGTCGTGCAGGGGATGATGGGTGAACCGAACACCGACGGCACGAACCGGTTGTACCGGAACTTGGACGGAAAGACGTTCCGCGACGTCACGAAGGACGCAGGGTTGGACCCGGTGCTCGCCACGATGGGGAGTAACTTCGGCGACTTCGACAACGACGGGTACCTGGACTTCTACCTCGGCACCGGCAACCCCCAGTTCTCCATGCTGGTCCCGAACCGGATGTTCCGCAACCTGGGGGGCCGGCGGTTCGCCGAGATCACCGGCTCGTCGGGCACCGGGCACCTCCAAAAGGGTCACGCGGTCGCGTGCGGGGACTGGCGCCGGTGCGGCGCGATCGACATCGTGATCGAGATGGGCGGCGCGGTGAACGGGGACCGGTACCACAACGTGCTGTTCCGGAACCCGGGAAACGACAACAACTGGCTCAACGTAAAGCTGATCGGCCAGAAGACGAACCGCTCGGCGATCGGGGCCAGGATCAAGGTGGTAACCGCCGGCCCGAACGCGAAGACCGTTTACCGCTGGGTGTCGACCGGCAGCAGCTTCGGGGCCAACCCGTTGGAGCAGCACTTCGGTCTGGGCAAGACCGACCGGATCGCGGTACTGGAGATCGACTGGCCGACCAGCGGCACCACCCAGACGTTTCGCGACCTCGCGCCCAACCAGTACCTCGAGGTGACCGAGTTCGCCACCGACTACCGCCGGCGCGAGCTCAAGCCGATCGTGGTCCCGGAGTGATCGCCCGGCCGCGGCCGGTGAGAGGTCGGCCCCTTCACACATCAGGTTTGCCCGGGCGCGCCGTCTCCGGTAACTTGATGGGTACCTCTCACCGGATTCGCACACGAGCGTCCCTCCATGTACCGACTCTTCTTCGCTCCGCTCAGCCTCGTGGCGGCCGTGGGGCTGCTGCGGACACCGGCCGGCGACACACCCGCCGCGCCGAAAGCGGTGGTCGTCACCGAACAGGCGCTCGCGATCCACAACGAAGCGCTCCTCATTGACGGGCACAACGACCTGCCCTGGGAGCTCCGCCAGAACGACGCCCCCGGCTTCAAGGGGATCGATCTCACCAAGCCGCAAAAGAAGTTCCACACGGACATTCCGCGCTTGAAGAAGGGCAACGTGGGCGCGCAGTTCTGGAGCGCGTGGGTGCCCTCGTCCACCGCGAAGAAGGGGACTGCGGTCAAGATGACGCTCGAGCAGATCGACGTCATTCACGAGCTCGCCCGGCGCTACCCGGACACGTTCGAGATGGCCTACGGGACCGAGGACATCCTCCGCGTGCGCAAGAGCGGCAAGATCGCGTCCCTCATCGGGATCGAGGGCGGCCACGCGATCGACAACTCGCTCGCCCTGCTCCGCGACTACTACAAGCTCGGCGCGCGGTACATGACCCTCACGCACTCCGACTCGCTCGACTGGGCCGATTCGTGCTCGGACGCGCCGAAGGCCAACGGCCTCACGCCCTTCGGCGTGGACGTGGTCCACGAGATGAACCGGCTCGGGATGCTCGTCGACCTCTCGCACGTCTCGCCCGCCACCATGAAGGCCGCGCTGAAGGCGACCAAGGCACCGGTCATCTTCTCGCACTCGTCGGCGTTCGCGGTCGCGGACCACGCGCGGAACGTGCCCGACGACGTGCTGAAACTCGTGAAGGAGAACGGCGGGGTGGTGATGGTGAACTTCTACAGCGGGTTCCTCACGCCCGAGGGCGCGCGGGCCATGAAACTCATGTTCGAGAAGGACCGCGAGCTGAAGAAGCAGTTCCCGAACGACGAGGCCAAGTACCGCGAGGCGTACCGCGAGTGGGCGAAGGACAACGACTACCCCGCGGGCGACGTGCGCAACATCGTGGACCACATCGACCACATCGTGAAGGTCGCGGGTATCGACTGCGCCGGGATCGGCTCGGACTTCGACGGCGTGCCCAAGCTGCCCGCCCAGATGAGCGACGTGTCGTGCTACCCGCTCATCACGCAACTCATGCTGGACCGCGGGTACACGAAGGAGCAGATCCACAAGGTGCTCGGCGGGAACCTGATGCGCGCGTTCGCGGGGGCCGAGAAGGTGAGCCGCGACTGGGCGAAGGGCGGGCAATGACCCCGCGCGTCGCGATCATCGGCGCCGGGCTCGCGGGGCTGACCGCCGCGCACCGGCTCCTGTCGCGCCCGTCCCCCCCCGAGGTCACGATCATCGATAAGGGGCGGCACGGGGGCGGGCGCGCGTGTACGCGCAATGTGGACCTCCCCGACGGGCGCAAGGCGCGCTTCGACCTCGGCCCGCCGAACCTGTACGCGCGGCACTCCCGCCTCTTCGACCGGAACCCGCTGGACCTCCAGAGGGTGCTGGACGCACTGGAAAACACAGCGGGCGCACTGGACGTGCGGGGCCTGCTGGACGCAGAGCGCGGGTTTCAAACGGCGGCGCTGGCCGCGGAACTCCCCGGCGAAGACCTCTTCACGCGGCGCGCGATCGGGCGCATCGGCGCCGCGGGCGAAGCGCTGGGCGAGCCGATCACCGCTCTCACCGCGGCCCACGGAATGCGCGAACTCGCGTTCCGGCTCCTCACCGTACACGGCGACCGGCTCGACTTCCGCGACTACACGCTCGCCGAGAAACTGGAGCGCACCGACACCGGTTGGCGCGTCCACACGCGATCGCTGCGCGACGAGCACCGGTCCACCGTCCACGCGAACGCCCTGATCCTCACCCCGCCGGTCCCCCAAACGCTCGAACTGCTCGAGCGGAACAAGCTCGCGCTACCCGATGAACTGCGCGACGCGCTGCGCAAAGTGACCTATTCGCGCTGCGTCGCCCTTTACGGCGTGTTCGCGGGCGCGGGCGCCCTGCAGCCCGGCGGCGTGTGGCTCGGCGACGGCCCGCTCGAGTGGATCACCGACAACCACCTGAAAAACGTGTCCGCGGTGAACGGGTCGATCACCGCGCTGACCACGGACGAATGGGCTACCGCGCACTGGGACGAGCCCGATGCGCGGATCATCGAGCTGCTCCTGCCGCGGCTGCGCGCGTGGGTCGGCGAGCCGGTCGCCCCGGGCCAGGTCTGGGTTCACAAGTGGCGCTGGGCGCGCCCGGTGTCCCCGATGCGCCCGCCCTGCGTGGTGCTGCGCGACCTCTCGGCGGTCCTCGCCGGCGACGGGTTCGCGAGTGCCAGCGCCGACCACGCGGACGCCGCGGTCGCGAGCGGCGAGGCCGCAGCGCACCGGATGGGCGCGCTGCTGACGGCCCTCGCCCGGCGCGACGGGCGGTACACCGTCGCGCGCCCGCAGCGCTACACCCTCGAGATCGCCGTAACGTCGCCCGAAGAAGCCGTGTACGCGACGCGCGCCGGCGCGGACCGGCTGGAACTCTCCAGCGGGCTCGCGCTGGGCGGGCTCACGCCGTCGCTCGGGCTGTTCCGCGCCGTGCGCAAGATCGCGGACGGGGTTCCGCTGTACGTACTACTGCGCCCCCGAGAGGGCGGATTCGCGTACTCGCGGGCGGAGCTCGGCGTAATGGTCGAGGACGCGGAAACGTTCATGCGCGAGGGCGCGGACGGCATCGTGTTCGGCGCGCTCACCCACAAGGGCCGCGTGTACCACGACGGGTGCCGCGCGCTGGTCGGAGCGGCGCGGGGCCGGGCCGTGTTCCACCGCGCGTTCGATTTCCTGCCCGAGCCACTCGTTGCGCTGGACGAACTCATCGAACTCGGATTCGAGCGCGTCCTGACCAGCGGCGGCGCGACGACCGCCGAAGCCGGGACAACGCACCTCGCCGCGCTCGTGCAGCACGCCGGGTGGCAGATCGAGATCCTGCCCGCGGGCCGGGTGCGCGGGGACACCGTGGCCGACTTGGTCCGGGCGACGCGGTGCGATCAGGTCCACGCCGGCCCGCGGGCCGCACGCGCGGACGGCGGGCTCGACGCGCGCCCGGCACTGGCCGGTGCGATGGGCGCCACTACCGAACTCGACGAGAACGCGGTGCGCCACCTGCGCCAGCAGCTCGACGGGCTGGTCGAGTCGCTATCATGACCGGCATGGCCGACCCGCCGCTCGCCACGTTCCTCGCGACGCTGCGCCGCAGCCGGCTCCTCGACCCGCCCGACTTCGACCGGCTCACCGCGCGCCACAACCCCGCGTCCGCCCGCGCGTTCGCGGACGCCCTCGTCGGCACCGGTGTTCTCACGCACTACCAAGCCGAAAAGCTCCTCGACGGGCGCTGGTACGGGCTCGTCCTCGGACCGTACAGCATCCTCGCCCCTCTCGGGCGCGGGGGCATGGGCACCGTGGTGTACCTCGCGCGCGACCGGCGCATGTCAGCGGCGCTCGGGGATTCGGAACTGGTCGCCCTGAAACTGCTCACGAACCGCAAGGCCGAGCGCGAGCCCAAGGCGCTCCGGCGGTTCCGGCGCGAGATGGTGCTGGGCCGACGCGCCGACCACCCGAACGTGGTTCACACGCTGGCGGCCGGCACGCTCGACGACGTCCACTACACCGCGCTCGAGTACGTCCCCGGGCGCACAGTGCGGCAGCTCGTTCTCGAGACCGGCCCGCTCGCGGTCGGCGACGCGGCCCGGGTGTTCGCGGACGTCGCCGCGGGGCTGGCCCACGTCCACGAGCGCGGACTCGTCCACCGGGACGTCAAGCCGAGTAACGTGATGGTCCGGCCCGACGGACGCGGCGTGCTCCTCGACCTCGGGCTCGCTCTCGTCCCGGGTGAACCGCTACCGGACGACCCGACCATCGTCGGGGGCCGGGGGTACACCGTGGGCACGATGGACTACCTCGCGCCCGAACAGGCCCGCGACGCGAGCGCCGTCGGCCCCGCGGCCGACCTCTACGGCCTCGGGTGCGCGATCGTGTTCGCGCTGACGGGGTCGCCCCCCTTCCCCGCACCGACGGCCAGGGAGAAAATCGCCCGGCACCGGTCCGATTGGCCGCCCGCGCTCGAGCAGGTGCCTCCGGCCTTCGCCCGGATCGTTCACACTCTCATGGCGAAGTCCCCGCACATGCGGTACGAGTCCGCCACCGTGGTTCAGGGGCTCCTCGCGAAATGGGCGACCGCACCGCAACCCCGCGCGCCCGTGAACGCGCTGGCGCAGGCCGATGCGCCCGGGCGCGACACGGGGCTGTGGGAGTTGGTGCCCGGCGAAGATTTACCGGACCCCAGCGCTGGTCCCGGTTGGGAGTTGGTTCACAACCTCGACGACACTCCAAGGTCGATCGAGGTACTAGAAATCCCTCCAGAAAAGCCCCGGCGCGCCGGGTGCCTCACGGCAGGGGCGCTGTTCGCGCTGTTGGGTTTCGTAGCAATGCGTGTGGTGTGACGCGGCAGTTGAAGGGTAAACCGCGCCGTTTTTGTAGGGTGGGTCGAGCCGGCTCTGCGGCGAAGGCCCACCACAACCACCGACATGGAAGGCACATCGGGCGCCCGATGGCACTGTGAACCTAACCGTCTCGGGTTGTGGTGGGCTACAAAAACGGCGCGACCACGGACCACGATGGCACGTCAGCGCCCGGCGTTCTTAGCTGTCTCGGGTTGTGGTGGGCCTTCGCCGCAGAGCCGGCTCGACCCACCCTACAAAACTACAAAACCGCCGCGTTACCGCCCGGTCGCGAACTCCCACAAGAAGCACTCTAGCGAGCCGTTGAAGAATGGTTCCTTGTGAACCACCTTCAGGCCCACCTTCTTCGCCAGCATCGTGTTACTGGTGAACAGGAGCAGGCGCCAGCCGCGCCAGTGCTCCTTCGCGGTCGCGCCGATGCGGGCGTACAGGTCGATCAACTCTTCCTCTTCGCCGATGCGCTCGCCGTAGGGCGGGTTGCAGATCAGCACGCCGGGCGCGTCCGAGGGCGGGCGCGCGTCGCGGAGTTCGAGCCGCTGGAAGTTCAACTGGCTCCCGACCCCGGCAGCGCGCGCGTTCTGGAGTGCGAAGTCGATCGCGTCCTGCCGCACGTCCGAGCCGGCGATCGGTGCAGGTAGGTCCTTGAGCACGGCCCGGCGCGCGTCGTCGCGCATCGCGTTCCACAGCGGCCGGTCGAAGTCGGGCCACCCCTGGAA
Source organism: Gemmata palustris (assembly GCF_017939745.1). NCBI lineage: Bacteria > Pseudomonadati > Planctomycetota > Planctomycetia > Gemmatales > Gemmataceae > Gemmata > Gemmata palustris. The sequence goes on along the minus strand of NZ_JAGKQQ010000001.1, from coordinate 214,148 downwards.
CGCGAACCACTTCCGCGTGAGCCCGGGCGGGCGGTTCAGCGCGATCCAAGAGGCCTCGATGCAGAACGTCCCGGACCCGCACATCGGGTCCACGAGTGGCGTGGACTTGTTCCAGTTGGCGCGCAGGAGCAACCCCGCGGCGAGCGCTTCGTTTAACGGCGCGATGGTCTGGATCGGCCGGTACCCGCGCTTGTGCAGCGACGACCACGAGCTGTCGAGGCTCAGGATCGCGCGGTTCTTGGAGACGTGCAGGTTCAGCCCGATCATCGGCTGCTCGGTGTCCACGCTCGGTCGGCGCCCGGTGCGGTCGCGGAACTGGTCGCAGATCGCGTCCTTCACCCGGCGCGCCGCGTACTGCGAGTGCGTGAGCGCGGAGTCGCGCACGTTGCAATCGACCGCGAGCGTCTGGTCGGGCGTCATCCAGTCGTTCCAGTTAATCGAGCGCACCGCGTCGTACAGTTCGTCGGGCGAGTGCGCGTCGAACTCGTGGATCGGGCGCAGCACGCGGACCGCGGTGCGGAGCCAGAGGCACGCGCGGTACAGCATGGCCGCGTCGCCGTGGAACGTGGCGCCCCCCCGCCCGGGCTCGACGTCCCGCGCGCCCAGGTCGTTCAATTCGCCCGCGAGGACCGGTTCCAGTCCGCGGGCACAGGTCGCAAAGTAACGTGCCATTAAGCCAACTGTTGGATCAGGACGATGACGCCGGCGACGAGGCCGAGCGCGACGACAATCGAGAGTTGAATGAGCCGCTGCGTGTACCACACCTCGACGCCCTTGCCGAACCGCACGCCCATGAGCCCGGACTCGATCCCCGCGGAGATGAGCAGGTCCAGCGGGAGCGCGAGCAGGAACACGATGATGGCCGCCTCCCAGGGCGGGAGCCCGGCCGCGCTACACGCCTCGCGCACGACCTTGTCCAGAACGCCCACCGCCATCACCAGCGAGAGCCACGCCACGAACATGATCCCGGACGCGACCATCACCGTCGGTTTCGGCAGCCCGCAGAGGACGCACGACAGGCGGTAGATGAACGTGAGGGCGAACAGCGTGACCGGCACCAGCATTAAGAAGAAGAGGCAGGCGGCGCATACGAACAGCATTCCCACTACGGACCCCTCCGCGGAGCAGCGAACCCCGAATCGTGCGGCGAGCACTCATCACCGGCGCACCGGCTCCACATCCGGGAGCGAACGGGGCACGCGGCACCCGCCCGCTCGCGGGGCCGGCTCACCGCCCGCCCGCGGCCGACTCGCTCGGGGCCGGGAACTGCTTGCTCAATTCTAGCACGGCGCCCTTCACCCGGGCGGTCACGGCCGCGTCGCCGGAGGCGGTGAGCACGTCCGTGATCCAGCGCGCGATCTGCTTCATCTCCGGTTCCTTCATCCCGCGGGTCGTCAGCGCGGGGGTGCCGAGCCGGATGCCGGACGGGTCGAGGGGCTTGCGCGGGTCGAACGGGATCATGTTCTTGTTAACGGTAATGCCCGCCGCGTCGAGCGCGTGTTCCGCCAGTTTACCGGTCGAGCCCTTCGCGGTCACATCGATCAGCATCAGGTGCGTGTCGGTCCCGCCGGACACGACCGGGAACCCAGCCGCCTGCAGTTCCGCGGCTAGCACCTTCGCGTTCGCCAGCACCTGTTGGGCGTACTGCTTGAACTCGGGTTTCAGCGCCTCCGCGAACGCGACCGCCTTCGCCGCGATGACGTGCATGAGCGGCCCGCCCTGGACCCCGGGGAAGACGGCGGAGTTGATCTTGTCGGCCCACTCTTGCTTGCACAGGATGAACCCGCCGCGCGGCCCCCGCAGGGTCTTGTGCGTGGTGCTCGTAACAAAGGCGGCGTGCGGCACCGGGTCCGGGTGCTCCTTCGCCGCGACGAGCCCCGAGATGTGCGCCATGTCCACCATGAGCGGCGCGCCCACTTCGGCGCAGACCTCGGCGAACTTCGAGAATTCCAACGTCCGCGGGTACGCGCTCGCGCCGGCAATCACGAGCTTCGGCTTGTGCTCGCGTGCCTTCGCCACGAGGTCGTCGAAATCGATGCGGTGGTCGTCCTTCCGCACGCCGTAGCTGACGACCTTGAAATACTTGCCGGAGAAGTTCAGCCGCATCCCGTGCGTGAGGTGCCCGCCGTGAGCGAGGTCCAACCCCATGATGGTGTCGCCGGGCTGGAGCGCGGCGAGGAACACGGCCATGTTCGCCTGCGCGCCGGAGTGCGGCTGCACGTTCGCGTGGTCGCCGCCGAAGAGTTGCTTCACGCGGTCGATCGCGAGCTTCTCCACGACGTCGACGAATTCGCAACCGCCATAATACCGCTTACCCGGGTAGCCCTCGGCGTATTTATTTGTGAGGCACGAGCCCTGCGCGGCCATCACCGCGGGGCTCGTGTAGTTCTCGCTCGCGATCATCTCCAGACCGACCTGCTGGCGCACGCGCTCGCCCGCGATCGCCGCAAACACCTCGGGGTCGGCCTGTTGAAGAATGTCCATCGTTTTCCCTGACTCGCGGAGATTGTCTAGCGTGATCCAGAATCTCCGACCGCGGACGAATACCGGCGCGCCCCCGCGCCGATTCATCTGCGATCACAATTCTGCAATCTGCAATGTCCCTTATGTTGTACCGACCTCCACCCCGGCCGCCCGCAGTTTGTCGCGCAGCGTGCCATCGGCGCGGTAAACAATGCCCTTCCAACCGAACTTCTCAGCGGCTTCAATGTTCGTGGGGAGGTCGTCGATGAACACGCACTCGCCGGGTTCGGCCCCCGCGTGCCGGTGGACGTCCGCGAAGAACGCGGGCTCCGGTTTCCGCGCACGGGACTTGAATGATGTACCGAGCTGGTCGAAGCGCGCGAGCGCGTCCGCGAATTGCCGCGTGTACGCATCGAAGTGCGCTTGCGTGGTGTTACTCGCGAGCACCACGCGGTACTTGGGCTTCAGCAGCGGAATGAGGGCACACACCTCGTCGTTCCGCCAGAAGATGTCCACGAACGCCGCGAGGAATTGCTCGTCGGTACACGTGAGCCGCCCGTTGAGCTTGGCCTCGCGGACGTACTCCGCGGTACTAATGGCGCCGCGCTCGTAGTCGTCCTCGATCGCGCTGCCGTACAGGATGAGCGTGAGTTCCACCGGGTCCATGTCGGTGTAATCGGCGAGCCGCGCGATCGCGCGCCCGTGGTCGAAGAATGCGACCACGTTCCCGAAGTCGAAAATCACCGTCTTGATTGACATGAGTCACCGCGTTTGGCAAACGGCCGGTGTCTGCCGGCCGGTGAGAACCTACTTCCCCGGGAACTTCAGGATAGCCGCAGCGGGCTCGATTTTGTTGCGCGGAACGCCCGAATACCCGATGACGATCTTGGTGCCGTCCGGGAAGAGTGCCATCGTGTGAATCGGGCCGAAGTCGCGCTCCGCGCCGGAGACGCGCTTGCCGTCCGCGACGGTCCACACGGCGAGATAGGACTTCCCGCGCGGTGCGGGGCCGGCCGTGACCAGTTGATTGCCGTCCGGGGTGAACCGCACTGAGTGGACCCACCCCGGGTGCGACGGCGCCGGTTCCCCCGGGAACACGGGCTTGAGTTCCGGGTTCGGGAAGTCGCGCACGACCTTCGCAGTCGCCACGTCCCACACCTTCACCGTTTTGTCGCTCGACGAAGAGGCCAGGAGTTTGCCGTCCTTCGAGAGCGCGAGGGCGAACACCTGATCGCGGTGCCCGCTCGGTCCGGTGTCCTTCTTCGGCGGCGGGGCCTTGTCGTCTTTCTTCGGTTCCGGTGCCGGATCTTGCGCGCCCTTGAACTCGCGCACCAGCGTCCCGCCCACCGCGTCCCACAACTTGATGCTCTTGTCGTAACTCGCGGTGAAGATCTGCTTGTAATCGTTCGCCCACAGCACCGCGTAAATCGGGTTCTGCACCTGCTGCGGGGCGGTGGCGACGTGCGCGTTGACCTGCTTCAGAAGGGCGTTCTTCGTGAGGTCGTAGGTCCGCAACACGCCGTCGTGACATCCTGTAGCGAGCACGGTCCCGGTGTCGTCGAACGCGACACAATCGACTAAATTCGGGTGTTGGAACGTCTTCACGGGAATGTCGGCCGCGAGGCGGAACCGGCGCGCCTGTTTGTCCGCTGCAGTGGTGGTGAACTGCCCGTCCGCACTGAACGCGACCGCGCTCGCCGCGACCGGGTGCGGGAACGCCTGAATCTGGCGCCCGAACTCGGCCGGCGCCGGCTGACCCGGGGTGAAGCCCGCGTTCCACGCGACCGCGCTGTTGTCTTTGTCCCTCACCAGCCCGACCAGCACCGTGTTCGTCGGCTGGAACGCGAGCCCCGCGACCGGAGCGCCAGCGGTGATCGTGCCCACGAGCTTCCCGTCGTTCGTCGTGTAGACCCTGATGGAGCCGTCCGCCCCTCCGACCGCGACGCGCTGCAGGTCTTTCGAGATCGCGGCCGCGGTCGCGTCCCCTCCGGTCTCGAACGCGCGTTCCTTCGTGCCGTTGTTCGTGTTCCAGCTCACCGCCTCTTTACCCGGCCCGATGCTCAACACGCGCTCGCTGCCGGGCGACACCACCACCCCGACAGACTTCCCTTTTCCCAGAGTGATGAGGCGCGTGCATGTCACGGGCGAAACGACAATGCTCTTGTCCGCGCTCGCGGTGATGACGGCGGGTGTGGTCGGGTGTGCGACCACGCCACGCACTGCCCCGGTGTGCGGGAACGTCTGATACGCTGTGCCCGTGGCGACTTCAACCAGCACGGCCAGATTGTCACTGCGGCCAATGAGCAGGCGCGTTTTGTCCGCGTTGAAGCACAGGCTCAGCACATCGGTCGGTTGCGTCAACTTGCCTACCTCTTTGCCGTCCGCGAGGGTCCAGAGCAGCACGTCCTTGCCCGCGCCGGCTGCAAGCGTGAGGTTATCGCGGCTCAGCGCGAGTACGGTTGCGGGAGCGGTGAGCGGGCCGATTTCGCGCACCGGATTCTCGGGCTTGGACACATCCCACACGCGAATCAACTTGTCCGCACCCGCAGTGATGACCTGCCCGTTCGCGGGGTTCACGAGGGCTGCCGTCACTTTGCCCGCGTGCGCTTTAATGTCGTACTTCGTGCGGCTCGACTCCTTGCCGTCTTTGTCCTTCGGCAACTTCGCGTCGAGCGGCAAATTCCAGCCCTTCAGCGCGCCGTCCGCGCCCGCGGTGAACAGGATCGGCTGCGCGGGGTGGAACGCAGTCGCGGTGGTGCCGCCCGCGTGTGCCAGCACTTCGCCCTTCGGCTTGCCCTGTCGGTCCCACGCGATCACGTTCCCGTCGGCACAGCCCGCGACGACCGTGGCCGCGTCCCGCGACAGCGCGACGCTCTCGATGGTGCCCTTCGCGCCCGCGAACGTGCCGGCCGACTGGTTGTTGCTCGTCGTGCCAATCGTCACGACCTTGTCCGCGGTCGCGTAGAGCAGCGTGTTGCCGTCGGCGGTGGAATAGAACGCGGTCACGGCGTCTTTGAGCGCGGGGAAGGTTCGTGTCGGAGGCGCCGGTGTTTGCCAGAACCGCAGCGCGCCGTCCGCGCTCGTCGTGAACGCCCCCTGACTATCGGGCCGCACTGCGAAGCCGGTGATGTCCGCACTGCCCGCGCCGTAGCTCGTGATGAGCTTGCCGTCCGTGCCATTAAAGAAGCGAATCAGTTTGTCCGCGCCGGCCGTCACCCACACGTTACCCGAAGCGAGGTGCCCCACGCCCAGAACCGCGCCGACGTGCCCCTTCAGTTCGATCGCGCCCTTCTCTTCACCGGCCGGGAACACCTTCGCCACGCCGTCGGCCCCTGCTAGCGCGAACGTCTTGCCGTCGTTCGCCACCGCCACACCGGTCGTGGCGCCAGTGGTGGCGAAGGTCTTCAAGGGTGTTGTTACTGGAACGTCCCAGATGCGGACGCTGTTGTCCGCGCCGCCGGTCGCGAGTTGATCGCCCTTCGCCGAGAACGCGACGCACAGCACCTGCCCCTTGTGGCCCTGTTCGCCCCCGTAGGTTCGCAGCTCCTTCCCGGTGGTCGCGTCCCACAATTTCACGGTCTTGTCGAAGCTCGCCGTCGCGACGAACTTCCCGTCCGCGCTAACCGCGACCGCTTCGACGGTCTCCGTGTGCATTTTTAGCACCGCGACAACATCGGGCGCGGTCGGCGGTTGCGCGGGCAGTCCGCCCGCGGAGGCGAGGAGAGCTACGCACAACGCGACGCAACTGATTTGGCGTGAAGTGGGCATGGCGGGTTCCGTGCGGGGAGCGGCCGGAGGGCAGACAGGTAGTGTCGCAGGCCGACGCGCGCGGGTCAACGGGTGCGCGCCACCCGCGGCCCCGGGTCAAGATTCTTCCCGAATGGTTGGCGTGTTCCGCGCCACGGTTCCGCTGGGATGAGCAAGAGCCTCAAACGCCGGTAACGAGACCTCGAATGCTAGGCCGAATGTGAAGCTCGACCGTTGACCGTGCGGGCGACTTCATCTCGGTTCGGCCCCGCCGGTGGGACACTTCCCCGCCGGCGGGCAAATTCACTAACTCGCAATCATTAGCACGAATAATTTCATCCTTATTCGCTCTGCGGGCCGCTGTGGACCGGGGCTAACATTCGCTAACATTTTCAGGGGGCCAGGATTGTTAGCCAATCGCCACAATAGCCGACCCAAGAACCAGTTACGAATGAGTTCGCAGCACCAGAAAACCCGCTTTCCTGCCACTCTTCAATCCTCACAACATGCCCACCCATGTTGGGATCGCGTCACGCAGTTTGCGGGTATAGCGGAGGATACCGCATTATATGAACACGCGATCAGATAGGCAACATAAATTTGCACTTCCGTTCACTTCTTCGGCGCGTGGGGGAACGGCGGAGCGCCCCCAGCGATCCACTGGCGCACCGACTCGATTTCGGCAGGCGTGAGGCGCGGTTGACTAGGCTTCGGCATCACCTTGGTTTCGTTCTCAGTCACGAGCAGATGGTACAGTTCCGATTCCTCCGGGCGGCCGGGAATCACGACCTTGCGCGCGAGGAGCAAGTTGTGATTGAGCACCTTGATACCGCCCCCGGCCTCTGAAAGTTGGTGGCAGTTCGCGCACTGTTTGACGAAGATCGCATAGACGCTAACCGCGAGTTCGGATCGAGGTACGACAGCCGGGGTGGGCGTCCGTGGGTCTTCGGGCGGGAACTCCGGCGCCCCGCCCGCGATCCAGTCTCTCACGATCGACAGTTCGAGTTCCGACACGCGCGGCAACCACTCCGCGTCGCTCTCGGGCGGCATCGTGTTGTCTTCGATGCGGTGCAAGAGGCGCGAAGCTTCCGGGTGCCCGGGAACGACGTTCTTACGGTCCGGGTCGAACAGCGATCCCCGATCGAGAACGAGGAACTTGCGCTCGGCCGTTGCGGGGTTCGCACCGTGGCACTCGTAACAGTGGCGCTGAAGGATCTCGCGCGCCTGGGGAGCGATCTCGACCGCTCGCAAGCGCTTCCGTTCTTGTTCGGCTTCGATCTTTTTGCGATCGCCCTCGCGTTCCGCGTACCCGCGCCCCGCGAAAGCAACCAACACAACGACCACGAGGGCCATTGCGCCGGCCCACACCGGGCGCCGGCGGACCCACTTCAGCACGCGACCCGGGTGCGACAGCCGGCGCGCGACTACGGGTTCGCCGGTCGTGAACCGGCGCAGGTCGTCCGCGAGTGTCTCCGCGCTCACATAGCGGCGGGCGGGGTTCTTCTCCAAACACTTCAGGCAAATTGCTTCGAGGTGGCGCGGAACGGCCGAGCGGATGCGCCGCGGGGCTTCGGGCTCGTTCGCGATCACTTGCCGGAGCGTCTCCAGCAGGCTCTGCCCCCTGAACGGCGGGCGGCCCGTGAGCGATTCGTAAAGGATGGCCCCGAGTGCGTATACGTCGCACGCAGGGCCGATCGCATCGGTCCGGCCCTCGGCCTGTTCGGGCGCCATGTAGGTCGGCGTGCCGATCACTTCACCGGTCGCGGTGTGGTCGGTATCGGTCCCGAGCCGCTTCGCGAGCCCGAAGTCCGAAACCTTCGGGAGAAGCGCGGAGTGCGGAGCGCGGAGCGCGGAACTGCGGATCGTCGGTTCGTCTTTTGTCTTCGGTTCCGCGTTCCGCGCTCCGCACTCCGCGCTCAAAAGGATGTTGGCCGGTTTCAGATCACGGTGAACGATGCCGCGCGTGTGGGCGTGGTGAACGGCTCGTGCGAGTGTTTCAACCAGTTCCGCGGCGGTGCCGGGGGATATCGGACCGGCGGCGAGGTGGTGCGCGAGGGTCCCGCCCTCCACGAACTCCATCGTGAAGAACGAGTGCCCGTCCACTTCGCCGACGTCGTATATCTGCACGATGTGCGGGTGCTGCAACCGCGCGACCGCTTCGGCCTCGACGCGGAACCGGCCCAGTTGCTTCGGCCCGACGCGGAACCCCGCGATCATTTTCAGCGCAACGGTTCGCTGGAGCCCGAGTTGCGTCGCCTTGTACACGACGCCCATCCCGCCCTGGTCGATCACTTCGAGAATTTCGTACCCGTGCGGTCGGAGCCTCTCGGCGAGGTGCGCCGGGACTTCGGGCTTGGCGTGGTGATCGGGGAGCGTCGCATGTGCCTTCAACCCGAGCATCGCTTCCATCGACTCGAACGCGGCGATCCGGCGCGCGAGATCGTCCGCGAGGGCCGGGTGTTCGGCGCACACGTCCCCGACCGTGGGCGCTCCCCCGGCCCGCCGGAGTTCCTGCCAGTGGAGCAGCAGTTCATCGAGTGTGGCGGAACGGGACACGGGTGCGTCTCGAAAAGTCAGGTGCCGGGCGCTTCACCGTTTCGCGCGCGGTGCAAACCGAGCAGCGCGGCCTGCCACCGGCGCTGAACGGTACGGAGGCTGATGTCCAGCACCCCGGCCGCGTCTTCTTGCGTCAATCCCTGGTAGAAGAGCAGCCCGAAGACTTCGCGCGCGTCGGCCGGAAGCGCGGCAACCTGTTCGTGAAACTCGCGCCAGTCGGCGAGCGCGCCGGGTTCGTGTGACAGGTCCGGCGCGTCCGGTTCCGCGCGTTCCGCGTGCCAGCTCTCGTGGTTCGCAGCGCCGTTTTCGGGACCGGCGAAGTGGCGCGCGAGGTCGATCAGTTCGCGCCGAATCTGCGCGGTGGCCAGAGCGTAAAAATCGCGGACGGACGGCGGATGGACCTGTTCGAGCGCCCGGCACAGCCTCACGAGAGCATTTTGCAGAACGTCATCGGTTTCGGTCCACCGGCGCACCCGCGGGTAGTCGCGCAACATCCGGTGCGTGAGGAACTGGAGCCGCTTACCCGCGAGGAGCACGAGTTCGTTTAGCGCGGACGCATCCCCCGCGCGAACGCGATCGAGGCACGCCCGCAGATCGGTCGCGTTCGCGGAACCGTCCGACATAATTAAGACTGTCCGGTTCGGGAGAGAATCACTTGCGGAAGTGCAATTTTACCGCGACCCGCACTGCGAACCAAGCGCAACTGAGGCGGGGCGCTGGCACCGCTACCGGTTCTTCTTCAGTACGTCGTTGATCTCATTGTTACGCTTGTCCCGATCTTCCTTTGTTGCGGGCTCTTTCACGGGAACCTTGACCTCTTTGCCATCAAGAACGTCCCTGATGAGCCCACGGAGTTTCTCGACCGAACCGTGGTAACAAGCCGACATTCCAGGTTCCCCGCGAATCAGTAACCAGTACTTTCCGTCGCTGTTGAAATCGACTGAGTAGCAGTAATCGTCAATGAAAACGTAACCGAGAGCCTTCGGCGGGCCACCGGGTTTGCTCTCGATCGTGAACATCACCGCGGTCTTCCCGTCCTCGGCCCAGTTCAGAATCGACTTCGCGCCTTCCGCGTCGGACCGCATGACGTGCTTGAACGTGGCGATCTGCGATTTCTCGCCCTTCAGGGACTCGGCCGCTTCAAAAACGATCACCCCTTTGTCCTTGTCGCGCTTGATAACTTTCAGGGCGCGAACATAGTGCGAGTCCTTACACATCTTCTGGAGTGTCATGGGCGGGAAGTGAATGTACCCCGAGACGACCGATGCGGTCACCCCGACGATCAGCGCCGCCCCCGTGAGTCGCTTTGTCATGTGAGTAAGCATCGGCGCTTCCTAAACTGCGCGCGGCCAAACCTAACCAAGTCGCGGCGCGGTCTAATCATACCGCGACAACAACCGCCTTACAACATTCCGACATTCACTTCCCCGCGCCGATGGTCACTTCCACTTCGGCGTCGAAGGTCAGCCCCGAGTCGCCACGCCCGCTGAGCGTCTTCACTAGCGTGCCCACGGTTCGCGGCGCGGTGCCGGTGAAAAGCGTTTTGCCCGCGTGCTTCACTTCCACGGGCTTGTCGAGATCGGCCATCCGGTCGTCGAAGCGAACCAAGAGATTGGAGACCTTCTCCGCCTCGGTGATTTCAACCACCTGACCCGCCCGCTTCGCGATCACGAGGGAATCGCCCTTCGCTTCGGCTGTTGGCACCGCGAGCCAGTACAAGCGGTCGTGCGGGGCGCCGGTCTGCTTCCACACCACGCGATCGGGGACCGGGTTGCGCGTGAACTTCGCCATCCAAGGCAGCGCGGCCTTGTCCTCCAGGTTCATCCAGTGGCCCTTGCCCTCGTGGATCTTCACGAAGTGCTCGTACCCCTTCGGGTCGTCCTTCTGGAGCTTGTCGAGTTGCTCGCCGTACTCCTTCCCGACCTTGTGGCGGTTGTAAGCCGTGTCGTTGCCGCCCACTTGCAGCGCGAACGGTACGTTCCGTAGCGAGAGCAGCGACACGCCGTTAGGGTGTCCCGCCATCATCGCCGCGCCCGCCCAGTAGTCGGCCATGCGCGGCCCCATTTGGTACACGCCGTCCCCGCCCGCCGAGTACCCGAGCACGTACACCCGGTTCGGGTTCACGTCTTCGAGCACAATGAGGTCTTCGATGAGCCGGCCGAACATGCGGTCAATGTGCCCCTCGTGCCACAAGTTCCACGTGTTGGTGGGCGCACGCGGCGCGAGGTAGATCCCCTCCTCTACCGTGTAGAGTTTCTTCTGGTTCTCCCACTGCCGGTCGTTCACTTCCTTCGGCGCCCCGCCGCCGCCGTGGAGCGAGATCCACAGACTCCGGCCGCCCTTGGGCTTCTCGCCGAACGTCTTGGTGAAGAACGGCATCTCCAATTTGCCGTCCTTGATGACCAGATCTTTCACTTCGGCCGCGCGCTCCGTCTTGATGATCGCGACGTGGGCCTTCCACAACAGTTCGCGCGCGGTCGCGGCGTCCGCCTTCGTGAGCGGCACTTTCGCGAACCCTTTGTCCGCGAGGTCGGCGAGCGCGGCCGGCTTCGCACCGAGTGCCGCTTTAAGCTCTTTGAGTGCGGCCGCAGACTTGGTCACGTCCGGCGCGGCGAGCGCGGGCGACGCGAACGTGACAAGGAGGAACACGGGAGCGAGAGTGCGCATCGAAGCTCCTAAATCCTGGGACCGCGCTCATCCGCCCGCACGTCCGAGGTGTGGTGATTGTTTGTGGCGGTGAATTATCAGAGAGTGGGAGGGTGGGACGCCCGCGGCCCCAGGAAAAGCAGTTATTTTTGGATCTCGACCAGCGTTTTCTCGCCGGCCGCACCGGTCTTGATGGTCTTGGTCGTAGCGCCAACTTTCACGACAAACTCCGCGTTCGGCGGAAGCTCGAACGTGAGGAAGTCGTTCGTGTCGGCCGTTTCGCCGCGTGACGTGCCATCAAACGCCTGCTTCGCGTCGGCGGTCGCGGTCACGGTCACCTTCTCGGCGACGCGCTTCTTGTTGGCGTCAATTACTTTCACTTCGAGGCGGAACGCCTCGGCTTTGGGCGCAGGCTTGGCGTAGCGATCAGTGACGTTCTCCGCGGGCACGTTCTTGTTCTTCATCGCCCACACGAGCGGGAAGTGCTGCGGGTTCTTCTTGAAACTGGCGGCGTAGATCGCGTGCTCGGGGACGTCCTTCTTGGCCTGCGCTGCGGCCCCGACGAACCACCCGCGGTCGAGGCCGCTCGGGTCGGGTTCACACGCCCCGGTAAAGTGCCAGCCCTTATCCCAAATTTCCACCCAGGTGTGGTTCCCGCGCTTGTCGGACCACAGCGGCGTACCGACGAGCCGCGCCGGGATGCCCACGGACCGCGCCGCATCACTCAACACGATCGAGAGCCCCGTGCAGGACGCCTTGCCCTGCTCGATGGACTCCTTCGGGCTCTGGTTCGGCGCCTTGCGCTGCGTGGAGTAGCCGAGTTTCAGCTTCTTGAACAACTCGCCGTTGAGCACCTGCACGGCCTCGGTCGGCGTCTTGCAGTTCTTCACCATCGGCACGCACAGCTCGTAGAACTCTTTGCGCCACGCATCCCGCTTCTCGTCCACGTTCGCGTAGGGCAGCACGTCGTTCAGGAAGATTTCTTCGGGAACGTCCTTCCCCCACGGCATTTCCTTGCGCGCCTTGTACGCCAGTTCCACGTTGGTAAGGAGGAACTCGGCCTTCAGCACCTTGAGGTCCACATCCGGCATGTTCGCAACGAGAAACGCCATTCCCTTGCGCTGGTCCTTCGGCACATCGGTGAGCGCCTTCTCCAGTTCCGCGCGGTTCTCTTTCGCGCTCTTGAGCGCCTGTTCCACGTCCGCGTCCCACCACGCGGCGGGTTCGGCGGCACCAAGCGGGAAGCACGCGGCCAACAACGCGACCGCAACGAAGGGGGCACGGAATAGCACGGTAGCGGCCCTTATGGATGGAGGAGCGAGCGGAGCCGGGAGGAGTGGATCATTCTAACGAAAGGAGCGACGCGGGAGCACACATTCCCGGGCTCCGCTGCTACAATAATGGCCACCTCGTCCCGAGACTCGCGTTATGCCTCGACGGAAGCCGACCACCGCTCCGCCGCAATCAAAAAAGACCGCCCACGCACCCCAAGCGCCTCAACTGCCCGCGAGATCGAAGCGGAACCGCAAATTCGTGCTCGGGCTCGCGCTCGTGGGGTTTCTCGTCGGGGTAGCGTGGGGCGCATGGGAAGTGCTCGGCCCGAACCCGCTCCGCGACGCCCGAGCCGCACTCGACCAGCGCGACTTCCATGCGGCCGATGAGATCCTGACGAAGTATTTGTCCAGGAACCCCAACGACCCCAAAGCCCTGCTCCTGGCCGCACGCACGGCCCGGCGCGAGGGCGAGTTCGCACGCGCGAAAGAGCGACTGGACGCCTACCTGCGGAAGAACCCGGCCAACGAAGCCTACGAACTCGAATCGAGCCTGTTGGCGGTGCAGTCCGGGAACCCCACCGGCGCGGACCGCTTGTTCGAGGCGTATGTCGGTCGGGCGGATGCGCCCGAAGCGCCGTTCGTCATGGAAGCGTATTTGGAAGGCAAACTCAAATTTCTCGCGCCCAACCACACGGTCACGATGGACATCGAGCGCGACGACCCGGCGGTCGTTACGCGGCTCCTCAAAGCAACGGAGGTGTGGTTGGCGCGCCGCCCCGGGCGCGCGGATCAGTCGCAGGGGCTGACATGGAAGGGGCGCATTTACGCCTACGCGCGCGACTACACGCAGAGCGTCGCCGCGCTCCGCGAAGCGCTCGCACTGGACCCGGACCACTTCGACGCCCGGTTGTATTTGGCGCTCGCGATCAGCCAGGTCGCCCCGCAAGAGTGCGTTCGGCACCTCGAGATCCTGCGCGCGCGGAAGCCCGATGACCGCCGGCTGCGCTACCTCGTGGCCACCGGTCAGCGCACGCTCGGGAACTTCGCCGAGTCGCGCCGGCTCCTGGACCAGATGCTCGCGGACGACCCGAACAGTCTCTCTGCGCTGGTCGAACTCGGGCTGTTGAACCTCGATGAAGGTAAACTCGTGGACGCCGAACCGCTGCTCCGAAAGGCGCTGAAACTCGCGCCCAACATCCCTGAAACCAACAGCGCGATGGGCCGGTGCGAAGCACTCCTGGGGCACCCGGCCGAGGCCGCACAGCACCGGAAGCGGTTCGACGAGATCACGGCCGAACGGAACCGCCCGCGCACGCCACCGGCGCCGAAACCGTAATTCAACCGAGTCCGCCGCTCCCACCGACCGGTACCCAAAAACATGCGAGCGCTCCCCTCTCCGTCGCGCATCACTTCGGCCCTCGCCGGCGTGGGTGCGGTCGCGCTGATTCTCGTTACCAGCGCCTGCGGGACGCGCGCACCGGAAACCAAGCCGACCGAACTTCCCCCAATCATTGAACCACACGAAGCTTACACCGGCCCGCCGTGGTTCCGCGACGTGACCGAGGCGTCCGGGGTCCGAGCTGCGTGTCGCAACGGCGAGGAAGCGGACCAGTTCACCATCCTCGAATCGCTCGGCACGGGCGTCGCACTGTTCGACTTTGATGGGGACGGGCGGCTCGACATTTTCGTGGTCGGCGGCGGGTACTTCGACGGTCCGACGAAGACGGATATCAAAGGGCACCCGTGCAAGCTGTACCGAAACCTCGGGAACATGAAGTTCGAGGACGTAACCGGCGCGGCCGGGCTCGCCGGCCCCTGGTGGTACACGCACGGGGTCGCGGTCGCCGACTACGACCGCGACGGGTGGCCGGATTTCGTCGTCACGGGCTACGGCCGCATCGGGTTGTTCCACAACGAGCCGGGCGAGAAGGGCGGGCGCCGGTTCGTTGATGTGAGCGAGAAACTCGGCCTCCGTGACACCTCGTGGAGCACCAGCGCCGGGTGGGGCGACCTCGACGGCGACGGGTACCCTGAACTCTACGTGTGCCACTACACCGACTGGTCGTTCGCCAATAACCCGATCTGTAAAGGCACATCGGCCGGCGTCCCGCGCGACGTGTGCGTGCCGCAGCGGTTCAAGCCGCTCGTCCACGCGCTGTTCAAGAACGATCGGGGCCAGGGGTTCCGCGACGTCGCGGTCGAGCAGCGGTTCAAGTCCGACGGTTACGGGTTGGGCGTCGTGCTCGCGGACCTGAACGCCGACGGGCGCCCCGACGTGTACGTGGCCAACGACGCCGCGCGCAACTTCCTCTTCTTCAACCGCGGGGGAGCACTCGAAGAGAAGGGCATCGCGTCGGGCACCGCGGTCGATGATTCGGGCCAGTTCAACGGCAGCATGGGCCTGGACGTCGTCGATTACGACGGGAGCGGGCGCGCGGCGCTCTGGATCACCAACTACCAGGGGGAGTTACACGCGCTCTACCACAACCTCGGCGCCGAAGTGTTCGACCACCGGTCGCGGCTCTTGGGCGTCGGTGCGATTGGGGTCCACCGTGTCGGGTTCGGTACGGCGTTCGTGGATCTCGATAACGACGGCTGGGAAGACGTGGTTGTGGTGAACGGGCACGTCCTCCGCAACCCCGCCGGGAGCTCGCCGAAGCAGCAACCCGTGCTGCTCCACAACACGGACAAAGAGGGCCGACGGTTCTTCCGCGATATCAGCACCCGCGGCGGCCCGTACTTCCAGGCCCAGGGCATGGCCCGCGGGCTGGCACTCGGCGACCTCGACAACGACGGCCACCCGGACCTCGTCGTGACGCAGAACAACGGGCCGGTCGTCGTCCTCCGCAACGAGGCGCCCGCACCGCACCCGTGGATTGGCGTCAAACTCGTCGGTAAGGGGAACCGCGATATCGTGGGCTCGACCGTGACCATCGATCTCGAGGGCCGGAAACTCACCCGGTTCGTAAAAGGTGGTGGTAGTTACCTTTCGGCCAATGATCCGCGCTTGCACTTCGGGCTGGGTGGGGGCAAAGTGAAGCGCGTGACGGTGCGGTGGGCGTGGGGCGAATCGCAGTCGTGGGAGGCCACCGAACCCAGTTCGTACTGGGAACTGACCGAGGGCCAACCGACCGCGAAGCGTCTCCCCACGCCCTGAACCACAAAGACCCACTGGTGTGAATCAATTCCTTACACAACCACCACTTACAGTCACCGAACATTTCGGTTCGGTGACCTCGGACCTCGCATGGCACCGGGCGACCGAGGGCTTTAGTGGTGCGGTGGTGTGGCGCGGGGATGATTCGACCAACACGCCCCGAGTGGCACTGAAGGGCTGGCCCATCGGCGTGAGCGCGGAGCGCGTTCGGCAAATTCACCTCTGGATGTCGCGAGCGGCTCATTTGCCCTTCGTGCCAGCCGTTTTCACGGGAACACACGGCTCCACCGCGGTCTTTGCAGACGGTCGGTTCTGGGACGCATGTCGCTGGGTGCCGGGCGAACCGCGTGCTCTGCTCACAGAAACGGAAGTGTGTGCCGCGTGCGATGCGATCGCACAGTTGCACCTGTGTTGGCCCCTCGCGCCGGCCCGCGGGCCGTGTCGCGGAGTCTTGAACCGAATCGAAGTGCTCACCGAGCACCGGGCGCGGTTCGATGACTGGAACCGCGTGCTGCCAGCGGTCGCACCAGAACTCGATTCGCTCTTGCGCCGGGCCGTGAAAGTCGTGCGTCGTTGCGCAGATCCTGCGATCTCCGCGCTGCGCCCGTGGAGCGCTCGACCACTCGTGTCGCGGCCCGTCCTGCGCGACTTGCGGAGCGAACACGTTCTCTTTACGGCCGACCGCGTGACCGGGATCATCGACTTCGGAGCGATGGCGATCGACCACCCGGCTATTGATCTGGCGCGATTTCTCGGTGAATCCTCTAGTGCCCGGGACGCAATATTCAGCGCCGGCCTCAGTGCGTACCGGTCCGCAGCGGTACTCGACGCGCCCGACGAGTTCGTTCACTTGCTCGCCCGCACCGGGATCGTGTGCTCGGTGCTCGGCTGGCTCGTTCGCCTCGTTGTGCGTCGCGAACCCGTCCCCCGCCCCACCGCGACCGCGGCGCGGTTGACCCATCTGCTCACACGCGCCGAAGAAATCACGCACTTTTAGCCGCTTTTCCAGCCCTTTGCGCACAGTCGGATTTCTCGGCAAATGCCGCAGAAATAGCCAACTCGGTAATTTGACACCCTCCGCGCGCGTTCTACTGTTCCGTTGTGAACGGGTCGTCTGGCAACGCCGGCTCGGTTTCGGAGACGGCCCGGTGGTTCGAGTGGAACCGGTTCGGGGGCAGGGGACGGTTCTTGTTCCGAGCGCCCAGGGGACCGGGAAAACGAGACGCACCTGTGGCACCGTCCGCGTGATCGGGGTCGGCGACCAGTTGGCCCGTGCAGCATTCGGAGAGAAGCCATGCTCGGCCGGTTCACACGAAGGGTCGTGAACTTCCTGAAAGGGGAAGACGGCCCGACCGCAGTCGAGTACGCCGTCATGCTCGCGCTGATTATCGTGGTTATTGTCGCGGCGGTCAGCAACATCGGCAGTACGACCAGCGGAATGTACAACAATTTGAGTCTCCAGGGCGTCAAGCCCGGCGGCTCGGGCTCGTGACCGTGTTCGGTTCGTGCGAAAAGCGGGGTCCCGGGCGGGGAAACTCGGGACCACGCGAAACCCTCTTTAATTTCTTCACAACGGGAGATCGGATCATGCGCAGTTTGACCAAGAACGTGGTGTCGTTCCTGAAGGCCGAAGACGGCCCGACGGCCGTCGAGTACGCGGTGATGTTGGCCCTCATCGTCGTGGTGTGCATCGCCGCCATCACCACCCTCGGCTCCAACGCCAACAGCACCTTCAGCTTCGTCGGCTCCTCGATCAAGCCGCCCGCCGGGAGCTGATACGTAGCCAATGGTTTGCACGATACGGGCCGAGCCGCGCCGCGGCCCGGCCCGCGTCGCGCCGCCCGCCGCGCCGCCCACCGGACACCGACCCACGGATTCCGACTCGCAACCCGAACCCGCGAACGAGGTGATTTCCCGATGAGCAACGCCGCTCCTGCTATCCCCCAGTCCACCGCAACCGCCACCGCACCCGATGATTCGCTCGGCATCGACCGCGCGTTCGTCCTCCAAATGGCCCGGATGCCGGTCCTCGCGCTCCTCTGGATCGGTGCCGCAATTGCGTCGCACCACATCTGGGCCGCGATTTGGCCCGAAGGGTTGAACGCCGGGCCGCTGGTCGTCATCAGCTTCGGCATGATCCTGGCCGCGTTCATCGACGGCTGGGCACTGAAGGTTCCCAACTGGATCACCTTTCCCCTGGTTCTGAGCGGCTGGGCGCTCGGCGCGCTGCACGACTTCGGCGTCCACGCGGACGCGGGCACCGGCGGCTTCGCGCTCGCGGTCCTCGGCACCGCGTTCGGCTTCATTCTGCTCCTCCCGATGCTCGCGATCGGCGGCGTCGGCGCCGGCGACGTGAAGATGCAAATGGGCTTCGGGGCGTGGGCCGGGGCCTACTTCGGGACCGGGGCGACCACGGCCGATGCCGGCGGCGCCGCCCTGCACGGAATGGGGGTCGTGTTCTGGGCCTTCTGCTTCGGGGCGCTCGCGGGCGGGGCGTTCGGCCTCGTCATCATCCTGCTCCGCCGCCAGTTCAGCCAGAACGCGGGAATCGTCCGCGAGATCATGAGCGACCTGCAGATGTTCGGCACCGGCCAGGTGAGCGCCGCGAGCAAGCGCGCCCACGACCGCCGCAGCCGGTGGACCAAACTGCCCTACGGCATCCCGCTGTGCGTCGGGTTCCTGTTGTACATGGCCTACACGCTGCTGCTGGTGGGCTAGACCGTTTCTGCCCGGTCGGGGCGGGGCCGGCACGAACGAGACGCTCTCTCGGGCACCGCCCCAGCGGGCACCGAGAGCGGAACCGCGACCATCGGTTCCCAACACACGAATCTTTCGACCCAATCGGAAAAATCCGGTAACTCGCAACAACCGGGCCGATTGGGGTGAACTATAGAACTGGCAAGCTGCGAATTCTCCGCACGCTCAGGAAACTCCGAAACATTGAAGGAACCCGACCCGCCCGGTCGATTCAGAGGGCGGGGAGAAAAGGCGTTACACGACATCGTTCTGGTAAATCCGGCAAGGTTCAGCCGACCGGCGCACTCTCCGGAGTCCGCAACGGTCCCTGGTCCGGAACACGATGTGAGTGGCGCTGCGGGTCGCGACCAACAGCGGGCTTTACGGCCCCGGTCAGCACCCGATCCCGGGCGACCGGAGCCGGGGCGCGGCCGCGTGAGGCCGACGCAGGGGCCGCACCGTTAGAAACGGTGCCGCCCGGTAACCCGGTCGTCTCTTCCCCTTGTGAGACGAGGTACGGGCTGACCGCCGCTGGCAGTTGGGCCATTTTTTGTCTCCGAGGGGGTAGCACCCATGAAACAAAAGAACGTGGTTTTGATGGTGGTGGCGGTGGGGTGCGGCCTCGTGGCCGCGTTCCTCACCTCCCAGATGAGCGCCAAACAGATCGAGCAGGTCGACGTGGTCGTCGCGGCCAAGGACCTGCCGGTCGGCACGATCCTGACGCGCGACGAACTGAAGGACACGGTGAAGATCGTCAAGCGGCCGAAGGAGGGCCTGCCCCTCACGGTGGTGATCAACCCGGAAGAACTGGCGGACAAGCGCCTGTCGCGCCCGCTGCGGGCCGACGAGCCGATCACCACCCAGGACCTCAGCAAGGGGGCGATCATCACCCTGCCCGAGGGGTACGACATGCAGTCCCTTCAGGTCAGCGCGGCGCAGGCCGCGGCCGGGTTCGTCGGGCCGGGCAGCCGGGTGAACGTGAACGCCACGCTGCGCCTGGGCAACAAACTGGAAGCGTTCCCGCTGCTGGTAAACATGCTCGTGGTCGCGGTGGACACCAACACCGCCTACGCCAAGGACAGCAACGGCACGTTCCCGAGCATGAACACGGTGTCGTTCGCGGTGAAGGAGAAGGAAGCGCTGCTGCTGTCGCTCGCCAAGAGCCGCGGGTGCAGCATCGAACTGCTGCTCCGCAACCAGAACAAGAACACGGAATCGGACAAGAAGTACAACATCGACGAGGTCATCAAACTGCTGTCCGACGACAAGGACAAGTCCAACATCTCCGGGGCGGTCAGCGGTGACACGAGCGAGAAGAAAAAGGACGGGACCGAGGCCCCCAAGACGAGCGAGAAGCCCGTCGAAAAGGTGGCCGAGAAGCCGATCGAGACGGCCCCGCCCGTCGCCCCGGCCCCGGCCGTCGCGATGGTGAAGGTGCTCGTGGCCAAGCACGACATCGCCCCGAACACCGACATCACGAAGGACCTGATCGCCGACGCGTTCGAGGAAAAGGCGCTGCCGAAAGAGTTCGCCGGGAACGCCCTGGGCGATCTGAGCGAGGCCCTCGGACAGGCCCTGAAGACGGGGGTCTCGAAGGGCCAGTGGGTCACACCCGGCATGGTCGGGATCCAGGCCCCGAAGTCGGCGCCCCAGGAGTTCTTTCAGCCATCGAAGCCGGCCGTCGAAGCCCCGAAGACCCCGCCGGTCCCGGTGGAGCCGCAACCGGTGGTGAAGAAGAAGACGCTCGACGTCGCGATCCACACCGCCGGCGCATCGATGATCCACCGGTACGAAGAGGTGGCGCCGGGCAAGTGGAAGAAGATCGCCGAGCTGACCCCGGAGCAAGCCGCGAAGGGGGACCAGCCGAACAAAGACGAGAACAAAGACGAGAAGAAGGCGGAGCCGGAGAACAAGATCCGCGATTGACGAAGCAACCCGTTCTGCGCGCGGCGGCGAAGGTCGCGCGTGGAACGAACCCCACCGGGCGCCCGCGGTCATGACGACCAATGGTGCCCGGCGGACGCCCCGGCGGACCTCAAAAGCCGCCGCGCTAATGGACCCGACCGGTTCCGGCCCCGAACCGGCCGGCCGGTGAGACCGTGCAGCCGGGCCGGGGTGACCCCGCCCGTTTTACGAGGAGAGGTGACAGGATGCACCGTAACCGTTCCACCCGACGGCTGCTGCCGTGGGCTTGCATTTTGACGCTCGGACTGGCCGCCGTGACGACGGGCCGCGCGCAACCACAACCGCCCGACACAAAGAACCCGCTCCCGGTCACGATCGATCGGACCGGCGCGATCATCGTTCCGCTCGGCGGCCTGGCGACGTTCTCGCCCCCCGAGTTGGTGGTGGCGCCGACCGACATCCTCGTGAGCAACGACTTGGTTCTCAGGGTGCGCCTCGATCCCGCGGACCCGAAGAAGCTGCTCCTGACCGGGCTCAGCGCGGGCGTGAGCCAACTGACCATCGTGCGCAAGGACCTGCCCCCGCTGAAGTACGACGTGATCGTGCAGACGGACTACGCCCTGCTCCGCGCGATCATCAAGCGGACCGTGCCGACCGCCAGCGTGGACGTGCAACCGGGCCTCAACAACTCGATCGTGCTGAGCGGGTACGTGACCAGCCCGCAGGACGCGGACACCGTGGCCCGGCTCGCGAACAGCGCGGTCGGCGGGGCCAACGCGAACGTCATCAACGCGGTCCAGGTCGGCGGCGTCCAGCAGGTAGAAATCGACGTCGTGGTCGCCTCGGTGGACCGCAACCAGCTCCGGAGCCGCGGGTTCGACTTCGCCGCCCCGGGGCGCGGGAGCTTCGGGTTCAGCAGCCTGGTGAGCGGGCTCATCGGCGTGCAGACCGGGGCCGGCGCGATCCCGACGTTCAGCACCGATTCGAACCTTCAAGCGGCCGTCGTGCCCAACCGGTTCTTCGGTGCCCTCCGCGCCCTGCGGAGCGAAGGGGTCGCGAAGTTCCTGGCCGAGCCCCGGGTCGTGACCCAGACCGGGCGCCCCGCGTTCTTCCGGGCCGGCGGGCAGCAGGCGATCCTCAGCAGCACCTCGGGCATCACCGGCCCCGGCGTGACCCTGGTGCCGTTCGGGACCGAACTCGAGGTGGTGCCGATCGTGTACGGGAACGGGTCGATCTGGCTGGACATCAACCCGCGCATCACCGCGGTGAGCCAGGCCCTCGGGATCACGGTCGGCGGGGCGAGCAGCCCGGGCTTCACGGAACAGAGCGTCCGGTCCACGGTGCTGCTCGAGTCGGGCCAGACGTTCGCCATCGGCGGGCTGATCCAGAACAGCGTGGGCGCCACGTCCACGAAGATCCCGCTCCTGGGCGACCTGCCGTTCTCGGGCACGTTCTTCAGCCGCGTGGACCACACGGTCCGCGAGAGCGAACTCGTGATCCTGGTGACCCCGCGGTTGGTCCACCCGATGGACCCGTGCCAGACCCCGAAGCGGCTCCCGGGACAAGAAACCCGCACGCCCGACGATTATGAACTATTCTTGGAAAACGTTCTGGAAGTGCCCCGCGGCCAGCGCAAGGTGTGGAACGGCAAGTGCTACAACGCCCCGTACAAGTCCGACCCGACCCTCGGCAAGTACCCGTGCGTCGGCGGCGCCTGTGCCAACCCGAACGGGACGTTCCTGCCGAATAACGCGGCCAGCACCCTGATTAACCCGCTGTCCGGCTCGCACCAGGGCGGCTCGATGGTTCCGGCCCCGGGCGGGGCGGCCGCAACCGCTCCCGCACCGATGGCCCCGGCGACCCTGCCGCCGACCTCGGACGTTCCGGCGGCCCTGCCGCCGATCCCCGCGGCGGCCGCCCCGGAACCGGCCCCGATCCTCCCGCCTGTGGGCGGACTTCCGGTCCCGCAATAACACGGCGGGAAATGGTGTGCTAGCTTAGTTCTGCCGCGGCACCGAGTGGTGCCGCGGCGGGGCGCCCGACCCGAACGACCCCTACGCGACACAACAGACTCGGTGGTGGCCATGCAACGCGTCGCGATCGTAGACCCGAACGAATCGACCCGCGAATCGCTCCGCACGCTGTTGCTCGGGGTCGATTTCGTGTGGCTCGAGGCCGAGTGCGCCCGCTACGAGTATTTTTTTGAAGTGATCCAGGCGTCCACGCCGGACCTCGTGATCGTCACCCTCGACGCGGACAAGAACAAAGCCCTGCAGATGATCGGCCAGCTCTCGGTGGAACACCCGAAGCTGCCCATCCTGACCATCAGCCACGACCACCAGGCCCTGCTCCAGTCGCTCCAAAAGGGGGCGAAGTACTTCCTGACGCACCCGGTCGGGCTCGAGGACATGCTCGCCGCGCTGCGGCGGGCGCTGGGCGAGAGCGGCGGGTCCGACTCGCCCACGGCGGGCGGCAGCTCGTCCGCCCGGCAGACCGGCTCGTCCTCGATGATCGCGG
Source organism: Gemmata palustris (assembly GCF_017939745.1). NCBI lineage: Bacteria > Pseudomonadati > Planctomycetota > Planctomycetia > Gemmatales > Gemmataceae > Gemmata > Gemmata palustris. The sequence continues at coordinate 191,147 of NZ_JAGKQQ010000001.1, read as the reverse complement.
TCCTCGGGTCCCGCGGCGGCGTGGGCACCACGACCCTCGCGGTCAACATGGCCGCGACCCTGGCCGCCGACCCGACCCACTCGGCCGCCCTCATCGACCTCGACCTGACGCTCGGGGACGCCGACATCGCGCTGGAAGTGAACGGGTTCGAGAACATCAGCATCGCGGACCTGGCCCGGAACATCGAGCGCCTGGACATGAACTTCCTGCGCCGCGCGATGGCGAAGCACGAACCGACCGGGCTCGCGATCCTCCGGCACCCGCTCGAGATCGCCGAGGTCGGCGCGATCCACGAGCAGCACGTGGAGCGCATCCTCAACCTGCTGAAGATCAGCTACACGCACCTGGTGCTGGACCTGAGCAAGTGCCTGCTCCCGACGGACCTGATGGCGCTCCGCATGGCCGACGTCATCATGCTGGTCGCGCAACTGGAGCTGAGCAGCCTGCGGAACGTGGTGCGCCTGATCCACTGCTTGAGCGGCGACGAGGGCCTCGCGGACAAGATCCGCGTGGTCATCAACCGCCAGGGCGCGGACTCGGTCGAAGAGGGCATCAGCCCGAAGAAGGCCGAGGAAGTCATCGGCAAGCCGATCTTCTGGCAGGTGCCCAACGACACGAAGGCCGTGATCGGCGCCCGGGTCGCGGGGCACCCGCTCGTGAAGCACGCCCCGAAGAGCCGCGTGCAGCAGAGCATCTACGGCCTCACCCAGGCGCTCTACGGCAAACCGGTCGGCGCGCCGGCCGACGCGAAGGGCAGCAAGGGCGGGTGGGGCCTCTTCGGAAAGCGGTAACCGTTCGCCCGCAGCCCGGTCCGTCGTCCCCGGACGCGCGACCCGTGATTCGCGCCCGAGAACCGACGCCCCCGTGACCCGGGTCCGGGACCAAGGATTGACGCACCATGAGCCGACTTCAGCAAGGGATCTCGAAGCTCAACAGCCTCAACGGGGCCAGCGGCGCGAGCAGCATCTCGCGCCTGTCCAGCCCGAGCATGGGGGGCGGGCCCGGGGGCGGGAAGAACTTCGACGAGTTGAAGCGGCAGATCCACTCGAAGCTGGTCGAGCGGCTCGACTTCACCCGCGTGAAGGACCTGTCCAGCGAGGCGATGCGGCGCGACATCCGCCGCGTGATCGAGCACCTGTGCGACACCGAGAACCCGCTCCTCAACCGGATCGAGCGCGAGAAGCTGATCGAGGAGGTGCTCGACGAGACGCTCGGGTTCGGCCCGCTCGAGATCCTGCTCAAGGACCCGACGGTCAGCGACATCCTGGTGAACGGCCCGCACAAGTGCTACGTCGAGCGCCGCGGGAAGCTCGAGAAGACGGAAGTGAAGTTCCGCGACAACGACCACCTGATGCAGATCATCGACCGGATCGTGTCGAAGGTCGGGCGCCGCGTGGACGAAACGAGCCCGATGGTGGACGCGCGCCTGCCGGACGGGTCCCGCGTGAACGCGGTGATCCCGCCGATCTCACTGGACGGGCCGAGCCTCAGCATCCGGCGCTTCGGGGCCAACCCGCTGAAGCTCGAGGACCTGCTGAACTACAAGGCGTTCACGCCCGAAATGGCGATGCTCATGGAGGCGTGCATCAAGGCCCGGCTCAACGTGCTCATCAGCGGCGGGACCGGGTGCGGTAAGACGACGCTCCTGAACACGCTGTCGAGCTTCATCCCGGGCGACGAGCGGGTGGTGACGATCGAGGACGCGGCCGAACTGCAACTGCAACAGGACCACGTGGTGCGGCTCGAGACCCGGCCGCCGAACATCGAGGGCAAGGGGGCCGTGAGCACGCGCGACTGCGTGCGGAACGCCCTGCGCATGCGGCCCGAACGGATCATCATCGGCGAGGTCCGCGGGTCCGAGGCCCTGGACATGCTCCAGGCCATGAACACCGGTCACGGCGGGTCGCTGGCCACGCTCCACGCGAACACCCCGCGCGAGGCCCTCACGCGGTTGGAAACGATGATCATGATGGGCGGGTTCGAGCTCCCGGTGAAGGCGATGCGGCAGCAGATCAGCTCCGCCATCGACATCATCATCCAGGCGAACCGGCTCCAGGGCGGTCCCCGAAAGATCACCCACATCACGGAAGTGATGAACATGGAGCAGGACATCATCATCATGCAGGAAGTGTTCCGGTACAAGCAGCTCGGCATCGACCAGAACGGCCGCGCCTACGGCCAGTTCGAGGCGACCGGGGTCCGGCCCTCGTTCATCAACCGGCTCGAGTCGAAGGGCGTGAAGCTGCCCTCGAACATGTTCGCCGAGCGCGTCCTGATGCGCGACTAATGGCGAGCGCACCGATTCGCCCGGCCCGGTTCGCCCGAACACACACGCACGGCCCGACAGGATTCGGGTTTGCACGACACGGCCACGGATGGCGGGACTCGTACACGCACCGGGCGGCTGCGCCCGGCTTGGGTAACCCGCGCCAGGTGGACTCAGATGAACCCGATTTTGCTCCCGATTCTGATCGGCGGCCTGGTGATCGCGATGGTCGCCATGATGTACGTCGCGCTCCGCCGGACCGACGAGGGGGCGGCCGCGGACCGGCTCGACCAACTGGTCGGGCGGAACTCGCGGAAGGACTCCTCCGCCGACATGCTGCTCAAGCAGGCGCTCCAGGAGGTGGACCGCAAGACGCTGATGGACAAGCTGATGCCGGAGTTCTTCAACCTCACGAAGACCTTCGAGCAGGCCGACTGCAACATCAAGCCCAGTGCCCTGTTCGGGATCTCGCTCGGGCTCGGCGTCCTGGGCGCGGCCCTGAGCATCTGGCTCGTGAACATGTACGTGCTGCCCCTGGGCGCGGTCCTGTTCTTCACCCTCCCCTGGGTGTGGCTGTACACCAAGCGCTCCGGGCGCCTGAAGAAGTTCGCCGGCCAGTTGCCCGACGCGATGGAGCTCGTCGCCCGCGCGCTGCGGGCCGGGCACTCGCTGGCGGCCGGGATGCACGTGGTCGCCGAGGAAATGCCGGCCCCGATCTGCAAGGAATTCGGCCGGGTGTACGAGGAGCAGAACCTGGGCATCCCGCTGGAAGAGGCCCTCAAGGGGATGTGCGACCGGGTGCCGAACCTGGACCTCCGGTTCTTCGTGACCAGCGTCGCGATCCAGCGCCAGACCGGTGGCGACCTGGCCGAGATCCTGGACCGCATCGGGCACGTGATCCGCGAGCGGTTCAAGATCCTGGGCCAGGTGAAGGCGCTGACCGCGGAAGGGCGGCTCTCGGGCATCGTGCTCATCGCCATGCCGATCGGCCTGTTCATCATGATGTTGTGGATGAAGCCCGACTACGTGCAGATGCTCTGGAAGGACCCGATGGGCATCAACATGTCGATCGGGGCCGTCGTGCTCATGCTGATCGGCTCCTTCGCCATCAAGAAGATCGTGGACATCAAAGTCTGAGCGCGTTCCGTGTTCAGTTTTCGGCCGAACAGTCCGGGAACTGGCCGACCGCCCGCGGGACCGCGACGGCCCAAGAACTGAGCACTGCAAACTGAACACTAGAAACTGACAACCGGAGACTCCCTGTGGAACTGTTCGCACTCCTGTCCGCCGACGACATAGCCCCGGTCCTCGTGTTCGTCGCTATTATGGCGGGCACGTTCTGGGTGCTCTCGCTGATCTCCAACCGCAACAGCCAGGCCGAGGAGCGCCTGGAGCGCATCGGCCGGCCCAAGTCGCTGGTCGAGATCGAAATGTCGCAGGCCGAGTCGCAGGGCCGGTTCAAGGGGCTCAAGGACGCGTTCAACAACCTCGGCGGGGTGATGGAGCCCGGGACCGAGCTGGAGAAGAACACGATCCGGATCAAACTGGCCAACGCCGGGTTCCGGAGCGAGAACGCGGCGGGCGTGTACCAGGGCATCCGCGTAGTTTGCCTAGTCACCTTCCTACTTCCCGCACTTTTCTTTTTCTTGCTCAAAGACGGCTTCACCGTGAAGTCGATTGAATGGACAGTGGGGCTCGCCGGGATCGGGTTCTACTTCCCGCAGCTCGCGCTCTGGCACCTGCGGACGAGCCGGCAGAAGGAGATCTTCCTCACCCTGCCGGACGCGCTCGACCTGTTGGTGGTGTGCGTCGAGTCCGGGCTCGGCCTGGACGCGGCCCTGCGGAAGGTGACCGACGAGATGAAGGGGCACGCGAAGACCATTTGCGAGGAGTTCTCGCTCGCGAACCTCCAGTTGCAGATGGGGCGCCCCCGGCGCGAGGTGCTCCACGACCTCGGCGTGCGCACCGGGGTCGACGACGTGCGCAGCCTGGCGGCGATCCTGATCCAGGCCGACCGGTTCGGTTCGAGTATCGCCCAGGCGCTCCGGGTGCAGTCCGATTCGATGCGGACCCGGCGGCGCCAGTTGGCCGAGGAGAAGGCGGCGAAGACGGCGGTGCAACTGATCTTCCCGCTGGTGCTGTTCATCTTCCCGGCGATCTTCGTGGTTCTGGTCGGCCCCGCGGCCATCCAGATCCAGAAGAACCTGTTGAGTAAGGGTGGTTAATTAACCCGATCCCGGGCAGGACGCCCGGTTCGGTTCTCTCGGTTCTCAAGGAGGAGAGTGCGATGACCAAGACGATTCGCGCGGCCGCCGCGGCCGCGATTCTGACGAGCGGGTTGGGGTCCGTCGGGTGCGTGGGCACCGGAACCAGTGGGCGCCCGACGATCGAGGACCGGGCACGGAACGTCTACGACCCGTGCTACCCGGAGCGCTACAACCACGCGGCGCGGCAAGCCGTGCTCGCGCCCTTCGCGCAGCAGGTCCACAACGGGCACGTGCTGAACCACACCATCTTCACCTACTACTTCGAGACCGGCTCCGACAAGCTCACGTCGGCCGGGACGGAGAAACTGGACTCGATCGTCCGGACGCGCCCGGCGCCGGACCCGAAGCTGTACCTCCAAACGGCGACGGACCTCCCAATGACCGACGCTAACGCGGCCAAGATCGTTGACCTGCGGAGCGAACTGGACGGGAAGCGGGCGGCGGCCATCCAGAAGTACCTGGCCAGCGTGACGACGTTCGCGCCGGTCTCCTTCGAGATCTACGTCCACAACCCGGCCACCCCCGGCATCAACGCCGAGTTCACCGCGAACCCGTACCGCTCGTCGGGCCAGGGCTACCGCGGGGGCATCACGGGGAGCATCGGCGGCGGTGCCACCGGCACCGGCGGGGGCGGGGGCACCCGGGGCACGAGCCTGACCTCGCCCGCGGGCACCGGGGGCGGGAGCGGCACGGTGGCGCCGCGGTAACCCGTTCGCCACGCCCGAAAACCGTTCCGGGGCCGGGAGCCGCTTGTGGGCTCCGGCCCCGGTTTCGTGTCCTACACTCAAAGTGCGCCCACCCACAGTTGGGAACCGCACCAATGACGATCCGATCACGCGCCCGCTTCGCCCTCGCGCTCTGCGCCACGACACTCTGCGCCCGCCCCGCGGGGGCGTCCGACGCCCCGCTCATCGCGGGCTACTGGACCGAGTTCTACGACCACTGGACCGGCGTCCTGCAGCAACAGAACGGCGTCGTCATGGCGGCGCTGGTGTTCGGGGTCGTCTGCCTCTTCATCATCACGCGCGGGAAGTGGCGGAAGTAGCGCCCCGCGCGTCGCCCGTCTCCCCGGTCGCAAGAAATGACCGGCCATAAGGTTGGGCACCGGCCCATTCCCGTCGCTTGTACCGCACCGCGCCCGCAAGGGAGCGGGAAGCGCGTCCGCTCTCTTGCGGGCGCGGCCGAACCCAAAGCAGAACAAACACCGAACACGAGGGACACATGTCGTTGAGCCGGCAAGCGATGGCGGACTGGGACGGCAACCCGGCGCCCGAGGCCCCGCTGTTGCCGGAATCGCTCAAGGAGTCCGGGCTGACGCTCGGGTTCATCTGCGACATGCTGCTCCGCACGATCTACACGCGCGGGGTGATGGTCGGGCGCGACCTGGGCCAGTACCTGTGCCTGCCGTTCAAAGTGATCCGCGAGCCGCTCAAGTTCTTGAAGGACGAGAAGTTGATTCAGGTGGACGGGGGCGACCTCGTGGGCGAGGTGAGCTACCGGTTCAGTCTCACGGACCTCGGGCGCGACCGCGCGAAGGCCGCGATGGACCAGTGCGCCTACGTCGGCCCGGCCCCGGTGCCGCTCGAGGACTACGTCGAACAGTGCTACCGGCAGACCGTGACCGGGCTCCAGTGCTACCCGGAGGCGCTGAAGGCACCGTTCGGGCACCTCGTGCTCAAAGAGGAGATGTTCAACAACATCGGGCCGGCGATCATCAGCGGCCGGAGCGTGTTCATCTACGGCCCCCCGGGCAACGGGAAGACCGCGATGGCCCGCGCCATCGGCGACTTCATGAACACCGCGGGCGGCTCGATCTACATCCCCTATGCGTTCGTCGCGGACAACAACATCATCACGGTGTTCGACCCGTCGCTGCACGTCATCGACGACACCGCGACCGAGTTCGGCGACGACTCCGACGCGACCGTGCGCAAGCTGCTCTCGACCGGCGCGGTCGACCAGCGCTGGGTGCGCATCCGGCGCCCGGTCATCGTGACCGGCGGCGAGTTGAACCTGCAGATGCTCGACCTCCGGTACAACGCCGAGGCGAAGTTCTACCAGGCCCCGATCCACTTCAAGGCCAACGGGGGCGTGTTCCTGATCGACGACTTCGGGCGCCAACTCGTGAGCCCCAAGGACCTGTTGAACCGGTGGATCCTGCCCCTGGAAGACCGGCACGACTTCCTCACCGTGTCGAGCGGTAAAAAGTTCCAGGTGCCGTTCGAGCAGCTCATCATCTTCAGCACGAACCTGGACCCGAAGGCCCTGGTGGACGACGCCTTCCTCCGCCGCATCCGGCACAAGGTGGGCATCCAGGCCCCGCAGCGGGACGTGTACGACCGCATCTTCGCGTCGAACTGCAAGCGCCTGGGGATGAACTTCGATGCGGCCGCGGTGGACTTCTTGTACGAGCGATATTACACCCGCGGGCGCGTGCCGCGCGCGTCCGACTGCCGCGATTTGTTGGAAACGGTGCAGTCGATTTGCCGATACAGACGGCAACCCGTGCACCTCACGCGCGACCTGATGGCGGAGGCCTCGGCCAGTTTCATTGCCGAATTCACGTGAAATCGAGTTTCGTGTTCCGCGGCCCGGCGTTCGTGTCTGATTGTGCGGCACCCCGCGCGTCCACGGACCCGTGAAACGTACCGCTCCGAGCGCGAAACACTCAATACCGAGGTAGGTCATGGACGGCCGAAAGTGTCTGAAATGGTTCACATACGGCTGCGTGCTCGCGGGCGCGGTCGGGTGCAACCGGAACAACGTGCAGCCGAGCCCGTTCGGGCAGATGCCGAACACCAACGGCGCAGCGGCCACGCTCCCGACCCCCTCTAGCGGCAAATCCATGTGGGGCGGGGGCGGCTCCAGTGCCGCGCCCACGGTCCCGGTCGAAGTCACGCCCGCCGTTTCCAACAAGCCGGCGTCCGCAGACGCGCTGGTCGCGATCTCGGACGTGCGCCTCGACGCGGCGTTCGACGAGAAGACCGTGCCCGGGAGCAAGGAGGGGCTGCTCGACCTGGCCCGCGAGGGGTACCAGAAGGCGCTGAAGCAGGAACCGAAGAACAAGAACGCGATGCTCGGCATCGCCCGGTTCTACGCCAAAATTGGCGAGAAGGAACGGGCGATCGAGGCGTACAAGAAGTACCTGACGCTCTACCCGAACGACGCGAACGTGGCCCACGAGATCGCGATCACCCACGCGCGCTGGAAGGACTGGACCGGCGCGTGCGCGTGGTGCGACTTCACGCTGAAGATCGACCCGGAGAACCGCAACGTCAAGAAAACGAACGGGTTCTGTCTGGCCCGCGCCGGGAAGTGGGACGAGGCGTTCGCGATGCTGTGCCAGATCATGCCGGAAGCCCAAGCCCGGCACAACCTCGCGGGGCTGCTCGACCACATGGGCCAAGCGGACGCGAGCAAGATGCAGTTGCAACTCGCGGTGAAGGCCGACCCGAACTATGCCCCGGCCCGAGACTTCCTCGCCGAACTCGACCAACCGCGCACCGCCACCGCGGACCCGAACGGCTTACGACAGGCCGGCGAGTTCCAGCCCGCTCCGTGATAGCGAGTCTTGTACCGCACCGCACAACGACACGGCCCGGCGCAACTTGCGCCGGGCCGTGTCGTTGTGCGGTGTCAGCGCAATGCGCCACACACAACCGGCGCCAGATTTTCGTTTGCAGCGATTGTAGCTGTCGGGATGCCGTTGGCCATGTACTCGGTTTTGCCTTTGGCGGTGCTGGAGGACGAGACTCTGGGAACATCTGGCCCGAAAGATACCGTCTGAACTCGGGATTACATGCTACCTTCGAGACGAAAATCGCCAAAATCCTAAAAGACAAGCCGTCATCAAGAATCTGCATCCGCCAATCCTTTACATTTGGGAGCAACCAATACCCATCGGCCAACATCACTACTATACAAATGGTGGCAAGATCGAATGAGACGAGACCCTGTAACATTCAATAATGACGAAGATTACACGCACGATAGCTAAGTAAATTTCGCCAATTTAAATCATCAATGCCATAAAACACACATGGACAACTTCCGAGCAATATTGCATAGCATGCGATCATGCAATATCAATGCACGAGCAGCCACGCGAGGGCCGGGACCATAGCCCCCAATCATCATTCACCAAACAATTGCCAATAAAATTGGTAAAAAATTAGATAAATAAAATTAACAACCAATCTATAGAGCCACTACTTTACGCTGCCATTCGCTCCGCCGGCGAAGCACAATCGGAAGATAATTATATTTCTCAAGTGCAAGCCGCTCTTGTAAACAGCCCGGCTCTTATCAATGCGGCCGAACAAGAAACCGGCAACACACCACTCCACATTGCGGCACGGCACAACCTTCCTGGGATCACTGGCTTATTACTGCGACAGAATGCCGATCCCAATCGAACCAACCGAGAAGGGGCGACCCCATTTGACTACCTGATCGCCAGCCAAAGCTATCACATTGAAAAAACGCTGTCGGAATTACTCTGTACTTTCCGCGAAGTTATAGGCGGTTGGCGTAAGTTGTGGGGTCGGGAGTAGACGAGTGCCGGCCCGTCCGGGAGGATGGCGTTACCACACGACCTCCCGACCCGAACGGACGCGGCCATGCCATCTTCGCATACTCCGGCCCCTCGGTGCCACTGGTTTTCAACCCTGGCCAAGGCTCTGGACCCGCGGTCCGGGCGGCGGCTCGCGGTCCTGTTCCTCGGGATCATCCTGACCCGCGGGCGCCGCACCCTCGCGGGTTGGATCCGGGCCGCCGGGCTGTCGCCCCAGTACCGCCGGTGCTACGCCACGGCCGCGGCCGTGGGGCGCCGCACCGAGCGTATCGCCATGCGGTTGTTGGTCGAGGTTCTCAAGCCCATGGTGGCCGGTGCGCCTCGGGTGGTGCTGGCCCTCGACGACACCCCGACGGAGCGGTACGGGCCCAAGGTTCGAGGGGCCGGGGCGCACCACAACCCGACACCCGGGCCGGCCGGGGGCCCGTTCGTGTACGGGCACGTGTGGGTGGTCCTCGGGTTGTTGGTGGGACACCCCCTCGGGGGGATTGTGGCCCTCCCCCTGTTGGCCCGCCTGTACATCCGCCGCAAAGATCTCGGGGCCATCCCCGGGCCGGACCGGCCCGAGTTCGCAACCAAGTTGGTGATGGCCGTGGACCTGGTCCGGTGGGCCCACGGGTGGCTGAAGACGTGGGGCCGGGCCGTGTGGGTGGTGGCCGACGGGGCGTACGCCAAGGCCCCGGTGCTCAAGGCCCTACTCGCGCTCCGGGTGACCATGGTGAGCCGGCTCCGCAAGGACGCGGCCCTGTGGACGGTGCCCCCGGCCCGCGATCCGAGCGCCCGCGGGCGGCCCCGCGTGTACGGGGAGCAGCGGGTGTCGCTCGCCAAGCGGGCCGGGCACAAGGGCGGGTGGACCACGGGCACGTTCACCCTGTATGGGAAGCCCGTGGAGAAGCGGTACAAGACGTTCGAGGCCACGTGGCGGCCGGCCGGGGGCACGATCCGGGTCGTCCTGGTGGACGAACCCAAGGGGTGGGTCGCGTTCTTCTGCACGGACCCCACGGCCTCCGTGGCCGACATCCTGGGCCTGATCGCGGACCGGTTCTCGTTGGAAACCTGTTTTCGAGATCTCAAACAGGTCGCGGGCGCCGGTCACCAGCAGGTACGCGGGGTCGCGTCGAACGTGGGATGCTTCCACCTGTGTGCGTGGTCCCTCACGCTCACCGAGGTGTGGGCCTGGAACCAGAAGGCGGATGAACTGGTGGCCCATCGGGCGGCCTCCCCGTGGGACGATCCGAACCGGCGCCCGAGCCACGCGGACAAGCGCCGGGCCTGGCAACGGGAGCTGCTGGCCGAGGAAATTCAGGCCGTTGTGGGCGAGCACCACGACCCCGCGAGAATCCGCGCCCTCGCGCACCGGTGCCTGGATCTGGCTGCTTAAACGCTATAAGTTCGCGGAAAGTACAGATTACTGTCACATGGCACACACATATGGCCCCCTACAGGCAAAATCAACCCTATCGATCTAGCAATTTACACGAGGCCGCCGTATGTAATCGAGCCAATTGTCTCGCTCCTAATCAATCACGGAGTTTTGATGACGTTATTTGCGGCAGTGAAGCTATCTCGACCTGACGACGTTGGCACCGCGCTCATGCGCGGGTTGCCAAATAAAGATGACTGGCCGAGCCCCCGCGATATACTTGATGCCGCGCTGAGCGCAGCCATTCACGACGTTGAGAACGGGAACGCGCGGGAAATACTCGAACAACTTCTCGGGGCCGGGATGGACCCGAACGATCGCACTCCAACATTAGGCCGCAATTACCTTCACGAGGCGTGCGCCAATGGTGCCCCAGCTGAAGTTGTCGCAACTTTGGCCCCCTACATTCATAATATTAACGAGACAACTACTGACGGCAAAACGGCCCTCGACCTTTGCGCAGATTACCCACACACTTCACCAAATGTAATTCGCTACCTCGCCGATCACGGTGCCCAACGAAGTAGGTTCTCTGGGTGAGTGTCATCATTCAGTGATCTGTGAAGCTTTAGGAGGTCAACAAGGAGCCGATCAGCAGTGCCCGACCCACTGGTATCCCGCGAGGCGGCCCACGAGACCCGCTCCGAGTGGGAGAGCGAAGGTGAGCGCTCCGAACCCGGCGGGCCAGCCCAGGTTTGGTTAAACAGAACAAGATCGATCTCCAACCCAGCGAAGACCACCAGCAGGAGTTTGCCGATCTCGGCAAAAAAGTGGGCCACCTGTCCGCTCTTCGGGGCCACCGGGAGGCAGTACGGACCGAAGATCACACCCGCTGCTAACAGCCCAACAACGGCGGGGAGCCGAGCCCGACGGCACAGCGGTGTGACGATCGCCAGCGCGGTGGCGAATCGGGCCGGTATCGGCGTGTGCCTCGTAGCGTCGAGAGCGGTGGCGAACGTGGGATGTTGTCGCGCGCAGCGCGCCCCGTGAGACGTCCGTGAATGGGGCGGGGATGGGTCCCTTTTCACCACCGGCCGGTGGCACGAACGGACCGGTCACGGCCTGTGTTTCAGACCGTGACCACGGGCATGTTGCGCGGTGGGAGAAAATAGAATCATCGGAGCACCCGCGGCACGTTCGCGACCCACGTCCCCGTACCGATACGTTCCACCACCGAAGCACCACACGCACTTCTGGAAGCGCGTTGTTGCTTCGCCCCCGCGCGCCCGATTAAAGTGGGTGGACGTTGTCCGCGCTCGAACTCTCTCCTCCTCATGTCCGGCCCGCGGGCCGGGGAAGCTGCCAATGAGTCTCTTCAACCGACGCGAGTTCGTTCACCGTTCCGCCCTCATCGCTGCTGCCGCGGCTGCCGGTTCGGTGGGCCGCGCCGAAGACAAGCCCGCCGCGGCCAAAGCGAAGGCACAGGCCGACAAACTGCGGGTCGCGGTGGTGGGTGTCCACGGGCGCGGGATGAGCCACGTGTCCGGGTTCCTCGGCAAGAACAACTGCGAAATCACCACCGTCTGCGACTGCGACGAGGCCGTTATCGGGAACGCGATGCGGGCCATTGAGGGCAAGCAGGGCAAGGCCCCGCAGTACGAAAAGGACATCCGCAAGGTTATCGAGAACAAGGACATTGACGTGGTGTCGATCGCGACGCCGAACCACTGGCACGCGCTCATGGCGGTGTGGGCCATGCAGAACGGCAAGGACGTGTACGTCGAGAAGCCCGCGACGCACAACGTCCACGAAGGCGCGATCATGAGCGCCGCGGCCCGGAAGTACAAACGCATCTGCCAGGTCGGTACCCAGAGCCGCAGCAACCCGGGCATGCGCGACGCGATCGCCTACGTCCGCAGCGGCAAACTCGGGACGGTCGATCTCGCGATCGGGCTTTGCTACAAGCCGCGCAAGAGCATCGGGGACGTGGGGCTGAAGACCGGCGAGCAGAAGCCCCCCGCGACGATGGACTACGACCTCTGGTGCGGCCCCGCCCCGCTCAAGATGCCGAAGCGCAACAACCCGAACGACAAGTACGGCACGGTCCATTACAACTGGCACTGGATGTGGGACACCGGCAACGGCGACCTCGGCAACCAGGGCGTCCACGAAATGGACAAGGCCCGCTGGGGCCTCGGCAAAACGACCATGCCGAACAGCGTGTTCAGCGCCGGCGGGCGCTTCGCGTACACCGACGACGGCGAAACCGCCAACACGCAACTGTGCGTGTTCGACTACACCGACGCGAAAATGATCTTCGAGGTGCGTGGGCTGGAGACGAAGGACTACAAGGGTGCAAAGGTCGGGAACATCTGGGTCGGCACCGAGGGCTACGTGGTGTGCCCGAACTACGCCGGCGGGATCGCTTACGACAAGGCCGGCAAGGAAGTCACGCGCTTCGGTTGGGGTAAGGACAACAAGGGCAAGGAGGCGTTCATCGGCGACGACCAGCACCACTTCGACAACTTCGTGAAGGCGGTGCGCAGCCGCAAGGCCGAGGACCTGAACTGTGAGGTCGCCGAAGGTCACCTCTCCGCGTCGCTGTGCCACCTCGCGAACATCAGCTACCGGCTCGGCGCTGAACAAGCCATCGGCAAGGACACGAAGGTGAGCGGCGACAAGAACGTGAACGAGTTCTTCGCCACGATGCTGGCCCATTTGAAAGCGAACAAGGTCGATGTGGACGGCGCGGTGGGGCGCTTCGGGCCGACGCTTTCCATTGACACGAAAACGGAGAAGTTCCTTGGCCGCGACAAGGCGCTCGCGGACCGGGCCAACGCGATGCTGTTCCGCGAGTACCGCAAGGGCTTCGAGTTGAAGGAGATCGCGTAACGCCGGGGTAACGTCCGCGGGCGCGACCGTTGGCCGCGCCCGCGTGCCGCGTCTCAAGCGGGGGCCGGCGCCCCCGCTCGCTTTTAACCCGAGGGGCTCTCCGTGCGATACACCTACTTCGTTCTCTTACTGTGCGCGGCACCGGGCACAGCGGCCGACTTCCCCCAACCCGCGCCCACGCGGTCCGACGAGCCGCTCGCGAAACAGTTCTCCCCCGCGAAGGCCGCCGAGTACCTCGACGGGGTCGGCGTGAACTGGACCCGCGACCGCAACTGCATTACGTGCCACACTAATATGCCCTACCTGACCGCCCGCCCACTGCTGAAGGGCGACGCGGGCTGGAGGGAGGTGCGCAAGTACCTCGAAGCCGATGTCACGAGCTGGTCCGCCGGCGGGAAGCCGAAGGGCGAGGCGTACATCGTGGCAACAGCATTTGCGCTCGCGTTTAACGACGCGCAGCAAACCGGCACGCTTCACACCACAACCAAAACTGCCCTCGATCGCATGTGGACGGTCCAGCGCACGACCGGCGACTGGAAGTGGTTGAAGTGCGACTGGCCGCCCCTCGAACATGATGACTACTACGGCGCGGTACTCGCCGCGCTCGCAGTCGGCTACGCGCCCGGCGACTACGTCAAAACCGAAGCGGCAAAAGCCGGTGTCGAGAAACTGAAGGCGTACCTGAAGAAGACCCCGGCGCCCGACCTCCACCACACCGCGATGCTGCTCTGGGCTTCGACAAAACTCGACGGCCTGCTCACGGCCGAAGAGCAGAAGAAAGCGGTCGCGTCGCTCCGAGCGAAGCAGCGCAAGGACGGCGGGTGGTCGCTCCCGTCACTGGGCGAGTACAAGCGGCGCGACGAAAACAAGACCCCGAACGACCCGGGCGCGGACAGTGACGGCTACGGCACCGGCTTTGTCACGTTCGTGCTCCTTCAGGCCGGTGCTAAACCGAACGACCCCGCGATCACGAGCGCGACGAAGTGGCTGAAGGCCAACCAGCGCGCGAGCGGCCGGTGGTACACGCGCTCGCTGAACAACGATAAGGCCCACTACATCGCCAACGCCGGGACCGCGTTCTGCGTACTGGCTCTGAGCGAAGCCGGCGAGAAAGTGAACAAGTAGCAAGGGGCGCGCCCCCCCTCTTCTCCCGGAATCACTGGCACCGTGCGCACTCATTGAAGAGGCGGGCGGGGCGCTCGCGGTCCCGGGAGAAGGGGGCCACTTGTTACGTTCGCCCGGGTGAACCGTCTGTGTATACTGATCCCCGTTGGTCCGCAGCCACCTGCGCCTAGCTCCGAGTGTGAGGCCGCCATGTCTCGTGTCGTTCGACCCGCCGTGTTGATGCTCCTCGCCGGCGCGCTCGCGGTGCCGCTCGTGGCCGCGGAGCCCACCGGCCCCACGGCCGACGAGGTCAAGGCGCTCCGCGAAAAGTTCCAGGCCGAGCGCGAACAGGCCCTCAAAGCCAAGTTCCCGGCGGACACGCTCGGGAAGGCCGACGACCTCGCGAAGCGCGCCGAGGACGCCGCGAAGGGCGAGAACTTCAAGGCCGCGCTGCGGAACCTCCGCGACGCGCGCTGGCAACTGCCGTACCTGCCGCCCGGTCTCCCGCCGCACGTCGCGCGTGTCCTGGGCGAGTCCCGGATGCGCCAAGCGGACCGCGTGAACGCCCTCGCGTACAGCCCGGACGGGCTGCTCCTGGCGTCCGCGAGCCGTGACTTCAACGTGAAGGTCTGGGACCTGGGCAACGGGCGCGAGGTCGCGACCTACCGCGGCCACGTCGACCAGCCCGACGATCCCACGCGCGCCAGCACCAACGTCCTCGGGACGACCGACGTCGTGTTCCACCCGAAGGAAAAGGTGATCGCGTCGTCGAGCGGCAACCAGGTCCACACCTGGGAGCCGACCACGGGCAAACCCATCAAGACGCTCGTGAACCTCGGCAAGACGGACAAGCCCATCAAGGCGCTCGCGTTCAGCCCGGACGGGAAGCTGCTCGCGATCGGTTCGGAGGACGGCGTCCTGCGGGTGATCGATTTCGATACCGGTAAGGCGGTCTACACCAGCCCGTCGCGCAACGTCCGCATCGAGCGGGTCGCGTTCAGCCCGAACGGGAAACTGGTCGCGGTCGGCGACAGCAACTCGCAGATCGCGGTGTACGTGCCGCAGGCCAAGGCCAACCAGATCGCAATGGGCGTGCAGGGGGTGGACACGCTCGAGGTCATGGGCGTCGCGTTCGGCAGCGACGGCGCGAGCGTGTTCTCCGGCGGGCGCGACGGCAAGGTGCGCCTCACCGCCGGGCCGGGCCCGGACGGTACGAGCGCCGGCAACACCGCGACCAAGCTCCGCGACTTCATCGGGCACTCCGGACCCGTGACCGGCCTGGCCGTAACGAACGACGGCAAGTTCCTCGTCACCAGCAGCGAGGACAAGACGGTGCGCGTGTGGGACGTGACCTCCGGGAAACAGCTCCGGTCGTTCCAGGGGCACATGACGAAGGCCACCGCAGTGGCCGTGCGCGGCGACGGCAAGCAGGTCGCGTCCGCGTCCGATGACGGCGCCGTGCGCGTGTGGGATCTGAACACCGTGGACGACCACCGGGCGATGAAGGAGTCCGCGGAGTCGCTGTGGGCGGTCGCGGTCTCGCCGAACGGGAAGCGCGTGGCCGCGGCCGGGGCGGACAAGAAGGTCCGCGTGTACGACCCGGAGACCGGCAAACTCGAAGCGACGCTCGACGCGGGCGCCGCGATGACCGCGCTCGCGTTCCTCCCGGACAGCAACCTGCTCGTCGCGGGCGGCGGCGACAAGATCGTCAAGGTGTGGGACGTGAGCGGGAAGAAGGTCGCGAAGGAACTGGCCGGCCACAACCTGGCGGTGCTCGCGGTCGCGGCGAGCGAGGACGGCAACCTCGTGGTGTCCGGCTCGGCGGACGCGACCGTCCGGGGATTCGACGCGGCCGGCAAGGAAGTCTGGAAATGGGTGTCGCGCAAGGCCGCGTGTGCCGTTTCGGTTCGTAGGGGGGGCCGGCACGTCGCGGTCGGCATCGCGGACGGCGGGCTGGCGATCCTGGACGTCACCGGGAGCACGCCGAAGGAACTGTCCGCGCAGGGCGCGCACATGGCCGGGACCACCTGCGTCTGCTACAGCCCGGACGGGAGCCGGCTCGCCAGCGTCGGCGGCGACGGGGCGCTGCGCGTCTGGTCCGTCGGCGAGACCGGCACACTGGCCCAGCTCGTAAAGTTCGAGGGCCAGGTGGTGCCGAACAGCGCGACCGGGTTCTCGCCGCTGTCCACGGTCTGCTTCAGCCCGGACGGGCGGTTCGTCGCGGCGGCCGGGGCGGACGCGGTCGTGCGCGTGTGGGACGTGCAAACCAAGACCGAGGTCCGCGGGCTCCGCGGGCACACGGACTGGGTCACGTCGGTCGCGTTCAGCCCGGACGGGCGGTTCGTCGCGTCCGTCGCCTCGGAAAAGGACAACGCGCTCCGCGTCTTCGAGCTCCCGCCGCTGGACGGGGCGAGCGCGGCCGGCGGGCACGTGCTCGCGGTGAACGCGGTGGCCGTCAGCCCGAACGGGAAGTTCGTGGCCACGGCCGGCACCGATCAGACGATCAAGATCTGGGACGTCGCGACCGGCAAAGAAGTGGCCACGCTCGTCGGCAACGCGGACACGCCGTTCGCGATCGCGTTCCTGGGCAACGACGGCGTGGTCATGGGCGGGCGCGTCCCGACGGGCACCGTCGGCCGGCTCCACTTCTGGGGCACCACCCCGCCCCGCGCGGGCGAAGCGGTCCCGACCGGCGAAGTGTACACGGTGGTGGCCTCGGCCGACGGCGCGAAGGTCGGCGCGTGGGCCTCGCGCCAGTCGGTCGGCGAACTGAAGAACAACACTTACGAACTCTACGACGCGAAGGGCAAGCCGCTCGCATCGGTTCCCGATACGAACCGGGACGTCCGGTCGGCGACGTTCACGCCGGATCTGGCGTGGGCCGTGGCCGGCGACAACGCCGGTACCGTCCGCATCTTCGATCTGGCCAAGAAGGAACGAATTAAAGGCGACTGGGCACTGTTCCAGCGCGGCTTCGCGGACCTCGGCGTCACCGCCGACAAGAAGTACCTCGTCGGGGTCGACGACGAGGGGCTGGTGAAGATCGGCGACATCGAGAAGCGGGACGTGATCGCGGACGGTAAGGCACACAAGACCGGCGTGCGGTCGCTGATCGTGTCGCCGACCGGCAAGACCTTCGTCACCATCAGTAACGACCGCGAAATCAAGGCGTGGTCGCTGACCGAGTTCAAGGACAAGAAGATCGCGGAGCTCCGCACGTGGGCGGTGCCGGTCGCGATCAACGGGGCCGCTTACACCCCGGACGGCAAGTCCGTCGTGACCGCCAACGCCGACGGCACCGCGTATGTGCTCGAGCTGCCGTAACCGGCCCCGGCCAAACGTGAAACCCCACGGCCGCGCCAACACATTTGGCGCGGCCGTGGTATTATGGAGTAGCCGCTCGCGGCCCACACGTCATTTGCACGAAGGAGTTCGCGCCATGTCGCAGGCCATCGTGGACCCCGCCGAAGTGCGACGGTTCGCCAGCAACTTGAAGCGGTTCAACGCCGACATGCAGTCCGCCCTCGCCGGGCTCCACGGCCAACTCATGGCCCTCGGCGACAGTTGGCGCGACCAAGAACACGACCGCTTCCGGCAAGAATTTGAAGCCACGATGCTCGTCCTGGAGCGCTTCTTGGAAGTGTCCGGTGAGCACATCCCGTTCCTTCTCCGCAAGGCCGAGCGGATCGAAGAGTACCTGTCCCAACGATAGCCTTGTCCCAAGTCGTAAAGTCGAAGGTCGTACAGTCGAAAACCTCCTCGTGGCTTTCGGACCTTTCGACTTTACGACTCGACGACTTTCGACGGAAGCCGACCATGTCCGCAGACGTCCGCTCCATCGCCGCGGTTATCGACTGGCACGCGGCCCTCACCAATTACGGTGACGGGCTGAGCGAGGCGATGGCCGGCGTGGACCTCGAGATCCACCGCGCGTTCGACTGGCTCGGCGAGCAGCTCGCGCGCTGGCAGCGGGCCGTGCGCGACTGCGAAGAAGAGGTCGTGCGCGCGAAGGCGGAACTGGCCCAGCGCAAGTTCCCCACCTGGGACGGGCGCGACCCGGACTGCACGGTGCAAGAGAAGGCCCTGCGCCTCGCAAAAGCGAGGCAGGAGCACGCGGAGGAGAAGGTCGAAACCGTGCGCCGGTGGATCGGTCGGCTCCCCAAAATGGTCGACGAGGTGTTCACGGGGCCGTCGCGCCGACTCAAGTCGATCCTCGAAGCCGACCTACCCAATTCCCGGACCGAATTGACGCGCCGCATCGGGGCACTGGAGAGTTACGCCGGGCTGCGCCCGGATTACGCGCCGGGGCCGAGCGCGAGTGCGGCGCCGATCACCCCCGCCGCTCCCGCGAAAGGCGTGAGCGAAGAAACCCCAGCGGAAGCAACTGCGGGTGAACCGAGCACAAGTGAAACGAGTTCGGCGCCGTCTCCCGAAGGCGGCGCGCGGGAGGGGGAATAAATGCGATTCGGTGCCACACGCAGCCAGATTTATGATGCGCAAAAGACCGCCCGCGCGAAGTGGAACGAGACGTTCACTTCGTGGGACGACACCGTCCACCAGGAACACGAGGAGCGCGTCGTCGAACCGCTCGACCGCGCCGTGAGTGACGCGCTGCGGGCCATCGACCAGCTCGCCGTTCTGTTCACGCAGATCCGCCAGGAGTGCGAGTTCGGGTCGTGAGTCTCCCGAGTTCCCACTTCCGCGTTTATCGTGCGCACGATCTCTTCGCCCGATTACGGTGCCGCCATGTCCGACAACCTGTTCGATCGCCAACGGTCCGCCCTCGCGCGCCTCTCCGAAGCGGCCCGCGCCCGGGCCGCCTCCGAAGCCGAACTCACCGCCGCGTTCGAGACCACGAGCGAAAAGGCCGAGCGCGAGGTGTTGCGCGCGAGAAAGGGCCACGCCGCCGCACTCGAAAAGGGGGTCGGCGAACTCGACGCCGAGCGCGCCGCGATTCAGGAGCGCATGGCGCGCGAATTCACGGTCGAGCAGGTCGCCAACGAGCGCAACCGCGACGACCGCCGGAAGCTGACTACGGACCGGTTCAACACGGCGCAAAAGAACGGCCAGACCAAGTACGACGAACAAATTTGGAGCCACAACACGCTGTACGAAGCGGGCGAAAAGACCGCGAAGGAGCAACTCGACACGCTCCAGCGCAAGGCCGCGGCCGGGCGCGAACAGGTTGATGCGCTGTGGGCCGAGGCCGAACCGCTGTTCAAGCGGGGCCGCGTTTCGCGCGCGGAGGTCGAGTTCGCGGGCGAACTTCCCGAACCGACGGACGACGACCCGATCAAGCGGATGAACAAGTGGCTCGCCTCGGCCGAGGAGACCATCGCGAAACTGCGGGCGAGTCGCTTACCGGGTCTGGGCCGCTTCGGTGGGTTGCTCTTCTTCCTCGCGCTCGCGACCGGCATCGGCGCGAGCACGTTCTCGTTCCTCCCCGCGGACACCGCCCTTCCCGCCACCGCTGGCATCGGGGTTGCGCTCGGGTTGGCGTTGTGGCTGCTCGTCCGGTCGCTCGGCCGGCAGTCCACCGTTCGGCAGGGTAAGGTGATCGCCGAGCGCCTCGCGGAGTCCGCGCGCTCGTGCCAACTGCTCGCCGACTATGCCTCCGCCGAGTTCGTGGCCGAGATCAAGCGCCTCCGCGAAAAACACGCCCGCGAGCGCCAGAAAACGGACGAGTACTACGTCCCGCTACTGGCGACCCAGAAGAAGCAGTTCGAGGAGGAACTGGTTCGGATCGACTCGGATTTCGCGCTCGGCGCCGAACGTATCCGACGCAAGCGCGTCAGCGAGACCCAAGCGACCGATGAGAGTTACCTCGCGAAGAAGACCGAGATCGAGACCCGTCTCGGCGCGGAATTGGGTGCCGCAGAACAGTCGTTCGGCGAGAAAATGGCCACCGCGACCGCCGTCCGCGACGATGCGTGGAACGCGATGGCGGACCGGTGGAACGGCACAACCAACGAAGTCGCAAACACGTTTGGCGAGCTGCGAACCGCGGGCGCGTCTACCTTTCCCGCTTGGGACGAATTCGCCGCCTCACGCGCGCTTGCGAACCAGGTTCCGGCCGGGGTGCGGTTCGGCGAACTCAACGTCGACCTGAACGCCATCACGGACGCGGTCCCCACCGACGAGCGCCTCGCCGCGCCCGCGGCCCTTTATGGCGCAATTCCGGCGTACCTCCCCTTCCCCGACAAGTGCTCCGTGCTGTTGCGCTGTCGCGACGAGGGACGCGCTGCGGGTGTATCCGCGCTTCAGTCAATGATGCTCCGGTTCCTTACGGGACTACCGCCGGGCAAGGTGCGGTTCACCATCGTCGACCCCGTCAGCCTCGGCGACAACTTCGCCGCGTTCATGCACCTCGCGGACCACGACGAGAAGCTGGTCACGTCGCAAATCTGGACCGAACCGCGCGACATCGAACAGCGCCTCACGGACCTCACCGACCACACCGCGAGCGTGATCCAGAAGTACCTGCGTAACCAGTACAAGTCGATCGAGGAGTACAACAAGGCGGCGGGCGAAGTGGCCGAGCCGTACCGCGTGCTGGTGGTGGCGAACTTCCCGAACAACTTCACCCCGGAAGCCGCAAAGCGCCTCGTGAGCCTCGCGAACAGCGGTCCGTCGTGCGGCGTCTGCGTTCTCGTGACCGCGGACACGAAGGCCGCGATGCCGCGTGACTTCAACCTCGCGGATTTGGAAGCAGCCAGTTACACACTCGCGTGGAAAGAAGGCCGATTCGTACCGAAAGACCCGGCCCTCGCACCGTTCCCGCCCGCACTCGACAAGCCGCCGGAACCCTCGACCGTGGCCGCGCTCGTTCAGCGAATCGGCAAGGCGAGCAAGGAAGCCGTCCGCGTGGAGGTGCCGTTCGAGTACATCGCACCGAAGCCCGGCGACGTGTGGACCGGCAGCGCCGCGAAGGGATTCGAGGTAGCCGTCGGGCGCGCGGGTGCCACTCGGAAGCAGCTCTTCTCGCTCGGACGCGGTACCGCACAACACGCCGTCGTCGCGGGGAAAACCGGGTCCGGTAAATCCACGCTGCTCCACGCACTGATTACGAACCTCGCGCTTACGTACAGCCCGGACGAAGCGGAACTGTACCTCATCGACTTCAAGGAGGGCGTCGAGTTCCAGTGGTACGCGACTTACCGCTTACCGCACGCCCGCGTCGTCGCGATTCAGAGCGAGCGCGAGTTCGGGTTGAGCGTGCTGCAGCGGCTCGACGGCATCCTGCGCGAGCGCGGCGAAAAGTTCCGCGACGCGGGCGTAAACGATTTGGCCGGTTACCGCGCCGCGAAGCCGGACGAAAAAACGCCCCGCATCCTGCTCGTGATCGACGAGTTCCAGGCTTTCTTCACCGAGGACGACAAACTCGCACAAGAAGCCTCTCTCTTGCTCGACCGGCTCGTCCGGCAGGGGCGCGCGTTCGGGCTGCACGTGCTACTCGGATCGCAAACGCTCGGCGGCGCGTACTCGCTCGCCCGCAGCACCATCGACCAAATGGCCGTCCGCGTCGCGCTCCAGTGTTCGGACGCGGACGCGCAGCTCATTCTCAGCAAGGACAACACCGCGGCCCGGTTGCTCTCGCGGCCCGGCGAAGCGATCTACAACGACCAGAACGGGCTCGTGGAGGGGAACGACCCCTTCCAGGTAGTGTGGCTCGCGGAAGAGAAGCGCGAGCAGGTACTCGAAGACCTGCACAAGCGCGCCGGGGACCGCTGGCCCGCTCCGCTCGTGTTTAGCGGGAACACCTCGGCCGCGCTCGCGAACAACCGCGTCCTGGCGAAGCAACTCGCGGAACCCGCACCGGTCAAAGTCCCGACTGCGTGGCTCGGCGACCCGGTCGCGATCAAGGAACCGACCGCCGCGATGTTCCGCGCACACGGCGGCGCGAACCTGTTGATGATCGGGCAGAGCGAAGACGCGGCCCGCGCGCTGTTCGTGTCCTCGGTGCTGAGCCTCGCGGCACAGTTGGTAAGACCTACCCCCGCTCCCACCTTCACCATTCTCGACGGCACGCCCGACGACGCGGACGAGGCCGAGTACCTCCGCAAGTTCGCGGAGCAATTGCCGAACGCGACCTGCCCGAACCGGATGGGGCTTCCCGCAGCGCTCGCGGAACTCGCAAGTGAGGTCGAGCGCCGACAGAAGGGCGAAGCCGAGCGGTCACCGCGGTTCGTGCTGATCTTCGGCGTCCACCGCTTCCGCGAACTCCGCAAAGCGGACGACGATTTCAGCTTCGGTCGAAGGGGCGAGCGCGAACCGACGCCCGCCGAGCGTCTCACCACGATTCTGCGCGACGGCCCGCTCGCCGGGGTCCACGCGATCGTGTGGTGCGATTCGCTGGTGAACCTGAACCGCGCGTTCGATCGACCGCTGGTGCGCGAGTTCGCGATGCGTGTGCTGTTCCAGATGAGCGCGACCGATTCCAGCACGCTCATGGACGCGCCCACCGCGTCGAAGCTCGGCCGGCACCGCGCGCTGTACCTGCAAGACGAGCAGGAGCGCCCGGAGAAGTTCCGCCCCTACGGGCTCCCTCCGGCCGAATGGCTGAACGCGGCGTGCGACGCGCTCCGCGCGCGACTCACGTTGCAGGCGGAACCGGCCGGAGTGTAACCTTTCCTGTCGAACGGCCGGCGCGAGCCGGCTGGTGACGTGGCCAACAATGCCATTTTCACCAGCCGGCTCGCGCCGGCCGTTCGACAGGAAGAGGGAACATGCTCAAAACTCAATCCCTTCGCATTGCAATTATCGGCGCGGGACCGATCGGAATCGAAGCGGCACTGTACGCGAAGGCGTGCGGGTTCACGGTCGCGGTGTTCGATCGCGGACCGGTCGGCGAGCACGTGCGGCGCTGGGGCCACGCACGAATGTTTACGCCGTTCGGCATGAACGCGACGCCTCTCGGCCTCACCGAAGTACGGCGCGAAAAAGGGTCGCGCTCGATACCCACAGAACCCGATCTCCTCACCGGGCGCGAGTTCCTCGATTTCTACCTGCTCCCGCTCGCGGAATCCGAAACGCTCCTCGAATCCCTCAACCTCGAAGCGGCCGTGCTGCAAGTCGGGCGCGCGGCGGGTGTGAAGAAGTCGGAAGTCGCGGAGCGCCTGCCGTTCCGGTTGCTCGTGCGCGACGGCGCGGGCAAGGAGCGCATCGAAACCGCCGACGCGGTACTCGATTGCACCGGCACGTACATCACGCCGTACCGCCTCGGCGACGGCAACATCCCCGCCGTGGGCGAACTGGCCGCGCGTCCGCACATTGCCTGGGGGCTGGAAGACATTTTGGGCGAGAAACGCGCGCACTACGCGAACAAGAGCATCATCCTCGTGGGCGACGGGTACTCCGCGGCCTCGGCCATTTGTGCCCTTGCGACGCTCGCGGAAGAAGCGAACGACACCTGGGTGTTCTGGCTCACGCGCGGCCCGCGCGGACAACCGCTCCCGCGCATGCCCAACGACCCACTGAAAGAGCGCGACCGCCTCGCAACCAAAGCGAACTCTCTCGCGACCCGGTGCGACGGCCACCTGGAGTTCCACCCGCAAACCGTCCTCGACGAGGTTATCTGCCACGGACCGGATCAGGGCTTCCGCGTGGCCGGGCGGAGCAACGGCAAGCCCGTCTCGTGGGAAGTGGAGCGCGTGATCGCCAACGTCGGCTACCGGGCCGATTTGCGCATCAGTGACGGGCTGCGCGTGAATGATCCGATCGGCCTCCCTGAAACCGGCGAGTCGAATTACTTCATCCTCGGCGCGAAGAGTTACGGGCGCAACTCCGGGTTCCTCCTGCGCGACGGCTTCGACCAGATCCGCCGCGTGTTCGCGACGCTCACGGGCAACGCGCGCCTCGACCACTACGCGAAGAAAGCCGCGTGACCCGTTTCGCCGGCTCGTGCGCGCTCGCCCCGGGTTGCCCTTGCGATCGGGGTGAGCGGTTCGGTACAGTTCTTCGCTCTTCCGCACTGACACGGCAGGAAAGGACTCCGCACCGTGAAACCCCCGCATTTACTCACCGATAATTCTCTCTCCGAGCGCGACGCGGCCTGGTTCGAGGAACTGGCCGGCACCGGTGCCCGCGGGCGCGCGGCACTGATCGCGTGCCAGGAGCCGGACGGCCACTGGCTCGGTGAACTCGAAGACGATCAGAACCTCGGCGCCGAACTGGTTCTTCTACTCGCGTTCCTCGGGCGTGCCGACGACCCACGCATCCCGCTCGCCGCCAATTACCTCTTGAAGCAGCAACAGGCGACCGATTCGTGGGGCGACGTCGGCCCATCCGTGCGGTCGTACTTCGCACTGAAGATCGCGGGCTACACGGCAGACGAGCCGCAAATGCAGCGCGCGGCCAGCGCGATCCGCGCACTCGGCGGCGCGGAGGCGAGCGACGCACTCACACGCTTCTACCTCGCGATGCTCGCTCAGATTCCGTACTCCGTGTGCCCGACGGTGCCGGTTGAGACGGTCCTCTTACCGAAGTGGCTCCGCGGCATCGGCGCAACGCCCGCGTGGGAGCGGCCCGTTCGCGTCGCGCTCGGCGTGATCCGCGCGCACGAGCCCGTCACGCCCCTTCCCGAGGCGATGCACGTCGGCGAACTGTTCGTTCGGTCCCCCGAAGCCCGGCACGAACGGCGCGGGTTCGGGCCGCTCCGCCGGCGCGCGGTCCGCGCTGCGGCCAACTGGATTCGCGCGCGATATTCCGCAGCCGGCCCCGGCACGCGGTTTCGAGCGCTGACACTGAACGCGGTCGTGCTCAAGTGCCTGGGTGTGCCCACCGACGATAGCGAAATGCGGTGGGTGTTGAAGCAACTCGGCGCCCTGTGCGTAGTCGATGGCGACACGCTCCGCGTGCGCCCGTCTGAATCACCCGTGCGCGATACGGCGTTGTCACTCAGCGCCGCGAGTACGGGAACAGGGAACGGTTCGGCGCGAGGCGAATCGGCCGCGCAGTGGCTGTTAGAGTTCGAGACTCGGAACGCCGGCTTCACGGACACCGATAGCACGGCGCTGGCGCTGATCGCGCTCGCGCGAAGTGGTTACGCGCTGCGCGAAACGTGTAACGGGGCGGTGTGCCGGGCGCTCGACTTCTTGTTGGCCATGCAGAACCGCGACGGCGGATGGGCCGCGTTCGACCGCGGGCTGAGGGCCGACCCGAGTTGCCCCGCGCTGACCGCGCGCGTTCTCGAAGCACTCAGCCACTTCGGGTTCCGTGCCGGGCAACCGCCGGTCGATACGGCCGTAGCGTTCGTACTCAGCCACCAGGAAGTGAGCAGCAGTTGGCGCACCCGCTGGGGCACGAATCCCCTCGCAACAACGAGCCAAGTGCTCGTCGGACTGCACGCGGTCGGGTTCGACACATTCGCGATCCCGCTGCGCCGGGCCGTGCGGTGGCTGAAAGAATCTCAGAACGCGGACGGCAGTTGGGGTGATTCAACCCCTACCGAAACCGCATGGGCGCTGCTCGCGTTACTCGCGGCCGGTGAAGGCGAAAGCGCCGAAGTGCGCGCGGGAGCGGAGTTCCTCGTCGGCACGCAGCACGCAGACGGCTCGTGGACCGAGAGCGCATTCACGGGCACCGACTTCGCGCACGGTAGCAAGCTCAAGAGCGAGCTGTACCCGATGTGCTTCCCGCTAATGGCGCTCGACCGCTACCTCGCGGACCGCATCGAGCCGGCGGAAGCCCCGAAGGTGCTCACGCGAACCGACCTCGGGCACCAAACAGGTGGCCCGAAGGTCTATCGGCACACACTCGCAGAAATGTAGAAGGGCACAGAAATGCACAAGAAAGCACAGGGCTCCCGCCCTGTGCTACAAACGCCGGCCTCTCCGGGGCAAAGGCATTGCAGGCATTGGTCTTCGCCCCGTAGGGGCCGTCTGACGTAGCACAGGGCGGAAGCCCTGTGCATCCGCGCCCCCCCTGTGCGCGCTGGTGCTCACACCACGACGATGTTCACCAGCTTGCGCGGCACGACCTTCACCATCTTTACGGTCTTCCCGGCGATCTGAGCTTTCACCGCCTCATCCGCCAACGCGGTCGCTTCCAGCGCGGCGTCATCGATCTCCGCCGGCACCTTCAGCACGGTCTTCTTCTTCCCGTTGATCTGCACCGGCACGTCGATCTCGTCGGCCTTCACCAACTCTGGGTCGAACTTCGGCCACGGCTCGTAGGCCAGCGTGTTCGTGTGCCCCAGCGCGCGCCACAACTCTTCCGCGACGTGCGGCGCGTATGGCGCGAGCAGCAGCACGAACGGGTCGAGAATGCTGCGCGGGCGCGTTTCCAGTTTGGTCGCGTGGTTCACAAACTCCATCATCGCGGAGATCGCCGTGTTGAAGCTCAGCCCCTCGGTGTCTTTACCGACCTTCTGAATGGTCCGGTGCAGCACGCGGAGCGTGTCGCGGTCCGGTTCCACGTCCTTCACGGCCGCGTGCAGTTTGAAGTCCTCGCCGTCATCGACGATCAACCGCCACGCCCGCGTCAGGAACCGGTACACGCCCTCGACGCTCTTGGTGTTCCACGGCTTTACTGCTTCCAGCGGCCCCATGAACATTTCGTACAGGCGCAGGCTGTCGGCGCCGTACTCTTTCACGATGTCGTCCGGGTTCACCACGTTCCCGCGGCTCTTGGACATCTTGTGCGCCCGCGCCTCGACCCGGACGCCATTGTCGCCCTTGAGCACGAACGTTGGTCCTTTCTTCTCGACTTGCTCTTCGGTAATGCGCACCGGTTTGAACGTAGACTGGCCTTCTTCGGCCAGATCTTTCTCTGCTTCCTTCACCTCAGCGGACGAAATCCACTTGCCGTCCTTCTGGTACGCAGTCAGTTCCATTTCCCCCAGAATCATGCCCTGGTTCACCAATCGCTGGAACGGCTCGGGGCACGGCAGGTAGCCGCGATCGAACAGCACCTTGTGCCAGAACCGCGCGTACAGCAGGTGCAGCACTGCGTGCTCCGCGCCCCCGACGTACAGGTCCACGGGCAGCCAATATTTCAGCTTCGCAGGGTCGGCGAACTCGGCCCCGTTCTTGGGGTCGATGTAGCGCAGGAAGTACCAGCACGACCCGGCCCACTGCGGCATGGTGTTGGTTTCGCGTTTGTAGTTCTTCCCGCCGATCACCACGTTCACCCAATCCGTCGCCTTCGACAGCGGGCCTTCGGGCGTGCCGGTCGGCTTGAAGTCTTCCAGGTCGGGCGGGACCAGCGGCAGCGCGCTCGGGGACAGCGCGACCAGACCGCCGTCCTCGCCGTGCAGCACCGGAAACGGCTCGCCCCAATAGCGCTGGCGGCTGAACAGCCAGTCGCGCAGCTTGTAATTGACTCTTCGCGTGCCGATGCTGCGCTCTTCCAGCCACCCAATGATCTTCGGCTTCGCTTCTTGTGTGGGCAGGCCGTCCAGAACACCGGAATTGATGGCGACGCCTTCTTCGCAGTACGGCTCCTCCAATTCGTTCAGCGAACTGCCCGTCTTCTTCAGCCACTCGTCGGTCGGTTTCACAACGGTGATGACGGGCAGCCCGAACTGCTTGGCGAACTCGAAGTCACGTTCGTCGTGCCCCGGCACGGCCATGATCGCACCGGTGCCGTAGGTCGCCAGCACGTAGTCTGCGATCCAGATCGGAATCCGCTGATCGTTGACCGGGTTGATCGCATATGCGCCGGTGAACACACCGGTCTTCTTCTTCGCGGTTTCGGTGCGCTCGAAGTCGCTCTTGCGGCTCGCGGCCTGTTGATAATCCTGAACCGCCTTCTGTTGCTCTGCGGTTGTGATCTTCGGTACTAGCGCGTGTTCGGGCGACAGCACCATGTACGTAGCGCCGAACAGCGTGTCCGGGCGCGTGGTGAACACGGTGATGGTTGCGGAGTTGTCGGCCAGTGCGAAGTGGGCCTCCGCGCCCTCGCTCTTGCCGATCCAGTTGCGCTGCATCTCCTTGATCGAGTGCGACCAGTCCAGCGGCTCCAGGTCTTCCAGCAGTCGCTCGGCGTAAGACGTGATTCGCATCAACCACTGGCGCAGCGGTCGGCGCTCGACGGGGTGCCCCCCGCGCTCGCTCTTACCGTCAATGACTTCCTCGTTCGCCAGCACGGTACCCAGCGCCGGGCACCAGTTCACCGGTACTTCCGCTTGATACGCGAGGCGGTGGCTGTCTTGATATTTGCGAACCTGTGCGTCACCCTGTTTCCGCACGCTGTCGGGAATCGGCAGTTCGGCAATGGGGCGCCCCTTCTTCGCCGCCGAGTCGTACCAGGTGTCGTAGATCGTCAGGAAGATCCACTGCGTCCAGTGGAAGTAGTTCTGATCGGTGGTGTCGACTTCGCGGTCCCAGTCGTAGGAGAAGCCCAGCGATTTGATCTGCCGGCGGAACGTATCGATGTTATTCCGCGTGGTGATACGCGGGTGAACGTTCTTCTCGACCGCGTACTGTTCGGCGGGCAGCCCGTAGGCGTCCCAGCCCATCGGGTGCAGGACGTGGAAGCCGTTCATGCGCTTGAAGCGCGCCAGGATGTCGGTCGCAGTGTACCCTTCGGGGTGGCCGACGTGCAGCCCCGCGCCGCTCGGGTACGGGAACATGTCCAGGATGTAGCACTTCTGCTTGCCCTCGGTCCCCGGTTCGCCGGGGTCGGGCGTGCGGAACGTCTTGTTCGTTTCCCAGAACTGCTGCCACCGGCGCTCGACATCGGCGGGATGATAACTCGGCATCGCTTGGCCTTTATTGCTTGCGGCGGACGGCGTCCGCTCTCGACAGAGTGAGTTTGGCTTATGTGCGGGGGAAATCCGCGTCCATAAGGGACGCCGGGCGGGGGCGCCGGGTTCGTTCACGTGCCCCGGAGCAGGTCGCGGATCGGCCACACCTTCACGCACCCGTCGCCTCCTGCACTGAAGAGGCGCGAGCCGTCGGCCGAGATCGCGAGGCCGTTGATCGGACCGAGGTGCCAGTCGAACGTCGCGTGCAACTTCAGCGTATCAGCGCGCACAACGAACAGCCGCCCGTTGTAATTGCTGCCCGCGTACACGAACTCGCCGGCCGGGTCGATCGCGAGGGACCGAGTGTAATCGGGAACGCGGTCACGGTTTGTTGTGACAGAAATGACCTGGGCGCCGGTGACCGAGTCGTAGGCCACCAACCGCCCGTTGTTCTGGGCGAACACCCGTTTCCCGTCGTGCGAGAAGGCGACAATGTTCGTCCCAATCGGCAGGCGCATGGAAACGCGCATCGAATTCACACCGGCGACGACGGGATCGGGGCCGCACGTTATGAACCGCGTACCATCGGGCGAAAGGGCGAACCGGCCATACGAATCGGGTTTCAGGTCGAGGGAACGAACGACTTCACCCGAAGGAATGCGAACGATTTCCGCAACGCTGCGGCCGCTCCAGCGGTGAAAGAGCGCGAGCCTCGAGTCGGGCAGCGCGACGATGCGCAACCCCGGCGACGCGGGCGTGCCCTCTGTGTCGATCCGCTGCGGTGGATCGGTCGTCACATCGAACACGGCCAACAGCCCGATCCGCGTGTCCGGGTACCCCATCCCCGTAACGAGCAAGCGCTGATTGTCCGAGGTGATGGCCACGTCCGTCACCCGCCCGCCACTGAATTCGATCACAGTGCGCGGGGTGCGGGCCCGCATGTCCCAATAGCAGACGATGTCGTCCCCCTCGCGCGCCGCGACGCGGTTCCCGTCCGGCGAGCACGCCAGCACGCCCAGCGCCCCGAGCGGGTCGCGCTCGCCGTACAACACGCCCGGTAAATTCGCGCGTAGTCCGGCCGCGCCCAGTTCTTCCTTGCGGTCAAAACACGGGCCGCACGTTTCACCCATCCAGCCCAGCGACTCGGGCGTACCCACTGCGCCGCACCCGCAAGCGCACACGATCTGTTCCGTGCCACCCACCGTTCGCCGACAGACGTACTCGGGGTAAGCGTGCCACAGCGGGGTGCGCGCGGCGAGTTCTTCTTTCAGGAGCAGCCGCTTCGCCTCGTCATGTTCAACACGCCGACCGCGAACGACGACGTGCTTGCGCCCGATGGCATCGGTCCACCACGCGGCGAGAACCTGAGTTGCGGGTACGCCGCCGCGCCCGCCGCGGAACATCTCCCACCCCTCGGGCTTCGCGGCAACGGCCCGCGCGAACTTCCGCCATTTCGCGGGATCGTCCGCGAGTAACCGGGCGCGGCACCGCTTGTTCGCGGCGACAGTCGCGTCCGTCAGCGCCGACACGATCAGTGGCGCGTCCGGGTCGATCAACTTCGCTTCGTGTTTGAGCATGGTCCACCTGCAAGCACACCCGCTCGTTGGCACTCGCGGTTCGCTCTGCTAATTGGCGAACCGCGAGTGCCAACGAGCGGGTAACACGGATCATACAATAACCGCCGCGTCGTGTACGAACCGGCTCCCATCCCAAACCCCTCCTATTTATGCCCGCAGAACCGTTATTTCAAAGT
This sequence comes from Gemmata palustris, assembly GCF_017939745.1. Lineage (NCBI taxonomy): Bacteria > Pseudomonadati > Planctomycetota > Planctomycetia > Gemmatales > Gemmataceae > Gemmata > Gemmata palustris. The sequence continues at coordinate 160,243 of NZ_JAGKQQ010000001.1, read as the reverse complement.
CAGGTACCGGGATTCACCCCGCGCCACGGGAAGGTGCGCGACGTGTACGATCTCGGCGACAAACTCGTTATCGTCGCGACCGATCGCATCAGCGCGTTCGATCACATCCTGTCCACGCCGATCCCGGGTAAGGGCGTGATTCTCACCGCGCTGACGCTCTTCTGGTTGAAGCAGCTCAACATACCGAACCATCTCATCAGCGCGGACCTCTCCCAGATGCCGAATGCGTTCCAGCGAGAGGAACTCGAAGGGCGCGCGATGCTCGTCAAGAAAACGACCGTCGTGCCGGTGGAGTGTGTCGCGCGCGGGTACCTCGCGGGTTCGGGCTGGAAGGAGTACCAGGCGCACGGCACCGTGTGCGGCATCCCGCTCCCGGCCGGGTTGGAACTCGCGAGCAAGCTCCCGGAGCCGATCTTCACGCCCGCGACGAAGGCCGAAGACGGCGAGCACGACGAGAACATCTCGTTCGAGCAGATGGTGAAAGCGGTCGGGGCCGAGACCGCGGCGGAGCTGAAAACTAAGACACTGGACGTGTACCGCCGGGCGGCAGAGTTCGCGGAGAAGCGCGGGATCATCCTCGCGGACACGAAGTTCGAGTGGGGCCGGCTCCCGAGCGGCGAGATCATCCTCATCGACGAGGTGCTGACGCCGGACAGTTCGCGCTACTGGCCGAAGGACACGTACCAGCCGGGTTCCTCGCCAGTTTCGTTCGACAAACAGTTCGTCCGCGACTGGCTCGAAACGACGGACTGGGACAAGTCCAGCCCGCCGCCCGTGCTGCCCGAAGCCGTAGTGACGCGCACCGTGGCGAAGTACCAGGAAGCACTCGCGCGCCTCACGGCGACGACTTGAACGACCGGCCAATCCAGGGAATTGCCGTGATCGAGTGACCGCCCTCCGATCACGGCTCGGTCCGTCCAAAACACTTCACACAACCGCACATACGGCACGATCGCAACATTCACCCACTTCCCGACCGAGCCACGACTCTCGGGCCGCCCCAAAGTGAGCCCGGGATCGCAGATCGCACTCGAAGCAGCATAGACCCGCGATCACTTCTGAACTAAAATTCACAATCGACACCCCAACACCTGATGACCCCACAGGATTCGCAATGAGTTACGTTTACAAAACGATGCCGTCCCCCATTGGTGAACTCAAACTCATCGGCAGCGAAAAGGGCCTGGCCGCAATTCTCTGGGAGAACGACGATCCGCTGCGTGTGCGACTCGAAGCCGGTTCGGAAGACCCGCACCACCCGGTGCTCGTCGCGACGGAACAGCAATTAAACGAATACTTCGCGGGTACGCGGAAGGTGTTTTCGGTCGCACTCGATTTCGTCGGCACCCCGTTCCAGCAGAAAGTGTGGCGCGCGCTACTGAGCATTCCCTTCGGTGAGACTCGGAGTTACGGGGAACTCGCCCGACAAATCGGGCACCCCACGTCCGCCCGTGCAGTCGGCGCGGCCAACGGGAAGAACCCGATTTCGATTATCGGCCCGTGTCACCGCGTAATCGGCTCGTCTGGCAAATTGACCGGGTACGCGGGCGGACTCGCGGCCAAAGCGCTGTTACTTCGACTGGAAGGCGTGCCAGACATCGACGCGGTGAAGTAGCACCCGCTTGTCACACACGCCACAAATCTCGTTCCTCTCACGAGAATACCGAATGGCCTTGCTCGGTGTCACACTGCACCTGGATTACGCGCCGCCGCTCGACTGGGCGTTCTTCCTGGGCTACTTCAGCGGCCGATTGACGACCGGTGTCGAAACTGTCGAGAGCGGACACTACACGCGCGCGGTGGAAATTGACGGCGATACGGGCACCATCACCGTTGCGCCACACGCGAGCCAGCATCAGTTAAGCGTTTCGGTCCGCGGGCCGGTCGCACGACACACCGACGCGATCCGCGCTCGCGTGCGCCAAATGTTCGATCTGGACGCCGACCCCGCAGCAGTTCGAGTCGCGCTCGCCACCGAGCCGCGGATGAGCGCGCTGGTTGCGGCGCGCCCCGGTATCCGGGTTCCCGGCGCCTGGTCGCACTTCGAGCTACTCGTTCGCACGATCGTCGGCCAACAGGTGAGTGTGCGCGCCGCAACTACGATCATGGGACGAATCGCCACGCGCTTCGGGCACCGAATGTCGAATTCCGATTCCGCGCCCCCGGATCTACTCTTCCCCGCGCCGGAGGTACTCGCTGACGGTGATTTGAGTTCGATCGGGATGCCGACTCAGCGAGTGCGGGCACTGCGCGCGGTCGCACGGGCGGTCGCGGATCGAGCACTTGTATTCACCGATCCCGACCAGAACGCGGTGCGAGCGACCCTCCTCGCACTGCCCGGAATCGGGCCGTGGACGGTCGAGTATTTCGCTCTGCGCGGATTGCGAGATTCCGACGCCTGGCCCGGGTCCGACCTAGTGTTGAAGCGCGCGGTTGAGTCTCCGATCACAGAAGCGTGGCGCCCGTACCGGGGCTACGCGGCCCAGCACCTCTGGCTCGACGCAACCCAACGCGCGGCACCGCGCCGAACCTCCACCCCCCAGAACGGCTCCTGACTGGTGGCCAAGAGCGGACGTCCGCGACTCGGAGAAAGCTGATGACCACTGCCCACGATCTCGACTTACCCGCACTCGCGCAATGGGGCATCGAGCGCGTGCCGACCGCGCTGTTCTGGACGGTCAGCGGGTCGCACGTCTACGGCTTCCCCTCGGCGGACAGCGACATCGACCTGCGCGGGTGCTTCCTCGCGCCGCTGCGTGCGATCGTCGGTTTGCGGCAGCCCACAGACACCGTTGAGCCGAAGGGCGAACTCGAGGGGCGCGAATTGGAAGCGGTGAGCCACGAAGTCGGGAAATACCTCCGCATGATGTGCAAGCACAACGGGTACGTGCTCGAACAGGTCTTCTCGCCGCTCGTCGCACACGGCGCAGACTTCCTCGCGCGCCTGCGCCCGCTCGCGCAGAAGTGCGTTACGAAGCACTGTCACAACCACTATCGTGGGTTCTTGCACACGCAGCGGAAGCTCTTCGAGAAGGAAACGGCGAAGCGCGCGAAGACGCTGCTGTATGCGTACCGCGTGGCGCTCACCGGCGTTCATCTGCTCGAAACGGGCGAAGTGCAAACGCACCTGCCCACCCTCAACGAGCGGTTCCGGCTGGGCTTCATCCCGGAACTGATCGCGCGCAAAGCGAACGCCGAGTTCGGTACGCTCAATGCCGTGGATGTCGCGTTCCACACGCAACAACTCGACGAATGGGAATCGCGCCTGAACGCGGCCTACGAAGCGAGCACGCTCCCCACAGAACCACCAGTCGAGGAATTGGACCGATTCCTAGTCGAACTGCGTTTACCGGGTGCGTGACCCTTTAGAAGCAGAAGAGCCACGGATAACGCAGATCACGCGGATCAGACAATGAGTGTATTTCTTAGCCCCGGAGGGCGGCAGATAGTAGCCAGGGGTGAAGCGTGAGCGCAACCCCTGGCGAGACTGACAAACCCTGAAATCTCGTTACGGGTACAGGCCGCGCTTGTTCTTTTCGCGGGCGACCTTCTGCACGCCCAAGCTCAGGGCCGCGAGGCGGTTGCCGATCTTCCGCCCCTTCGCCTCGTCGCGCACCCGCTTGAACGCGCCGAGCATCAGTTTCTTCAACTGTGCGTTGACCTCTTCCTCGTCCCACATGAACTGCGCGAGGTCCTGCACCCACTCGAAGTACGACACCGTCACGCCGCCCGCGTTGCACAGGATGTCCGGGATGACGAAGACGTCCGTGTTCGCGAGGATCGCGTCGGCTTCCGGGTCGGTCGGGCCGTTCGCGCCTTCGGCCAGCACGCGGCACTTCAGTTTCCCGGCGTTCTCCGCGGTGATGACGCGCTCCATCGCGGCCGGGACGAGCACCGTACACGGCGTGATGAGCAACTCCGCGTCCGGGATCGCTTCGGCCTCCGGGAACCCGACGATCGTCTTCCGCTCGTTCCTGGACACGTACTCGTTGAGCCGCGCGATGTTGATGCCGCGGTCGTTGCGGATCGAGCCGTAGCGGTCGCCGATCGCGACCACCTTCGTGCCGATCTTGACCAGTTCGTCGCACGTCACCGAGCCGACGTTACCGAACCCCTGGACCACCGCGGTCGCGCCCTCAGACTTGATGTTCAGTTCGTCGAACGCCTCGGAAATGCAGTACACCACGCCGCGCCCGGTGGCCTCCTTGCGGCCCACGCACCCGCCCAACTCGACCGGCTTGCCGGTCACGATCTCGGGGCAGGCGTACCCGACCTTCATCGAGTACGTGTCGTAGATCCACGCCATCGTCTGTTCGTCGGTGCCCATGTCGGGCGCCATCACGTCCACGCGCGGGCCGATGATGTTCTGGATCTCGTCCGTGAACCGGCGCGTGAGGCGCTCTTTTTCGCCGCCCCTCAGCTCGGCCGGGTCCACCGCGATGCCGCCCTTCGCGCCGCCGTAGGGCAGGTTCATGATGCCGCACTTCCAGCTCATCCACATCGCGAGCGCGGCGACTTCGCCGAGGTCGACGTTCTTCGCGTACCGCAAGCCGCCCTTGCTCGGCCCGCTCGTGAGCGAGTGCTGCACGCGGTACCCGACAAACACTTCCGTGCGCCCGTCTTCCATCCGCACCGGCACGGAGACGATCTGTGACCGCTTCGGCAGCATGAGCCGCTCGGCGACCCCGCTATCGAGCTGAATCGCCCGCGCGACGTTGCGCAACTGTTGGCACGCCATCAGGTACGTCGGCGAACTGATGAACGGATTTGAGGCCGGATTGCCCGGGGGCATAGCAGACATCGCTGCACCTCGAACGGGGAGAGGAACCGTTACTTTGGCACTACGGGATTATACACACGGGTCATTAGCCACTCGGTCGGCACCACGTTGATCGGCCGCAGGAGGTACCCCGAATTGACGCGCGGCTAACATTTGCTAACATTTTCGGCCCGAGGAGCCATTTCCAGCGCCCGAACCGAGCCCGATCCGCCCCAACTGCTGAGATTTCCAGGCCACCCGCATCAGCGCCCGTTCTCATCGCCCCGGACCACAGCCTCTAGCCCGCTAACAATCGCTAACAACACCCCCACATTCAGCCCAATATTGCTAACAGAAGGCCCGCTCCCGCCTCTCGATATTCAAGAGCAAGCTCTCCCACCCGACGGCTAAACAATAATATACGAAAGTACAATATTCTCCAAATCGCCCCACGTGTCGCGCGGGGTTCAGCCCTACTTCTCCACCACCCGAAAGTTCTTGATGAAGTAGCACATCTTCCGGTGGTCGCCCGGGAAGAACCACGGAGGCGGGGTACACCGAATGCGCACGGTGGTCCGGCCCGGAGGCAGTTCCGCGTGGAGCGTTCTGGGGGGTGCCATGTGCCGCGTGCGGTTCTGACTGTCTTCCTCGAACGGTTTTTCCACAGAGAATTCGCCGTCTACCAATCCCGGGCGCCCCGAAAACGCGAAGCCGTACTCGCCGACCACATCGACACCGATCTCGAACGTGAGGTCGATGCTCCGGGTCCGGTCGGTCGGGTTGACGAGCACGAGCGTGGAGTTGTAACTGCCCCACAAGAGAAACTCCCCGTAAAACGGCTCGTCCACCGTGAAGCCCTTGAGCCACAGTGGGACGACCAGCTCGCGCTCGGTCCGGGCCTGTCGATCGAACTCCTCCGCCCCGACCACCCGCTGGTAGGCGTCCCGGTACGGCCGCAGGTCGAGGAAGAACTGTTTGCCGTCCTTGTGAACCACTTCCGGGAGCCGGGCCGTGCTTTGTTTCACGAGGTCGCCGTAGATCGCGTGGATGCGCTCGCGCGGGTTCACCACGCTCACCGGCTCGCTCTTACCGGGTTCGACCCGGCGGGGCAGGTACCCGCGCCCGTCGATAAATACCCCGTCGAACCCCCGGACCACGATGCGCCGAAGGAACTCGTTCGGCTTCTCGAACGCCACCTCGCGCTGCCAACTGTCGGCCTCGCGCCGCTTCACAGCGCCGAAGCTCCACGTCAGTGTGTCGGTCATCAGGTACCCGCGGACGTGCTCATAGGCCTGCATCTTCTGAACGGGCGGGCTCTCGGGGAACGCGATGTAGGGTAAACAGAACACGCGCGCCCCGGGGGCCTTCTCTTCGATTTCCTGGAAGAACTGTTTGTCGGTTCGGAACCGCTCCGCGTGCTGGCCCGTGACCGTAACGACCTTCTGTTTGAACCAACTGTACGGCGTCTGGTCCAGGAACCCGATCAGGAACAGCGCGGCCAGCGCGGGGTAGCGGAGCTGCTTCCCGCGGTGGCTGGTGCGCGCGAGCAAGAACCGGTCCACCCACCACAGCACGGCGAACAGGCACAAAAACCCGATGAACACGCTGATGCGGTTGTAGGCGCGGATCTGGGCCGTCACCAGCATGTTGAAGAGCGATCCGAACCCGCCGACGGTGGCCAGGAGCACCAGGAACAACACCAGCGCCACGAGCGGTCCCTCCGGCCAGCGCCGCCGGTGCGGGAGGACGGCCATGACCAGCAGCACGACCAGTCCCGTCCCGCCGACCACGCCGAGCGCCCCAGCGCTCTCGCCGTCCACCGGGCGCTGGGGCGTGCTGTACAGCATCCGGAGCTGCGAGAGGATCGTCAGGTTGTGGTCGTTCGCCGGGAGGATCAGGTGCGCGAGTTTCAGCCCGTAAGTTTCGGCCTCTTCCGGCCACCGGTCCGTGATCGGGTTCACCCCGTAGTGGTACTGGTACACGAACGTCGGGTAGTGGTACGCGAACCCGACCAGGATCACCGGCGCGATGACCCATGCGGCCGAGAGCGCGCCGCGCCAGGTGCGGAACATTAGACTCGCATACGCCCCGGCGAACGCATACGTCGCGCACGCGAAGAACGCATAGTACGCCCCCGCCGACGCCGTGAGCGCCCCGAGCACGACCGCCCACAGCGCGCTCAGCGAAAAGAGCGTGCGCCGGCGCGTGCCGTCCGGTTGGAGCGGGAACAGCGGGAACTCGCCCCGGCAGAGCGCCAGTGCCGGCATCAGTGACAGGGGCACCACCCAGTACGCCGCGAGGAAGTAGTGGTACTGGTAGCGCTCCTGGTGGTACGGGAGGAACGCATAAAGCAATCCCCCCACCGCGGCAGCAGGGAGCGAGAGCTTCAACCAGCGCAGCACGAACATCCCGGTCAGGACCGTGAGCGGGTACGTGAGCAGGTTGTACACGTTGTACGCGACCAACAAATCGGGCGTGACGCGGCTCAGGAGCCACAGGAGCCCGAAGTGCAGGTAGTCGATGATGGGGAAGTCGTAGAGTTCCTGTACGCCCGGGGCGCCCAGCCGGTCGTTGTGCCAGTGGGTGCCGTTCTCAACAACGCCCTTCGCCAGCGGCAGATACAGGAGCGAGTCGAGATCGTAGTAAAACGGTGCGTGCAGATCCTGGCTCTCGAGCCGCAGCCCCGCGGTCACGAGGACGCTCGCCAGAATCATGCTCCCCGCGTACCACGCGAACCGCTCGCGACGAGTGGGGACCGGGGCGAGGTCCGCGGGCGCAACCGGTTCGGGGGGCGCGGCCGGCCCCCCCGACGGGGCTGAAGGCGACTCGGCCACTGCGTTCGTTGCGGGAGCAGGAACTGGCGGTTCGGACATGCGGGGTCTCGGAACTGCGCGAAGCCATGAACCGTCACCCCGAATAGTTAGGGCAACAGGCACCCAATGTCACCCCTTATCCGGCCACCCGGTACACAACTCGTCTTCGGGTGCGGCTATTTAGGTCGCCGCGTCGCGTCGCGCTGGTTGGCTGGAGGACATCCAGTCGCCGCTCTGACGCGGAGAAACGCCGATGCGCTGCGGAACGTTGGTATCGAACCCGTTACGGGCGACGTTCTCGACCCGGAGAGCCTGCGCGCCCTTCCCACGGCAAACACCGTGCTCTACGCCGTCGGCATGGACCGCAGCGCGGGGAAATCCATGCGCGACGTGTACGTGACGGGGCTGGCGCACGTTCTAACTACGCTCCCACCGTGTACCCGGTTCATCTACGCATCTAGCACGAGCGTGTACGGCCAAACTAACAGCGATTGGGTCAACGAGGGCTCCCCCACCGACCCGACCGAGGAATCGGGCAAGGTCGTACTCGAAGCCGAACAACTCCTCCGCTCGATAAAGCCCGACGCGATCGTTCTCCGACTCGCGGGACTGTACGGCCCGGACCGGCTCCTGCGCAAGCAGCCCGTCTTGAAGGGCGAGCCGCTCGTAGGTGACGCGGACAAGTGGCTGAACCTCGTTCACGTCGCGGACGCCGCTTCCGCCGTGCTCTGGGCCGAAGCCCACGCCGCCCCCGGCGAGACGTACAACGTCGCCGACGGTACCCCGGTGTCGCGCCGCGACTTCTACACGCGACTCGCGGAACTGCTCCACGCGCCAGAAGCGAAATTCGACTCGAGGCCCGAACAAGGTGCCCCGAACCGCCGCATCGACGCCGCGAAGTTCCGCGCGCTCGGCTGGGCGCCCGTATTCACGAGTTACCGCGAAGGCTTGACCGCGGCGGTCGCGGAAACGACCATGTAACCTCCCGCAACAAAGGTGCCCCATGATGTTCCGCTCGCTCGCCGTAGTTGTTGCTCTCGTCGGAGCATCGCCCGCGTTCGCCGAAGACAAAGACAAGCCGAAGCCCAACACCCTCACGCCGAAAGAGATCGCGGACGGCTGGCTCCTCCTGTTCGACGGCGAAACCACGTTCGGGTGGAAGATCGACGGTACGGCCGAAGTGAAGGACGGAGCGCTCGTGCTCGGTGGCGCGAAGCCAACGACGGCCGTGAGTACGACCATGTTCGCTTCTTACGAATTGCAAATGCAAACCAGTGGCGCCGGTGCAATTGCGCTGCATTCGATCAAAGGCGGCTCCCACAGTGCCGGGCTGAACAATCAATCGTCGGTAGTACGAATGACAGTGGTCGGGAGCGGCGCGGGCGGCTCGTTCATTGAAAACAGCACAACAGCTGACCCGAACGGCGCCAAAACGAGCATCACGGCCGCCACGAACGGTCCCGCAGAACTCCGGCTCGAAGTTCCGGCCGGCGGCTCCCTCTCCATCAAGTCGCTCAAACTCAGGCCCGAGGGCCCGAAGGCCCTCTTCACCGGGAAGAACCTCGACGGCTGGAAGGTCAACGCGGCCGACCCGAAGCGGGTGGCGTCGAAGTGGGACGTGACGAAGGACGGCGAGTTGTCGCTCAAGAACGGCCCGGGCGATCTCGTGACGGAGAAGGAGTTCGATAACTTCGTGCTGCAACTGGAGTGCAAAACGCTCGGCAAGGCGCTCAACAGCGGGGTGTTCTTCCGCTGCATCCCCGGCCAGTACCAGAACGGCTACGAGGCCCAGATTCACAACGGCTTCAAGGACAACGACCGCACCAAGCCCTCGGACTTCGGCACGGGCGCGGTCTACCGCCGGATCGCGGCGCGCAAGGTGGTGGCCAGCGACAACGAGTGGTTCACGATGACGGTCGCGGCCAACGGCAAGCACATCGCGACGTGGGTGAACGGCTACCAGACCATTGACTGGACCGACGACCGCAAGGAGAGCGACAACCCGCGCCAGGGCTACCGCGCCGCGAAGGGGCCGCTGTCCATCCAGGGCCACGACCCGACCACGGACATCCTGTTCCGCAACATCCGGATCGCTGAACTACCGAAGTAAGGCGAACGGCCGGTGTGAGCCGGCCGGTGAAACGGAGGGCATCAGGCACCTCGATCCTCACCGGCCGGCTCACACCGGCCGTTCGCCAATCGCTCGTGTCTCACGCCTTCTTCGAGGGGCCGTGCTTCGTTTCGGGCACGTCGTCCTTCGTCACGTCGAACCACGCCTCCTCGAACACGATCCGCTCCTTCTTCGCCATCGCCATGTTCGCGGTCAGCGCGAGGATGGCGTCGGCCATCGCGACCTCGCCGTGGCACCGCGGGATGATGTCCTTGTGGACGAACTCGCCCTTGTCGTTCTTCGCGTAGTCCACCTTCCCGCCCTTCTTCTCCCACATACGCACGCAGTAGGCGAAGTGCTCCATCTCGGTGCGGTACCCACGGACGGCGCTGTCCCAGCCCACGCTCGCGCCCTTCGAGATCGCGGCCCCGCCGCCCCCGCCCCACGTGCTCGTCGCTTCCATCGCGGGCTTGCCGCTACCAGCGCCGGTCACGGTCACTTTCGTCTCGCGCCCGCCGCTCGCGCCCTTGCCCGGTTCCGGTTCCTTGTACAGGTACACTTCCGCTTCCTTCGAGATAATCATGGTGCCGCGACTGCCCATGACGCACTCGCCGTAGTCCTCGAAGCTGTTCGTGTTGAACGACGAGTACGTGACGATCACGATGTCGCTCTCGTCCGTGCCGCCCTTCTTGGCCTTCGGGTGGTTCTTACCGGGGAACTCGAAGGTCACGAACACGCCGTCGTCGCTCTCGCGGTCGTTCTTGCCCGGCCCGTAGAAGAACTTCCCGCCGATGCCGCTCACCGCGATCGGGTGAACGTGCCCCAAAATGATCGAGGAGGCATCGAGTTGGTGGCTCCCGAGTTCGGCCATCAGCCCGCCGCCGGTCTTGTCGTAGAGGCGCCAGCGCACCAGCTCGGTGATGCTGTCGTAGCCCAGGTCGCGGAGCTTCTGCGGCTCTTTCAGGAACGGCTCGGCGTCCTGTTTGGGAACCGGCTTGCACCACCCGTCGCGCAGGGCGGGCAGATCGAACGGCTTGCCGTTGATGTCGTCACCCGTCGCGAACTTCTCGCGCTCGGCCGGGCTCGCGCTGAACGGCCACGAGTTGTTGCGCGGCCACTGCGCGCGGATGTGTTTGATGTCGCCCAGGATGCCGTTCTGGAGCACTTCGAGGGCGTGGGCGTAGAGCGTGCTGTAGTGCCGCTGGTGGCCGACGGAGAGGAGCAGCCCCTTCTCCTTGGCGTAGTTCGTCATGGCCTTGCACTTGCTAATGGTGCGGGCCATCAGCTTTTCGCACAGGACGTGCAGGCCGGCGTCCATGCACTTCTTCGCGATCACGTCGTGCGTGTGCAGCGGGGTCGCGATGACGACCATTTCGACGCCGAGCTTCTTCGCGTTCGCGAGTAGTTCCTCGACGCTGGTGTAGCTCGCGATCTTCTTGGCGGCGTCCTTCCCGTAGATGCCGTTCAGCCCCTTGCGCGGGCTGGGCGCCTTCTCGCCCTCGAAGATGCGCTCGAGGTTCGACGGCCGCGGGTCGCAGACCGCGACGATCTCGTTGTACTCCTTGTTGTGGTCGCCCACGAGTACGCCGCCCTCGTCGCCGCACCCGATGAGCGCGGTCTTCACCGCCTTGTTGCCCTGCCACGACTGGTAGCCGTAGTACACCGCGGCCGACACCGGCACGACCGCACCGGCCGCCAACCCCGCTTTCAGCACGTCGCGGCGGTCGGGCTTGTTCGGGTCGGTACCACCGACCATGAGCGAATCCATCTTGCCGGCCCGGGCGAGGTCGCCGGCCGTTTGCTCGAAGTTCGCTTTACCGGCAGCCTTCTGCTCGGGGGTCAGATCGAGAGCCATGATTCCACTCCGGGGAGGTAGCTGTATTGTCCGCTCGAAAGCGTGTATTTGGGAAGACGAAAAGTCGTGGAGGTTCGTCGGAACTCGCTCTGAGTTGTGCCGGCCTAAAATGGCGCGGGCACAACTCGCGAGTGGCAATCAGGCCGGGCAGCTCTTGCACTTGCAAAACGGTCGGAGGACGATGGCGTCCAGCCCGAGCCAGCGGCCGGTGGGGTAGCACGCGAGCGCGAGCAGCGCGAGCGCCTCGATCACGTTCTTGTTGATGAACAACGGGTTGCCCTCGGTGTTCGGCGGCTGCGGGTACCACGGGAACGCCGGGTGCGCCAGGTACGTCATCACCAGGAACCCCGCGGCCATCACGCACGCGAGGCGCGTGAGCAGCCCACCCATGAGGCACGCACCGACCACGACCAGGAACCACATCGTCACGCGGTCCATCCGCTGGCCGTTCGACAATTCGGGGACCGCTTTCGGGTCGGGTTTGAAGCCCAGATCCTTCTTGAGTTCATCAATAAACGCATTCGCGTCACGCGCGAGGTCCGCTTCGGCGGTGATGGCACCCATGCGGAACTCGGCGACGCGCTTGGAGTCGGTACCAGAACCGTTCCCCAGCCCGAGCGACTGCCGCTCCTCGGCCTCTTTCGCTTCTTTGCGCACCCAGGAGAGGTGATCGATCCGCTGCGGCGCGGTGAGTTGCAGGTCGCCGGTAATGAACTTTACCTGAGCCGGTCGCGCGTCCGCGCCGTACACCCACCGGGCGTAAGCGACTTTGGCGACCTTAACGAGATCGTCGCCAACAGCTTCAAACGAGTCGAGTTTCTTCTGCGCGACCTGCCGGGCCTTGTCCCCATCGGCTTTCGCCTTCGCCCGGGCGGTGTCACCTGCGGCCTTCGCTGCGGCCCGCTCCGCGTCGGTTTTAGCCGCCTTCGTCGCTTTATCCTCGACCGCGGTCGCGTCCTTGACGGCTTTTTCCTCCGCAGCATTGGCGTCGCTCAATTCGCGTTCGGCATCAGCCTTTGCGATCTGCTTCGCGTTCGCTTCCAGAGAGTCGAATTGCTTCGCGACCTCTTCCGGGCACGCCGCGGCCTGCTCATCGGGTTGCAACTTGAGGAAGTCTTCACGGGAAATCGACTTTGGCGCCTTCACCTTCTTTTCGATCTCCGCGCCGGGGTCTGAGAACTCTTTCCGCATCTTCTCCCCGAGCGGGCCGGGCGCGACCTTGAAGTACGGCTCGCTGCTGAACGGCCGGCTCGTTTCGGTTACACCTGTGTGGATCGAGTGGATCTTGTGCAGCCCCTCGAACGTGAAGTGCCACCCGATCGCGATTCGGAGCGCGAGCAGGAAGAACACTCTCAGCGACCACTTGTTCGTCGCGGTCGCGACGACGAGCGCGATCAGCGTTCCGGCGAGGCCCGCGTACAGCACGCTGAGCGGAATCGGCAGGTGACTCATGAGTAATCAGTCCGCGTGATCCGGAGGAGAGTAGACGTCCGGAGCAAGGTTGAAACTAAAGAGACTTACTCCCTCAGCCCCCATTCCTTTAGGGAAGAGGGGTGAAGAAGTCCCAGTCGCAGAGACTTTGTGACTCTGCCCCCCCTTCTCTTTAGGGAGAATGGCCGGGGCAGGTTCTTCTGTCGCCACCACCGCACCCAGTGCAGGCCGCAACCGAGTGAGTGCTTCCGCGCCCACCGCACCCAACACGAACGCGGCCGTGGACATCGCGTCGGCTTCTGCGGCGGTGGGGGCAACCACGCTCGCGCTCGCGGTCCCCGCCGCGGGCCAACCGGTACGCGGGTCGAGCAAGTGGCCCAGTTTCTGACCGTTATACTCGAAGAACTGGAAGGTGGCCGCGGAAGTCCCCAACCCGGCACTGTGGAGGCGCACCGTACCGAGTGAACCTTCCTCCTCGCCTCGCGACCTGTCGCCCGCAAAGCCGGGCTTCACGGCCGCTCCATGTGGGTGTTTCAAACGAATCGGCCAGCCCCGCGGATCGCCCGGCGGCGTGCCGATCGCGCACACGCTGCTCCCGCCCCCGTGCAACAGCGCGGATCGCACGCCCCATTTCGTGCGCAACAACTCCGCGGCGCGGTCGAGCGCGTAGCCCTTGCCCACCGCGCCGAGGTTCAGTTCCAGGCCCGCAACGCGGAACTTCACCGATCGGCTGTCGCCATTCAGCAGAACGTGCCGGAACCCGGTGCCGCGCATCGCTTCGACGAGGTCGCGTGCGGCGGGTACGCGCGGGTCGCGTTGATAAAAGCCCCACGCTCTCGTCAGCGCGCCGGTGGCGATGTCGAACGCGCCGCCGGTTTCTTTCGTCCAGATCGCGCAGCGGGAGAGCAAATCGAACAACTGCGATTCGATCTTCACGAACGCCGCCGACGCGGACGCATTCAATCGCGACACTTCGGAGTGGTCGCGGTACACGGTCATTTGGTCTTCGAGTTCGTCGATGAGATCGAGCGCGTCTTCCGCGGCGGCAACGGGATCGGGGTGCGAACCGACGGGAACTGCAACTTCAAACGTGGTCGCCATCGCGCGCCGCGACACGCGCACCAGCGAAAACTCGCTCGGCGCTTCTGGCTCGTCCGCAAAGAGATAATCGAGGAGCATGGGGAAGACAGAAAAGCGGCCGTGGATTAACGCAGATAAACACGGATCAAACCAAGAGAAGAGTTTCGCGGATCAACAAGATTTCAATCCCGTCGATCCTGTTAATCTCGTCGAAAATTCTTCTCGGATCGTGCCTTGAATCCGCGTTTATCTGCGGCCGCTCCCGATTTTGGCGGTCACACTTCGTTCATCTGGTCGTGGATCATGGGGTCGAGGTGCTTCGTGTTGCGTTCGACGGCGAGCACGATTGTGCGCTCCTCGACGCCGTCCGCGCTGGCGGCCACGGCGGGGATGATCTGCCGGCTGTCCGGCAGGTTGAACGTCATGCGGAACGTGCCGTCCGGGTTCAGCTTGATCGGATCGTTGTTGAGCGTCAGGTGCGCGGCGGGATCGGTGCGGCCGAACACGATCAGCTTCGCATCGATCTCGAAGAAGAACTTCTTCACGCTGCCCGGCGGAACGGCCCCGGTACCGAACGCGGTCTGCTTCGGCGGCCCGATCGGGCGGCCCAGGCGCTCCTCGAACAGTTCGCGGAGTTCCGGGTTGCCGGTGGACTCGAAGCCGGTGGACATCGCGAGGATGCGTTCGGCCTTCCACTTCGCGTCGTCGTCGTCCCAGCCGGCTTCGAGGCCGTCGACGGCCTCACCCGCGCCGGCCTTCGGCGGGGTGACCACGTTCGAGCGCGCGAGAACGTAAAAGTCCCCGCGGCGCGACACGTAACCGATGTCCGCCCGGTACGCACGCGGCGGTTGCGGCACGTCGATGTACCAGTTCTGGCCGGTGCCGTGCAGAATGATGTCCCGGACCGGCGTCTCGGACGTGCTGGTCGTATCGACGCTCGTGACGTCGAACAGCCGAATGATGAGCCGGGCGCCGTGCCAGTCCTGACGGAGCGCCGCTTCCGCGCGCTGCATCGAGTGATCGGAAAGTTGCCAGTAGGCGTTCAACCAGTACGGGTTGGAAACCGACAGAAGGATGCGGTCCTTCGTGACCGGATTAAACGGCTTGTTCGCGGTCGCGTCTTTCGCGGTTTCGCGGGACGGAACCAGCGACTTGGTGGCCGGTTTGACGACCGGCTTCGGCGGAATGAGTGACTTGGTGGCCGGCACCACGGGCGCGGATTTGTGCGAGCCGTTCGTGGTCGGCTTGGCCGCGCTCACCGCGGGCGCAACCGGCTTGGCTGCTGCGACCGGAGTGGGCGATTTAACCTTCCCGCCGGCGACTCCGGACTTGGATGAGGGAGAACTCTTCGCGACCACCTTGGGCTTCGATTTCGGCGCAGCGGCCTTAACGGGCACCACCGGAGCGGCTTTCACAGGTGCGGGCTTGGCCTTCTTCACCTTCGTGACTTTGGCCGCCACTTTCACGGTAGGCTTCGCCGCAATTTTGGCCGATTTCGCCGCGGGTATCGCACCCGCAGAGGATTTGGAAAGCGCCTTGAGAAGAGCGGGTTTGTCCATCCCGTCCCAGCCGCGAATGCCGCGGCCCCGGGCCATGTCGGCCAGTTCCTTCTTGGACCGATCGGTCAGCGAGCCAGCAGTCTTCATCGGCGAGCCACTCCCCGCGCAGTGTGGGCGGTTGTGGGACGGTCTTGGTAACATCCGTGCCGAAACAGCCGCGGCTCCGGGTTCCGTCCCGGCAAGGTCAAACGATCCAGCGGACCTTGTCTCGCCGGAAAGCGTCCGAGTTAATACCCGGACATCAGATCGGAACCCAAATCCATAACACGAAGAACGGCTAACGAAGGCACCCTGCTCCGGCACAATTCCGCATAAACCCCACAAATCGCCACACGATCAAAGTTTGCCGAGCAGAAAACCTGTTGGTGGTGGGCACCCTACACTCACTGTCACAACCCGACATTTTCAGGCGAGTCGGTGACCCCAAATCTGGGCGGGGAACATTCCTAACTCGTTATTCATCATAGGAAAACGCGGGGGAGCCTGTCAATGTGATTTGGTCGCCGGAACTGGTTCCGGGTACTGATTTTGCCCATCCTACGCCGTGTCAAAACGTCACAACGCTCAAGAATCGCGCAGCCGCACCCGCAGATCTTGCCGAAACCGTCCTCGCGCAAGCGATCGAATCAGCGACGAATCTTTACAAAAAGCCTCAATTTTCAGGTACTTCGAGGCATCCACACTCGCTTGTGAAATATTTCACGAGATGCGGATTGACTTTGCCTCCGAGTTACTCACAATACGCCCTTGTTCACAAAACACTCTGTGCGGAACCGCAACGTGGGGGCAGCCGCGAAGGTCGTTGTGCTGACCACTGGGGCGATTGTCGCCGCGGGAATCGGGTTCGTATCCACGGGCTGGTTTGCCAGCCAACCACCCGTCCTGACAGTCGTTACCGCGACCGGTTTGTGTCTGTCATCTGCGGTTGCAACGTTTCTGCTCGCGGATGCCGTCTTTCGGCACACTCCACAGTTCGGCCCGATTGCTGTTCTAATGGGCACCGGGGTTCGGATGGCGGTGGCGGTCGTTGGGGTTTTGCTGCTCGGTGAAGTGCTTACGAAGCACGGTGCGCCGCGGGACGAGTTTGCCGGATGGGTCACCTATCTGTACATCGTTACTCTTGCAATCGAATGCGGGTTACTGATGTACGGTAAGGCTCAGATAATTCCGGAGAAGGCGCCGTGAACCGCGACCGCGGTACGAGCGATTACAGCGGGCTGGCCCTGATCGGGACGGCCGTGACCGAGCTCGTCGCTCCCATTCTGATCGGGGTCTGGGTGGACAACCGATTCGGCTGGGCGCCGTGGGGATTGGTGGTCGGTACGACGATCGGGTTCGTGGGCGGCATCGGGCATCTTTTGGTGATTGCCAGCCGCGCGGACAAAACGAACAAAACAAAGTCGGGCGAGAGCGACGGGCCGAGTAAACCGCCTACCTAGCATCACGCGAGAGGGCGGTCCCGGACCGGGGAGAGGATCGATCATGGCGCAGGATCCGCTCGAACACGTACTCGACCACGCCTGGGTCGGGCCGATCACCAAGCACCAGATTCTGCTGGTGGTTGCGGCGATTGCCGTTGCGGTTCCCTACATTTTGCTCGCGCGCCGCGTGAAGGACGGCACCCCGCCCCGGGGACCGTTCTGGAACTTCCTCGAAATGCTCTTGCTGTTCATCCGCGACGAAGTCGCGCGGCCGAACATCCACGGCGGGCACGATCACGACGAGCCGCACGGCGTTCACGACGCCATTACCGAACAAACACACGCTCACCACGGGGCAGTGGCCAAGCCGCACGTCCACTTTGCGGACCGCTACGTGCCGTTCCTGTGGACACTGTTTCTGTTCATCCTCGGGTGCAACCTGCTCGGGATGGTACCGTTCCTCGGCTCGCCGACGGCGGAACTGAGCGTCACGCTCGTTCTCGCACTGGCGGTGTTCTTCGTGATTCACGTGTCCGCGATCGCGAAACTCGGCATCGGCAAATACGTGATGTCGTATGTCCCGCGGCTCAAGGGCGACAACCTCGTAATGACCGTGTTCCTCTCGGTGCTGATCGTCCCGCTCATCACCGTCATCGAAGTGATGGGGGCGTTCATCCGGGCCGGGGTGCTCGCGATTCGTTTGTTCGCTAACATTTTTGCCGGGCACGTGGCTCTGGCCGTGATTCTGACGTTCGCTCTTGCTGACCCGATCGCCGGCGGGCTCTCGCCCGGTGGAACGGTCGCGGCCGTGCTTATGGCGACCGCGCTCAGCGTACTCGAACTGTTCGTCGCCTTCCTGCAGGCGTTCGTCTTCGTCCTGTTGACGTCGATTTTCTTGGGCATGCAACTGAACCCGGAACACTAACCTCGGTCGCGCCCGGCCGCCGTGCCGGTGCCTTCCAACCCCGTGTAGAAAGGGACCGACTGCTATGAAACTCGCTTGCCGTATTGCCCTCGCGCTCGTCCTGCTCACCGTTAGCGCCCTGCCCGCTCTGGCCGCGGCCGAGCCCGTCGCTCCCCAGCAACAACCGGCCGCGTCCGCGGCCAACTCCGGTGCGGGCCTCGGGGCCGGTATCGGCGCCGGGCTGGCGATCGTTGGTGCGGGCATCGGCATCGGGCTCGTCGGTTGGTCCGCTCTGGCCGCCATCGCCCGCCAGCCGGAGCAAAAGGGTGCGATCCAGGTCAACATGATCGTTATGGCCGCGCTCGTTGAAGGGGCCGCCATCATCGCGCTGCTCGTGATCTGCTACGCCCTCGTCGGCAAAGCCTGATCCGACCCGGAACAGACCTAACCCTGAAGTGGGGAGATGGCACCATGACCACCTTTGTCCGGACGGCGGGCGCGATCGCCGTCGTCCTGCTGCTGCCGGCCCTGGCGCCGGCGGCCGACGCGCCCGGCGCGCAGAAGAACATCCTCGCGCCGGATCTCGTCAACTCGATCGTGACGGTGGTCGTGTTCGGCGCGCTGCTCGCGATCCTGTACACGTTCGCGTGGGGGCCGATCCTCAAGGGGCTCCAGGCCCGCGAGGAGGCGCAGTTCCAGGCCATCGCCGACGCGAAGAAGGCGAAGGAAGAAGCCGCCGCACTGCGGACGCAACTAGCGGCAGAACTGGCAAAGGCCGCCGACCAGGTGCGGGCGATCATGGACGAGGCCCGGCGGGACGCCGACGCCCTGAAAATCGCCGAGCGCGAGGTCGGGATCAAAGAGGCCCAGGCCGAGCGCGAGCGGGCCTCCCGGGATCTCGCGATCGAGCGCGACGCGCTCCTCAATGAAGTCAGCCAGCGAGCCGTGGACCTCGCCTCGATCATGGCGACCAAGGCCATCCGCCAGCAGGTGACAATCGAGAAGCAAAGTTCGCTGGTGAGCGAATCGATCGCGGAAGTGAACACGAGCGCGAGCCGGGCGTAAGGTCCAAGGAACGTCCCCGCCCGGTCGGGCGGGGGCGAGAAGTTCGGGTTCTTCGGTTCCCCCGGAACACACATGGCGAACGTCGAAACCAAACACGAGACGGTTCTGGACGCGGGGACCACGCGGTCGCGGCTCGCGCGCATCTACGCCGAGTCGCTGCTCGCGGCCGCGGCCAAGAAGGCGCCACAAGCCGTGGACGAGGTCGGGGCCGAACTGTCCGATTTCGTCCGCGAGGTGGTGATCGAGAACCCCACTGTCGGGGCGCTCATCGCGAACCCGACGATCGGCAAGAAGGCGAAAACGGCGGCCCTTTCTGCGGCCCTTGAGGGCCGCTCCTCGGACCTGCTCCGCGGGCTCGTCGCGGTCCTCGCGCACAACAGCCGGCTCGACCTGCTCCGCGGGATCGCTGCCGCGTACCGCGGGCTGCTCGACGACCGCGCCGGGCGGGTGCGGGTGCGGGTCGCGTCGGCCGTGGACCTCTCGGACGCCCAGCGGTCCGAACTCACCGCGAGCCTCAAAAAACTTTTGCGTCAGGAACCTGTTTTGGACGTGCGGGTGGACCCCGACCTGCTCGGCGGGTTGGTGATCCAGGTGGGCGATTCGGTCATCGACACCTCCGTCCGCACGCGCCTCCGGTCTCTCCGTACACTCTTGCTCGATAAGGGCGGCAGCAATGGCATCAACTAAGATCAGCGCCGGCGAGATCATCAGTGTCCTGACCAACTCGATCAGCAACTTCGACCGCACGGTCGAAACGCGCGCCGTCGGGCAGGTGCTCGAGGTGGGCGACGGCATCGCCCGGTGCTACGGGCTGTCCGAGGTCATGGCCGGCGAGCTCGTGGACTTCCCGCAGGCCGGGATCAAGGGCCTCGCGTTCAACCTCGAAGAGAACTCGGTCGCCGTCATCATCCTCGGCGACTACCTGAAGGTCACCGAGGGGATGGAGGTCCGGACCACGGGCGAGCTGCTCTCCGTGCCGGTCGGCGAGGGGCTGATCGGCCGCGTGGTGGACCCGCTCGGCAACCCGGTCGACGGCAAGGGGCCGATCGCGACCACGAAGCGCCGGCTCGTCGAGAGCCCGGCCCCCGGGATCGTCGACCGCCAGCCCGTGAAACAGCCGCTCCAGACGGGCATCAAGGCCATCGACTCGATGACCCCCGTGGGCCGCGGCCAGCGCGAGCTCATCATCGGCGACCGCAAGACGGGCAAGACCGCCATCGCGATCGACACGATCATCAACCAGAAGGAAGAGAACGTCATCTGCGTGTACGTCGCGTGCGGGCAGATGGAATCGAAGGTCGCGGGCGTGGTCGAGATCCTGCGGAAGACGGGCGCGATGGACTACACCATCGTGGTCGTCGCGTCCGCGTCCGACGCGGCCCCGCTCCAGTACTACGCGCCCTACGCGGGCGCGGCGATGGCCGAGTTCTTCACCTACGAGCAGGGCCGCGACACGCTGTGCGTGTACGACGACCTCTCGAAGCAGGCCGCCGCGTACCGGCAGCTCTCGCTGCTCGTCCGCCGGCCCCCGGGCCGCGAGGCGTACCCCGGCGACGTGTTCTACGCCCACTCCCGCCTGCTCGAGCGGTCCGCGAAGCTGGCCGAAAAGTGGGTCATCATTGACGGCAACACCGACGCTACGAACGCCGGCGCCCACTGGGGCATCAACAAGGCCACCAACACGATCGAGAAGCGCGGGCCGGGCGACGAGGGCATGGTCTACGTCGGGCCGGGCGAAAAGGGCGGGTACGACCAAGCCAAGCACGACCTGAAGCACTTCCCCGGCGCGAAGATCGCGAAGGTCGCGGGGAGCGGCGGGTCGCTGACCGCGCTGCCGATCATCGAAACCCTCGAAGGCGAAGTGTCGGCGTACATCCCGACGAACGTGATCTCGATCACCGACGGCCAGATCTACCTCCAGCCCGACCTGAAGAACGCCGGCGTGCTGCCCGCGGTGGACGTCGGCATCTCGGTGTCGCGCGTCGGCGGGAACGCCCAGATCGGTGCGATGAAGCACAAGACGGTCGCCGGCGGGTTGAAGCTGGCGCTCGCGCAGTTCCGCGAGCTCGAAGCGTTCGCCCAGCTCGGTACCGACCTCGACAAGGTGACGCAGGCCCAACTCGACCGCGGGTACCGCATGGTCGAGATCCTGAAGCAGGGGCAGTACAAGCCGCTGAACGTGATCGACCAGATCATGATCATCTACGCCGGGAACAGCGGCGGGCTGGACAAGGTCGATCGCAAGAAGGTGAAGGACTGGGAGGACCAGTTCCTCAAGTTCATGAAGGAGCAGAAGCCGGAAACCCGTGCCCTGCTCGCCAAAGAAAAGAAGATGACCGACGAGGTTCTCAAGGCGCTGGACGCGGCCATCGCCGAGTTCCAACCGCAGTTCAAGGCCTGATTTTCGGTACCCGGTGGCCCGGCCACGCGGCCGGGGCGCGCCCGACTCTAGCGCGAAGAAAAGGAGGGATGGCACAATTCGTATGGATCGACTGGAACCTATCGAAACTGGCAATGCACCATCTCTCCCCGGACGAGGTGGAGTTCGCGTGGGAGCACCGGACCGACGCGGACGAGTGGGCTGAACCGGAACCGGGCGTCGAGAGCTACGGCCGCGCCCCGAACGGCCGGTGGGTGAAGATCATCTGGCGGTACAACGGGTTCGGCGACGGGGACCTGATCTTCGTCATCACCGCGTACCACGCGCCGCACCCGCCCCCGCGGACCGGCGCGAAACACTAAACACCAAACACCGCTCCAAAATGGCAAACCTTCGTGTCCTCGTGAAGCGCCGCAAGGCCGTGCGGAACATCCGCAAGATCACGAAGACGATGGAACTGATCGCGACCTCCCGGTTCCAGCGAGCCCTCAAGCGCGCGCAGGAAGCCGAGTCGTACACGCGCAAGATCGCCGAACTCGCGGCCGACCTGAGCAGGAACGCGAGCGAAGTGAGCCACCCGCTCCTCGCCACGCGCCCGGTGAAGAAGACGCTGGTGCTCGTCATCACCGCGAACCGCGGGCTGTGCGGCGGGTACAACGGGAGCGTCCTCCGCGAAGCGGTCCAGGTGACGCGCCAGCTCGCCGCGGCCAACGCGCCCTTCGATCTCGAAGCGGCCGGCAAGCGCGGGATCGCGTTCTTCAAGTTCCAGGGCGTCCCGCGGACCCACGAGTACACCAACTTCGAGGACAAGCCGACGTTCGCGGAAGTGGACGCGGTCGCGAGCCGGTACATCGACCTCTACATCTCCGGGCAGATCGACGAGGTGAAGGTCGCGTACACGAAGTTCATTACCGCCGCCCGACAACAAGCGGTCGTGGAAACGCTGCTCCCGCTGTCGTCGGTCGCGGTCGCGTCGAGCAAGCCCGCCGCGGCCGCAGCGACGCCGGAGGCGGGCGGAGCGGACGCGAAGACCGATTACGAGTTCATCCCGGACGCGGCCGAGATCCTCGAGGAACTGGTTCCCGCGGCCCTGAAGGTGCGCCTGTTCAAGATGTTCCTGGACGCGGCCGTGAGCGAGCAGATCGCCCGCCGCGTCGCGATGAAGGCCGCGACCGAGAACGCCGGCGACCTCATCAAGGACATCACGCGGGTCTACAACCGTACCCGCCAAGCGAACATTACGAAAGAGATTTCGGAACTCATCGCCGGGTCCGAAGCGCTGAAGTAACGGCTGGCCTCTCAAGCCAGGGATTAAAATCTCTGGAATTAAATGACAGAGGGCCGCGAAATGCCCGAGCGCCGGAAGCTGACCTTCGCCACGCTCGACGACGCGGTTCGCGACGCAGAGAACTTGCTCGCGAAAGGGTATAACAGGGCCGGAAATTGGGATCTGGCGCAGGTGTGTTTTCACCTCGCCGAGTGGATGCGGTACCCGGTCGAAGGGTTCCCGAAACCGCCCCTCCTGATGCGCCCCGTGTTCTGGATGGCACGCAACACGATCGCCCGCCGAATGCTCCGCAAGGTGTTGGAAAAAGGTGAGATGCCCCCGGGGGCCCCGACCCTGAAAGAGTCGGTCGCGCCGGTCGGGGGCGACCCGGCAGCGGCGGTCGCAAAACTGAAGGCCGCCGCCGGGCGGTTCAAAACACACACGGGGCCGTTTCACCCGTCCCCGTTGCTCGGCGTGCTGAGCGCCGACGAAGGAAACAAGGTGCAGGTGCTCCACTGTGAGCACCACCTGAGTTTCTTGGTTCCGAAGTAGGTCGGGCGCGGTCCGACACCACACAACGAACGTCGGGCACGGCCCCGACCACGAGCCGACAAAATACCACGCGAGTTCCTGGAGCAACCGATGGTTTCCACCGCAACGAAGTCCGGCAAGATCGTGCAGATCATCGGGTCCACGTTCGACGTGGAGTTCGAGGAGGGGCACCTGCCCGCGATCTACAACGCGCTGAAGATCAGCACGAAGACCGCGGGCGGCACCAGCATCAACCTCACCGGCGAAGTGCAGCAGCACCTGGGCGGCAGCCGCGTGCGGTGCGTCGCCCTCGGGAGCACCGACGGCCTGGTCCGCGGGATCGACGTCGAGGACACCGGCGGCCCGGTCTCGGTGCCGGTCGGCCTCGAGACGCTGGGCCGGGTGTTCAACCTGCTCGGCGACCCGATCGACGGCGGCGGCCCGGTCAAGACCGAGGGCAAGCGGTCGATCCACCGCGAACCACCGAAGTTCGACGAGCTGTCGCCGAAGTCCGAAGTGCTGGTCACCGGCATCAAGGTCATCGACCTGCTCACGCCGCTCGCGCGTGGTGGTAAGGCCGGTCTGTTCGGCGGGGCCGGTCTGGGCAAGACGGTCATTCTCACCGAGCTGATTAACCGCATCGCGAAGATCTATAAGGGTTACTCGGTGTTCGCGGGGGTCGGCGAGCGGACCCGCGAAGGGAACGACCTCTGGCTCGAAATGCAGGAAACGAAGACCAGCGCCGCGGCCGACGCGAAGAGCGTGCTCGAGAGCTGCGCGATGGTGTTCGGCCAGATGAACGAGCCGCCGGGCGCCCGCCTCCGCGTCGCGCTGTCGGCCCTGACGATGGCCGAATGGTTCCGCGACGTGACCGGGACCGAAACGCTGCTGTTCGTGGACAACATCTTCCGGTTCTCGCAGGCCGGGTCGGAAGTGTCCGCGCTCCTCGGCCGTATGCCGAGCGCCGTGGGTTATCAGCCGACGCTCGCCACCGAAATGGGCGAGCTCCAGGAACGCATCACGACCACGAAGGACGGGGCCATCACCTCGGTACAAGCCGTGTACGTGCCGGCCGACGACCCCACCGACCCGGCCCCGGCCAACACGTTCCAGCACCTGGATGCGTTCATCTACCTCGAGCGGTCGATCTCCGAAAAGGGGATCTACCCGGCCATCGACCCGCTCGCGTCAAACAGCCGGCTGCTCGACCCGCAGTTCGTCGGTGAGCGCCACTTCGCGGTGGCCGACCGGGTGAAGCGCATCCTCCAGCGGTACCGCGAGCTCCAGGACATCATCGCGATCCTCGGGGTCGAAGAACTGAGCGAAGAGGACAAGAAGGTCGTGGCCCGCGCCCGCCGCATCGAGCGGTTCCTCAGCCAGCCGTTCTTCGTGGCCGAACCGTTCACCGGTAAGCCGGGCAACTTCACGAAGCTCGAGGACACGATCCGCAGCTTCGAGGAGCTGTGCGACGGCAAGTGGGACAACGTGCCGGAAGGCGCGTTCATGTACGTCGGCACGATCGAAGAGGTCGCCGCCGCCGCCGAGGAAGCCGCGAAGAAGGCCGGGAAGTAACTTCTGGCGCGACGAGTGACGGGGCACGTTCCCCGTCACCCGCGACCCGTTTCTTCACTCCCACGACCACACACATGGCTGGCACGCGCCAGCCGGAGTCGAACCAGATGTCGAACACCGCGAGCGGACACCTCCGCGTCGTCGTCGTCACCCCGGAACGGGCCGTGCTCGACGAGACCGCGGAGATGGTCATCCTTCCGATGATTGATGGCGAACTCGGCGTGCAACGGGGCCGCGCGCCGCTCATCGGCCGCCTGGGGGCGGGCGAACTGCGGCTCAACAGCGAATCGGGCGTCACGCGGTGGTTCATCGACGCCGGGTTCGTGCAGGTGCGGTCGAACGTGGTCACCGTGCTGACCGCGAAGGCCCGCCCCGCGTCCGAGGTCACGCCCGACGTGGTGGCCGCCGCCGCGAACGAAGCCGCCACGCTGCCCTCATCGAGCGCCGTCGAGCGCGCGAACAAGGCGAAGGCCAACGACCGCGTGTCCGGGCTCAAGAGAGTCGCCGACAAGAACATCGGCGCGTGACGCAGCGCGTGCGGCCACTCTATTCTGAAGAGCGTTTCACCGCAGAGGGCGCCGAGAGCGCAAAGCAAAGGCAGGACGGGGCATTTCCAATCCGGCCTTTCTCCGCCTCCTATGCGGTTAACTCTTAATGAGGGGGCGCACACGTGCAGACCACCCTCGCGCCCCCTCGATTCCATAGCGCCCGGGTCGCACTCACGGTCGGCCCGGTGTTGGTAGTTCACCTCGCTCTCGTTGCCGTTCCATTCGTCGAGTTCACCATCCGGTCGGTCGTGACGATGCTGGTAGTAAGCCGGCTCATCGGCCTGGGTGTGACCGCCGGGTTCCATCGCTGCCTCACGCACCACTCGTTCAAAACTTCTCGCGGGTTCCAGTTCGCGCTCGCGGCCGCAGGGTGCGCCGCGCTGCAAAAGGGGCCGCTTTGGTGGGTCGCCCAGCACCGGCTCCACCACAAGCACTCGGACACGCCCGACGACCCGCACTCCCCGGTCGTCAGGAACTTCTTCCACGCGCACTTCGGCTGGCTCTTCGCGTGCGCCCCGGCGGTTCTGGACAAGCGCGCGATCCGCGACCTCACGAAGTACCCCGAGTTGGTCTGGCTCGATCGCCTGTGGGTGCTTCCCGGTTTGTTCCTCGCGACTGCCTGCTACGCCCTCTTGGGCTGGAACGGGTTGGTGTACGGCTACTGCCTGACAGCGGTGCTGGTGCTTCACGTCACGTTCGCGATCAACTCGGTGGCACACCTGTTCGGTCGGCAGCGGTTCGGCACCGGCGACGGTAGCCGGAACAATGCCCCGCTGGGCGTCCTGGCACTGGGCGAGGGGTGGCACAACAACCACCACCGCGCGCCCCATTCGGCGCGGCACGGGTTCGCGTGGTACGAGTTCGATGAAACTTACCTGTTCATCCGCGTACTCGCGCGACTCGGGCTCGTGTGGGACGTGAAACTCCCGTCTCCAGCGATACTGACGGGCGAAGCAATTTCCGACAGGTAGCCCGGTTTCGGTGCCCTTGTAACGAGCCGCGACCGCAACAGTAGTTTCAAGGCGTTGCGTTGGTTGTAAGTGTATTGTGTGGCAGGGTAATACATCGTGTGCGTGGGTATCGTGAGCGGATCCGTTGCGTGAGCCAGTCGAGCATCTCGGCCAACGGGAACTGGGCGACCCAGGCGGTCGGCGCGAGCCCGCGTGCCCGAGCGATCCGGAGCGTCAGGTACACCCACACCTGGCGCAACAGCAGGGCCACGCCCTCGAGCAGCAACCGGTACTCGGGGTTGGTGCTGGTGGTCCACCCGCGGGCCTGGTTCTTCTGCCGATAGCTGGTCTCGATCCCGAACCGCTCTCGGTACCGCCGGCGCCCCAACCGAGCCCGGTTCGCCTCCGACACGGCGGTCGCATCGCCCCACCCGCGGAACGCGTACACCCGGGCGTGCGATTCGCCCTTCCGTTGCCACACGAGCACCCGAGTCGATACCGCCTTGCGGCTCTTCTCGGTGACCCACTCCATGGTGGTGATGGTGCCGTGGGGTTGGGTGTAGCTGGCGTTGCGGCGGTTGGTACCGGTGCCCTTCTTGCGCATCGGGACCGTGTAGCTCAGGTTCCGTTCCTGCAACAGCAACAGGGTCTCCCCGCTGTCGAACCCGGCGTCCAGAACCACCCCGCGGACCGTGAGCCCGCGGGCCGCCACCTGGTCCAGAAGGGTCTGCACCTGCTGGTGCGGCTTGGTTCCTTTCGTCACGCTCATCAGCCCCACGGTGTACCGCCGGTGCTTGTGAATCAGTACCCCGGTGGCGTACGCGTGAAAGAACGAGGTCCCGGCCTTCTTGGGTCCGCCGATGATCCCCGGGGTGCTGCGATCCCCATAAAAGGGGACGTAATGCACATCGATGGCACACGTCCACCGGCGCCTCCGGTCCCGGCGCGTGAACCCCGCCACCTGGTGAAGGGCATCCACCAACCGGGCCGTGAGTTGGTCCCGGGAACCCCGGTTGGCGTGCATCGCCTGTCGCGCGGTCTCGTGGGAGAACCCGAAGTACCGGGTCACTACCGCGAACAACGTGCGGGTGGTGCCCGCGATCAACAGCACCAGGTCGAGCAACTGGGTGCGCGTGACCGACCGCTTGTAGTCGGTCCAACCCAGGGCCCGTTCCAACGTTCGGCGCGTCAGTGCGTGGACCACCGCCGGGGTGATCGTAGAGTAACCACGTCGCATGGGAGGCTCCCGTTCAAGTGCCTGAGAACCTTGAACTTAGGAACTCCCATGCGGCACTGCCAAATCACTTGAAACTACTGGCAAGGGAGCGGGAGGCGCCTCCCGCTCCCTTGCGGTCGCGGCTCGTGTGGTCGCTGCAAGGATCTCGAAACGGGACTCTCCCTCCCCGCTCCGGGACTGGACCGCCGAGTGACTACCGGTGGTCACTCCCAGTAATCCTCCCACCGCGTGCCGAAGGTGGTCTTCAGGCGTGCGAGGTACGCATACGTCTTCACTTTCACCATCCACACGTCCCCTCCCCCGCTACCGCCCTTGCACACGACGCCTTCCGCGACGCCGTACTTCCCCTCGCGCACCGCTTCGAGGAACGTGCCGGTCAGCTTCCCGGTGTGGACGACGCGCGGCGACGGGAGGTGGCCGAAGTCCGCTACGAACTGCGCCGGTGAAACGAAGCCGTAACCCTCGGCCCACACGTCGAAGAGGAGCGCCTGTTTCGGGTCACCCGGCTCGTGTGCGCCGGCGAACGAGTTCGGCCCTGCGAACTCGGTGAACGCCTTGAATGAAGTGAACGGCGCGTAGTTGACGTGATCGCGCAGCAGCGCACCCAGCGGCTCCGCGATCGTGGCGAGGAACACCGGCGCGGCCTCTTCCAATCCGGGGTGCGCGGCGTTGAACTGTTCGATACCGGTCGCAGTCAGGTTGAACTCGTCGCGCCGCGAGCCGAATGCGTGCCAGCCAAAGTCGCGCTCCCAGCACCAGTGCAAGTTGGTGCCGTCGAGCTTATCGAACGCGACGCACCGGCCGAGCGGCGCAGCGCCGCTCCCGGGGATTTTGGGATAGTGGAGCATAATCCGAAAGGACGCGCAAGTCTGGGTATGGGTTCAGAGCGTTTGATCGCTTCAGAGTGTTTCACCGCAGAGGGCGCAGAGAGCGCGGAGCAAAGGCCGAATGAGAAATGATCTTTCCTGCCTTTGCTCCGCGCTCTCTGCGCCCTCTGCGGTGAAACACTCTTCTCCGCGTCCTCTGCGGTGAAACACTCTTCTAAGACTGAGCGGCCGCGAGTGCCCACGCGGGGAAGTACGCGCGGTAGAGGTCGTAGTCCAACATCGCCGTCCCAAAAAACACGCCGTTCACGGCTTCGCGCGGGTACACACCCGCTTCAGATTGGTGCGCGGCGAGCCACTCGGCCCCGCGCCGAACGGCAGCGTGCCCCGCCCCGACCACCTCGCACAACGCGAGCACCGCCCAGCTCGTCATCGTCGCCTGCGATTCCGGGTGCTCGGCGTACTCCTGGCGCAAACACCCGGCGTAGTGTTCGCCCCACCCGCCATCGGGCTTTTGATGCTGTGTGAGCCAGTTCGCGGCCCGTTGAAGTGCGGGTATGTGTCCGTAGCCGGCGGCGCGGAGTCCGCGAACCGCGTGGAACGTGCCGTAAGTGAGGTACACGCCCCAGGCGCCGGGGAACGCCCCGTCGGGGCGCTGGCGGTCGAGCAGGAACCGCGCGCCGCGTCGGATCGCGCGATCGACGCGAGCCGGAGCGTGATGCGGCACGGCTTCCCGGAAGCGGGAGAGGGCCACCAGACACGATCCGGTGCATTCGATGTACGACTGGTCCGTCATGCAGCGCGTGAACATCTCCGACGGGTTCAACCGCTCGAGCCAGCGCGGGCTGCGGGCGCGCTCGTAAGAGCCGAACCCGCCGTCGGGGTTCTGGCGCGAGAGGATGAAGTCCGCCGCGAGCGCGAGCCGGGCATCCGGGATTCGCGCTCGCGGGTCGAGTTCCAGCGCGGGTGCGGCGTGCATTCCCAGAACTGCGGAGAGCGCTTCTGCGGTGCAGTCGCTCACGGGCCACGAGTGCGCGGAATCGCCCAGGCACCACCCACCGAGCGCGCGGTCGGGGAACATCGGGTCGCGCCCCGCGACGGGCTTCATCACTTGTTGTTCGGCCAGGAAGCGGTACGCGCGCAAGAGCGCGTCGCGGTTGGCACGCGCCGCACCGGGATCGGCGAGTAGCGCTTCGACCGCGAACCCGGTGTCCCACACGCGGGTGCGCCCGCCGGCGTAGCGCAGCCCGCGGTCGGCATCGTCCCAGCGGTAGGCCTCGAAACCTTCGACACACTTTGCGATCAGCGCCGGGTCCGCGCCGCGCGCGTGCAGCCCGAGCACGTTCAGTACGCCATTGACCGGCGAGAGCGTGAGGTGGTCGGACACGTCGAGGTCGCGCGCGATGAGGTCCACGCACCGGCGTAAAGCGCGTTCGCGCGCCCAGCGCGGTGGGAACCGGTCGTACCACCCCATCACGCGCTCGGCCGCGCGAATCAACAGATTCGGAGGCTCGAAAGCGTCGCTCGGCGCAAGGTGATAGCGGTGTTCGCGGAACGTCGCGGGCGGACCGGCCGGGCCGTAGAGTTCGCGCCGGAGTTCGTCCGCGAGCGCGCCGAGCGGGAACGTCGCGTGGCTCCCCTGGAGGAACGACATCGCGAGGTAGACGTACCGCGTGTGGCAGTAGAAGCGGATCGGGTGAACCGGAACCGCGCGCGGCAACAGTGCGAGTTCCGGTACGAGCGGTCGGAGCCCGTCGCGCCCGTAAAGCCCGAGCATCGTGAGCCAGAACTTCCCCCACGTCGGCGCGGACAAAACGCCGCCGGGCTGGGCGTGCAACCAGTTTCGCGCGCGAACAGCGAGGGGGTGTTCGGCGCGCGCACCGAGGCAGCGCATCGCGACGTACACCAGGCTCGTCACGAACACCGAGCCGGGGTGTTCGGGGTGCAAGCCGAAGGCACCGTCCGAAGTTTGCGTGCGCTCGAAGTGCAAAAGAATCTTGGTCGCGTCTTCGGCCGAAAAGGGAAGGCCGACGATGTGCCGCGTGATCGCCACCTGCGCAGTAACGACGGGGCACCAAATCATCTCCCCTTCCCAGTACCCGTCGGCAGTCTGTAGGGCGCGGAGGTGTTCGGCGGCGCGTTCGGTGGCGGTAGGAAGTTCGTGGGGCACGGGGTTCACAGCATCAATTCGTGAAGGCTTCGCGCGCGAACCAGCCGGCCCAGTCCGCGAACCCGGCGACGGCGCCGAACGTGTACGCGAGCGGTCGGCGCCCGACCCCGGTGACGACCTGGCGCGTCGCGGCGACCAGGAGGCGCGCGAACGTCACGCTGAGCGCGGCCCGGCGCGTCTCCCGGACGGCGAGCAATCGCATCGTGTCATGCCTGGCGGCCGCGGACGAGCGCCACGTGTGGTACACGGCTTCGCGCAGCTCCGTGCTCCCCGCGTCCGCGCCCACGAACAAGTCGTAGAGCCCCATCGAGAGCAGTTCGGGCACGCGCCCGCCGGCGCGCCGGACCGAGGCGTACTCTTCGACCGAATGCGACCTCGCGAGGGTGACCGCGTCGAGGAACCCGACCGACATCCCGACGGCACAGAGCGGGTGGCAGTGGCCGACCGCGTCGCCCACCAGGGCCACCCCGTTCCGCCCGTACTGTTTCCGGCGCATCCACTGGTTCGCCGCGACCGCGGGCGCGCTGGCCGCGAGCGCCCGAACACACGCTTCGTGAACGGACACGGGAAGCGCGTCCCGATAGGCGGCGAGCAGTTCCGCCGGGGCCCGCACCCACGCGACGCGGTCCGCGGGCACGTCGAAGCAGACGCGCGCCTGGTGCTCGTCGACCCGGAACGCGAGCACGGGACCGGGGCCGCCGAGAAACACGTTGCCGAATTCCGTGAACGGCAGCGCGGCCGCGTCGATCAGCACGCCGAGCATGTACGAGATCGGCTGGCTCCCGCCCGGGTGCCCGAGCATCTGCCGCACAACGGATTGCCGACCGTCCGCCCCCACGATCAGGTCCGCCTTAACCTCAACTGTCCGCTTCCGATCGGGTGTTGCGACCGTGACCCCGCCCCGAGCGACGTCCGTCACCCGGCAGCCCGCGAGCACCGTGACGTTGCGTTCGCGCGCGAGTGCCTTCTGAATCGCTTCGACAATGAAGTGGTGCTGGCACCCGATCGCGCGCTCGCCGCCGACATACGGCAGCACGATCGGGTCACCGTCTTTGGGGAAGATCGCGAACCCG
The DNA here is from genome assembly GCF_017939745.1 of Gemmata palustris. Lineage (NCBI taxonomy): Bacteria > Pseudomonadati > Planctomycetota > Planctomycetia > Gemmatales > Gemmataceae > Gemmata > Gemmata palustris. Next base: position 128,694 of record NZ_JAGKQQ010000001.1, on the reverse strand, counting down.
CGGCCCGATGCGTGCGGGATCTCTTCGCGCGCGAAATCGACGCCCAAACTTGTGAGAATGCCGGCGCCGGTGGGGTGGAGCCATTCGCCCCCGAGCCGGTGATTTTGCGGGCGGGCATCGACCAGACACACGCGGGCGCCGGTCCTGGCGAACGCGAGCGCGGCAGCGCAACCGACCGGCCCGCCGCCGACAATGGCCACGTCCGCCGAGAGGCGCGCGGGGAGCACCGATTGTTCGTCCGAACCGGAATGAGGCATGAGACCAGCCGTGGTCACGGTACGGGCCTGTGGAATCGTCCGAATGTCTCAGGTCTGTTATCGCACGGGGCCGGGCCGATGACCATCCCAACCTCACCGCTCCGGCGAGCCGTTGAGTGCTCGTGAACGCGAAATGACCTCACAATTTGCCGAAATTGGTCTTCGCGCCGGCGGGTCGAGTAGCGATACGTCGGGCCGGGCGCGAACCGAAACCCCAACCGGGGCGTCGTATCAGCGTTCGAGCTCTTGGAACCGGGAGGCTACTATGACGTGGATGACCACTGCCGACACTGTTGCGTTATTCGCCTTGTCGCCGGAGGGATCATTTCCATGCCCGCTTCTATTACCCTGTTCGATCTCGCGTGGTCCGCGCCCGACTGCCCGCCGCTCTTCTCCGACCTGAATCTGAGTTTCGGCCCGACCCGGACGGGGCTCGTCGGCCGCAACGGTGTGGGTAAGACGACGCTCCTCAAGTTGATCGCCGGCGAGGTGCCCCCTCGGTCGGGGACCGTGGCCGTCAGCGGTAGCGTGGGCGTGCTGCGCCAAACCGTTCAGGTGCGCCCGGATGAAACGATCGCCGACCTCTTCGGCGCGACCGCGGCGCTTGCCGTTCTGCATCGCGCCGAGCGCGGTGAAGCAACGATCGAAGAACTGTCTGATGCCGACTGGACCCTCGAGACGCGCATCGCGTCCGCCCTCGGGCGCGTCAAACTCGACGCCGGCCCCGAAACCGCTCTCGGCGCGTTGTCGGGCGGTCAGCGCACGCGGGCCGGGCTCGCCGCCCTCATTTTCGCCGAGCCCGACTTCCTCTTGTTGGACGAGCCGACCAACAATCTCGACCGCGAGGGGCGCGAGGCGGTCATCGATTTGCTCGCCAGTTGGCGGTTCGGCGCGATCGTGGTCAGCCACGACCGGGAGTTGCTCGAAACCGTGGACGCCGTCGTCGAACTTACCACGCTCGGCGCTACCCGGTACGGCGGCAACTGGAGCGCGTACCGTACACTCAAAGCCCAGGAACTGGCGGCGGCCAAGCGCGACTTGGCGGACGCCGAGAAGCGCGTCGCCGACGCCGCCCGCAGCGCCCAGGCCACGGCCGAGCGCCAGGCCCGGAGGAGCAGCGCGGGCCAGCGCAAAGGGGCGAAAGGCGGGACGCCGCGCATCATCCTCGGCGGAATGAAGGACCGGAGCGAGGACACGAGTGGCGGGAACGCCCGACTCGCCGAGCGCCGGCGCGGGCAAGCCCTCAGTGCCGCAACCGCCGCTCGCGAGCGCATCGAGATCCTGCAACCGCTCACCGTCCGGCTCCCGCCGACGCACCTGCACGCCAACAAAACGGTGCTGAAGCTCGACGCGGTGACCGCCGGCTACGAGCCCGACCGACCAATCGTTCGGAAACTATCCCTCACCATCACCGGACCGGAGCGCGTTTCGGTCACCGGGCCGAACGGGTCCGGGAAGACAACACTGCTGGCACTCGTCACCGGTCAGTTGAGTCCCTGGATCGGGACCGTTCAGGTGATGACCGATTTTGCCGTGCTCGACCAGCGGGTCAGTCTGCTCGACCCATCAACTTCGATCCGCGATAACTTCTTGCGGATCAACCCGCGGGCGGACGAGTTCGCGTGTCGGACCGCGCTCGCCCGGTTCATGTTCCGGGCCGAATCCGCGCTACAAACGGTGTCCACACTCAGCGGCGGGCAACTGCTGCGTGCCGGCCTCGCGTGCGTGCTCGGGGGAGCAACTCCGCCCCCGTTCCTGATCCTCGACGAGCCGACGAACCACCTGGACATCGACTCGATCGAGTCGGTCGAGGCCGGGCTGCGCGCCTACGACGGTGCCCTACTAGTCGTGAGTCACGACGAGACCTTCCTGGATGCCATCGGGATCACGCGCAGGCTGGAATTGCAACCACCTGATTCTCCCGCGCCAAGTTAGCGCGGGCCACAAGCCGGATTACTTCTTGCGTCACGTGCCCCTGCGGGTTAGTCTCGCTCCAGGTTCCTCGTAGCGGGCGTTTCACCTTCATTCCCGGGGGCATTGAAAACGAAGACGCTACAAGGACATTGAAACGAGACCGAGCAGGTCGACATCCTTGGAGTTCGTTTAGCTCGTCACTTTGTGACAGGACGATGTTGCGTCGTCCGAGCGCTGCGCCTCGCATCCCTCGCGGGGAAGGCTGTTCCAGCACCGCTTTCGGCCAGAAGTGGAATACTTCTTCGGCGGTCTGGGGCAACCCCGCGGGTCGTGGTTCCGCCGAAGAAGTATTCCACTTCTGGCCGGCGGTGCCGTGAGCCTTCCGCGCCTCAAGTCGAGAAGTAAACAGCTTCGGGATTCGGCCGGGCCGCGGAGCAATCCGCGGCCCGGTTCTTTTGTTTCGGATTTCGCGCTTCTGCTGGCTTTCGAGTTTCCGCAAACGCGGCTCGGTTCGCTTGATAGCGCGCACCGTGTAAAATGCCAGCATGGAGAAGAATTTAGATCGCGACGAGATGCAGGATTTGATTTGCGGGGCCGTGCGGGGCGAGGCGTTCCGGCGCGCGACCTTCGCGGGCGCGACGCGCGGGGCGCCGTGCGAATGGGTCCGCGTCGTGGTGCGGCCGATCGAGTTGCGCGGCGAACGGTACTTCCAGTTCGCCTACCAGGGCGCGAAGAAGGCCGTCACCAAGAACTTCCTTGATGACGAAATGGAAGCGCCGCTCGATGAGTTGGTCGGCTACGGCTTCGCGGGTGTTCACATCACCACGGGCGCGGAAGAGATCGACATCCGCACGAGCCGCAAGGGGCGCGTTCACATCGGTCGGCACAAGCTCAAGGAGCCCGTCGAGGCGCGAGAGGCGGAAGCGCACAACCGCGTCAAAGACGTGCCGCTGCCCGAGGGCAAAGCCGATCGCCTGCTCGAAGTCATGGGCATCGCGACGCCGGACGGCCGCGTGCGCCCGACGATGCGCGCGAAGTACACGCAGATCAACGAGTTCCTGAAACAACTGCGGCACGTCTTCGATGATGCGAAGCTCGCCGACCTCGACCGCGACGTGTCCATCCTCGATTGCGGGTGCGGGTCGAGCTACCTCACACTCGCGGCGCACCACTACCTCAACGACGTGCTCAATGTTCCTGCGCGTATCCTCGGCGTGGACGTGAACGAAGAGGTGATCCGCAAGAGCATGGACCGTGCGGACCAGCTCGGAGCGGACAAGCTCGTGTTCGAGTGCCGCCGGATCGGGACCGCGGACGTGCAGGCCGACATCGTGTTCGCGCTGCACGCCTGCGACACCGCCACCGATGATGCCATCGCGCAAGCCGTGCGCAGCGAAGCGCGGTTGCTCCTCAGCGTGCCGTGCTGTCACCACGATCTGAACAAGGTCATTCGCGCGGACGGCCCGGCCGACGTGCTCCGCCCCGTGCTCCGGCACGGCATCCTGCTCCAGCGCACCGCCGATCTGGTTACAGATGCGTTTCGCGCGCTGGCTCTGCGCATCATGGGCTACCGCACCGACGTGGTGGAGTTCGTCGCCACCGAGCACACGCCGCGCAACCTGATGATCCGCGCCGTTCGTGGGGCGCCCGCAGGCGAGGCCGCGCACGTCGCGGAATACATCGAGATGAAGCGCTTCTGGCGCGTCACCCCGTACATCGAAAAGGTGCTCGGCGAACCGTTCCAACAGCTCGTGAGGGCGACGTCATGAGTGGCGCTTCAGATTACGTCCTGGGTCAGTCCGAGCGCGCGGCGCGCAGACTCGCGCTGCAGGATCTGCACTTCGCGGCTCCTTCGGAAGCGCTACTCGATGCGCTCGCACTTCGACCCGCGGACCGCGTCGTCGAATTGGGGTGCGGTCCCGGGGCGTTCACCCGGCGCATCCTGAACCGGCTCGGCGCGAACGGTGTTGTGGTCGGCGTGGATTCGTCTTCGGGTTTACTGGAACAGGCCAAAGCATCTCTTGCGCAACTCGGTGGGTCGCGCTTCCAGCCGACGCTGGCGGACGTTGCGAAACCGGGCGCGTGGATCGACGGCGCGGACGTGGTGACCGGCCGAGCGGTTTTGCACCACGTCCCGATGGCCGAGTTTCTGCTGGGTCGGTTGCGCGCCCGACTGCGCCCCGGCACGCGCATCGGCTTCCTGGAACCGGACTTCCGCAGCCCGCTCGCACGAATCGCGCACCTCGAAGCGACCTCGCGCCCGGAACTGGCGCCGTTACTCGTATGGGCGAAGTCGATTAACGACCTGTATTCCGCGTGGCGTATTTCGCCGTGTGTGGGCGCGACGCTGGCCCAAACGCTCGAAACGGCGGGCTACTCGAACGTGCGTCACGCCTGGCACGAGTTCCCGACGGACGAGACCGTCATCGAGAACATTCAGATGATCTACGACGAAGTGCGCGACACCTACGTCTCACTCGGCATCCTGTCCGCGGCCGAAATCGACGAGCAGCAGCGGTTGCTCCGCGCGCTGCCGAACGACGTGCTCCCGGCCGTGTGGGGCTTACATCAGGTTTCGGCCGTGGTGTGATCCCGAATACATCCAACCCGATTCATCCGGCAGCGGTAATCCACGCGATCAATCCGTGGCACACGAGGGCCACGATACCGATGTGTACGACGGCCAGAGCCGGGAGCACAATGAACCGGGCGGGTTGTTTGGGTTGCCCCCGGAACCGGTAATGCCGCCAGAGTCCGAATACCAGCGCCGACCCCCAGATGGTCAGCGCGATGGCCGCTCCGGTCAGCGCGCCCGCCAACCAATCGCCCCGCCGCCGCTCCGCCTTCCGAACGGTCAACCACGGGATCGCTAATCCGAGCACAGCACCGAGCAGGGCGGACCAGAGCAGGCCGAGGCCATTCGAGCACTCGGTCACGGCAAGCGCCACCGTCCCGACTGGTGTCGTACCGGGCACCAGTTCCAGATCCCGGTCCCACTGTTGAGGGTCGGTCGTCAGCGTTACTCGGGTCATTGGCTGAAGGCGATCGGAGTAGTAGTAGCTGGCGTATTTTAGCGCCCGATCCCGATCGAACGCCTGTTCGATACCCATGCCCTCGACCGCACCGTAGATGTACTCGCACTTCAGCCCCGGCAAGTCGCACCCGCCGGCCGGCCGCACGAACCCGTGGGTGTACACCACCGTCTCGACCGGTTCCGTATACGCCCGGGTGGGTAAGAGCGGGAACCAGAGCGTCGGAGACGGGAACACGACCTTCAAACCCGTGGCCCGAACCGGTTGGTCGCGCCGGGCCACCCACCCGCAGACGAATGCGTACCCGGGTTGCGTGAGGTACGGGTCCAGCGAGGACAGGTCGACCGCCCCTCGCTTCACCCCTTGAGCATCAAGGTAGCCCTCGATCTCCGTGCGGGAGTCGGCCGATACGACGGTCACGACCATTCCGAGCCGCTCCACGCGAGAGGTCTCAACAGCAGCCTTCGACGCCATGCCCCCGCACCCACCGGCGAAGCACGGGCAACACAACCCACCGGAGTCGAACATAGCAGCGGCGGCCACCCACGCGCGAAGCTGGCGCTCCGCTTGCCCCTTCAGCGTCTCGTAATACACCACCGCTGGAATTTCTTCGACCGGCTCGGCCCGAACAGCGGTGGCCGCGGCCCGCACCGGTACGACCCACACGTTCGCCTCAGTCGTCGGATCACTCAGGGCCGCAACGTGAAGAGTTTCGGTACCGTCGGCCCACTCCACAAGTGCCCGCTGCTCCCGCTCCGGTACCTTGCGACCATCGGACGCGAACTTGCAACCGTCGGCCCGCGCGCCGGACGGTCCGGCCAACACCAGGAGCATCACCGCGATGTGTCTCGGGGTCATAAAGAACCTGTATAGGCGGGGAGACAGCCTCAAGTATCAGTGGGGTGAGCGGTGCCGGGCACGCGATTGCGCAGAGCCGCGATCAGCAACCCGGCACCGGCCACAGCGCTCAGCGCGGAACCAAAGAGGATACCGATCTTCGCGTCCGCGAGTAGCTGTTCGTTGCCCTCAAACGCCAATCCCGCAACGAACAGCGACATCGTGAACCCGATGCCGGCGAGGAACCCGCCGCCGAGGAGCACGAACCAGTTCACGCCGTGCGGGAGCTTCGCGATCCCGGCTCGAACTGCTAAGAAGCTGAACAGCATCACGCCAATCGGCTTGCCCAGGAACAGCCCCAACATCACCGCGATCGAGACCGGTTCGGTGATCGCTTTTAGTTCGACGTGAACGCCCGCATTGGCCAGTGCGAACAGCGGCATGATCGCGAACCCGACCCACGGGTGCAGCCCGTGTTCGAGCCGCTCTAACGGCGACACGCTTTCTTGCGCCGCGAACGCGAGCAGTTCCAGGTCTTCGGTCTTCACGTTCCCCCCGGTGCCGGCATCGAGACGGGCCTGGAGGTCCGAAATGGAGAGTCGTAGTGCGTCGCGCCCGACCCACACCGCCGACGGCGCGAGCAGCCCGAGCAGCACGCCCGCGACGGTGGGGTGAACGCCGGACCTGTACACCGCGAGCCAGATCCCGGCGCCGACGAGTGTGTACACCGGCACCGAGCGCACGCCGGTTTCGTTGAGGATGCGCACCACCGCGAACCCGGCCGCCGCGAGCAGGAGCATGAACCAGTTCAGCCCCCCGCTGTAGAACGCCGCGATCACGACAACGGCACCGATGTCGTCGGCGATGGCCAGCGACAGGAGCATGATCTTCAGCCCGAACGGGACGCGCTTCCCCAGCACGGCCATGATCCCGACGACGAACGCGATGTCCGTTGCCATCGGCACGCCCCACCCGCGGAACTGCGGTTCGCCGATGTGAGGCGCTTGCAGGGCCATGTAGATCCCGGCCGGCACGAGCATCCCGCCCAGCGCCGCGGCCACGGGAAGAGCCGCCTTGCGCGCGTCGCGCAGTTCACCGGCCACGAGTTCGCGCTTGATCTCCAGCCCGACGACGAAGAAGAAGATCGTCATCAGCACGTCGTTGACGAAGAAGTGCCCCAACTCGCCGCCGAGCGTGAACGCCCCGGCGCCGAGTTGCACGTGCGTGTGCCAAAACTTGTGGTACGCGGACGCGGCGTCGCTGTTCGCCAAGGCGATCGCGAGTACCGTGCAGAATAGCAGCACGATCCCGCTGGCCGATTCGATTTTCAGGAAGCGAGAAAGTGGGCGCGTGAGCCGACGAATGGGTGCGACCGGAAGGTGCGGATTGCTGCGTCGAGCGGAATGAGCCATCGGTACTTTCGTAGCTGGTTACAGCGTTCCCCCGTGGGTTCGGGGGAACACGACGGGCCGCGAGCACCCGGCCAGTTTACGAGAATCACTTCCGCATATCGACGGTCGCCTTTTCGCCGGCGCGCACGCCGATCGAGATCGTCGCGGGTCCGCCCGGGCCGTCCACTTTCACCTTCACGCGCGTCTCGATGCCCGGGTCGATCGGCTTCGTGGTGAACGAGTGCCGCGTGCCGGTCTGGTCGTTCTCGATGCCTTCAAACGTGACCTTCGCCCCTTCGGACGCGATCACGATAATCGTGGCCGGGGCCGGTTCGCCCGACCCGCTCGAAACGGGCAGCGGGATCGGTGACGGATCCTGCGATTGCGGCGGGAGCACCTGGTACGACGGGGCCGGCGAGTAGTACGTTCCCGGGATCGAGGGAACGCCGAGCCCACTGTAACCGTAGTTTAACGGGCTGTAGCCGTACCCGCCGCTGTACCCGTACCCGCCGTAGCCGTACCCCAAACCACCGTAACCCACACCATACCCGTAACCGTATCCGCCGTACCCGAGGCCGATGCCAATACCGACGCTCCGGTAACCGTAGTTGTACGGGGCGTAGTGCCCGTGGTACCCGCCCGCCGGTGCGTGGTACGCCCCACCGCCGGGGCGCCCGCCACCAGGGTGCCCCCCACCTGCGTGCCCGCCCCCGCCGTGGGGCGGAGCGGCCGACGCGACCCCGGCGACGAGCGCCGAGGCCGTCAGAACGGAGCAAAATCTAATCGAGCGTGTGAGAAACACGACAAAACCTCGCGAGCGAGAGGGCACCCGAGTTGTTTGATGTGCGTCCTGCGGCATGGCCGGGTGATACTTGTATTCTACCACGGAAGCCCCGGAACGCGCAACCGCGATCGAAATCGTCCCTCGAAACGCACCATGACACCGCTCTTCGCCTGCTTCCCGGTCTGTATGACGTTCACGGTGATCCTGTTCATCGCGCTCGTCGTCGTGGTCTTCGACTTGACGAACCGCATCCCGGGCGACGACGAACCGACCGCGCCGCCCGTCCCGCGCGACCCGAACCAGAAGATGGGACCACCGCCGTGGTGGGTGTTCCCGCTCATGCTCCTCGCCGTCGCCGTATTTATGGCCGTGTGCGCGTGGATCTGGCCGGAGTGAGAGCGCAATTATTGCCCTCACAATTCACACCCCTCGCGTCCGAGAACCGTACACTACCCTCTCTCGGTCCCGTGTTCTCGGAGTCGTAATGCCGTTCAAAACTCTTGGTCTTCATACCCTCCTCGTTCGTGCCACCCAGGAACTCGGGTACAAGGAACCCACCCCGGTGCAGGCCGGGGCGATCCCGCCCGGGCTCGCCGGGCGCGACATCATCGCCACGGCCCAAACCGGGACCGGGAAGACGGCCGCGTTCCTGCTGCCGATCCTCCACCGGCTCATCGGGCAGCCGCGCGGCGGCACCCGGGTGCTGATCCTGTCCCCGACGCGCGAACTCGCGGAGCAGATCAGCGACGTGTGCAACGGGCTGGCGAAGCACACGCAAGTCCGGAGCGCGCTGGTGGTCGGCGGGCGCCCGATGGGTCCGCAGGAGCGGGCGCTCCGCGCGGGCACGGACATCATCGTCGCCACCCCGGGCCGGTTGCTCGACCTCCTTCAGCGGAACATCGCCAAGCTCGACCGCGCGACCACGCTCGTGCTGGACGAGGCCGACAGCCTCTTCGACATGGGCTTCTTGCCGGACGTGCGCAAGATCATCGCGCGGATGCCCGCGCGGGCACACACGCTACTGTTCTCCGCGACCATGCCGCCGGTGATCGCCAAACTCGCCAACGAGATCCTGCGCGACCCGGCCACGGTGCAGATCGGCCGGCGCAGTTCCACGGCCGTGGGCATCACGCAGGCCGCGTACCCGGTGCCCACGCACCTGAAAACGGCGCTCCTCCGGCACCTCTTGCGCGAAACCGACATGCCCTCGGTGCTGGTGTTCACGCGCACGAAGCACAGCGCGAAGAAGATCGCGCGCGCCGTGGCCGCCGACGGGTTCACGGTCGCGGAGCTCCACAGCAACCGCACCCCGTCCCAACGGGCCACCGCGATGGACGGGTTCCGCCGGGGCAATTATCAGGTGATGGTCGCGACGAACATCGCCGCCCGCGGACTGGACGTGAACCACATCACCCACGTCATCAGCACCGACGTGCCCGACGTGCCCGAGGACTACGTCCACCGGATCGGGCGCACGGGCCGGGGCGGGGCCACGGGCGATGCGTTCATTCTGGTGGCGCGCGAAGAAGAAGCGTCGCTCTCGCGGATCGAGCGGCAGGTCGGCCAGCGGCTCCCGCGCATCACGCTGCCGGACTTCGACTACACGCTCGCGGCCCCGCCGCCGTCGGCCGCGCCGAAAACGGGTAACCGAGGGGGAGGCGGGCGCCCGCCACAAAACAGCAAACCACAGGGAGCGCCGAGGCCGAAGGGAAAACAAAGCGGTCCGGGAAGACCCGGACCGCGTAGGTGATCTGGTGGCGGGTTCAACGAGCCGCGACCGCAACAGTAGTTTCAAGTGATTTGGCGTGCCGCATGGGAGTTCCTAAGTTCAAGGTTCTCAGGCACTTGAACGGGAGCCTCCCATGCGACGTGGTTACTCTACGATCACCCCGGCGGTGGTCCACGCACTGACGCGCCGAACGTTGGAACGGGCCCTGGGTTGGACCGACTACAAGCGGTCGGTCACGCGCACCCAGTTGCTCGACCTGGTGCTGTTGATCGCGGGCACCACCCGCACGTTGTTCGCGGTAGTGACCCGGTACTTCGGGTTCTCCCACGAGACCGCGCGACAGGCGATGCACGCCAACCGGGGTTCCTGGACCAACTCACGGCCCGGTTGGTGGATGCCCTTCACCAGGTGGCGGGGTTCACGCGCCGGGACCGGAGCGCCGGTGGACGTGTGCCATCGATGTGCATTACGTCCCCTTTATGGGGATCGCAGCACCCCGGGGATCATCGGCGGACCCAAGAAGGCCGGGACCTCGTTCTTTCACGCGCACGCCACCGGGGTCCTGATTCACAAGCACCGGCGGTACACCGTGGGGCTGATGAGCGTGACGAAAGGAACCAAGCCGCACCAGCAGGTGCAGACCCTTCTGGACCAGGTGGCGGCCCGCGGGCTCACGGTCCGCGGGGTGGTTCTGGACGCCGGGTTCGACAGCGGGAGACCCTGTTGCTGTTGCAGGAACGGAACCTGAGCTACACGGTCCCGATGCGCAAGAAGGGCACCGGTACCAACCGCCGCAACGCCAGCTACACCCAACCCCACGGCACCATCACCACCATGGGTGGGTCACCGAGAAGAGCCGCAAGGCGGTATCGACTCGGGTGCTCGTGTGGCAACGGAAGGGCGAATCGCACGCCCGGGTGTACGCGTTCCGCGGGTGGGGCGATGCGACCGCCGTGTCGGAGGCGAACCGGGCTCGGTTGGGGCGCCGGCGGTACCGAGAGCGGTTCGGGATCGAGACCAGCTATCGGCAGAAGAACCAGGCCCGCGGGTGGACCACCAGCACCAACCCCGAGTACCGGTTGCTGCTCGAGGGCGTGGCCCTGCTGTTGCGCCAGGTGTGGGTGTACCTGACGCTCCGGATCGCTCGGGCACGCGGGCTCGCGCCGACCGCCTGGGTCGCCCAGTTCCGTTGGCCGAGATGCTCGACTGGCTCACGCAACGGATCCGCTCACGATACCCACGCACACGATGTATTACCCTGCCACACAATACACTTACAGACGCTGACAAAACCCTGGCATGAGGTTTGCGCCATAGGTGTGTAGCCCGCAGTTGGAGGCTACAGTCATGGCAACCGCTCAGATGCCCGACGAGTTCTTTGAGTTGATTGTCCACCACCTGCCACCCGAGCAACCGGTTGGCCCCTCCGGCGGGCGCCCGAGGGTCGGGAACAAGGTGGCGGTTCGCGTCATCTGGTTCGTGCTGGCGACCGGCAATCGCTGGGAGGATGTCCCCAGGAACTCGGGTGCTCAGGGCACCGCCCACCGTCGGCTCCGGGCCTGGGAGGAGTGCGGGATCTGGGATCGGCTCCATGCCGATCTGCTCCGATTGCTCCGCCGGGCCGACAAGATGGATACCGACGTGGTGATCGTCGACGGGGTGTACGTGCGAGCCTTCGGCGGTGGTGAGGACACCGGCCCCAGCCCCGTGGACCGCCGGAAACTCGGGACCAAGCACACCCTCTTGGTCAGCCGCCAAGGCGTCCCGTTGGCGATCCGCACGGCCGGGGCCAACGCCAGCGACCAACGCCAGATCCTGCCCCTGGTGGTACTCGCCTTCCCGCGGGTCGGGGGCAAGCCGGGGCGACCGAAGGATCTGCCCGACGGCTGTACGCGGACCGGGGGTACGACAGCGAATCCACCCGGTTGTTGTTGCGGTGGCTCGGGATCGAACCGCGGATCGCCAAGCGGAACACGCCCCACGGGCGGGCTGGGCAAGGTTCGCTGGGTGGTCGAGCACCATCAGTTGGGTCAAGGGGCTGAGGCGGATGCGCGTCCGATACGACCGGCTCAGGGTTATTCGGGACGCCTTCACAACACTGGCCGCCAGTGTCGTTTGCTTCCGCATCCTCCACGACGGCGTCATCTAAAAACAAGGGTTTTGTCAGCGTCTGTTACAACCAACGCAACGCCTTGAAACTACTGGCAAGGGAGCGGTTGCGACATCCGCGAAATTGAGACCACTAAAACCGGAATCCCCTCCCGCTCCCTTGCGGTCGCGGCTCGCCGGTAGGAAACCGAACTAACTGAGTGCGAAGGGGGGGACTCGAACCCCCACGGCCTTGCGACCGACAGAACCTAAATCTGTTGCGTCTACCAATTCCGCCACCCTCGCAACAACCGAGGGACGCGCCGCACGGTTGCTAGGTTCACATTAGTAACCCGCGCGGCACACTTCTACTTCCCCAGCGGTTTCGGGCGCGGTTTGTACTCCCGGAGGTACCCTGCAATGTGCTGGTGCATGTCTTCCGGCGCGAACCCGTAGAGCTGCATCTCGGACATCGCCCGCTCCGACGACCACCCGTGGTACTCCATGCGGAAGATGGCGCACATCGTCCCGGTGCGGTGAATGCCCGCGAAGCAGTGAACGAGAACCGGGTGGTTCTCCTTCTTGTCCATGACCGCCAGGAACTCCTGAACGGCTTGCTCCGCCGGGATTTCGCCGGACTCGTCCGCCCCCCAAACGCGCGGCACGATGCGCACGTGGTTCAGCCCCCGTGCCGCACACACGTCTTCTTCCCAGGAATCCGGGGGAAGTGCGGTCGTGCGCGAGGTGCGGAGCGTGACGACCGTCTTGATGTTGTAATCGCGCAGAACGCGATCCATCCCCTTCGGCGTGAGTTGGCCGCAGCGGTACAGAACGCCGTCTTCAACGACGCGGAGGTTCCGCATGTGCGTGTTCTGGTGCGCCGAGTAAACGAGGGGGGCGGCACCGACAATCGCGATTACAACGGTCGCGAGGACGAACTGCCAGCGTGACGGCATTCGGAAGGCTCCCAATCGGGTCGAGATCGGGAACCTACCATGCGGGGCGCGTTCGCGGAAGGCGGATCAGACCGCGAGCGGGTTCGGCGGGGCCTGACTCGGCCGCACGCGCCGCCAAGCCGCGCCAGCCAGTCGCGTCAGTACGCTGCCAGGCACGATCGGCGGGGGCTCCGCGGCCGTCAAATTCGGCCGAAACACGATAAGTAGCAGGAGCGGCAAGTACCACAACACGTACAGCCCGCCCCGGTCCGCGTGCCAGAACTGCACGCCGATCAGGATCGCCGCGGACTGCGCGATCAGGTGCGACAAGTTCTTGCGGGCGGGCCAGATGGTGACGCTCGCGAGAAAACCGATGAACAGTACGAAGAGCGGGAGCCGGTACGCCCAGTGCGTGCCGGACCAGATGCTCTCGGTGGTCGGCGCGGCCCACGGCTTCCAGTGGGTCAGGTTGAGTGACGTCACGATCCCCTGACCGGTCGGCCCATCAATTACCAGCACGAGAGCGGTCACGCCGATGCTACTGGCGCTCGCCAAAAGGAACGCTAGGCCGAAGCGCGCGGCCCCGCGCTGGCTGAAGAACCCGAACCAGAGCGGGAACAGCAGTGCGGGGAACACGGCGCTCCCGGCCGCGAGCCCGAGCAGCCAACCCGCCAGCGTCGGGCGCCGGTAACTGAAGATCGCCCACACCAAAAAGGCGGTCGGCCAGACGTGATCGAATTGCCCGATGTGGTACGCGGTGTACGGTACCAGCGTGTACAGTGTCGCGGCGGCCACCCCGGTCGTGATGTCGCCGAAGTGCCGCCACCCGATCATTAACAGCCCGACCAGTACGGCCGCGTGGCAGATCATCGCGAGACCGCGCTCGGCCCAGAACCGCACCGCGACGGCCGGGGCGTGGTGCCCGTTCGTGTTCTGCGCCTGCTGCACAACGGCGGTGGCCGTCTCCTGAACCTGTTCGATGGTCGCGGGGCGCTTCCCGACCTGTTCCTGGTTCGCCTGATCCGGCGTTCGGCGCACCGCCACGGCCGTTAGTCCCACGAACAGTGCGAGACCGAGCCACGCGAGGCCTGGCGTATTAAGGTTGGCAGTTACGGGCGGTCGGCGCACCAGGGCCGTATCAACGATCGCGCGCACGAACCAGTACAGCGAGCCCACGAGCAGCCACGCGTACCCCAGCGCGCGCTCGCGCGCCGCGCGCCGCGCGAAATCGACTCCCGCTTCGCCGCTGGCTCGCGCAGTCGCGTCGAGTGAGGCGGCCTCCTGCAAGATCAGGAACCCCGGCACGAGCAGGAACAGCATCAGGAGGTCGAGGTTGCGAATCGAAAGCAATCGCGTGAACTGGAAGAACAGCGCGATCGTGAGAAAGAGCGAGAAATAGAACCAAGTCGCCGCGTTCGGCAGGTGAAAATCGAGGAAAATGGATGGTTCCACGGCAGTGCCCCCCGGTGGGACCAAGTCGGACAGATTGCGCGAGTCGCAGTGCGGGCAGCACGCTGAATAGCTTGTAGATATGCGCACTCCAAACCCGCGTCAAGCCGCCCCGAATACATCGCCCAAATTAACCCCTCCATTCAATCCATAAATACGTTACACGCGGCCCTCTCGGATGCACCGTCATCGTAGAATTCCCCTTCCGAGGGGTCCGCACTTCCACAGAAGGTCCGTCGATGCGAATTCTGCTCACCAATGATGATGGCATTTATGCACCGGGGTTGCGCGCGTTGCGCGCCGAACTGCTCAAGCTGGGCACCGTTACCGTCGTTGCGCCCGCGACGGAACAGAGTGCGGCGGGGCACTCGGTCACGCTCCTCACGCCGCTCCTGGTGAACGAGGTGTACGAGGACGACGCGACGACGTTCGTGGGGTGGGCCGTCGAGGGGCGCCCGGCCGACTGCGTGAAACTCGCGCTCCTGGAACTGCTCCCGGAACCGCCGGACGTCATCATCAGCGGCATGAACGCGGGCAGCAACGCGGGCATCAACGTGCTTTACTCGGGCACGGTCGCCGCCGCGATCGAGGGCGCGTTCTACCACCACACCGCAATCGCCGTTTCGCTCGAGTACGACAAGAAAATCTACGACTTCCCCGCCGCCGCGAAGTACGCGCGCCAGGTCATCGAGCAGATCCTCGCGCGCAAACCCGCCAGTGGGAGCTTGTTCAATGTGAACTTACCCGTACTGGAACGCGGGCCGATTCGCGGAATCAAGGTGATGCCACAGAACGTGTCGCCGTACACCGAGAAGTTCGACCGGCGCGTGAACCCGCGCGGGCGCACCTACTTCTGGACCAGCCCCGAGTTCAATTGCCCGGACCCGCACCCCGACACGGACGTGACCGCGCTCAACGAGAGTTACATCACCGTAACGCCGCTCCAGTTCGATCTCACCGACCACGCGAAAATGGAGCAGTTGAAGAAGTGGGAATGGAAGGTGGAGTGAGCGCGGGCGTTCGCCCTGAAAGACCGTGACCCAACGGCTGTACCTCCTTGCGGCATCCCCAAGGAGGCGCCCACATGCTCTCCGCCCTCGCCGACGTGCTCGAATCGCTCCCCGCGCTGCTCGACGATCCAGGCGCGTGGGATTCGCTCATCGTGAACCGACGGAAGCCTACAACCTATCGCGTGTTCCGCTACCTTTCTGACGGAGTCCGGGTCAGTCTGCACAAGTTCGACCCGTGCGCCACACACGAAGCGTACCCGCACCCCCATCCGTGGCCAGGTGCGTTCGCGATCCTCGAAGGGTCGTACCGAATGTGGGTCGGGTTCACGCCCGATCTGGAATCGCGCGAGCCGATTACCGTGACCGAAACCGTGCTCACGGCGGGCAGTCGGTATGAGATCACCGAACCGCGGACGTGGCACTCCGTCACGCCGTTGGAAGAGTGTTGGACGGTGATGGTGAACGGGCTGCCGTGGAAGGAGCAAGCGCACGTTCGCGCTCCAACCACGACCGGCAAGGATTTGGACAAGATGCCGCCGGACGAACTGGCGGCACACCTCGCGAAGTTTCGGAGCCTGCTCACGAAGTAGTGTCGGGGCGCGTTAAACGAGCCGCGACCGCCAGGGAGCGGGAGGCACAACCGGTTCCTGGCGGTCGCGGCTCCACACAGGGCGCCACTGCGAACGCTCCCTGGCGGTCGCGGCTCGTTCCACACACTGCAACTACTTCTTGCCTGGGGTGCCGCCCGGAATTGCAGGCGGCAGGCGATTCACTTCTTTCGCGTACAGTGCCTTAATCTCCGTGAGCGCGTCTTTGTGCTTGGCGTTCAACACAAGGTTGTGCTCTTCGAGCGGGTCGTTCTTCAGGTCGAAGAGCTCCGTGTACTCCGGGTTATCCGGGTAGACGGTGTACTTCCAGCGCTCGGTGCGAACACCCTCCGTCCGCGGGATGGTGTTGTTCGGGTCTTTCGAGTGGAAGTAGTGGTGCTCGTAAAAGAAGTGCGTGCGCCAGTCCGGTTTCTCACCCGCAACAAGCGGCTTCAAGCTCAGTCCGTCCACCTCTTTGGGAATCGCAACATCCGCGTAACTCAAAATCGTGGGCGCGATGTCGATGTTCAGCACCATCTCGTTACGCGCTGCGCCGCGCTGAGTTTTCGGTAGGCGCGGATCGGCCACAATCAGCGGCACGCGGATCGACTCCTCGTACATCAGCCACTTGTGATTGAACCCGCGCTCGCCGAGGAAAAAGCCGTTGTCCGACGTGTAAATCAGAACGGTGTTGTCCGCGCGTTTCTTGTCCGCGAGCGCCTTCGTGACGATGCCCACGGAACGATCGACGCCCGCGATACACCGCAGGTACTGCTTCACGAATTCCTGGTACTTGTCCGGCGTGGGGAAGTCACGCACGGCCCGCACGCGGTTGAGGCTCGTTTTGAGGAAGTCGGGGAGTTGGTCGTGGAACTTCGCGTCCGCGGTCTTCGGCGGCACGATTTTCGTGTCCTTAAATAGCTCCGCGTCGCGGGGGTCGGGTTCGTAAGGCTCGTGAGGCGATTTGTACAGCAGGATGAGACAGAACGGCGTGTCGGCCGGCGTGTCCACAATGAACTTCACCGCCCGGCGCGCGAGGTACTCGGAATTGTGGACCTTCTCGCCCTCCACCGTGTGGAAGAACTCGCCCTGCCCGCCCCACGCATCCCACAAGTCGAAGTGTTCCTTCGGGGGCGGTCCGCCGATGCCCCACTTCCCAACGATGCCCACGCGGTAGCCCGCTTGCTTCAACTGAACCGGGAGCGTCGTCGCAAACACCTCTTTGGTGAACGCGGTGCTGAAGTCCGGCACCTTGTGGTTGCGCGCGAGTCGCCCGCTGATGATGCTCGCGCGGCTGATGCAGCAAATGGACGTGGTGACGAAACCGTTCGTGAACCGCGTGCCGTTTGATGCGATGCTGTCAATGTTGGGCGTCTTGAGGAACGGGTGCCCGGAGCAACTGAGGCAGTCGGCGCGCTGATCGTCCGTGACGAACAGCACGAAACTCGGTTTGTCCGCAGCAAACACCGGTGATGCCAGGAGCACGACCGCGAGCGTGACGAAGTACCGCATCGTTCCCTCACATTGACTGCCGTAACTCAGGACCGGCTCGGCGTCACGCGAATGCGCCCCGCGCCCGGCCCCGTAATCTTCCCAACGATCGCACTCGCGAGCACACCCGCGGCAGAAAGTGCCCGCGTCACGTCGTCCGCAATCGCTTCCGGTACGGCCGCGAGCAACCCGCCCGAAGTCTGCGCGTCGCACAGCAGGAGTTGCTGCTCTGGCGACACGCCCGCAGCGTACTCGACCCAATCGGCAAGAAACTTCGCGTTCGCGCGCGTCCCGCCGGGAGCGATGCCCGCGTTCACATATGCGCGCGCGGCATCCAGTACCGGCACGCGGTCGGCCCATACTTCGGCCGTAACCGCACTCGCGGCCGTCACGTTCCGTAAGTGGCCGAGTAGTCCGAAGCCGGTCACGTCCGTGAGCGCGTGGACCTCGAACCGCGTGAGCACCTCGGCCGCGGCGCGGTTCAACGTCGTCATCACGCGAATTGCTTCGGTGATGGCGGATTTCGCGTCCTGGTCATTCTTCGCCGCGGTCGAGATGATGCCGAGTCCGAGCGGCTTCGTGAGAACGAGCACGTCACCCGGCTTCGCGCCCGCGTTGCTCAGCACACGATTCGGGTGAACCGTGCCGACCAC
Source organism: Gemmata palustris (assembly GCF_017939745.1). NCBI lineage: Bacteria > Pseudomonadati > Planctomycetota > Planctomycetia > Gemmatales > Gemmataceae > Gemmata > Gemmata palustris. Next base: position 110,537 of record NZ_JAGKQQ010000001.1, on the reverse strand, counting down.
CGCCAGCCCAAAGATTGGCTCTTCGCTCTTGATCGTATGCCCACCGACAATGGCGATGCCCGCTTCGGCCGCGATCTCGGCCGCCCCCGCCAAGATCTCCCCGAGCACCGTGGCCGGGAGCGTGTCCGGGAATCCAACGATACTGAGGGCCGAGAGCGGCTTCCCGCCCATCGCGTACACGTCGGACAGGGCGTTCGCCGCGGCGACCCGGCCGAAGTCGCGCGGGTCGTCGACAATCGGCGTGAAGAAGTCCGTCGTGAGGACCAGTGCGAGGTCGTCCGACATCTTGTAGATGGCCGCGTCGTCGGCGGTAGAACTGCCGACGAGCACGTTCGGATCGGTAATCGGCGGCAGCATTCCCAAGAGCGGGAGCAAGAACCCCGGCGGGTGTTTGGCCGCGCACCCGGCCCGCTTCGCTAGCTTCGTCAGTCGGATCGGTTCGGAAGTGTTCACGGGCAACTCCTGGTGGCGCGCAGTCGTAGCACTCGCGGTGCGGCGGTTACAGGTCGCGAACCCGGACCAACCCGGGGCCGTGCGTGTCCGGCGCGGTCGTGAACTCGCCGCGGTCCAGTTCGTGGGAGAACTGCGTGAGCCACTCCGTCAGGCTCTTTGCTAATAAGCCGCGCGCCGGTTCGTCGTGGTACCAGAAGATAACCTGACCGACGTGCCCGCGTTTCAATGGCATCAGGTCCAGGCAGTACAAATCGCCCGCAGAATCCCGCGTTAAGGGAATCCACTTCGCGTGCCACCAGTCCTTACGAATCGGGCCGCGCGGCGCGCCTTTGACCTCCGCGAATTCCCCGCGCAGGTCGTGCAGCGTGTGCCAGTAATCGGTCACGCCGGCCAGGCTGTGCCACCGGTGCCCGTAGAGAAATGATGGGGCACATTTGAGATCGGGCCAGTAGCTCACCGGGGTGGGAATGACCCGCTGCCCGTCGTGAATGCGGTAGCACGCTTTCACGTCGTCCGGCAGCACGACACCCATTTCCGTTTCAGCTCGCTGGAGGTGCTCGTCGGTCGCGGGCGGACCGAGGCTCGCCAGCACGACCGGTGCGTGCGCGGCGAGCCAGCGGTGGATACGGTCCCAGGCAGTTTCGAGATCGCTCATAGCGCAATCTCCGTACAGAACGAGCGGCGCGGAGTGCCGCCGCTCGCCAAGAAAATATCAATCCATCGGGCGCGGGTAGCGCCCGCCGCGGTCGTCACGCCCCCCGCGGCCGCGGTCGTCGCGCGGCGGTACGCGGCCGGCGGTCAATTTCGGCAGCGGCGCGGGCGGGAGGAGCCGCACCTCGTTCCCGTTGTGATCGAAGCACCGCACCGACATCAGGTCCGGGGACACCCCGGGCTGCCCGGTGATCTGCACTTCCATTTTGCCGCGATCTTCCAGCGCGGCGATCTCCTTGCGGCGCTTGTTCAGCAAGTAGTTCGCGGCGTCGGCGTGGACGCCGACCTGCACCACCTGAACCGCCGGGGCGCGGTGCGCGGCGAGGTGCAACAGGCGCATCACCTCGATCGCCAGGCTCTCGCTCGTCTTCACGAACCCGTTCGCGCGGCAGTGCGGGCAGTCCGAGAAGATGCTCCGCTTCAGGCTCGGCCGGATGCGCTGCCGGGTCATCTCGATGAGGCCGAACTGCGAGATGCGCAGGATCTTGGTTCGAGCGCGGTCGCGTCTGAGGGCTTCGCGGAAGGCGTCTTCCACCTTGCGCCGGTGCGACTCGCTCCGCATGTCGATGAAGTCGTTCACGATCACGCCGCCGAGGTCGCGCAGGCGCAGTTGCCGCGCGATCTCCTTCGCCGCGTGCAGGTTCATCTGGAACGCGGTCTCCTCGGCGTTGTTGTCCGCGCGGAAGTTCCCGCTGTTCACGTCGATCGCGACGAGCGCCTCCGTTTGCTCGATGACCAGCGACCCGCCGAGCGGCATCTCGATGCGCTTCTGGTGGATCTTCGCGATCTCGTCCTCGATCGCGTACCGGTGGAACAGCGGCTCCGTGTGGTCGAAGTGCTTGATGCGGCTCGCGAACTTGGGCATCACGATCTGCAAGAACTCGCTCGCGTGCCCGAACGCGGTCGGCTCGTCCACCCAGATCGTGTCGATGTCACTGGTAAATATGTCGCGTATGGTCCGCGTAATCATGTCCGATTCGCGGTAGATCTCGACCGGCCCCGCGACGCGCTTGAGGCGCTTCACCACCACCTGCCACAGCCGCAGCAGGTACGCGAGGTCGTTCTGCAGTTCCTTCGCGTCGCGGTCGACGGCCGCGGTGCGGACGATGAACCCGACGCCCTTGGGCGGGGCGAGCGTGGTCATGATCTCGCGGAGCCGGCGCCGCGCGTCGTGGTCCTCGATCTTGCGCGACACGCCGACGCGGTTCAGGCTCGGCATCAGCACGAGGTAGCGCCCGGCGATGCTGACATACGTGCTCAGCGTCGGCCCCTTCGTGCCGACCGCTTCCTTGATGACCTGAACGATGACTTCCTGGCCGCGCTTGAAAATCTCTTGGATCGGCGGCTTCGGCAGGCCGCGATCGCGCCCGCCCTTCGGCCCGCCCGGACCGCCCTTGAACCCGCCCGGGCCGCGGGGACCGCGATCGGGTCCGCGGTCCCGGTCCCCGCGCGGAGCCCCCCGCCCGCGATCGTCGCGCCCGCCGCGCGGGGCACCCCGCCCGCGGTCGCGGTCCCGATCGCCGCGCCCGCCGCGCCCGCGCTCGTTTTCGCGGCGCGGACCGGAGTCGAAATCGTCGTTGAACCCGCGCCCGGTAACTTCCGGTTCGCCCGGCCCTTCGGTCTCGTGCGCGAAGTCGCGCGCCTCTTGTTCGGCCGCTTCCGCGGGCTCGGGCTCGTCGTTGAACCGCTCGATCTGTTCCGCGCCCTCCGCCTCCCCTTCATCATCGGCCCCGGCCCGGGGCGCGTTTGCGAAGCGGTCGTTGGGCGCGTCCGGGTCGAAATCGGCCGACCCGCCGTCGTCGAAGAACGGCTTGATCTCGCCCTCGTCGTCGCCCGCGGAGGTGCGCCGTTCGGCCCCGCCCATGTACTTCGGCTTGTCGTCCGGGCCTTCGCTCTCGCCCTCGCTCTCGCCTTCCTTTTTCTTGGTGCGGCGGGTCCGCGGTTTCGCCTTGCTCTCGCCCGGCTCCTCGGCGGCCGCGTCTTCGGCCTTCGGCTTCTTGCGCGTCCGCGGCTTCTTCGCCTCGGGCTCCACCACCTCGATCGGGGCGACGGGGTCACCGCCCTCGAGCGCGTCGGTGGCCTCGGCCACGTCGGGCGCCTCCGGCGCAGCGGGTTCGGCCGGGCGCGGGAGCTTCGCGGTCGGTGCCGGGGCCACGTCCACGATACCGGCGCCGAACTCGTCGTCTTCAACCACCGGCGCCTGAGCGACCGGCTTGGGTGCCACGACCCGTGGGGCTTGCGCGCGGGCCGGTTGCGGGGCGGCCTTCGGCGCGGGGGACGGGGCGACCACGTCCTCCAGACCGGCACCGAACCCGTCGTCGTCGTCCGAAGCGAGCGCGGGGGCTTCCGCTTCCACCTCCGCTACTTCAGTCTCGACCGCGTCGTCCTCGAGTTCGTCCGCTTCGGCCACTTCGATCTCGTCCGCTTCCAACTCCGTCACGTCGCCCGCTTCGCCCTCGTCGGGGGCGGCTTCGGCCATCGGCACTTCGTCGATCCCGGAGGCGAACTCGGGTTCCTCAATGAGTTCCTCGCCCCGCGGCGCGCTCGGCGCGGGTTCCAACCACGAGGTCATCTCGCGCGGCGGCTTCGGCCCGCGGTCGCGCCCCCCGCGCCCGCCCCGGTCGCGTGCGCCCGCGCCCGCGCGGTTCCCCCCGCCGCCGTACTCGCGGTCCAGTTCGGCCTCGTACTCGGCGAGGTCGGCCTTCGAGAGCAGGTGCTTGTAGTACGCCGGGTCCACGTCGGACACGTGCAGGAACCCGTTGCGCCCGATGCCGAAGTCCACGAACGCGGCCTGGATGCTCGGTTCGATGTTGACGATCCGGCCCTTATAAATGTTCCCGACGTAGCTCTCCTGGCTCGCCCGCTCGACGTACAGTTCTTCGAGAACCCCGTCCTCCACGATGGCGATCCGGCACTCCTCCTGTTGGAGGACGTTAATCAGCATTTCTTTTTTCATTACAAATCTCGTGTCTCAGAGTGGTTCGTTATTCGACGACCGGGCCGTTGGGCGACGCGCCCCACCCGGCTTCGAGAGATTGTTGGTTCGCTTCTTCGTCCAGCCGCGCGGCGAGCGCGGCCACTTCCGCGCCGGTCAGCGGGACGCTGTCGGCGGGACCGTCCGGGGGCTCGTCCGTGCTCGAACCGGTCGGGAGAGGACCGTCCGCCGGAGCTACTTCGTCGCGGATCTCGACGACGGTTCGTTCGAGAACCGCGCCGTTATCGATCAGGTCTTCGATGTGCAGAAGGTGCAGCAGTTCGTCCGCGCGCGCCGAGCCGGTCTGCGTGACCCACAGGTCGAGGCGGAGGACGTGACCTCCCCCCCCGTCTTCCCGGGAAGCCGGGCGGCTTTCGACACTCACGTTCCGAAGATACGGCTTGATGTTCAGGCGCTTGGGGCTCGGCCGCAGCCGTTCGACCCACACTTTCGGTTCGGCCATGAGCGCGGCGGCGGCGGCTTCGACGTCGGCCACTCGCTCCGCGGGGAGTGGCAACTCGTACACGACGCGCCGAACACGCGCGGTCGCCTTCATCGGGACCGGCGCAACGTGAGTGAAGACGAGACCGGTGGGTGCTTGTGCGTTGAGAGTGGTAAACAGTTGGTCGGAGTCGCGCGGTTCGGTCAGTTCGAGTTCCATGACCTCGTCACAGCCGATCACCCCGAGCGGGAGCGAAAGGGCGAACACCAGTCGCGGGGTGGGGTGAAAGCCGGCGGTGGATTTGAACGGTACAGCCGCCCGACGGAGCATCCGTTCGGAGCACCGCATCAGGTCGTGGTGGCTCACCAGCCGGAGCGTGCCCGACTTGACGAACCGGAAACGGAATTTGTCACCGAGCATCGAAACTGGCTTCGCCGGAAGCTCCGCGCTTCAGGTTCCGAGTTCGAGCTGAAGAGCCGGAGCCCGGTGGCCCGCCCTCACCTCGGTACCCGAACCCTGCAACGCGGAACTCGGCCGAAACCCCTCCCAGCCTCCCTCCGGTGGGCGCGCGGGCCGGGTCGGACGAATCTGTGTAGGCGGTGAAAAGCAACACGGACCGGCGCAAAATGAAAGGCGGAGACGACGTGCGTCCCGCCCTGGCATTTTGCACTGGTCCTTGTTCACGGTTCACTTTCTAACTTCGTCTCGACCCTGCTCGCGGGGGTGATGGAACGGGCCGGTCACGGCGGTTTGAGTGCCCCGCGGTTCGACCGGTAAACCCGTCCTCAATCGGCCCCCTCCGAGGGGAGAATTTTGCGTAAGTAGTCGCGTAAGTAACTGCTGACCTGGCTGGCGGTTTCCATATTCAGGGCGCGGTCCGCGACTTCTTTGACCTCCGCGACCCTCAGTTCGCGGATCACCCGTTTGATCTCGGGGATCTTGCGAGGCGTCGCGCTCAGTTGTCGCATGCCCAGGCCAACCAGGAGCGGGACGTAGAGCGGTTCCCCGCTCATCTCCCCGCACACGTTTACGTCGAACGGGCGCTTGGTCTGTTCCTTTTGGGCCGCCTGCACCACCATGCGTATCAGCCGCAGAACGGCCGGGTCCGTCGGGTTGTACAGGTTGGCCACGTGTTCGTTGTTTCGGTCCGCCGCGAGCGTGTATTGAACCAGGTCGTTCGTTCCGATGGAGAAGAAATCGACCTCGCGAGCGAGCACGTCCGACAACAGTGCGGCGGACGGCACTTCGATCATTGTACCGACCGGCACCTCAGATTTGAAGGGGATTCCGGCGTCCTCTAAATCCTCTTTTACGTCGTTGAGCAGCGCCTTGCACTGGCGCAACTCGTCCACCGTGCTAATCATCGGGAACATGACGCGCACGTCGCCGTGGAGCGCGACGCGCAAGATGGCCCGGAGCTGCGTCTTGAACAGGTCGCGGTCGTGCAGGCACAAGCGGATGCTACGGAGGCCCAGGAACGGGTTCTTCTCGCCCGCAACGGCCCCGGAGACGCTCGAAAACTTGTCGGCCCCGAGGTCGAGCGTGCGGATCACGACCGGGCGGTTCGGCCCGAGTGTGCTCACCACGGACGAGTACGCGGCGAAGTGCTCCTCTTCCGTCGGGTGGGACGATTTGTTGAGGTAGAGGAACTCGGTGCGGTAGAGCCCCACCCCTTCGGCACCGCGGTCCAGACAGTGCGAAGCTTCTTGTGCCAGTTCGATGTTCCCGAGGAGCCGGATCGGGACCGGAACGTCGTCGCGGGTGACGCACGGCTTGTCGCGCAGGCTCTCGTACCGGTCCGGGCGGGAGAGCAGGCGGGCGCGTTTCAGTTCGTACCGGGCGAGAGTTTCCTCGTCCGGGTCGATGATGAGGACGCCCTCGCCGCCGTCCACGATGACCGTATCGCGCCCGGACACGTCGCTGAGGAACCGGCCGATGCCGACGACGGCAGGGATCTCGAGTGCCCCGGCGAGGATCGCAGTGTGGCTGGTGTTGCCGCCGCTCTCGGTGGCGAACGCGCGTACCGTCCGGGGGCCGAACTCGGCCGTGTCCGAGGGCATCAGGTCGTTCGCCAGGACCACGACCGGTTCAGTCAGGTTGCCGAACGGGTTGGTCGGGTGCCCGAGCAGGGCGGCGAGCACTTGGCGCTCGATGTCGATGAACTCGGTGGCCTGGCGCCGGACCACCGCGGCCCCGTGATCGCCGCCCCGCTGACCGGCGGCTTCAAACGCCTTGACGAAGTCGCGGATGACGCGGCTGACCGCGTACTCGGCGGAATACTTCTCCGACCGGATGCGCTCCTCGATCTGCCGGCGGATGTTGGCATCCTCTAGCAGCGACTGTTGTGCCGCGTAGATGTTGCCGAGGTCCGGGCCGAGCCGGGCCGTCATCCGCGCGCGCTCGTCGCGCGCGGCCGCGGCGGTCTCTTCGAGGGCGCGCCCCAGTCGGGCGATCTCCCCGTCGAGCTGTTCCGGCGGCACGGTCCGGTGCGGGATGAGGACGCCCTCGGTATCCAGCACGAGGGCCGGACCGATGGCGACGCCGGGGGAGACTCCGATACCGTACCTGTATTCCATTCGCCGGAACGTCCGGGTGCCCGTTGTTTGAGGGGGCGACGAGCAGTTCGGGCGGAGCCGCTCGTCGAAATCTATCGTACCGTCAGATCGTATAATCTTCGCCGCCGGGCGAAGCCAAAACTTCCACGAGGGGCTCCACCGCTCTGAGGGCGTCCGGGCCGTCCACCTCGAGAACGATTTCGGCGTCCTGCATTGCTACGAGCAGAATGAGGTCCCAAAGGCTCTTGCCGTCGGCCCGCGCGTCACCGTTCCACACGGTAACGGTACAGGCGTACTGGCGGGCCGTCCGCGAGAACCGGTCCGCGACGCGCGGGTGTATGCCGAGCGGGTTCACGATACGAACGACCCGGCGCAGCGGCCCGGTACCGTCGGACATTGTGACCTCCGAACCGGGCGGCGGGTACGTGTCCGGGGGCGGCGCGGGCGCACAGGTGCTTTGCGGGAGCGCGTCCCGCGGTCCTGGCCCGTTCCCACCCACCCGACCGGTCATCGTTGCCCCTCAGTTCGCCCGAAACGCACCACCCATCGAATCCCGCGACCTACCAGCCCGGTGCGGCCGATTCCAAAAGCGCCCAGATCTCTTCCCGCGTCTGGCACCCCCGCAGTTGCTTCACGAAGTCGTCGTTCCGCATGGTCCGCACGACCGCCTCGAGCGCCCGCAGGTGATCGCCGGGCCGGTCTTGAGGGGAGACGAGGAGGATGAACACGTACACCGGCTCGCCGTCGAGACTGTCGAACGGGAGCCCGTCGCGCGAGAGCGCGAGGGTGCCGATGAGCCGGTCCGCGGCCGGGTGCCGGGAGTGGGGGATGGCGATGTGGCGCCCGATGCCGGTGGTGCCGAGGTCCTCGCGCCGGAGCACCGCGCGCACGATGTCGTCCACGTCGGACGCGCGGAAGTGCCCGGCCGCGTGCAGCGCGCCGACCATTTCCCGAACGACCCTCTCCTTCACCGCCCGCACGCCAGTCGCGTCGCGTGCCTCGCCCTGGGGCGCGGGCGCTCCGGGTGCCGCCGGCGCCGCCAGGGACGGGATGATCGCGTCGCGGACGATAAAGTTGCACAGGCGCATGTAGACCTCTCCCTCTTGTCCGCCACCGGTGGGCGCGGCAGGGGCGCAACCGCCACCCGCGCGCCACCGCCCCGCGCCGTTACTGCCCGTCGCGCAAGTTGTTCCCGCCGTAGTCCGGGGCGCGGCGGTGGTCCTGGATCTTTTCCTTGTAGTGCGTGATCTGCTGCTTCGCGTGGGCCGCGGCCTTGTTGAACGCGGTGAGGACGTCCGCGTCCACGTCCGACCCCACGAACTCGTGCGTGTGTTCGGCGGTCGCCAGGAGCTCGACCTTCAGGTTGCCGTTGTGGTCCCGGTGCAGATCCACCGTGATCTCGATCATCGTCAGCCGGTTGAAAAAGTGGAGCAGTTTCTCCCCCTTTTCCTTGAGCTGTTGTTGGATGTCGTCTCCCAAGTGGCCGTGTCGAACGGAAACTGTGACCTGCACGGAATACCTCGCTCTCGTCGGCGGGGCCGCGCGGCGGGCGCTGCCGGCGGTACTGGAAACTTACAGTGTGACTCGGAGTCCCTCGGAACGTCCGGTCGGGAGATTGTATCCCATGAACGGGGAATGTGCCAAATTCCGGGCACCAAGTTCCGGCCCGGGCTCGGAATCGGCCCGTTCTCGCCCCCGGACGGAACTACTCGTTCCCGATGCGCACGCGCACGCGCTGCCCGACGAGAAACCCGTCGGCGGGGCCGTCGAACGTGACGAGGCACTCGACCGTCCGCACATCGTTCACCTCGCCCGGCTCGAACAGCGCCCCGCGCTTGCGCGCGACGAACGCCCCGACGCGCTGAACGCGCCCGGTCCGCGCCGGCGCATCGGCGCGCGTGTCGTCCGTTACGATCGCGCGCATGTTCGGTTTCACCCGACCGAGGAATTCCTGTTCGAGTTCCGCCCGAACCACGAGCGGGCCGTCGGGCCGGAACACGAGCGCGGGCTGCAACCCGCCGGGCGCTGCGGACTCCCCCACGGACACGTTCACGCGGAGCACTGAGCCGTTCGCGGGGGCCACCAGCACGCAGTCGCGAACAGCTTTTTCGGCCTGTTTAAGGGCGATTTGCGCGAGTGTTTTTTTCGCCTCGGCCGCGCGGACGCGCAGGTTCGGGTTCAGAGCCATCAGTTCCGCGAGCCGATCGGTCTCGACCGCTTCGAGGCGCTCGAATTGCCGCACCTCGGCTTCGGCCGCGATCAGTTCGCCCGCGGTCACGGTACCGAACGTTTTCGCGGTCCGGCGCTCTTCGAGCAACTTGCGCGCGGTTGTAATGCGGTCTTGCGCTGCGGCGATCGCGGTTTTCTGAGCGGCGACCCGCGCCGGGTGCAGTTTCACCTCGACCGCACTGGCTTCGATGTCGATGTCGGCGGAACCGAGAGCCGCCCGTGCCTCATCCACACGCAGCTTCAGCGCCTCGTCGTCCAACCGCAGGAGCGGCCGGCCAGCCGCGACCGTTTGGCCCTCGGTCACCATCACCTCGACCACTTTCCCGGGCATCGCGGGATCGAGTGCCGCGGCCGGGAGCAACCCGTCCACGCGCCCGGAACAGACGACGTCGAGTTCTGCGAGCGGCGGACCCGACCGGGAGGAATCGTTTTTGGGACGGGACTGCCACCACGCGACCGCGCCGATCGGCACGAGCAGGAGCAGCGCGGCGACGATCGCGCCGCGAACCGAGAACCGCCGTTCGGACATGGGTCACCCTCGCCACCAAATCGGCCGGTGGATTCGATTGTAACCGGTGAGAAGCGGCTTCGCCCACACCCGACACGCGACTTCCGCAGCGCCGCGTGCCAGAAGCGCGACGCAGTCGCTACCGCCCGCCAATGGGGAGGGTCAGAAGTGGGGCGTTCCCGCCCTTATCGGTCGAGAGCTGGAGCCGCGCCAGTTCGACGAGCAGCGCGAAGGTGGCCTTCGTGTCGCGGTCCCGCTCGTCGATGTAGAACCAGTAGCCCTTGTGTTGAACGGCGACGTGTGCCGATGCGGGGGGTCTTTTTCCTTCCGCCCAACACACTTTGAACAGCCCGCCGAGCACCTGCTGCCAATCGAACGCCCGCCCGTCCGCGCCGGTGGTGATCGGTGCCACTCCACTCGCAATATGCGCGCTCGGCACCTCGACCCCGTTGGCGACGAAGAACAGCACCTGCAACAGCGACCGCGTTTCCAGATCGAGTTTGTCCAGGCCGTCCTTCGGCGCGTCCTTCAGGTACGGGTCCAGTTTCGCGGTGGTGAACTCGAACGAGGTTCGCGCCGGGTTCAGTTTGAAGGCCCGGCATAGGGTCAAGAAGTCCGGGTCGTTCTTCACCGATTCATCGAACCGCAGGGTCGGCTGCTGTTTTTTGCGCACCACGCGCCAGTTGCCGGTCTTGTCCTTGCGGTACTCGAACCCGGCCTGGGCCGCGCGAACCACCGCGTCCGCGGTAATCTTCTCCGGCGGCAATTCGTCGCTCACCGGATCGTCCTGTTCGTCAATGAAAACGGTCGCTAACTTGCGATCGGTTAATCGTTGCAGCGCCTCGACGCCCGCGAGAAAGTCCGCAAATTCCGGGGGCGTTTTCGGCGTCGGGCCGCTCCCGGTCTCGGCGTTCGATACCCAGTTCAGGTTCTCCAACCACAGTCGGAAAACGGTGGAGGTGGGCCACGTCGTTTTGCTCAATGAAGCGGTCGATTCCAGGGACAGGGGCGTGAACAACCGGCGGGTGAATTCCTGGTCGTCCTGCGAAGTGTACGTGAGCGTCGGCCGACTCGCGCTGCTCCAACCGACTTGCGGCAGCACAGCGCCACGATACCCGCCGAGCGCTTGCCCCCCTGCGGCCGCGGTGAAGAACGGCGTCAGCCCAACGTTGCGAGTGAACTCGTACTGGTCCGCGAGAGAACTCACTGCCAAACTGCTGGGCGTGTCGGTGTAGCGGAGGCGCACAATATTCAGAAGGAGCTGCTCTTCGCCGCTGACTTTCACCGCCTCGTTGTACCGGATGCGGTCGGTCGGCAGCGCACGCGGACCGAACGAGCAGCCCCCACAAGTCAGGGCCAACACGCACAGCGCCGTCCTCCGCCACCCAGCGCCGGTCATGCTCGCTCCTCGTCCTCGCACTTCAAGAGAATTATCGGTTATGGCGGCTGTGTAGATGAGGTAAACGAGGCAATTTACACTCGGCGAGCGCGCCCGCTCTCGGCCACTATGTTATGCGTTGCAACAGGCGTGCTTGCTGGTTCACTATAACGAAGTTGAACTACCATCTGTTGCACCAGACATTGCGAGAAGCTCTCGCTTCGCTATTTCGATCAGGCGTTCGGCCTCCGCAAAATCTATCAAACAGGAAGTATATTTTTGATGCGATGGCAACAGCTCAATTTTTAGCTTAAGGTCTTTGTCGTCTACAAACATGGTTATCCATAACCGTTTGTCGTCTACCCAGAGCTCGGCCACAGGCAGATTGCAACCCGGTTTTCCCGCCCAGATCATGCTTATTTTCGACGTAGTCATGACGAGAACGTCCTCGGAATCGCTTGTAGCAGCGATTTTACCCGGCGCGAGTTTATCGCGATGAAATTCATTGGCAAATGCCGCAAGCGTCTAGACAATCACCAACCGTTTCCCCGGGCGCAGCACCATGACTGAACCGAACCGGACCGAGCGCGAGTTCGGGGTGCCCTTCCCCGGCGCCATCCTCGATCAAGGAAAGTGGACGCAGACGGCGCTGAAGGCCATGCCGGACGGCCACCTGAACTGGCCCGAACTCTTCGGTCGGGACGCGCCCGTGGTGCTCGACCTCGGGTGCGGGAACGGGCGCTACCTGATCGGGTCCGCACTCGCGCGGCCCGATCACAACCACTTCGGAACCGACATCCTCCCGGTCGTGATTCGCTACGCGCGTAAACGTGGCAACCAGCGCGGACTCGCGAACCTGAAGTTCGCGGTGCTGGGCGGCTGGGAGCTTCTGGAGAAGCACGTAGCGCCGCACACGGTGGCGGAAATTCACTGCTACCACCCGCAGCCGTATTACGACCCGGCGCAGGTCCACCGCCGACTCATCACGCCCGCGTTTCTCGCGCTCGTCCACCGCGCGCTGCGCCCGGGCGGGCAGTTCGTCATCCAGACCGACAACCCCGGCTACTGGAAGTACATCCGGGCCGTTGTGCCGGTGTTCTTCGACTTCACCGAACTCGGCGGGAAGTGGCCGGATTCCCCGCGGGGGCGCACGCGGCGCGAAATCATTGCCACGCAAAAGAAGCTGCCGGTGTTTCGCGCGGAAGCGGAGGCGAAACCGGACCTGAGCGAAGCCGACGCACTCCGTTTGGCCGAATCGCTCCCGCCGCCGACGTTCGACGCCGACCGCCGACTGCGCGAGCTGGACAAACTCGCGTAGGGTCAACAAATAAGCACGAAATACGAAGTTTGGTTTTCGCCCCGGAGGGGCCGACTTTCGTAGCACAGGGCGGAAGCCCTGTGTGCTCTTCGTTGTCTCTGGGGCGCTCGTGATTAACCTGACCGACATTCCGCGGCTGGCACGAAGCGCGGGCCGGCTCGCCGAGATCACCCGCGTGCTCGCGAAGTACGGGCTGGCGGATGCGCTCGCGCGCCTTGATTACCGGTTCGTGCGCCGCTGGACCCAGGACACCGGGTTGGGCCGGATCTCGTCCCAGTCGCGCGAGGTCCGCATCCGGCTCGTACTCACCGAACTCGGCACCACGTTTATCAAATTCGGACAAGTGCTCAGTACGCGGCGCGACCTCATCGGCCCGGCCCTGGGCGACGAACTGGCCCAACTTCAATCGCACGTCCCGGGTGACTCGTTCGAGGTCACGCGCGCCACAATCGAGGCAGAACTGGGCAAGCCACTCGAAGAACTGTTCAAGACGTTCGAGCCGGAACCGCTCGCGTCCGCGAGCATTGGGCAGGTCCACAAAGCGACGCTACATGACGGCCGGAAAGTGGCCGTGAAAGTACAGCACCCGGACATTCACCGGCGGGTCGCCGACGACCTCGCGATCCTCGCCGAACTCGCGGCCCTCGCGGAGATGTACCTGTCAGAGTTCCGCGTGTACCGACCGGTCGCGGTGGTCGCGGAATTCGAGCGCGTGCTCCTGCGGGAACTCGACTTCCGGCGCGAACTGCGGCACCTGCAGCTCTTTCGGCAAGCGTTCGCGAGCGACACCGGCGTGCGGTTCCCCGAGCCGTTTCCGGACCACTCGCGGTCGCGCGTTTTAACGATGGAACTCTTCGAGGGCCTCCCGTTCAGCAAGCCGGACGCGATCCGGGCCGCGGGCGGGAACTTCGCGGACCTTGCCCGGCGCGGAGCGAAAGCGTTCCTCGACATGATCTTCCGCGACGGTCTGTTCCACGCGGACCCGCACCCCGGCAACGTGTTCTTCTTGCCGCCGACGGAGGCGTGCCCCACGGGAGCGATCGGGTTACTCGATGTGGGCATGGTCGGCCGGATCGACGACCGGCTGCGGGAGCGGATCGACCGCGGCGTGAGCGCGGTGCTGATGAAGGACTCCGCGACGATTACCGAAATCATCGTGCAGGTCGGTGACGTGCCGAGCACGTTCGACGAGGGCGCGCTGGAGTGTGAAGTCGCGGAGCAACTCGCGTTCTACCACGGCATGCCGCTCGAACAGTTCCAACTCGGTACCGCACTCAACGAACTGACGGACGCGATCCGCCGGTACCACGTCATGCTGCCGGCGCCGATCGCGCTGCTGCTCCGCGTGCTAGTGATGCTCGAAGGCACCGGTCGGTTGCTCGCCCCCGGCTTCAATCTGGTGGAATCGCTGGAGCCGTACAAGAAATCGGGTGTATTGAAAAAGCTCTCACCGAAACGCGCACTGCGCCGGCTCGTGGGCACGGTCACGGACTGGGACGAACTGGTTCGCGCCTTCCCGCGCCAAGTCCGCGGCATCGTGCGCATGCTTCAGCGGCGCGAGATCGGCGTAGAGCTGAGCCACCGACACCTGGAGCCGTCGGTGAACCGGCTCGTGTTCGGGCTGATGGTCAGTTCACTTTTCGTCGGCTCGGCGATGATGTGGGCAGCGAAGTCGGAACCACTGGTGTACGGCGTGTCGCTGTTCGGCGTATTGGGGTGCCTCACGAGCGCGGTATTGGGGTACCGCCTCTTCCGCGCGATTCAGCACTCCGGCAGACTCGAGGAGCGCGATTAGAAGAAAAACTCGGGAAAATACGGGCGCGTGCCGGGACGAACGCGGTTGCGAGCAGTGCGTCGTCCCGCCCGGAGGAAACGGAGAGGTGAATAATCGGGGAGAGTTGTCAACGAGATCGCCCGGCACTTTAAACGGTCCACCCAGCGCACATCGATTTCGTGTCTCGATGTGCCTGTTTGTGGTAGCGTTTTAGGCACAGATCCCTCACAACTCAGCCCGATTTCGGCCGCGGGAAGTTGCTCAGGCTCGGCTTCGCGGACGGCGGTGGCGGCTTGGGGGCCGGGTGCTTTGAAGCCGAGGCCGCTACGGGTTGAGGAGCGGCCGGCTTCTCACCCTCTTCGAGGGGAGCCGCGATACCGTTCGCCGCCAACCACGCACGCGCCAGCGCCAGCGTGAGCCCGTGCGGGCCGTCGCCGGTGGCTTCGACCGTTTTCCCCTCGGCCGCCAACGTACCGGTCCACGTCGTGTCCGACTTCCGCGTAAGAGAAAACTGCGCCGCGGTGGGGAGGAGCTTGAACGCCTCGCCTTTCTTCGGCACGGTGGCAGCGGCTTGGCGCTGCTCCTCGTTGAGTTTCGCGACGCACACCTCGCAGCGCGTCTTCTGGAACTTCGCCAGTCGCTGCGCCCGGTAACGGTCTACTGCATAGTGCTGGAACTCGCGCAGGCACCCACACGCGCGTGCGACCATCGGTCGCGCGACGACTTCACCCGTCGGCACACCCATCTGACAACCTCCGATCGCTGGGCAAGCGTATTTACATCATACAACATATCCCCGGTGCCTCAGCAAGTGGGTGCTGACGGAAAAGCCGACTGCCGACCAACCGTGCGGCGGACGAATCGATCAAATCGGCCTGGTTGTGACGGCCCGACTGACGCTGCGGAAGACGAGGATTGGAACAGCAATTCCCGGCACAAAAATTCCCGCCAGGAGCCAGGCATCGTGACCAATTCCCGGGTGCTCACCCACCACCTTCCAGACCGTGCTCCAGACGATCCAGAACCCGAGGAGCCCGGAACCGATGCCCGCGAGAAGAGCGATCGCGGCCCGTGAAACGAACGACATGGGTGACATATTCTGGAAGCCTCCGGTAGATGGTGTATACTGACGGCAATCCACTGAGGTTGTTGCATGGTCCGCCCGAAAGCCACGTCGTCCGAACCGCCCGTCGCCTACAGCTACATCCGCTTCTCAACCCCGGACCAAGAGGCCGGCGACAGTATCCGTCGCCAGGAAGCCTTACGCGATGAGTGGTGCGCACGGAACGGCGTGCGCTTGATGGAGACGCTTCGCGACTACGGCATCTCCGCGTTCAAGGGGAAGCACCGGGCCGACGACAAGGTAGCGTTGGGGCGGTTTCTTTCGCTCGTCAAGGCCGGCACTGTGAGGCCTGGCTCTTACCTCGTCGTCGAGCAGTTCGACCGCCTCTCTCGCGAACAGATCCGGCCCGCGCTCACCCTGCTTCTGAACCTGATCGAAGCTGGCGTCCGTGTCGTTCAGTTGATGCCGGTCGAGAAGGTGTACGGTGAGGATGTCGAGCCGATGGCGCTGATGATGGCCATCATGGAATTGTCACGCGGGCATTCGGAGAGCATGGCGAAAAGCGGGCGCTGCGGGCAGGCGTGGGCTAACAAGCGCAAGGAAGCTGCACAGAAGCCGCTCACGCGGAACGTTCCCGCCTGGTGTAAGCTCGTGGGCGAGAAGATCGTTCTTGACGAAGCTAAGGCCGAAGTCGTGCGGCGCATCTACAACATGGCGCTTGCGGGCCGCGGAATGCCTACGATCGCGAAGACGCTGAATCTCGAGGGTGTGGCTCCACTGAGCGGCCGCTCGAAGCGCTGGGCACCGTCCTCGCTCGACCACATCCTTTCCAGCCGGACCTCGATCGGCGAGTATCAGCCCCACACCTGGCACGGGCGCGAGCGGCGCGAACCGGATGGGCCGCCGGTTACGGGCTACTACCCGGCCGTGGTGACGGAACAGACGTTCGATGCAGTGAGGGTCGCGATGAGCCGACGGAACAAGAAGGGCAGCGGGCGTGGCGACAAGACGCTCTCGATCTTCAGCGGGCTCCTCTTCGATGCGCGGAGCGGTGAGAAGTTCCACGTCACCAACAACACCGTACACGGGCGGCGTATCTCGCCCTACGAGTCGTCGCGCACCCTCCCGGATTTTAAGTGGATCTCGTTCTCGGCCGACACGTTCGAGTCCGCGGTGCTCTCGAAGTTCCGGGAGATCGATGCGCGAGAGATCGTTGGCAACCGCCCTGACCCCACAGCAAGTTTTGCAAATCGGCTCGACGAGATCGAACGGCGCATCACGAGCATCAAGTCGCAGCTCGTGAGCGGTGACGAGGATGTCGGGCCGGTCATGGAAGCGCTCCGCAACCTCGAGGCGGAACGCAAAACCGCTGCGGAACAACTCCGGGTCGCGCGCCAGGAAGCCGCATCGACCCTGGCGGACGCCTGGGCAGACTGTCATTCACTGGCGGACCTGCTCGCCTCAACCCCGGCCCCGGCCGATACGCGCGCCCGGTTGCGGGCCTCGATTCAACGTGTCGTGAAGCAGGTGTACTGTTTGTTCGTTGCTAAATCGAAAACGCGGATCGCGGCCGTTCAGGTGTGGTTCGAGGGTGGGGAATCACACCGTGACTACCTGATCGTTCACCGCTGTAGGATCGGGAGCCAGGCCGCGGAATGGTTCGTGCGCTCGCTCGTGCTGCCCACGAGCGCCGAGGGCCTCGACCTGAGGAAGCGGGAAGACGCTGCGGTATTGGAGCCGATCCTCGAATCGTTGGATTTGGCTACGAAGGAGTGACACCAGTTCCCCCGGTTAGACTCGCGTAGCTCAGTGGTAGAGCAGCGGTTTTGTAAAACTCGAAGACGTCTCAAAACCCCGGAAATTCCGGGGTTATTGCATTTCCCACTGGCACCAGGTGCCCCTCGTCACCCCCGCGCGCGGGTGTCAACGGGTGTCAGTTCTCAGCGGGGACAAACTACGCGGCCGGGCCCGATGCAGCAATCGGTTCGATCGGCCATCCGACGAAGGCTCGCGGCTATTTCTTCCCGAACGTGAACGGCTCTAGCCGGTAGCCGACGGGCTGCTTCTTATCGTCCTCGAACCGCGTCGGCCGTTCGGGCACCTTCCCTTTTGCCGTTTCCCACTTGGCGAGTTTGACCCACTCCTTGTTCAGGACCCACCGCGGCCGGTCGTCCTCGAAGCGAATGATTCCGACCCACACGTACTCACCGGCCCCGTCCTTGAACCGGAAGTCGAGCCACATCGGGTTCGCGTCGGCGTTCAGAACCAGCACCCCGTCCGTCTGAGTCGATTCGTTGTCGTGGTCGGTGAACCAGGCCTGGTTCTGTGGCACGGTACGGTCCGCGGGCTTGTACATGGTCCACTGGATGCCGAAGCTCGCGCGCAGTTGCTTCTCCCTGGGGACGCGAACATCGAACTCTCGCCAATCTCCCTTGAGCTTCGCCCGCACCGTTTTCGCGTCCACCCCCTTGGGTGGGTCCGCGGTCACGGTCGCTGTTGTGACGAGGAGCAGGGACAACCCAATTCGCATGGAAAGCCCTCCGTTGGTCGAGCAAAAAACTCACCGGCCGCGGGTGCTGCGGACCGGCCTTCGGAACCCGCCAGATCATCATAACTCGGTAATCATCGGGGGTTTTGCATTTCTCAATGACGCCGGTTACCCCTAATCGCACCCGCGCGGGTGTAAACGGGCGTCAACGTCCGCGTGAACACGGGGCGCGAGATGTGGCAGGAGCCGACGAGTCGGGCAGCGTATGCGTTAAGCCACCCGCCGATGAATCAGAGCCATCCCTGAAGATAGAGAGGTGTGTCGGGCCGACGCACTCAAGACAACATTCGTTCGCGGCACACGTGCTCGGGTGCACTGCGCCGTGCGATTGGGCCGCCGCCAAGGGGGCGCCTGCGGGCACGCGGGAGAAGAATTGTGGCCGGTTGCTCGTGCCGCCGGCCGCGCCGGGGGGTACACTCGGAAGCATGTCCGACGTTACCCGCCTCCTCGACGCGGCCGCCGGCGGTGACCGCCGGGCCGCCACCGACCTGCTCCCCCTCGTGTACGACGAGTTGCGGAAGCTCGCCGCCGCCCGCATGGCCGCGGAGGACCCTGGGCACACGCTGGACGCCACGGCCCTGGTGCACGAGGCGTACCTGCGGCTGGTCGGCCCTACCGACGATCACCGGTGGGACTCACGCGGCCACTTCTTCGCCGCCGCGGCCGAGGCCATCCGCCGCATCCTGGTCGATTCGGCCCGCCGCAAGGCGGCCGTCAAGCGCGGGGGCGGGCGGCGGCGGGTAGAGGCCGACCTGGACGCCGTGCGGGTCGGCGACTCGGACGACAATCTCCTCGCCCTGCACGACGCCCTGGAGCGGTTCACCGCCCACGACCCGGTGAAGGCCAAACTGGTCGAGCTGAAGTTCTTCGCCGGTCTCACCCTGGAGCAGGCCGCCGACTACCTGGGCGTCTCCCTGTCCACCGCCGACCGGGGCTGGAAGTACGCCCGCGCCTGGTTGTACTCCGCTATGGCCGGAACCGATTCCGAAGAAAACGATCCATCGACCTGATGTGCTAGCCGCTCCGAATCCGCATTGGGGGTGAACAGGAGCCTCGGGCGGTCGGCCCGACGCCCACTCCGAACCCCTCCACGCTGTACCGGGGCGAGTCATGTTCCAGACCCTCAAATCGTGGCTGACCGCCGCCCGCTCCGCCAAGTCCGCGCCCCACCCCCGCCGGTTCGCCCCTCAGGTCGAGGCGCTGCACGACCGACTGACGCCGTCGTTCAGCGTGTCCGGCAACAACTTGAACATTGTCGGCACCAACCACGCCGACACGGTGTACGTGTCCGTGGTCCAGAAAGGCACTTTCTACGAGATCCGGGAAATCAACAGCCAGAACCCGTTGCAACCGCAAGTGACATACATCCCCGTCGGGTACGTGCCCGGGATCATCACGTTCCGGGGCTACGACGGCGACGACAGCTTCAGCAACTTCACCACCAAGGCGAGCTTCGCGACGGGCGGCAACGGCAACGACTCCTTCTTCGGCGGGTCCGACGAGGACGAGTTCCACGGGGAGGCCGGTAACGACCGGCTGGAGGGGAAGGGTGGCCGGGATAGGCTGTACGGCGGCAACGGCAACGACACCCTGCACGGTGGCGACGGCGACGACTACCTCTACGGCCAATCGGGCCGGGACGCGTTGTACGGCGGCGCGGGGAGCGACCGGCTCGACGGCGGGGCGGGCGACGGGCAGGCCGACTACCTGAACGGCGGGGCCGGGGCGGACGTGTTCGTGTTCGATCCCGCCTACTTCAGAGTGTTCAACCGCGACGCGCCGGCCGACTTCAACTCGAGCAAAGACGGATACGTGCAGAGTTAACGACACCCGGCTTCTTAAGACGGTCGCGACGGTAAGCCCCCCGCCGAATTCAGCGGGGGCACCCTCGTTTCCTTCCCGCCATGTCCGGCAGCGATTCTGGGAAAAATCGCAATCCGCTGACGTGTTCCAACTCGCTCCTCCGCATTGAGGGCGGCGGGCGCCTGTCCGGGCGCCTTAACCGGCCGGTTCGTCCGCGCGGCCGGAACGCCGTTCCTCGCTTCCCCGCGGACCCCGGAAAGGAAGGGCCCCGTGAAGTCTCTCAAACTCGAACTGCGGCCTCTGGAGGATCGCAGCGTCCCGGCGATCCTCACCACCCGCGCCCTGGCGTCGCCGCCGCCCGATGCGCCGGCCATCGTCGCACCGGCCGCCCCGCTGCCGGCCCTCGCCCTCACCGCCGCGTCGCACAATCCCCCTCCCGGCAGACTCGCCGCCAACCACAACCAGACGCTCGTGCGCGACCGGCGGGCCCGGAAATCACGCCGCCGGTGAGACGGAGGATCCGGTTATGACCCGTGACCGCGTTAGCGCCTGGAACGAGCGGGCGGACGGCCGGTTCGCCGCGGGCGACTACCGGGGGGCCGAGCGGCTGTACCGTTCGGCCCTCGCCGCAGCGGACCGCGGCGGCCGTACCTCCCGCGTTACGGCCGTACTACTCAACAGCCTGGGCGTGGTGTGCAAGCACCTGGGGAAGTTCCGCGAGGCCGAGCGGTGCTACCGCCGTGCCCTCGGCGTCCTGACGGAACGGGACGACACCGGCCCGGCCGACCTGGCCGCCTTGTACCACAACCTCGGCGGCCTGGAACACGCCCGCCGCCGGTTCGCCCGCGGGGAGCCGTTCGCCCGCCGCTCCGTGCAGCTGCGCGAGCAGGCGGTCGGCGCGCACCACCCCGATCTCGCCGCCGACCTGACCGCCCTGGCGGCACTGCTGGATCAGCAGGGCAAGTACGCCGAAGCCGAACACCTCTACCGCCGCGCGCTGGCCATCTTCCGCCGCGCTTACGGCCCCGAACATTCCGAAATCGCTTCTGCCCTGAACAACTTGGCGGCCCTGCACCAGGCCCGCGGCGACGACGCACGGGCACTCCGGACCTACCGCCGGGTGTTCGCACTCCAGGAGCGGCTGGTCGGCCCGGCCCACCCGGACGTGGCGTTCACGTGCAACAACCTGGCCACCCTGTACACGGCCACCGGCAAACCACACCTGGCCCGGCCGCTGTACCAGCGGGCTCTCGCCATCTTCGAGAGCTCGCTCGGCGAAGCCCACCCGCACACCGCCGTCTGCCGGGAGAACCTCCGCCGCCTGACCGAACGCACCCGCCGACGAATCCGAAAAAAATCGTCCCGTGTCTGACGTGTTCCCACCCCCCGCTGCGCATTGGGGGGTGACACGCATCGCCGGGCCTGTCGCCCGGCGACCTTCCGGACCACCACCCGCACAAGGAGACGACCGTGTTCCAGGCCCTGAAATCGTGGCTGCCCCCCACCCGCGCCGCCGACGCCCCGGCCGCCCGCCGGTTCGCCCCACAACTCGAGAGCCTCCACGACCGGATCACGCCGGCGGCCTACGTGAACAGTACCGGCGACCTGACGGTCCTCGGCACCCCCTTCAACGACGAGGTGTTCGTCAATCAGGTCGGGAGCGATTACGAGGTTTCGGAACGCGACAACCGGTACGTCCCCACCCCGTCTTCCAGAGGCCCGGCCGGTCCGCGGGTCACGAAAATCCCCGTCGCGAGCGTCACCGGGGACATCATCTTCTACGGCCGAGAGGGCAACGACCTCCTGACCAACAACACCGCCGTGCGGACCATCGCCTACGGTGGCAGCGGGAACGACATCCTGGTCGGTGGCGCCGGGGCCGCCAACGACCTGCTCTACGGGGAGGCCGGGAACGACATCCTGTACGGCCGGTACGGGAACGACTTCCTGGATGGGGGGAGCGAGAACGACATTCTGGACGGCTCGGTCGGGAACGACTTCCTGGACGGCGGGTTCGGGAACGACGATCTGCTCGGCGGGGACGGGACCGACAACCTGTACGGGGGCGATGGGAGCGACAACCTGTACGGGGGAACCGGGAAGGACTACCTGTTCGGCGGGAACGGGACCGACCGGCTCGACGGCGGCGTGGGCGACGGGGAAGCGGATTTTCTGAACGGCGGCATCGGGGCGGACTGGTTCCGCAGAGACCTGGTGTCGTCCGGCTCCGGCGGCGGTTACGTGCCGGCGTACAACCGCGACCGCCCGGTTGATTTCTTCAACGATGACTCGTTCTACAACTGACCGGGCCCGTCCACTCGCCCCCCCCGACGGCTCGCCCGGCCCGACGAATAAGAATCCCACCCGCCTGACGTGTTCCCGCCCGCCGCCCCGCATTGGGGGTGACACGCATCGCCGGGCCTGTCGCCCGGCGACCCTTCTAGACCACCCGCACAAGGAGACGACCGTGTTCCAGGCCCTGAAATCGTGGCTGACCCGCACCCGCACCTCCGACGCACCGACCCGGCCGAACCCCCACCGGTTCGCCCCCCAGGTGGAACCACTCCAGGACCGGCTGACGCCGTCGGTCACCCCGTTCAACGGCAGCAGCCTGATCGTCACCGGCCCCATCGTCGGCACCGTCACCGGCGACCCGGTAACGGTGAGCGTGAGCAGCGGCGGCAACCTGGTCATCACCGGCACCAACACCGCTGACGCGGTGACCGTCAGCCAGGTCGGCAACCTCTACAAGGTCTCGGTCGCCAACAAGGTGGATCGGTCGCTGCCGCCGGACGTCACCTCCGTCCCGGTCGCCAGCGTCACCGGGGTCATCGCCTTCGACGGGAAAGACGGCAACGACCGGTTCACCAACAATACCTCCCGGGCGTGTGTCGCTTTCGGCGGCAACGGCGACGACACCCTGATCGGCGGGACCGGGGGCGACCTCCTGCGAGGCGGGGCGGGTGTGGACCGGCTGTACGGCAACAACGGGAACGACGACCTCGACGGCGGGGTGGGCGACAGTGCGAACGACTACCTGAACGGCGGCCCCGGGAACGACCGCTTCCGACGCGACGAGTACTGGGACACCTCCGTGATCGCGCTCGACATTCCCGTCGATTTTGAACCGGGCGACGTGTTCTACCGCTGACCGGCCCTACCCGTTCGCCCTCGCCGTCGGACGTCCGACGGCGGCTTTCCTCGTATCCCCACCTGGAGGTCGCCATACCCGGCAAGCTGTGCATTGACGACACCTACGACGAGGGCAACGCGGACCAGGCCGAGGGCCGGTTCTCCGGGTCCACCGACGTGACCACGATCGCCATCGACAGCATCGAAGACCTACCGGAGCAACTGAACGGGCTTCTGAGGCGGGATGAGGTTCGACCGCGTCCTGTTCCAGACGCACGGCGTGCCCGAGACTATCTGGGCCGGCTCACGAGGCATTGGTGACATCGACCCCTCCACCTGGCTGTCCCGATTCGCGGGTTGGAGGTTCCACCGGCCGTTCCCGTTCGACACCCTCGTGTACTTCGGCGGGTGCGGGGCGGGTGCCGCGGACAGCGGTACGCAACTCCTGGTCGAGGCGGGTAAGATGTTCACCCGTTCGGATAGTGGCGAGGTGTTCGTGTTCACCAACTCGGTACGGGTTCCCGGGGTGGATGCCGTTCACCGGCGGCAAAACCTCCCACCCCGGCGCCCCGCTGAAGAGGCTGCAATTCTTGGTCGGCGGCATCGTGGTCGGCTCGATTGCCCCGCACCTTGATCGTTCCGTCATTGCTTGACAGCCGCCGGGAACCGGTTCTGAGCGGCGGCAGGCGGAATACCGCGGTATCCTATAGCCACCTTCGCGTCACCCGAGGTCACCGCCATGACCGACGAAACTCTGTTCATCGCCGCTCTGGAGAAGCCGACCCCTGCTGAGCGGCGGGCTTTCCTGGACCAGGCGTGCGGCGGGGATGCCGCACTCCGGGAACGGGTCGCCCGGCTGCTCGCCGGCCACGACCGGGCCACCGGCATCCTCGACCACTCGCTGGCCCCGCCGGACACGGAGGAGCCGTCGGACCGAGCCGACCCGCCAACGGAGCGGGCCGGGGCCGTGCTGGACGGCCGGTACAAACTGCTCGAAGAGGTCGGAGCGGGCGGGATGGGGGCCGTCTGGGTGGCCGAGCAGACCCAGCCGGTCCGCCGCAAGGTGGCGATAAAGCTGGTCAAGGCGGGGATGGACTCGAAGTCGGTACTGGCGCGGTTCGAGGCGGAACGGCAGGCCCTGGCGGTGATGAACCACCCGAACATCGCCAAGGTGTTCGACGGCGGGACGACCGACGCCGGGCGCCCGTACTTCGTCATGGAGTACGTCAAGGGCGTCCCGCTCACGGCGTACTGCGACGACGCCCGGCTGAGCGTCGCCGACCGGCTGGCCCTGTTCGTCCCGGTGTGCCAGGCGGTGCAGCACGCGCACCAGAAGGGGATCGTCCACCGCGACCTGAAGCCGTCGAACATCCTGGTGTGCCTGTACGACGGGGTGCCGGTGCCGAAGGTGATCGACTTCGGGCTGGCCAAGGCGCTGCACGAACCGCTTACCGAGCACACGCTGCACACGGCCCACGGCCAGATGCTCGGCACCCCGCTGTACATGAGCCCGGAGCAGGCCGAGTTCAACAACCTGGACGTGGACACCCGGGCGGACGTGTACGCCCTGGGGGTGATCCTGTACGAATTGCTCACCGGGACGACCCCGCTGGAGCGAGACCGGCTCCGGCGGACGCCCTGGGACGAAATGCTCCGGCTCATCCGGGAGGAGGAGCCGCCCCGGCCGAGCGTTCGACTGAGCGGCGGCGGGTCGCTCCCGGGCGTGGCCGCCAAGCGGCGGCTGGAACCCGTCCGGCTGACGAAACTGGTCCGCGGGGAGCTGGACTGGATCGTCATGAAGTGCTTGGAGAAGGAGCGCGGGCGGCGGTACGAGACGGCCAACGGTCTGGCCCGGGACGTCGAGCGGTACCTGGCCGACGAGCCGGTGGAGGCGTGCCCCCCGAGTGCCGCCTACCGGCTGCGGAAGATGGCCCGCAAGTATCGGAAGGCGCTGGCGACGCTCGGGACGTTCGCGGTGCTGCTGCTCGCGGCGACGGGGGTCAGCGTCGGGCTGGCGTCGTGGGCGATCCGGGAGCGGAACCACGCCGACCAGCAGAAGCAGACGGCACAGGACCAGAAGCGGGTCGCCGAGGTGAACTTCAACCGGGCGGTCGAAGCCGTGGACCGGATGCTCACGCACGTCGGCGAGGACAAGCTGGCCCGCGTGCCGCAGGCGGAGTCGATCCGCCGCGATTTGCTCCGGGACGCCCTCCGCTTCTACCGCCAGTTCCTCGCCGAGAGGGCGGACGATCCGGTGTTGCGAATCGAGACGGCGCACGCCTACGAGCGGGTGGCGCTGATCCTGTTCGAGCTCGGGCCGCGGGACGAGTGCGAGGAGGTCTGTCGGCAAGCCCTGGACTTGTTGGAGAAGTTGTCGGCCGGCGCCCCGGACGACCCGGAGTTGACCCACAAGCGGGCCGGCGTCCACGCCCTGTTCGGCCTGCTGCACAACGAACTCGAGCGCTTCCCGCAAGCCGAGCGGTCGTACCGCCAGGCCGTGAGCCTGTGGGAAGAACTGGGGCGACGCCACCCGGAGCACCGGAAGGCCCGCGCCGCGCTGTCAACCGCACTGAGCAACCTGATCGCCGTGTACCGGAACACGGGGGCGTTGGACGACGCCGTGGCGGCGTTCGAGAAGTGCCGGGCGACGCTGGACGACCTCCTGACCACGGACCCGGAGAATGCGGCGGGGTACCGGGAACACCTGGCCATGTGCCACCACAACGTGGCCCTGGTCTACGCCGCCCAAGACAAGGGTTCCCTGGCCGAGGAGGCGCACCGGAAGGCGCTGGGGATTTACCAGCAGTTCCTCCGCGACCAGCCGGATTCGGTGAAGTTTCAGAAGCAGGTGGCCCGGGCGTCCAACAACCTCGCACTGTTCTACTCGCGCAACAACCACCACGAGAAGGCCGACCCGCTGTACCGGCAGTCCCTCGACGCCCACGAGGCCCTGGCCCGCGACTACCCCAGTGTGGTCGGGTTCGCCTACGAGGCGGCCGGCAGCTACGGGAACATGGCCACGCACGTGCGCAAGACCCGCTCCGCCGGGGAGTCGCTGGAGTGGTCGGACAAGGCGATCCGCACGGCGGAGTCGGTCCTGGAGCGGAACTCGACGAGCGCACCCGCCCGGCTGACCTTGTTCAACGCTCTCTTCGAGCGGGCCCTGGCGTATGACAAATTGGAGCGGGCCGAGGATGCGACGAAAGACCGGAAGCGGATGCTCGGAGTCAGTGAGGGCCAGTCGCACATCACCATGCGGCTGTTCCGCCCGTCGCCCCTCGCCCGGCTGGGGGAACACGCTAAAGCGGCGGCGGAGATCAACGCGCTGGTGACGGAGGGCCACACTCAGGGGCGGAACCTGTACATCTTCAGCTACGTCCTGTCGGTCTGTTCCGCCGCGGCCGGTACGGACGATCGACTCCCCGCGGGGGAGCGGGGGCAATTGGCCGAGGAGTACGGGGGCCGGGCGGTCGAGTTGCTTCGCCAGTACGCGGCGGCGGGTAACTTCAAGGACCCCGACCGGCTGGCCCGCGTGAAGGCGAACAAAGACTTCGCCCCGATCAGCTCCCGTGACGATTTCAAAACGCTATTGGCCGAGTGGGATAAGAACCTGCCGAAACCGGAGGTGTTGCCCGCCCCGCGGACGGGGAAGTGAGCGTCCACCTGTATTCCCCGCCGTGCGTGCGGCGATTCCCCCGCCGCGGACGCCAGTTTCCTAGCGCTCACTTCTTCGGTTCCTTGGCGTCATCCGGTTTGTCCCGCGGCAGCTCGTACGTCGTCTTAGTTTTGTGCAGGAGAAGTGCCGACACCTTGCCCTCGCCGTCTTTCTTGAATGAGACGCCGGTCGAATCGCTGCTTGCAAGTTGCCGCCGCCCCTCCTTGTCGGGCTCCCTCAGTTCGTACACCAGCTCGCCCGGAATATCCAGGGCCAGTTTTCCGCAGCGGAACACCACCTGGAACGGGGTGTTTTTGAACGGCCCGAAGGTCGCGTAATATGTGCCGACCAGCGGCTTCATCTCATCGGGCACTTTCCCGGTGCCCTCGCGCGGGAGCAGCGCATCCTGAATAGTCGTCTCCAACCGGATCGTGCTGACCTGGCCCCGCGATTGCGTGAAGTAACAGACGATCAGGTTCTCCGCGGGAAAGGCCCACGCGCCCGTACCATCCGAGCCGCCGTGACCAAAGGCCCTCACCTCCGTCCGGGCAGGACTGTCGCCGGGTGCGTAGAGCATGGACATCTGCCCGTAGTGCGGCTTCAACCCGAAGAACCCGCACGGGTACGGTTTGTCGGTTCCGAGCGCTTTCATCGGCGATACGGGAGCCAGGATGCGGGCGATTGCCTCGTTCGAGAGCAGCCGTTTGCCGCCGCCCATGCCGCCGTCCATCCACAGCGCGAGGAAGCGGGCGTAATCGGCGGGCGTGGAGTAGAGCGTCTGCGAGCCCCACGCGAACGGATAGAAGGGCGCGCCGTCCGGCTTCCAGAACCGGGTCCACTCCCCCGGCTTGCCGAGGTACAGACTCGCGACGCGCTTCTTGCGCGGGTCGTCGGCCTTCGAGAGGTAGAACGAATCGGCCATCCCCAGGGGCTGCAAGATCCGCTCCGCGACGAAGCGGTCGATCGTCGTGCCGCTGATCCGTTCGACGACGGCCGCCGCGGCGTCGCTGCCCGCGTCCGAGTACCAGAACTTTTCCCCCGGCTTGAATCGGGGCCCGTTTTCCCCGATGGCCTTCGCTTGGGCTTGCAGGTCGGGGTGCTCATCGATTTTGACCTTCAGGATCGTCAGCGGTAATCCGCTCCGGTGCTGCAAGAGTTGCCCGATCGTGATGGCCTTCGATTTGTCGTTGTCGAATCCGGGGAGGTGTTTCGCCACGGGGTCGTCCAGGCTCAGTTTCCCCTCGTCGGCCAGCATCTGCACGGCGACGCCCGTCAGCGGCTTGGTCATCGAGCGGACGTTGAAGACCGTGCCCCGCTCCATGGCCCGTTTGTCCTCGCGATCGCGGTCTCCGTACACCTCGTGCAAGATGGTCTTGCGGTTCTTGATGATCAGCAGCTCGCCCCCGACGATCGTGCCGTTCTTCACGTACTCTTCCACCTCGCTGGCCACCCGGCGCACGGCCGCAGCCGAGACGCCCTGGCTCTCGGGTGTGGCGGCCGGGAAGGCGGCCTTCTCCTCGGCCGCGACCGATACACTCATCGGGACGAACCACACGGCCGCGACCCAGACCGCGGTCCGCTGGCAGAATCGCGCTCGAGTGCTTGTCATTGGTATTCTCGCTTGAGTGACTATTGACTGCCTGAAGTGAGACCAGTCGGGGCCGCTCCCATTGTACCGCCGGTGGCCCTTTCCGGTCGGTCGCCATGTTCGCCTGCTCGATCTCCACCGGGGTAAGATACCCGAGGGCCGAGTGGATCCGCTTCCGGTTGTACACGGCGTCCAGGAACCGGCCCAACCGCCGCCGGGCGTCGGCGTAGTCCCGGTACTCGGTCAGACCGACCTCGTCCTTGATCGTCCGCATCAGGTGCTCGGGTACCCGTTCTCCTCCGGCTCGCCCACCGCCGCCATGCGGACCGCCGCCCCAACCGCCGTCAGGCGCTTGACGTAGGCAGCGGCGGCGTACCGCGCGCCCTGGTCCGAGTGGTGGATCTCGGACCGACCACGCCGCACGGCCCAGACCAACGCCGAGAGGGCCGGCCTAAATCCAGGGAGCGGCCCAGCCACGGACCGCCCGGGTGAACACGTCCATGAGGACGGCCAAGTACACGCACTCGGACGCAAGTGATGTCGGCGGCCCAGACTTGATCCGGGCGACAGGAACCGGTCGAACAGGTCGTTGGGGTAAATGACGGTGCACAGCATGACCGCGGCCATGTTCACGTCCGGGCCAGCGAGCCCGAGCACGTCCCCGGTCACGATGGACTCGCGCTCGGTCGTTTGGATCGGACTCTTGGCCCTGTCCCGGGTCTGCGCGTCGTCAATGACGGCCAGGTCGGGGCGCAGCGGTTCGCCGTCCGGCCCGGACACGTTCAGCCCGCGGATCGCCCCTTCCATGCCCGCGACCTGGAGAATGGCGCCCGAGCACGCGCACCCGGGAACCGTGGGGAGAACCACGCCCTCTTTGGTCATTTCCATGCGCGTGGGCTTCCCGCCGAGCGTTTGGCCCTTCGCACGGTTGTGAATGCGGTTTAAAGAGCGAATCGGGTAACACGCTTCCGGGAAGTCCGCCAGGAGCAGGTCGTTGGTCTCCAGCTCCCGCATGATTTGCCTGAGCCGGCGCTCGGCCAGGCGGCCGGTAGCGCACACCAGGACGACGAACCGGCGGAACCCGTACAGCACGGCCCGGAGCACCGCACACTTGGCCATCGTGGTTTTGCCGAACCCGCGGGGCATGGCGCACGCGAACAGCTCCCCGGAATCGGTACACGATTCCATGCGGTCGATCGCGATCAGGTGCGCGGAGCTGAACGACAGGCGGAACCGGCGCGGGAAGTATTGCTGGAGGAACGCCCGGAGCGACTTGCGCCCCTTCTCGCGGCGCGCCGGGTCCACGACTTTGGGTAGCGGGCCGATCTCCCGGACCGATTTGGCCCGGTCGCGCGACTGCCCGGCCTTGCGCTCGCGCTCGTCGTCGCCCGGAGACGCCAACGCCACGGCCCCAGGCGGTGGGGGCGGGGGTGGAGGGGGCGGTACCGGCGGGGGAGCGGGCTTGCTCCGGGCCGGGCGCTTCGGCTTTTTCGCCGGTCGCTTCTTCTTGGCCATAGCTCCCCGGCTCCTCACGCACTGCGCGCAGGCACCATTCTAATCAATAGTCATTTCCAATTAGACATCAGAAATTGATCGTTAATACCAATTGATTGAGAACGGAAGTGCTCGGATCGGTTTCGGCCGGTAGAATGTGCGGAGTTTCCGTGGACGTGTTTAGCTCGTCGCTCTGCGACAGGCTGATGTTGCGTCAGCCGAGCACATTCCACCACACCCCGCGCGGGGACCGCTGTTCCAGCACCGCTTTCGGGCTGCGCGCACCGTGGCGCGGAACGGCCTGGAACAACCTCGCGAGTCGCGGCTCCGTTCCGCGCCACGGTGCGCGCAGCCCGGCGTTGCCGCGAGCGTTCCGCGCTTCAGGTCGGGAAGTAGACACCACGGGAACAGAGCGGGCCAGGGAGCAATCCCTGGCCCGTGTCGTTTCATGATTTAGAGTGATCGGTACGGCCGCTATTCCTTGTCGAGCACCAGGTCCACAACCCCGCACCCGCGCACGTGCGGCTTAACGCTATCGCGGGCGAGAGGCGGGTCTTCTGAAAGGCACTAGGGCAGTGATTCCAGCCACTCGTTACGGAACCGTTTGCAGCACGGTGGCGTCAAATCCGTCGAGCGGCGAGAGCTGTCGCCACAGATGCTCCGACGCGATCCAGTGGGACGGTGCTTCGGCTAGTCGGAACAGGTGGACGCCGTGGGGAATGCTTGCGTCTTTTACAACTATTTGGTGAGCGTAAATGATCCGGTTTCCGGCTTCGTAGCCCAGTGCGGGAACCAACCGCAGACAATTGATGAGATAGTAACCGGGGACCGGGCGATTCGTTACGGCGTTCAGTACCGGTAGGGGGAAAATCTGGAGATCGTGCTGCGGGGCGGAGGCCGAGATGATGGCGAGCGCCTCCTCGGACATGATTTTCCAGCCGAACCCGTTCCCGAGGGCGTGCGTGCGGCTCTCGTTTGAAACGAAGAATCGTGCGTTTGGTGGTAACCCCTCGATCGGTGTACCGCGCGCGAGTCGGGTCGTGTCAAATCCATCGAGTTCGGCGTCTTCTATGGCTTGGAGATCATCTCGGCTCGGGTCGAGGCCGAGCACGTAGAACGCTCTCATGCGCACTCCTTCTTATTTTCGTTCACCTCTTCCCCAGGACCAAATCCACGACCCAACACCCGCGCACGTGCGGCCCCGGACCGCGGCAGTGGTCGAGCACATCGGCGCTGTCACAGCCGGCGTCCTGGAGCGCGTCCGCCAGGATCGGCATCGCGCCGAAGTCACGCGACTCGTACATCTGGGACGCGAGCGCGACCGCGGTGGAAGTGCGCCACGAGGGGGAGAAGGTGACGGGGCGGAATGGGTTGCCGAAGATGTCTCTTGTTAACCAAGTTTGTGCAACCGCTTCATCGTTTCCGCCGACCTTTCGCATCAATCTCACCACCTCACAAGCAGGTATGCAAAAGTCTAGATGCGCCTCCACGGTACTCCACATCGCAGCGACCGCAGTTTGGTAGCGCGGATCAGATTGCGCGTTTCGGAATGAATCGGCTGCCCGGACCGCTGTTGCTCGGATCGTGACTAATCTTTGGAGCGATTCTGCGCCATCGGCAAATCGTTCTGCGGACTCTACGGCACGCTCGCATGGCGCATTGAAGCACTCGGGATGGCGACGACAGCAAGCCACCACAAACAGACGGAATTTTCGCTCGCTCGTCTTCCGCCGAAGGAACTCCAGTATCGGCGTCGGGTCGGTCGCAACAAGCCATTCCGCTTCAGTCATCGGTCGCCCTCACTCCTTGCCGAGCACTAGGTCCACGACCCAGCACCCGCGCACGTGCGGCCCCGGACTGCGGCAGTGGTCGAGCACGTTGGCGTTGTCACAGCCTGCGTCCTGGAGCGCGTCCGCCAGGATCGGCATCGCGCTGAAGTCACGCGACTCGTACATCTGGGACGCGATCGCGATCGCGGTGGAAGTGCGCCACGAAGGGGAGAAAGCGACGGGGCGGAACGGGTTACCGAAGATGTCGCGGATGATCGTGGCGACGACCTCGGCCCGTGCAAAATGTAGATTCGCAAGCTCGGCTGTGGCCGGAACGTGCTTGGCCGCGCCCCATGCTGCAGCCGCTGCATCATCGAGCGGGAGTTGGTTCACTACAGTTGAAACACTGTAAGCTGCAAAGAAGGCCTTTTCCTTAGCGGCGGTCATCTCGGGTAGGCACTGCCGCCAATACGCGGCACACGCGTGGCTCACGCCCTGAAGCTCCTCCGGGAGAGCCGAGCCGTCAGCGTACCGTTCCGCGACCTCGACAGATCGTTGGCACACCTCGTCCGGGAATTGATCCCAGATGAGGCGGCAGCATGCACAAGCGCATAAACGAAATTTCCGCTCGCTCAGCGTGTCTTCAGGCAGTTTCCGAAGGTATTTAATCATCGCTGCCGGTTTGGTCGCCACCAGCCATTTTGCCTCGGTCATCAGTCTCCCCTGCAACCACTCTTAGCATCACCGATCCGACGCCCGGTGCAAGCCCAGTGGCCGCAAGTCGCTTGCGCGGCCCTTCAGTAAGCCTCCATCCGCTATTCTGTGTGCGAGCCCGACTGTTCCCCGTAGGGTGCCCGCGGATCGGACCGGGGAAGGACCCGTAATGGACATCGGGCGTTCCTTTCGCGCCATCGAGTCCTGATTCAACCTGATGCGTTGTACTCACCGAGGGAGGATTTCGCACATAGTTGCGGCGTTCGGCCCTCAAAATAGTCCGCCGGTGGTGACAGGTACTGCTTGCTCCCCCTTTTCCAAGCCGCATCTCTTCGCCAGTCATCGCCGCCTAAATCGGAATCGTCCTCATCCTCGAGAGCCTTCGACCCAGATGCTCGAGCACGTCCCACGAGCGCACTACAATTCCTCAAGAAATGTTTGCGGGTCAGTGATGGCTGATCAGGCAGCGACCACTACTGGCCATGCCATGATCAAATGCTGCACGTTCTGCGGGAATACTTGTCACGCCGCGATGATAATCCGGCATTTATTATCGCTAACTCGCTACTTGCGTGCGGAGTGTTTCTGGCTGCCGCAGCTGGCATCAAAATTGCCTAACAGCCTATCCTCCTACGAAACGGTTCGCTCCGCCGGCGCCAAATTACACCGGAGCCTGCCACGCGATTTATCGCCTGACTACCCCCGGAGCGCGTCGTGCCACACGTCACACGTATCGCCTCTCCGCGAGGCAATTGATTGGCAGATGTATGCGAGTACAATTTGTTGATTTGTTTTTTGGTGCTTTTTGAAACTATGGGGTGAAGCCTTCGGCGCATTCAGTGGGTTATGACGGAGCTTAAGGATGGCTTCGCTCCGGGATTAGCCGCATTCGCCGTGATCGTCCCCCTCCCTACTACTCGTACGGCAGCGTTAGCGGTTGTGAAACTACTTTTTCGCTGAACGATGGAAACGATTGTGCCCCAGCACCCGAGCGCGCCCGCGGACGTGACGAGCATGGGTCGGAGCGACGCCAGCGGCGGGCTCGATCTGATGCTGGCGATCCACCGTACCCACACCTTCCCGCGGCACTTCCACGAAACCTATGTCGTCCAGGTCGTCGAATCGGGGGTGGACAAGTTCTACTGCCGCGGGGCGCTTCACGAGGCCGGGGCCGGGTCGGTGGTCTGCCTCAACCCCAGCGAAGTTCACACCGGCGGGCCGGCACACGGACAGGTGCTCCGCTACCGGAGCTTCTATCTGCAAACGCGCTACCTCGCCGAAGTCGCGTCGGACCTCGGCGGCTCTGGGCAGCGCGCCCCGGAGTTCCACCACTGCGTGATTTCGGATCCGACCCTGGCCGCGCGCCTAGCACAGGTCCACGCGGCCATCCAACCCCCGACCCTGCGGATCGAGGCCGAGGAGCGTCTCCTGGACGGCGCCACCGCGCTGCTCGCCGCAGTGGGGTACGGTCGGCGCGTCGGGGCGCTCCGGCGCGAGGACGGCGCGGTGCGGGTGGCGTGTGAGTACCTGCGGGCGAACGTCTCCGGGCAGCCGTCGCTGGACGACCTCGCCGCGCAGACCCGGCTCAGCCGGTTCCACCTGCTCCGGGTGTTCCGCCGGGCCACCGGGTTGCCGCCGCACCAGTACCTGTTGAACCTGCGGATCGAGCAGGCCCGCGTGCTGCTGCGTCGGGGAGTTCCGCCGGCGCAGGTCGCCGCGAGCGTCGGGTTCGCGGACCAGAGCCACCTCAACCGGTACTTCAAGCGGCACATCGGGATCACCCCGGGCCGTTACGCCCAGAGCAATATCGTTCAAGACCGCGTGCCGGCGTCCCAATAGTTTGGGGTAGAATGAGCTTCTACCGGAAGTGGCTCCGCCAGTGCCGCCTGCACGCACCTCGCAACGCACTTCCCCTCCCCGACCCACACGAAGCCAGCCCCGCGCACCGAAATGGAGCACTCGAATGCCTTTTCGCGGATCTGTCGTGAGCGCAGCACTGTTGCTCGCACTGACCGTCACCTTGCTCAAGACCGGCCCTTCCCAATCGGCTGTTGGTGCCGACACAAAGCCGGCCGCGCCCCTCGTTCGGACGGCCGCGTCGGGTGCGTGGTCGGATGGGAAGACGTGGGAGGGCGGGAAGGTTCCCGGGGCCGGAGCACGGGTGCAAATCCGCACCGGGCACGCGGTCACGTTCGACGTGAAGGCCGACGCGGTGATCCGGTCGATCCACGTGGCCGGCACGCTCACGTTCGCGCGCGACCGGGACACCGTGCTGAACGTTGGGCTCATCAAGATTCAGCCCGGTGACGACGCGAGCGAAGACGGGTTCGACTGCGACGCCCACGCACCGAATCCGGACCCGTCGAAGCCCAAACCGGCGCTGGAAATCGGTACTGCGGCCGAGCCGATCCCGGCCATGTTCAAGGCGACGATCCGGTTGCACCACGTCGAGGGGCTGGACAAGGAAACGTGCCCCGCGGTCATCTGCTGCGCGGGCCGCATGGACCTGCACGGCGCGCCGCTGGCCCACACGTGGGTGAAGCTCGCCACTCACGCCAAAGCGGGCGAGAACACGGTGACGGTTCCGGGCGACCTGAGCGGGTGGCGCGCCGGCGACCGAGTGATCCTGACCGGCACCTTCCACCCGGACGGGAACGAGAAGACGCCCGCCCTAACCACAACCGCGCAGACCGAGGAACGGGTGCTCGTCTCGGTGCGCGGGCGCGAGGAACGCGGGGCGACGCTGAAGCTCGACAAGCCGCTCGCGTTCGAGCACTTCGCCGAGGGTGAGTTCCGGGGCGAGGTCGCGAACCTGAGCCGCAACGTGGTCGTTGAAAGTGCCGACCCGAACGGGGTGCGTGGGCACACGATGTACCACAAGCACAGCGCTGGGAGCATCTCCTACGCGGAGTTCCGGCACCTGGGCAAGCGCGACGTGCTGGGCAAGTACCCGATCCACTTCCACCTGTGCCGGGACACGATGCGCGGTAGTTCGGTCGTCGGCGCGAGCATCTGGGACAGCCACAACCGCTGGCTCACGATCCACGGCACCGAGTCGCTCGTGGTGCGCGACTGCGTCGGGTACAAGTCCGTCGGTCACGGGTTCTTCCTCGAAGACGGCACCGAGACGCACAACGTCCTCGACAACAACCTCGCCGCGCTGGTCCTGCCGGGCAAGGCGCTCCCCAAGCAGATGCTCTCGTTCGACGACAACATGGGCGCCGGGTTCTGGTGGGCCAACTGCAAGAACTCGTTCACCCGTAACGTGGCCGCGGAGTGCTCCGAGTACGGGTTCGCGTTCGAGTGCCGGCGCGCGGCCGATTTCGACCCGGTGCAGCCGGTGCTCCAGGCCGACGGGTCGCGCAAGAAGCAGGACGTCCGCACCCTCCCGTTCATCCGGTTCGAGGACAACGAGTGCCACGCGATGCCGTTCTTCGGCATGAACCTGCGCGGGCTCACGCGGCCGGTCGGGAAGATCATGCAGTTCGCGGAGCAGAACAAGGCCCTGGCGAAAGAGGCGATGGAGGCGATCCCGGACGTGGACCACCCGTTCCACATCACCCGGCTGAAGGTCTGGGACACGCGCTGGCCGTTCCACGCGGGCACCACCGGCGTGTACATCGACGGGCTCAACGTGTACCGCTCGACCTACGGCATGTGGCGCTCGGTGACGGACCGGCACTCGTACCGGAACTTGAAGTTCTCCGAAACTTCAAATCGCGACATCCACATGCCGCTGAGCATCGGGATGCCCGAAGAGGAAGTAAATAAGGGACCGGCGCAGGGCGCGTACTACACCGGGATCGGCGGGATGCTGGACGACCAGCCGCCGCACACCGTCGTCACGGACGTCCACCCCGAGGGCAACCTGCTCATCGTTCGGGGCGTCACCGCGGACAGCGGCCCGGTCAAGCGCGTCACCGTGAACGGGCGCCGCGCGTACTCGCTGCGGGGCGAGTTCGCGGAGTGGGAAACCGTTCTGGAACGCCCCGCGCCGGGCACGTCCGTAACAATCTCCGCCGCGGCCGAGGACGCCGGGGGGCGGGCCGAACGGAACCCGCACAAGTTCGAGTACCGCTCCCCGGGCGCCGCCCGTTAATTCGGCAAGCACCGCCGTTTTCGTTCCCCTATTTACTCCACGAGAAACATCATGCGTGCCCGTCGCGGGTTCACCCTGATCGAACTATTGGTCGTGATTGCGATTATTGCGATCCTCATCGGGCTGCTCCTGCCCGCCGTGCAAAAGGTGCGGGCCGCGGCTGCCCGAATGAAGTGTCAGAACAACCTCAAACAGTTGGCGCTGGCGCTACACAACTACGAGAACGCCTACCAAAAGCTCCCTCGACCGTTCACCACAGCCACCGCCGCCGCCGGGCACACGTACTACACCCAGAACTGGCAGATCGACATCATGCCGTACATCGAGCAGACGACGCTGGGCGCTCAGTGGAACCGCGCGATCGCGAACAACGAGGGATCGAACCTGCCCCTCATGGCGTCCCCGGTCGCGATCCTGAAGTGCCCGTCAGCGCCGGGTAGCCCAGTGGAGACGTTCAACCAGACGAACAACACGTTCTACGGCAACCCGGCGGTGCCCTCCTATCAGGCCGGTGTGAGCGACTACTTCTGCTCGTCCGTCTCGCAGGTGCTGGCCACCGACTTCCAGGGGATCATGCCGTACTCGACGCCGGGCGCCAGTACGTTCGGGGCCGTCAGTGACGGGCTGAGTAACACCGTGATGGTGGTGGAAATGGCCGGCGGGCCGGTCCGGTACCTGAGCAAGCAGCGCGTGGCGTCGGGCGAGCGCTCGCACTTCTTCGGCAACTGGGGCGAGAACAATCGCTTGGCCCTGCGCCCGTACAACGACGCTGGTACCACGGCCTACGGCGGCAACTGTGTGGTCAACTGCTCGAACGTCGGGTCCAACCTGTACGGCTTCCACGAGGGCGGGTCGAACGCCGCGTTCGGCGACGGCTCGGTGCGAATGATCCGCGAGAACGTGGACACGACCGTGCTGAACTACCAGGTGGGCCGGGACGACGGCCAAGTGCTCCCCGCCGACTGACCAACACAGGACTTCGTACTATGAACCGCTTGTTGTCTGCCGCCGTCTTCTGCACCGCTCTGACCACACTCATCGGGTGCGGCGGGCGGGAAGGCCCGCCCCTGTACCCGGTCTCCGGAATCGTCCGCGTGAACGGTCAACCGGCCGAACGGGTGACCGTGAACTTCCAGCGCACTGACCCGGCGGCCACCGGGAACGCGGCCCACCCGAGTGGCGTAACCGACGCCGACGGGCGCTTCCGGATGTCCACCAACAAGGAGGGCGACGGGGCCGCGGAGGGGGAGTACGTGGTCACGTTCACATGGCAGTCCGACCCCGACTCGGAAAAAGCCGCGGACCTGTTCAGCGGCAAATATCGCGCGCCGAAGACGTCCAAGTTCCGTGCGAAAGTGGGTACCGGGCCGACCGAACTGGAACCGTTCGAGCTGGTCGCCGAGCCGACTCAGGCTAAGAAATTCGTGAAGTAGCGGACAACCACCTCGGTTGTCATTACCGGAACGCCCGCGCGTCTTGACTCTCTGGAGCACGATTCGCGGGCGTCGCTGTTGTCTCGTCTCGGCAGCCCGATCATCTCTTGGTCGTCGGCCACTGGCCACCACTTCTTTGCAATGAGACGCAGATCATTTGCCAGAATGAATTCACGTCAACCCGTTCCTGTGACTGACGTCGGCCGCTTCCGGCCTCGCGGCCGCATCAGCATTGCCAAAATGTGGGAACGCCCGGTCAGTTCGGTCACGGTCCTGAGTGTTTGCTCGAAACTAGTGCTCGAATCCCTCGCGGATTGTGCCACACCGACGAGCGCGACACTCACTCGTTCCCCTGCCGACACTTGATGCTTCGCGCTTCGCTCGATTCCTTTCACCGCCTCGTTGGTGGACTCCAGCAATTGGACGACCTGATGAAATGCGGCGGGCATCTCGCACGCTTGCCCCATATCGGCGCGAGCGCTCAGGGTGGTTACGTCAGCAGCCTCCGAGATCCGGTGGGCGCGATCGGCGATGTGGTGTGAGGTGGCCACCAACTCTGCTGCCGCGGTGGCGATCGCACTCATCGAGGCGGCTTGTTCCCGCGAAACAGTTGATTGTTGGTGGAGCGTTCTTTGAAGTTCGCCGGATGAAGTCTGAATGTGTTGGACGGTCGAGCCGATCTGACGGCCGAGTGACGAACTGATGTACCACCCGACGAGGGCGACCACGAACAGGCCGGTCCCGGTAGCGCCCCAAATATTAATCCGCGCCCGTGACAACATGAATTCTGCTTCCGCGGTCCGGGACCGGAGCAGCGCTTGCTCCTGACGGTCCAGGTCCGCGATCAGAACCCGGATCTCGTCCATGATTTTCTTTCCCGCCCCGGCAGAGACCACTTTTGCGGCCGGATCGAAACCGTTCCTCTTCCGTATCTCAACGGTTTGTTTCAGTTCGGCAAGTTTGGCCTCGATGTGGTCATCGACCCGATCGAGCCCCCGGATCTGTTCGGATGTGTCCGCCATGAGCACCCGCAGTTGAGCGGTGAGTACCTTGATCTGCTCCAATCCAGTCACATAGGGGGCCAGGAAACGCTCGTCCCCGGTGATAACGTACCCGCGCTGGCCGGTCTCCGCGTCCGTGAGACGGGCCTGGAGTTCGGACAACTCGCGTCGGACCTGATGGGTCCGGCTCACCTTTCGACCGGTTTCGATCAAGCGAGCGACGCTCGAGTACCCAATGATTCCCACGAAAAGTACCGCCAGTGCGGCAAACCCGAACCCCGCAGTCAGTAATCTTCCGAACGTCCATTTGGCGTGCATACGAGATCTTTCTTGCTACCGGGACGTTAGTGCTTCCTCGAAAACCATGACTTACTCACCGGCGCGGCGTCGTGGATTCGATCTCGGCGCTGCAAATCAGGTCTGCGATATCGTTGTACTACAGCAGCACTTCCGGTCAGAGTCCTTGCGGGCGGAGCGCCACCCTTACCGTTCTGGAAATCGATCCGGACGGCTAGCTCGGAACCTTCGCCGCTCTTCCCGCGCGGTGCGTCGCCAAGAACGAGAGGCCGACGCTCGCCTGGATTTAATCGACATCGATTGCGGTAGTCTTCAGACGCAGTTCTGCTCACACATAATCATCCTTGAAGGATTGCATTGCAGCCTTGCCAGGGCGCGAAGTGGCCACCACTGGGCGCAAAGCGCCCAGTGGTGGCCATCCCACTTCACGATTCCCACTGAAAAATTGCACGTTCGCAAAAAATTCAATTGACGGCACAGATAATGCAACCTGGACGCAAAGCTCTCATTGTGGCAGCTTGCAGACCAGTGAATCGATCAGGGCACAATCCTGCTGATCGTTTTGAAGCCAAGCAATATCACCACGCTCAGGACTCAAACACACGAATGCCCACCAATCGCCCCCCGCTGACGCCACCCTTCGGACCGTTCCAGTCCGTCAAGGGTTTCACCCCGCCACAGCACCCGCACACCGCTCGCGCCACTCTCCGCCGGGCCCGGGGTGCGAACACACCAAAGGATTATCCCATGCCGTTACGCCGTCATGCGTTCACCCTTATCGAGTTGCTAGTAGTAATTGCGATCATCGCGGTCCTCATCGGCCTGCTCTTGCCCGCCGTTCAGAAGGTGCGCGAGGCCGCGGCCCGGATGAGTTGTCAGAACAATCTCAAGCAGATCGGGCTCGCCACCCACAGCTTCGAGGGCGCTCAGAACCGGCTCCCGTGGGGCACCCGGCACGGGCACGCGGATACCGGCCAGTCCACAAACGGGCTCAACCAGTTCTACGGCAGCTTCCTCGAGATCCTTCCCTACATCGAGCAGGACAACGTCTCGAAGCTTTACGACCCGGCCAAGAGCTACTCGGACACGACCGTGAACGCCTCCGGGGTGTCCAACACCCAGGTCCTTAGCGCGCCGCTGAAGGTGTACTCGTGCCCGTCCGACGGCAAGGACAAGGGCACCGTGGCCGGGTGGGGCAGTTACTCGTGGAGCGGCGGCAACAACGGTTCCGACAGCTACCCCGATACGTCGTCCGAGTACTACGGCTACCCGGTCGAGGGCAACACCGGGCGCAACAGTTACGTCCCGACCAAGAACTGGGAGGGCGGGTACCACGACGGGGCGATCATCAACTCGCGCGAGGGGAAGGTGACGTGGCTCGGCATCACCGACGGCACGTCCAACACACTGCTCGCCGGTGAAACCGCCTGGGTGTTGGAGGGATGGACCGCCAACGGCAACACGGTATGGGGCGCGGCCCACTACCCGCGGTCGCACGTCTCCACCAACGTCCGACTCAACACCAAGAAGTCGCCCAACGGGTGCAACCCGAACACCGGGTCAGGCCCGATGCGGACCGTGGTCTCGCTCGACGACCCCAAGAACTGGATCAACAACGGGTGCTTCGCGTTCCGCAGCGCGCACACCGGGGGCGTCAACTTCGCGTTCTGCGACGGGTCCGTGAAGTTCCTCCGGGAATCGATCGCGCTCCGCACCTACATGGCCCTCGGGAGCCGCGCCAAGGGCGACCTCCCGGGCGACTACTGATACCAAATCGGACCGACCTGTTGTGCAACCATGTTGCTGCAAGTGATTGCAGCAACATGGTTGCGACTCGGTCGATAGTTGCGGATCAGTTCGATTTGGTACAACCCACTCCAACCGGAACTCACACATGACACGGATGAACCGCCCGGGACTCACCCGGGCCGAGTTGCTGGTCGTGATCCTCGTCGCGTTCGTCGCGACGGGACTCGTGCTGCCGGCCGTGCAAGCCGCCCGCACCGAGGCCGCACTCAAGGCGTCCCAAGACAACCTGCGCAAGATCGGCATGGGCGTGGCAGAACACGTCAAGGATCACGGCCGGCTGCCCTACGGCACGTTCCACGACAACACTCAGCCCAAAGGCACCGCGGACCCGCGGTTCCACACGTTCTACAGCGGGTTCGTAGCCATCCTCCCCTACGTCGGGGAGGGCGAACTGTTCAAGAAATACGACCCGGCCCTGTCCCCGGACGACGACACCGACGCGGACAAGGACGGGTGGAGCAACAAGCGCGTCACCGAGACGCGCCCGAAGGTGTTCCTCTCGCCCGCGATGCCCGCGCCCGAGGCCCCGCCCGGACCGGGCTGGTCGAGCTATGCCTGGAGCGGCGGGAACAACGACCGGGACAAGGAGAACGGGGGCAACCTGACCGGCGGGTCCGGCGGGTGGCACGACGGCCCGATCGTCAACGCCAAGCAGGGCGCGGTCACGTTCGCCCACGTCACCGACGGCACCGCGCAGACGATCCTCGCGGGCGACGCCCACTACTGTCTGAAGGGTATGATCCATTCCGACAAGGACAAGCAGTTCGCCGGCAAGCCGCTGACCGGCAACACCGTGTGGGGGCGCGGGCACTACCCTCGCGGGTTTATCTCCACGAACACAGCGCCCAACACGTTCGACTCCAAGCACTCGAACCCGAACAACGCGGACTGGTACGAGCAGGGCGCGTTCGGGTTCCGCAGCGTCCACCCGGGCGGGGTGAATTTCGTGTTCTGCGACGGGTCGGTAAAGTTCGTGAAGGACACGATCCCGCTCACGCTGTACAAGGCGCTCGGTAGTCGGGCCGGAGGCGAGGTACTCGATGCCAACGACTTCTGACGTGCGGCGGATCGCGCTCGTACTGATTCTGATCGCATGCTCAGTACCCGCGGCCGGTGCCGATTCGCGACCGGACCCGGGAGCGCTCGCCGCGAAGATCGACGCGCGCCTCGCCGCCGGCTGGGAGCGGGCCAAGGTTGCCCCCGCGCCCGTGATCGACGACGCGACGTTTGCGCGTCGGGCCTATCTCGACCTCGTCGGCCGTATCCCCACGGCTGCCGAGGCGAGGGGGTTCGTCGCGGACCGCGCGCCCAACAAGCGGGCCGAGTTGGTGCGCCAACTGGTCGGCACCGGCGCGCACACCCGGCACGCGGCCGCGTTCTGGCGGCGCACGTGGGTTCCCCAGTCGGAAACGGGCGAGTATTCACGGTTGGCCGAGGAGATCGAGGACTGGCTCGCCGAGCGGCTCCGCTCGAACACACCCTACGACAAACTCGCGATCGAGCTGCTCGCGCCGCCGGAACGGGCCGAGCGCACCGGGCCGTGGCGGTTCTTCTATTCGGCGTCCGAGTACCTGCCCGAGAACCTCGCGGCCAGCACCACGCGCGCGTTCCTCGGGGTGAACCTGGACTGTGCCCAGTG
The DNA here is from genome assembly GCF_017939745.1 of Gemmata palustris. Taxonomy (NCBI): domain Bacteria; kingdom Pseudomonadati; phylum Planctomycetota; class Planctomycetia; order Gemmatales; family Gemmataceae; genus Gemmata; species Gemmata palustris. The sequence goes on along the minus strand of NZ_JAGKQQ010000001.1, from coordinate 68,151 downwards.
CCACGACCACCCGTTCGCACGCTGGACCCGGGACCAGTTCTGGCAGACCGCCGCGTTCTTCGCCAAGCCCACCGAGGAGGGGCCGCTCGAGCTGGCGGTCCCGAACACGAAACGGACCGCGACCCCGGTGTTCCTTTCGGACGAGGAACCCAAGTGGCCGGAGCGCGTGGCCCCTTCGACCGGACCGCGAGCGCTGGCCGCGTGGGTGACGGCGCGGGACAACCCGTACTTCGCCAAGAACGCGGCGAACCGGCTCTGGGCCGAGTTCTTCGGTACCGGCCTGATCGAGCCGCTCGACGACCTGAGCGGGCAGAACCCGGCCAGCCACCCGGAGCTACTCGACGAACTGGCGCGGGCGTTCGCGGACAGCGGGTTCGACCTGAAGTACCTGACGACCGCACTCGCGACGACCCACGCGTACCAACTGGCGTCCACTGCACCCAGGGGCAAAGCGCCGAGCGACCCGCGCTTGTTTGCCCGGGCACCGGTGCGCGGACTGACCGGGGTGCAACTGTACGACAGCCTCCGGGTCGCCGCGGGGTACCCGCCCGAGCGATCCGACCTGGACCCGGCCGAGGCCGCGCGGGAGCGCCGCCGGTTCGCCGGGCGGTTCCGGATCGACCGGCCCGCCGAGGCCGAGCGCTCGGTGACACAATCCCTGGCCCTCATCAACGGTCAGGTCGCGGCCGACCTGACCGATCCGGCCCGCAGCCCCGCTCTCGTGGCCGCGGCGGACGCGCCGTTCCTCGACGCGCGGGGCCGGGTCGAAACCCTGTTCTTCGCGGCCCTCGGGCGCCCGCCCGCGGCTGAGGAACTCGCGCAACTGGTCCGGCACGTCGAGTCGGGCGGGGCACACAAAGATCCGAAGGGGGCGCTTGGGGACGTGTTCTGGGCGCTCCTGAACAGCAGCGAGTTCAACACCAACCACTGACCCACGAGGTTCCCGTTGAACGTTTCATTCACGCCCTCGCGCCGCGATCTGCTGCGGGCGGCCTCGTGCGCCGGTGCGGTCGGTGCGTCCGGTTGGCTCGCCCCGCTCGCGTCGGCCGCCGCCAGCGACCCGCGGCGCACGAAGTCCGTCATCCTACTGTGGATGAACGGCGGCCCCGCGACCATCGATCTGTGGGACCTGAAACCCGGGCACGACAACGGCGGGGAGTTCAAGGACACCAAAACGACCGTGCCGGGCCTGCGGATCTCCGAGCACCTGCCGAAGCTCGCGGGCCGGGGTCGGGATCTGGCCGTCGTCCGCTCGCTCACGAGCAAAGAGGGGGACCACGGGCGGGCCACCGTATTCGCGAAGACCGGGTACGCCCCGGTAGGGCCGATCCAGTTCCCGCACGTCGGGGCCGCGGTCGCGCGTGAACTGGTGAACGAGTCGCTCGACCTGCCCGCGTTCGTTTCGGTCGCCCCGGGGCGCACTGCGGCCATCGGGGGCGGGTTCCTCGGACCCAAGTTCGCGCCCCTGGCGATCGGTGAAACGGCGACCGGGCCGGGCGAACTGACGGTGCCCGACCTGGACCGGGCGAAGGGAGTTACAGCCGCGGCGCTCGACGACCGGGTGGAACTGCTCGCGGGGCTGGAGAAGCGGTTCGAGACGGGCCGCGCGTCCCCGGTGGTGGACGCGCTCCAGGCGGCCACCGCCAAGGCCGTGCGGCTGATGCGGCCCGAGGCCGCGGCCGCGTTCGAGCTGGACAAGGAACCGGACCGGGTTCGCGACGCTTACGGGCGCACGCTTTTCGGCCAGGGGTGCTTACTCGCGCGGCGGCTGGTCGAACGGGGCGTGCCGTTCGTCGAAGTCACGCTCGGCGGCTGGGACACCCACAACAACAACTTCCAGCAGGTGAAGCCCCTGTCCGCGGCACTCGACGCCGGGTTCGCCGCGCTGCTCGCGGACCTCCAGAGCCGCGGGCTGCTCGACTCGACGGTGGTGGTGTGCATGGGCGAGTTCGGGCGCACCCCGCGGATCAACGCCCGGAGCGGGCGCGACCACTGGCCCGCGTCGTGGGCCGCGGTGCTGGCGGGCGGCGGGATCAAGGGCGGGCGGGCCGTCGGCAAGACGAGCGCAGACGGTACCACGGTCGAGGAGACCCCGGTCAAGGTGCCGGACCTCGTGGCGACCGTGTGCAAGGCGATCGGGATCGACCCGCAGAAGCAAAACATGTCCAACGTCGGGCGCCCGATCCGCATCGCCGATCCGTCCGCAAAACCGATCGAGGAGCTACTGTGATCCGGGTTCTTGCAACGATGGTTTTGGTCGGGGCCGGTGCGCCCCTTTTCGCGGTGGATTCGCCCGCGCCAGTCGAACTCGTACTGCTGGCGGGTGACCGCCCGGTACGCATCGAATTGTTCGCAGAGGTGGACGGCCGCTCGGTCGGGGCGGCGTGGGACGCGGCCTTTGACCGGCTGTTGGCGTTCTACGACGCGAATGGCGATGCCGCACTGTCCGAGGTCGAGGCCGCGCGCCTGCCGTCCGCGTTCGGGGTGCGCCAGGTTCTCTGGGGTCAAGTGAGCCCCCAGGCGGGCGGTCCGCCCCCGTTCCGCGAACTCGACGCGAACGGCGACAAGAAGGTGACACCGGACGAACTGGCTGCGTGGTACCGGCGGGCCGGGGCCGGGGTCACGGTCGGCGCCGGGACCGCACCGGGTACCGACAAACTCACCGCGGCACTGGTGAAGGCACTCGACGCCGACGGGGACGGACGGGTGACCGAAAAGGAATTCAAGAACGCACCCTCGGCTCTGCGCAAAATCGACGCCAACGACGACGAACTCGTAACCCCGGGCGAGTTAGTGGCGCGGGCCGCCTACCCTGGCGCGGCCGGGACGACTCGCTTGGCCCCGCCCGGTGCGGAACCGGCTCCCGCCCCGGTGTTCCCGGCATTGGTATTGTCGGCGAATGCTTCCAATGCACACTGGGCGAGCGAACTAATTCGCCGCCGGGACGCGAACGCGGACGGCGCACTCGATGCGAAGGAGAGCGACTTCGAGTCGGCGGCGTTCGCGAAACTCGACACCGACGGGAACGGGAAACTGTCCGCGACGGAACTTGCGGGCTGGCGGAAGCTCCCGGCCGACGCCACATGGCACCTCCGGCTCGGCGCGTCCACGGGCGTTAAGAGTGGTGAAGGGGTGCGGTGGGAAAAGGGGCACGTCCGGCTCGACCTGCGCGCCGACGGGGGGCGGGTGGGGGAGCAAGTGGGCGCGGCCCGTAAGCGGTTCCTCGCTCAGTTCGCCGCCGCGGACGCGGACCGTGACGGGGTCCTCACCGCGGACGAGGCCGCCAAACCCAAGCCGTCGCCGATGAGGGCCGTGCTGGCGACCGCGGACCGCGACGGCGACGGCCGGCTCTCGGAAAAAGAACTGGTCGCGTGGCTCGACCTCCAAGACGCTTTCGCCGCAGCGCACGTCCTGGTCTCGGTCCTCGATCTCGGTCCCGGGCTGTTCGAGATCTTGGACGCGGACCACGACGGTGCGCTCGCGTTCCGCGAACTGCGGGCCGGGTGGGACCGGCTCACAGCGGCGGGGTGTGTTACCAACGGTGCTCTCGATCGAACCAAATTGCCCCGCCAGTTCGTCGCGGTGGTTAGTCGTGGGCAACCCGCGGCCCCGCTCGGTCGCGCGCCGCGACCGGGGCCGGCGTGGTTCAAGGCGATGGACCGGAACGGCGACGGGGACGTGTCCCGGCGCGAGTTCACCGGCCCGGCCGACGTGTTCGACAAGCTCGACCTCGATAAGGACGGCCTGCTCAGCGCCGAAGAAGCGAGTAAAACTGACCCGAAGAAGTGAACGGCACCGCGCGCTTGAGCTTCTTCCCCGCTACCCGAGCGGCCCGCATGCACTGGACGGTGCTCTCGTTTGCCATGCGCTCGTAGCCTTCTTGCGACCCGGCCGGCGATCGTACCGTTGTCAAATGCGCCGCCAACGATCCGCGAGATCGCGGGCTTCCGAACGCTGCTCGTGGCGGCTGAGTGCCAACTCTCGTTGGAACAAGAAGCCGTGGCGTATGAAGCCGATTACTTCTGAAATTAAGGCCGACCTGTTTCACGCCACGGCTTCTTGGTGTCTTGTATTCGCGCGATCGGCCGTTTACGCCAGGTGGACTTCTGAGAGCGAGGATTCTGTCACCGCGGACGGCAAGGGCTTCCGAGAAAAGTAGGGGTGCGCGTGCCTGATTATCGCACACTCGCTGTCGGGGTTGGCGGCGTGGTTCTGTTCACCGCCTGGTGCCACTTGATCGAGACTAAAGCGGGGCCGTGCGTTGCCGTGAGTGGAAGGGTTTTCTTGCGCGGAGAACCGGCCGCCGGTGCTCACATTGTGTTCCACCCACGAACGGACGGTGGTCCGCGCAATGTCTCTACGGCCGTTGTCGAACCCGACGGCACGTTCCGATTGACGACCTTTGAGCGGCACGATGGGGCACCGGTCGGTAACTACGTCGTTACTGTGTTCTGGCCGGATGGGTCGAAGGGCTCGAGCTATCCAGAAAAGGCCCCTGATGTACTCGAGGGGCGGTACCGGGACGCTACAACGACGCCACTGAGAGTCACCATTGAAAGGGCAACCGAGTTGGAGCCGTTTGAGCTTTGGTAGCATTTTGAGCACGAGAGAAGTCGCAGGATGACCGCCCCGTTGTCGGGGCACCCGTAAGCACTGCGCTGGGCGGCCCCCCTGCTTGATGTGCGCCGCGGGGTGGTAAAGACAGCGAAGATCGGGGGTGGATGGGCCGCAGTCGGCCCCGGTTGTCGTACCCAATCCCGTAACGTTCGTGAACTGGCCCACGGTGATCGACCAGCTCACGAACGCAAGGCCCGATCGTCCAGTTGCCGGTCGGCCTCGTGGTGCGAGCCGGTGCCCACTAAAGGCACCGCGTACTGTGCGGGGAAAGCCGTTTGATTTGTCCGCCCTTGCTGCCCCTTCGCCTGCCCCGAGCGAGTCGGTGCCCCACACCGGTTAGCGCATGGCCGCACTCCGAACACCGCCCATTGAGCCCCACGCGCACCCACCGCGCGGGAACGAGCACACGGTTCCGCGCCCCGGATTGGGCGCGAGTGAGACCGAACCCGTGCCCGGCGCCCTCGTCGGCACCAGCCCCGCGATGCAAGCGGTGTACAAGAGGATCGCGCTCCTCGCGCACGCGCGCGCGTGTGTCCTCGTCCTCGGGGAACCGGGTACCGAAACGGAACTTGCGGCCCGCGCGATCCACGCGAACGGGGCGCAGTGCGATCGCTCGTTCGTGTCATACCTCGACACCTCGGAACTGACGGATAGCGGGGAGCAGCTTTTCGGGGCTGTTGACGGGCCGCGCGGGCGACTCTCGGAGGCCGACGGGGGCACCCTGTTCGTGGGCGACCTCGAATCGCTTCCGCTTTCCTGGCAAATCCAACTGCTCCGCGTCCTCGAGCGCCGCGAGGTGTGGCCGGTCGGAAGCTCGGCGCCACGCCCGACGGACCCGCGACTCATCGCCGCGGTCGGTCCCGATCCCAGGGCCGCGGTTCGGGCCGGTCGGTTGCACCGCGGTCTGTTCGAGCGGTTGAGCGTCGCGTCCCTGTGGCTTCCCCCGCTCCGGGACCGGGTCGAGGACATCCCGGACCTGGCCGAACGCTTCCTATTGATCTTCTCGAATGGGGTACCGGGTGGTCACCTCACACCCGGCGCGCTGTCCGCACTTCAGTCGCGCCCGTGGCCCGGGAACGTGCTCGAATTACGGAACACTTTGCTGCGCGCGTTTGCCCGCGCGGACGGTGGCCCGATTGCCCCCGAGCACCTCCCTCTCCAAGTCCAGACCATTCAGGTGCTCGGAGAATTGAGGGCACTGATTGTGGAATGGGTGCGCGAACGCTGTCCCCCGCAAGAACCCGGGTCGGGCGACCTCTTTCGAGAGCTGATGCAGGTGCTCGAACCGGCGCTGCTCGCCGAAGTGCTCCGCCAACTCCGTGGGCGCCAGATCCACGCGGCCCGTTGGCTGGGAATGACCCGGGCGACCGTGCGCAAGATGCTTCACACCTACACTCCCGAATCCGAGCCGTGAGAAATATTCTCGTGAGGGGCCCACCAGGTTGCTTCTCCCATGTATCGATGCTGCGATAGACTCCTCTGCACGGATGATCGCGCTCGTGAAGGCGTCACGATAACCGGCCTTCCGCTACTGTGTGTGCGAGCCCGACTGTTCCCCGTGGGGTGCCCCGCGGATCGGGTCAGGGAGGGACCCATAGACCTGCGTTGGAGCGTCCAGCGAGGGAAGCTCTGGCGTTAGCCATTGGGTTGCCGTTCACGCTGGTCTGGTTGCAATTGCTGTTGATGGAACAGGTTGTGTCGGGCCGCGTTACGGCTGCCGATCGGCCGGGAGCGCGAGCTAGTCGCCGTTCCTGCGCCCGCCGGTGCCGATCAGTGCCCACGCCTCGCGCTCGGTACCGACGTGCGCGACCATCTCCCACGGCCGGCCGCGGCGCTGGCGGAACCACAGAACGGGTAGTGGCTTTACTGATGGCACAGGTTATAGAGCCGGATAAAGTACCAAAGTGCCCCGAGATGATTCCTCTCGCACTTGGAGAACGAGAGGGTCTTTCGCACGAACCGGGCGCATCGCTGGCGGAGGGTGAGCCAGAAGCGCTCGACATGGGCGGTGAGGCCCGTGTCCTTGCCCACGGCCCGGTGCCGGGCGCGTGGGATCGCTTGGCGGTACGAGGCGAGGAAGTCGGTGTACACGGTGACCCCGGTCCGGTACCCACGGGGCAATGCGCCCCAGAGGCGCTGGGCGGTTGCGGCGGACCGATCCCCGACGACCATCGCCAGAACCCGACGGGTGCCCTCGTCCAGGGCCACCCAAACCCACCGCACCTGATCCTTGGACCCTACGAAGCTCCACAACTCATCGGCCTCGATCACGACCGGACCGGACTTTTTGGGGGCGGTCCCGGGTCGCGCGGGGTGTCGTCCCGGTACAGGGCGTTGACGAACCCTTGGATCCAAGACCGGGACCGGCCGGTGATCCGGGCGATGGCTCGGATCCCGACCCGCTCGCCCAGCAACCGGAGCACCAGGGCTTGGTCGGACGCGCCGACCGGACCCTTCTTGGGAGCGGCCACGAACCGCCGGCGGCACGCCTGGCAGCGGAACACCGGAGTGCCAGAAGCGTTGGCCCCGTTCCGGACCACGTGAGTTCCCGAGCACCGGGGGCACGGCGGGATCGGGGCCAGGGCGGTAGCCGATTTGCTCATCCGGTCAGAGTAGGACCATGACACCGTTCAAGCCACTACCACAGAACGAACTCGGACGGTACGGTCAGGACGGCGGGCATGGTGTCGGTCCCCGTGGTGGTTCTGGTCAATCACCCGTGCCGGCGCGACTGGCCGGTGAGCTCGAACACGGTGCCGCACACGATGCGATCCGCGATGCGGTCGTCGAACAGTCGAACCAGTTCCGGGACGCCACCGCCGGGTGGGTCCCACGGATCGACGTTGCTGGTAATCACCAGCGGGCGCGCCACGCGGTCGTCGAGGATGCGCTTGAACAGGCCGTAGTGATCGTCCCCCAGGCGCTGCTCCCGGTCGCTCGGTTTCCGCATGTCGTCGAGCACGAAAATCGGAGCGCGTCGCACGACACTCCACAGGTCCGACGCCCAAACCGTTACGCAGCCGTGAGGCGTCGAGCGGTAGTGCCGCCCCTTATCGGCGCTCCGGAACACATCGGGCAGGGCGGCGAAGTCCGCGAAGTAGTTCATGAACTCGCTCACGTCCGGGGAGTACCCGCTGTGCGAGCTGCCGTAGTGGTCAAGCAGCGTCAGCGCGGCCGACGTTTTCCCGGTCCCGGGGCCGGGGCTCCACAGGTACAACGGCCACGGGCGGATTCCCTTCGTCAGCTCCCTGACCACCGTGAGTAACTCCGGCAGGAGCCCCTCCCGGCCCCGCGGGTGGTTCGGGCGCACGGATCGCACCGGGTACGATCGGCCGTCGAGTTTGCAGGCCAGGGGCGGCAGGTCGGGGGTACTTGCCCGGTTGAGACTCGACGCGATGGCCGCCGAGAGCGGAACCGGGTCCGGGTCGCGCGTGGGGTGCATGGGTGGTGGTCGCGGTGTGTGGTGGGGATTCGAACTCTTCCCAGCGCCGCTGGTTCAGCCACGACGCGGGGTGCGGAATGTACTGGCTGTTGTCCCTCAGCCAGTCCGCGGACCGGGCGAACCGCGCGATCGCGGCGAGCATCGCCTCGAGAAGTTCGATCGTGGGCTTGGTTTTGGCGAACGCGGCGGCCGCCTGGGGCTTCTTGACCCGGCGCGGGTAGGCCGCCCAGAATCGCAGGAACAGCGGATCGGCCTCAGGGTCGGGTTTGGTCTTCCGGGAACGCTCGCTCGGGGCCGAGTCCAACCCTCCCCCCGGGTGCGGGGGGTTAGGGGGGTCTTTGTCTTTATTCTTCTTCTGTTCTTTCTGTACTGGTGTCGTAGTGACACCTTTTCCGTGCTCTGGTGACGACTTTTCCGGAACAATAGGTGTCGTGGTGACACCTTTTGCGGAGCGGCTTAAAGGTGTCGTGGTGACACCTTTTCCGGCCGAAGAAAGGTGCTCCGGTGACACCTTTTCTGGGACGGCAACGAGGCGGTAAACCGCGCACGAGCCCCGCCCGGCCCTACCCGGTTCGAGGGTCACGAGGTAGCCGCGCTCTTCGAGCTGTCCGAGCATCCGGGCGACGTTCCGCTTGTCCGTGCCGTAGCACTCGGCGAGCGTTGAGAGCGCGACCCGTGCCGAATCCGCGTTCAGGTTCTCGAAGCGCCAGATGGTGAGCCACAGTCGGGCCGCCGCAGCACATCCGAATTCAACAAGGTGGGCCTGGCCGTGGTCAACGAAGGCGTTCAACTTGTCGAATCGCGTGACGGTGCGGACCGGTTCGGTAAGAACCTGGCTGAGGTCACGCCGCGGTTTGCGTGTTTGGGGTGTCGTCTTTCTCCACTGGCTGCCGTTTCCGGAACGGGCTTCCGGATCGGTCAGTGAAGTACCGACTCAAGCGATCGTCCTCGCTCAGAACGGCCGCCCGGAGTTGCAGGATGGATTCGGCCCCGTCCGGGCGGTTCCAGTGCTTCTGCTTCCCTTTCACACGAGCGCTGAACTCACCCACCAGCGACTCCACCAGGCTGCTCGTCGTCGGCAACCCCTCACGCCGGTATCTCGGGTAGTCCATCCGCTTCTCGTTGTTCCTCAGGTAGCACCTCGCCTCGGCCACCAACCGACGTGGGTCACGGCGGTCCTCCGCCGTCCTTGCCTCACCCGCCGGCGACTCTCCCAGGCGTTCGTGCCACCCGTCCAACTCCACCAGCACCTCGGCGACCCGGCCCTTCCAACACGAACGCATCCACGCCTCGTACTGTCGCCACCCGCCCGACTCGTCCCCGCCCACCGCACGCGCCGACGAGTACACGTAGCACAGCACGTGCAACAGGTCCACGACCGGCTCGAAGTCCCGGAAGTACCCCTCGTGGATCGACCAGTTGTACGCCGCCCCGTCGGCCACGAACGCCCGGCGCCTCGCCTCGTAGAAGTGCCGCTCTTGGGCCTCCGCCGCCACCAACGGGCCGAACGAACAACTCGATCCCAGGCTCGCCACACACGTCCGCACCAACTTCTCCGGTGACCACCGCCCGGCCGACCCGGTCGCGATCGGCTCGACTCCGGCCGTGGTCGATTCGTCCGGGGTTTCTTGGGTATCGTCCCGACCCGAGTGCCCCTTCATCTGGCTCACCAGACGTTGCACCCGGCGGGGGCAGAGGAACGACTCCGGCGGTTCGGGGCACGGGTCGGCGGCGAACGTCGGACCCTTCAACGTGGCCAGACCGGCGATCTTGTCCTCCTTGTTCTGGGCTTCGTGGACACCAGGGGCCGCCCCCGCCGCGCGGGTACGGATGCGCCCCCCATCGACCTCCACCACGACGACCTCGGGAACCACCCCCGTCCGCGAGGCCAGTTGCCGGCGGCGGTGCTCGACCGCCTTCCGGTCCCGTTCGGCGACCAGTTCCGCCCCGACCTTGTGGGCCAGCCGGCGGACCTGGCTCTCGCTGATGCCGACCCGCGACATCTGCACGGCGAAGGTGGCATCGCGGAACGACGCGAACCGGGCGGCGGCGGTGACGATACGCTCGAGGACGGAGGAACTGTACCCGTGCTCATCCAGGCCCAGAGCCGTCCGCAGGGGGGAAAAAGTCCCGGCGGCAGTCGGGACAGTGGGCCTTGCGTTCCGTCTGCTCGACCTCGGCTCCGTCCGCGGTGAGCGGTCGGGTGTGCGGCGTCGTGGGACAGAGCGTGCCGCACGCCGGACACGGCTGTTCGGTGGAGAGCTTGTCGGCCTGCTGTTGGAGCAGCAGTTCGAGTGTGCCCTCGGTGAGTCCCCGGGCCGCGGCGGTGGCGATCTGCTCCATGGCTCGGAAGTCCACGTCGAGTCCGGGGCCGTCGTCGCCGAAGGCCCGCTTGGAGACGATCTTGGCCCACTGCCGGGCGAGGTCGTGGAGTTGGCGGAGTTCCTCGGGCGTGAAGCGGGGCGTCGGCATGGCTCGTCCTGCCTTGAGGTTGCGTCGACGACGGGTTGGGGATTTCCTATCCCGCCCTCGAAACACTGCTAGCCCCCAACAAACCGTGAACTGACCTCGACCTGGCTCGGGTCGCACTCGCTTTCATTGACCCCGCCGCCGGGGCGATGTACCGTCACTTGGTGGCCTCTACGTTGTGGTGACCGTGGTGGCTTCGGTGTGTCCGGACAGTGGGCTACGGGCCGGGGAGTGGTTCCCCCGGCCCGTAGTCATTTCCTCGCGGCGATCGGCCGCACATTCTCAGATCGCAACTGCTCAAGCCATAAACGAACGCGCGGGTCCATCACGGGTGCGGTCAGCGCTGCCGCCAACGCGGCGCCGAGTGGGTCGGGCGCACGCGCCTTCGGCTTCGTTTCAGTGGCTTGTTTGCACTTTCGATGTCTCACGGCGTTCAGGGGCATGGGCTGCATTCCAATAGTTAATTGCGATCGAATTTGATAAATTAATAGGTATAACATATTGCAATGAGCAAAATGAAGCGCGGTTAGTACCGCGCTCCAGATTCACCAGGTTCAGGCCGCGATCGGTTCGGGCTGCAGCTTGATGAGCCCCTGAGCGATCAGCCGTGCCTTGATCGAGTCGATCTTGTCCGAGGGGTACAGGAAGTACCGCCCGGCTTGCACAGCCTCAGGAATGTGGCCCTTGAAACGTAACCGCTCGAGCTTCGCGAAATGGACTCCAAGGCGGTCGGCGGCGTCCTGTCGGAGCAAAAGCGTCTGGGAACCCATCTTCAGTCTCCCGTTAAGCGTCATGGCATGCGGTACGCCACTAGTATCGCTCAGGAATGCGCTGAAACCCGCCGTCAAGCGTGCAACGGGTGAAACGGTTTCTGCAACGTGATGCAAGAAGCGAAAGAGCCGATTATTAGGGCCAAATCGCGTAGCCCTCGCCCTGAAAAGGGCCCGGATCTTCAGGCGTCCTGATGCAGTCGCGGATGTTGTCGTCCTTGAGCTTTGCCTTAATCCTGCTCACGTGGCTACGGAAGCTCGTCCACGGAGCCGCTAAACCCTTCAAACGAAGCCCATCCTTGCCGGCTGACATCAGGGCTTCCAGAGCCCTTTTCTCCCCGGGAGTGATCGGGATGCCTGATGACGTCTCGATGAGCACGAGCTGGTAGTCTTCGATTCGGTAGATCCCAAATATGTCAGCCCAAACTATCTGCCCAGTGCTGGGCAGATTGCCGAGCCCTTTTCTCTCCTCTTCCTGTGGCTCACGAAGATCAACGGTGAGTTCCTGGCTGGCCTCGGCCGTTCCTCCTTCTGCTTCCGAGTGGAGACCAGATTGACTGGCACGGCTATGTCGGTCCGCTTCGTTTGCTCTGAAAACCAGATCATTGACAAGATCTATAAGCAAATCATCAGCGTATAATGTAGGGAGCGGATCAGCTACGTAGCCCCGGAAAGCTAACTCAAGCACAGCATCGCGGCAGAATTGGAGCAAGTCACGCCGCCATCGAGGTAGGTGGTTGAGTTCTGCAAACTGGTAATAGGGCTCGTCCGGTTGTGGGTCGTGAATGGGCTCATATCGCAAGAGTTTCCCGATCCACTCACAGGTTTCTTCATTTAGCCGATTCTGCTGCACAGATTTGTTAATTCGCAGGACGAAATCACTTATGCGCAGGCTGTTGGCCTCATAGAGCACTTCGGACTGACTCATTCCGCTGGCTTCGCAGAAGTCAAAAACTGAAGGAATCGCTTTCAGGTAGTAGTGGGCTGGAATGACCTCCGGAAGTTCAAGAAGCAAAAAATCCTTCGGAGCCCGGTCCAACTCCCTGCCCAAAGGCTCCCAGCTCTGCGTCTCTCTGACGGCAAAGGCAAGCGTCCGAAGATCTGCTACGGTTTTAAAGTACCCCCTGCCGCTGAACAGAATGTCTCTCCATTCGCCGACCCATGCCAAATGTAGCATTTCAGGTAAGCAACTCAGGTTTCGCCATTTACCGAAAGAGATGCGGGTTGAGGCGTTTTTCCATTCAGATCGCAAGTTGAGCGCAGTCATGTACTTAGATTGAAACGATTCGTTCCAAGCCTTTAACAACTCGGTAGGTGACGGAAAGCGTAGACCGTTGCTGTTCGACATCAGTATCCCTCGTACATGGAGTAGCCGCGCCGGCGGCGGCCTCGGGCGAGCGGGTACGAGACCGCCGTTCCTCGGCCGCCGCCTTCACCGAGTAGCTACTCCCGGTGGCGCGGTGGTCGCACAGTTTACACTCAGTCCCCTCACCGCGCGAACCGCGGTTTGCTCTTCAGCGTGTCGGACTTTTCGGGCACCGGCCACATCACGTCGAAGATCGTGACGTAGATCATCGGTAGCACCGTGCGTAGCGCTCCAACGCCCCGGAAGATGTCGTCCAGCCGAATGCCCTCGTCCTCGGTCAGTTCCGGGGCGAGGCCGGCGTCGCGGAGCTCCTCTCTGAGCCGCTCTCGCTCCTCCGGTTCCCTAAAGTCCTGGAGCTTGTCGCGGACCTGGAGGACGAGCTGGCACAGCTCGGCGCCCATGATGTTCGGGCCACTCGCACTGAACACGTCCGCGCGCGAACGCGGCTTCTGTTCCTGTTGCTTCTTCCCTTTGGCTTTCATGCTGCCCTCCGGTCGGACGTATACCGTTGTTGGTTCGTGGTGATCCCGGGCAGTTCAAGCGCCCAACCGCTCCCGCACGATGTTCAGCACCGGTTGCCAGATCCGGAGCTCCTCCGCCGTGCCTTGGGTGTGCTCCGGGCCGCAACCAGTAGGGGACCGTTCGGTATTAGGATTCAGCCCCGCTGCGACGATAGCGGCGACTCGCGCAGCTTCGGCCGCGGCATCGTCGGGCCACTGCTCGAGGAACCGGTCCACCTCGGTGGTTAGCAGTCGCAACGCGGCACCGATCCGGGCCGCAGACTTCCCGATGTCGCTCGCCGTGACCGCAAGCCCACGCGCGTGCTTTCGTATTGCTCACACGCTCGGCGTGAAAGTTGACGAGTTCTCAGCATGTGACGAAGTAGTCCTGCCAACCAAATCGGGAGAGAAATCAGCCCCGGGGAAAAAGCCCCCGAAGAAGTAGCCCGGCGTCACACGTCCGCCGAGCCGCTCCCAATTTCACGCGGTCTTCAACTCCGTTTCGCTCGGCTCCTCGGCGATCTCGGCTTCCAGTTCGACCACCTTCGGCTTCGGCACTTTGACCTTCACCGCAACCATCCGGGTCGCGTTCGGGGCCAGTTCGGCGATATTCTCTTCCCAACGGGTCTTGAGATCGTCGGTGTCGGTGCCGATCTCAAAGTTCCCGTCTGCGTCAACCATCACCACCAAATCCACCTCAACCATTTCCGTTGCCATGTTCGTCACTCCTTGTCCGGCGTCCCGTTCGCGTCACGATGGAAATATAGGTGCGGTATAGGTGAAATGTCAATACGGAACCGGGAGAATAATTTGGTGCAACTTAGGTGCGTTGCTAGGATGGGTTGAAGGAGGTGCCGCGATGCCGATTCGACCGTCGAAGAACGTCGTTCAGAAGATGATCGAGTTCCCGCCCGACCAGGTGGCCGAGGTGGAGAAGTTCGCAGCCTCCCGCGGCGAGTCGTTCAAGAGTGTCGTGTTGCACGCGCTTCGGCGCCATCTCAAGTACCCGCCTCCGCCGCCTGATCCTGCGCCGACAGAACCGCTTCCTCCGGAGAAACAGGGAAGCCACGCAGGTTACGTTTTGCAAGAGTACCGCTCAGAACATAATCTGAGTGTCGCCCAGGTGGCTGAATCGCTGGGGCTCACTTCAGAGCAGGTTGAGGCACTCGAGGCCGGTCGAGAGGCGACCGTTGGCGAAGCTGTGCTTATCGCGCACGGAATCGGTGACCCGTTCACGTTTCTGAGTAGCCCCGAGCGCGATCAGTGGTCGAAAGCTAAAGCAGCAAGGGAAACAGCAGTGAAAGAATCGCGAAAGCGAAAGAAGTGATCTACCGGAGTGTTCCAAAATGTTGAGGTGCTCCGGTTCATCCGCGCGAAAAACGAGTGGGTGTTTGCTCGAATCGTAGTGCGCGAAGTGAGTGCAGCGGGCCAAGTGCAGCGCGTTGTTTTGCGGCTTTTGCTACCTGATCCGGCTCCATCCGTATCACGGCGCGGGCGTTTCGCGGGGCGCCCCCTCGGTCGCGCACACCTCTTCGGCCTTCGCACGCGGGAGCAGTTTCGCGCGCTCGTCGGAATACTTGCGGAACCAGGACGAGACGAGGAGCACGCTGTCCACCGCGACGTCCGACAGCACCGCGGGCGCGGGGTGATCGGCGAACGTGGCCGCGAGCAGCGCCGACACCGATTCGGCCGAGCCCGCGGTCGGCGGGACCGCAACCGCCTGGACCTCACCGCGGTGGATCAGGTACCAGCGCGAGCGCCCGTCAGCGCCGGTGAGCGGGTACACGAACGAGTTGCGGTCGCGCGCGGTGCGCAGCAGGCTGAGCCGGTCGTCGAGCCACTGGAGCGCCTGGAGCTTGTCGCGAAGGGACGTCGCCTTCTCGAACTGAAACTCGGACGCGGCCTCTTCCATCTGGCCTTGGAGCGTGCGCAGCACCGACCGGTTGCGCCCATCAAGGAACGCTTTCACCGCGCGGACCCCGTCGGAATAGTCCTTCCGCGAGCACGCGCTCACACACGGCCCGCAGCACGTTCCCAGCTCAAACCGCAAGCACTTCGCCCCGCGATCCGGGTCGAACAACTCGCCCTGCTCCGCGAACGACAGCGCCACCGTTTGCGGACAGTCGCGGAGCTTGAACCAGTCGTTCAGTCGGCGCGCCGCGTCGTCGGACTTGCCCCATTTCACAAGTGGTCCGTAGGTTCCGAGTTCCTTCCCGGTCGGCGTAGAAGTGACATAAACGTAGGGAGCGGGGGTGCGCCCCACGCAAATGTAATGGTGCCGCTGAAAGCCGGGCACGCCCAGCACGTTGTACCGCGGGCGCAGGCGCTGAATGAGTTCGAGTTCGCGGAGCAGCGCAGCGAACTCGTCCCCACACTGCTCCCACACGAGCCGCTTCGTCTGCTCGATGATCTTCCCGGCCTTCGGGTCGCGACTGTTCTCGCGGAAGTAGCACAGCAGCCGGCTGCGCAGGTTCTTCGCCTTGCCGACGTAGATGAGCCGGTCGCGGCTGTCGAGCATCCCGTACACGCCGGGCGCTTTCGGGGCGTTCTTCTTCGTTCCGCGTTTCAACCGGCTAAAGCGCTTGCCCCGGACCTCGAACACGGGAACGACCTCGCTGGCCGGGCGGAACCGGCTCGGCCCGAAACCGTCGAAGCCGTCCGCGAAGAGCCGCGGGTGCGAGCGCCCGTCCCTGGGTGTGCGGCTCATATTTAATGTTCGCGCCTTGTTCGGGTTGGTGTACGCAGGTATTCTAACACTCAACCTGCCCGCGCGCGAACTCCGAAAACGGTCCAAAACACGGGAGTGCGGTTTCATGCGTCCCAAACTCACCGCCGGTGCGGTACTCGCCACCGTCCTCGCGCTCGCACTGCCGGCGCGCACCGCCGACACCGGCACGATCTACGACACGCTCACCACGCGCGACGGGCACACGGTTCTGTCCGTCGCCGTGAAGGAAGCCGCCGAATCCGCCGCGCTCAAGGGCACGACCCAGTACACGCTGTTCGCGCCGCTCGATTCGGCGTTCAAAAAACTCGACGACACCACGATTGGTGAGATCGCGACCAAAAAGGACGTGGTGCAACGGCTCCTCCGCTCGCACCTCGTCATGGGAAAGTACACCACTGCGGATCTGAAGAAACTGGACGGCAAAGAACTGAAGACGGTCCACGGGAACGTACTGAAGGTGGAGGACACGAAAGACGGGTTGCTCGTCGGCGGGGTGAAGATCGTGACCGCAGATATCGTGTGCAGCAACGGAGTTATTCACACAACCGACGCGATACTCCCAATGCCGAAAGAGTGAGATTCACCCTGTCACTTTCTGCGTGAATCAAAAATTCGCGCCCGCGCCGTCCCAACAATTATTGGGACGGCGCGGGCGCGGCTGTTTATCTCATTCCGTTTCAGGCCGCGTCTGCAGCGCAGACTTCCACGCGGTTCAAGAGTCTCCGCACGCCCACGGCGATGCGAATGGTTTCCTGTGCCATTTGCTTGAGGTAGTAACTGGACACTTGGCCCGTGAGGACGACCTCGTTCTCGTTTTCGGTCACGCGCAGGCGGCGGAGTTGACCGAGGGGGCTGCTCGTCAGCGCGTCGATCAGTTCGGATGTCATGATCGGGCAGGTGTTCATCGCGGCGCTCCTTCGGGGGTAGATCTCGGACGAGGGCTTCCGAACCGAAAGTGCGGCTGCCGGTTATGGGGGTTACCGGCGGTCGCGGAAAAACGAGTTCCGCTGCAAGATCGGACAGACTTCAAAGAGATAGGACGGGAGTCCTTCCAGATGCGATGCGAATCGAAAATCCGTTTTTCAACTACGGATGCTATACCCCGTCGGTAACGATTGCAACGACTTTCGGGATAATTCCGATAATTTTCTGCACCTTGAACGCCGCGCCGCGTGCCCGTAGACTTCCGCGGCTGCCGAAGCAAGCCCCGGAGCCGTTCATGGCGAACACGCACGAGCACCTGGAACACGCCGAACACGCCGAACACCACGCCTCCGACCCGTTCAACCAGCGGGTCGCGGTTTCAATGGCGATCGTCGCTGCGATCCTCGCCGCAATCAGCATGGTGGGGCACCGCACGCACAACAAAGTGTTGCAGCTCCAAGGGGACTCGAACCGACTACTCGGTGACGTCAACCGGATCATCGGCGACGCGAACAGAATCGGCACAGACGCGGGGCACGCCGAGGTGGAAAAGAGCAACCTGTTCGCGTGGTACCAGTCCAAACGGCTCCGTCAGTCGGAATTCGAGATATCTGCGGCACTGATGGAACTCGTGCCCTCCCCCGAAATCGTGCGCAAGGACGCCGACGAAGACACGAAGAAGAAAGCGACCGAAATCAGCGCGGCGCGAGCGAAGGCGGCCACCGACTGGAAGAAACGGGCCGCTGAGTACAACAAATCGAACGACAAGAAGGACAATTTACCGGACCTGCTCGAACGGGGTGACGAGGCCAGTAAGCGGGCCGAGAAGCTGCACGCCGAGGCGACCCGCGTGGGGACCGAGGCCGCCAAATTTCGCCAACAAGCCGCCGAAAAGAGCGAAGAAGCCGAACACGTTCACCACCAGGCCGACCGGTTCGATGTCGCGCACCTGTCGGCCGAAATCGGTCTGGTGCTCTGCTCAATCGCCCTTCTAACCAAGAAGCGCGCGTACTGGTTCATCGGACTCACGGCCGCGGTGGTGGCAATCGGGTTGACCGCGTCCGCGTATATGATTCCTCATCACCCGCACGCGGCGCCCGATGCGCCCGTTCACGCCACTCCCAACGAGCAGGGGAAGCCCCACTGACCGCGATGACCGAACCCGAACGCCCCCGCCCGTGGCGCCTTTGGCGCTCCGCGTCCCTCGGCTGGCTCGTGACCGGCGCCGTTCTCCTCGCCGGCGTGCCGCTATTTCTGGCGATGCCGCCGTGGTGCGACGTCACGCTCTACCAGATGGCGGCGCGCAATATCCTCAACGGTGGTGTCCACTACCGCGACATCTTCGACACCAACTTGCCCGGTTTCGTGTGGGCAATGGCCGGGTTGAAGCTGGTCTTCGGCTGGAACTACGAAGCCCTCCGTGCGGTCGATTTGCTCGTGATCGGCTCATCGGTCGCGCTGCTGTGCGGGTGGGTCCGGCGCTGCGGCTCCCCGAGTTACACGGTCGCGTGGCTGGTGGCCGCGGTCGCGCTGTATTACCCGTTCACGACCGAATTCAGCCACATCCAGCGCGACCCGTGGATGCTCCTCCCCGCGGCGCTCGCGGCCCGATTGCGGTTGCGGCGCGTAACGGGGGAACCTACCCCCCTAACCCCCTTCCCTAAAATGGAAGGGGGAACAGAACTAAAGACACAGACAACCGCGCCGCAAGCGCCGATTTCAAGCCCCTCTCCCCTTGGGGGAGGGGTTGGGGAGGGGTCGCTTCTCCGTTCTTCCATCCTCGAAGGATTCCTGTGGGGCGCGGCGGTGTGGCTGAAGCCGCACATGGTGGTGCCCGCGTTCGTGGTGTGGGTGACGTCGGCAGTCTTCCTCGCCCGGCGCGAACCACTGACCCGCGTGCTCGCGGACCTCGGGAGAGTGATTACCGGCGGGTTGCTCGCGGGGGCGCCGGGGATCGCGTGGCTGATCGGCACCGGCGCGTGGCCGTACTTCCTCGACATCTTCCTGAACTGGAACCCCGCCTACTTCGCCGATTCCGGTTCGCTCTACGATCGGGGCGGAACGCTCTTCAAGTGTTTCCGCCCGTGGAGCCTCCTGCACCACGTTGCGATCGCCCTCGCGGTGCTCGCGCTGTGGGAATCGCGCGTCTGGTCGCGCAAACCCGGCCGGCCCGCGCGCCTTCCGCGCCCGCGGTGGTGGTACGCGCCCGCCGAAAGTGAGCGCGTCGCGTCGGCCCGCGCACTGTTGGCCGCGTTCTACCTGGGCTGGCTGGCACAGGCGGTGTTCCTGCAACGGGGGTTCGAGTACGTTCACGCGCCGCTGCTGCTACTCGCGTTCGCGGTGATCGCGAGCCAGCGGTGGTGCTTCGGGTTCATCTACCTACTGTGGTTCGTTGCGGTGGGCGCGCTGATGAACGGCGCGGAGGTGTACCCGCCCGCGGCGCAAGTGGCGGACGCGCTCAACCCGGAATGCCCCTACGTGAAGTTCGCTAAGCACCCGCTCGCGGACCGGTCGGTGATGAAGTTGTGGCCGCGCGCGTGGACCGAGGGCGGGTCGCCGGAACTCCGCGACCGGCTCGGCCAGTACACCGACATCCACTGCGGAACGAAGTGGTGCGAACTCACTGATGTGGCGAACTACTTGAAGACGATCGATCCGCCCATCGGACCGGGCGAACTCAACTGCTGGCACGACAGCACGCACCCAGTGTACCTGATGCTCGATGTGGACCCGGCCACGCGGTACATGCACTACGGCACAGTGTTCGCTATTCGGGAGAAGGCCGAACTCCCGCCGGGCGAGAAGCCCAAGCGCCAACAAATCGTGGACGCCGTGGCCAACTCCCGTCAGCGCTACGTCGTCAGCGACCTGCTCCGTACTTGCTGGAACGGGGACACGCCGTACCACGCGAGTTCGTGGGCCGACGGCGACCCGCTCCCGGTGTGGTTACCGGCGAACGAGCGCCAAAAGTTCCCGTGGAACCAGCCGGTCGTGTTTCGCTCCGGGCGCTACGTCGTTCACAAGATCGATCCGAACATTCCACTCGGCACGATCCGCGTACCCGATTGGGACACGTTGGACCAGCTCCCGTTCTTCGGCCCGAACGAGTAAGGGGCGCACCGGAGCGCCTCCGGACTTGAATCGGATTCCGCTTTTTCGCGCGCCGCCGCCAGGGATTTTTGGTTCCCCGCGGGCGCAACAAATCGATTAGCGCGACTGTGCGGATTAGTGCGGCGCGGTTGTATCACCTGCACAGCGGGTGCCGCGCAGCGCGCCATCACGAAGTGCGATCAGCACTTGTGTCCGCCCGGACGCAGTTTACAATCAATATCAATGCCTCACGCACTCGCGCGGCATCAAATTCCCATCCCACCGTCGCCACGAGTTTCCCATGGCGCAGCAGATGATTACGCTCGAGGAAGCCGCGGAACGACTCGGCATCTCCCCCGAGGAGATGAAGAAGCGGCTCAAGACCGATTCCGAGTTCAAGAAACTCAGTCAGATCCGCGACGGGTCCACCGTGCGGTTCAAAGTCACGGCCATCGACGAACTCGGGCGCCAGCTCGGGCTGGCCAGCGAGGACGGGCTCCCGATGGCGGAGCAAGAACTGGAGCCCCCGGGCTCGGACGACTTCAAGGTGGTCGAGGACAAGCACAAGGCGCCCAAGAAGAGCGCCTCCGACGAAGCGCCGTTGGACTTCGGGGCCAGTGACGACGAAGTGTTCTCGCTCGCCGACGATCCCAAACCGGCCCCGCCGAAGTCCGGCAAGATCGCGCCGAAGGCCCCCAAGAGCATGTCCGATAGCTCCCACGGCAGCTCGGACAGCGACGTGCGGCTCGACAGCGGGAAGCTCAAGAAGGTCAAGGCCCCCGAGCCCAAGAGCGACGAGGCCGCGATCCCGACCGAAGAAATCGCGCTCGATTTCGGTGGCCCCGGTAGCGCGATCATCAAGGGTGGGAGCTCGGCCAAATTGTCCGCCCCCAAGAGCGGGAACTCGTCCGGCAAACTCGACCCGAGCAAGGGCAAGGGCGGGAAGTCCGGTAAGCCGCCGGTGGAGAACGACAGCAGCGAATTCGAGCTGAGCCTCGACGCGGACAGTGACGACTTCGACCTCCAGATGAACCCGGACGGCGACGAGGTGGACCTCGGCGCCCTGCCCAAGGGTAAGGGCGGGAGCGACAAGCGCAGCAGCGCCAGCGGGATCAACCTCAGCGACCCGGCCGACAGCGGCATCTCGCTCGAGAAGAGCAAGAACAAAAAAAAGGTCGAGGAAGACAGCGACGAATCGGACGTCGATTTCGAGCTGAGTCTCGATTCGTCCGCGGTCTCGTCGAGCACCAAGCTCGGTGCGCCCAAGTCGGGCAAACTGGTGCTCGATTCGGACTCCGACAGCGAGTTCGAGCTGACCCTCGACGACTCCGGCGGCTCGCTCGAGCAAGCCGCAATGGAATCCGAAGCGCTGGCGGAAGAGGACAAGGGCGACATCTTCGAGACCGACTTCGAGATCCCCTCGATGCCGGACGAGTCCGGGTCCGAAGCGGTCGCGCTCGAATCGGACACGGACCTGGAAAAGTCCGACTTTGAACTCGAGATGGCCGACGGTGACGATAGCGGAGAGGAGTCCGGTAGCGAAGTCGTGCTACTCGAGGACGAAGAGGCAGAGAAGCCCGCACGCGGAAAGGGCAAAGCGAAGCCCCAGCCGCTTAAGGGGAAAAAGAAGCCCGTCGTGGACGACGACGGCGACGTCGATCTGGCCGACGACTCGGTAACTGACGAGGACGACGCCTCGGCGTCCAAGGCCCTGCGCGGCGCGAAGGCCGGGCGGCGCGGGAAGGCGGATGCCGAGGATGAAGAAGTGCTCGCCTCGACCAAGCCCTGGGGCATTGTCCCGGTGCTGTTCCTGGCCCCGGCGCTCCTCTTCACGCTCGTCGGTGCGCTGATGGGCTTTGAGCTGCTCCAGACAATGTGGGGGTATCAGCAGCCGCGCAAACCGGCCGCACCGATCGTTCGCGGGCTCGCCACGCAACTCGACATGGAACTCCGCGATCAGTAATTCGCGCAGGCAACTACGAACACCGGGGGCCGTGGGGATAAATTCCCACGGCCCCCGGTGTTCGTAGTCGGAATTGGACTTCTTGAGGCTCTTCACCAAGTTCCCTCATCGCGGTTCGCCCATCTCTGAGGCGAACCGCGATGAGCGGGTGGTACCGTTCTGCGCCCACTCACCGAGCCGGCGCACCAGTGCCGGTAATCGGCGTCCACGACGGCGGATCACTGCACGGGAACGATTCGTCCGATGCCTCATCGACCACGTCGAGCGATTGAACCCGTTCCGTCGCTGCGAGAGTAATTTTTTCGGCGTCGGTGTTCATGACGTTCATGGTGTGCATCCTGTTTATTGGTCAACCGCTCGGCAGACAGCCGGCGGGCTTTGCCGAAATGGGAAGCAATCACCGTGCCAGCGGCCCGACACTTCGGTAAACGGTAGAATCCTGAAAACCGGGCGTCGAGGCGGGCTACTTACGGTTGGGATCGGTCCTTTGATTGCAAGTTGTTGCGACGGCATTGGGAGAGTCGAATGCGTCAGCGATTCGATCGCAACACGGTCATCGGGCTGGTCGTACTCGCGGCCATGATGGTGGGCGTTCCCGTCACTACCTATTTCAACGCCCGGGACCTTCGCAACGACGCCATCGACGCGGCCCACAGCCACGAAGTGATCGACGCGGTCGCCGCCGTTCGGTCCGACGCCCGCAAGCTCCAGGCCGCGCAGCGGGCGTACATCATCACCGGGGGCGAGGACCGGTTGCCGCCGTACCACGAAGCGATATCGGCACTCCGCGTCAGCGGCTCCCAGCTCCGAACCTTGACCGCAGGCGACCCGGACCAAAACCAGCGCACGGAATCCGCGGTGCGGGAGATCGAATCCGGGATCGCCAGTCTGGACGCGGTCACGACCCTGCGCCGCGAAAAGGGCCTCGGCGCCATCCTCGAGTTCTCCCGCGGTCGGGAGAACCGGAGTTTCGTGGACCCGCTACTGGAGACGCTCGCGGCGATGGAGGGCTACGAGCGGGATCGGCTCGCCGCACGGAACACCGAGACCACGGAAGCGTATACTCGTACCGTCTACTACGGGATCGCGGGGGCGGTCCTCGGGCTCGTCGCGCTCGGGATGTTCGTGTGGCTGCTCGCCCGGAGCTTGCGCGCGAGCGCCGCGGCCGCCGCTCTGGTCCGCGAACAGCGGGAGTGGTTCCGTACCACTCTCGGCAGCGTCGGGGACGCGATCATTGCGACCGACACCGCCGGGAACGTGACCTTCCTCAACCCGGTCGCCGAAAAACTCACCGGCTGGCCCACCGCGGACGCGGTCGGGCGCTCGCTGCACGAAGTGTTTCGCATCGTCAACGAATCAACCCGCGCCCCTGTGGATAACCCCGCGCGGCGGGCGCTGGCCGAAGGGGTCGTCGTCGGGCTGGCGAACCACACGATCCTGATCGCGCGGGACGGGACCGAGCGCCCGATCGACGACTCGGCCGCGCCGATCCGGGACGGCGCGGGAGGGGTGACCGGGGCGGTTCTGGTGTTCCACGACATCACCGACCGGAAGCGCGCCGAGGAGTCGATGCGGTTCCTGGCGGACGCCAGTTCGCAACTGGTCGAACTCGTCGATTACGAGAGCACGCTCCGGCGGATCGCGAACCTGGCCGTCGGGCGGTTCGCCGATTGGTGCGTGGTGGACCTCGTCGACGATGCCGGGAACCGCCGGCGCCTCTCATCGAACCCCGAAGCGCTTGCCGTCGCGGGTCCGCGGCCCGTGGACCCGGCGCTCGGCCCCGACCCGAACGCGCCCGACGGCATCCCGCACGTCCTGCGCACCGGCGCGCCCGACGTGGTGCCGGACCTCGACGCGCTCGACCCGCGCGCGGCCCCACTGGGACCGGACCGGATCGCCCGGCTCCGGGGCTGGGGCATCAAGTCGTACCTGGCCATTCCCCTCGCGTCCCGCGGGCGGACCATCGGGGGCGTCACCTTCCTCAGCACCTCGGCGGCCCGGCGCTACGGCCCCGCGGAACTGGTGGTGGCCCAGGACCTGGCCGCCCGGATCGCGGTGGCGATCGAGAACACGATCCTGTACCGGACCCTCCAGGAACAGGACCGGCGGAAGGACGAGTTCCTCGCGACCCTCGCACACGAGTTGCGGAACCCGCTCGCGCCGATCCGAAACGGGCTCCAGATCCTCCGCATCGGGCGCCCGCCCGGCGACCCGGCCGAGCGCACCCTGGCCATGATGGACCGCCAGATCGGGCAGATGGTCCACCTGGTCGACGACCTGATGGACGTGTCGCGCGTGTCGCGCGGGAAGGTGATTCTGCGGAAGGAACGGGTCGGGGTCCGCGCGCTCGCCGAGGCCGCGGTGGAAACGTCCCGCCAGATGATCGAGACCGGAAAACACGAACTCGTAGTGTGCGTGCCGGCGGACCCACTATTCGTGGACGCGGACCGCACCCGACTGGTGCAGGTGCTGGCGAACCTGCTGAACAACGCCGCAAAGTACACCCCACCGGGCGGGCGCATCGAACTGTCCGCGGAGCCGCGGGGTGCGGACGCGGTCGTCCGCGTCACCGATAACGGGCTGGGCATTCCAACCGAGATGCTGCCCAAAATCTTCGAGATGTTCACGCAGGTCGGGAGTTCCCTGGATCGGTCTCAGGGCGGGCTCGGAATCGGCCTCACACTGGTTCGGCGCCTGGTCGAGTTGCACGGCGGCACGGTGTCGGCCGAGAGCCCCGGCCCGAACCGCGGGAGCACGTTCACGGTTCGCATCCCGCTCGCTGTCGAAGCGGGCACAGCGAGCACACATCCCCCGGGAACCGCTGAACCGTCCGCGGGCGCACCGAAGTTGAACATCTTGGTCGTGGACGACAACCGGGACGCGGCCGACAGCCTGGCGCTATTACTGGAAGTGAAGGGCCACGAGGTGCGGATGGCCCACGACGGCCCCGAAGCCCTGCGCGTACTCGAAACGTTCCGCCCGGACCTGATCGTGCTCGACATCGGCTTGCCCGGGATGAACGGGTACGAGGTCGCGCGCCGCGTCCGCGGAAGCACGGAACTGCGCGCCGTCACCCTGGTCGCGCTGACTGGCTGGGGGCAAGAAGAGGACCGGCGCCGCACCCGGGACGCGGGCTTCGACTACCACCTCGTTAAACCCGCGGACGTGACGGAAATCGAGAAGGTACTGAAGACGCTAACGAAAAAATAATCACCGCACCACGACACACTTAAACAAATTAGCCCATTCGCAATCAACCGAAATTATCATCGAAATACGTTCCCAATCCAAATACTATCATCTCTACTAGCATGGGTAACATTTGCTAACAATTTTGCCCCCGGGCGTTGCGAGGGCAGGCGAAGTTCGTGGCATTTCGCCAATTCCCGAGATTTCAAGCCGATTGACCTTTTTGTCCCGCACGGCACGCCGTGCTTGCGGCTAACATTCGCTAACAATCTATGCGTTTCCGCTCCTGATACCGGATCGTGCGAATTGCCGTATTTTCTGTAGCCGGCCTCTGTCAGCAGATGCAAACTTGGGCTGTAATTGGCTTCGGATTGCGCCCTCTCGCGTTGTCCTCCCCGGTCCGGTCAGCGGAGCTCTCGCGTGCCTTCGCATCGGGGCCGTCGAGAAACATGTCGATGCTGGATGGGCGTCGGTACACGAACCCGGTGGCTTCCATTGCGATTATCGCCGCGTCAAAATCCGCGCGCCGGAGAAGAATGTCCACGTCCCGCGTATTGCGCACTGCCACCTGATCGACGCGACCGACCCATTCGGCCACCGCGTTCCCGCCGATCACGGCTTAGGACACATTTGCCCCATCGAGTGCGGCCACCGCACGCCGCAACCGGTCCCGTACTTGCGCCGCGGCGAGGGCCACCCTTTCCCAACCAGAGACAGTTGAGTTTACCATCGCACGTCCTCCAACCTGCACTCTACCAGATTCGCGCCGGTCCAACACGCACACGCCAAGAGCCGCGCGAACGATCACGGGCGTCTTTGGGGGCTCGGGAACAGATCAACCACGAAATCGCTGTGACAGTAGATGCCTACAACGGCTCCCAGCCGACCGTTGTGTCTAATTGCCCCTGCCAGAAGTCCCAAACCACGCGGAGCGCGGCCGCCTCTTCGAGAAGGTAGGCGCGCGGAAGCGTCGTGGCGACGCCCCCGCAGATGATGGTCACTTCCTCGTCCAATTGGAGCGGGTTGGCGAGCGATTGGAACTGGAACCCATCGGCCCGCTCGTAGAGCGCAAAGAACAGCCCGTCGGAGCCATCAATCAGCAGGAACGAGCCGTCTTGGGCCGTAACCGTGATCCCGGCGAACGCGCGCTCGCGCCTCTGGGTCGTGTCGAACCCGTCAAGGAATCGCTCCCACGACGGGTTCGGAATCGTTGAGGAGACGAGTCGATTTTTCTCGTCGTACTCGTGCATTTCGATCGCGCGGATCATCGAGCTCATCACCTCAGTTCGTCACCTCAGCTCGTCACAGCGCCTTCGCTCGCGGACTTCACGAGCCGGGCGTACTTCGCGAGCACGCCGCGCTCGACGCGGAGGGCCGGCGCCGTCCACTTGCCCTTACGCGCCTGAAGTTCCGCGTCCGGGACGTTCAGCGTGAGGAGTTTCGCGTCGCCGTCGATGGTGATCGAGTCGCCGGGCTGCACGAGCGCGATCGGACCGCCGGTCCACGCTTCCGGGGCGACGTGGCCCACAACGAGCCCGTGCGTACCGCCGCTGAACCGGCCGTCGGTGATGAGGCCCACGCTTTCGCCCAGGCCCTGACCCATCAGCGCGCCGGTGATGCTCAGCATCTCGCGCATCCCGGGTCCGCCCACCGGCCCCTCGCCCCGAATGACGACAACGTCGCCGGCCACGATCTTCCGTGCCTTGATCGCCTCGAAGCACGCCTCCTCGCCGTCGAAGACTTTGGCGGGGCCGGTGATCGAGCGCTGCTTCAGCCCCGCGACCTTCGCCACGGCGCCTTCCGGGGCGAGGTTGCCCTTCAGGATCACGTGAATGCCGTGGCTGAAGAGCGGCTCCTCGAACGGGCGCACCACCTTTTGCGGCTTCGCGAACACGCTCGGCACGTCCGCGAGGTTCTCCGCGAGCGTGTTCCCCGTCACCGTGATGCAGTCGCCGTGCAAGTACCCCTTGTCGAGCAGCGCCTTCAAAACGGCCGGGGTGCCGCCGACGCGGTAGAGGTCGAACATCACGTACTTGCCGCCCGGCTTCAGGTCCGCGAGGTGCGGAACTTTCGCGCCGAGCCGGTCGAAGTCGTCGAGGGTCCAGGGCACCCCGGCCTCGCGCGCGATCGCCATCAGGTGCAGCACCGCGTTCGTGCTGCCGCCGAGCGCGAGAACGAAGGTGTAGGCGTTCTCCAGGCTCTTGCGCGTGATGACGTCCCGGGGCCGGATGTTCTTCTCGATGCAGCGCATCACCGCCTTGCCCGCGAGGAACGCTTCGCGCTCTTTCGCGGCGCCCACGGCCGGGTTACTCGCACCGTAAGGCAGCGCGAGCCCCATCGCCTCGATCGCGCTGGACATCGTGTTGGCGGTGTACATGCCGCCGCAGGAGCCGTGCCCGGGGCAGCTCGCGCACTCCACCTTGTGGAGCGTCTTCTCGTCGATCGTGCCGGCCTGGAACTTCCCGACGGCCTCGAAGATGGACACGATGTCCACGTCCTCGCCGGTCGGCCCGACGCCGGGCATGATGCTCCCGCCGTAGACGAACACGCTCGGGATGTTGAGCCGGGCCATCGCCATCACGCACCCGGGCATGTTCTTGTCGCACCCGCCGAACGCGACCAGCCCGTCGTGGTTCATCGCGCCCGCGACCGTCTCGAGCGCGTCGGCGATCACCTCGCGCGACACGAGCGAGTACCGCATCCCTTTGTGGCCCATACTGATGCCGTCGGAGACGGTGGGGGCGCCGAACGTCTGCGGGACGCCGCCGCCCGCGCGCACGCCCTCGCGCCCCTTCGCCGCGAGCCGGTCCAGGTGCGCGTTACAGGGCGTGATGTCACTGAACAGGGACGCGATGCCCACGACCGGCTTGTCGAAGTCCTCGTCGGTGAACCCGACCGCCCGGAGCATGGCCCGGTTCGGCGCGCGGCCGGAGCCGCCCGTGGTGGTGAGACTGGTGCGTGTCGATCCGTCGGACATGGAGAGACCCCTCATAACCGCGCGCTTCTGGCGAACGGATTTCGATTGTGCAACCCGATTCTCTCTGTTATCCGGATTGGGATCGCGCCGGCCACGAGAACGGGTGCGAGTTTTCCGGGAAGCGCGAACGGGCGGGATTGCGCGGGAAAAAACGGCCCGCACGTTTGCACCGATTCTCCGCGTGAACTAGGTAGTTGGTGTTCTCGCTCACCCGACCAAGCACGGTCGGGGCGAGTTCCCGACCCTAAATCCAGGAGTGTTTGATGCGCAGCTTGACCAAGAACGTGGTGTCGTTCCTGAAGGCCGAAGACGGCCCGACGGCCGTTGAGTACGCGGTGATGTTGGCCCTCATCGTCGTGGTGTGCATCGCCGCCATCACCACCCTCGGCTCCAACGCTAACAGCACCTTCTCCTTCGTCGGCTCCTCGATCGCACCGCCGGCCGGTAGCTGATGCGGGGTCCGTACTCCCGAAACACGAGCGGCCGGTTCCACCTCCGAGGGAACCGGCCGCTCGCGTTTTTCTGACCGCGTCACTTCGCCAGTTCGGTCTCGATGAGCTTGTCGAGTTCCTCGTCCGTCAGTTCTTTCTCTTCGCTGGTCCACACCCGCTTCCCGTCCTTACCGAAGAGCGCCTTGAACGGGATGCCCCCGTCGAGCCCGAACCGCTTCGTGACCTTGTCCTCGTCGTCCCGGAACCCGAGCAGGACGAAGTTCGGGAACGCCGCGCCCTTGTCCTTCAGGAACTTGAGGACCGAGTCCTTGTCGTACTTGTCTTCCTTCCCCTTCGGGTCCAGGCTCACGCTCACGCAGACGAGCCCCTTGTCCGCGTACTTCTTCTGCGTGGCCACGAAGTGCGGGAAGCTCTTCACGCACGGCCCGCACCACGTCGCCCAAAAATCCACCAGAACGACCTTCTTTTTCTGGTCGGCGACGGCCTTATCGAGCGCGTCGAATTTCACCTCGGCCACCGTAACGGCCTTTCCCGGCTCGTCGGCCGCGCGACCCAGGGCCGCACCGAGCCCGCCGGCCGCCACCACACCCGCGAGAATCATGATTCGGCGCACGAGTAACTCCCGTTGAAAAAGACTCGATCGGTCACTTCGCCAGTTCGGATTCAATGAGTTTGTTCAGTTCCGCTTCGGTCAGCTCCTTCTCTTCCCTGGTCCATACCCGCGTCCCGTCCTTCCCGAAGAGCACCTGGAACGGGATCGAGTGTTCGAGCCCGAAGAGCCGGCCGTACAGTTCGTCGTCGCGTTCGGTGGCGATGAAATTCGGGAACGTCGCACTCTTCTCTTCGAGGAACTTCAGCACTCGGTCCTTGTCGTAGCTCCCTTTTTTCCGCTCCCACGTTTTGTCCATACTGACGCTCAGACAAACCAGGCCGCGGTCCGCGTACTTCTTGTGAAGGTCCACGAACTCCGGGAACGTCTTCACACACGGCGGGCACCACGTCGCCCAGAAGTCCATCAGGACCACCTTTCCCTTGCGCTCCTTGAGGGCAGCGGCGAGCGCGTTGTGGTCCGCATCGGTCACCGAGACCGGGATCGCGGCGGCCGGTTGGGGCAGGTTGGGGCGGGGCTTGCACCCCGCCCCAACCGCAAGTGCCAGCAGAACCGCGGTACCGAGCGTTCGCATGGTCGGGTGCTCCGGGAGGAAGGGATAAGGAATAATAGCGCGGCCGGTGCCGGGTACGCGGACTATTCAGCGCCGGTCGGTAGTGCTAGGATATGGGGGATTGATCGGGCGGCCGGGACGAGCCCGACCGACCGCTTTCCCCGTGAGCACTGCAGAATGCCGACGCCGACCGCGATCATCCGCAATTTCTGCATCATCGCACACATCGACCACGGCAAGAGCACGCTGGCCGACCAGTTCCTACTGAAAACCGGCACCATCTCCGAGCGCGACATCAAGGCGCAGACCCTCGACAGCATGGACCTGGAGCGCTCGCGCGGCATCACCATCCGCATGCACCCGGTCACGGTTTACTACACGCTGAACGGCACGCGCTACGAGCTGAACCTGATCGACACGCCCGGCCACGTCGACTTCAACTACGAAGTGAGCCGCAGCCTCGCCGCGTGCGAGGGCGCGATCCTCCTCGTCGATGCGTTCCAGGGGGTGCAGGCCCAAACGGTGGCGAACGCCTTCCTCGCGATGGACGGCGGGCTCAAAATTCTCCCCACGCTGAACAAGATCGACCTGCCGCACGCGCGCCCGGACTTCGTCATCGGCGAGATGGAACAGGCGCTGATGGTCGACCCGGAGGACGTGCTCCGCGTCAGCGGGAAGGCCGGGATCGGAATCGAGGACATGCTCGCGGCGATCGTGGAGCGCGTCCCCCCGCCACCCGGCGACCCGACCGCGCCCGTGAAGGCGCTCATTTACAACAGCCACTTCGACACCTACAAGGGCGTCGTCGTCTACATCCGCATGATGGACGGGCTGCTCAAGCCGGGCCAGCGCGTCAAGCTGATGCGCACGGGGCGCGAGTACGTCATTACCGAGATGGGCCAGTTCCGGCCCGAAATGCAGAAGTGCGACGAGCTCTCCGCGGGGCAGGTCGGGTTCTTCACGGCCAACATTAAGAACATCGAGAACGTGAACATCGGCGACACGGTGACCGACGCCGCGAACCCGACGGCCGAACCGCTCGCGGGGTACAAAGAGCCGAAGCCGATGGTGTACTCCGGGCTGTTCCCGGTCAACAACAACGAGTTTGAAGACCTGCGAGAAGCGCTCGGCAAGCTGAAGTTGAATGACAGCTCGTTCACGTTCCAGCCGGAAGTGTCCGACGGGCTGGGGTTCGGGTTCCGCTGCGGGTTCCTCGGGATGCTCCACCGCGAGATCATCCAGCAGCGTCTGGAGCAGGACAGCAACTTGAACCTCGTCCAGACCGCGCCGAACGTATCGTTCGAGATCAAGAAGCGCGACGGCGAGATCGTCACGGTCCACGGGCCGCAGGAGGTCCCCGACGCGGGTCTGATCGACGAGTTCCGCGAGCCCATCGTCCGCATCAGCTTCCTGATCCCGGCGGGGAACATCGGCACCCTGATGGGCATGTGTACGGAGCGCCGCGGAACGTTCGTCCGCACCGAATACCTGAGCCAGCAGCGCGTCATCCTCGTGTACGAAATGCCGCTCGCGGAAGTCATTTACGACCTGTACGACAAGTTGAAGTCCGTCACCCACGGGTACGGCACGATGGACTACGAGATCCTGGGCTTCAAGTCCGCGGACCTCGTGAAGATGGACATCCTCGTTCACGGGCAGAAGGTGGACGCGCTCTCGGTCATCGTCCACCGGACGAGCGCCGAGCGCCGCGGGCGGCTCATTCTCAAGAAGCTGCGCGAGGAGATCGACCGGCACCTCTTTGAAGTCTCGCTCCAGGCCGCGATCGGCGCGCGGGTGGTCGCACGCGAGAATATTGCCGCGATGCGCAAGAACGTGACCGCGAAGTGCTACGGCGGCGACATCACGCGGAAGCGCAAGCTCTGGGCGAAGCAGGCCGAGGGCAAGAAGCGCATGAAGCAGATCGGGCAAGTGGAAGTACCGCAGGAAGCGTTCCTGGCGGTGCTCGAATCGGAAGAGTGATCCCCGAAGTTGCTGGGGCCGATCGTTATGACCAGAGCCTTGTTTCGCTTTGCCCTCTCCCCTTGCGGGAGAGGGTCGCCGCGCTTCGCGGCGGGGTGAGGGGTAAGCCCCTTGTGCGTGGAAGCAACCCCTCACCCGGCTCGCAAAGCCTCGCCACCCTCTCCCGCAAGGGGAGAGGGCAAGAACACAGGTCGCTACGCGGGTGCTTTGATTTGGTGCCGGTCTTTGAAATGAGGCCCGCTCGGGGCAGGAAACCAACTACGACCGTCCTCTCGGTGTGCGGTTACCGCCAAGACGCGACATGGATCACACCGACACCCCGCTACCCGTCGCGATGGACCTTCCGCCGGAAGAACCCGCGCCGGTGAGTGAAGTCACCGCCGCAGAGGTCCCGGTCCCCGCTGCCGGCGCGCCCGAAGTCGCCCCCGTCACTCAGCCCCCAAAAACCGCTCACACCGCACGAAACACGAGCCCCTTCCGCGCGCTGATCGTCGTGGTGGCGGGGTTCGTCGGTCTGTTTCTCGTGTTGCGCACGATCGCGGTGGAACCGTTCGGCGTGCCGACCGGCAGCATGGCCCCCGCGCTCAGCGGCCACCACCGCGACGGGCTGTGCCCGCGGTGCGGGTACACGGTCCGCGTCGGGCGCCCCGGTACGGGGAGCGCCACCGAGCACTTCAGGAAAGTGACCTGCCCGAACTGCGACCGCGACGTGTCACTGGTGGACGCACGCGACCTCAGCGGCGACCGGCTCCTCGTGGACAAGAACATCTACGACCTGCGCGCGCCGCGCCGGTGGGAAATGGTCGTGTTCCGGTGCCCGAACCCGAACCCGACGGAGTTCGGGAAACCGTATGTGAAGCGCCTCATCGGGCTGCCCGGCGAAACGATCCTCATCCGGGACGGCGACGTGTACTTGAAGCGCGCGGGCGACACATCCGCTCACGGCGAAATCGCCCGAAAGGGGCTCGCCGAGGTGCGCGAAACGGTGGTGCCGGTCTTCGACATGAACTTCGCCCCGAACCCCGGCGGTTGGGGGAGCCGCTGGCTCGTCAGCTCCGGCGACCCGCGCTTGCCAATGGGCACGGGGCCGGACCCGACCACGCCCCCGGTGATCGAAAACTACGCGCTCGTGCTGGATGCGTCTGATGCGCCGCAATCGACGCTCACGGCGTGGTACCGGCACTGGCACCTCGACGAGCGCCGTGAGAACCCGGTTCGCGTGTGGAACGCCTACGACGGTACACCCCGCCGGCCCAACGATCTCCCCGCCGCACACGACTTCTACGTGACGTGCGAAGTCGAAGTAACTGCCACGGTGGGGAGCGCGGGCGAGGCCAGCTTCGAGTGCCGGCTCGCCGACGGCGCCGATGGAGTTACGGCCGAAATCGCCGTGGGGCCGAAAGCGACGGGGCGCGCGGTGCTCGTTCACGAGTACCACGGCGGGTTGGGGAACGTGAGCGGGGTTGCGCTCGAAAAAGGGCGGAAGTACCACCTCGAGTTCGCCTTCGTGGACCGCCGGGCGACCCTCGCACTGGACGGCCGCGTGGTCGTGCCGCCCGCGGACCTGGAACCGGCGCCCAAGCGCGGGGACGTGTCCCGCCCGGTGCGCTTCGGCGCCCGCGGGTGCCGCGTCGTGGTCCGCGACATCAAACTGTACCGCGACATCCACTACATGTCGGACTACGGCGAGCACGGCACCCGGCACCCGGCGGTGCTCGGCCCGCACGAATACTACGTCCTCGGGGACAACAGCGGGAACTCCGAGGACAGCCGGAAATGGCCGACCCCGGGCGTGCCGGAAAGCGCCTTCATCGGTAAACCATTCCTCATTCACCAACCGCTCCGGCTCGGCCGGGTGTCGGTCGGCGGGCGCGAGCGCGTCTTCCAAACGCTCGACTGGTCCCGCCTGCGGTGGCTGCACTGACCCGCGCTACGGGCCGACCGACCAGATTGGTTCTCGTCACTGAACTCGAACCGGTGGGATCAATAGCGGTTCCGCCGGCCGTCGCCATAGAATTTCGGTTCGGACCGGGCGAACACTCAGTATCGCCGGCTCCCGCCCGGACGCTGCCCGAAGTGAGGTCCGAATGTCCAGCGCTTCCGCCCAGCACGCGACCGACGACAAGAAGAAGTTGCCGCGCGACCCGGCCCGCGAGGTCGTGGAGACGGTCGTGTTCGTCGTGGTCCTGGTGCTCCTACTGAAGCTGTTCGTCACGGAAGCGTTCGTCATCCCCACGGGATCGATGGCGGAAACGCTCTACGGCTACCAGAAGGTCATCACCTGCCCGAAGTGCGGGCACGCATTCCCGATCAACTCGCACGACGAGGTCGAGGGGGTCGCGCCGCAGAACAACCCGAACGGGAAGAAAGAGATCGTCCCGCTCACCCGGTACGTGTGCCCGAACTGCCGGCACTACGGGCTGATTTCCGACCTCAACCCGCGCCCCGATAACAACAGCGGCGACCGCGTGCTCGTGCTCAAGCCGCTGTACCACATTCGCTCCCCGCGGCGCGGCGACGTGGTCGTGTTCAAGTACCCACAGGCTCCGCAAACGCAGCAGACGGCCCAGAACTACATCAAACGGGCAATGGGCTTCGGCGGCGAGACGCTCGCCGTTCACCGCGGCGACCTGTTCGTGACGTCCTCGCTCACGTACCCGGACGACGACCCCGCGTTCGCCCGACCGGACGACCCGGTCGATTTGTGGAAGCCCGAGTACCGCTACCGGAACAGCACGAAGGCGACATCACTGTTCGCCGCGTCCCGCGCCGCCGGGTTCACGGGCGCCGTGCCGGGCGGGTTCCAAATCGTGCGCAAGGGCGAAGAGCAGATGCTCGCCGACCTCCGCATCGTCTGGGACAACGACAAACAACCGACCGAGTTAGGCGGACCGGTGAAGTCCCGGTGGCAAGCCGCCCCCGAAGGCGCGGCCCAGTGGCGCGCGGACGACCCGCGCTCGCCCCGGGCGTTCGGCCATACCGGGGACGCGCTCGACTGGATTCGGTACCAGCACCTGTCGGCGCTGTGGAAGACGGCCCCCGCCAACAAGATCGACGACACCCCCGCGACCGACCCGAAGGTGCTGGCCGAGCAGAAAGCGACTTACGTCGACAACTTCCTCGGGTACAACATCGGGCGCTCGAGCGGCGCCCACGAGCAGTCGTGGGTCGGCGATCTGAGCCTGGAGTGCGAGGTCGAACTCCAGGCCGGGGCCGAAGTCGCCCTCGAGCTGTCGAAGGGCGCGGACCGGTTCCGGGCGACGTTCGGCGGCGGGAAGGTGGTGCTCACCCGGTCCGGGCCGAGAGCGGGCGAGTTGGGCAGCAAGCCGTGTAAGGTGAGCACGGGTACCTACAAGGTCCGGTTCGCGAACGTGGACGCCCGGTTGTGGGTGTGGGTGGACGGGAAGCGGATCGACTTCGGCCCCGAGGCCGACTACGAACCGACCCAACTGAAAGACACGGAGTACGACCGCGACGACACCCACAAAGAGGGGTGGGTCCGCGCCAACGACATCGACGCCCCGGCAAACATCGGGGCGCGGGGCCAAGTGACCGCGATCCGCCACATCGCGCTCCACCGCGACATTTACTACACGTGGTCGCCCCCCGGGACGCAGTCCCTCCCGGCCGACTTCAACGAAGCGGACATCTTCTACGTGCAGCCCGGGCACTACTTCTGCATGGGCGACAACAGCGCCCACAGCTCCGACAGCCGCGAGTGGGGCGTCGTCCCGGACCGGCTGATGCTCGGCAAGGCCGTGTTCGTGTTCTACCCCGTGGCCTTCGACTGGAAGCTCGGCTGGCCGCCCGTTCGCTTCAAGGCGGGGAAGAACCGCGTCGGGTTCATCAAATAGCGCGGTTCAAGATCGGTGTCGCGAGAAAGACGTGTTTGCGCCGATCGCGCAGCGCGGAGGGAGCACGATGCTAACCGGCGAGATCCAGATCCGCGTGCGGTACGCCGAGACGGACCGAATGGGCCTGCTCCACCACGCGAACTACCTGGTGTACTTCGAGCAGGCCCGAACGGAGTTGCTCCGCGGGCGGCACGCATCGTATAAGGAACTGGAGGACCAGGGGTACTTCCTGGTCGTCGCGAAGGCCGAGGTGAAGTTCAAGAGCCCTGCGCACTACGACGACGTGCTGACGATCCGCACCACCGTGACGCGCACCTCCGCCGTCCGGCTGGAGCACAAGTACGAGGTGTTCCGCGACGGCGCGCTCATTACCGAGGGCGCGACGACGCTCGCGTGCGTGGGGCGCGACGGGAAGCTCCGCGAGATGCCGCAGTGGTTGTCTGAAACGAAATAGGCCGGGGGGAAGCCGACCCGGTTTCGTGATTGCGATAACGTGTTGAACGAGCCGCGACCGCGAGGGAGCGGGGACTGCGGCTCCCAGATTGAATCGCGACCGCGAAGAACCAGTTGTGCCTCCCGCTCCCTTGCGGTCGCGGCTCGTTACCAGGGGCGCGGCCCGCGACAAGAGACTCGGAGCCGGGCCGTCGGTGGAACCGACGCCCGAATAACGGCCCACCACTCACGGACCGGCCGCCCCCGGCCGTTCGCCAACGCAGGGAGGTTCCGTGCGCCGGTTCTGGATTCATCAGGTGCTCCCCGCGGTGTTCGCCGCGGTGCCGGTACTGGCCGCGGCGCTCGTCTTCGTCGCGGTGCCCGCCGACGCGCGGCGCGACTACCTCGCGCGCGTCGAGACGTCCCCCATCGACTGGATCATCGTCGGCGTCGGGTTCACGCTGTTCGTGGCGCAGGTCTTCCTGGCGTGGCGCGCGATGCGCTGGCTGGAAACGGACTTCGACCTCAAGGCCGATCGCTGGCTCGGCCACTTGTGCCAGGCCGCGGAGTGGTTCCCGCTGCTGGGGCTCATCGGGACGGTCGCGGCGATCCTCCAGACGTTCAGTTCGATCACCCCGGGCGCCAACCCGACCCCGCAGGACATCATCCGCAAGTACGCCCCCGCGATCACCGCGACCGGCGGCGGGCTGTACATGGCGTTCATCAACATTTTGCCCGTGTGGGTGGTCGCCATCGGGCGCGACCTGATCCGCTCACTGGCCGGCATCGCGCCGCCCCCCGAACCGCCCGGCGCGCCGGGGGCCAAACTGTGATTACCCCGCCGCGCCGGGCCGTCACCCGGTTCTTCATTCCCCTCATCGACGTCCTCATTCTGCTGTTCTGCATCTTCCTGCTGATGCCGTTCGTCAGCGGCGGGTCCGCGCCCGAAGCGACGGACACCAAACCGGCCCCACCGAAAGAACCGCTGCCCGACAACGTGCAGGAGCTGCAGCGCCAACTCGCCGAGGCCCGCGATCGCCTCGCGCGGACGGAAAAGCTCGCACAAGCTCGCGTAACAGACCGGCTCGTGGTGCGAGTGCTCCACACCGATCGCAAAGACGGCACGCTCTACTACTTCGACCCGGACCGGCAAGAGATTCGCACCGAGGCCGACGCCCAGCGGTTCCTGATTCACCAGAAGACGCTGGCGAGCAAGGCCGGCGGGGTGAAGGACCTCTACTTCCTGATCCTCTACCCGGAAAACTCGCTGGGGTTCCCGACGAAGACTCAGGAAGACCTAATCCACCACTGGTTCCGCGACATCCCGCACGAGTTCCAGTAGCCCCGCACGACGAGGCACAACCGCCATGTGTGAAACTCTGATCGCCGACGGGTTCGCGTCCGGGTTGAGCGAGAAACTCGCCGGGTACGTCATCAAGTGCTTGGCCGTCGGCGGCGGGTTCCTCGTCGGCTACTTCGTCGGCGGCGCGGTCGCGTGGGCACTCGACCGCTGGGTGTTCGCGCACAAGGCTCCCGTTCAGCTCAAGAAGTTGTGCTCCTTTCTCTGCGGTCTCGTTCTGGCCATCATTGTTGCTCTCATCGTGTTCGGTGATGGCGGCGGGGGGCTGCTCGGCGGGGGAGGAGCCCCGGGCGACGGGAAGGGAACGCCCGCACCGGAAGACAAAGGCAAACAACAGCCAACGCCGCCCGTCCCTCCGCAGGACGATCCGAAGATCGTACTGCCAAAAGTCGAACCCAAGCCGTCGGACCCGAAGCCGACGCCGGGGGACGTTCGGGTGGCCATCCTCAGCGGGGCCGACGTCCGCGACGGCAAGTTCTACGTGCTCGACTCCGAGGCCACACCGAAGACGTTCGACGAGCTGAAGAAGGCGATCACCGACCGCCGCGCGAACACTAAAATCGAACTGACGCTCGTCTTCCGGTTCGCAAAAGACCCGCTGTCCAACAGCCACCCGGAGATGAAGCGACTCAGCGCGTGGGTGCAAGAATCCAAGTTGCGCTTCCGCTACGAGTGAGCGACGCCCCATAACCGATCGAACGAACCGCGGCCGCAAAGGGAGTCACGGTCCCCGACAACGAGCCGCGACCGCAAGGGAGCGGGAGGCACAACCGAGCCCTCGCGGTCGCGATTCAATCTGGGAGCCACTGTTCCCGCTCCCTTGCGGTCGCGGCTCGTTGTCGGGGACCGTGACGGCTCGCCAAAGATTCCGAAACCACCTCAGCGCGACAATCTGCACTTATGGAGACACCCGATCCCCCTCCGTTCGATGTTCCCCGCGTGTTGCTGTTCGGGCACCGCGGATCGGGTAAATCCGCGCTCATTGGCGCACTGCTACAAGCGGGCGAGACGCAGGGCGAGACGCTTCGGGGTGAGGTGGTTAGCTCGTCGGTCGATTTGCCGCGCATCCGCGAGGCGGCGTACAGCGGAAAGCTCGAGTCCGCGAACACCGAGCTCTCCAGTTTCACGATCCGCTTGCGCCCGTGGCGCGTCGGCAAGCAAGCACTGATGGAACCGCTCACGGTCGTGCTCGACGACTGCGACGGCAAGGCGGCCGAAGCCCTGATGGACCACCCGGCCCCGATCACGCAGCGCGCGCCGGGCAGCCCGCTCGCGCGGGCCGTGGTGGAGACCGACGCCATTGTGCTGCTCGTGGACGCATCGAGCACGCGCGAGGAACTGGCCGAAGCGTTCGCCGAGTTCGATGCGTTCCTCACGACGGTCGAGCGGGCGAAGACCGATAGCCGCGCCGTCGGCGGGTTCCCGATTTTCCTCGTTCTGACGCAGTGCGACCGGCTCGCGCAGCCCGGCGATACGCAGAAGACGTGGGAAGCGCGCGTGAAAGACCGCGTGGATTATGCGTGGAAGGCGTTCGAGGAGTACCTGAAGGACGCGGACCCGGAAGACGGGCGCGAGTCGCCGTTTTTGGCGTTCGGCAGCGTCGAACTCGACGTGTCCGCGGTCGCCATTCGTCGGCCGCCGCTCACCGAGCACCCCGCCCCGGGGGACCAGCCGTACCAGGTCGCCGAACTGTTCCGCGATTGTTTTTCTGGGGCGAAGGCGCACCACGACCGCGTGCGCCGGTCCGACCGGCGCTTGTGGTGGACGGTGCGACTCGCGCTCACCGGGCTGACGTTCTTGCTCCTCACGCTCGGAACGATCGGGCTGTTCCCGCCGGAAACGACCGGTCCCGACCTCGCGGCAAAAATCGACGACTACGAGCGCCAGGAGCGCCCCGCCGCGGACCGCCTCGCGGACGAACACATCGAGCGCAACAAAAAGGCGCTGAACCGATTTGCGGGAGACAGCGCGTTCGCGCGCCTGTCCGAAGACCGGCGCGCGTTCGTGACGAGTCGGTTGAAGGAGATCGAGGATTACCAGGCGTACCGGACAAAGCTCGCGGGCGCAATTGCCCCGGCCGCCGCACGCAGCCTACCCGAGCTTGCAAAAGTCAAGGAATCACTGCGAGCCGAACTCGCCCTTCCCGCCGAATACTCCTGGGGCGAAACGAGTGCGGCCCAACTCCGCGACAAGTGGCTCTCAGACTGCTCCGCGCTCGAAGCCGCTCAATCGGCGTTCGTGGACAAGTACCGTACCTTCGACCGCGACGGCACCGTGCTCATGCTGAAACGGAGCTTTGACGAGAACTGGTTGAAAGACATTGACGCCCTCTTCGCGACGGCCGAGAAGCCGCCCTTTCCTCTCAACGCACCGATTCCGAACTCGCCCGCCGTGACTCAACCGCGTGGCGAAGCCATCACGTACCGCGTGCCTTATGAATTCGATGAAGCGTACAAGGCGCGCCGGTACTGGGAACAAACGCGCGATCAGATTATCCACTTGCGCGACCTCGCCGACGCACTCGGATTGATCTCTGCCCCGAACCGCCCGGAAGCAGTGCTCGTGCTCCCGGAACCCAACGGTGCGGACTCCGCGGCGCTCGCGGCAACGCGCTGGGCCGCGCTCGTGCGGACCTACACGCGACAAACCGAGGGCTTCCCGGAATGGGACGCGCAACACTTCCCCGACCCGGCGCGCGGGGAACTCGTCGCGCGCCTGCGGAAATCGTTTGAAACCGGCACCAAGCACGTTCACAAGTTGTTCGCGGTGAAGGACACCGCAGAAGGCTGGACGGCACTCGGGGCATCACTCACCGAGCCGAAATTCCGCGAGTGGGGCAAACTGCTGCACCTCCTGGCGCGCCTCCAGGACCCGAACGCTCCGGACCCGGTCGCGGAACTCGCGGCGTTCCTACACAACCTCGACAAGAAAGTGTTCGAGCTCGATTTGCAAGGTTTCGAGCTAACCGTCCCACTCGATCTCACGTTCGACCGCGTGGACCCGAACGGCCAATTCACGGTGACCGTCACGCACGCGAACCAGGCGACCGACGTCGCGAAGTTTACGGTCGGTAAGGGCGTGATGCGCGGCACAACGACCGTGTATCAACTGTTACCGGACGGCCCCACCAAGCTCACTTACCGCGCCGGGGATAGTTTGCGTGCGGAACTGCCGATCAAGGCCGGCGCGCGCGATCTGAAACTGCTCTGGGAAAACGGACCGACGAACACGTTCCAGTTCGACCGCCTCACGCGCGAACCGCGCCTTACGAAAACCACCCCGGGCACCGAACCGGCAACCGGCGTGCGACTCACACTCAACGCGGGCAGCGTACCGAAGTTCCCGGTGCTATTTCCTCTGAAGTAGCGTTTCGATTGTCCCGGGCGGGCGCTCTCGTGGGTAACTGCACCTGTCGCCGCCCGCCGAATTGGGTAAACTTCTCGTACAAGACTCTTCCAAAACCAACGCGAACACCGGCGCACACGCCATGCACATACAGGACATTTTCGCCCAGCACCGCACCACGTTCAGCTTCGAGTTCTTCCCCCCGAAGACCGATGAAGCGAGCGAGGAACTGTTCCGCACGATCGCGGCGCTGCAATCGCTTCAGCCGTCGTTCGTGTCGGTGACCTACGGGGCCGGCGGATCGACGCGCGACCGCACGCACGACCTCGTGGTGCGCATCGAGCGCGACACCAACCTCACCGCGGTGTCGCACCTCACCTGCGTGTGTCACTCGCTGCCGGAAATGACCGCCATCCTCGACCGCTACGCGACCAGCGGGATCGAAAACGTGCTCGCGCTGAGCGGCGACCCGCCCAAGAATCTCGCGAACTACGATCGCGCGAAGGATGCGTTCCACTACGCAGAAGAACTGGTGAAGTTCCTCCGCACCCGGCCCGGGGCGAACGGGCGCGGGTTCGGGATCGGGGTCGCGGGGTTCCCGGAGGGGCACCCCGGGTGCCCGAACCGGCTCCAGGAAATGGACAACCTGAAGCGCAAGGTGGACGCGGGCGCGGACTACATCTGCACCCAACTGTTCTTCGAGAACCGCGACTTCTACGACTTCCGCGAGCGCTGCGACCTGGCCGGGATCAAGGTTCCGATCATCGCAGGGATCATGCCGATCACGTCGAAGTCGGGCATGGTCCGCATGGCGGAACTGGCGGCCGGAGCGCACTTCCCCGCCAAACTGATTCGCGCGGTCGGCCGGTGTGCGGACGACGACGCGGTGGCCCGCGTGGGGATCAGTTGGGCGACCGAGCAGTGCGCGGACCTGCTACACAACAACGTGCGCGGGATTCACTTTTACACGCTCAACAAGTCCGACGCGACGCGCCAGATCTATCAGAACCTCGGGGTCGAAAGTTCGGCCGCGTTGCGTGCGGGGTGATCTTCGTTCGAGCGGGCCGGGAGCAAAACCCCGGCCCGCCGTGCTCCTGCACGTCCACCACTCGCGGGTACCAAACTCACCATGATTCGCGCTGCTCTGCTCCTCGCGCTACTTCTTCTCCAACCTCTCACCGCTACCGCGCAGCCCAAAGCGGAAACCGTTACGTCAAAAGGTG
This sequence comes from Gemmata palustris, assembly GCF_017939745.1. Lineage (NCBI taxonomy): Bacteria > Pseudomonadati > Planctomycetota > Planctomycetia > Gemmatales > Gemmataceae > Gemmata > Gemmata palustris. The sequence continues at coordinate 26,307 of NZ_JAGKQQ010000001.1, read as the reverse complement.
GCGTGGTGGTGTGCGTATCGCCGCCCGCGGCCGATGTGGGGCTGAAAGTGCTGAAGGCCGGCGGCAACGCGGTGGACGCCGCAGTCGCGACCGCGTTCGCGATGGCCGTGACATGGCCCGAAGCCGGTAACATCGGCGGCGGCGGGTTCATGATGATCGCGCCGGCCGGTAAAGACCCGACGTGCATCGAGTACCGCGAAACGTCCCCGGTCGCCGCGAAGCCCGATCTGTTCGCGGACGGCAAGGTGACGTGGTTGAACCATAAGGCCGCGGGCGTGCCGGGTACGGTGCGCGGGCTGGCACTCGCTCACAAGAAATACGGCAAGCTCGAATGGAAAACGCTCGTGCTGCCGGCAGCGGAACTCGCCGAGAACGGCTTCACCGTGAACGCGGTCCTCGCGGGCGGACTGAACAAGGTGCTCGCTGACGCAAAGACCACGAACGCGGAGTTCAAGCGCGTCTACGGCAAGCCGGGCGGCGAGAAGTGGCGCGGGGGCGATAAGCTCGTGCTGAAAGACCTCGGCCACACGCTGCGTGTGATCGCGGAGAAGGGCGCGGATGCGTTCTACACGGGCGAACTCGCGGACCTGCTCGAAAAAGAGATGAAGGCCGAAGGCGGGCTCATCACGAAGGCGGACCTGGAAGCCTACAAAGCGAACGAGCGCAAGCCGATCCACGCCACGTTCCGCGGGTTCGATGTGTACGGCCCTCCTCCTCCGAGTTCGGGCGGGGTGGCCATCGCCGAGATGCTCAACATCCTCGAAAACTTCGACCTCAAGAAGCAGGGGCGCTGGGCACCCGAAACCTCGCACCTCATGATCGAAGCCATGAAGCGCGCCTACACGGACCGCGCGCGGCACCTCGGCGACCCGGACTTCACCAAGATCCCCGCCGAACTCACCACCAAGGACTACGCGAAGAAACTCGCGGCGACGATCGACCTCCAGAAAGCGACCCCGAGTGCGGAACTCGCGCCGGAAATCCCACTCGACAAGCAGAGCGACAGCACCACGCACTTCTCGGTCGTCGACAAAGACGGGCTGGCGGTGAGCAACACGTACACGCTCGAAAACAGTTACGGCAACCGCGTCGTGGTTCACGGCGCGGGTTACATTCTCAACAACGAGATGACCGACTTCAACACGCGCCCGGGGTTCACGAGCACGAAGGGCGACATCGGCACGAAGCCGAACCAGATCGCCCCGGGCAAGCGGATGCTCTCGTCCATGACGCCGGTCATCGTGCTGAAGGACGGCAAACCGGTGCTCATCACCGGTAGTCCCGGCGGGCGCACGATCATCAACACGGTGCTGTGCATCGTGCTGAACGTGACCGAGTTCGGAATGCCCATCGATGAAGCCGTGAGCGCGCCGCGCCTGCACCACCAGTGGTTCCCGGATGCCGCACGGTTCGAGGGCGTGAAGTCACACCCGGAACTGGTGACGAAACTGAAGGCACTCGGCCACACCATCACCGAAGCGCGACAAGGCGATGGGCACTCGATCTGGATCGACCCCAAGACGGGTCTGCGGACCGGAGCTGCGGATAAGCGCCTGGATGGAAAGGCTGTGGGGGAGTGATGTAGGGTGGGTCAAGGCCCTACGTAGAGCCCTAACCCACCCTACAAGAAATCACAAACCAGTTACACAAGCAGTTCCTTGCCCAAGCCCTGTTGCTTCGCTAGTTCGACGACCTTTACGGCCAGCGCGATGTCCTCAATGCCCAGCCCCAACGACTTGAACAGCGTCACGTCTTGGGGCGATTCGCGGCCCGTGTAGCGCCCGACCAGTAGAGGCGCGAGTTCCAACACGTTGCCCCACTGGAGCACGCCCAACCTCAGCGGTTCCACGAAGTCTCCCGCCTCCATTTTCGCTTGGTCCTTGCTGTCCACGCTCACGAGCCGCGTGCGGCGAAACACTTCAACATCGGTCTCCGTCTTGGTGTTGATGTTCGAGCCAATGATGTTCAAGTGCTGGCCCTCGCTCACCCATTCGCCGAATAACACGGGTTCGCGTGCGGCGGTCGCGGTGATAACGATGTCCAGTCCCTTCGCGGCCTCCTCCGGCTTCTCGACGGGGACGACCTCGACCCCGGTTTCCTGCGCGAGTTGGGCCGCGAACTCCTTTCGGCGCTCGGCATCCCGGCCGTAAACGTAAGCCTTCTTGATGCGGCGCACTTTGCACACGGCGAGCAGTTGCGTGCGGGCCTGCTTCCCCGTACCGAACAGCCCGACGGTGCTGGAATCGGCACGGGCGAGCTTCTTCGTCGCGACCCCGCTCGCGGCACCGGTGCGGAACTGGCCGAGTAGGTCGGCCTCGACGATCGCGGTCATTCCGCCTTGCTTCGGGTCGAACAGGGTGACGTGAAACTTCGCGCCGATTTTTGATGTGGTGTACGCCTTGAACCCGAGCGCGCCGAGCGTCTTGGCCGCGGCCGGCAGCACGTGCAGCATCACGTGATCGGTCTGGCACCGCTGCCGCGGGTTGTTGACGGCTTCTTCGAGTGCGAGTTTGCGGAACGCCGCGGACACCGCGTCGAGCGCGAGGTCCATCGTGAGAACGCGCGCGACGTCGGCTTCGGTCAGATAGAGGATGGGCATAGCTGCACTCCGAGCGAACCCCGGCCGCGGGGCCGGTGGGTGTGGGCACACGGGTACGAACACCCGCCGGCCGCGAGGTGGGGTTCGCCTAGCGCCCGGTGCCGAGCCATTCCTTCAGTTTGGCGATCCCGGCCTCGATCGTCGCGCGGTTGGTCGCGAACGACATCCGCACGAACCCCTCTGCTCCGAACGCGGCACCAGGCACCAGGTTCACGTGCGCCTGCTCCAGTAGAGCGTTGCAGAACGTGAGCGAGTCCGTGACCTGCGTGGTCCCGAACGTCTTGCCGAAGTACGCGGACACGTCGAAGAAAGCGTAGAACGCGCCTTCGGGTGCGGGCAACTTCACGCCCGGAATCTGGCCGAGCAGCCCGAGCGTTAGTTCCCGGCGCCCGGCGAACTCCGTCCGCATCTCCGCGACGCACTCCTGCGGCCCGCTGAGCGCGGCCACCAGTGCGGCCTGACTCACGCTCGACGGGCAGCTCGTTTCCTGGCTCTGGATCGTGTCCATCGCCTTCACGACGGCCGCGGGCGCGATCGCCCAACCCATGCGCCAACCGGTCATCGCGTAGCTCTTGCTCGCGCCGCTCACGGTGATGGTGCGGTCCTTCAACCACGGTCGGAGCGTCGCGATGCACGTGGGCTTCGCGGTGCCGTAGGTGAGTTGCTCGTAAATCTCGTCACTGAGGATAGCAGCATCCGTGCCGTCCATCGCGTCCACGATAGCTTCCAGCTCGGCGCGCGAGTAGACCGTGCCGGTCGGGTTGCACGGCGAGTTCAGCATGAGCATCCGCGTGCGCGGCGTGGTCGCGGCGCGGAGCTGCGCTGGGGTCATCTTGAACCCGCTCTCGGGGGTCGTCGTCACCAGCACGGGCGTGGCGCCGGTCATGCTCACGAGGTCGGAATAACTCACCCAGTACGGGGTCGGGATGATGACCTCGTCGCCCGGTCCGACGGTCGCGGCGAGCGCGTTGTGGAGCGAGTGCTTCGCGCCGTTCGACACGATCACGTTTTCCGGGCCGCAATCGAGGCCGTGGAACGTCTTGTACCACTTCGCGATGGCCGCTTTCACCTCCGCGGTGCCCGCGGTGGGGGTGTAGTGCGTTTGGCCCCCGGCCGCCGCGTGTTCGGCCGCGGCGCAGATGTGTTTGGGCGTATCAAAGTCCGGTTCGCCGAGGCTGAAGTCGAATACCTTCACGCCGGCCGCCTTCAGTTGACGGGCCTTCGTGCCCGCGGCTATTGTGGCGGACGGCTTCACGGAACTGGCCAACTGCGAAATACGGATCATGTCGCGTTCAGTCCTGAAACGAGTGGGAGTGGACCTCGAAGTTCCATCGTACCGGATTCGCCGGGCGCTGGAATCCCCTATCCCCTCGGAAGGTGGAATGCACGTCGCGCAATTCGTCCAGCGGTACCCTCCGGCCCTCGGCGGTTCGGAAGCGTACACCGCGCGCTTGTGCGAGTACCTGGCCGCGTGCGGCGACGGCGTGAGCGTATGGACGAGCACCGCCGTTGAACTGAGCGAGATGTGGGGGAGAGAAGACACCCCCTCCCCAACCCCTCCCCTAAACGGAGAGGGGCTTAAAACCGAAGAGCGCGCAGAGGCTGCTGTGTTTGGCTCTGCTCCCCCTTCCTTCTTAGGGAAGGGGGCCGGGGGGTTAGGTCGTCTTAATCTCCTCCGCTACCCTCCCCTGCACTTCCGCGGTCGGCGGTATGTCCTCAAAGCCCTCTCGCTGCTCCCGCTGCGCCGGTGGCAGTGTTTCACCACACCGTGCAACCCGATTTCCCTCGCGATGTGGCAGGACGCCGCGCGCTACGATGGTCCGCTCGACGCAGTACACGCGACCGCGTTCCCGTACTCGTTCCCGATCGCGTGTGGGTTGAAGCTCGCCCGGCGGCGCGGGGTGCCGTTCCTGCTCACGCCGTTCCTGCACCTCGGTGACCCGACCGACCCAATCGACCACACACGCAAGCAGTACACCAAACCGCACCTGCGTTGGCTCCTGAAGCAAGCCGATCGCGTGTTCGTACAGACCCGCGCCGAGCGCGATGCCGCGGTGTCACTTGGCGTCGCGGAGAAGAAAGTTGTGCTGCAAGGTTTGGGGGTCGATGCAAGCGAATGCACCGGCGGCAATCGTGGAAGCACGCGACGAGGGTGGGGTATCGGAGAGGGAGAGGCGGTCGTCGGGCATTTGGCCAACAACAGCGCCGAGAAAGGGACCGTCGATCTGCTGCTTGCCGCAGAACGAGCGTGGGCGCGGGGGCACCGGTTCCATGTCGTGTTGGCGGGGCCGGAGATGCCGAACTTCCGCACGTTCTGGAACACGTTCGGGCCGAAAGATCGCGTGACGCGACTCGGCACGCTCACCGATGAGCAGAAGCGCGACTTCTTCGCGGGGATTGATTGCTTCGCACTGCCGTCGCGCTGCGATTCGTTCGGGCTGGTGCTGCTCGAAGCGTGGGCCAATGAGAAACCAAACCTCGTCTACCGCGCGGGTGGACCGGCCGAACTCGTTCGCCACAACATTGATGGGCTTCAGGCCGCGTGCGGTGACGTTACGGAACTCGCGGAACACCTCGGTCGATTGGTCACTGACGCGAACTTCCGGCAAGCACTCGGTGATACCGGGCGGTCGCGAGTCGTGCGTGAGTTTCAGTGGAGTGAAAAGTTGGAATTGGTGCGAGAAACGATTCGCGAAGTGATGACCAAGTAGAAGCAATCGGGTCGACGAGTTCGTGTGCCGCTCCAGTGGGACACGAACTCGTCGACCCGATGTAATCAGCGATCTCAAAGGATTAATTGTTGTCGCTGAGCGTTTCGCCGCCGTTGCGCGTCACCATCGCGGCCAATGCCCGAATGCTGATCGACTGGCGGATGAAGCGGACCGAGCCGTCGGCGAACAGCGCGTTCGTGCCCCCGGTGTGGAAGCTGTAAATGTGGCCGGTGCCGTCCGTGTTGTAGAACGGGTGCGGGTAACTGCCGAGCGCTTCGCCGTTGGTCGCGTTGACCGCGCTCGCGCCGGGGAAGGTGGTACCCGTGGCATCGGACCCACGCAGGATGTTCAGTTCCGAGGCGGGCCGGCACCAGCCGCCGCCGTTCACGCGGTTGAGGCCACTCGCGGTAATCACCAACCTGCCGTTCCGGTAAATGTTCGGGCGGCCCGCGCTCTCCGTCAGGTGCAGCGTGTTGCTCAGCCCGTCGCTGAAGGCGCTGAAGTTCAGCTTGGTCGTCTTCGAGATCGCGCCGTTATCGACCTTGCCCGTCCCGGTGGTGATGAGGCCGAGCGTCTCCAGTTCCGGGGACACGCCGTAGAACCCGCTGTAGTCACCGTTGGCGACGATGTTCGTCCACGCGGGCGACGTGTCCGGCGCGCCGTCCACCACTTGTCCGTTCGGGGCCGACGGGCACTCGAACGCCTTCAACTTGGTGCCGAACGTCCCCGGCTGTAAGTGCCAGTTCGTCGTCAGGCTCACCTGCTTGTAGAGGTTGTCCTGCTCGATGTACGGGAGCAGGTACGTCGCCCAGCGCACGCGGACCGTACTGACCGCGTCCGGGCGGATGTTGCTCGGCAGCCCGTTGTTGGGGTCGTGGTAGTTGTGGAACGCCAAGCCGAATTGCTTCAGGTTGTTACTGCACGTCATGCGGGCGGCCGCTTCGCGAACCTTTTGGACCGCGGGGAGGAGTAACCCGATCAAGATCGCAATGATGGCGATCACCACCAGGAGCTCGATTAGGGTAAACGCGCGGCGGTTCAGCGGGCGAATTCGGGTCGTCACAGACAGTTCCTCGATTGGTTAGGAGAGAGTTCGTCAGGTAGTTAGTGTTCAGCGCTTCACAGTAAACGGGGTCAGTTCGGTCGGGCCGGCGTTCACGGTCGCCTTCAGGCCCGACGAATCGGGTTTCGCGTACTTGTCGGACAAGCGGTTCGCCGGCGGGTCGTCACCCTTCCCGCTCAGCCACAATTCGACCGTTACGCGGTACTCGCCGGGCGCCGCGCCGTCACCGGTGGTGTAGCTGGTCAGGGTGAACGACCCGTCCGCGCCCACCTTACCCCGCGGCTTTACCGCGTTCGGGTCGGTCGCATCGACCGGGTGGAACACCACGGTCGCGTGCTCGAGCGACTTCCCATCGGGCGCCGTGACCTTCCCGGTCACGGGATAAAGGACCGGCCCCTTCTGACCGCACCCGGTGAGCGCGGCGCAAACCGCGAAGAGGGCGAATGAAACGATGACTCGGCCGCGCCGGTGTGTGTAGCTGGGTGTCATTGGACTTCGGTAAAGGAAGACGCGAGCGGGCGCATCGCGCGGTGGTAGGTCGGACTCGGATCGAACATCAGCGCGTCAACAAAGACACTCCGGAGCCATCGAACTGGCGACTTCAGCGGCGCTCGTGTCGTCCGCCGGTTCTGCGATCACACCGTATTCCGCGGCCGGCAACCGACCGGACAGGAGGCGGAAGTAGCGGTCGAGTAGTCCCTCAGTCATGGTCTTGCTCCGAATCATCACTTCGCAAAGCGTCTTAGTCGGGCTCAGGAAGTGTATCGGCAGATTAATCACTTAACAAGTGCGAAATGTGATAATGAATTCATCAGCCGCATAAAAGCAGAAACAGCTTGCGGTTATATCCGCAAGCTGTTTGCTGGAAAGACACTTGGTGGGCAATGCCGACTGCTCAAATTATGTATTCCGCCTCGAAGATCCGAGCGCTCTTCGGCGTAACGTACACGGTTTCATTCTGTTTGAGTGCGAGCGCGTGGTAGCGGTCCGGGGTGACGTCCACATTAATCATGAGGCCGAAGTCTTCGGCCAGGAGCCGGACCTTCACAACCGAGCCGGCGGGGTTGATGTGAACGATCTTGCTGAGCAAACAATTCCCGCCCTCGGCGGTGCGCGAGATGTCGAGTTCGTGCGGGCGGATGTAGGCGTCCGTGCGCCCGTTCTCGTTCGTGCCGAACAGTTTGGCGGGGAGTTCGACCGTGCCGGTTTCCCCCAGCAGCGCCCGACCGCCTTCGACCCGGACCGGCAACTTGTTCACGTTCCCCAAAAAGTCCATTACGAACTCGTTCTTCGGGTGCTCGAACACCTCGATCGGCCGGCCGTCTTGCTCCACGCGCCCCTTGTTCAGCACCACCACCCGGTCTGCGACCTCGAACGCTTCTTCCTGATCGTGCGTGACGAAAATGCTCGTGACGTGCAGTTCGTTGTGGAGCCGGCGGAGCCAGTCGCGCAGTTCGGCCCGCACCTTCGCATCAAGGGCACCGAACGGTTCATCGAGTAGCAGCACCTTCGGTTCGGGCGCCAGCGCGCGAACAAGCGCGATGCGCTGCTTCTGACCGCCCGACAGGTTCGCGGGATAGAGTGGCGCCTTCTCTTCGAGGCGCACGAGACGAAGCAGTTCCTTCACGCGATCGCGGACGCGCTCTTCCGGCCACTTCCGCACGCGCAGCCCGAACGCCACGTTCTCGAACACGGTCATGTGCCGGAACAGTGCGTAGTGCTGGAACACGAACCCCACGTTGCGGTCGCGTGCGGAGTGTTTGGTGATGTCGTCGTCGCGGAAGAGTACGGTACCCGAGTCGGGCACTTCTAGCCCCGCGATCACGCGGAGCAGGGTGGTCTTCCCGGACCCGGACGGGCCGAGGAGCGCCACCAGTTCCCCGACCGGGCAATCGACGCTCACGTTATCGAGCGCGACGAACCCACCGAACCGCTTCGTTACGTTTTGGGCTGTAATTGACATAGTTTGGTTCACAGCAGAGAGCGCGAGATCAGTTCGCGTTCGCCTTCGTTTTCTCTGCGCTCTCCGTGCCCTCTGCGGTGGAGTTCTTCTTTCCTTCGACCCAGACCTTGAGCAACAGCGTGACGACCGCGAGCATCGTCAGCACGGACGCGAGCGCGAACGCGGCCGGACTGTTGAAGTCCTGGAACAGCACTTCCACTTGAAGCGGCATCGTACAGGTTTCGCCCGCGATCCGGCCCGATACGACGTACACCGCACCGAACTCGCCCATCGCACGGGCGTTGCACAGGATGACGCCGTAGAGCAGGCCCCACTTGATGTTCGGCAGCGTGATGCGCCAGAAGATCTGCCGACCGTTCGCGCCCAAACTCAGGGCGGCGAATTCTTCATCCGGGCCAATCGCTTCCATCACGGGAATCAGTTCGCGTGCAACGAACGGCAGCGTGACGAACGTGGTCGCGAGCACCAGCCCCGGCACGGTAAAGAGCACCTGAAAACCGTTCGCGCGGAGCCACGGCCCCAATAAGCCTTGCAAGCCAAAGAGGAGCACAAACATCAACCCCGCGACCACCGGTGACACCGAAAAGGGCACGTCGATGAGCGTCACTAACAGTGTGCGCCCGGGGAACTTGAACCGCGTAATCGCCCACGCTGCGGCGACACCGAACACCAAGTTCGACAGCACCGCGAGCGGCGCGACCGTAAGCGTGAGCAGCACCGAGTGGCGCGTGTCCGCGTCGCCCGTGAGGTTGCTCCAGTACGCGCCGACGCCATCAGCGAGTGCTTCCGCGAACACGCTCACCACGGGAATCACGACCAGCACCGTGAGCACGAGTAGCGCGAGCGATGTGAGCGTGACCCGAACCCAGAGCGGGTCGGTGCGTCGGGCGGTACGGCGGTTGGCTTCAGTGGGCGTCATGGGTCACCCACTCCATTTTCGCGAACGGGCTTCGAGGCGGTTGATGAACACGAGCATCAGGAACGACGCGACCAAGAGAACCGTAGCGATCGCGGTCGCTTCGCGGTACGAGTTCGGGCGCCCCTCTTCGAGCCGGCTGACGATCAGGAACGCGGCGATCTCTGTTTTGAACGGCATGTTCCCCGAAACGAAGACCACGCTGCCGTACTCACCCAGTCCGCGTGCGAATGCCAGCGCGAACCCGGTGAGCAATCCGGGGAGTAGTGCGGGGAACGTGATCCGGCGGAACGTCTGCCACCGGCTCGCGCCGAGCAGCGCAGCGGCTTCTTCTGCTTCCGCATCAAGCGCGCCAAGCACGGGCTGAAGTGTCCGCACGACGAACGGGAACCCGATGAAGGTCAGCACCAGCACCACCGCGAGCCGCGAGTACGAGCCTTCGATACCGAGCGGAACGAGGAACTGGCCGAGCCACCCGTTCGCGACGTAGAGGTTCGAGAACACCAACCCCGCGACCGCAGTGGGAAGCGCGAACGGCAAATCGACGAGCGCGTCGAAAATGCGCCGACCGGGGAACTCGTAACGCACCAACACCCAGGCGATGAGCAGCCCGAGAACGGCACTAATGAGGGCGGCGGCAAGTGAAGCGCCGAACGTGAGTGCGTAAGCGGCCCGAGCCCGCTCGGTCCACACCGCAGCGCGGAACTGATCCCAACTGAGCTGCGTCGCGGTCACAACGCACGCGCCCAACGGTATAATCACCAGCACACTCAAATACACGAGCGTGAAACTGATGCTCAACCGGTAACCGGGCAAAATTCGAGGGTTTACCTGTGCCATCGTATCCTGGTTTACGAGGACTTCCGCCCATTTGCAACTTCAGCGATTAACTTTGTCACGTTAACACCGGGCCACGGTCATTTTTATTGGCAAGAAGGCTCTCCGCCTCGGGCGCCGGTACGCGCCCGCCCAGAACGGAAGTTCCCGCTGCTGTGAATCTTGCTGATTGTTCATTATGCGAATCGCTTGGAAATGGGACTCGTTCGGTGCCCACAAGCAACGCGGAGTCACCGAAACGCAGCAGCGATTTGAACGAGCCGCGACCGCAAGGGAGCGGGGACGTCTCCGCTCCCTTGCCAGTAGTTTCAAGGCGTTGCGTTGGTTGTAAGTGTATTGTGTGGCAGGGTAATACATCGTGTGCGTGGGTATCGTGAGCGGATCCGTTGCGTGAGCCAGTCGAGCATCTCGGCCAACGGGAACTGGGCGACCCAGGCGGTCGGCGCGAGCCCGCGTGCCCGAGCGATCCGGAGCGTCAGGTACACCCACACCTGGCGCAACAGCAGGGCCACGCCCTCGAGCAGCAACCGGTACTCGGGGTTGGTGCTGGTGGTCCACCCGCGGGCCTGGTTCTTCTGCCGATAGCTGGTCTCGATCCCGAACCGCTCTCGGTACCGCCGGCGCCCCAACCGAGCCCGGTTCGCCTCCGACACGGCGGTCGCATCGCCCCACCCGCGGAACGCGTACACCCGGGCGTGCGATTCGCCCTTCCGTTGCCACACGAGCACCCGAGTCGATACCGCCTTGCGGCTCTTCTCGGTGACCCACTCCATGGTGGTGATGGTGCCGTGGGGTTGGGTGTAGCTGGCGTTGCGGCGGTTGGTACCGGTGCCCTTCTTGCGCATCGGGACCGTGTAGCTCAGGTTCCGTTCCTGCAACAGCAACAGGGTCTCCCCGCTGTCGAACCCGGCGTCCAGAACCACCCCGCGGACCGTGAGCCCGCGGGCCGCCACCTGGTCCAGAAGGGTCTGCACCTGCTGGTGCGGCTTGGTTCCTTTCGTCACGCTCATCAGCCCCACGGTGTACCGCCGGTGCTTGTGAATCAGTACCCCGGTGGCGTACGCGTGAAAGAACGAGGTCCCGGCCTTCTTGGGTCCGCCGATGATCCCCGGGGTGCTGCGATCCCCATAAAAGGGGACGTAATGCACATCGATGGCACACGTCCACCGGCGCCTCCGGTCCCGGCGCGTGAACCCCGCCACCTGGTGAAGGGCATCCACCAACCGGGCCGTGAGTTGGTCCCGGGAACCCCGGTTGGCGTGCATCGCCTGTCGCGCGGTCTCGTGGGAGAACCCGAAGTACCGGGTCACTACCGCGAACAACGTGCGGGTGGTGCCCGCGATCAACAGCACCAGGTCGAGCAACTGGGTGCGCGTGACCGACCGCTTGTAGTCGGTCCAACCCAGGGCCCGTTCCAACGTTCGGCGCGTCAGTGCGTGGACCACCGCCGGGGTGATCGTAGAGTAACCACGTCGCATGGGAGGCTCCCGTTCAAGTGCCTGAGAACCTTGAACTTAGGAACTCCCATGCGGCACTGCCAAATCACTTGAAACTACTGTTGCGGTCGCGGCTCGTAACAAGAAACCCGAAATCGGCCATTCGCTGGTGAACCACAATCCCAGAGGTTACCCCGGCAATTTCTTGAGCAGGTTCACCATTTCGACCGCACACACTGCGGCTTCAAAGCCCTTGTTGCCGGCCTTCGCGCCGGCGCGGTGAATCGCCTGCTCCAGGGTGTCACACGTTAACACGCCGAAGATGACCGGCACGCCGCTGTTGAGCGCGGCCTGCGCGATGCCGCTCGTAGCGGCCCCGGCGACGTGGTCGTAGTGATCCGTGTCCCCGCGAATCACGCACCCGAGGCAGATGACGGCGGCGTACTTCCCGCTCTTGCCGAGTTTCTGTGCGACCAGCGGGATCTCGTAGGAGCCGGGCACGCGCACGGTGTCGATGCGGTCCGCGGACACGCCGTGGCGCTGAAGGGCGTCCGCGGCGCCGGCGGCGAGTTGTTCGACCACGAACCCGTTGAACCGGGCCACGACCAGCACGAACCGGCCCGCGGGGGAAGAGAAATCGCCTTCGTAGATCATGAGTCGCCGCGATGGTGTGAGTAGAGTGGAGCGCGTGACGCTCGCCGCCCGGCGAAGCGCCGGCGCTCGCTGAATACTCACACTACTTACGCGCACTAGCGCGGCCACGTCACCACGGGCAGGGCGTCGGTCGCGTCCGGGTCGCGGGGCGGCGCCGGCTCCGGGCGCGGGGGCGTGTCGTCGAGGGTGGGTGCGAGCGCGGCGAGAGCACTCGCGAGCTCCTGCGCGGTCGGGCGGTCGATGGGGTTCCACGCGAGCGCCCGTTCGATCAGCGCCGACAGTTCCACGGGAACCGCTTTCCGAAACCGGGATATCGGTCGCGGGTGCGGGGCGAAGGCCAACCCCGCAGCGATCTCGCGTTCTTGCTCGGGCGCCCACGGCGACGCGCCACAAACGAGTTCGTAGAGCAGAGTGCCCAGGCTGTACACGTCCGAGCGCCCGTCGTCGGTTCCGCCGCGCACCCGCTCCGGGGCGACGAACCGCGGCGTGCCGAGGTACTCGCCGGTGCGCGTCAGGCGATCGTCCGTGCTCTGCGGGCCGTCGAAAAATTTTGCGATGCCGAAGTCCACGACCTTCACGACCTCCCGCCCGGCGGTGTCGTAGTGGAGGAACACGTTGTCCGGTTTGATGTCGCGGTGAACGATACTCTGCCGGTGCGCTGCGTTCAGCACGTCCGCGACGACGGCGGCCACGGTCGCCGCCCGGCGCAGCGAGAGCGCGCCGACCGCGGCCAGTTCGCGCGCCAGTGATCGGCCGGAGAGCAGTTCCATTGCCAGGAACGCGATCCCACCGGACGACACCCCCGAATCGAGAACCCGAACCACGTTCGGGTGGCTGATCCGTGCAGCGGTTGCGCCTTCGCGTAAGAAGCGTTGAAGTTCCAGGGCCGAGTCGTTGCCCGAAATGGGCCGGAATACTTTTACCGCGATGGGACAATCCAGCGCCAGGTGTCGAGCGCGAAACACGACGCCGAACCCGCCGGCGCCGAGTTCCTCGTCGAGCCGGTACTTGCCGTCGAGCACCGTACCCGGCAGCACCTTCGCGTAGGCCGCGAACACGCGATCGGCCTGCTGGTGCGCGGCCGTCAGGTTGGCGTTGGCCGCAACGAGTTGCGCGTTCGCGGCGACGAGTTCGGCCGTGCGCGCCTTCACGCGCGCTTCGAGCTCGGTGAACACGCGGACGTTTTCGAGGGCGACCGCGGTGGTGCCGGCGAGCGCTTCGAGCACCCGGACCTCTTCATCCGTCGGGTGCCGCTGGGTCGCCCAGTACGTGCCGATCGCGCCGAGCGGGTCGGCGACGCGAACGGGCACCATGACCATACTTTTCACGAACGTGGCGCGGTAGCCCTGGTCCGGAACGCGCGGGTCGGCGAACACGTCATCGATCACCGCCGTGCGGCGGTTCATCATTGCCCACCCGCTGACGGACGCAGACATGGGGAACCGCTGCCCCTTCCACAGCGGACCGATGGCGTCCTCGTCGACGTAATGGCACTGGTCGCCGTCGCAGAGGACGAACGTGGCACCATCGGCCCCGGTGAGCCGGCGCGCGGCCGTTCGCACGATGTCCTGCACGGTGGCGACGTCGCGCGCCTGCGACAACCGCTGGATGACGTCGATGAGGTCCGTCACCCGGTGCGGGGCGACGGCCAGTGGTTGGTCAGCGCTCATATTTCGCCCGGCGACAAAAATCCCGACCTATTCTAACACTCGTTTTTTGTCGGCGCCCGTTACCAACAATTCGTCTCGCGCGTCAAGGATTTCAATCCAGAAACACATAGCACCCGTTCTGGACATTTGGGATCGATTGGTTGCGCGAAGACCGGCAGCGCCCGAAAGTGTTATCAGCGCAGGTCGATTGGCTCTGCGCAGAAAGCAAAAGGAGCTGCGAACCGGCCCCGGGTGACCCATTGGGCGCCGTGGGCCGGTTCGCAACTCCTACCGGTGTGATCGAGCGCAACTCACGTCAGCGTGACGCTGTTGAGGAACTCGGCATTGGTCTTGTGCTTGCTCAGTTGCTTCAGGAGCAGTTCCATCGCCTCGACCGGGTTCATGTCCGCCAGGATGCGGTGCATGATGTGAACGAGGCGCAGTTCGTCCTCGCCGCGGAGCAGTTCCTCCTTGCGCGTGCCACTGGCGTTCACGTCGACCGCCGGGTACACGCGCCGGTCCACCATCCGCCGTTCGAGGTGGATCTCCATGTTCCCCGTGCCCTTGAACTCCTCGAAGATCACCTCGTCCATCTTCGAGCCGGTATCGACCAGCGCGGTCGCGAGAATGGTGAGCGACCCGCCCTCCTCGATGTTCCGGGCCGCGCCGAAGAACCGTTTCGGTTTGTAGAGCGCGGTCGCGTCCAACCCACCGGAGAGCAACTTACCGGACCCCGGCGACACGGTGTTGTAAGCGCGTGCGAGGCGCGTGATCGAGTCGAGCAGGATGACCACGTCGGTCCCGTACTCGACCAGGCGCTTCGCCTTCTCGATCACCATCTCGCTGACCTGGACGTGGCGCTCCGGCGGCTCGTCGAACGTGCTCGACACGACCTCCACGCGCGGCCCCTTCACGGTCCGGCTCATGTCGGTCACTTCTTCGGGCCGCTCGTCGATCAGGAGGACGATGACGTAGCACTCCGGGTGGTTCTGGATGATGGAGTTCGCCATCTTCTGGAGCAGAACCGTCTTGCCGGTGCGCGGCGGGGCCACGATCAGCCCGCGCTGCCCCTTGCCGATGGGCGTGATGAGGTCGATGACGCGGGTGTTCAGTTCGTCCGCGCTCGTTTCGAGTTTCAACCGGCGCTCGGGGTGGAGCGGGGTCAGGTCGTCGAACACGACCTTCTGCGTGAGCAGGTCGGGTTCGGCATAGTTAATGGCTTCGACGCGGAGCAGCGCGAAGTAGCGCTCGTTCTCCTTCGGCGGGCGCGTTTGCCCGGCGACCACGGCCCCGGTGCGCAGCCCGAACCGGCGGATCTGCGACGGCGAGATGTAGATGTCGTCCGGGCACGGGAGGTAGTTGTAGTCCGGGCTGCGGAGGAACCCGAAGCCGTCCGGGAGCACTTCGAGCGTGCCCTCGCCGAACATCAGCCCATTGGCTTTCGTGAGTTCGCGCAGGATGCGGTACACCAGATCCTGCTTCTTCAGCCCAAAATACTCTTCGCGCGGTATCCCCTCATCCTTCGCGGCCTTCTGCAACTGCGCGATCGTCATGTGCTGCAGTTCGGTGATGTACGTGTTGCCGCGCTTGATCTCCTCGTACCGCGAATTCGTCTCGGCGTCGAAGCCCTGTTCGTTGGGGTCAACGCGCACGGGCGCGGGGGTAACTGCCGGCGGTGCGACCGGTGGGAACGCGGGCGGGGGCACCACTGCGCGCGGTACCGGCGGGGGGGCCGTGGGCCGTGGGGCGGGCGGAGTAATCTCCGCGCGCGGCGCTGGAGGCGGCACCGCGTCAGCGCGCGGAACCTCTCGCGGTTCCGGGGTGCGTTCGCTGCGGCTACCGCGTTCGGTACGGGCACTCTCGCGCGGTTCGGCGCGGCGCGGCTCGCGTACTTCAGGCGCCGGGACAGGCGGTGGCGGTACGACCGGCGCTGCGGGCTCCGGCGGCGCGGGCACGACGTCCACGATCCCGGTCGCGAACCCGTCGTCCTCTGCGACCTCGCTCGCGACCGGGGCCGCGGGCACGGGAGCGACGACCTGGGGCTCCGCGGGCGGCTCCGCGGTTTTACGCGCGCGGCTACGGGTCGTCGTGCGCGCGGGCTTGGCAACGTCGGGCTTGGTATCGGACATGGGTAAACCCCTTACCGGCAGGCACTATGGAAGGCAGTCACTGTGAGCTACGGGGCCGTCGCGGGCGGGAAACGCGGTCGCGCTCCTTGAACGCCGGCGACACATCAGGCAAGAACCGGACCCGTACCCGCGAATCACTCGCTGTCTTGATTAGCAATATACCAGGACGAACTTTAAGAACTTACAGCCACCGCACGTTCTCATCACGTTCTCAAGATGTCTTCGAGCACCCGGTCCACTTGATCCTGTAACTCGGTCGGGCCGGCGTCGTTGACGACGATCGCGTGCGCCCGAACTTTCTTCTCCTCGGCGGGCAGTTGCGCCGATTCGCGGGCACTCAGTTCGGCCTCGTTCCAGCCGCTCCGGGTCGCGAGCCGCGCGAGCCGTGTGGCCCGAGGGGCATCGATATAGACGAGTGAATCGACCATATCGCCCCACCCCGCTTCGAGCAGTACCGCCGCGTCCAGGACGACGAACGACACATTCGGGTTCGCTTGCGCCGCGAAAATATCATGTCGCGTGCGCGCCCCGATGTAGGGAAAAACCGTACTTTCGAGCGCGTTCCGCTGTTCCCGGTCGGCGAACACGATGCGCCCGATCGTGCGACGATCGAGCGAGCCGTCTGCGCTGAGAATCCCTGTCCCCCACAACTTCACGAGCGCCGCGACGATCTCCGGTTGGCGCAGCGCCTCGTGTCCGAGGGCGTCCGCGTCGATCACGTGCCCCCCACGGGCCGCGAAACACTTGGCCGCAGTGCTCTTCCCCGCGCCGATCGCACCGATCAACCCGATGAGGGGCTTCGGGCCGTGTTTGAAACTCAACCCTCGCTCCCGTTCGTGTGATCCAATTGCTGTAAACGAGCGCGAAGTCGTTCGACTTCCTCCTGAAGCGCATCTGCACGCTGCTTTTCTGCTTCTGCTTGACGCTGCGCCGCTTCCGCTTGACGTTGCGCTGTTTCGGCCGCTTCCGCACGAGTCGGGATCGGTTGGCCGGTCTTGAGGTCGATCAACCGCAGCATCGTGTCCTCGGCCCGGAGACCGAAACCGAGCGCACTCGTCAGTTGGTTTTGCCGAATGCGCCGGTACGCGCTGCCGTGGAGCCGGTACCCTTGCACCCGTGGAACGAGGTACAGCCCCTCCGGGTCGAAAAGGAAATACTCCTTCACACCCAACTCTTCGTAGCGGTCGTACTTGTCGTCCAAATCGTCCTGCCAAGTGCCTTCAGAGGCCATCTCGAACACAATCGCGGGAACCGCGCCGTTCTCTTCCCACGAAAAGAACGAGCGGCGCGGGCGCACTCCTACCCCCGGGATCGCCATCACGTCCGGCGCGATCTTCAGGTCCGCCCTTCCCTCCTGCCAGTACCAGTACATGTCCGAAGCGATAAACACGTCCGAGCGCGGCCCGAAGAAATCTTCGAGCGCTTGGTGTAGCCACATGATCGCGCGCACATGGAGCCACGTTTCGGCCATCGGCTGACCGTCCCCGCTGGGGTACTCGATCGGTGGTGTCGTAGATGCGGCAATCGACATTCGCCCCTCCAGCCAACCTCATACGTCCTCAACGTCCAGCCAGTTCGGGCCGGCGGCCACGTCCACGCGGAGCGGCACGTCCAGTTTCATCGCGGCGGTCATCTCCTCGCGGGCGAGTCGCGCCAGGGCCTCCACCTCTTCCGGAGGTGCTTCAAACACGAGTTCGTCGTGAACGGTAAGCAACATCCTCGCGTGCATTTTTTGCGCCGCGAGCCGCTTCTGCACCGCGAGCATGGCCCGCTTAATCAGGTCCGCGGCCGAACCCTGGATCTCGTAGTTGATCGCTTCGCGCTCCGCTTGCCCGCGACCCTGGTACCGCGAGTTCGGGTTAATCGCGCCCGCGTTCAGCACCCGCTTGCGCCCGAGCAGGGTGCGCACTTCGCCCGTTTTGTGAGCGTGCGCCAGGAGCTTTTGCTGGTACTCCAGTACCTTCGGGTAGCGGGCGAAGTAGGCGTCGATGAACTCTTCCGCCTCCTTGCGGGGGATTGCCAGCCGAACGGCCAATCCGGTCGCGCTCATGCCGTATATGACGCCGAAGTTGACCGTTTTCGCCACACCGCGTTGCGCTTTCGTGACCTCGGCCTCGGGCACTTTGAAAATTTGTGCGGCGACCGCGGTGTGAACGTCGCGGTCCTCGGCGAACGCGGCCTTCAGCGTCTCGTCGCCACAGAACTGGGCGAGTAACCGCAACTCGATCTGCGAATAGTCGGCGGTAACAAGGGTCCAGCCGTCGCGCGGGATGAAGGCTTTACGGAGTTGCGCGCCCTGCTCCGTTCGCATCGGGATGTTCTGCAGGTTCGGATCGCTCGAACTCAATCGGCCGGTCTCGGCGGTCGCCTGGTTGAAGGACGTGTGAACGCGCCCGGACTCGTCCGCCATGAC
The DNA here is from genome assembly GCF_017939745.1 of Gemmata palustris. NCBI lineage: Bacteria > Pseudomonadati > Planctomycetota > Planctomycetia > Gemmatales > Gemmataceae > Gemmata > Gemmata palustris. Next base: position 7,937 of record NZ_JAGKQQ010000001.1, on the reverse strand, counting down.
GGGGAGCACGTCAACGTAAGTGCCCTTAAGCTTCGTCACCTTGCGGTGCGCGATCAGCTTCTTGGGCAGTTCGTGACCGAGCGCCGCGAGCCGCTCGAGTGATTCCTGGTCGGTGCTCGGCTCGTTCTTGATCCCCGTGCGCTTTTGAACCGGGAGCTTTTGTTCCTCGAAGAGGATCTTCTGCAGTTCCTTCAAGGAAGCGATGTTGAACTCGCGCCCGGCGAGCGCGTGAATGTCTTTTTCCAGTCCCGCGAGTTCCGCGCCCATTTGCTCGCCGAGCTGCGTGAGAAAGGGCACGTCCACGCGGATGCCGGTGCGCTCCATGTCGGCCAGTACGCCGATGAGCGGCACTTCGAGCGTGTCGTACAGTTCACGGAAGCCCTTCTCGGCCAGTTGTGGCTCGAAAAGGGCCGCGAGTTGGAACGCGGCGTCGGCGTCCTCGCACGCATAATCTCGGACGCGCGCGACCCGCACCGTATTCATCGTGGTTTGCTTCTTCCCCTTCCCGATCAGTTCGGAAATCGCGATGTTTTTGTGCCCGAGCACGTCGAGTGTGAGGTCGTCCAACCCGTGGACCCGGGCGCCGGGGTCGAGGAGGTAGTGCGCGAGCATCGAATCGCCCGCCACGCCCACTAGTTCGACGCCGTTGGCCGCGAGAACGATTTGGTCGAACTTGATGTTGTGGTTCCGCTTCTCGATCTCCGGGTTCTCGAAGATCGGCTTGAGTGCGGCGAGCGTCGCGCTCGGGTCGAGCGCAGCGTCCTCTTGCGGGGCGCGCACGGGGAGGTAGTACGCCCTTCCCTTCTCCCAGCAGAACGCGAAGCCGACGATCGGATCGTGGATCGGGTCCAGGCCCGTCGTTTCCAGATCGAAGACGAACGCCTTCTGTTTCTTTAACTCCGCACAGAACTGCTCGAGCCGCGCCTCGGTGTCCACGACCTCGTAGCCCGAGTAATCCCACGTGTCGGTGGGTACTGCGGCCTCAATGAGTGGCGCGACTTCGGCCGATTGCGCGCTCTCGCTCGGCGCCTCTTCCATTAACAAATCGAACAACCCGGGCGTGACTTTCTTGCCCTTCCCCTTTGGCTGTTTTGCGGGCTTAGGCGAAGCAGGCGCCGCACCCGGCACACCTCTCTCGCTGTTGTCGCCAACAGCCGGCGCAAGGCCCGCGGTCGCGAGCGCCTCGGCGTTCTTCTTCGCCCCGCTGCCGGCCAGAGTCTTGCGCACGCGCTCGGCGAACCCGCGGAACCCGAACTCGTGGAAGAGTTCGAGGAGCCGCTGCCCGTCCCAGTCCCTTCGGCGCCACCCCTCCCAGTCGAACGCGATCGGCACGTTCTTGTCGAGCGTGACGAGTTGCTTGCTCTTCGCGAGGTTACCGTTAGCAATGGCGTCTTTGAGCGCCTGGCGCGTCTTCGGGCCGCCGGGCGCTTCGTCCGCGTGCGCGATGAGTTCGTCGAGCGTGCCGTACTGCTGGAGCCACTTCGCGGCGGTCTTCGGCCCCACGCCCATCACGCCGGGGATGTTGTCCACCGAATCGCCGACGAGCGACTGGAAGTCGACCACCTGATCGGGCCGAACGCCCCAGCCCGCGATGATGCCCGCCGCGTCCAGAACTTCGTAGTCCTTTCGCAGGTTCAGCATCTTCACTTTGTCGGTGACGAGCTGTCGGCAATCCTTGTCCGCCGTGCAGAGGAACACGTTCAGCCCGCGCGCGGCGGCCTCGGACGCAACCGTCGCCATCAGGTCGTCGGCTTCGTAGCCCTTCGCGATCAGGAACGGAATCCGCATCGCCTCCATTACCTGCTGAATGAGCGGTTCTTGGAGGAGCAGGTCGCCGGGGGGCGGGTCGCGGTGGGCCTTGTAATTCGAGTCGATGGTCTCGCGGAACGTCGGCTCGGCGTGGTCGAGTGCGGCAATGAGGTAATCGGCACCGCGGTCGTAGAGGTTCATCAACGAGCGCGCGACGCCGAACACGGCGTTGGTGGGCCGCCCGTCGGGTGCGTTCATCGGCCCGACGCCGAAGAACATTTGGAAGATGAGTCCGTGGGCGTCCAACAAATACAGGTTGCCCGCGGAAACCGGGTCCGACATCGGAATGGAGCCTGTGGGGAGAACGTCACGCGGCTGTGGCGGGGAGCCGCATCGAGTACAGCTAGACCTGAACGCAACGCATGGAACAAATGTGGAGATAGTGTAGCGAAGGCGGCCGCAAACGGTCAAGGGCGACTGGGTCAACTTAACCGAACGCGCTAAAACAAAACAACGACAATTATGCTCGCGGCCGTCAATCCCAAAAAGAGTATGGGTCTACCTTCGCCCTTCAAACAAGGGCACCGAGCACCAACTCGGGTCGCCGGCTAACAAACGCTAACATTTTTGGACCACCCAGAGGTGACGCACCCGAACCACCGCGCGAGGATCGCACCAACTCCTGGCATTTCAGGCCCTTCAGTGCCATCCGCCCACTGCAACTCCTCAAACAGACCTCCGATCAAGGCTGACAATCGCTAACATTTCCACGATTCTCGTCTCGCGCCGAGCGAATTTCCCGCGCACCTTCGACTCACCTGCATTCTGAGATCCCAAAGTCCCGCCTGCTACGCCTCAATTGTATACATATGAACAAAGCAAGGCAAATGGTTTATCCGCACGACTTCGCCCCGAACGCTCCCGCGCCTGACGTAACGTTGCGATCTTTCACCTCTCCTCGCACGCGACCGGACACTGCCTCGAACCAACGCGGTTGCGTCGCGCGCCGTTATAATTCCAGGGAGCACGCGCGGCGCGACCGGCGCCGTCGGCACATCCCTTCGCCCGGCGCCGAGTTACGGCTCCTTATCGTGTTGACACCCCTTCTAAGGGGTTTAAGCTCAAAGATGAGTGAAAGGTGCGGCCCGCCGCGCGCCATCAGGTCTCACGCCCGCACCACAACGTTCACCGCATGAGGAACACATGGCCAAATCGAAAGAGACAAATGTCCCGTTGATCTCCGCGCTAGTGTTCTTCGTGCTCACGACGATCGCGTTCGGTGTGATGTGGTACCTCTCGTTCTCCGAGATGGAGACCCATGTCAACGCCAAGAAGACGGCGGAGAAGGACCTGGCGGGGGTCCGCACGGCGAAGGACGAGGCCGAGCGCCTGGCCCGCGTGTACCGGATCTACCTCGGGGCCGCCAAAGACGACGACGTGACCGCAATCGAAGCCGAGTCGAAAGCGGGCGACAAGATCGCCGGCGAGATCAAGCAACTGAACGACGCGATGGCGAGCAAGATGGCGACCAGCGTCGACCGGGAGCAAAAAGAAGCCAAAGAGTTCGTCGATAAGAAGCTGCCGACGATGACCGAGGCCGCCCTGCGGGAGTACGTTACCGCGGAGAAACTGAACGATAGCATCACCAAGCTATTAACGTTCTGGCAGGTCGATGCCAACGGCAAGGCGAACAAGCCCTCGAGCCAGGGGTTGATGGACCAGGTCGCCTATTTCAAGAACGGTGACGCGGCCTACACCGCGGCCGCGAAGGAGCGCGACAATTACCGGGCGCAGGTCGCGCTGCTAGCGGCGGACGCGAAGGCGTTAAAAGCCGTGGCGGGTCAGTTCAAGTCCGAAATCGACAAACTGCCCGCCGAGGTGAAGTCGAAAATCGACGCGGTCGTCACCGGCTTCGACAAGCGCACCGCGGACTACGTCAAGGCCGAGGCCGCGGCGGGCAAATCGCTGACGGAAGCCAAGGACGAACTCGACAAGGTCAAGCGCGATTTGTTCCAGGCGCAGAAACGAGTGGACGTCCTCACCACCGACAACCAGAAGCTCTTCGCTGAAAAGTCCAAGAGCGAGCGCGAAACCTTCACCTTCGACGAACCGCAGGGCAAGATCCTGCGCAAGGTGCCGGGAACAGAGGGCGTGGTCGAGATCAACCTCGGGTCCGCGGCCGGCGTGCGCCCCGGGCTCACGTTCACGGTCCTGCCGACCGACTTCCCGGAGAAGGGCCGCCAGTCGCGCGTTCGGGTGCTCCGCGTGCCCGACGGAAAGGGCGGGTACAAGTCAGTGGAAACGTTCGTACCGAAGGGTTCGATCGAAATCTACGAGGTGGTCAACGAGCGGCTCTCACTGGCCCGCATCCAGTCCGGCTCCGAACTCGACCCGATCCGCGACGGCGTCACGTCGGGCGACCTGCTCTACAACTCGGTGTGGCGCAAGGGCGTGGCCGATCACATTGCCCTCGTCGGCATCTTCGACGTGAACGGGGACGGGACCGACGACATCGAGAGCGTCGTTCGCGACCTCACCAAGATGGGCATCCCGGTCGATGCGTACTTCGACATGAAGAAGCGGGCGTGGGTCGGTCAGGTGACCGAGCGCACCCGGTACATTGTCGAAGGGTACTTCCCGATCAACGCGGCACTGGACGCGAACCGCGAGGACAAAACGAAGCTGAGCGAGGCGATGTCGAAAGCCATCAACGACGCCAAGCAGAAGGGCGTGAACAGCGTCAACTTCCGCGACTTCTTCGGCCGCATGGGGTACAAGTTCCGGCTCGACGTCACCGACGACAAGATCAACCAGGCGACCGTGCCGTACCTGGGTAATGTCGGCGTCGGCATGCCGCTCACCCCGCCGGAAAAGTAAACCGAGCAGGCGAGCAATCGGCCACGGATCAGAGATCAGAAAACAGAGGTCAGAGGACAGAAAACAAGGACCAGAGGACAGAAAACAAGAACCAGAGGGCCGGTTTTTGTAGCCCCGGATGGGACGACCGATGGTAGCCAGGGGTGGAGCGTAGCCGAAGGCGAAGCGCAACCCCTGGCGGGCTCCCGCGAACCCCGGGACTCTTAAACGAAATGCGACCGAGCCCCGTGAGGGGCGGCAGAGCCTTCGGTTGGCCCTGTCGCCCCTCACGGGGCTCGGTCTTTTTCTGATCGGTTCCAGCGGTTGCGCTAGCGCTCCACCCCTGGCTACCATCGGTCGCCCCTCACGGGGCTACAAAAACCAACGCGGTGCGTCCTCTGTCCTCTGTCCTCTGTCCTCTGTCCTCTGTCCTCTGTCCTCTGTCCTCTGTCCTCTGTCCTCTGTCCTCTGTCCTCTGTCCTCTGTCCTCTGTCCTCTGTCCTCTGTCCTCTGTCCTCTGTTCCGTCTTTGTCTTGATCGGCGTTATCTGCGTTGATCCGCGGCTCTTCCCTCTTCATCCCCGCGCGCACTCAGTTCCCCGCGCGGACCACGCCCACGAGCACGCCGATCACGCGGTTGTCCTTCTTCGGGTCCAGCTTGATGCCGGCGAGTTTCGAGTTGCACGGCTGGAGCCAGATCGCGCCGCCCGCGCGCCGGCGGAACACCTTCAGTGTGAGTTCGCCGTCGATCATCGCCACCACCTTCTCGCCGTCGGCGGCGTCCGGGGCGCGCCGGACGGCCACGAAGTCGCCGGGGCCGATCAGCGCTTCGATCATACTGTCACCTCGAACCCGGAGCATGAAGACGTCCTCGCCCCCGAACACCTTCTCGAACTCGAAGTGCTCGGGCTCGCCGTCGCCCGGGGGCGGGATCGGCACCCCCGCGGCCACCGTGCCGAGCACCGGGAGCGAGAACCCGGCCGGCTCGCCGACCAGGGCGATGCCCCCCTGCCCCCCCGTCAGGCGCACGTAGCCCTTGTGCGCGAGCTGGTCCAGGGTGTAGCCCACGGAGCGCGTCGAGGACCACCCGCACGCGCGCGCGATCTTGGGCCACGACGGGACCCCGCGCCGGGCGCGCGCCTCCGCGCGCAGGAACTCCAGCAGTTTCTCCTGGGACGCGGTCAGGGGTTCGCGCTCGGTCACGCCGCGCACCTCGTTACTAGTTTTAGTAATTCTACTTGACAGGCCGGCGCCCATCGCGTACTAATTCTAGTAATACTGAACGCGCGGTCAGAAAACAAGCGCGGGAGTACATTCCACCGGGGCCGAACGGCCCCCGCTTCCAACGGGCGCGTTCCGCCCCGCCCACAGATCTTTCAGGAACCCCCAATCGTGGCGAAGAGAAGCCGCATCGAGATCGGCCGGGCGATCCTGCGCCTGGCGGCCGACGGGGAGCTGCGCCCGCTGGCCGAGCTGACCGCGGAGGCCGGCGCCCCGCCGGTGGTGATGCTCCGGTGGGTCATCGAGGGGCGGCGCGGGGTCCACCTCGACGGCGTGAAGCGCCGGGGCGAGTGGTGGACCTCTCGCGCGGCCGTGGCCCGCTTCCTCAAGGCGCCCCCGGCGCGCGTCGAGGCCCCGGCGTAACGCGCCCGGGGGGAGTCCGCCAGGGGTTTCACCCCTGGCTACAAGCCCGCGCCCCTACCGGGGCTGAAAACCACCAATGTAGCCCCGAATGGGGCGGCCGCGTGTAGCCAGGGGTGAAACCCCTGGCGGACATCCACCCGGGCGCGCCTCCGCGCAATCCCGGCGCCCAGGCACCCCCACCGTTCCCAACACCCAGGAGCCCGATCGTGGACGAGTACCAGCGCAAGATCACCCAATTGCTCGATCAGGCGGCCGACGAACTGGGCGCCGACGACTTCGACGAATTGCTCGACAACATCAGCGACGAAATCATCGAGCGCCAGGACATCAGCGAAGACGGGGACGACGACTTCGACGACGAGTGACGGACCCGGCGAACGGCCGGTGTGAGCCGGCCGGTGCAAGGCCCAATGCCCCCGCGCCCACAACGCGCAACGCCTTCACCAGCCGGCTCACGCCGGCCGTTCGCCCCACGCGATCCCTTCCGAAGCGCGCCCGGCGCCGGGGCACAGGGCCAGAGTCGCGGCCCACAGGCGCGGGTGAGCGGTGAGTGCCCGGAGCTACGCACCACGAACCACCGCAGCCGGGGCGCGGGTAACAGCCTCACCCGCGGCCCCGGCACTTTTTCGATCCCGTTATGATGGAGGTACTTCAACGTGTCCCAGCGCGCCGTCAGTAACCGCTGCAACCACCCGCGCGTGCTCCTGTGCGTCGACCCCAACGACACAGAAATCTGGCGCTGCCCGATCTGCACGGCGCGCGAGCCCGCGCCCTGGGTGCCGCCCCGGTTCGGGCAGCGCAGGTCGTTCCGCGAGCGCCCGTGCCACGATTCCGAGGACGACCCGGTGTTCGAGAACGCGGTCCGCGCGCTCGAAGATGCGTTCCAGGACTGAATGCGAGCTGCCAAGTCGCGGGCCAACGACGTTACAAACTTCAACATTCTGACTTTTGACCGCTCACAAGTGAACCCGCAATTCGCGTTCTGCTAATAGGCGGTCCGATGCACCCGAAGCCCCGGACCGAATAACGGTTCGGGCCGAGATCGAATCCGCGTTGGGAGGGCACACCCGTGAACGAGCGCAGCGCGTTCCTGACCGCGATCCGCGAGCAGCCCGGCGACGACACCCCGCGCCTGGTGTTCGCCGACTGGCTGGACGAAAACGCCGAGACCGACCGCGACCGCGCGACCGCGGAGTTCATCCGGGTCTCGTGCCTGGGGCGCAACACCGCGTCGGGGTTCATGCCCCGGCAGGCCTACCAGTGGTTGGGCGCGGAGCCCGAACACGCGCACGCGCCCGGCGCGCGGAACTGGATGCGGCTGGTGCCGACGGTTCTGGCGCGGCACGTGGACCGCGTGGTGCGGCCCGGCCCCCGGGGGGAACCCGCGTGCGACGACGTGCGCTGGGTGCGCCTGGGGCGCGTGGTGTACCTCACGATCCGGCTGCCCGTGAGCGCGGAGCCGGTGAACGCCCCGGGCGAGCTGCGGTGGTACGCGATGGCCCTCACGTTCACGCGCGGCGTGCTGAAGAGCGCCGCCGTGTCCGGGCACTCCGCGGCCTACCAACTGGCTACCGCGCTGGCGGTGGACCAGCCCATGAGCCGGCTGGTCCCGAAGCAGCAGGCGCGCGAACCCTGGGATCTGGCACGCGGCGCGGCGTGAGGGCACAGGGGCATGGTTTTATGTAGGGT